>DATHXC010000001.1:0-1503 GCA_035459965.1 Methylophilaceae bacterium
CTCGGTCTATGGTGGCCTTGATGCCCAGGTAGAAAACATCACCGCCGATACTATTACTACCGAAAAAGGTGACAAGACCGAGAGTTTCTACATCGTGCGGGTGCGGACAAAATCTGCTAAATTCAACGCCAGCAACAAGAGTCTGCCAATCATGCCGGGCATGGTGGCTACTGTGCACATCCGCACAGGCAAGAAAACCATCCTGAACTATCTGCTCAAGCCCATCTTCAAGGCCAAGTACGATGCCATGCGGGAGCGTTAGAAAATGATGTCACCCCTGAATCAACCTGGCCGTGTAATAATCGGAGAAGGTACCGTAATGTTCTCATCGTAAGGATGAGATTGACGCTGATATAGTTCCAGCACGCGCTGCACATACTTTTTGGTTTCGGGGTAAGGTGGCACGCCTAGGTGTCGGTCAACAGCCTTTTCGCCGGCGTTGTAAGCGGCTGCGACCAATGCAATATTGCCATGGTAATAGGACAGCAGCCAGCGCAAATATCTGATCCCGCCTTTGATATTCTGCGTAGCATCAAAAGCATTCTTGATATTGAAACGCTCCGCTGTACCCGGAATCAACTGCATCAACCCCATTGCGGCTTTCGGCGATCGGGCTTTGACTTCAAAGTTAGACTCAACGGCAATAATCGCCAGCACAAGTTTTGGGTCGATGTTATACCAAGCCGCCAACGTATCGACCAGATCAATAATCCACCGTTTGGCATCAGGCAAAATAGCAAGCCGGTGTTCAATATTGGTGTGGCCATTCTTGTTATCGTAAACGATTGGTAGTGGGCGTTCAGGCAAGGCTTCACTAGTCACACAAGCGGGCAACTCCGATGAAGTCAGATTGATAGTCTCCAGCATATTCTGGGCTTCAGTGTGACCTTGATTGCTCGCCAATGAAAAGAGTGCTGCAGCAAATGTTTTGTTGGCCGGTACGCCCTTACCAAAGGCATAAAGCATTCCTAGACGATACTGGGCTTCGATGCTGCCTAATCGTGATGCTTCGCAATAATTGATTGCGGCCTGCCATGCGCTTTCCAGGTTATCGGCACCCACCTCGTAACTGGCCGCAAGTGTTAATAAAGCATGGTTTCTTGGTAGCTCGTCTGAGGTTGCCGGTGGGATGAAGCCTCTATCAGCCCATACGACAGTCGTCCCCAAAGCTAAAACAGCGGCACATCCTGCATAAGCAAAAAAGATTCGACTCTTCATGGGTTTAATCTCCGTAGGTTCAAATCTTACGCTTGAATACGAATCTTTAAAACAGAACAAGCCATGATAATCCCCACCTCGGACTGGGTCTTCTCTAGTACCAAGGTACTATAGGAAATTCATGTTGCCGTGCTTAGTATGATCAACATGTCGCAGAATAGTTTCTGCGAGTCATATTCTAATCTGGCAGTTTAATGGAGGTTATCATGGCAATTGAAAACACAACTACAACTAAGGCTGTTACTTCTGGCACACAACTCACCTCCATCGGTACCGTAAAAACGG
>DATHXC010000002.1:0-192085 GCA_035459965.1 Methylophilaceae bacterium
GTTCAACAAAAATACTGTGATGCTGACCAACAGCCTCATTCAGGCTGTAGCCCAGTATATTTAAAAAGTTATCGTTCGCCGTGATGACTTTGCCATCCAGCGTGAATTCAATCACAGCTTGGGCTTTACTGATCGCTGCCACTTTTCCACGCATATTAGCCAGTTCTTCGGCTAATAATTTCTGCTTTGATGGTTGCAAAAAACTAAATAAATTCGACAGCATGGAAATCCCCTTATTGGGTAATTAGTCTTGCAAAAATATTAGATTTAACTAGTGGGCAACGGCACTGTCCATTAATTCCATTTCTTCGCTGTTCATCAATTGCTCAATATCCACAAGGATAAACATCTTTTCTTCCACTGTAGCAAGGCCTGTAATAAAGCGAGTATCAATGCTGGCAACAATATCTGGTACAGCACGAATCTGGTTGGCCTGCAGGCTCATTACATCTGAAACACCGTCTACCACCATGCCGACCACGCGACCACGCAGGTTAAGAATAATGACGACTGTAAATTCATCGTAGGCAATATTACCGAGATTGAATTTGATACGCAGATCGACAATTGGCACAATCAGACCGCGCAGATTAACTACACCTTTGATGAAGTCCGGAGTATTGGCGATCTTGGTCACGGCTTCATAGCCGCGAATTTCCTGTACCTTCAGAATCTCAAGGCCGTAGGCTTCACTGCCTAGAACAAACGTCAGGTATTCGTTCGAATCCTGGTTGTCGCTGGATGTGCTGTTGCTTGTGTATTCTGCAGTTGTACTCATTGCGTTACTCCTTGGGTATTGTTGTATTGCCCCATTTTGATAATGGCTGGCACGTCCAGAATCAAGGCTACCGAGCCATCACCCATGATGGTTGCTCCCGATACACCCTGAACTTTCTTGAAATTGGTTTCCAAGCTCTTGATAACTACTTGTTGCTGTCCTACCAGGCCATCAACAAATAAGGCGGCTTTCTTGCCTTCGGCTTCCAGTATCACCAGCACACCTTCGGTAGGGTGCGTGATTTCGGTATCCTGGTTGAATAGCGCGTACAGCGGAATAATCGGCAGGTATTCACCACGCACGTGGATCATGAGGCCCTGGCCGGTCACCGTCTTGATGTCTTCCATGCGCGGTTGCATGGTTTCAACAATGAGGTTAAGCGGCACAACATAAAGGCTCTTGCCAAGCGAAACTGACATGCCATCGAGAATAGCCAGTGTGAGCGGCAGGGAAATCGAAATAGTGGTGCCATAGCCAAGTGCCGAGCGAATCTCAACTGCGCCACCCATGGCGGCAATATTACGCTTGACCACATCCATGCCTACGCCACGTCCAGAAACATCGGTGACGACTTCTGCGGTAGAAAATCCAGGGGCAAAAATAAGCTGGAACACTTCGGTATCACTCATGCTCTCACTTACAGGCAAGCCATTCTTCTGGGCTTTTGCCAGCAGCTTGTCGCGGTTAAGCCCGGCGCCATCATCGGTCACTTCAATCACAATGCTGCCGCCTTTGTGGGCTGCAGAAAGTGTTAAGCGTCCAGATTCAGACTTACCGGCAGCTTTGCGGTTTTCCGGGGTTTCGATGCCGTGATCCACACTATTACGCACCAGGTGGGTGAGTGGATCCACGATGCGCTCAATCAAGCTCTTATCAAGCTCGGTAGTGGCGCCCATAGTGACAAACTCAACCTTTTTATTAAGCTTGGCTGCCAGATCACGCACCATTCTTGGAAAGCGCGAAAACACGAAATCCATAGGCATCATGCGGATCGACATCACAGATTCCTGCAAGTCACGGGTATTGCGTGTGAGCTGGCTCACGCTATTGATCAACGGCTCATTGAGTATCGGGTCGAGCATACTGATACGCTGTTCTATCATAGCCTGGGTGATCACCAGCTCGCCCACCAGATTAATCAATTGATCCACTTTCTCAATACCTACCCGGATCGAGCTGGTTTCAGCGCTTGCAGGGGCTTTATCTGTCTCGCGTCGTCCAAGGTTTTTCTTTTCAGGCACTACGGCAGCAGCAACAGGCACTGGCGCACTATCAGCGGCAGCTTCAGCAGATACGGGAGTATCGTCGCCGATCAAATTGGCTGGGGTGGCAGCCTTGTTAGGCGTAAATGGCGCGAAGAAGCCATAGCCCTCCTCCACCTTGTCTTCACCAGGCATTGCAAACAATCCGTAACCAACTTCTTCAGTCACTTCTACCACGGATTTCCCTGCAGTCTTTTCCGGGGTTGTTTCAGTGCTGGCCGAAGCTTTGGCAACTATCTCTGTCGCAGGTGTTGAAGGATTCAGCGTAATCACCAGGTCTTCCGGTTCGACGACAAATGAGCAAATTGAAACGATATCGGCTTGCGTAGAATCTGTAGTCAGGTTCAATACATGACGTCCGTTGTCCAGCTTTGTCAGGCTCACATCGCCCAACAGACCGAGCTCTTCCTGCAGGTTGGCAACGTCTTTTTCGGAAATCTCCGGTAAAGCAATACTGAAGCGGCTCAGGCCATCATCAGAAACAGTCGCGGTAACTGCAGGTGTGCTCGATGCAACTGGATTAAGCGTAATCACCAGATCTTCAGGCTCAAGGATGAATGAGCAGATTGAAATAATGTCGGCTTCTGTTGAGTCTGTAACCAGGCTTAATACATGGCGTCCGTTCTCCAGCTTTTTACAGCTCACATCACCCAACAGGCCGAGCTCTTCCTGCAGGTTGGCAACGTCTTTTTCCGGGATTTCCGGCAATGCAATATTGAAGTGATTGAGGCCATCATCTGCTACTGTTTCTGCGACAGTAACGGGTGGCGCTTCAACGACAGGCGCCGCAACAACTGGTGCAGGTGCGCTTGGTGCGGCAGCTACTGGAGCAGCTTTAATTTCAATGCCCCCTGCTTCCGATAATGATTTGAGTACCACCTTGATTTCAGCAACTTGCTCCATATCGACTTCAGTCGCAAGTCGGTGCCCATCCAGTTGCATTTTCAATACGTCTTTAGCCGCCAAAAACGCGTCAACATGCTCACTGGTCAGGGCCATTTCATTTTTACGGATTTTATCGAGCAGGTTTTCCAGGACATGGGTAATCTCGGTCATGTCCATAAAACCAAAGGTGGCCGCGCCACCCTTGATAGAGTGGGCTGCGCGAAAAATTGCATTGAGCTCTTCGCTGTCAGGGTCCTCTATATCCAGGCCAAGTAGCAGTCGTTCAGCTTCCGCCAACAGCTCTTCGGATTCATCGAAGAAGACCTCATAAAACTGACTCATATCAACTGTCATTGTTGTACTCCATCTCCGCTAAAAGCTAGACGCTGAGAGATCAGCGTGCTCTCTTGCTTTTGTTGATTTGCTTTGTTCGCTTTGCCTTATTAGCTTGTCGTTATTGGTCGACATCGCTAGCACTATTATTCTTATTTAAATGGATCAAGAGTTAGCCAATCACCTTTTGCACCACTTCAATCAATCTTTTAGGATCAAAAGGTTTAACCAGCCAGCCATTAGCCCCTGCCGCCTTACCTTTGGCTTTCATTTCATCGCTGGATTCGGTCGTCAGCATTAATATAGGCACCTTCTGGTAGCTTCCCAGTTCACGTAAATTCTTGATCAGCGTCAGGCCATCCATAATCGGCATATTCTGGTCTGTGAGCACCAGGTCTACAGTCTTTTCCTTTGCCTTGTTCAAGCCATCTTGCCCATCAACAGCCTGCACCACATCGTACCCGGCAGCTTTAAGACTGAATGCAACCATCTGACGAAGAGAGCCTGAGTCATCAACTGCTAGAATTGTTTTTGCCATTTTATTGCTCACTTTTCGTTATAAATCGACCAACACATTTGCTGAATTACTGACTTTTTGATACCAAACTCATTTATCTAACGGCTGCTAATACAAAAAATGTAGCCTGTGTAAATAAACTTGAGCCACCACTAAAACAGTTCAATTTCACCACTCCCCATATCTTGCTGGTTGACTGAGCGCCTCAACCCCCCCGACAGCGCATGGCTACCTGCATTCAGGCTATGGCTCATGGCATCCAGGAATTGGGCTATTTCCTTGTGCTCGTTTTCCGGATCCATCTCATCGCTGTGACTCGCCAGCTCTTCGAGCAAATCTTTTAATCCATTGACGCGCTTGATAGTTCTGGCAATCAATTGACTGGTGAGATCCTGAAACTGTAAGCCGGTCACCGCTGCATTGACTTCCTCACCTATCTTTTGCTTAAACGCTTCCAGTTGTACGGTTTCTTCTTTCTCAAACTTATGTTCGGCCATCAGGGCATCCAGGGTTTGCTGTTGCTGGGTCACGGCATCATGCACGGCCATAAAACTGGTACCGAGTTTCTCAATGGCTTCGCTCAGCAGAAAAGTCGTTTGCAGCAAATCTGCCTCGACCTCCACCAAATGCTGTTTACCGTGGTCGGATACAGCAGCAAGCAGGCTTCTTAGTTCAGTAATGGGTAATGTTTTCATTTCCATACAAAATATCCCGTAGCCCTTAATATCAATTCAGTAAATACAATCTAAACCGAACCTGTTAAATAGCGTGCCAATTCAATCTATGGCGACAACACTGCTTTATCAATATCTGCCTTACTTGCATCCGAATGCACGCTCACGGAGCCATCATCCTTCATGGCATCTTCTTCGGCTTTCTTGTTCATGACGATAATGCTGATACGCCGATTGACGGGATTTAGCGGGTTTTCCTTATCAAACAATGATGCTGAGGAAAGCCCTACCACCCGCAATAATTTCGTTTCATCCATTCCACCAGCAATCAATTCACGCCTTGATGCATTGGCACGATCGGACGATAGCTCCCAGTTGCTGTATGACTTTTCTCCGCTTGAGTAAGGCGCTGCATCGGTGTGACCGGATAAGCTGATTTTGTTAGTGACGCCATTCAGCATGCGGCCTATCTCTTGCAAAATCTGTTTTGCATATGGCTGCAGATCTGCTTTTGCAGAATTAAACATGGGCCGGTTTTGCTCATCCACAATTTGTATGCGTAACCCTTCAGTCGTAATATCCAGTAATAACTGCTTCTTGAACTTGCTTAACGTCGGGCTATCTTCTATCGATTTTTCTATCTTTTCTTTCAACACTTCCAGCCTTGCAGCTTCCGCTTTTTCCAAAGCTTCCTTCGCATCCTTTATATCGACCAATTTCTGCTTTCCTTTAGGGCCATCCACTGGTTTTACCTGACCTTGCTTCTTGGTGAGGTCTTTACCGCCACCACCTTTAATCAATGTATCGCTCGCCCCAACTGCCGTGCCACCTTGCAACGCCACTTTCAATGGCATCTTGAAATACTCTGAGATTCCCTCCAGTGAGGCTTTTGAGGTTGATCCTAGCAGCCACATCAGCAGGAAGAATGCCATCATCGCGGTTACAAAGTCGGCATAGGCGATCTTCCAGGCACCGCCATGATGACCACCACTACTTTTTTTAATTTTCTTTACGATAATCGGTCTGACCAGATCTTCAGCCATCACATGCTCCGTTCAAACTTGGCAGTTCGATTTTTATAATGAGGTAAATGCATTCGTTTGCTAACCGTTACTTAGCTGACTATTTTGCCGACTTAGCCTGTTTCACATGAGCCTCAAGCTCGGCGAAACCAGGGCGCTCGGTTGAGTAAAGCACCTTGCGACCGAACTCGACGGCAATCGCGGGGGCATAGCCATTGAGGCTTGCCAGCAGGGTGACCTTGACGGTCTGGAACATCTTGGTACCTTCTTCCAGTTTCTGCTCCAGCAGGCCTGACAATGGGCCTACAAAACCATAAGCCAGCAAAATACCCAGAAATGTACCTACCAGTGCGTGGGCGATCAGTATGCCCAGCTCAGCTGGCGGCAAAGCCACGTTTTCCATGGTATGCACCACGCCCATCACCGCGGCCACAATACCGAATGCAGGCAGGCCATCACCCAGCTTGGCGATACAGTGTGCAGGCACATGACCTTCCATATGGTGTGTTTCGATTTCGTTGTCCATCAAGTTTTCCACCTGGAATGCATCCATGTTTCCGGACACCATGAGGCGCAGATAGTCGGTAATAAACTCTATGAGGTGGTGGTCGTGAAGCAGTTTTGGGTACTTGCTGAATAGCGGACTGGCCTCGGGATTTTCGACGTCGTTTTCAATCGACATCATGCCATCCTTGCGGATTTTGCTGAGAATTTCAAATAACAGCGCCAGCAAGTCCATGTAGAGTGCTTTGCTGACCTTTGAGCCCTTGAATAAGGTTGGCAGCGCCTTGATGGTAGCCTTAATCGCCTTGGTATCATTACCGACGATAAACGCACCGAGGGCCCCACCAAAAATCATCACCAGCTCAAGAGGTTGCCATAGCGCGCCGAGATGCCCCCCGGCCATCGCGTATCCGCCGAAAACCGCCCCTAAAACTACAATATAACCAACAATAAGTATCACTTTATGAGCTCCAAATTAAGGAAGTATTTTCTTCCGGCGATTTAATGATTTGATTCAGAATATCAATATGGCAGACGAATCAATCGATGGAACAAAGGGATATTTTCAGTTTTGTATTATGTTTAAAGCATTAGCGCAAACTAGATGCGAGCTTTAATAAGAGCTCGCTGAGAGTCCTATCAACCAGGAAAACAAGCAAAGATAAAAGCTGGGGACAACGAAGAATGAGGGGTAATGCGCTTTAAGCGATATGCCAGACATACATGGCAGGCGCGTTTTTTTCTGCAGCGATGCACTGGCTGGGGGTAATACCGGGGATTTCAAACTCAAGGCTAACCAGCATGCTGCCTGGCTGCATCTCGGCACTGGCTTTTTGCCATAATGCCAGCATGGCAGCAGGCGATAAATAGGCAAAAATGACATCGTAATTTGCAAAATCCAGCTCGCGATAATCACCCAGCTTGAATGCTGCCGAAGACCGGCGCATGAAAGCGCGCACATAACTGATGACCCAGGGCAATGGAGCAATTTCAATTCCCTCTACCCGGCTATTGGGCCTTGCCTTGGCAATATGCATGGACATATCACCCAGGCCACTACCGATATCAATCATGCTTAGCTGTTTATCTGCTGGCATCAATCTTGCCAATTGTTGCCAGGTCACCGGGCGGGAAGGGAAAAATGGTACCTGCGAGCGAAAAGTAGTCCAGAACAGGCTCAGGCTGATAATGAATCCGAGCAGATAAAACTCACTGGGGATATGCCAAGTGGACATAGCCCATATAGCAATCGGAAAACCGAGATGAATCCAGCGCCACCAGCTGTCCATGCCGGACATATGGGCAAATGATGCAGCGATTAAGGCCTGCATCAGGACGAGCACGAATATGGGGAAGCCCAGATCAGTATTGAAGTAAACGGCTGCCGCCAAGTAGATAGCCCACGAAGAGGCAAGCACTGCGAGCAGTGCAGCACATTGAATAAGTACGCTTAATGTGGCTGGGGCCAGCGCTGTATTGCTAACGTAGTTTTTAACGATCCGAACAACGCTGGTAAATATCCCTGGCTTGACATCATTGCCTGCAAGATCGCGGGCAAGACGTTGTACCGAAGGATATTTTTGCAGGGTCTTGTCCATGGTCAGGCTTGGATCAGGAAGCTATGGGCTGTCAAGCTCTGCTAACAAATCATGCAGACAATGAAACAACTTTGTAAGTTTGTTCTTTGGCTTTTTTGGTCTTGCCGGCACGTGAAGGCACATGGCACAGATTGCATACGTAATTCTGGTTCAGGTCATAAGAGTTGACGATAAAGTTACCGCCACAGCAGCTACAGCTTTGCATTTTCAGCATCTTGCTTTCTACAAAGCGTACCAGTGTCCAGGCACGTGTCATGGAAAGTACAGGTTCTACATCGTTATCCTGCTCAACTTGTTGCAAGTAAAGGCTGTAAGCCTTGATGATCGCATGAATGCCCTTTACGTCGGCATAGTCGACCATGAATTTGTAGATATTGTAGAAAATAGAAGAGTGAATATTAGGCTGCCAAGTCAGAAACCAATCGGTAGAGAATGGCAACATACCTTTAGGTGGTGAAACACCTTTTAATTCCTTGTAAAGCTTGATCAGGCGCTCACGGGATAAAGTAGTTTGGGATTCCAGCAGTTGCAATCTGGCACCTAGCTTGATCATTTGCATCGCTAGTTGGATTTGCTCTGACTCGTTCACTACGCTCTTCTTATCCATGATCATTTCCTTTTATTCCGTCAACTCAGGATCAATATCTACTTAATAGCTCAACAATTACGCCAGTGCTTCGGCAGTTTGGCCTGCCATTAAAATGGCGGTATGGACGTGTGCTTGTGAACGGTCTTTGGTGTAGTTGGTGAGCATGCCCAGAATCGAGCTGTCATCAAAACGGAAACGGGCGAGCATCATGTTGGTGCTGCTAAGTTTAACTAATTGCAGATTGCTTAAACCTTCCAGCAGGTCGGCGATATCTTTGCTGATACCGAGGCGGAAAATTGCAGTGGCTTTATCTGAACGGATGAGCTGTTGAGCCAACATTAAGTAGTTGAGGTTGGCATCTTTAATTTCCGACATCATTTCGATTTCATTCATTTTAATTCCCCATTCAGTATCAAGCAGTGGTTAAAAAGTGCTGCAAACATCTCTTACTACAGTGAGACGTACTTTGAGCTTCTTAACAAAAACAAAATACTGGGGTTTGTCGGTTTTTTCGGTAAGACAAGCAGACGCACCCATGTAGGTGTTTGTCTTACAAACACCTACATGGGGCTGGGGGATACCTATATATGCTGATTGCACTTAATTCATGAACCACAATCAAGTGCAGTAAATTGCGTTAACTCATCAATATCATTTTAAAAAATATCCTAAAGTTTTTTGCGGTTATTGCCGTTATCAATTTCGTCCTGAGAATTACTCTCCAGAAAAAACAATATCGGTTTCACCTGATGAATATTTATCGGCAGCACTTTAATAATCTTTAGGAAAATATTTAAAAAAACTTAAAATAATTTATATCTAATTGTTTTTATTTTAAAAAATAATTAAAAAAATTTGGTTTTTCATTAGATCCATACATTAATTTCCACTAGCAGGCTTCAAGAAAGGGCAGCTTTCACCCTTTTATTCTCCAGATGCAATCGCATCGACTTCACTAATAATTGATTCCATGCAGTAAACCAGACGCAGTAGAAATCAGAAGTGTTTTTGAACTACCAACTCCGGCTTTATCAACTCAGGAATCGTCATGGCTGAAGACAGCGATTTAGAAAAAACAGAACAGGCCTCACCCAAACGCTTGGAAAAAGCGCGGGAAGAAGGCGATGTGCCCCGCTCACGCGAGCTGGCCACCTGTGCTGTTTTATTCACTGCCGGATTGACCCTGATGATGATGGGCGATCACCTTAATCGCGCGCTCAAAACCTCTTTAAGCTCCGGCCTGCAGTTTGACCGTAGCATGGCATTTGACCCCATGGTGCTGCTGATGAAAATGTCAGACAGCATCTACACATTACTACTCGCGTTTGCCCCGCTTGCGCTGGTGATATTGGCAGTGGCTGTCGGCGCACCTATCCTTATTGGTGGCTGGATATTCAGCGGCAAGGCCTTTGTACCCCAGTTCAGCCGCCTCAATCCCATGAAGGGCATAGGCAATTTATTTTCCAAGAACTCCGCAGTCGAACTGTTTAAATCCATCGCCAAAACCATCCTGGTAGCAACAGTGGCTTATGTCGTGGTTTCACATGATATGGAGCCGATGCTTTCATTGTCGATGTTGCCGCTTAAAACCAGCATCTCCCAAGTCAGCGATTTATTGCTGGTAGGGTTTTTATCAATTGTCAGCGCACTCGTGTTCATCGCAGCCATCGACGTGCCATACCAGCTTTACCACTACGCTGAGAAGCTGAAGATGACCAAGGAAGAGGTTCGCCAGGAATCGAAAGAGTCTGATGGCAATCCTGAAATCAAGGCAAGAATTCGTCAGCAACAGCGTGAAATGGCAAAACGCCGCATGATGTCCGAGATACCAAAAGCTGATGTGGTGATTACCAACCCAACCCACTATGCCGTTGCCATCAAGTATAAGGATGAAGGTATGCGTGCACCGGTAGTCGTGGCCAAGGGTGCCGATGCTGTCGCTTTGAAGATACGTGAAATTGCTGCCGAGAACAGTGTGCTTACGATAGAAGCCCCTAAATTGGCACGCGCTTTGTATGCCCATACAGAGTTAGGTAGCGAAATCCCTGAAGCACTTTATTCTGCAGTGGCTGAAGTATTGGCTTATGTATTCCAGATGCGCATCTTCAAGAAAGATGGCGGCTTCCGTCCTGAAATCCCAAAAACACTGCCAGTACCGGAAGAACTGGATCCACATAGCCTGTTGCCTGCACCCAGTGCCATTGAGCCCGGAGCATTCGCCTGATGAACTCACTCAACCTACCAGCCTGGATGACTAGCCTGGGTAGTCGCACTGTAGCGGCCCCGCTGATTATCGTCATGCTGCTGGCAATGATGATATTGCCGCTGCCAGCCATCGTGCTGGATGTGTTGTTCAGCTTTAACATCGCACTTTCTATCATGGTATTGCTGATAGGCCTGCAAACCAAGAAGGCACTGGACTTCATTGCCTTCCCTACCGTATTGCTGGTGACCACCATGCTGCGTCTGTCACTGAATGTGGCTTCGACCCGCGTGGTGCTGACTGAAGGCCATGCCGGCCCGGACGCTGCAGGTAAAGTGATTGAAGCATTTGGCCACTTCCTGATTGGTGGTAACTACACCGTTGGTATCGTGGTATTCGTGATCCTCACCATCATCAACTTCACGGTAGTAACTAAAGGTGCTGGCCGTATCGCTGAAGTGGGTGCACGTTTCACCCTGGATGCGATGCCCGGTAAACAGATGGCGATTGATGCCGACCTTAATGCAGGATTGATCGCTGAAGATGAAGCACGTCGTCGCCGCACTGAAGTCGGCCAGGAATCAGAGTTCTATGGCGCAATGGACGGTGCCAGCAAATACGTACGCGGGGATGCCATCGCCGGCATCCTGGTGATCATTATCAATATCGTTGGCGGTTTGATTGTAGGCATGGTGCAGCATGACATGGCTTTTGCAGACGCTGTAAAGAACTACACCATGCTGGCCATCGGTGATGGCCTGGTCGCGCAGATTCCTTCCCTCATTATCTCAGTAGCGGCCGGTGTGGTGGTATCGCGCGTGGCCAACAATGAAGACATTGGCGGCCAGCTGATGACTCAGCTTTTTTCCAACCCCAGGGTCATCTACATTACTGCAGGTATTATCGGTGGCATGGGCGCTATCCCTGGCATGCCCCACTTCGCATTCCTGATGCTGGCTGGCGTGTTGGCTGGCATGGCTTATATCGTCAGTGAACAGAAGAAGGTTGCTGCGATTGAACCTGAAATAGAAGCTCCATCAGATGTAGTGACAGAAACAGAAGAAGCCAGCTGGGATGACGTTACACCAGTAGATGTAGTCGGGCTTGAAGTTGGTTATCGCCTGATTCCACTGGTAGACAAAGCCCAGGGCGGCGACCTGCTCAAGCGCATCAAAGGCCTGCGTAAGAAATTCGCGCAGGAAGTCGGCTTCCTCGCCCCTACCGTGCATATCCGCGACAACCTGGAACTCAAGCCATCCAGCTACCGCATCACACTTAAAGGCGTCGAGATTGCCAGTGGTGAATCCCATTTCAGCCAGTACCTGGCGATAGACCCAGGCATGGTCACCGGCGTCATCCCTGGCCCTGCCACTACTGACCCGGCATTTGGCTTGCCAGCAGTATGGATAGATGCCGGCACACGCGACCAGGCACAAAGCATGGGCTACACCGTCGTGGATGCCGGTACCGTCATCGCCACCCACCTGAACCACATGATTTCCATGCACGCAGCCGAGTTGCTGGGTCGCCAGGAAGTGCAACAACTGCTGGACCATATCAGCAAGGAATCGCCAAAACTGGTAGAAGACCTGACACCAAAACTGCTGTCACTGTCAGTGATACAAAAAGTGCTGCAGAACCTGCTGACTGAAGGCGTGCATATCCGTGACATGCGCACTATCGTTGAAACACTTTCCGAATATGGCAGCCAGACACAAGACACTAATGACCTGACTGCACTGGTACGCGTACAGCTGGGCCGCGCTATCGTGCAACAGCTATTCCCTACCGGCAATGAAGTCACCGTCATGACACTGGATAACAACCTGGAACGCTTGCTGATGCAAGCCATGCAAAACAACAACACAACAGGTTCCGCCATTGAACCTGGCATGGCTGAGACCTTGTCCAGGCAAGCTGAAGCTGCTGCCAAGCAGCAAGAACAAATGGGAATGACGCCAGTATTGCTGGTTGCAGCCCCATTGAGGGCGGCGCTCTCCAAATTCCTGCGCCGCGCTGTCCCACATCTTCGTGTGTTGTCGCACGAGGAATTACCTGATTCAAAAACGATCCGTGTCACTAGCCTTATTGGAGGTCCAGCATGAACATTAAACGATTTTTCGGCAAAAACTCACGTGAAGCACTAAGCATGGTGCGTAAAGCGCTGGGGGAGGATGCGGTGATACTCTCTAATCGCACGGTGAACGGTGGCAATGAAATCATGGCCTTTAAGGAAGAAGACATGAATGCCATGGTGAGCAATGGAGCAGATCAGTCTAATGCTGGGGACTACCAGGATTCTGCAAGCTATGCATCAAGCCCTACCCCAAGCTACGAGAGTAGCGAGCCGACGACCCTGCTCTCATTGTTGAATAAGAATAATCGCACGCAGGCTGCAGAGTTTAATAACTCCGAGTCTTTTAACAGACGTGCCGGTGGTGCCAGGTTAGATAACACCAGAACTGATAACTTCAAGCTGGATAAATACACAGAAGCTGGCATCCAGACTGCGCCTGTACATCTCAGCAGCTCACAAGTCACACCGCAGCAAGCCAGCCAGCAAATGGCGGATATGCTCAACGAGATGCGCAATATGCGTAGCGTAATTGAATCACAGCTCACCAGCATTTCCTGGGGCAATATCCAGCAACGTGACCCCATCAAGTCACAAGTGCTGAGCGCCTTGTTAGCAGCAGGCTTCAGCGCTGCATTATCACGGGCACTGGCTGAAAAGCTGCCAGCAAACCTGGATGGCGAAAAAGCGATGACATGGATCAGAGCCATCCTCGCCAAGAACCTGAATACCATAGAAAACGAAACTGAAGTGCTGGACCAAGGTGGTATTTTTGCACTGATCGGCCCGACTGGTGTCGGCAAGACCACCACCACAGCCAAGCTGGCAGCACGTTATGTCATGAAGCACGGCACTCAGAAATTAGGCTTGATTACCACTGATGCCTATCGTGTTGGTGGCCATGAGCAACTACGGATTTACGGCAAGATTCTTGGCGTAATGGTGCATGCAGTAAAAGATGAAGCTGACCTCAAAATCGCCTTGAACGAACTCAAAGGCAAGCACACGATCCTGATCGACACCGTCGGTGTGAGCCAGCGTGATCGCATGGTAGCCGAGCAGATTGCCATGCTCTCCAATACCAATGCGCCTATCAAGAAACTGTTATGCCTCAACGCAACCAGCACCGGCGAAACCCTGACCGATGTCATTAAGGCATACAAGGGTAAAGGCCTGGATGGCTGCATCATCACCAAGCTGGATGAGGCTGCCACCATAGGCAATACACTCGATGTTATTATCCGCGAGAAGCTCAAGCTGTATTACGCCGCCAATGGCCAGCGTGTACCTGAAGATATCCACTTGGCAAACAAACAGCAGTTGATTCATCATGCCTTGAGGTTAAACTCTGCCAGTAACCTGCCTTTCCAGTTCCTGGACAAGGAGCTGCCATTTGTCATGGGCAATACTGTACATGCTGCGAATTCCAACCAATTAACGGAGATTAGTTATGTCTAACTTTCTCAATGACCAGGCTGCAGGGCTACGGCGCATTATGGCCGCCCCAAGACCAAGGGTGGTATCCATCATTTCCGCATCACCATCACAGGACTTCCAGTCCCAGACGCAAGCGCGCCTGATGACAAACCTGGCGGCCTCTATCCGCTGCCATGGCAGTGATGTACTGATCGTGCATGCATCAATAGATTCACGTGAAAGCAGCTATGAGATAGAAAGGCTGCCTGCGCTACTGGATGTAGCGACCGAGAATGCAACATTGCTGGATGCGATCAAAAGCTCTAGCCATGGTTACTACGTGACCAAGCTGATGCAGCGTAATCAAGTCAATACACCGCTCGACAATAAAGTCAGCAGCCAGTTGAACCGCATTTTCGACAGCCTGGCACGGCAATATGAAATTGTACTGGTCGATGCCACGCTTAATAAAAATCATCTGCTGCCATTGAAAACGCTGAATGAAAGCGAGATTCTTATTCAGCTGACGCGTCATCCTGAGTCAATCAAGATGGCTTACACGCTGATCAAGCAGATCTGCAGCCAGCTCGGCAGACGCCCTTTCGGCATCATTGTTGACGACGCTACTGATGCACAGGCGCAAATAGTATTCCGCAACATTTCCCAGGTAGCACGCCGCTTCATGCAAATCGAGCTGGAGTTCTTTGGTGCCATTCCGCCAGATGAACATCTCAGCCGCGCTGCCAAACTCGGTCGTGCGGTCATTGATGCATTTCCCCTGGCGACGGCCTCGGCTGCATTCAAGGAAATTGCTCAGCGGCTTGATTATACTTATGAGCACAAACAGGATTTCAACGCTGATATTAAGCAGGCATCATTCATCTAGGCCAGAGGTTTCTTATGTATACAGCCCACGGGAAAAGTGATCAAAAAGACGAGTTGCTCAGCAAGCATGCTGTGCTGGTCAAAAAGCTCGCCTATCAACTCAAGGCAAAGCTGCCGCCCAGCGTAGAGCTTGATGACCTGGTGCAAGCCGGCATGATGGGCCTGCTCGATGCAGTCAATCGCTACGAGGATACCCACGGTGCACAGTTTGAGACCTATGCCGCACAGCGCATACGCGGCTCGATGCTGGATGAACTACGTAGCGCAGACTGGCTGCCGCGTAGCATCCGCAAGAATATGCGAGATGTGGAAACTGCTATCAGCCAGCTGGAGCAACAACTGGGACGTCCGCCTACTGAAAGTGAAGTGGCCAAGAAACTCAAGCTATCCATTGTCGATTACTACGACATGCTGGGTGATTGCAGCGGCCATCAATTGGTTTACTACGAAGACTTTCATGAGTCCGATAGTGGCGAGCACTTCCTCGACCGCTTCCAGACAGACAATGAGGGCGACCCCATCAAAGGCCTGCTGGCTGGCGACTTTCGTGATGCGCTGATTGATGCGATTGAATCATTACCCGAGCGCGAGAGAATACTCATGGGACTTTACTATGAGCAAGAGCTCAACCTCAAAGAGATCGGTGCCGTGATGAGTGTTTCTGAATCGCGTGTTTGCCAGTTACATAGCCAGGCCGTCGCCAGACTGCGGGCAAACCTGAAAGAGAAATCATGGACTGGAGCAGTTTAGCCGGTATCGGCATTGCCCTGATTGGCAT
This sequence comes from Methylophilaceae bacterium, assembly GCA_035459965.1. Lineage (GTDB taxonomy): Bacteria > Pseudomonadota > Gammaproteobacteria > Burkholderiales > Methylophilaceae > DATHXC01. Next base: position 15,519 of record DATHXC010000002.1, read on the forward strand.
TCTATTGGGCCAAGCCATTGAGGGCGGCCATGCTGGCTCTCTGCTACAGCCTGCGGCTTTCATGATCGTATTGTGCGGCACTTTTGGCGCTGTACTGCTACAAACCAATTCCAAGAATTTCCTGATGGGCCTGCACATGGTTCGTGAGGTATTTACTACGCCTGTTGACGACAGGCAACCGCTTTCCAAACGTATCATTCTCTGGAGCACGCTGTCACGTAAGGAAGGCATATTTATGCTGGAACCTTATCTGAACAAGGAAACTGACCCCTTCATCAGAAAAGGGCTTAGGCTGATGATAGACGGTACTCCCCCGGAAAAAATACGCGAAATATGTGCTATCGACATGTATTTCTATGAAATGCAGCAACGCAATGCAGCAAAGATATGGGATGCCGCTGGCGGCTATGCGCCCACCATCGGTATTCTGGGCGCAGTGCTTGGCCTGATTCATGTAATGGAAAACCTCTCAGATCCCAGCAGGCTGGGCGGCGGCATTGCTGTTGCTTTTGTTGCCACCATTTATGGCGTGGGCCTGGCTAACCTGGTGTTCCTGCCTATCGCCGGCAAGCTGAAGGGTTTGATACAGCATGAAGTAATGCGCCGGGAAATGCTGCTGAATGCTTGGGTTTCCATCGCCAGTGGTGATCATCCGCGCATTGTTGAAGAACGCCTAATCGCCTACTTAAGATAAGTTAAAAAGCTGAAATTAATGAAATAACCATGATCAGAAGAAAACCCCTAGATGATGAATTAGAGAATCCAGACCGCTGGCTGGTTTCCTACGCCGATTTCATCACCCTGCTATTTGCATTCTTCGTGGTGATGTATGCAATCTCCTCAGTCAATCAGGGCAAATACAGCCAGCTCACTTCCTCCATGGGCACTGCATTTAGCGGTGATAATGAGACTGATGGCCAGAAAAGCACCCTCAAAAAAGGGCCAGGCGCTGAAGGCCAGATCAGGGGACAGCAAAAATCACTGATCAAGCCGCTGCCGCTCTCTCACCTCTACAATGAAAAACTGCGGCGTGAACGCGAATCCATGACCAATATGGGCATAGATTTATCCAACACGCTCGCCCCGCTGATCAATGAAGGCAAAGTACGTGTAGTACAGAATAACCGCGGCATCCGCATCGACATTCATGACAGCCTGCTATTCGCACCCGGCTCAGCAGAGCTGGCGACTGATGCATCAGGCATCCTAAGTGAAATCTCCGCAGTGATTAAGGACAATCAGCGCATGATCCAGGTGGAAGGCCATACCGACAACGTGCCCATCCATAATGCTGCATTCTTTTCCAACTGGGAGCTTTCTGCCGTGCGCGCCAGCAGTGTAGTAAGGATGCTAGGCGATGATGGTATTGCGGAAAATCGGCTAAGCGCGCTCGGATTCGGATCTGCCCAACCTGCCAGTGAAAACGAAACACCTCTTGGGCGCGCCAAAAACCGTCGGGTAGCCATCATGATTCTTTATGACACACTCAGCCAGGAAGATTCGTCTCTCGAAATCCAGCCACAAAAAACTGCGCAATAATTAAAATAGGTTTACAGCGTAATTAGCCCACCTAACTTGCGCACTCTAATCCAGCAATCGTTTAAGCGACTTTCCTTTCCTGGTTCACCGGTTCAAAAGGGTTACTTAGCATCTTGAACAAGTAATTGATATCAATACCCTGAATCAACAGCTTGCCGCCATTGGCCTTAATGATCTGCTTGATGAGGACACCGCTGCTATCTGCAGCCAGCGGGGTAACGGTGATCTGCTTTTCGCTGAACTCAGCCACCGAATGTAATGCGCCAACCAGTAAGCCGATCTTGTGCTGGCCGTGCTCTACAACGACCACCTGACTGCTACTATCGCGGACGGAAGGGATGCCGCTCAGTAAATAGCCAAGGTCAAAAACCCAGGCATAGGTCTTGAGCTCGTTCTCGTGCTGTATAGCCAGCACTCCAACCCGCTCGGAGCGGCTACCCATGGATACAGGAGAAATATCAGCAGCGGCCAGCGCCTCCAAAACATGCTCAGCTTCGATTGCAAATAGCCCGCCATCAATAAAGAAGGTGGCGAATTCGATGCCGTCCGACTTGATCGTCGAGGATTCGATAATGGCAGCTGAAGTATTGCCGGATGAAGAGCGGCCACGAATTTCGCCGAATGAGTCGAAAACAACCGCAATCACATCTTCCTTGTAGCCATCGGTGACCTTGAACTCGCGATAGCCATGCGAGACACTGCAGCCCAGGATGGAGTAATGGCCGTCATGCAACACAATCCGCGAAGCGCTTTTGCCGTTAGCCAGTTCCAGCAGCTCAGGATCGATTTCCAGAATATCGCCTACCGGTCGGGTTGGATCCGTACTTGAAATAATCTTGCCCTGACGGTTCACATAAAAAGCATCGATAGAGTCTTTTTCGCCTATACCGCCGCGCAACATGGCCAGGAACTCAGGTGCAGAATCGAACACAATGCCGATACCACCCACCACCCTGTCGCTTTCGGGTGCCCTGATGGCAGCGTGATACACGTAAGTCGGGGCATGGTTGTAAAGCGGATCCGGCACAAACGGTGTCACATGGTATTGCTGCTCAGTCCGCAGAGACATCACTTCTACCAGCGTAGTTTCATCTATGTGCATGCCAATGATAGATCCGCCATTGTCATCCTCTGAATTGGTACTGGCGATTATTTTGCCAGTCTGGTCATAGACAAATATGCGGGTGTATACAGTATAAAGCTCGTTGATGTATTCCAAGATTTGCGTGAGTCGAGTAACGGTAGTGCTGTTGATGTCTCCAGAGGCTAAAGCAGCCCTTAATTCAGGAGTCACTGCCCACCAGCGACAATCATCCGAACGTTCGTACAAGTTACGATCCAGAAGGTCGACCAGCAAATGGGATACGAATTCTGAATCCTGCAACCTGGAAGCCAGCACGGTCTCGTATAGATCGTTAATCGACTGTGAGAACAACTCGTTACTGCGTGTGCCGGTTTCACTGATCTGGTCGAGGATAGTCTTAAGTTTTAGCAACTCACCACCCTGCCCGGCAGTCATAACCTGACCGTTCCACACTACGCGACGGATGGTTTCTGCAGCTGTCATGATCTCGAACAGCGGTGGGCAGAAAGACTGTGCATGTGACAGCAAGCCTTCTGCGATCTCAGGATCAAGTGCTTTCAATGCATTGGTGTCGCGGCCGGTAAAAGCGATTTCTACCGGGATCATCACCTGGCCCTGCCAACCGGGTGGCCCCATATAACCCTGGTAGCCTTCAGCGATAAATGTGCGGGCGAGGTATTCACGTCCGCCATACATCAGCAGATTGGGCGTTGCATCTCGATTAACGGGCACCGCAGTGCCTACGGGAATCCAGAGATGATCACTGGACTCAATGACATGATTTTCGCCATCCAGCAGCAGCATCACCGAACGGCCCGATGCATCACCATGCGATTTGAATATACCTGCCATTTCCTGGACAAAATTGAAACACAGGCATAGCACTCCGATGACTGCACCCGTGTCTGGGTGCACCATGCGTTTGGAATATATCAGCGCTTTCTGCTTGCTGGGTCGCAGGTCGCTATGGCGGTATGTCTCCACATAGTTATCGGATGCCAGCGTTTCCATAATCAGCGGATCCAGGCTACCTTCAATCGGGGTTTCCTCGTTGATCTGCACCAAAACGTTACCATGCACATCCAGCAAAATAATCTCGTCGTAGACGGTGTATTTACTGCGATATGCACGCAAACGGTAACGGATCGCCTCTTCATTGCCATTCAGGCCCGCAACAAATGCACAAAGCTCGCCATCGGTGGCCAGAAAGCCGACATCAGCAGTTCGCTCGTACAGGTTGCGTACCAGGATATCAATCACATACTGGGCCTTGGTGCCAACCTCATCCAGGACTGTTGATACTTTTTCCTGGACCAGGCTCAGTACCAGCTCGCTCTCCAGCCGGTTGAATCCAACCCGTGTAGCGGCCATGGTAGGCAGGATAGCCTTGGCCTCAACCGGGCAATTCATCTTGGCGGAAGATTCGATGATGCGCCACATTAGGTTAAGTTCATGTAGCGACTGCTCGCAGCGAATGACATCCCGCATGTAGGGGAGGAAATTATCGATCTGTAGGGAGGTTGCTTGGGTCATTATCAGGTCCAAAAAAATCGTTAAAACGTCAACAAACTGGCTATTCTTTCTTAACAAAGCAAAGAATGCGCCATCAAAAAAAATAAATACGTCCAACTTTGATTAATGATGGAATTACGTGAAAAACACCAAAAAAGTGCTTTGGGAAAACATGCGCCTCTTTAAGGTGCACTCAATGGAATTGGTTCTGGTATAAGGAGTTACAGCCTGATTCAATCTGCAATTCAACTTAAAATCTCAGGTTTACTGATAACGGCCATAAATGCGCATTCTTTAGGGTTAAACTGACGGGCACGAATACTGCTTAAAGGAATCAATTACTTGTGCCGTTAATACTCTATATGTCCCATCCATCACGCAGTACATGAACCTGCCATCCCCCAAAATTAAATCCGTTGAGAATATGGACGTGTTCATACATGACCGTATGCGCATGCTCGATAGCCTGCTGGATAATCTGCAGGGCATGGTCTACTGCTGCCTGTGTGACGAGCACTGGACCATGCTGTTTGTGAGCCAGGGCTGCAAAGCGCTTACCGGCTATGCCGCCGAAGACCTGCTCGCAAACAAGATGATTTCTTTTGAAGAAATGATATTGCCTGAGTATCGGGAGTTCTCCCGCAATGCTGTTGATACAGCTGCAACTGCAGGTACTAATTTTGAAGTGGAATACTGCATACGTCATGCCGATGGCCATGTGGTCTGGGTGCTAGAACGCGGCAATCTCATCTACGACGAACATGGCGAACCCAAGGCGCTTGAAGGGTTTATACAAAATATCACGGATCGCAAAACTGTCGAAGCTTCACTGCGTGAAACCGAGGTTCGCTATCGCTCGATTTTTGAAAATGCCATTGAAGGCATTTTCCAGACATCCCCTACCGGTCAGTACCTGGTCGTCAACCCTGCATTAGCGCGCATCTACGGCTATCAATCCCCCGATGACCTGATGAGCGCGCTGAACAATATCCAGCAGCAGCTCTATGTTTCACCGGAGCGTCGGGATGAATTTGTGGTGGCCATGGCAGAGCATGGCAATGTACATAACTTCCAGTCGCTGGTGTATCGCAAAGACCGGTCTACCATCTGGATATCCGAGAATGCGCGCATGGTGCATGACCAGGCTGGGAAACTGCTGTACTACGAAGGCACGGTTGAAGATATTACCGAGCGTAAAAGCTATGAGAAAAAGATTGAACATCAGGCCACGCATGACAGCCTGACAGGCTTGCCGAATCGTTACATGCTGAATGACAGGCTGCAGCAATGCATGAATTTTGCAGACCGTTACAAGAACAAGCTGGCAGTGGCATTTCTCGATCTGGACCAGTTCAAGCTGATCAATGACAGCATGGGGCACGAGGTAGGTGACCAATTGCTGGTCATCATGTCCGAGCGCCTGTCTAATTGCATCCGCGAAATAGATACAGTAGTGAGGCTGGGCGGTGACGAATTCGTTATTCTGCTCACCAATATCCAGAAAGTCGACGATATATCGCTGAGTATGCAGCGGGTCCTTACAGCGGTAGCACAGCCGTGCATTATCAATGATCTCGATTTCGTCGTGTCTTGCAGCATAGGCATCAGCATTTACCCTGACGACGGCATGAACCCCAATACCCTGCTCAAGAATGCGGACTCAGCGCTCTACAAAGCCAAGCATGCCGGCCGCAATAACTACCAGATTTACACACAGGAACTTAATGAGGTATTGACCGAGCGTGTCAAACTTGAATACCGCTTACGACTGGCGGTAGAGCGTGGCGAGTTCCTGCTGCACTACCAGCCAAAAGTGGATTTTGCGACAGGGCTAATCACGAGTGCAGAAGCCTTACTACGCTGGCAACCGCCAGGTGAGGAATTGATTCCACCACTGAAATTTATCCAGATTGCTGAAGAAACCGGCTTGATAGAGAAAATTGGTGAGTGGGTGCTGATCACTGCATGCCAAAAGGCCAAGGAATTAAAAGTGAAAATGGGGCGATCTATCCCCATAGCTGTCAATGTTTCGCCACGTCAGTTCCGACAGCCTAGCCTGGCAAGGATGATCAAGAACGTATTGGATGTGACCAGCCTGGACCCGAATTGCCTTGAACTGGAAATTACCGAAAGTACTTTAATCGATGATGCTGACAAGTTTATCGAAACCCTGCACGCCCTCAAGAAAATAGGCGTCAAGCTGGCCATCGATGATTTCGGCACAGGCTATTCAAGCCTGGCCTATCTGAAGGATTTCCCGATTGATCGATTGAAAATCGATAAGGCATTCGTAAGCAACCTCGAGAATGACCCTGCCAATGCCGCCATCCTGAAAGCCATCATCGTGCTCGGGCAAAGCCTAGGAATTAAAGTTATTGCCGAAGGCGTAGAAACTGCCTATCAGCATGGATACCTGAAGTCTGTCGGCTGTGATGAGCTACAGGGTTACTACTTCAGCAGGCCATTGCCTGCATGTGAGTTTGAAGCGTTGCTGCTTAGCCAATACACCACTCAATAAGCCAGCCTGTCATTTAACAGAGCGGCTTTTGAGTAGCGAGAGACGGGGCGGAACAATTAAATGACAGACTAGCTGACTACTTTGCCACTTTCAATATTTCAACCAGCTGATTTGCATTCAGGCTAAGCCCTGCTAAATTCGGCTTTACCGACCCCCATATCTTGAACATGCGCTTGTATTCAGGCATTTTCGGGCCAGGCGCATCTACCGTGTCCATCTTGAATTTCTTGAACAGCTTGAGATCATAAATAAGGAAGTAGGCAATTTTATGAAACTCCAGCTCACTGTCCCCATCAAATCCGCTAAATCTTGGTGGGCCTGACAAACCAGCATCAATCTTGACCCTGGATTTTTCGTCAGAAGTCAGATCCTTGTAAGCCTCTTCTATGTAAGTCCACATTTCCAGGATGTCGGTAATTTCGTTAGCGATCGCAGGTGCCGCCTGGTCAGTTTTACCAAGTCCGGGATATTTCCAGTCCAGGCCCCAGGTGTTGCCACTATGGATTGCAGACTTTACCAGCTTGGGATCTATGCCATGGTCAATATGCAATTTTTCAGTAATGTCACTGAGCATCACTAAAATAAGTTTTTCTGCGTTTGTCAGTTTCATCGCATGCCTTTTGACTATTTAAAATATGGAAGCGTGGAGAGTGATGGTTCGCAGATTTATTGTCAATAAATGTGAAGCTTTTATGAAAATCTCGTGACAGAAAAGGCAGTGCAGGAGGTATAGCGTAGAGGTGAAACTAGATCATGACGCTTGAATGCGCCATGATGTGCAAAACAGAGACGATTAGGACAGAGTCGCTCAGGCCGTCAAGGCTGCGCGTGAATTTGCTTGCGGCTTTGCTTGACCATCGCGGCCATAGACGCCACCAGCACTTGAGTTACCTTGCAGGTGATTCAGCATTTGTTGATTGCGCGTGAAGTGCTTGTTGATGAGCATGCCATTGAGTCGATTCATTTCTTTTGCCTGACTCAATGCTTTCTGAAAATCTGCCCATGCGTCATTCACGGCAGGCTTTGACTGCTGCTTGAGCCATACGCCCATTCCCAGCTCGCTGGCCTCAAAACCGCCTACGGCCAAAGCTTCATAACGGGCTTTTGCCGTCAGATTCATTTGTTGCAACAACACCGACTTCTCTTCCAGCAAAGACTCTATCGCATCGATATCAGCCATCACCAGGTTGGTTTGCTCACGTGATAGCACTGCCAGCAGCTGATTGACTAATTTGGAGTCTTGCTCAAAAGAGATAGGGGCGTTCATGTTGTCCTCATGTTTTTTTGGGAGTTAATAAATCTTTCACAGTTTCTATCAGTCCATCTGCTACTTTTTCAGAGTCCACCTTAAACTGGCCACTTGCGATGGCAGATTTAATGGCATCCACTTTTTCAATATCAAACACATTATCGGCAGCAACCTTGGCTTCCAGTGACTGCAGTTGCGCAGCCATTGGTGACAATGTAACGTTTTCAGTGGCTTTTGGCTGTACCTGAGATTTCTCAGTTTTTTTGCCAGCACCTGGCTCTACTTTTTCTGTAACCAAGCCCGCCGGGTTTTTGATTGGATCATTAGTAATTTTCATGGTAATTTTTCCTTTTCGCGTAAATTTCTATGCGCATACACGCATCCATAATGCTCATAACGGCATAGTTTAAGCGAACTTTAATCCTTTGTAAGTCTTTTGGTTACCATGTCCATATCTAAAAAAACAGATCTAAAAGCCGACTTCAATCTGGCCACCATTGCGTGCAATGCCGTTAACCACCTGGCCGTTAGCTACCTTCACCTGCACAATCTGTCCTTCAATAGCATTCGCCATGGCCTGACCCTCTGCTGAAACACTGAAGCCCTTGCCTGTTGAAGTGACCATCACGGTTTGTCCCTGCTGTACTACCGGCGCCATCTTCAGCATTTCCTGCCTGAGTACAGTCCCTGCATTCATTGATATATTGACGGAGCGCCCAACAGCCTGCCCTATGTCAGTAAATACGCCTGCCGGCAATTGGGTCAGGTCACCGCTCTCAAATATCAAGTCCTGGCTGCTAATAATCCGCCCTTGTGCAAGTGGTGCCGCAGCCACCAGATACTGCGCAGTGATAGATACTGTTGCCTGTACATATATCGTCCAGATATTAGGTGCATTACAACGCACACCCACGCTGGTCTTACCCCAGGCACGGCTGCCCTGTGGCATAAATACCTGTGGATCAGGGCATGCAGCCAATCTCAGATTAGGATCTATAGACCCGGCATTAACACTGACTTTGCCGGGATAACCAATCGTCTGGGTCACTAAAAATTCTGTAATTCTGCTTTTCACTGCAGCCAGATCCTGCCTCAGCAAGTCCTGCTTGATGGGCTCTTGCCTGACTGGCTGATTAGGCAGCATTGCCAGTGTGGTTGCCGCCTTGGCCTGACCCGTCACTAATAGCGACGCACATAGCAGGATCAAAGATGCCCCTAATGTATTAAGGCTTTCTGCATTCAGTCCTGGCTTGGTGAGGTGGCGCATATTGATTTCCATAGTCAAAAGTTCTGTTACTCATGGCAAATATTCAATATGTATTCTACGGAGATGGCTGCAAAGCAAAACGAAGAAAAGGGCAATATTTACCCGTTTACTTTTGCAATTGATGATTACTTTTTAATCCTAGACTTGCTCACATCAATGTTAACGGCAAAAAGTGTTTTTTCTTTAGCGGGTATTTAAGTAGTTAAGGGCACTGCTGTTATGAATGGAGACCATCATGATCAATAAATTAGATGCAGCCTTAAGCTTTCACCAGAACGCATTAAGGATCCGTGGCCAGCGCCAGGAGCTTATCGCTTCCAATATCGCCAATGCGGATACCCCTAACTATAAGGCTCGCGACCTGGATTTCAGCGCAGCCATGAAACGCGCAGTAGCTGGGGTTTCGCAAGAGGCATCCAGGGCTGCGCAATCCATGAGCAAGACTTCAGCACAGCATATGAATGGTGTGCCTTCTAGCGCGCAAACATCCAGCGGTGCTGCAGGCGAGCCGCTATTCCGGCCCATCATACAAGGTAGCGTAGATGGCAACACGGTAGATATGGATGTGGAGCGCAACCAGTTTGCCGACAATGCGATTCGTTACGAAGCCAGCCTGATCATGATCAACGGCCAGCTTAAATCAATGCTGGCAGCGATACAGAGCCAGTAAGCCTGAATTACCTGTTGCTTTTGAAAGGATAAAAAATGTCTTTATTTAATGTATTCAATATTTCCGGCTCCGCCATGAGTGCGCAATCGCAGCGCCTGAATGCCGTGGCCAGTAATCTTGCCAATGCAGACAGCGCCACCAGCGCTAACGGCACACCCTATAAAGCCAAACAGGTGGTATTCAGCGTCGCCCCAACCGGCTCACCAGATGCCACCGGCGTTAAAGTATCCAAGGTGATTGAGGACAAGTCCCCTCCTAAGGTGATTTACGAACCCAAGCATCCCATGGCCGACGCTAAAGGCTACGTCACCATGCCCAATGTCAATGTGACCGAAGAGATGGTGAACATGATTTCTGCCTCACGTGCCTACCAGAACAATGTGGAAACCATGAATGCAGCCAAGACCATGCTGCTCAAGACACTCACTATTGGCCAGTAATTCATAAGCAATAATTACCTTCTGACGCTTTTATAGATAAGGAAAGCACCATGACAACCTCAGTACAAAACAACTCATCCCCTACCCAGGCTTTGCTGGATTCGATGAATGGTACAAAAAATACGGCAGCATCCACCGCTGATGAAGCGCAAAACCGGTTCATGACCTTGCTGGTCACGCAGATGAAGAACCAGGATCCGCTCAACCCGATGGACAACGCACAAGTAACCAGCCAGTTAGCGCAGCTATCCACCGTAACCGGCATCGACAAACTCAATACCACGCTGGAAACCCTGATCGGCAATGTGCAGGGCAGCCAGTCTTACCAGGCCTCCAGCATGATAGGCCACAGCGTACTGGTAGCCGGCAATGACGTCAGCACCAGCGGTACTGGTGGCTATTTCGGTGTTGATCTGCCAATTGGTGCAGACAAGTTAACCGTCACTATTAAAGACTCGGCGGGTACTGTCGTCAGAACAGTCGAACTGGGCAAACAAGAAGCAGGCACCTTGCCCTTGCAGTGGGATGGCAAAACCAATGACGGCTCTGTAGCAGCTACTGGTAACTATAAATTTGAGGTAGCGGGGACCATCGCCAATACCGCTGCTGAGGCTACCGCTTTGAGCTATGCACAGGTGCTCAGCATCTCCAATGGCACAGGCGGCATCAAGCTGAATTTGAGCAACCTGGCCTCAGTAAGTACCAGTGACGTGAAAGAGATTTTTTAAGCTTCCGGCTTTTTATATTTAATTATTCATCAGCATCCTTATTTAACTGAAACAATCAGGAGAACACCATGAGTTTTCAACAAGGTTTAAGTGGACTTAACGCAGCATCCAAGAGCCTGGATGTACTGGGTAACAACGTAGCCAATGCCAATACCGTAGGCTTTAAGCAGTCACGTGCCGAATTTTCTGATCTCTATGCCAACTCATTGGCCGGTGCAGGTGGTTCGCAGGCAGGTATCGGCGTGAAGGTTGCCACCATCCAGCGCGAATTCAGTCAGGGTAATATCACCAGCACCAATAACTCACTGGATATCGCCATCAACGGTAATGGCTTTTTCCGCATGAACAATGACGGCGCTATTAGTTACACACGTAATGGCCAGTTCCAGCTCGACAAGAATGGCTACATCGTCAACTCAAGTGGCGATCAGCTAACTGGTTACTTGGCAGACGTTAATGGCGTTGTGCAGGCCATTACTCCTTCGCCTATCCAGATCAGCGCAGCTGACCTAGTGCCACAGGCAAGTACCCAAGTGGGCAATGTAGTCAATCTGGATTCACGTAGCCCTATTATTCCAGCACTACCAGCATTTGACCCGAATGATCCAACGACTTATACCCAAGTAGTGCCAATTGCGATTTTTGACAGCCAGGGTAATTCACACACCCTGCAAAGCTATATGATCAAAACTGGCAACAACACTTGGGATGTACGCTCTACTGTTGATGGCGGCACCGCTATTGTTGGTAGCTCAAGCTTGACATTCAGTACTTCCGGTCTAATTTCCGGCACCACGACCCAGGCCGTCAGCTTTACACCGTCGACCGGGGCACCAGTCAATGTCACCATGGATTTCGCCAGCAGCACCCAGTTTGGCTCGGCATATAGCTTAAACAGCCAGACACAGGATGGCTACACCTCTGGTCGCCTTGTAAGCTTTAGTGCTGCAGCAGATGGCAGCGTGATTGGCCGCTATACCAATGGTCAGGCCAAAACACTTGCACAAGTAGTGTTGGCAAAATTCTCCAACCCTAACGGCTTGCAAGCACTGGGTGACAATAATTTTGCCGAGACTTCAGATTCTGGACTGCCCGTAGTCGGCTCACCTAATACCGGCGGCCGAGGCATATTGCAATCTTCAGCACTTGAAGACTCCAATGTCGACCTCACTGCCGAACTAGTCAATATGATCACTGCGCAGCGCTACTACCAGGCCAATGCACAGACCATCAAGACCCAGGATCAGGTTCTGCAGACACTGGTGAACCTACGTTAATAATCTTGGCGTTAATGGTATTAACGGCTGACGGCAGATAAGGGAGAGGCGCTATGGATCGTTTGATTTACACCGCAATGTCAGGTGCGAAGCATATCCTGGAACAACAAGCGACTAACTCGCACAACCTTGCGAACGCCACTTCCACCGGCTTCAAGGCCCAAGTGGATTCGTTCCGGGCGGTGCCTGTCATCAGCGAAGGTTTGCCAACGCGCGCTTTTGTAGTAGATGCAACAGTTGGTGCAGACTTTAACCCCGGCCCGATCCAGGCCACTAATCGTGACCTGGATATCGCGGTACAAGGCAAAGGCTGGCTGGTGGTACAAAAGCCAGATGGCTCCGAAGGATTTACCCGCAATGGCTCGCTCAAAGTGAGTGAAAACGGCATATTGCAAACAGCTACCGGCCTCACCATCATGGGTGATGGTGGCCCGATCAGTATTCCACCTGATGTCATTATCAGCATTGCCAAAGATGGCACCGTATCATCGGTTTCAACCAACACCCTGCCCGGCCCCGCTAATTCTATTGGGCGGTTAAAACTGGTTAACCCACCGGAAGCTAATCTGGTGCGCGCAGAAAACGGCTTATTCGTAACCAAGGATGGCAGCAGCGTGCCAGCAGATGCCACTGTCAATGTAGTCAGTGGCGCGCTTGAGGGCAGCAATGTGAATGTGGTCGATGCCATGGTCACCATGATCAGTCTGGCTCGACAGTTTGAGACGCAAATGAAGCTGATGCAAAACGCCGAGAATAACGCCAGTAAAGCTAGTCAAATCTTCAATTTGAGTTAAGCGGCACAGGGTTATCATTAACTTAATCGGCAGCCAATTAGCTAAATATTTCTGATAGCGATCTTTGTAACAGCAGCTGATTTTTGAAAGGAAATAAAATGATACGCTCACTATGGATTTCAAAAACCGGTCTGGATGCGCAACAAACGCAAATGGACGTCATTGCCAATAACTTGGCAAACGTCAGCACCAACGGCTTCAAGCGTTCACGCGCTGTATTCGAAGATCTGCTGTATCAGAATATCCGCCAGCCTGGCGCCCAATCCTCACAACAGACACAACTGCCTTCTGGCTTGCAACTGGGTACCGGTGTGCGCCCTGTGGCTACCGAGCGTATTTTCAGCCAGGGCAACCTGCAACAAACCAGTAACGACAAGGATGTCGCCATCCAGGGTGCAGGATTTTTCCAGGTATTGCTACCTGATGGCACCACTGCTTACACCCGTGACGGCTCTTTTCAAGTGGATAGCCAGGGCCAGCTTGTGACTTCAAGCGGCTTCCCTGTGCAGCCAGCCATCACCGTCCCAACCAATGTACAAAGCTTCAGTATTGGACGCGACGGTACTGTTTCCGTCACCACGTCCGGCACTGCCGCTGCAACTCAAATCGGCACACTGCAAGTTGCTACTTTCATCAATCCGGCCGGCTTACTGGCCAAGGGTGAAAATCTGTATGTGGAAAGCGCTGCTTCTGGCACTGCCAACACCAATACACCGGGCACCAATGGTTCAGGCATCTTGTCACAAGGCTATGTGGAAACATCCAATGTGAACGTGGTGGAAGAGCTGGTCAACATGATCCAGACCCAGCGTGCCTATGAAATCAACAGCAAAGCGATTACCACTTCTGACCAGATGCTGCAAAAACTGACACAGATGTAATACGGCTAACTATTAATAATTGATAGATTTTGATGAGCTCATCTCCAGAGAACCGCTTGATAGAAAATTTCAAGCAAGCAAACTATAAGCAAGCAAACTTAGGAAACGATTATGTTTAATACAAATTACCGTACAACATGCAATACATCGTTGCCTAGCCGCTTCTTAAGCGGTTTTTGCGCTCGTCTTTCTTTTAACTTTTCGTTTCTGCCTTTTATTGGCTTGTTGCTGGTAGTCAGCGGCTGTGCCATTACTCCAGACTCCATCATCAAGCAGCCTAATACGGCGAGGCCACCAACAGCTTCACCTCCATCAGCCAGCAGCGGCGCGATCTTCAATTCATCCGGGTACCGTCCTTTGTTTGAAGACAGGCGTCCACGTTATGTAGGTGATATTGTGACCATCAATATTACTGAAAATACCTCTGCCACCAAGGCTGGCGGTAGCTCAGCCAGCAAGGATGGCAAGGTTGATTCTGGCATCACTGCCGCCTTCGACAAGGTGGTAAGAAAAACCGGCTTCACCGCAGATTCAGAGCTTTCATATACTGACAAGGCCGCGGCCAATTCCAGTAATGTATTCACTGGCTCCATCACTGCTTCGGTGGTCGAGGTGTTGCCGAATGGCTATCTAGTTGTGAGCGGAGAGAAGCAGATTTCGTTTGATAAGGGCACTGAGTTCGTCAGGTTCTCAGGTATCGTAAATCCAGACAGTATCACCCTGGGCAATTTCGTGCCTTCTACCAAAGTGGCTGATGCACGTATCGAATACCGCACCAACAGTCGCATTGATGCCTCGCAAGTGGCTTCCATCATTGCCCGTTTCTTCCTGAGTCTGGCACCTTTATAAATGGCTACCATCATGACAAGCTTACACAGATTGGGAATGACCACGATTGCTGGAAATTTACTGGCAGGATTGATAATGCTGGGTCTGGCAACCACACCAGCACATGCTGAACGGCTCAAAGACCTGGCCTCTATCCAGGGTGTCCGAAGTAACCAGCTGGTAGGCTATGGTCTGGTAGTAGGCCTGGATGGTTCTGGTGACCAGACCACACAAACCCCATTTACCGTACAAAGTATTATCAGCATGTTGCAGCAAATGGGCGTGACCCTGCCTGCCGGTACTAACCTGCAACTCAAGAATGTAGCCGCAGTGATGGTGACCAGCAGCATGCCTGCTTTCGCACAGCCAGGCCAGACACTGGATATCACGGTTTCATCTATGGGTAATGCCAAAAGCCTGCGTGGCGGTACATTGGTCATGACGCCGCTTAAAGGGGCTGATGGCCAGATTTACGCCATCGCACAGGGTAACCTGGTAGTGGGCGGTGTAGGTGCCTCTGCCAACGGCAGCCAAACCCAGATTAATCATTTAGGTGTTGGCCGTATTTCCGCCGGTGCTACTGTAGAACGCGCTATTCCCAGCACTATCAGCCAGACCGATAGCATCAACCTGGAATTGAAAGAATCCGACTTTTCTACCGCTACATTAGTCGTGGATGCCGTTAATCGTCGCTTTGGCCAGAACACCGCTTTTGCACAGGATGGCCGCGTGATTCGCGTACAAGCCCCGGCAAACACCAGCCGCGTTGCGTTCCTTGCTGCACTGGAAACTATCAATGTTGCACCTGCATCCGGCTTCGCCAAAGTCATCCTGAATGCCCGCACTGGCTCAGTCGTTATGAATCAGGCAGTCACGCTGGAAAGCTGCGCTGTATCCCACGGCAATCTGTCAGTGGTCATCAACACCGCACCTGTTATCAGCCAGCCTGGCGCCTTATCAGGCGGCCAGACTGTCGCAACAGCGCGCTCATCCATCGAGATTACCAAAGAGCCAGGCAAGGTCATGCAGCTTGACAGTGGCGCAACATTGTCAGACGTGGTCAAGGCGCTCAATGCGATTGGTGCAACACCACAAGATCTGCTGGCCATCTTGCAGGCGATGAAGGCAGCAGGCTCACTGCGCGCCGAGCTCGAGATTATCTAACATGGGTATCTCCAATACTTCCGCTAACGGAATCAGCAGCGCTGACCTCTCAGGTAAAGTGGCTTTCGATGCCAACAGCCTGAACAGCCTTAAGCTGGCAGCAAAAGAAAACTCACCTGAAGCGATCAAGGGTGTGGCCAAGCAGTTCGAGGCCATCTTCATGAACATGATGCTGAAAAGCATGCGCGATGCATCGCCCCAGGACAGCCCGTTCGATAACGAACAAAGCCGCACCTTTACTTCAATGCTTGACCAGCAACTGACTAGCAACCTGGCCTCAAAAGGGCTGGGGCTGGCAGATGTGCTTGCGCGTCAACTGACCAAAGGCGGCTATGCGCCTAACAATACCATGCAACAAGCTGTCTCAGACGACAAGCCCACTGCAGACCCCAGCGCACAAAATGCAGCACCGCTCAGCACCCAGAACTTGAACAATCCGAACTTAAATATTCAACTCATGAATAATCCTTACCTGATAAAAGGCCTTGAGCAAAAAGCAGCCCCTGCTGATAGCGTTCAAGGTGATGACAAACTGCCCAATACCAAACCGTTAAGTGATAACGCAGCCGAATTCCAGAACCGTATGGCCCAACATGCGGAAGCAGCAAGCCGGGCCACTGGTGTGCCTGCCCACCTGATGCTGGGCCAGGCTGCATTGGAAAGTGGCTGGGGCAAACGTGAAATCAAGGCGGCAGATGGCACCCCCAGTAACAACCTGTTTGGCATCAAAGCCACTGGCAACTGGGATGGCAAAGTAGTTGAGGCCACTACCACTGAATACATCAATGGCGTAAAACAAAAGCGCGTCGAGAAATTCCGTGCCTATGATAGCTACGCAGATTCGTTTAAGGACTTTGCCAACCTGATGCGTAACAATCCACGTTATGAAAACGTGATGTCCAACATGCAGAACGTCAATGACTATGCCCAAGCCATGCAAAAAGCCGGGTACGCGACCGACCCCAATTACGCAGCCAAGTTAGCCAGTGTGATACAGAAGGTTTCATCTTCCTAAAATTGATTTTTTAGTAGTGTCGCCTAAAGTTCTGCATTTTTATGCCGTCATGCAATATATGAGATCGAACATGTTCAGATCAAACCGTAGAGAAGAAAACCATGGGTACTAACATACTAAGCATAGGGCAAAGCGCACTGAATGCCGCGCAAATTGGTATCAGTACCACTGGTCATAATATCGCTAACGCCTCCACTCCCGGTTACTCACGCCAGGTAGTGGTCCAAGTTGCCGCGCAGGCGCAAAACTTCGGTTATGGCTACGTTGGTCAAGGTACTGATGTTTCTAGCATCAGGCGTGTTTACAGTGAGTTATTGACCAGACAGGTCGTCAACAGCCAATCCGTCAGTTCCGGCGTCAATGCCTACAGCGCGCAGCTTAATACCATCGACAATATGTTGTCTGATGCCTCTGCCGGCCTCAACCCTACACTTAAAAGCTTCTTTGATAGCGTACAGGACCTGACTGCCAACCCTAGCGACACCCCTACCCGCCAGGCCATGTTGTCAAATGCACAATCACTGGCTAACCGTTTCCAGAGCACCAGCACACGTCTTAACGAGATTCGTGAGGGCGTCAACACACAACTTTCATCCAGCGTGGGCCTAGTTAACTCTTATGCCAAGCAGATCGCCAGCCTTAACGATGTGATTGAGAAAGCCATCAGCGCTGACGGCAATCCGCCTAATGATCTGATGGATCAGCGCGATCAGCTGGTGCTGGAACTTAGCAAAGAAATCAAGACAACCGTCGTACCGCAAAGCAAGGGCAGCTACAACATTTTCCTGGGTAATGGTTTGCCACTGGTGGTAGGCACAGATACCTTCTCGATGACCACGGTGAATTCACCCACAGACCCTACGCGTCTGGAAGTGGCCTACCAAAGCAAAACCAAAACCACCATCCTGTCTGGTGATAGCCTGCCCGGCGGCACCATAGGCGGCCTGATCAAGTTCCGTGATGAGTCACTTGATGCAGTACAGAATCAGCTAGGGCAAATTGCAGTCGTGCTTGCAGGCACTTTTAATGCCCAGCATCAACAAGGCCTGGACCAGAACGGCAACCCAGGTGGTGCACTGTTCAACATTCCTGATCCTGCAGTTAATGCCAGTGGCTATAACACCGGCAATGCAGTAGTGGCGAGCAAGATACTGGATCCTCGTGCAGTCACTGCCAGTGATTATCGCCTGCAATATGATGGTACCAACTACTACATCACCCGCCTCAGCGACAAGCAGATGAGTACCTTTACCAGCCTGCCACAAAACCTGGACGGGCTGAGTTTTGATGTAGCTTCAGGCACCATTGCTGCCGGCGATGACTTTGTGATTCGCCCCACACAAAATGCCGCAACCTCGATCAATCTGGCGATTAGCGATGTCAGCAAACTAGCAGTGGGTGGCCCCGTATTAAGCTCAGCCGCCAATGTCGCCAATACCGGTAGCGGCAGCATCACTGCACCGGCTGCCAGCGGCACTTATGGCGCAAGCCCGCTAGCTAGCGGATTTAGCCTGACCTATAACAGCGGTACCAATACGCTTACTGGCTTCCCCGCTTCACAAGCAGTCACTGTCACTTCTGGTGGAACCACCACCACATTTGCCGCTGGCGCACCGGTTACATTTACTGCTGGCGCTACGATAACGGTTGCGGGCTTGAGCTTCACTGTCTCCGGCACACCAGCCAATGGCGACCAGTTCACCATTACCCCGAATACCACCAATGCGCCCGGCGACAACCGCAATGGTCTTTTGCTGGCAGGCCTGCAAACTCAAGGCACTGTGAATAACAAGACCACTTATGCCAGCGCGTTTGGCCAGCTGGTGAATACCGTGGGCAATAAAACCCGCGAGCTAAAGGTAACAGCCGCCGCAGAAGCCGTCGTTCTGGAACAGGCTACCGCCGCTGTGCAATCTGAATCGGGCGTGAACCTGGATGAAGAAGCGACCAACTTGCTGCGCTACCAACAAGCATACCAGGCCGCTGGCAAAATGATGCAGATTGCCAGCCAGCTTTTCGAAGTGTTACTGCAACTAGGTCAATAGTTCAAGGTTAAGGAAAAGGCATCATGCGCATCAGTACCAATACTATATATCAGGCAGGCATCAATAAAATCGGTGCGCTGCAATCTGAACAGGCCAAACTGCAACAGC
This sequence comes from Methylophilaceae bacterium, assembly GCA_035459965.1. Lineage (GTDB taxonomy): Bacteria > Pseudomonadota > Gammaproteobacteria > Burkholderiales > Methylophilaceae > DATHXC01. Next base: position 34,638 of record DATHXC010000002.1, read on the forward strand.
AGATTTCGACCGGCAAGCGTATTACTTCGCCTTCTGATGACCCGGTAGCGGCTGCGCGTGTACTTGAACTCTCTTACCAACAAGGCGTTAACGCAAAATTTGCCGATAATCGCGAAACCGCAAAGATCAAACTCAACACACTGGAATCAAATCTCACCAGTGTGACCAACCTGCTGGTATCGACACAATCGACACTGGTAGGCGCTGGTAATGGCGTATATTCAAATCAGGAAAGAGCATTTATCGCCACCGAGCTGCAAGGCTCGCTGGATGCGCTGATCGGGCTTGCCAATACCAAGGATGCTTACGGCAATTATCTGTACTCTGGCTTCCAGAGTGATACCACACCATTCACAGCCACTGCTACAGGCGCTACTTATGCAGGTGACAGCAATGAGCAATTGTTGCAGGTAGATGCACAACGCCAGATGGCAACCAATGTGACCGGCAACAATGTGTTTCAGGCAGGCGGCAATGACATATTCACCACACTAAAAAGTCTGGTCACACTGCTCAATACACCAATCACCGATGCAACTACACAAGCAGCTTTCACCAGCGGCCTGGCGACGGCCATTGGCGGTTTGCAAGGTTCTGTCGACAATGTCCTCACCGTACGGGCAAATGTCGGCTCCAAACTGAACGAGCTGGATGCACTGGATACTGCAGGATCAGACCGCAACCTGCAATACGAAAAATCACTATCTGACTTACAGGATCTGGATTACGCCAGCGCACTTTCTGATCTGGCCAAGCAACAGACCATTATGGAAGCTGCACAAAAATCCTTTGTTGCCACTACTGGCTTATCACTGTTCGATTATATTTAACCTACTAAATATAGTCGCTAGCTGTAGCGCTTATTGCCACTGTTTTACTATCCACAATTTTGCCATTCACAGTTTTTTATGGAATATCACACTCGCTGAAATTCGCCTCACGCTTTCGCGTTGAGCTGAGTCGCTTTAGCGACCCTCTCAACGGAGAAGATTAGTAGCACATCTTGTGCTACTTATGCCCTTGGTCCCCTAGCGGTCTGGATGAATTAACCACATACTCCAACGTATGTGCCACGTTGAGTTACACAAACCATGCCCAACAAAATGAATATCGTCTTTGACCTTGGATGCGTCCTCATCGACTGGAATCCGCACAAAGTACTTGATCGACGCTATACCGATACAGCCCATCACGACCTGCTCAAACAATCCATCTTTTATCATCCCGACTGGCTGGCACTCGACCGCGGCACGCTCACGGAAGAGGATGCAATCACTAACTTCCACCTCAGGACAGGATTTGCGCCCGATGAAATCGCCGAGCTCTTGCAGGAAATCCGCGAATCACTCACGCCGAAAGAAGAAACCTGGGCGCTGCTGTATGAGCTGCATCAGCAAGGGCATCCGCTATATTGCTTATCCAACATGCCTGCCAGCACCTTTGCCTTTCTCAAATCGCAGTATGACCGCTGGCATGTGTTCCAAGGCATCGTCATCTCCGGCGAAATAGGCATGATGAAACCTGATCTGGAAATTTTTGAACATCTGCTTAATAGCTTCAACCTGAAGCCCGAGCAGACTGTATTTATTGATGATCTTGAGGTGAATGTCTTAGGTGCGCGTCAGGCGGGGATGCATGCCATTCAGTTCATCAATGCTGATGAGTGCAAGCAAGAACTAGAAAAAGTACTGCAGAATTAGGGCTTCAATTACAATCGAGATAAATCAGATTCTGTCTCTATATTAATAGTTACGCATAAATGAACTTGAGTCCAAAGGTAAAAAAATGGGTAAAAATCTCTATTGTTATAGGTGGGTTACTTTTATTTAGAGTGCCTCACTGGATTACTGAAGAACTATTAGAAAATCGGCAAGCTGAATTTGGTAATCAATATGCTCAGCAATTACAAATACTTCATAAAGAATTAAGCACCGAGGTTGTTGATCTCTCAGGCAATCATTCTTATGCAATATTTGATGTATCTGTTAAGTCAAATCCAAATGTTAAGACCCAAGAGTATTTGGCAAACATGGGAAACGACATGGTTAATTTATACTGCAGATTAATATCAAAAACAAAATATGATTTAAAAATTGATTTTTTTGATGTTAATTTACGTGCTGAATCAATAGATGGCTCAGAAATGATTCTTTCAAGAAATCTATCTAATAATCTATGTATAACCCATCATTTAAGCTAGACGCTTAAAACCCCCTAATTCAAACGTTAGTTTCCTGCAGGACTAGGTGTTTGTACTGACGTAGCAGGCACCGCCACCTGCCTCATATTGCTTGCACCCTGTTCAATAAAATTCTCAATCGGTTTCAACATACCCGGCAATGCCAATGCTAAAACCACAAACCCCATACTGAGCGTGACGGGGAAGCCGATACCGAACAGGTTAAGCTGTGGTGCTGTTCTGGTGAGTATGCCTAACGCCATGTTGGTGACTAGCAACGCTGCGACTGCGGGCAAGGCGAGTAGCAGGCCGACACTGAATATGGTCTGGCCCCACATGACTACTTTCATCGGGTTGATACTGCCCCCATCCACAGCAATGGGCATGCTGACAAAGCTGTTGGCCAGGGCAGTGATGATCATCAAGTGACCATCCAGACTCAAAAATATAAGCATGGTGAGCAAGACCAGAAACTGGTTGAGGGCAGTGGTCTGCCCTTGCGATTGCGGGTCAAAGAACGAGGCAAAACCCAGGCCCATGGTCATGCCGATCAGTTGACCGGCCAGATCAACTGCCGCGAATACCAGGCGCATGCTGAAACCGATGGCGACCCCGATCACGATCTGCTGTATGAGGATAAGCAAACCCTGAAACGAGAATATCTCGAACTGCGGCAACGGCGGCAGCGTGGGCATGATAATGAGGGTGAGCATAATGCCCAGGCCGAGCTTGACCCGGTTGGGAATAGAGGCGTGGCTGAAAATAGGGGCAGCGGCAAACACACCCAGCACGCGGGTTAGTGGCCATAACAGGCCAACTATCCAGGTCTGGAGGAGATCACTGCTGATTGAAACCATAATCGGATTTACTGCGGAGTGTTTAAAATTACTACGCTAATTGTGCTTAATTGGCCATGCCCGGCAAGCTGGTGAACACTACCCGCATGTAATCCACCATGGTGGTGAGCATCCACGGGCCAGCGACTATCAATACCGCGAATACGCCGACCAGCTTGGGGATGAACGATAATGTGGCTTCGTTAATCTGCGTGGCCGCCTGGAAGATACTGACCAGCAGGCCGATCCCCAGCACCACTACCAGCATGGGTGCTGCTACCAGCAGGGTAATTTCCATGGCGTCTCTGCCAAGCGTCATCACACTTTCGGGGGTCATTTTGCTTTCCTCAACTATTCATTACTAATAAAACTGCACACTTAAAGCTAATAGAAACTTTGAGCTTCGCTAATAAAAGCTTTGAACCAGCGAACCCATCAGCAGCTGCCAGCCATCCACCAGCACAAACAGCATTAACTTAAACGGCAGCGCCACAATCGCCGGAGATACCATCATCATCCCCATCGCCATCAGCACACTGGCGACCACCATATCGATGATGAGAAACGGGATGAATATGGCAAAACCTATCTGGAATGCGGTCTTGAGCTCACTGGTCATAAAGGCTGGCACCAGTACACGCAGGGGCACATCCTCTGGTGTATCAATTTTTTCAACCTGCGCCATTTTCATGAACAAGGCCAGATCACCTTGGCGCGTCTGTTTGAGCATAAAAGCCTTGAGCGGTGCAGCGCCTTTTTCCAGCGCTACCTGCATGGTGATCTTGTTTTCGGAAAGCGGCTGGTAAGCATCGGCATAAATCTTGTCGATGACCGGGCTCATCACGAAAAAGGTAAGGAATAAGGCAAGGCCAACCATCACCTGATTAGGCGGCGCAGACTGCGTACCCAAAGCCTGGCGTAGTAGCGACAGCACGATGATGATGCGCGTAAAGCCGGTCATCATGAGCATGGCGGCTGGCAAAAATGTCAGTGACGTCATCAGGATGAGCGTCTGCAAACTCAGCGTGTAGTTCTGACCACCACCAGCTGTGGGCACTGAGTTCACCAGTGGGATTCCGGTTTCGGCCAATGCTGTACCAGGCAATACCAGAGCGGCTGCCAGGGCAATGCCTGTAAGCACAATATTTAAAGGCGGGGCATTTAAAGCCTGTGAATTATTTCTGGACATCAATGTTCTCACTGGGGATTCTCAGTTAGGCTTGTCTGTTAATTTAGCTGCCGACTTTTTCAACCATTGTGCAAATGGCTGGGTAAAGGTATTCATGTTGGGGCTCAGCGGGTTATTACTATCAATAATATTTTCTGCCAGTTGCACGCCGCCGACTTCGAGATTGGCAATGCCGTTGACCTGGCCCGGAGCTACGCCAACTACTATCCAGCGATCTGCCACCTGCACTACCACTACCCGCTCCCGTGAGCCAACACTGACGCCACCGATAACGCGGACCACCGATTGCTGGCCAGTTGTTCCAGGCATCATGCGTTTGAGTACCCAGGTAATAAGTGCCATCACTGCCAATACCACGGCAAGACCCAGCACCATTTTCAATACACTGCCCGTTGGCGATACCGCAACGGTATCTGCCGCCCACACAATAGAGGGAGCGCTAAGCAGGCTTGTTGCCAGAACATTGAGATGTATTTTCATCGAGGCGCTTGTGCTTGTAATTAACATACTTATAGTTAGCGGTTAAGTTTGCGGATACGCTCAGCTGGCGTGATGATGTCAGTGAGACGAATACCGAATTTGTCATTCACTACCACCACTTCACCCTGCGCGATCAGGCAACCGTTCACCAGCACATCCATCGGCTCACCCGCCATGCCGTCCAGCTCTACTACTGAGCCCTGCGCCAATTGCAGCAGGTTCTTGATGGCAATCTTGGTACGACCAAGCTCTACCGTCAGCTGGACTGGGATATCAAGGATAAAATCAATATCGTTTTGCGTTTCATGCAGTTTGTTTTTGGGCGTGAACTCAGTAAATACCTGGGCCTGTTCTACATTGCTTGCCTGAAACACAGAGGATTCTGCAGAGGTCTGCTCAGCCATGGCTGCACCCCAGTCGTCCTCCGCTATCGTTTCGACGCCATTGTCATCCGGATCATTCGCCATATGGTTCTCCTTTAATATATTCAGTTGAGTTGGATCTTAAAAGCTTCTCTACGCGCAATGCGTATTGGCCATTAAACAACCCGTACTTGCAGAGCATCACCGGGATGCCATCCACTTGTGCTTCTATCGCCTCATCGATACTGAGAGGGATTACATCCCCTACTTTCATGTTCAACACGTCGCCCAGCTGCATTTTGGTCTTGGCAAGATCAGCCACAATTTCGATCTCGGCGGCCTGCACCTGCTGGGTCATTAGCTTTACCCAGCGCTTGTCTGCGCCAAGCACTTCACCTTGCAAAGGTGAAGTCAGCATGTCGCGGATAGGCTCAACCATGGAGTAAGGGAAACAGAAATGCATTTCGCCACTGACAGGGCCAAGCTCAATATTGAAGGTGGTGGCTACCACCACTTCATTGGGCGTGGCGATATTGGCGAACTGGGTATTCATTTCGGAGCGCAGATATTCGAATTTGACCGGATATACCGGCTCCCAGGATTTTTCGTAGGTTTCAAACACGATAGCCAGGATGCGCTGAATAATGCGTTGCTCGGTTTGTGTAAAGTCGCGGCCTTCTACACGGGTATGGAAACGACCATCGCCACCGAACATATTATCGATCACCAGGAATACCAGTGTCGGGTCCAGCACAATCAGGCCGGTGCCACGCAGCGGATTCATGTGGATCAGGTTAAGATTGGTGGGTACCACCAGATTGCGGATAAAGTCACTATATTTGGTAATACGAACCGGGCCGACAGAAACCTCTACCCCGCGACGCAGGAAATTGAACAGCTCAATACGTACCAGGCGGGCAAAACGTTCGTTGATAATCTCGAGCGTAGGCATACGGCCACGCACGATGCGCTCTTGCGTCGCAAGGTTATAGTCACGGACACCCTCGCCATCACCGGCAGGCTTTTCGTCATCCTGATCGCCGCCTACGCCTTTGAGTAGCGCATCGACTTCGTCCTGTGAGAGAAAATTATCAGCCATGATTGAGATGAGTTCCTGTTCTACCTAGGTCGTAATTATCTGGTTACTAAACTTACTGAATGACAAATGAAGTGAAAAATACGCCTGACACTTCCAGTGGCTTGGCACCTGCCGCATAAGGTTTCTTCACTTCGGCAACAATCTCTTCGCTCAGCTTCTTCTTGCCTTCCATATTGGAAATCTCACTGGGCTTCTTGCTGGTGAGCAGCATCAGCAAACGGTTACGCACTGCTGGCATCTGCACTTTTAACACTTCACCGACTTCTGCATCAGCTACTTGCAGGGATATATCCAGCTGTAAAAATTTCTCATCAGGGTCGGGCTGCAGGTTGACCGTAAATGTTTCCAGTGTCACAAACACAGGCGGTTTGGCTGGCTCTTCGTGCTTAACTTCTTTTTTAGGTGGAGACTTGTGGCCCAAGAAATACCAGGCGGCACCACCACCCACGGCAGCCAGAATCAGCACGGCAGCTATAATGATGATGAATTTCTTCTTGGAAGCTGGCGCTGGTGCTTCTGCGCTTTCTTCCGGTTTTGGATCTTGTGCCATCCGCTTGAATCTCCATTTTTGCCGACAGTGTTACCAGTTGGCGCGTGTCGGTGTTTTTGATGGGTTCATTATGGAGAAATGAGGACTAACAACAAGCATGGATAAGAAGGGGAAAAAGGCGTTAAATTATGATTTCCCATTACTCAACGACAAGCTACTGGCGCGAATTTAGTAGCTGCCGGCAAGGATCACTCCAATGAAGCAACTTTGTTTTCAGTCACGTGTGTGCATGTCTTTTTTTGTTTTTGTGATCTCACTGCTGGCATGCACCAGCAGCCAAGCCTGTCGTTTCGTGCCCGATGAGCGGCCACTGTCTATCCGCATCCAAGAACAGCCACTGGTATTTATAGGCACTGTGGTGCAATCGGCTTACCGCGGCTCCAGCGACACTGCCAGATTTCGTATAGAGCATGTAATAAAGGGGCTGCCAGATGGGCAACAGACTTTTGAAGTAAAAATTGGAAAATCATCATGCGACCTTGGCTTTGAAACCGGACAACGCTGGTTGTTTGCTGGCAGCAGCATGCCCAGCCCAAGCCAATTATTGAGTAGTGAGGGAAATGCGTCACTGGTAAGCGTGAGTGATGCAAAGCTGGGCTTACCTCAGGGCTGGAAAGACTGTAAAACTCATCGGGATTGCGCCCGTATCAGCTATGGTTGCCAGCAAGTAGCTGCAGTCAACCAATTGCACTTGCAACAGTCGCAAAAGAAAGCATGGGCAATATTTGGTGACCCCAGCACGCTGGAGTGCGCGCTTACCGAACCTAGGCCTTATATTTTGCCCGGTGCATACTGTGAGCAAAATAGCTGCAGCATACTCAGCATACTCAGCATACAACCACACAGGTAGTCAATCAGGCAAAAGTATCGACTAAACCATTGCTCACACGCACCACTGGATTGGTGTTGCCGGTTTTTTCCGGTTGCGGTGCAGTGCCATTATTCGACTGTGTTGCAGCCATGCGATTCTGTTGTGCTTGTTCGAACTGCTGCTGTGCCTGCCCGCCGGAGCTGACATTGGCCTGACCCAGTTGTATGCCGGACTCATTCATTTTATCGCGCAGGTTAGCCATACCATCCTCCAGCGCCTTTCTTACTTCAGGGTTGTCTGAAATAAACGTGGTATCGGCCTTGTCATTATTGACACTGATCACCACCTGCAAAGGCCCCATATCTGGCGGGTTTAGGGTGAGGGAAGCAGTCTGTTCACCAGCACCTACCATCCACATCACCTTCTGACTTATAGCCTGATCCCAGCCTGTTTTTCCGGGATAGGCATTAATCAGATTTGAACTGCCGAGCTGTTGTGCAGCATTAACCTGTGTAGCACTTGCTTGCGCTACTGGCTGGTAGCTCGCAGTTGGGGTGATAGCGTCCTTAGCAGCGCTTTCATTGATGGCATTAAGCATGAGCTTGGCAGTAGCTGAATCATCACTAATTGTTTGTTTGGCGGCATTCGGCAACATCACATCAAGCCAGCGTGCATGGTCTGAGGCAGTTTTACCACCCGACGCCTCCACGACATCTTTGTCCACGCCGCCTTTTTCCATACCATTGGCACCCTTGCCTTGCGACAAGGCATTACTTAATACGGTATCCAGGCTCTGCTGCTTCTGGCTGGTGGACCCGCCACCAGAAGCTAATTGCGCATCAGTGGTCGATGCACTGCCTGCTGTGGTGACTAGCGGCGTTGCGTTAATGATGGGCGCTGATATCACAGGGATAGCGGCCATGGCACTCGCATCTACAGCCGTAATACCGGCATCTTCAGATTTGCTGTCTGCGTCTTCTTTTTTTACAGGCAATCCTTTTGCATCAAGTTCAGCCTGCACGCCGGGAACCAGACCAGCATTCGCGACATCCGCATCTGTTTTCTGGACATCAGCCTTTTTGGCTTTAGATGCATCCGCCTCGCCTGTAGCAGGCGCAGCCTTGGATTTTTCCTGAGTTGCCACATGTTCAGCAACTGTTTGTTTGCTTGGTGCCTGGCTAGCTGACGCCTGCTTGGCCAAGGCTTGATTTGAAGCCGTTTGCTTATCTACATTATCCTGGACCTGTTTAGCCAGTACCTGGCGTGACAACAACATCTGGAACGAATTGTTTGGTTCGGTTGCCGATTTATCAGCATTGGTATCGTTTTTGTTGCTGGCATCGGATATGCCTTTAACAGGTGCAGGTTGCGCCACTTGTAGTGATAGATTTTGCATGATGCTCAACTCCAGCTTAACGATTGTCTACGATCATAAAATGATCGCCAAAAAATGAATGCTTTGAATAGCGGGCTTATTGATGCCTTATTCGCTTCTTTGTTGCGCGTGCTTTATTTGTTACCGGCTCTACTGATACGCATCGCAAATTCATCCATCAGTTTCTGGTCTTTCTTTTGTTCGGCCTGCAGTTCACGTTTATCCGAGCGTTGCGTCAGCACTTCATAAGACAGTTTCTTGCGTTGCGCTTCCTGCCATTGTTCGCGCTGTATCTGCACCTGGTGTTTAGCCATGGAAACCACTTCCAGCTGGCCTGCCATGGCTTGATCCAGTTTCTTCAAAAAATTTTGGAAATTCTGGTACGCCTCGGCAGTTATGCCGCTCTCGAGCATTTTAGTGAGCTGGTCAATATAGCCCTGGCGATAGTCGCGCAGCAGGTCATGCTTGCTTTGCGCGTCTTCTGCCGCCTTCATGGCATGCGCCATCGCTTCGGCCGCCACATCCACTTCCTTGGCGGCGATCTCTTTTAACATTTTCAGTACATGGGTAGATTGCGTCGCCATATTATTCTCTACGTCTCAGCCTAACTCTTAGAGCGGTATGCCATCCAGCACGTTGGCAAGGTGGTGAATACTTTCCTCTATGCCTGCACGCTCTGAAATATCCTGCTGCAGAAAAGCATCGATGCCTTCATGCCGTGCAATGGCCTGATCCAGCACCGGGTCACTACCCGCTTCATAAGCACCGACGTTGATCAGGTCCACACTGCGCATATAGCGTGAATTCAGCTGCTTAAGCTTGCGCGCCAGTTTCTGGTGGCCAGGATTGGTAATGTTATGCATGGCACGGCTGATGGATTGTTCAATATCAATCGCAGGGTAATGGCCGCTCTCGGCCAGGCTGCGGCTAAGTACGATATGGCCATCCAGAATCGCGCGTGCTGCATCGGCGATCGGGTCCTGCTGGTCATCGCCTTCAGTCAGCACGGTGTAAAAAGCGGTAATGGAGCCTTCACCGCGTTTGCCATTGCCAGTGCGCTCTACCAGCGCTGGCAGCTTGGCAAATACTGAAGGTGGATAACCCTTGGTAGCAGGTGGTTCGCCAATAGCCAGCGCAATCTCGCGTTGTGCCATGGCATAGCGGGTTAATGAATCCATAATCAGCAATACGTTCTTGCCCTGGTTACGGAAATTTTCGGCGATGGTAGTCGCGTAGTTTGCACCTTGCAGGCGCATCAATGCGGGCGCATCGGCAGGAGCTGCCACTACCACCGAACGTGCCAGGCCATCAGGCCCTAGGATCTGTTCAATGAACTCTTTTACTTCGCGTCCGCGTTCGCCGATCAGGCCCACTACAATCACATCGGCAGTGGTATAGCGTGCCATCATGCCAAGCAGTACGCTCTTACCGACGCCAGAGCCAGCAAACAAGCCCATGCGCTGGCCGCGACCAACAGTGAGCATGCTGTTAATGGCGCGTACGCCTACATCCAGAATTTCTTCAATGGGCGCACGCATTAATGGGTTAAGTGGCCGTGCATTCAAGGGCGCACTTTGCGCAGAATTTATTGGGCCTAAATCGTCCAGTGGATTACCTGCTCCGTCAACGACACGGCCAAGCAGCTCATTGCCGACTGGCAGGTGGCGTGCACGGTCAGTCACGCGCCTGCGTGGTGGTTGATCATGACGTGGCTTAGGCAGCGATTCCGCCACTTCCAGCGCAAATACCTTGGCACCCGGCACCACCCCATCGACACTGCTCTGGGGCATGAGCAACAGGCGCTCGCCATCGAAACCAACGACTTCGGCTTCGACACGGCGGCCTTCTGCCAGGGGCACGTAACAGGCGCTACCAATAGGCAGCTTGATACCGGCGGCTTCCATCACCAGCCCGGTCAATTTGGTAATACGGCCTGCGATTTCCAGCGGTTCGACAATACGTAATATTTCTTTGCAATCACGGATGTGGTCATGCCAGCGGCGCTGGTGCAGATTCTTGTCAGTCTGCTGTTCTGTAATTAAAGTTTGTTCAGCTAAATTACTATCTACAACCTCATCCAGCAAAGTTTCGCTCATGGCAATAGCCAATCGTTGTTCTGTGCCAGTGCTTCGGTGATTCTCTTCCAGCGTACTGCATTGGTAGCGTCGATCTGGTTGGCACCAGTTTCTACCAGGCAGCCACCGCGTTCGATATTGTTATCCTCCTGTATCAGCCAGTGCTGGCTGGATATTTCTTCGACCAGGTAATCGCGCAGCATCTGTGCATCATCGCGATGCACCAAGATACGTGCTGGTTTCTGCACATGCGGCAAGTAGTGAATAGCATCCATCACTACCGGAATCACCGTTGCGGGATCAACATTCAGTTTGGTTTTAAGCATGGATTTGGCAATATCCAGCGCTAATGACAACACATCGTCTGCAATCTGCTCATCTGATTTTTCCAGCGCATCACTGAAGGCTGACATCAGGTTTAGGAAGCGCTCTTTATCTTCCTGCGCATATTCCCGGGCCTTGGCCATGCCTACTGCAAAGCCTTCCTGCATACCCTTGGTATAGGCTTCTTTACGCACACTCTCAAAAATCTGTGCAATTTTTTCAGAGACTGCTTCCTCTTCCTTCTTTTTTGGCTTGCTGGTCTCTACATTCTGCTTACCATCAGCAAACGAGGACATCTCCCATCTTTCGTAGGCGGTTTGTTGTTCCTTGGGGACGGCCATATTAGACATTTTCAATTCCTTTAGACATATTGGTCATCACCGCCCTTACCTGCCAGCATGATTTGCCCTTCATCTGCCAGCCTGCGCACAATCTGCAAGATCTGTTTCTGTTGCGCTTCAACATCAGAAAGCTTGACCGGCCCTTTGGTCTCCAAGTCTTCCTTCATCATTTCTGCTGCACGGGTCGACATATTCTTGAATATCTTCTCGCGCATTTCTTCAGTGGTGCCCTTGAGTGCAATGATGAGTGTCTCGGACTGCACTTCTCGCAACATGACCTGGATACCCTTGTCGTCGATATCCATGATGTTGTCGAACACGAACATCTCGTCCATGATCTTCTGTGCCATATCGTCGTCGTAGTTCTTCAAGCCTTCCATCACTGCAGCCTCGGTATCGCCACTCATGTAGTTCATGATATCGGCCGCAACCTTGATGCCGCCCATGGTCTGTTTCTTGATATTTTCGTTGCCTGTCAGCAGTTTGGTCATCACATCATTGAGCTCGCGCAGGGCAATAGGCTTGACCCCGTCCAGCGTGGCAATACGCAGCATTACATCCTGACGCAGGCGGTCGGTAAAATGACTGATAATTTCAGAAGCCTGATCCGGTTCCAGATGCACAAGAATAGTGGCGATAATCTGTGGGTGTTCATTCTTGATGAACTCAGCCACGGTATGGGCATCCATCCATTTCAAACTTTCAATCCCGCTGGCATCGCGTGATTGCAGAATACGGTTCAACAGGCTAGAGGCCTTGTCATCGCCCAATGCCTTCGTCAATACCGAGCGAATATACTCATCTGAATCGAGGCCGAGGTTGCTGCTCTGCTCGGCTTCAGTGAGGAACTCATTCACCACAGTTTCCACCTGGTCACGACCCACCGATTTCATGGTGGCCATGGCTGAACCCAGTTTCTGCACCTCTTTCGGGCTCAGGAACTTCATGACTTCAGCGGCTTCATCCTCACCCAATGCCAGCATCAGGACAGCGCTTCTTATTACTCCGGCGTCACTCATCTGCGTTACTCATTTCCATTAGTCCAGTTGGTGACCACACTGGCGACCATTCTTGGGTTGTCTTTAGCGATCTGTTTGGCCACGACCAGATTCTGCTCATAAGCTGGTCCTGCCAGCTTCCTGGCTTCTCCAGCAGGCTGCTCGCCGCTCAAACTGACCACTGCATCTTCACCAGGCGCAGCCAATAATGGCGCTGCAGGCTGTGTCAGCTTGCGTAGCATGGGCTTAAGTGCGCGTGAGTAAATTAGGAATAGCACTACGATGCCAACGATAAAGCGCAGTGCATCTTTGGCATACTCGATGATCTCTGGATTTTTCCACATTGGCACTTCGGGCAGGATTTCAGATGGGTCGCTGGCAAAAGAACTATTCACTACGGTCAATGAATCACCACGTTCCTTGTTGAAGCCCATGGCCTGCATCGCCAGGTCATTGATCTGTGTCTTCTCGGCATCCGTCAATGGACGGTAAGTGACTTTGCCTGTCTTCTTGTCCACCACTTGCATATTGTTGACCACCACCGCCACGTTCAGGCGTTTAACCCCACCCATGGGTTGCTGGACATAACGTACTGTCTTATCCACCTCATAGTTGGTCGTCATATTCTTCTGGGTGTTGACTGGCGCAGGTGCAGGCTCAGGAGTAGCTGCTGCAGTCGCAGCTGCGCCATTGGCTGGAGGTGGCGTGTTAATCGGTGCAGTAGCATTGGATGGCGGTTGATTGGATAAGGCTCCAGGTACACCGCCTGCTTCGCTGCCACTACTGCTTTTCGATTCATTGCTCTGCATGCTGCGGATGGTAATGTCCTCAGGCTTCTGGTTAGGCTTGTAGGTTTCTGCAGCCTGCTCCAATGTAGAGAAATCGATCTCGGCACTGGCTTCAGCGCGGACATTGCGTGGACCGACGATAGGGGAAATGATGGACTCGACGCGTTTGACGATGCTTTGTTGCATATCATCGACGTACTTAAGCTGGGTAGGATCGAGGTTATTGGCCCCTGCCTTCTTGGAGGTATCGGACAACAAGTTACCGTTCTGGTCAACCACAGTCACATTGCCGGCAGGCAGATCAGGCACACTGCTCGCGACCAGATGCACCACTGCGCTCACCTGCTGCGCATCCAGGCTACGGCCCGGGCGCAAGTTGAGCAGTACCGATGCGGTAGGTTTCTGCTGGTCTCTTACAAATACAGAAGCTTTGGGGATAGCCAGGTGGATACGTGCTACTTCCACGGCACCGATGGCCTGAATACTGCGTTCCAGTTCGCCTTCCAGCGCACGCTGGAAATTGACCTGTTCTACGAATTGGGAAACACCAAACTTCTGGTTTTCCAGTAATTCAAAACCGATATTGCCACCTTTGGGCAAGCCGTCAGAAGCCAGTTTCAAGCGAGCTTCATGCACCTGGGCAGCTGGCACCAGGATAGCCGTGCCACTGTCGGAGAATTTGTATGGCACGTTCATCTTTTCCAGCGCGGCCACGATGGCACCGCCGTCTTTATCACTGTAGTTGGAGAACAGCACACGGTAATCCGGCTGCTGGCTCCATAGCCAGAACACGGCCATCACGGCAATGACTGCTGCTACGCCAGCGACCAGGATCAGCTTGTTACCTATTTGAGACATCGCGCCCATTCCACCACCTGTAGTAAAGGCCGCGTCAGTTACTGCTGCCATAGTATTTCTCCAATTGCATCCGAATGTTCAAGTCGCTTCCACGACGTATTGGATACCATTATGCCGATGGCCAACGTTTTCAAATTTGGGAATAGAGCAATTTTCATCGGCTTATTTGCGAGCTCGCTGTAGGCACGGAATGTTAAATTAGTCATACCGCACTTTAGGTCGCGATGACTTAAAGTTGACTGACGTAAAGTTAGCTGGCTGACACACTGAGTTGAGATGGAGGTACACCATGATTGCAGGGGGAATTGATTCAAGCCGGATAGAATCCATGCTTGCGCAGCTGAAAGCGGCTGCCCAGCGTCCGCAAACCGAGGCTTTAGGTAGTTTGGCCTCTGCAGCAGGGGTGCAAAAGACTCAAGGCAGTTCAAAAGTAGATTTTTCAGAAGCATTGAAAGCCTCGCTTAATCAGGTGAACCAAACCCAACTCGAAGCTGAAAAGCTGGGCAAGAACTTTGCAATGGGCGATGACAGTGTCAGTCTTTCCGACGTGATGATCGCCGGGCAAAAAGCCAGTATCTCGTTTCAGGCCACCGTACAGGTTCGCAATAAACTGGTCTCGGCCTATCAAGACATCATGAACATGCCTGTTTAACTGCTAGAAATCTCTCAGCAAACTATAGTTAGAAATCTGCAATTTTCAGAAATAACCAGCTTTAAAAATACTCATCTTCAAAATATAGGCGCATCCTCAGCATCTGCCCTGCCTTCTTCCAGACGGTATAACCAAGCCAGAATTTCGGCAATGGCCTGATACAACGCTGGCGGTATGTGATCATCCAGATCCACTTGCATCAATAGCGCCACCAGGTCTTTAGATTCGTGCACAAATACATCATGCTCCCTGGCACGGGCGATAATCTGCTCGGCGATCAGGCCGCGGCCTTTGGCAACGATCTTTGGTGCGTAATCGCCAGACTCATACGCCAGCGCAATCGCCTGCCGTTTTGGGTTATGCTCAGCAGGCGCGCCAATATTGGCCGCTGGAGCATGGGCAACACTGCTGTAGCTGGCGTTACTCATGCGCTGCCACTGTCAAGGCATCCAGTTGCTGACCATTTTTGCCGATGGCTTCGGCCAGGCTCAAGCGCTGGCTTTTTAAGGTATCCAAAGTTTGGGGCTGTTCTGCCATGATATTGACGCGCATGCGGCCATCTATAAGGCTCAGATGCGCTGACACTTTGCCCAGGTGCGGCAGATGCAGGGTAAGCTCACTCGAAATCGGCGCATCCTCATCAGAAGGCTGTTCGCTTGAGGTGTATTTAGCATCAGCGTCACCGCGCTCTTGCAGATATACATCCCAAGCCATCTTCTGCCCGGGCCATACTTCACCGTGCCAGGACATACGCTGGTTTTCCAGTATTGCCAGTTGTTGTGACATCAATGCGGCCAGCGGTGAGTTGGACTGATTTTGCGGTTCTTGCGCGATAGCCGCCAGGGTGCGGCTGCCCTGCACCACATCACCCAGATGCGACTCATAAAACAGGCCGCTGCTACTCACTGCCTGCTTTAAATCCTGGGCCAGGACTTGCGGGTTTTTTGGAGAATGGGTGACGATGGCTGTGGCTTCGTAGCGAGTAGAAACGCCCTCGCCTTCTGCCGCTTGGAGATACTGGCCTAGCAACTGGGCTGCCGGGCTGAGCTGTAAGCTACTACCACTATTTTTGGGAGTGTTCTGTGTAAGCAGGAAGGTGGGTACCGGGCTACCTTGCAGGTATTTGAGTACCAGTGTCTGCCCGGTTTGAGCAGCAGA
Organism: Methylophilaceae bacterium; assembly: GCA_035459965.1. Lineage (GTDB taxonomy): Bacteria > Pseudomonadota > Gammaproteobacteria > Burkholderiales > Methylophilaceae > DATHXC01. The sequence goes on from DATHXC010000002.1 coordinate 50,713, forward strand.
GCCCAGCTCCATTTTAAGGATAGCGCCTTTAATATCGCCACCCTCCACTTTTACGTTGTATGCGGTATCACTGACTTTTGCCAGAATTTGGCCTGTGTATTCCTGACCTTTGACAAACTGTGCAGCCCTGGCACCAAGCTCTTGCAGCGTGCCGCCTATGCCATCAATCGCCAGTACCGGCAATATCCTTGCTACTGGATTAATACCAGTAGTGATGGCATCGAGAGCAGGCTGCTTAAGTATCATGATGATTAGAAAATCACTGGCGATAAGCCTGTGTCAGCTTCTTTTCGGTTTGATTACTATTAATCATGGAGTTCAGTTTCACCATCCATGGTGAAACCAGATTGCGGATTTCGCGGTCATCAGCAAGGATGCTTTTGATGCTAGCCACCTTACGTTCACGCGCCTCACTGGGCAGTGGCACTGCATCTTCAACACTTTTGAGCTTTTCTACATATTGCGCGCAGCTCAGTTCGAGCTCTGCCAGCTTATCCCAATCCTGCTGCTTGGCGGCCAGCAACATTTGATTGGTGAGTTCGGCAACGGCTTCGTATAAGGCGATTGTATTGTGATGATCCATGCAGCTAGCCCTTTAAAATTGGCAACATTGCGGTGTAATGCAGTGCCGCCTTCAGTGGATGATTAAAAATGTAAATAACTTTAGTGATACTACTTATGCAGCTTGTGCATGACCAATCGCTTCCCATGCACTCTTTAAATCTGTTAACAGCTTGATCACTTCACTCACTGGCTCTGGTTGGTTACGGATATTGGCGATATACAAGCGGTCACTCATGTAGGCGTACAACGCATCCAGGCTAACGGCAATTTCACCGCCCGCTTTTTTGTCCAAGCTCAGCCTGAGACCGCTTTCAATAATCATGATGGCTTTTGACAACATGGCACCTTTGTTCTGTATATCCTGGCTACCCATGTGCCGCACTGCGTTATGGCAGGCACTAATGGCACCTTCGTACAACATGATGATCAACTTATGTGGATTTGCAGCTACGACTCCTGTCTCAACGCCAATTTTTGCATACACACTGACCGCACTCTGATTGACTCCGAACATGACCTTATCCTTTACTCATTCTTATTAATTTACGTATCACTTCACCTAAATTAATATCGGCTTAATACGCCCGAACCTTAGTGACTTAACGTTAATTATTAGCATTAATGGCAGCAATTTGTTGGGTAAGGAAAGTGCTGGTTGTCGACATACTCGATAGCAAGGTATCCAGCTTGGTGAACTGGGCACGGTAACGCGCTTCGATCGCCGCCAGACGTACTTCGATAGATTCAGCCTGTTTATCCAGGCGCTTGATCGAGCTGTTAATGCCATCAGTTCTCGAAGCGACGATGCCCTCATCACTTAGCAGATTGGTAATCAGGTTATTGAGCTGCGCTGCATAACCAATGGTGAAAGTAACCGTGCCACGTGCGCCTGTTGATCCGCCCAGGATATCGACATTCAAGCCTTGGCTGGCATCACCGGTGGCACCCACCAGGTTGGTACCGTTGCTGGTTCCGCTCACACCGTTGATGGTGCCTATCGCCGTGAGGCCACCACCGCCAAGCTGGGTGACATTAATGGCATAAGTACCCGCCTGTGTCTTGGTAGTGCTTCCTGAATAAACTACTTGCGGGTCGCTGGTAGTCGCCGAGGTAGTGAACAACTTGGCAATGTCGCTAAAGCTGGTGCTCAAAGCAGTAGTCAGCTTGGTGGAATCCAGCGCCAGTTGACCGTCACGCTGAAAGGTCACGCCGATCTGGTTGAGTGAAGTCAGCGAGCCGCTACTGGTGATGGCTTTAGTCATCACGGATTTAATCTGGGTAATCACCGACCTGGCTGTGGCATCGCCCAGCAATGCGCCGGAGGCCTTACCGGTTTCATCATATTTGGTCAGGCTGCGCAGCGTGGTATCCAGCTTGTTATAAGCATCCACAAAAGCGGTAACAGATGCCTTTACTTTATCTGGATCTGTTGCCACACCGAGGCTGACGCTGGCCCCAGTATTGACTTTAAGCAGGTTAAGCGTTACGCCGTCAATGGCATCGGTAATGTTATTGCTGGATTTCACCACGGCAATACCATCGATATCCAGGAGTGCATTTTTTGCAACTTGCAACTGGGTCAGGTTTTTACCATTGCCAGCAGCTGCGGTTGGGTCATAAGCCAGACGGGACAAGCCGGAAGTATCCAGGCTATTGCCGTCATCATCAGCGACTGTGATTTTCAGGGTATTGACTTCACCGCTGTCCTTTGAGGTCACAACAAGGCGGTTGGTGGTGCCATCGTTAACGATGGTTGCACTCACGCTGGAATTGCTGGCATTGATGGCATCACGCACACCAGCCAGCGTATTGTTTGCAGTAGTGATAGGGATAACCACATCGGTTTTAGCAGCATTGCCAGTGAAGGTATTACCGACAGAGTCATAGCTACCAAAGGAAATAGTCATTGTGCCAGTGCCGACGATATCGCTGGAACTTGCAAATCCACCCAGGGACAGTTTTTGCGATTGGGCCAGCTGCGTGACGTTGACTGCATAATTGCCGACAGTGGCATTGCCGTTGGCGGTGGCAGTAAATACAGTGCTATCGCCGGAAGTCACTGTCTGTGCATTAAATTTGGAAGCCGTAGAAAGCGCACTCACCGCCGTCTGAAAGGTAGATAAGGCGCTCTTCAATGTACCGTAGGCTGATATTTGTGACTGGTAATCCGTTTTTTGTGTTGTGACCGCGGTTAATGGTTTCTTCTCAACATTCATTAAACTGGTGACAATAGATTCCACATCCAGGCCGGATCCTATCCCTGCTGATGAAATGCCCATGTGAATATCCTTTTTAAACGGTTACCAATTAAACAACTTGGTTAAATTAAACAGCTATAGTCAAAACAATTAACCAGTATTCAAACAGACCACCTTTATAAAATTAAGCAGTCTGCCTGATTACCAGGCCTTGCAACTTATCCAGTGTTTTGGATATCTTCAGCACTTCCTCATTAGGAATCTGCCTTAACACTTCTTTGGTCGACATATCGACGACCCTGACTACCATACGATCTGAATCTGCATCCAGGGAAAACACGATGGTCTGCAGTGCTGGCGCAACAAATTCGTTGAGCCTTTGTACAGCGACATCTAGCTCTGCCTTGCTAACCTGTGTTTCCTGAGCTGCCTGTTCTGCCTTATCTGCACCCGGCACTTTGCCTGGGGCTGCCACGGCACCACTTACGGCACTTGGGCCGCTGGCAAGTTTTTGCACAGCAGCCAGAGATTTGCCACTTCCATAAGCATCTAAAGAGGGATTTAACATGATTAACTCCTTTGCAAAATCCCACAGGACGGTTAGTCCTGTGGGTTGTAGGGTTTAAACGCTGTTTACGCTTAGCCTCTTAAGAGTGATAACACATTGTTAGGCAGAGAGTTCGCTTGCGCTAACATTGCAGTACCAGCTTGTTGCAAGATCTGACCGCGAGTCAAGTTTGCAGTTTCTGCGGCGAAGTCAGCATCCATGATGCGGGACTTAGCTGCAGTTTGGTTCTCAGAAGCGATTTGCAACTGACCAACCACTGCTTCAAAACGGTTTTGTGTAGCACCCAAAGTAGCGCGGGTTGTATTCACTGTATCCAGTGCGGCATCAATTGCGGTAATCGCAGTAGTTGCTGCAGATGCAGTGCTGATCGAACCACTGATCGTGCCGGCAGTTACTGAAGCTACAGTAATGGTATCTGCTGTATTAGCGCCCACTTGGAAAGTGTATGAAGCGCCGAACACGTTAGTACCGTTAAAGTTTGTTGATGCGCCGATACGTGTTACTTCAGCAGTCAGTTGTGTAAATTCAGCATCCAGGTTTGCACGGTCGGTCGATGTATTGGTACCGTTGGCTGCCTGTACAGCTAGTTCACGCATACGTTGTAAAGCATCTGTTTGCTTGGACAAGCCACCTTCAGCAGTTTGTGCGAAAGAAATTGCGTCGTTAGAGTTACGGATCGCAACGTTCATGCCGCGAGCTTGTGCATCCATACGTGTTGCAATTGCCAGACCAGCAGCATCGTCCTTGGAGCTATTAACACGCAGACCAGAAGACAAACGTTGCAGTGAAGTGTTAAGTGCGCTTTGTGATTGGCTCAAAGCACGTTGTGTGTTTAATGAAGCTAAGTTGGTATTAATGACAGCAGCCATGATAAATCTCCTTCAAATTTAAGTTAAATTTCAATTACACCTTTAGTATTGCTTCAGCTTGCTAACAGCTTGTAACTGCGCTGCTGTTGAAACTTTATCGGCACGCTTTTCAGAAAATTTAGGGTAGTGCTGCAATTTTTCTTTTATCGTCTTGCCGATAAGCAATCCTGATGTAAATGATGTCGGCCTTAATTTTTAAATCTTTAGGACAATGCAAAATAGACATGGCTTTTGTAACTAAATACCCAAAACACATCAGCCTGTGAGCCTTTAATAAAGGGCGTTCCAGGCTAATGCTACAAACTTGATCGTGTCAGTTATTTTAAAGAGCGAATTTCAGATTGATGACCATATTAGCCAAGAAATGCCCAAAACGAAGGGGTTAACAACGAGGGAAAAACAGGTTAAATCCGGCAATAGTGGCAATAGATAAATGTGTGGAAGGCTATATTTAGTCGCGACTAACACCAGACTTGTAGGGCGGACTCACAAAGCAGACCGCTGAATGAACTGAACAGTTATGTTTTGATTGGCGTCTTTCCAATCCGGTCTATTTATGATGTAGTGCAGGGCAGGAAAAGTACACGGGCATATAAAAAGGATAATTATGTATAAAAAAACGCTGACTTCGCTCACGGTACTGTTTTTTATGATGGGGTTTATCACCTGTCTTAATGACATTCTGGTGCCCTACCTCAAAGCGATTTTCAATCTCGATTATGCGCAGGCTGCGTTGGTGCAATTCTGTTTCTTTGCCGCCTATGGCCTGACCTCGATTCCATTCAGTAATTTGATTGAGCGTGTAGGCTACAAAACAGGCATGGTCATCGGCTTTGCCCTAGCCGCCCTCGGCTGCTTGCTGTTTTACCCGGCGGTAGTCATGCATATCTATGCCTTGTTCCTTGGCGCGCTGTTCGTACTCGCCTCTGGCATTGTGTTGTTGCAGGTAGCCGCCAACCCATGCGTTGCTGTTATTGGCCCTAAAGAAACAGCCTCTTCGCGCTTAACCATGGTGCAAGCGTTCAATGCCTTCGGTACCTTTGTCGCGCCTTTTTTCGGCGCGTATTTCATCCTCTCAACACTTGCCAACTCAACCCATGCAACAGGCGTGGTTTATCCCTACCTGATGATTGCGCTGGTGCTGGTGATCATCGCCGTGGTGCTATCCCGCATGGAGCTGACTGTGCAGGAATCAGCGGAAAAAGACGTCACTGCGTGGCGCGAGGTACTGAGTGAAAAAGGTTTGGCGCTGGGCATGGTGGGCATTTTTGCTTACGTGGGTGCTGAAGTGGCCATCGGCAGCTTTCTCGTCAACTATGTGATCAGCCTGACGCAAATGCCCGAAACCCAGGCTGCACACATGGTGGCTTTTTACTGGGCTGGCGCCATGGTCGGCCGCTTTATTGGCATCTTTACCCTCAAGGCCTTTGCGCCAGGCAAAGTGCTCAGTGTGCATGCCGCGCTCTCAATTGCGTTGATTATTGTTTCCATGAACACCTCTGGCATGCTGGCGGTATACAGCATGGTGCTGGTAGGTTTGTGTAACTCCATCATGTTCCCCACCATCTTTACCCTGGGCATTAAAAACCTTAAAGCAGGGCAAGAGAAAAAAGGCTCCGGCTTACTGGCCACAGCGATTCTGGGCGGCGCAGTGATACCGTTATTTACCGGTTTGCTGGCAGATAGCGTGGGGCTGCATCATGCATTTATATTGCCGGTGGTGTGCTATGCGTATATCGCATGGCTGGGGTTTAAAAACCTGGCGAAGGCTGGCCGTTAGATTTACTTTTCACTGCTAGACAGACTGCCCTGCGAGGCAATACCAGAGCGCCTCTCAGGGCAGTTAAATTATGAAGTCAAACTGGCGTATTCCAGAGCACGATCTCTTTCTCGCGGCGATTGGTCAAGCCAAGTACCACATGGCCGTTATCCTTGTTCCAGCGCCGCAACTGGGCTGGTACCTCAATATATAAACCTTGATTCAGCAGCTTAAGCAAGGTGCTGCCGGTAAAGGCGGCATTGCCTACATTAAATACAAACGAGATCAGCGCGTCATACTGGTTCTGGTTAATTTTCACCTTCACAGCATCATTCACGCATTTCTCCGCACCCACCAGGTCTTGGTCCAGCAACGCCCAGCATTCCGCCTCAGTTAAGCCCTTGCGGTAATCATAAGCCACACCATCAAGCACCAGCTTGCCTGAAGTGCGCTCCGACCGCGTAAGCAAATGCCCGACGCCTATCGTAGGTGCCCCGCCAGAATCCAGATAGACTTTCTTCTCCAACCCTTCCCAAAGCTTGAATAGCTGTTTACCGCTCTCGCCTACTTTCATCTTCATCTGGATTTCCCCTTTTAAAGTAAATGTTGGTTTATCTGGTTTTACAGGTGATTACTGAATACATGTAATTACTAAATGATAGCTAAGCCACAGATCCGACTGCCTGCCGCACTTGTTGGAGAGTGTTTTCCGCTTGCGCTTGATCATGAAAAACACCCATCACTATTGATTTGGCTGGCAACACGGCAACTACCAGGTTGTAGGTATTAGGCTCATCTTCAGGCAATATTCGCCGAACAGCCAGAATACGATGGTTGACAAAATCGAATCAATAAGCCCGCCGATCTTGGCTGCGCCCACAATCTCGCCCATGCTGTGAATAATCTCAATAAAAACGTACGACCATGCAATTGCTGTAATACCTACGACCACATCTGCCCTACGCTTGCTGACCCTATTTACCTCGTGTTGATTTGCTGCGAACCGAGGACAGCGCTTTTCGCCCAGCGCCGAAGGTGATGACCTCCATGCCTAATGCTCGCGAATAGAATCTTGCAGTGGCATCAATATCGTTAACGGTTAATACCAGATGGTCAAGGCTTGTCTATTTCATGAGTGCCGATTCGTCAGTGCTATCCCAACACTCATCAATACTCAAAGTGAACACTGCGAATCTGGTCATAGTAGGTTGTAAACCGCCCAACGTCGTTGTTCCCGAACAGATCGCAATTGGCTTCAACCGTGCCCGATACCGCAGAGCCATTCAACAGTTCAATCTTGATCTTTGCCTTGGCATTGGTCGAGGTGTGATCGTCCGCGTGAAGCACCTCAAAGCTTGACATCCGATTAAACGGAATCGACTGTCCCGCTTCCAGCGTCAACTCGTGGTTCACGGAGATGCAGTTGCTGAACGAGTCTGCCCGAACGCGTGTTTCTGTTCCGTCTTGGCTCAGAACAACAGCCTCCACCTCGGACCACGGCTTCCGGCTTGGAGGGCTGATATTGGCCGGAGTAGCCTGCTCGGTCGCATTTGAAGTGGTGGCAGTAGCGGTCACTTGAGAAGGTATTTGCTCTGCCTTATTGCCCAATAAACCATTTTGGTAGAGCAGGGCTATCAAGCCACTGATGGCAGTGATAAATGCAGCTAAACCTGTGAGTATCCCTGGGAGGGTTTGCCACCAGCTTCCGGATTTTTGTGGGTCTGTCATGTTTGCTCCTGAGTTTTTTACGATGCCTAATGTCTGAATTCACCGGCCTGCGCGGCTTTTTGCGCAGGTCCGGTGGAATGATGGGTTGGGCCGCACTTGTCTTGGGATTGCATGAGGTTCACTTCAATGGCAAGTAAACATCGGTAATCATTTCTTCTTCACGAACGTGCGGCCCCACATTGACGTAGTGAAAGAAGATCGGGAAGTCGCCGGGCGACTCCCCACTATGAGGCAACCATGCCTCATAGAGATAGACGGCGGCTTTATTGTTCGACCGAGAACCAACATCTCGCGCGAGGGCGCAACGTCGGCTTGGGATTACGTTGTTCAAAATGCCGTAAGGATTGGAACCAACTTCGTCCTCGATGGACAGACAGAAGTCGACGCGGTGTTGGGAGGCTGGCGTAGTGCGCGGATCTGTGTAATGAACGCCATAGCTTCTGTATTTCAATTGATCCAGAAGGCGGTGCTCAATCTTCCAGGCGATGAGCTTACGCGCGGTGTCGTATTCGAGCGTCGGCGAACCATGATGCTCAATGGCAGCAACTCTTGTTTCGGGGAATACGAGAATCTTGACGTCCATGCGATGAGGAGTCCTATTGTGAGGCCCAACGTATGACATAAGGGGCGCGCTTTAGCGCGTCCCGCTTGAATGATGGGTTAGGCTGACTTATAGAATGAAATGGTTTTATGAATCTTAATTTCATATTTGCTTGTTTTCATGAATTTTTTTAACGAATTTGTTGAAACAATCATTTGCTTTCTTATCATAATCCTCTAGCTCTTCACCGTAATAGTAGGTTCGGTTTTGTTCTTTCATTTTCTTCTTCATTACCTCACCAGCCTTATCTCGTTCGACACATTCTGGAATATTGGCCTCTATTTGCTTTTGAAGTTTTGGATCAAAAGTCTGTACTCTTCCGTAGTAGAAATATATTGCGGTAATAATTGCAGTTAGTATCAATACCGAAAGAATGATCTTCCTTATCATTATTCATAAGCCTAACGTTTGAATTAAGGGGCGCCGTTAGGCGTCCCGCTTGAATGATGGGTTAGAAGCCAACCACGCTTCCACTTCGGACACAGTATTAAATTGACCAGAATTCTCAATAGCTGAAACCTCAGATAACTTTGCCTGGAGCGCAGGCGTATTTGGGGCCGCAAGATGAAGCTCATAAACACCAGAACTAACAACAAAACTCCCACGTTGATTTGGTTTTGTAAAAACAGGTTCGAGTGCATGCCCAGTATCATCGAAGAAAGCCCAAACACCGTCTTCTACATCAATACCTTCGGCATACGAAATAGCCTCAGCTTCACTTTCGAAAACTTGAAGGGTTCGGTCATCAGTTGATAGTGCAAATATCATGGCTTCTAACGTAAAGTAGACCCCATAAAACAACTTAATAATTTATGTGGGCAGGTTGATAATAAAATTTTTAAGTGCATAATCTCAATGAAATCAATGGTAAGTTTATTTTTAACACACCTTATTTTGGCGAAAATAAAATGAATAACACACCTGCCAAAGCTAATCCACCAAGTTATTCTTAATCGCATAGTGCGTCAGCTCGGCGTTGTGGCGTAGCTGCATTTTCTCCAGCAGACGTGTGCGGTACATGCTCACTGTTTTGACTGAGAGCGAGAGTTTATCGGCGATTTCGCCTACCGAGAGGCCGGAGGCGATCATGGTGAGGGTCTGGAATTCGCGGTCTGAGAGGGTTTCGTGGGGGGCTTGCTGGTTTTCCATGCCGACTTGGTTGGCGAGTATCTCGGCGACTTCGGCGTTGATGTATTTTTTGCCTTTGGCCACGGTGTGGATGGCATTGACCAGCTCGGATGAGGCGCTCTGTTTGCACAGATAACCAGATGCGCCGGATTTGAGGGCTCGCACCGCGTATTGGTCTTCTTTATGCATAGAGAGCATGAGCACGGCGATCTGGCTGTTTTCGCGCTTGATGTATTTAAGCGCTTCCATGCCGCTGCGGTCTGGCAGTGAGATATCGAGTAGCAGCACATCGGCATCAGTCTTGCAGCCGAGCTTGATAGCCTCCGCCGCATTTTCCGCCTCGGCGATGACGACGATATCTTCAGTTTCTGCCAGAATCTGCTTGAGCCCGGCTCTTAGAATCGCATGGTCATCCGCGATGATAACTTTGATTTTATTTTTCATTACGTCCTAGTCGTTTAGGTCTATTGAATACTCAAGTTGATGTTACAACAATTCATTCAGCATGCTCAATTGGCAGCTTAACCGTAATATGCGTACCCGGTTTGCTGGATTTGGAAATATTAAAGCTGCCCTCCAGCGCCGCAACCCGCTCTTGCATGCCGCGCAGGCCGAATGAGTTGGCCTTGAGCGTGTCACTGGATTTGATGCCTACGCCGTCATCGCTGATGGTCATGATGATTTCATTGATATTGGCGCTTAATTCCACACTGGCATGCGAGGCCTGCGCATGTTTTGCAATATTGGACATGGATTCCTGGCAGATGCGGAACAGGGTGATGGCCTGCGCGTTGGTCACATGAATATCATGCTGCTTGCAGGTAAATTCACAGGCGATATCGATCTGTTTTTGAAACTCTTCACACTGCCACTCCAGCGCGGCGACGATGCCTAGCTCAAGGATATTGGGGCGCAGATCACTGGAGATGCGGTGTACCGCCTCAAACGTGCTATCGGCGATCGCTTCCAGCCGCTCTGCCTGCTCTATCGATACTGGCAGGCCCTTACCCAGGCGGTTGATGATAGAGGCTAGGCCAATCTTGATGGCGGTGAGATTGCCACCCAGGTCATCATGGATTTCGCGTGCAATAGCGCTACGCTCCTGTTCCTTGATGTGGTTCATGTGCGCGGATAATTCGGCCAGATCCCTACGCGATTGTTCTATCTCGTGCTTTTCATTCTTGCTCTGGGTGATGTTGGTCATGATGCCTTCCCATTGGATCACGCCGTTATTAAGTACGCGTGGGATAGAACGTACGTTGATCCACTTGGTATCCTGCCAGTCGTCGATCCACACCCGGCCTTCCCAGTTGAGCAGGCTCAGCTCGATGGTGGAACGCTCCAGCCGACGGCGCAGCGAGGTACGGTCCCGCGCATTCATCATGGCGTAAAACAGGGTGGGGTCGCGCTTTAACTCATCAGCACTCAAACCCAGCAAAGCTTTACAGCCCTCGCTCAGGTAGACAAAGGTGATTTCGCCATCAGTATCCAGCTGAAACTGGAACACCAGGCCAGGCGTATTGGAAACAATGGCCTGAAAGCGCGATTCACTCTCGTTAAGCGCGCGCATGGCTTCTTCCTTGGAGGAAAAGTCACTCTTGATAATGAGGATGAATTCGTGCCCGCCGGATGACAGGAGCATGACCATGAGCTGGTCATTATTGATAATGCCGGTAAGAGGTGCTTGATCCTGCAGTAACTCGACGAAATGGGTCTGGTCGCGGTGGCAGCTCACATGCACATGCAGCGTTTGCTTGCTGACACCGAGCAAGCTGTCCAGGCTAAGCTCCTTTAGTCCTTCCAGGTTACAGCCGGTATTCTTCAGCACACTATCACTGGCTCGCACCAGTTGCATGGAGGCAGCATCGATGAGGTATACCTCATCGGATATGCCCATCATCATGGCTTCAAGCAGTAATCGGCTATCTGGTAATTGCGACAATTGACTAACCTTTATCTATTCATGAATCCGCTTTAACAGCAATCAGCTGGGCATAGGCACCAATCCACGGATTTGGCGCCTAAATCCATCACTATTTGGTCTTAGTATCTATCGCTGCTGGCCCTATAATCGAAAGCATATTGAATTATGGAGTATGTCATGATTAAACCAGCTTTCGAATGGCCGGCCCCGCCTTATTTTAATTTCGTGCTGGATGACCAGACCAAAGCCGCTCACTCTTCGTCCGTAGAAAGTTGCCTGGTTTATTATAACAACGGCGATAAAGTCGTCGGCAAATTGACTGAGTTCTCACTTGACGAATCCATCGTCGCTATCCAGCCTAAAGATAGTGATATTAGCGAACCGCTCAATCTCCAGCAAATAAAAAGCATACAGTTGCTGCAACCCCATCAGCTGGAACGTGACCAAGGATTCCTGGAGGTGCGTTCCGGTGAGTTGTTGCCAGCATTAGAGCGCCAGACCTACAGCGTAGAGTTCACCGATAATGAACTCATCGTGGGCTACACCATTGGCCACATTAGCACCGATTATGGTTTGTATATCTACCCGGTCACCAAGAACGAAAAAGTCGTCCCCTGCTTTATCCCGCGCCATTCCATCAAAAGCTATAAGGTTGGCCAGCTTATTGGTGAAATACTTTTGGAAGAAAAGCTCGCCAGCAAGGAAGATATCGAGGTAGCGCTTAAGCAACAGACAGACCTGCGCACCCAGCGTATTGGCGATTACCTGTCTGAAAACCAAATCATCTCCATCGAGCAACTGACCCAGGCTATCCAGTACCAGGAAAAGCAGCCTATCCTCAAACTGGGCGAAGCATTGCTGCAACTGGAGCTACTCACGCAAGACCAGCTGGGTGAAGCGCTGGAAAAGCAGAAAGAAAACCGCCAGACCCCGCTGGGCCAGATACTGCTGCAAATGGGCGTGATCGACGAGCGCACGCTCAAAGGCGCCATGGCCAAGAAGCTGAGCATTCCTTATGTCAGCCTCACCCAATTCAATTTCGACCTCAACGCTATCAAGCTGGTCAATGCCGCGCTTGCCAAGAAAGAGATGCTGATCCCGTTGTGTGTCTACGAAGGCTCGCTGGTGGTCGCGCTGGAAAATCCGATGAACACGCGTGCCATTGAAGAGCTGCGCTTTACCACGCAGATGAAGGTATTGCCAGCGATGGCATCGCGCGAAGACATCCAGACGGCAATTATTGGCTGCTACGGCGAGGCAGGAGGCTCTGGCAACCGGGAAACCGCTTATGATTTTGACCTGCCGGATGTAAACGAGCTAGGCATCAATGATCTGGCAACCCGGCTGTTCACCGAAGACAGCGACCGCGAACAATTAATTGAAGAAAAGCCGGTCACCGAATCGGATAACACCCTGGTGCAGCTGGTCAACAAGATGATCCTCGATGCGTATCGCGATGGTGTATCGGACATCCACATCGAAACCTATCCTGACAAGAAAAACACCCGTGTGCGTTTCCGCAAGGATGGCTCGCTGGTAGCCTATCTGGAAATACCTTCTAACTTTAGGAATGCGCTGATCTCGCGTATCAAGATCATGTCGCAACTGGACATTTCAGAGCGCCGCAAGCCGCAGGATGGCAAGCTGGATTTCAAGCAGTTCGGCCCCGCCAATGTAGAGCTACGTGTTGCCACTATCCCCACTGCGGCCGGATTGGAAGATGTGGTCATGCGCGTGCTGGCTGCGGCCAAACCTGTGCCTGTAGATAAACTGGGGATAGATGCCGATAAGCTGGCTGTGCTAAAAAAACTCATTTCACAGCCTTATGGACTGATACTGGTTTGCGGACCGACTGGCTCAGGTAAAACTACCACCCTGCACTCCTTGCTAGGCCATATCAACACCCCTGACCGCAAAATCTGGACAGCGGAAGATCCGGTTGAAATCACCCAGGCCGGCCTCAGACAAGTACAGGTCAATGCCAAGATAGGCTGGACCTTCGCCGGCGCCATGCGTAGCTTTCTGCGGGCTGACCCGGATGTGATCATGGTCGGTGAAATGCGCGACCAGGAAACCACCAAGATCGGCATCGAAGCTTCGCTCACAGGTCACCTGGTGCTTTCCACACTCCACACCAACAGCGCACCAGAAAGTATTGTGCGTATGCTGGACCTGGGCATGGACCCATTCAACTTTGCCGATGCGCTATTAGCGATTCTGGCACAACGGCTTGCCAAGACGCTCTGCCCCAAATGCAAGGAAGCCTACACGCCGGAAGCCAGTGAAATCGAGGAGCTGGCGCTGGAATATATCGAAGGCACCAGATGGAACAAAGACGACATCATTGAAGAGTGGAGCAACACCCACAAGAAAGATGGAAAATTCACGCTCTACCATAGCAAAGGCTGCAAAGCCTGCAATGACACAGGCTACAAAGGCCGCCTCGGGCTATACGAGTTCATGACCATCAACCCTACCCTCAAACACCTGATCCAGACACGTGCACCGGTTACCGAACTGGTACATGAAGCACTGGAAGGCGGTATGCGCACCCTAAAGCAGGATGGCATAGGCAAGGTATTACAAGGCGCAACGGATATTGTGCAGGTAAGGGCGGTATGCGTTTAATAAGGCTTTAGTCTAACTGGAGCTTTGATTAATAAAGCATGCTCTGCGAGCCAATAAGGACGGGCTTCACAGAGCATGTATTTTTAGTCAATTACATATAAAAAAGGTGTGCAAACTAACATTTGCACACCTTTTAATTTTTACCGCAAAAACTATTGCCAATAAGCGATTAAGTTAACTGCAGGAATAAAGCAGTGCCCATCACAAATGCTGAGCTGATCCTGTCCTGGTTCTCCGCCAGATATTCATCCCCAGCTCTTTTCGGGCCATCGCCATAAGGCCATACATAATCGTCAATGACGATCCAGCCGCCAGCAACTACATAGCCGGTCCATGCTTCAACGTCTGCCTTGGCAGCTTCGTAGCTGTGATTACCGTCAATGTGCAGGACAGCGATTTTTCCGCTGTAGTCTGTCGAACCGAAAGAATCCGTTGTGGCATTTTTTTCCGCGCCATAATGTTTGGCGCCTTTAGTTGAAGGCATGCGCAGGTAGTTAATATCGTTTTTGCTGTATGGCAGCAAATTCATTTCAAATACACGCAAGGCTTCGTCGCAGTCATATTGGGCAATACCGCTATCGACCAGGCCACCTTCGTCATTCTGAACCAGGTGGTCAGCTTCCCAGGGGTCTACACACAGGGTTTTGCCGATTCCATAGCACTGTGACAACCTGACCAGCACAAAGGCTGACTTGCCCCACCAGCTGCCAATTTCCACGACATCGCCTGATACGCTGTATTTTGCGATCTCACACAAGGCAGCGATTTTTTCATCGTCGCACATGCCGGAAATCACATTGCCGTGACGTGAAATCACTGCCAGCTCAAGCTCGGAAACCGAAGCTTTAGCCTCAACACTGGAAGCAATGGGTATTGCATGATGCAGGGTATTCTTCGCATGTTTGACAGCAGCGCGATAGCCGCTCAGCTCATCATTGACCGGCGAATCATTCACCAGCGCCACATCAGGATTGATGTCTTTCAGCATGCGTTTCAGGTAATTCCAGGCCACAGGGTTGGGCGAATAGATGCCGCCGATGTCATGGTCGGTAATAGCCTGTTTCAGCGCATCGTTGAAATCAGGCTCAGTGATATAAGGCAGGTAAGACCATGCCGGATATTTTTCCTTGGATACATCGTAAGCCAGTGAGGATGAACCAATCACAGGCTGCCCTTCACGTTTGCACTTTTCCAGGTAATCCAGCGAGCGTGGCATGCCAGCTGGAAAAATCAGGGTAGGTTTGATAGCAGTAGTTTGAGCAGGATTCATGGTTTTTTCCTTAAAGTCTGTCTGTTTTTATGTGGCGTGACTTATTAAATGATCAGTTGTTTTGCTAGATAATTAGTTGTTTCACAAGCCTGGACTCGTCTATCCCCAAGTCCATGAAGGATTGATAGATCAATGGCAGGTTCTGCACAGCGGCGATGACCACCGGGATATTCGAATTCAGCAACCGGTCGGGGCCGACGATATCGTGATCCATGAAGCGTTCGCCGATTCTTGATGCACGTGAATCGATGAAGTACTCCACGTCCACATCCTTGAAGAATGCGGATTTCTCTATCAGGTACTTGGATTGCCAGCCAGCACCCCAGATGGCGACTGTTTTATAAGCGGCTTTGTCTGCCAGGATGTGGCCAAGACCCAGCTCTTTCAGTGCCAGCTTGATCACCTGCTCCGATTCGGCATGGGCTTCGCTCAGGCGCTGACGCAGCAAGTCATCGAAAAACACCAGGTGGCATTCGGCATCGGTAAGCAGGCCGTACATGACGATCATCGAGATCACTGCTTCCAGTTCGATAGTCTCGTGCTTGAAATCGCAGCTGATCTGGAAATTGCAATCAATCAGCTTGTAATCATGTACCAGCGAAATAAACGCCCTTACCTCTTCCAGCGAGTAATTGCCTTCGGTGAAGATATATTTAACCGTCACCTGGTTGGAATTAGCCTCCGCATACTTCTGCAGGTTCTTCATCGATTTGTTCAGGCTGGCCATACCACGTACCTTGGTATAGGTTTCGTCGGTACCTGCATCCACGCTGGTGGTCACGCTTATCTTGTCTTCTGCCAGCAGGCGTTGCACGGTTTTATTGTGCTTGACCGAGTTGGTCAGTACGCGTTGCGTCGCATTAGGGATATGCTCCACTGTTTTTTCCAGCATGGCATCGAAATCCTTGCCCACCACCGGCTCGCCACCACCCCATACCACGGTACCGCAGGTATCTAGGGCATTAGTATCCAGCAGCTTGTCCAGCAGGCGTTTCACATCATAATTGGCCTGCTTGCCGCCAAAATAGGTATCGCTGCAATAGCTGCATTTGAGGTTGCATACGGAGTGATATTCAAACGACAGGTATTTCACTTCCAGCTTGTCCAGCGCGCCCCACTCCTTGAATTCAAGGAACGGGCAACCGCTGCAACCGGATTTTTCGCCAGCATTGATCTTGTTATGCAGGGTTTGCTTGGCCTTGAGGATGCGCGCAGGCGTGATGGGCGTGGCATTCAGCTCCGGCACATCCATCAGCGAGACATCACCACGCATCTCACCATCGACAAAGAAGCGTTTGCAGCAAGTGCGGATCTGGTCCGGTGCCAGGAATACCGAGTGATGCAAATCGATGCAACTCCAGCTTTTATTCATGATGTCACCTATATATAAACTAATGGACTGCGCTTTTTGCATGGCTGAAAGCGCAGAGTCCTGCATGTTGCGGATAAACCTGTTTGCGATCTGGACATATTTGGTATCGGGTAGCGTGCCGGGCAAAAGTGACTCAACCGCGCCTGACAGCCAGGAAAAATCTTCATGCAGTCCAGTATGCAATGCTGCATATAGCGCAGCTGCCTGTTCCTGTGTGCTCGCTCTGCGATAAATCTCGCGAGCGCGGGTAGCGATAGCCCCTGCCAATCCAGCCTGATAGGAGGCAAGTAACCAATCCCAGTTTGTGGAATGTGCCTGGGTAAAACGGCCTATTTCGGCCCATGCGCGCATGAAACCCTGGATATGCTTTAATGAAATTGTGTTGACGATAGAGTCTGCGCGCCAGCCCTTGAAGTACAGCACTTCATCCAGGTAAGCGATACGGCGCGCATGCCAGTACACCAGGTAGATATAGTCCACATCCTCATGGTAGCCGGCAGCAAAAGCCAGGCCATTGTCCGCAATGAGTTGCCTGCGTACTGCGGTATAAATCACTGAGCCATCCATGCGCAGGGACAGGTACTCTTTCAACAGCCCCGTCTTGCTCAAGCTCAGTGCTGCCTGGTCACGCCGACCTGAGGCTGGTAATGATTGTGTGGATGCACTTGCTTCTGCGGATAAATTCGACAAGGGAGTAAATGCCCAGTTGTAGCCTATGGCATCTACATCGTCTGCCTGGTTCCTAATATAGGTTTGTAGTTTGAGCAGTGCATCGTTTGCCAGCGTATCGTCGCTATCAAGAAATATCACCCACTCACCACGTGCTTGGGCTACGCCTAGATTCCTGGCGATTCCCGGCCCGGCATTGACTGGCGCCGGGATGATATGCAGGTTGGCATGGCTGGCGGCCAGGGTTGATGCAAGCTCAAAAGTCGCATCGGTAGAGTAATCATCGACCACGATGATTTCATAATTGGCTGAGTCGAACTGCTGCGCCAACAAACTCTCCAGGCAAGCCTCAATATCCCTGGCTGCATTGTAGGCAGGGATTACCACTGAAAATTGTGGTGGCTTAAAGCTTGCAGGAAGATGATTAGCAGTTGTCATGGTATTAAACCGTAGCGGCCACTTTTCGTTGGATCATGGCGACCAGCCCTTGTACCGAGCGGAACTCATCGGACTCCATATCGGTATCGGCAATCTCGATATCGAACCTGGATTCAAGCTCAAGGATGAACTTGATAATGCCGATCGAATCGACAATCCCGGCCTTGAGGTAATCGCTGGCATCATCGAAATCCTTGGGCAGCCTGGCTTTCTTTTCCAGCAGGCCTCGCACAAATGATTGAATATCGTTTTGCATGTCGTTATGCATATTCAGAGCACTTCTACAAAGTCAGGTTTTTTGGATGTCCGGCGCAGGTTGCCCGCAGTCTTCTGATGCAATATTTCTTGTGTCTTAGCTACTGGCTCTGTCATCGCTTTCAGCGTTTTATGCACATGGTGCTTGGTTGGTACTTCCTTGAGTGGCGGTTCCTTGCGGAGTGTATTCATCGGGTCGCCCACCACGCGCCAGGCTCGGCTTTTGGCGGAGGACACCATGGCTTCGAGAAAATGCATACCTTCGAGCGCCAGTTCGGCACTGAAAAACTCAGTGGATTGCCACTGGCCAGTGCGTTTGTACTGATGCAGACCATCGGCGATATCACTGTAAAGATTGGCAAAGGCCTCGACAAACCCGGCAGGATGCCCGGATTTGAAGCGGTTATAGCGGCGCTGGTTGGTGACTTCCACTTCACCGGCACGGTCCAGTATTTCACGGCGTCCATCCACGTATGACAGCATCAATTCTTCAGGGTTGACCTGGTACCACTCGGCAGAACCCTGGTCACCATAGATGCGGATCTTCAGGCCGTTACGATGGCCAAGTGCGGATTTGCTGAACCACAGCTGACCCTGCACATCGCCTGTATAACGTGCCAGGCAACTGGCGTTATCCACCACGCCGGAAAACCAGCCATAGTGGTTCTGGTCGGAAACCAGCTCTATAGGCTTTTGCCCGGTCAGGTAATGCACGATCTGGTGCAGGTGTACTGCCAGGTCAAGGTGTAGGGTAGGAATATCGCCATCAGCCAGCCGCCAGGATTGCGGTACCGGTTTGTTGCCTTGCGCATCCAGGCGCACAAAACCTTCCTGTGGCATCTCCACCTGAAAATGCAGGATCTTGCCCAGCTTGCCGTCGGCGATTCGTTTCGCCAGTTCGCGCAGCATGGGGTAGCCGGAATAGTTGTAAGTCACGGCCAGGAAAGCATTCAACTCCTTGCGCAGGTTGAGCATGATCTGCGCCTGTGCGCTATTCACCGCCAGGGATTTTTCGCAAATCACGGGGATACCGGCACGCATGCAGGCCATGACACTCTCAAAGTGGGCTGGCGTTGGCGTGAGTATCACCACCGCATCCAGGTGGTCTTTCTCCATCTCCACCATTTCTTGCCAGGTATCGTAAGTACGATGCGGGCTGACACCATAGACGTGGGCAGTTTCATGGTTGACTGCTGCCGTCTTGCTGAAGCAGCCTGCGACCAGTTCCCACCGTCGGTCCATGCCACTGGAAACGAAGTGGGAGTAGCCCACAGCGGAATTAATGGAGCCACCGATGAAACCCAGTTGCAGTGGTGCTGCTTTTAATGATGTGTTGTGCATGATTCCCCCGCCTTTCAGCTTAATGCCTTATTTTTAAGGCTTCCTGATACAACCTGATTGGTCTTATCCATTTATAACGGCACATTTGCGAATGTCTTTACCAGCTGAAACTTCATCAGCTTGCCCATCGCATTTCTTGGTAATTCATCCACCACAAAAAACTTCCTGGGCTGCTGAAAATCGGCCAATTTTTCACAGCAATGGAAGCGCAATTTCCTTAAATCGAATTCAGTTTTATTAGCCGCTACAACCGCTACAGCCACCACTTCGCCAAGGCGTTCATCGGGGAAAGCAAAAGCGGCGCTTTCACTCACAGAGGCATGCTCGCTCACTACAGCCTCAACATCGGCAGGATAAATATTGATACCGCCGGAAATAATGATGTCCTTGGTGCGGCCGAGGAAATACAGGAAACCGTCTTCATCCAGCTTGCCTGTATCGCCGGTACGGAAATAGTCGCCCCACATGGCCGCTTTTGTTAGATCAGCACGCTTGAAATAGCCACCGAATAACATGGGCGTTTTGCATACGATTTCGCCGGCTTCACCAACGCCCAGCTCTTCATCGTTTTTACCGATGATCTTGATATCTACGCTGGGCGCTGCCTCGCCCACGGACTGCAACTTGGTGCGTGCGGCAAAACCATCAAGGTTGGAAGCAATCGCGATCTCTGACGCGCCATAACATTCGTGGAATTCGCAGTCGAACTTTTCCAGCAGGTCAGCTTTCACTACGGGGTCGAGCAAGGCCGAAGACGACACCAGGCAACGTAAGCTTGAGATGTCATATTGAGGCTTGTTACCAAGCTCGTCGGCAATCTGCTTGAGCTGGGATGAAACGGCAATGCTGAAAGTCACCGCATGCTCAGCCACACATTCCAGCCAGGTCGTGGGTGAGAACTTGGACATCAGCACCGAAGTGCCGCCTGTGAGCAGTGGAATCAGCACCAGTCTTTCGGCCAGCGAATGGTAGAGCGGTGTTGCAGCCAATGTCCTGTCGTCTGGAGTGATGCCATACAACTTGACCGCAGCAGCAGCCCGGTTGAACTTGCTATTCTGGGTGAGGATGATGGGTTTAGGATCGCCAGTGGAACCTGAAGTCATGGTGAGGATGAAGGCATCCTGCTCCTGCCCCATGTGTAATGGCTTGGCATCCGGAGGAATGTCCTGCAGCAGATCCGCCAGCAGTTGGGCCCCCTCTACAGCCTCATCCACACTTAGCCACAGGCCATCCACCTTGAGCCACAGCGGTACGAAATCCGCTACCAGTTCAGGTTTGAGCAATGACTCAAGCAATCTTGCCGTGGCGACTACGTGCTTCACATCTGCCACTTCGAATGCACGTTGTATGGCTGCAGTAGTCAATGAGGTATTGAGCGGCACCAGTACTGCACCAAGGTCGGCTGCTACCAGCATCAGGGCAACAAACTCAATGCTGTTGGGCAGCAGCACGCCGATATGGTCGCCGCGCTTGATGCCATTAGCAGCCATCGCGTTAGACCAGCGGCATACCAGCTGTGCCAGTTCCTGGTAGTTCGCGGTATTGCCTTCGCACCAGATCGCCTGCTTTTCAGGTGTGCGGGCTGCATGCGCAAAAAACCCGGTGGTTAATTTTCCGGCTAATGTAACTGTGCCTGTTTGCAAAACATTTTCCATCACTCGTCCCATACGTCTAACCCAATACCTGACTGAAACGGAGAAAGGATTTGCTCTTGAGCTTGAACAACTGGCCCGGCTCCGAGAGGTAAACCTGGTCATCCTCGGTATGCTTGTTCACCAGCGTATTAGCAGCAATGAAGTTACGTGCGCCTATATTCAAGCCGTGACCTGCCGAGGCATTGACGCCCCAGAAGCAGCTTTCGCCGATCTGGCAGCCGCCCGCAATCGCCACCCCGGAATTGATCCAGTTATTGTCGGCAATGATGCAGTCATGACCAAGATTGACGTTGCTCGATATAAACGTGCCCTGCCCTATTTTGCAGCCGGGATGAATAGATACGTGGTCCAGGATGACGCAGTTTTCCGCGATTTCAACATCGTCATGCACGATCACGGATTCATGCACGAAGCTGGCAAAGCTGTAGCCTTTTTGCCTGGCTTCGTTATATTTCCTCGCACGCAGGGCATTCATGTCGATAAAGCCCATGACGATGATCATGTTGTATTGGATCGGATCGAACAGTTTTTCCACTTGGCTGAATGGGATAAGCGGCAGATCAAGATAACTATCCACGCCATCGGCAATGCATATGTCATCCACGGTAAACCCGGCGATATCCATGCTGTGGCGGGCATACGAGTAAAACAGCTTCGCCATGGCGCCATTGCCGTAAATGATGGTTTTCATATCAGTAGTCATAGAAGCGCCTGAACCCTGATCAGATCAACAATGCGGTCGACCTGGCTGGCTTGTAAATCCGGGTAGATTGGCAGGCAGATCACTTCGTGTGATGCCTTGGTGGCCGCTGGCAGGTTGCCCTGCGTGGCAGAAGGCATGCCGCGGTACATCGGGAATTCACTAATCAGTGGATAGAAATAACGGCGCGCATAAATACCGGCATCGCGCAGCTTCTGGTAAAGCGCATCGCGGCTCAGCGGGTATTCCGGCTGCACCAGGATAGGGAAATAAGAGTAATTGGCGACTTCTTCACCGGCATCAGCCAGGCAATGAATGCCTGCGATGGCAGCGAGCTGCTGGCGATAATAAGTATCGACTTCTTTACGTTTCAGTAATGCAGCATCAATGCCTTTAAGCTGTAGCAGGCCGAAAGCCGCATTGACCTCGCTCATCTTGCCGTTGATACCGGCAGCGACCACGGTCAATTCATCGACAAAACCAAAGTTCTTGAGGTGGTCGATACGCTGCTTGGTCTTGGCGTCCGGGCATACGATGGCGCCACCTTCGAAGGTATTGAACACCTTGGTGGCATGAAAACTTAGCACGGAAAGATCGCCGTAATTTAGCAGGCTGCCGCCCTGATGCTGTACGCCGAAACTATGCGCGGCGTCGTAGATCACCCTGAGGTTATAGTCATCGGCAATCTTCTGGATGCGGTCTACATCGCAAGGGTGTCCATAGCAATGCACCGGCATGATGGCAGTGGTCTGCGGGGTAATGGCAGCCTCGATTTTGGCCGGATCCATATTCAGGCTGACCGGGTCGATATCTACAAATACCGGCTTGATGCCGTTCCACAGCAGGGAGTGCGCCGTAGCCACGAAAGAATAAGGGGTAGTAATCACCTCGCCAGTAATGCGCAGGGCTTGCAGTGCGGTGAGTAGCGCCAGGGTGCCATTGGCAAACAGCGCGATGTGCTTCACACCCAGGTAATCACAAAGTGCCTGCTCCAACTGCTGATGGAACGGGCCGCCGTTGGTGAGCAGTTTGTTATCCCAAATCTTGCGCATGTAGGGGATAAAGTCATCCAGCGCTGGCAGCAATGGCTGTGTGACATAAATCAGGCCGTTATCTGCGGCTGGTTGCAGCGCTACCGGCTCAGGCACGGTCACTGCGAAAGAAGCTGCCGGTAGTTTATCGCACCAGCGTTGCCACATCTGGCGGAAGGCGATTTCCAGGCCTTCGGCAATCATGGCAGGCTTGGCCAGCGGCGATTGTTCGAAACGGCTGCGCAATGATGCACGCACCTCTGCAAGTTGTTGGGTATGGCTGGCCCAGAAAATGCCATGCTCGACAAAAGCAGCTTCATCATCGGCTACAAAATCATCCAGGCCCACTTGTTTCATCACATCCAGCGCGCCACGGCTGGCCATGCTTTTGCCTTCCATGCATAGCGTGGGCACGCCCATCCAGACTGCATGGCAAGTCGTCGTCACGCCATTGGAGGGGAAAGTATCGAGGCAGACATCTACCTCATGATGCAGCTTGAGGTAATTCTTCATGAAACTGCGTGGATGAAAAATCAGGCGCTCACGGCCGACTCCACCCTGCGCAAACCAATCGATAATCGAATCATAGCTGCCGTCATTGGGCATAGCACCCAGCAACATCCTGGCATTGGGCAAGGCATTGAGCAGCTTGCACCACAGGCTCACTACACTAGGCGTGATCTTGTTGGGGCGGTTAAAGCAGGCAAATGTCATGTAACCATTTTTTAATGCGGGTAGCGCATTCACTTCCGGTGCCACTTCAGAAGGTAGGAAGGGCGCATTGGCAGGCAACTGCACCAGCTTTTCGGTGAACTGGTCATCCAGTTGACCCGGTGGCAGCAAATAGCTGTCAGCCAGGTAATAATCCATTGCAGTTAAACCAGTAGTAGAGAGATAACCGAGCCAGCTGGCCTGGATAGGTGCAGGCTTCATGGCAAAAGTCAGCAGGCTGTTTCCTGCGGTATGACCATTCAGGTCAACCAGGATATCGATACCGTCTTCACGGATTTTGTCAGCGAGCTGGGTATCGCTTAGCGCATCGACCTTATTCCAGTAGCGGAATTTTCCGCGCAGGCGCTGGGTGATGCTGTCTTCAATCGGGCTGGTGGAATACGCATGCAGTGACAGGTTGAGCGATAAAGCCAGATGCGTGAGCAATGGCTCGATAAAGTAAGCCAGCGAATGATCACGGAAATCGGCAGTGACAAAACCCACTTGCAGGCAGCGTTGCGGGTCGCGCTTGTTCTTGTGTTTAGTCCAGGCTGCTTTTAATGGCAGCTCATATTGTTTGCTGAAGTTGCAATGCTCTTCGAATAATGTCCTGGTATCTATTTTTTCGGAATGCGACAGGCAGAACAGCAGGTTGCTATAGCAGCCTGCATAACCAGGGTTCAGCGCTAGCGCTTTGCGATATTCGCGGATGCCAGCATCAATATCACCGGCATCTTTCTTGACGATGCCCAGGTTATTGTAAGCAGCCGCATAATCCGGCTTGAGTTTGATCGCTTGCTCAAAAGCCGTTGCTGCGCCTTTTAAATCGCCCTGGTTCTTGAGTATCAGGCCGTAATAGCAATGCTCTTTTGCATCATTGGCATTGAGCTCAAGCGCGCGTAATGCGGGCAATCTGGCATCCTTGCCCTGGATCAGGAAAGTATCACTGAGGATTTTCCAGCCCACCAGCCAGTGCGGATATTGCTGCACCAGTGCCAGTATCTTGTTCTCGACTTCTTCATAGCGTTGCTGTGAAAACAGCTCGATCAATTCATCTTCAATGGTGGATGGCGGCAATGCCACAGCAGCGTGTTTTAACTTTGTTTCTAAGGTCAAAGCCAGCGACTCGACTTCTTTGCCGGCTAACCCGGCTTTCACGCCATAAGACAGCACCAACTGTGCATCATCAAAATGCTCTGCCTGGATCAAGGCACGGATATAACTCAGCCAGTATTGTTCTTCCTGCGGATCGGCTTCCAGTGCAGCCTTGAAATACAGCAGGCTGTCATCCGCATGCTTTTCCTCCAACGCAATCACGCCGAGGTTGTAATTGGCATTGGCCTGGTTAGGGTGTTCCAGCAGAATATCGCGATACAGGCGCTCCGCCGCTTGCGTATTACCAGCGCGATGCAAAGACACCGCCTCTGCCAGGCGCTCATCAGCCAATCCATTACCCTGTTCCAGCTCATGCGTAGCCATCAGACAGCAGCCTCGGCAAAACGTAAACAAGCCGCTACCTGCTTTACAGCAACGGTTAGGGCTTGAGGCATTTTATTGGTTGTCGTCATGGCTACATTGCCGGAATGATCATGACCTTATTATCAATAAACTGGAGGCTGGCAGATGCGGGGAATAGAACGGGGAAAATGGGCTAAATTGGGTTATTCATTTAGAATCGATAACTAGACGCTGTGTCTCTATATTAATAGTTAGGTACTAGATATGACGATCAAAGCACATGGGATCGACTACGAGTCCGAGTTGGCGACCATCCGAGATGCGTATGTCAGCGCAACGCCGCAGCAACGGTTGAACATTATTCGTCAGCGGCTAAGTGATCACCACTTCGGTCCGAATCGTCTGGTTACTGCTGTTTCGGCTGTAGAAGCCCTCGCTCGAACGCTTGTGATGCACGCCAACCATGACACAAAGGCAGAGATTAGAACGAACTACTCCAAGTATCAATATCGCAAGCCAGAAGGTCTCATCCGTCAGTACCTTGAGTCCAAAGGAATTACTGATGCGAAGGCACTCTTTGCAGAAGATACTTGGCAACTGTTTGGCTATGCCGTGCAGTATCGGAATCTTTTGGCTCACGAGTGCACTTACTTGGGTATGGATAAATTCCCATCCCTTATCGAGGCATGCGAAGAAGTTTTAGCGGCTCTAGCAAAGTTGGAGGGTGTCGGTGCACAGAGCTACACATAGGGGACAATTACTGCTTGGCATTTACCGACAACTTTCAGCGCAATGCGCCACGCTTATTACGCCCTACTTACTGCCCTGTGAAGCTTATGGATATTGCCTCGCAGGGCAGTGCCTAATTGCAGAAATAACAAATTCTGCAATACAACCTTCTTGTTATTGATCTTCCGGGTAAGGCAGTTTCAAATGACCCAACCTCACCAGCAGCACCGCAATCGCCAGCACCAATATGGCAGTAGCGCTGGCCAGCATGTGCGTGGGTGGTAGCTCCTTGATATCCAGCACGATGTAGCGTGCGAGTGCGACCATGCCGATATACAGCGGGTAGGTGACGGGTAGTTTGCCGGATGAGTAATAGAAGCTGACCATGGCGAGCACTTCGACGAATAGGAACATGAGTAACAGATCACCCAGCCCGACGCTTTTAGCATTAATCATAATCATGATTTCATGCGCAGCAGCAAAGATGGTGGCAATGGCAATGACGACCAGCCCGACCTGCTCCAGCAGCGTAAATAAAAATTTCATTCTTTTGTGAAACTCCCCGTGCTGCATGGCATTCCCTTTCTTTTCCAGTTAAATATTTTTACGTTGCCTGACTAATTTACATGCGCAGCTGATCAACTTTCTGCTCATACATGGCGATCACGCTGGCAAGGTATTCATGTGTTGGCAATTGCTGCAGGTAGGGCTGACCTTGCAACAAGATTTCCAGCGCAGGGGTTTTCAGGCCGACTTTCTCCAGCGTTTCGGCCATGCGGTAATAAGCCTCCACACAATCGGGATGATCGATAATGAGTTGTCGGTAAGCGATGATGGCGGTAGGTATATCGCCATGCTGCGCATATTGCCCGGCAATCGCTAAGCCATAGGCCGGGGTGGTTTCAAGCGCATCGGGCTCAATGGTTTTAAAGTGCGTGAGGATATTGCCGATTGCCGATTCCAGCGCATCGAAATCCGGCTTTTCATTGGCATCATAAATCGTGGGGAATGACGCAATGCTCTGTTGCATCTGCGCATAGCCTGCCTTGTCAAAATTCCAGGCTGCGGCAAAATCATCGTAGCCGTTGTAGAACACTTCTGACTTATCAAGCCCGCTTCCCGAGGCATAAATCACCGGGCAACCGCACAGCAAGGCCTCTACCGCTGCGGCGGTTTTGTGGTACACGATCAGCCCTTCCGCTTGCTGGTAAAGCCTGGCTAGTTCTTGCGGCGGCTTGGGGTAAGCCATGGAGATGACTTCAAATGGCCTGCACCAATCAGGGATGCTGTCGAGATCGGGCGCTACACGGTGCGAATACACCAGGAAGCCGGAGCGTTTAGTATTAGGGTCGGTAGGTGGCGTGAACAGGCTGCGGTCTACCGTTTGCACACGGACGCCCTCAGATGCTACCCAGGGGATAGCAAAGCTGTCGTCGTAATGCAGGATGTGTTCATCTTTATGGAAGCTGCCGAACCATGAGGTCTTCAGGAAGAAATTGGGTTTGTTCAACAAATAGCGCACCACGTTAGGCACCGCCAGCGGGTTGCCCATGACTACTTCAGGATAAATCGCGATTTGCAGCCTGTCTGCCAGCTTGTGCGCCTGGATAAGCTCGCTGTTGATTTGCGGCGTTTTGAGGTGGTCACTGATAATGGCAGAGGTCACATAGGCCTCGTAACCGGCCTTATTCAGGCGATCACAAAGGATATGCAGGCACTTGGTGCCGGATGAAAAATCACTGTAGTTGGGCGCCCAGATATAAAACACGGGCGTGGCATTTGCCCTGTCTTTAATCGGGTGCGGATCGCACTTGTTGCTTGCAGTTAAAGGCTGTTGCAATGCCTCCAATACTGCGGCCTGCAATGCGTCGGCTTTGTCCTGCTGGCTTTTCGCGACGGCCTCAAGATCAATCTCGAACTCGGCAGCTAATATATGGGCAGTCTCAGCTGTAAGGCCATGCTGCTGCCCGAATAACAAGGCTGAAGCGGCAGTGTCCACCGCGCCCGATTGCATGAGCGCATCGATGTAAGTCACCCAGAACTGTTCATTAGCCGGGCTTTCGGTAACCGCGATTTCCAGCCTCGGCAAAGCCAGCGCAGCACCTTTAAGTTCCGCCTCGATCACCCCCAGGTTATGGTTGGCCTCGGCATGTCTGGGCTGAATATTGAGGATTTCCAGGTACAGCTTGGTGGCGAGTTCAAGTTCACCTTCTTTTTGCTGATGCAGGGCCAGTTGCAAGACTTCATTCATCGCCTGTTGCAGTTCTAGCTCTTTTTGCGAAGTCTCGCTGAGGTAGCCTGCTACTTCATGCTTGGTGACTGCATCCCATTTATCCAGGTAGCGCGCATACTTTTGTCGCCACAACTGGCTGCCAAAAGCACCTTCGCTTTGGTGCGTAAGCCTGATGGGCCAGGTGCCTAACGTCAATCCGGCATTTCTCGCGCTACGGCAGAAATCCATGTCATAGAAATGGAAGTCAAACTGCGGGTCAAACTGCACGGCTTGTTCTCTTAGACTGCTAGGCTTTAAACTGCCAGCTCTAACTGCAAGAAACACACCATCCAGCAACTCACATTCATTGGGGGTTGGGCCAAAATCCAGCACTCGCCCGCCAGCATCCTGGCCATGGCCGACACGGCCACTCAGGTGTGCACCGGTATCCCAGTTAAATTGAATATCGGTAAAATTCCACGAGGGCTGGTTGGCTACCCTGCGCCGATTACCTGCCACGCCGAGTACATCAAAATGCTCAAGTCCGGCCAGGATGGCATCGAGGAAATTTGGCTCGTCTATCCATACATCGTCGTGCATGAATATCAGCACCGCATCATCTTGGGCCTGATCAATACGTTCATTAAATACTTCCGGCAGGCCACGCGTATTTTCAAACGCGATACTGGCGCTGATTCTGGCATCGTCCTTGAATCGTTGCAGTGACTGACCCAGGGCCGATTCATTCCAGAACTGTTGTTCTGACATCCTGGTGGCACTAACAATTTCAAGGCTGGTAATCTCAGGCTTTGCAGCCTTGGCTTTTGGTGTGATGTCTTTTTCTATAGATTCAAAGGCTGTAACTGCCCCACTTTCATCTTCAGGCAAATGCACTTCAAATGAGGCTGCGGGAGCGCCATCACACCAGCGGTGCCACATGGTGCGGAATGCAGCAGCAAGACCATTGGCAATCACTGCAGGCTGACCCGGCGCTGATTTGGCAAAGCGCTCACGCATGCTGGCCCTGTGCTGGGCTAGCAGCTCCAGATGCTGTGTCCAGTAAATGGCTTTTTGTACAAACTCATCCTGGCTGGTGACAACAAAATCGCCCAGTCCAACATGGCCGAGAATGCCAGCACCAATACGGCTAGGCAGCATATCTCCAGCCAGCGTAAGCGTGGGCACACCCATCCAGATCGCGTGCCAGGTGGTGGTGCCACCGTTGTAGGGGAAAGTATCCATGCAAAGATCGACTTCCTGGTGCATTTTCAGGTAATCATGCATCTCGGAACGTGTGCGCAATATAAGCCTGTCTGCGCTAATGCCCTCCTGCTCAAACCAAGATAGCAGCTTGGCGCGGCCTTCGTCCTGCTGCATGGCACCCAGCAGCATTTTGGAGTCCGGCACTGCACGCAATACCTTGGCCCACAAGGCGATTACCGATTGGCTAAGCTTGCTGGGGCGATTAAAACTGGCAAAGGTAAAATGCTTGTTGCTGAGCGCGGGCAAGGCATTGATGGCGGGTGAATATTCGGCAGGTAGAAAAGGTGCACTCGCTGGGAGTTGCACCAGCTTCTCGGTAAATTGGTCATCAAGCTGGCCCGGTGGCAATAAATAGCTATCGGCTAGGTAATAATCCATCGCAGTCAGGCCCGTTGTTGAAGGGCACCCTATCCAGCTAGCCTGCACTGGTGCTGGCTTGCGCGCGAAGGTAAGCAGGCGGTGCCCAGCGGTATGGCCCGATAGATCCATCAGGATATCGATGCCGTCCTGCTGGATCTGCTTGGCAAAAGCTTCATCTGAAAAATGGATGGTGTTGGTCCACTCATTGAAATGCTCACGGATGCGGATGCTGACTTTATCGTAGCTTTTGGTATTGCTGTAAGCATGCAGCGAGAGGCCAGGATTCTGGGCTAAGTGTTCTAATACCGGCTCGATGAAGAATGCAACCGGGTGATTACGGAAATCGCCAGAGACAAAGCCGATCTTGAGGCGTCGCTGTTTATCTTTACTATTGGTCAGTTGCGGCCAGCTACTGATTAGTGGCGTCTCAAAGCGCTCGCCAAAAGTCTTGTGCTCGGCAAAGATTGCTGCCTTATCCAAGGTTGGGTTATGCGTAATGCAGAACAGCAGGTTACTTAATGCCTGGTTATAACGCGGGTTGATGGCCAGCGCTTTCCTGAACCAGTCGACTGCTGCCTCAAGACGGCCTTGCAGCATGCAGGCACTACCCATATTGCTGTAGGCCTCGAAATAATCGGGCTTGATCTCAATGGCACGCAATAAATTGACCTCGGCATCGGCAAACTTTTCCCTGTGCAGGTAAAAACGGCCGAGATTGTTATAGCCTTCCACCAGGTTCGGGTCTTCTGCCAGCGCGCGTTGCATAAAGGCAACTGCATCATCAATTTTCAGCTGGGCATCATAGACCGCACCCAGGTTGCTGTAAGCCTTGGCAAAATGTGGGTCGATTGCTATCGCCTGTTTTAGAACCGACTCGGCCTCGTCCAGTGAGCCCTCCTCATAAAGCATTACGCCGAGATTATTCAGCGAGTTGATGGCGTCCGGACATAATTCAATGGCGCGCCTGCTGCATGCAATCGCTTCCGGGATCCTGATGAGTTCTTTCAGGCAGGCCGAAAGATTGTTATAGGCGCCAGAATATTCAGGACTTAATTCTATGGCTTTTCGGTAGCAGGTTTCAGCCTCTTCAAGCTGGGCCAGCTCTTTCAGCGTCAAGCCCAGATTGTTGTAGGTTTCTGCATGGTTAGGGCTGAATGCGAGTGCATTGCGATAGCTTTGCGCGGCTTCTTCAAGCCTGTTTTGCTCGCGTAAGCGGTTACCCAGATTAAAATGCGCCATGGCAAACTCAGGTTTAACCGCAATGGCTTTACGTAAGGTTGCTTCAGCCAGCTCGTATTGCTGCGCATATTGATAAATGATGCTCAGGCAGCAATAGGCCTCGGCAAAACCAGCATCCAGCGCGATAGTCTTGATATAGCAATCTTTGGCCTCATCCAGGCGACCTTGCAAATTGAGATTACCACCCAGGCTGTAATAAGCTTCCGCATCATTGGGATTAAGCGCCAAGCTGCTTCTGAAGCTAGCCTCGGCCTCGTCAAATCGCCCTTGCTCATTTAATACCACAGCCAGGTTGAAATGCATCTGTGCATTATTTGGGCTGATTTTGAGCGCTTTTTTATAGCTGGCTTCAGCCGCTGCAAACTGTTTCTGGTCTTTTTGTACGCTACCCAGGTTGTAATGCGCCTTGGCAAACCCCGGCTCTATCCTGACCGCTTTCTGGTAGCAGCTAGTGGCAGCAGCCAGTTGCCCCTGGTCATAGTAATAATTACCCAGGTTGTAATGTGCCTCGCTATCGCCAGGCAAATACTCTGCCGCCATTTTTAAGGCTTGAAACGCCTCATTCATCAAGCCCTGCTGCTGGCGAATGGCGCCCAGCACTTTCCAGCCAAAACCGTGCCTGGGGTAACGCTGCGTAATCCTGAGTGCCAGTGGCTCACTTTCCGCCAGGCGCCCTTGATTGAACATGGTCGCCAGTGCGTTCATTTCATTAAAACTGGGCTTGCCATTCTTTTTTGCTTTGATGGCAGATTGCTCTGGAGCCTTGCTTGGGGCAGCCTCTGCTTGCCTTGATTGATTAATGGGCTGAGAAATAGATTGCGCGTTTGCCAATCTTTGCTTGAGTGATTCAACTTCATCACCTTGCAAGCCACCATCTATGCCGTGCGCCAATACCTGTGCTGCATATTCGTATTGTTCCGCCTGCAATAAAGCCTCTATGTAGCTGATCCAGAATTGTGGATCTTCTGGAGCGGCTTCCAGCGCAATTTTGAATAATGCCAGGCTGGCATCAACATCCTTGGCCTCAAGCGCGATTACGCCAAGATTGTGATTTGCATTAGCTTGTGTGGGCAATACCTTCAAGACATCGAGATACAACCGCGCAGCCTCATCAACCTGGCCTGCCTGATGCATGGTGACTGCCTGCAATAGCAGATGTTCCAGCGTCTCCATATCTGGCGACTGAGCATCTGAATTTGCAGGGATTACGCCTTTGCTATTTGGGGTACTGCTCTCTGAGGCAATCATCACTCACCTTTAAATGACTTTTGTCAGTCTTATCGGAATGATCTCATTATCAAAAAAGTGAACGCTGATAGATGCATGAAATAGAAGGCTAAAAGTAGCCCTGTTTCGTTTTGATCTGATTGAAAGTATTGAAGAACTGGCATTGAAAGCTATAAAACAAAAAAGCCGAATTAATCGGCTTTTGAGTCTTACAACAGTTTGATGATTGGTCGGAACGGCAGGATTTGAACCTGCGACCCCTTGTCCCCCAGACAAGTACGCTACCAGGCTGCGCTACGCCCCGAGCCGTTGCTGTGCTTCATTGAAGCTGCGACAGCAAGGCGTGCATTATAACGGAAAAGAGTGCCCGGAGACAGGCTAAAACAACTCGGTGGCTAGTTTGAAGCGATACCTTGGAAGACTAATTGAAGCGCAACATCTCGAGGACTTCACCAAGCTCCTGGCGCAAACCGCTTACATCGTAGCCTGCTGCGGCAACAGCTTGGGAATTAATGGCTGACTGGCTAACAACATCAGCACCATCATTAGCACTGCTGGCGTTTATTGCATGGTCATCGAGCCGATTGCGCGCGCCACTGATGGTGAAGCCCTGTTCGTAAAGCAGTTCGCGGATACGGCGAATCAACAATACTTCATGATGTTGATAGTAACGACGGTTGCCGCGACGCTTAACTGGCTTGAGCTGGGTAAACTCTTGCTCCCAGTAGCGCAGGACATGCGGTTTTACCCCGCACAACTCGCTTACTTCACCGATTGTGAAGTAGCGTTTGGCGGGGATAGGAGGAAGCTGTGCTTTAAGCGCTTGCTCCACCATACGCTTCCTCTACCTTGCTTTTGAGTTTCTGACTTGCATGGAATGTCACTACACGACGTGCAGTGATCGGGATTTCTTCGCCTGTTTTAGGATTACGGCCTGGACGCTCAGATTTCTTGCGCAATTCAAAATTGCCAAAACCTGACAGCTTGACCGTGTCGCCTGCTTCCAGCGCTGTGCGGATTTCTTCAAAGAACGCTTCAACCATATCCTTGGCTTCGCGTTTGTTTAACCCTACCTGGTCGAATAACAATTCGGCCAAATCTGCTTTTGTTAGTGTCATGCCCAACCTCTCAACTACGTACTTAAATTCTGATCTTTAAATTTTATCTTAAAATTTTAAAACGGATTTTTAAACTCAACCTTGAACGCTTAATGCAAGGGCTTTAAATTCTCAAATCAGTGTCTTTACGAACACTTATCTCAACTCTGCGCCATGCTCACGTTTTAATAAATCCAGCAAGTTTGCCATCACAGCATCGGCTTCCGCATCCATCAAAGTTTTTTGAGTATCTTGCATAAGCACAAGAAATGCAAGGCTTTTTTTGTTTTCGGCGATACCTTTTCCGCGATAAACATCAAATAAAGCAATGTCACTCACGTACTGTATTTTCGCATCTGTCATGGTATTCAGGATAGCCTGAACAGTGACTTTTTCATCCACCAGCACCGCCATATCGCGACGTACCGGCGGGAATTTTGGCACTTCGACATATTGCGGCAAAGCGCGCTGCAATAAGGGTTCTACATCGAGCTCAAAAAGCACCGTACTGCGTGGCAGCTGGTAATGCTGCTGCCATTTCGGGTGCAACTTACCCAGCCAGCCTATTGGCTTGCCATCCAGGAAGATGCGGGCAGACTGGCCTGGGTGCAAGGCAGGATGCGCCTCTGCGACATACTCCGCACGGCCGTTGGTAAGCGCGTCAACATCAGCTTTTACATCGAAGAAATCAATGCTGCGTGCTGCATCTGCCCATTGCTCAGGCGTTGCATCGCCATAAGCCAGGCCGGAGATATGCGTGGTTTCAGTAAAGTTAGCGCCTGATCTGGCGTAAGCAGCACCTGTCTCGAACAGGCGCACACGTTCTTGCTTACGGTTCAGGTTGTATACCAGTGTATCCAGCAGCCCGCCCCATAAGCCTGAGCGCATCACGCTCATATTGCTGGCAATCGGGTTTTTCAGCGCGATAGGGTCAGCGTTACCTAGTAGATCACGTTCCCAGCTTTCATCGACGAAACTGTAGCTGACAATTTCCTGGTAACCGTTTGCCGCAAGCGCATCCCGTAATACCGCACGATTCAAACTGCTTTCCGAGCTAGGTAGCATCTGCAAATCGGCATGTGGTGCAATGGCAGGGATATTATCATAGCCGTGCAGCCTGGCGATTTCTTCGATCAAGTCTTCTTCTATGCTGATATCAAAACGGTAGCTGGGTGGAATCACCTCGAACACACCAGCCTTGATCTCATAACTGAAACCAAGCTGGTCGAATAATTTGCTGACCTGCGCCTGATCCAGCGCGATACCCAGCACAGATACCAGCCGCTCCATACGCAGCACTGTAGGCTTACGTACAGGTAAGCTGCCTGTGACTTCAGTGATAGCACCAGCTTGACCACCACATATTTGTTGCA
This sequence comes from Methylophilaceae bacterium, assembly GCA_035459965.1. Taxonomy (GTDB): domain Bacteria; phylum Pseudomonadota; class Gammaproteobacteria; order Burkholderiales; family Methylophilaceae; genus DATHXC01. Next base: position 85,080 of record DATHXC010000002.1, read on the forward strand.
CCAAGGCTGTCGCGCGCTCCAAGGCGTTACGGGTATTACCGTAATCCACGCCACGCTCGAAACGGTAGGATGAGTCTGTGCTCAGGCCCAGTCTTCTTGCCTTACCTGCAATCGCATCGGGGGTGAAAAAAGCACTTTCCAGGAAGATATCGGTTGTATCGTCCGAAACCGCAGTTGAAGCGCCGCCCATAATGCCTGCCAGCGCCACTGCGCCACTATTATCGGCAATAACTAACATATCACCAGCCAGCTTGACTTCTTGCTGGTTCAGCAACGTTAAGGGCTCATTGGCTGTTGCCAGGCGCACCTGGATATCGCCCTGCAGTTTATTGGCATCAAACGCATGTAATGGCTGGCCAAGCTCCAGCAAAACGTAATTGGTAATGTCTACGATGGCACTGATGCTACGCAGGCCACTGCGTTCCAGGCTGCGTACCATCCACTCTGGCGTCTTCGCCTGCGCGTTGACTCCAGCAACTAGGCGGCCGCAATAGCGGGGACATTCAGCAGGTGAATCCACCAGCACATTTTTCGTGGTTTCAATTTGTGGAGTTACAGCAGCAATAGTCGGCAAGCTAAGCGCTGCGCCAGTAAGCGCTGCCACTTCACGCGCAATACCGACTAGGCTTAAACAATCACTACGGTTAGGGGTGAGTTTGAGTGTAAACAGCTTGTCGTTGAGCCCAAGGTATTCACGGATATCCTGACCAACCACGGCATCAGCTGGCAGCTCCAGCAGGCCGGTGCTTTCTTCAGCCAGGCCGAGCTCTTTGGACGAACACATCATGCCGAAAGATTCCACACCGCGCACTTTTGCCTGCTTGATACTGAAACCGGGCAACTCAGCGCCAACGAGCGCGCATGGCGCTTTCAGGCCTGCACGCGCATTGCTGGCACCGCACACAATCTGTAAAGGCTCAGCTGCACCTATGTCGACCTTGCACACTTGCAGGCGGTCAGCATCCGGGTGCTTTTCTGTGCTGATGATTTCTGCAATCACAACTTTGGTAAAAGTTGCGCCAACCGAATCCAGCCCTTCAACTTCGAGGCCGGACATGGTCAAGGCATGACCTAGGGCATCGCTATCCAGCGATGGGTTTACATATTGGCGTAACCATTGTTCTGAAAACTGCATACTTATTGACCAAACTGCTTTAAAAAGCGTAAATCATTCTCGAAGAACAGGCGCAAATCGTTTACGCCGTAACGCAGCATAGTCAGGCGCTCTACACCTAAACCAAAGGCGAAACCACGATATTTCTCGCTGTCGATACCTACATGCTTGAATACTTCCGGATGCACCATGCCACAACCACCTATCTCCAGCCAGCCGCCATTCCAGCTCATATCCATTTCAGCTGATGGTTCAGTGAACGGGAAGAAGGATGGACGGAAACGGACTTGCAGGTCATCCCGCTCAAAGAATCGTTGCAGGAAATCCTGCACCACGCCCTTGAGGTTGGCAAAACTGATGTTTTCATCTACCCACAAACCTTCAACCTGGTGAAACATGGGGGAATGCGTGGCATCTGAATCCACGCGATAGACACGGCCAGGCGCAATAATCTTGAGCGGCGGTCCACCATTCTTCATGGCTTCCTGCATGTAATGCACCTGTACCGGCGAAGTATGGGTACGCAATACGTTGTTATCATCCACATAGAAAGTATCGTGCATGGCACGTGCTGGATGATTTTCGGGGATATTGAGGGCAGTAAAATTATAGAAATCGCTTTCGATTTCAGGGCCTTCAGCTACGGCAAAACCGATGGAATGAAATAACTCTTCTATGCGTGCCAGTGTCATCGAAACAGGATGGAGACCACCTTTGCCATGACTACGCGCTGGCAAGGTGACATCCAGCGATTCGCTGGCTAGTTGCAACTCCTGCTCGGCAAGCAGGATAGCATCGCGCCGCGCTTTTAATGCGGCTTCAACGCCCTGCTTCACTACATTGATAGCAGCACCTGCAGCCGGACGCTCTTCGGCGCTGAGCTTACCCAGGCCTTTCAGCGCATCAGTAAGCACCCCACTCTTGCCCAGGAAGCGTGACTTTGCCAGCTCCAGGTCATTGACCGTAGCACAGGCTGAGAACGCTGCTTCAGCTTCTGGAATGAGTTTTTCTAATGAGTTTTCAGTATTTTGCATAGCTTTTGATTGTCAAACTGCTCGTGATTATAGGCGCCAGTGATTTTGTACGTAAGTAATGCCGTAAAAAAAGGAGGCCAGAAGCCTCCTTTTTAAATTGCCGTTAATTAAGCAGCAGCGAGACCGGACTTAGCCATTTCAGCAAACTTAGCAAAAGCTGGTTTGTCGAATACAGCCAGATCGGCCAACACTTTACGATCCACTTCAATTGCGGCTTTCTTCAGGCCGTTAATGAAACGGCTGTAAGTCAGGCCACATTCACGAGCACCCGCGTTAATACGAGCGATCCACAATGCACGGAATTGACGTTTCTTTTGACGACGATCGCGGTAAGCATATTGCCCCGCTTTCATTACCGCCTGCTTGGCAACACGGTATACGTTCTTACGACGACCACGGTAACCCTTGGCGGCGTTTAAAACCTTTTTATGACGTGCACGAGCTATGACACCACGTTTGACTCTAGGCATGATCTATCTCCTTATTGCGTAGGCATCATAGCGCGGACGCGCTTGACATCAGTTGGGGAAACGATCGCCGTGCCGCGCAGTTTGCGCTTTTGCTTGGTGGTCTTCTTGGTCAGGATATGGCGCAGGTGCGAATGGGTACGCTTAACTTTGCCGTTTCCCAAGAACTTGAAGCGCTTTTTAGCGCCGCTCTTAGTCTTCATCTTTGGCATTTTGTTCTCCTAATGGAATATTGAAATGAGCGATCGGGCATGCCTTTAGGCCACGTCACTACAACTGGGGACTACCTTTACTGCTACTACCGAACAACTTACTGCTTAAACTAAATTTGCTGTTACTTTGCTTTTTTATGCGGTCCTAGAACCATCACCATCTGGCGGCCTTCCATTTTTGGAAACTGCTCGACCACTGCATATTCCTGCAAATCAGCTTCTACACGCCTCAATAAGGCCAAACCGAATTCCTGATGGGTAATTTCACGACCACGGAAACGTAAAGTAACTTTGGCCTTGTCCCCCTCTTGCAGGAAACGGATCAGATTACGCACTTTCATGTTGTAATCCGCGTCATCCGTACCCGGGCGGAACTTGACTTCTTTTACCTGAACCTGCTTTTGCTTAAGACGGGCTTCGTGCTGACGTTTGCTTTCGGCGTATTTAAACTTGCCATAATCCATCAAACGACATACTGGGGGTGCGGCTTGTGGCGCGATTTCGACCAGATCGATATCAATCTCTTCAGCTTTAGCTAACGCCTCACTCAAACTAACAATGCCGAGTGGCTCCCCTTCCACGCCTACCAAACGAATCTGAGGTGCTGTTATGTCACCGTTGATTCTTACTTCTTTGTCTTGAGCTATCGCAAATTCTCCAAATAATTAAATAACTAAGCCGCGCTACCTTTAGCTTCAACCTCGCCTTGCAAGCGTTTTATAAACTCTTGCAACGGCATAGAACCCAGGTCTTCACCTTTTCTGGTACGCACGGCCACTTGTCCGCTTTGCATTTCCCGCTCACCTGCTACTAGCAAGTAAGGTAGTTTCTGCAAGCTATGTTCGCGTATTTTATAGGTTATTTTCTCATTCCTCAAGTCCGATGACACTCTAATGCCATTTTTCTTGAGTTCGTTGACCACTTGTGTCACATATTCAGCCTGACTATCGGAGATGTTCAGCACCATTGCCTGCACAGGTGCCAGCCATACTGGCATGGCCCCAGCGTAGTTTTCAATGAGGATGCCGATGAAGCGCTCCATGGAGCCCACAATCGCGCGGTGCAGCATCACAGGGTGCTTGCGGGTATTGTCCTCATCTACATATTCAGCACCCAAGCGCTCCGGCAGGTTGAAATCCAGCTGGATAGTGCCACATTGCCATAGGCGACCAAGACTATCTTTCAGCGTAAATTCAATCTTAGGGCCGTAGAATGCACCCTCGCCCGGCTGCAGATCAAATGCCAGATCGTTTTCGCGCAGGGCAGCGGCAAGGGATTCTTCTGCCTTATCCCAGGTTTCATCTGAACCTACACGCTTTTCAGGGCGGGTAGATAGTTTGACTAGGACGTCTTTAAAGCCGAAATCGCCATAAGCCTCGTAAAGCATGACGATAAATGCCGCCACTTCGGCCTTGATCTGCCCCTCAGTACAAAAGATATGCGCATCATCCTGGGTAAAGCCACGAACACGCATCAGGCCATGCAATGCGCCGGACGGTTCGTTACGATGACATGAGCCAAATTCGGCCAGACGCAAGGGAAGGTCACGGTAACTATGCAAGCTGTTATTGAAAATCTGTACATGGCCAGGGCAATTCATCGGCTTCACCGCATAATCACGATTTTCTGAAGCGGTAGTAAACATGTTCTCCCGGTAATTCTGCCAGTGTCCGGATTTTTCCCACAGGCTGCGATCCATAATGGTGGGAGTGCGGACTTCCTGATAGCCGTGCTCAACGAACTTGGCGCGCATGTACTGCTCGACTTCCTGCCACAGGCTCCAGCCACGTGGATGCCAGAACACCATGCCCGGCGCTTCGTCCTGCATATGGAAGTAATCCAGTTGCTTGCCGAGCTTGCGATGGTCGCGCTTCTCAGCCTCTTCCAGCATGTGCAGGTAAGCTTCGAGATCTTCTTTCTTGGCCCAGGCAGTGCCATAGACACGCTGTAGCATTTCATTGTTGGAATCACCACGCCAGTAAGCACCTGCCAGCTTCATCAGCTTGAAAGCCTTGAGCTTGCCGGTTGAAGGCACGTGCGGGCCGCGGCAAAGGTCAGTGAAATCGCCTTCGCTGTAGAGCGAGACTTCCTGATCAGCCGGGATAGAACTAATGATTTCGGCTTTGTAATGCTCGCCTAACGATTTGAAATAGGCCACCGCTTCATCGCGAGGCAACACCTTGCGAGTGACAGGCTCATCCTTTTTAGCCAGCTCTGCCATCTTTTTTTCGATGGCTTCAAGGTCTTCCGGTGTGAAGGGGCGTTTGTAGGAAAAATCGTAGTAAAAGCCATTTTCGATCACCGGGCCGATGGTGACTTGGGCATCCGGGAAAAGTGCCTTGACGGCGTAGGCCAGCAAATGCGCAGTGGAGTGACGGATCACATCCAGGCCTTCTGCATCGCGATCGGTCACGATAGCCAGATCAACATTTTCAGTGATTTGGTAGGAAGTATCGACCAGATTGCCATTCACTTTACCTGCCAGTGCAGCACGTGCCAGGCCCGCGCCTATGCTTGCAGCAACTTCGGCAACAGTAACTGGAGCATCAAAGCTGCGCTCTGAACCATCTGGCAAGCGGATGACTGGCATGATTTCCTAGCAAAAATGTCAAAGTGAAAAATGACAAAAGCCGCAGAACGGCTTTTGTACAATGAAACTGGTAGAGAGAGCCAGATTCGAACTGGCGACCCCTTGGATGTCGACCAAGTGCTCTAACCAACTGAGCTATCCCTCTATAAGGCGGCAGATTTTAGCGCATAGTGCGTTATGAAGCAATGCAAAGCCAAGAAAACAACCAGTTTTAAGCCGAGATTAGCAGAGGGTATGACAGGTATAATATGGGTCAAACACTATCCTACAAACAAGCCAGATGACCACCCAGCCGGATCCAAAAAAATTAGAGCTGTTGCTGCAAAGCCTTGAACAAGACGGGTTTGCTGTCATACCTGAGTTCTTGCCCGTGACAGAAATAGCAAGCCTGGCAGAAGAGGCGAAACGCCTTCAAGCGCTTGGGGTTATGCGACAGGCCGGCACTGGCCAGGCCGCAATCATTGCGCATAATTCCGCAGAAAGCATACGCGGGGACTTCACCCACTGGCTGGAAAATTCAGGAAATACGAGCCCTATCCAGCAGAAATTTCTGCAAGCCATGGAAACCATACGCAGTGCATTGAACCAGCATTTCTTTTTTGGGCTGTTTGATCTGGAAACCCATTTTGCAATCTACCCGCCCGGCGCAGCCTATAGCAAGCACCTGGATCAATTCCATGAGAGCACACACCACATAAAACAAAACCAGCAGCGCCAGGTGAGTTGCATCCTCTACCTTAATGATAGCTGGCTACCGACAGATGGCGGGCAGTTGCGCTTATACCTGGACGGTATAGCTGAAGTGCCTTACCGCGACATAGAGGCCACAGGCGGCACCCTGGTAGTCTTTCTATCCAGCCGCTTCTGGCATGAAGTGATGCCGGCGCAACGCAAGCGCATGAGCATCTCCGGCTGGTTCCGCACTCGGGCAGAGAGTCCGGCATGAATATAAAGTCCACACCGCCTCATATCGCGACCATGTTCGACACTGAGGAATTTCGTCATAGCGGGCATGCCATCATCGACCTGCTCGCCGACCAGTTGGAACGCAATTTACAGGGCCAGGGGCAAGTGCTTAACTGGCATGATCCTGCCACTGAAGACCAGCATTGGCAACACGCATTGCCGCAAACACCTACGCTAGACAGCAACCGCCTGTTAGAAAAACTGAAGTCCGACATTTTGCCGGATAGCCTGGCCATTCATCATCCGCATAACATGGGTCACCAGGTAGCGACGCCACTGCCCATGGCGGCTTTATGCGACCTGGTTGCGGCACTCACCAACCAAGCCATGGCCGTCTACGAAACCGGGCCCAGCGCTACGATGATAGAGCGGCAGGTTATCCGTTGGCTCACCAATCTTATCGGTTGGGAGCATGCAGATGGCGTGCTTACTTCAGGCGGGGCACAGGCCAATCTCACCGCCTTGCTTGCAGCGCGTCAGCACTCGGCCACATGGAATGTATGGAAGCAGGGCGTAACAGAACAGAAACTGGTAATTCTGGCCTCTGAGCATACGCATTACTCAGTATCACGCGCTGCGGGCATCATGGGCCTGGGCACAGATGCCGTGATTAAAATTGGTGCTGACAGCCAGGGCGGCATGGATGTGCAGGCACTGGTAGCAGCGCATCAGCAATGCATTAATACACATCAGCTTGTGATTGCCGTAGTCGCTACCGCTGGCTGCACGCCAACCGGTAGCATAGACCCACTGGCCGATATCGGTGCTTACTGTAATGCCCAACAATTATGGCTGCATGTGGATGGCGCGCATGGTGCCTCGGCACTGCTTTCAGAAAAGCATCGGCATCAGCTTGCGGGCATAGCACTGGCAGATTCCGTAGTATGGGATGGCCACAAGCTGCTTTACATGCCAGCCACAGTCTCGGCTGTGCTGTTCCGTGAAGCAAAGAACAGCTATGCGGCTTTTGCGCAGGATGCATCCTATCTATTTCAGGGTGAAACTGAACAGGCCGAAGCTTTTAATGTGAGTTACCGCACGCTGGAATGTACCAAACGCATGATGGGCCTCAAGTTATGGGCGGCATTCTCGCTGTATGGCGTGCAAGGGCTAGGCGCTTTGGTGGATGAGGCTTTCAGCAAGGCCAGGCTGTTTGCCAGCAAGCTTGAAGCGCATATCGATTTTGAATTGTTGATGCAGCCACAAACCAATATCGTTTGCTTCAGGCACCTGCAGGCTGATTTAAGCATGGAATCCCTCAGTCGACATCAGGCAGCGTTGCGCCAGAAGATCGTACAAAGTGGCGCCTTTCACCTGACGCAAGTGGCACTGGATGGGGAAATATGGCTGCGCACCACCTTGATGAACCCGTTTACTCAGGAAAAGGATTTGGATGCGCTAATTAGCCTGATAGTGGAAATTGCCAGCACGACCTAAGCTGGCAAGGTTTCTACCTACTGGCATGAGGCTGTTTTTTCGGCTTCCACATTTGCCCAGTTCACGGCTTTCACCAAGGCCTTTTCGCCAGCCAGTGCCAACGCTTTGGCACCGCCTTGGGCATTAGCTGACAAGGCGGCTACTTGTTCGGCAACCAGCTCGTAAGCAATAATTTTCCTGCTTTTCCTGTCCAGCAAAACAGCGCTTAACTGTACTAGCCCTTCACTGGCAGTCGGACTGCTAAATACATGATCAAACACCTGCACTTTCAGCTTTAGGGCACAACCTGTAGATTTGGAGCCTTGCTGTATCAGCGTGCCGAATTTACTGGTGAGCAACTCTGCAGGTGTAGCAGCCCAGCGACTCTCAGTGTAGGAAAATACCCTGGATGGATTTTCATAATTTAAACGATAACGGATTTGCTGGTGATTGATCTCGTCAGCGGCGAGGATCTCCCCCACGACCGTTTCCGCCATCACTCGCTGACTGGCTGCGATCGCAATTGGTAATCCGAAATCGTATACCGCAGCATTCTGTTTGGTCTTGCCGGGGCCTGCACAAGCTAGCAGACTGGCTACCAACAACATCAGCATCAAGTTTTTCATAGTTATCTCATACTCACGGTTTAGGCTTATGGTTTTCCGGCATTAAACCCTGCTTCGCCCGGGCCGGGCTGCGGGCTTGGTTTGCCAAAGATCAGGCTTTGCGGATGCTCTTCCAGCAGGTCGATGACACTATCAAAATGCTTGGCCTCATGATTCAGGTTCTGCGTCAGCATATGTATCTGTGGCAAGGTTTCTGTGTTCAGCGTAGTAATCAGCTCAGTAGTATTGAGCTGGAACTGCCCGGCTACCTGCCTGATCTCTTTTGCGGTGGTATTCAGTTCCGCCATGAGCGGTTCGGTTGCAGCAGAAGCCTGTTCCAGGCTTTGTAAGGTATTCGCCAACTGCTGTTGATTTTTCTCCGAGGTCAGCTTGCTGACATTATTAAACATCACCGTAGCGGATTGAAGCGTGGGCTCGACCTTGGCTGAGGCTTTTTCCAGGTTGTCGATGACGCGGTTCAATTTCTGCGCATCGACATTGTTCAGCAACTGATAGGCCGATTCGGAAAGCTTACTGGTATTGGCGATCAGCGTTTCCATCTGCAAGATAAGCTTAGGGCCTTTTTCAATCAGCTGATCGATGACAGAAGGCTTCAAGGGGATTTGGGCGCCTGATTCGAGTTTATCAGCACCATTGCTTTCGTCATTGAGATCGATGTAAGCCAAGCCGGTAATCCCCTGCATCAGTAACTGCGCGTAAGCCTGCTTGCTTAGCTGAAGATCCGATGTCACTACGATCTTGATGAGGATGCTGGTCTGGGAGTTTGGATCAAAATCAATTTGTGTGACCTTGCCCACATCAACGCCGCGAAACTTCACGCCTGACTCAGGGCTTAAGCCAGTCACCGGCAAAGGCGACACCACGGTGTACTCAGATAAATCCTGGCGTGATCCACTCAGCCACCAATAGGCGAACACTGAAGCCAGACCCAGAAGTATGGTGAAGAGGCCTACAGCGATGGCATGAGCACGGTTTTCCATAATTTATTTCAGCTTTTCTATTTTAGTTTCGGCTATTTTAGTTTTGGCTATTTTAGTTTTTCTAGTCGACTAGTCACACCGTGAAAAAAATTGACTACGAATGGATGTTGCACTTCTGCCAGCTCATGTAGCCCGCAAGCGGCGATAATCTTTTTATCTGCGAGCACTGCAACCCGATCTGCCAGCGAAACCAGGGTATCCAGATCATGTGTAACAAACAGCACGGTAAGGCCAAGCGAATGTTTTAATTTCTTGATGAGCTCGACGAATTTATTACTGCGATCGGGATCAAGTCCCGCTGTGGGCTCATCAAGCATTAGCAGCTCCGGCTCTAGCGCCAAAGCACGCGCCAAGCCAACGCGCTTGATCATGCCGCCGGAAAGCTGCGCGGGTAACAGATCGCCATGATGCGGTTCCAGCTCAACCAGTGCCAGCTTGTGCATCACCAGCTGGTAGATGGTAGGCTCATCAAACTGTTTTAATTCGCGCAGCAGAAATGCAATGTTATCGAACACAGACAATGCGGAGAATAGCGCACCTTGCTGAAACAACATACCAAAGCGATTCATAAGGCGCTGTTGCTCCAGGCGCTCCAGCTTATGCAGGTCTTTACCAAACAGCAGCACGGAGCCGCTGGTAGGGGTTGTAAGCCCTACAATATGGCGCAATAGCGTAGTTTTCCCGCTACCGGAGCCCCCTACCAAGGCGACCACTTCACCCCTGTTGATTTTGAGGTTAAGGTTTTTGTGGATTACCAGATCGCTATATTCGGTGCACACATTGCGCACTTCGCAAACAACGTTTGAATCTGGCGCCAGTAAGGCTGGTGGTTTTTCTGAAGCTGCTGGCGGATTCGTCATATTTTCTATATTGACCGCGTCGTTCATACCCCTACCCCTCGCGCTGCAATGGCAAACCAGGCATCCACCAGAATCACACTGACAATGGCCGTGACAACAGAACTGGTGGTGCTATTACTCAGGCTCTCGGTATTGGGTTTGATGCGCAAACCGAAATGGCAGGCAACCAACGTGACCACAAAGCCGAATAGCAAGCCTTTAACCAGGCTAAGCGTCAGGTTGACCGGCTCAACTACCTGAGGCAAATAATCGAAGAAGAAACGGAAACTCAGTCCCAGCTCCAGGTTGGCAGAGAATGCCCCGCCCGCTAATGCCCAAAATGAAGTCCATAAAACCAGGAATGGCGCAATAAAGGTAAGGCCCAGCACTTTAGGCAGGATCACCCGCAAAATGCGGGAAATACCCATAGTAGTCAAAGCATCGATTTCTTCAGTCACGCGCATGACGCCAATCTGTGCAGTCATCGCTGAGCCAGAACGGCCTGCCACCAGCACCGCCATCAGGATGGGGCCCAGTTCACGAATAATACCCAAGCCCAAGATATTCACGATAAAAATGTCTGCGCCAAACGCACGCAGTTGGCGGGCCATCAAGTAGCTCATGGCCACGCCTATCATGAAGCCCAGCAAGGCAGTGACCGGCAAGGCGGTCACCCCGCTTTTATAGACATTGGCACTGAATTCACGCCAGGGGAAATCCTGCGGGCGGCGCAACAGGTAAGCAATTTCCAGTAGCAGCAAGCCCAGCAGTTGAATGAACTCCTTGAGATGCTGCACAAAATCCAGCACGCGGTTACCGACGCCGGATAGGGGTGAAAGCCAGTCAAATTTTGGTTTGCGCGATTCTGGGGTAGCCAGGCCGATTAGCATATCGAACAGCTCGGTCTGTTCCGGCTTGAGTATGACGTTCTGGCTAAGCTTGTTGCCCCAGCCATTCAGCAGAACCGTGGCACCGGCGGCATCAAGCTGTTCCACTTGCTGCAAATCCCAGTGCACGAAAGGGTCAGAAAAAAAAGGGCTTAAAGAGCTCTTGAGTTCAGCGAAATCATTTTCGATGGCACGCAATGACCACTGGCCGCTAAGTGCAACAAACTTGCGGCTCTGGGTGTCCTGATAAAGATTGAAGCTGGCGGCTGCCATCAAATATCCTTGTTTTCATTCGATTATACACAACGATGAAAAACAGCCAGCATTTGCAACGCCGGCATGCTAGCAAACAGCTTTTATTTAATTGAGGCTATTCGATACTTGCAGATAACAGGCTGCTGTAACCACTTATATAGTCCGGGTATGCCAGCTTAAAACCGCTAGCCAGCAAGCGCTGATTACTCAGCCGTTTACCACCGCTAACTTGCGGTATATCGTTTCCGGCAGGCTCAACACCAAGCTTTGCCGCCATCCATTGCAATACTTTGTACTGTGAAACCGGCGTGCTATCGGTCACGATATAGCAATCCTCGACAGGTTTGCCGCTATTGACGCGTTCTATCATATAAGCAATTGCGTTTGCCGCATCATCCCTGTGGATGCGATTGGTCCAAATGTTATGCTGCGGCCATTGTTGCGGAACCTTGGCCAGATTAATCATGCGATTGCGACCCGGCCCGTAAATGCCAGAAAGCCTCAATGCGGTTGCAGGGCAAGGCAGGTTCTTAAGTAGCGCTTCCGCCTCCAGCATGCGGATACCGCTGAAATCGACAGGAATCGGCTCTACAGTTTCATCCAGTAGTTCATCGCTTTGTTGACCGTATATGCCGGTACTCGATACGAAGAACACATGAAGCAGGGAAACTGAGTCAGCCAAAGCAGCCAGCACATTGCGCAAGCCATCCACGTAATGCACCCGATAGCTTTCATCGGTATGCGCATCGGCGGCAACGCAGTAAATGAGGATATCAGGCTGTAGATGGTCAAGCGCTTGTAGTGTTTCCGGCTTGCTTACGTCTGCCTTAAAAGGTATGACACCTTGTGGCAATACAGAATCGCTGCGACGCAACCCGGTGATCTGATGTCCCGCACTCACAAGTCGCCCGGCGACTTCGCATCCGAGGTCGCCGCATCCGGCAAGAAGCACCGTTGCCGTCATCGCGAGGCAAACGTGTCACATTGCTGCATGTCACCCTTGCCCAGGCCGCGCTTGAACCATTCCACGCGCTGGGCAGAGCTGCCATGGGTGAAACTTTCTGGCACGGCATAGCCTTGCGCCTGTGTCTGCAGCCTGTCATCGCCGATGGCCGAGGCGGCATTAAGCCCTGCTTCGATATCGCCGTCTTCCAGTATGGAGCGCGCCTGGTTAGCATGGAACGCCCACACGCCGGCAAAGCAATCAGCCTGCAGTTCCAGCTTTACGGAAAGCGCATTGGATTTGGCTTCCGACCGGCTGGATTGGCGTAACTGCTGTACCTTATCCGAAATGCCAAGCAGGTTCTGCACATGATGGCCGACCTCATGCGCAATCACGTAAGCCTGAGCGAATTCACCGGGCGCATGAAACCTATCCTGTAAATCCTGGTAGAAGGCAAGGTCGATATAGACTTTGTGGTCAAGTGGGCAGTAAAAAGGTCCCATTGCAGACTCTCCAGTACCGCACGCTGTTGGCGTAGCGCCGGTGAACAAGACCAGCTTAGGCTCTTCATACTGCTGGCCCATCTGCTGGAACAAGGTTTTCCAGGTATCTTCAGTGTCAGCCAATATCATGGAGACAAATTTGGCCTTACTGTCTTCTGCTGGATCCGTCGGCTGTTGCTGCTGGGATTGTTCTGTGGGTACGGTTCCAGCACCGTTGAGGATGACGGATGGATCGACACCGAAGTACATGGCCACCAAGGCGATAACAATAGTGCCTATGCCGATTTTCCCGGCACCTCCACTTACGGCGCCGAATCCCCGCCTGTCCTCTACATTGCTGCTTTCCCGCCCATTATCCAGCCTCATGATTTTCTCCTCATCACTATTGACTACCGCTCCGTAGCAAACGGCCGCCAACTACCCTGCAGGAATTTCTCTGCCCACATCAGGGCGACAATGGTCTTGCCATCGGTGATTTCACCACGTTGCACCATGGCCAGGCACTCATCAAGACTTGCCTCAAACAGCTGCAGTGCTTCATCCTCATCGCGATTGTGCTCGCCTGCAATCAAACCACGTGCCAGATAAATATGAATAACTTCGTTGGAATAGCCGATGCAAGGGTGCTGCAAAGCAAGATATACCCACTCGTTGGCGCTATAGCCGGTTTCTTCGAGTAACTCGCGTTGCCCAGTTATTAACGGGTCTTCGCCCTGGTCGATCTTGCCAGCCGGTAGTTCGATGAATACGCGGTTTAGCGGGTAACGAAACTGACGTTCCAGTACCAGGTTGCCGTTATCCAGCAAGGCAGCAATGACGACTGCGCCGGGGTGGATGACGTATTCGCGTTGGCTGGTGCCGCCATTAGGCAATCTAACCTGGTCGCGCCTTGCAGTGAGCATGCCGCCCTGTGCAATGATTTCGGAAGAGATGCGGGTTTCTATCAGGTCGTTATCGCTCAATATTCCACCCTGCACATTTGACTAAAAAAGATTTATGCCTGTTTCCAGAAGAATCGATACACAAAACCAGGAAATGCAAACACCAAAAACATGCAGGCAGTAATTGCATAGAACTCCCACTTCTGCGGAGCGATCTGTCCCATGGTGGCATTTTCTGCATAGAAGGCAATGCCGCCAATCACAAAATAAAGCACGACTAACTCAAGCAGGCACCAGGCTACAGATTTTGGTTTTTGTTTAACCGAGATGACAAAAAACAGGCGCTCAGAAAACCATGGTGAATTGGCAGCTAGCAGGAACAGCAATAACAGAATTACGTTGGTCATAAGTAGTTTTAGTGGTTGGCGTTTACTGGAGGCTACGGGTAATTGCGTAGGCGCAAATTTCCATCAAACCCTGTGGCATAAGGCCCAAGACCAACAAAGCTAGCGCATTCAGGCTGAGCATCACGTTCATTTCGAGATTGTTGGCGATAGGCGTGTGGTCTTGTGGTTCGTCAAAATACATCAGCTTGACGATGCGTAAATAGTAGAAAGCGCCGACTGCTGCCATTAACACTGCAAACACCACCAGCCAGATAAAGCCGGCTTGCAAAGCAGCTTGCAACACGGTGAATTTTGCATAAAACCCCAATGTCGGCGGCACGCCTGCCATCGAGAACATGGTGATCATCATCAGAAAAGCAAACCACGGGCTGCGCTGGTTGAGGCCTTTGAGGTCATCCAGATTCTCCGCCTCGAAGCCCTTGCGTGACAACAACAAGATAATACCGAAACCAGCCAGTGTCATGATCACATAGGCTGAGATGTAGAACATGGAAGATGCATAGCCATTAAGGCTGGCACTCAGGAAACCAAAAAGCAGGAAGCCCACATGCGAGATGGTGGAATAAGCCAGCATACGCTTGAGGTTGGCCTGGGCGATAGCCGTGATATTACCGATGGTGATGGAGAGCACCGCCATGATAATCAGCATGCCTTGCCAGTCGATGGCCAACACATACAGCCCTTGTATCAACAGGCGCATCATGAAGGCGAAGGCAGCCAGCTTGGTGACCGAGGCGATGAATAAGGTCACTGCGGTAGGTGAGCCTTCATATACATCCGGCACCCACATCTGGAAAGGCACTGCGCCAAGCTTAAATGCCAGGCCAGCCACGATAAATACCAGGCCAAGTACCAATACCGGCTTATCCTGTACGCCTGTCAACAGCGCAGCAGATACTTCAGAAATATTAAGGCTGCCTGTTGCGCCATACAGCATGGACATGCCATACAGCAACATGCCGGAAGCCAGCGCACCCAGCACAAAGTACTTCATGGCGGCCTCTGTGGCCCGTGCATTATCCCGGTCCAACGCTACGAGGGCATACAGGCACAAAGACAACAGCTCCAGGCCCATGTACAGCGTAAGGAAGTGCTGCCCTGAAACCATGATCATCATGCCCAGAATGGCAAACAGCACCAGTGCATAGAACTCGCCACGGAACATGCCGCGCAAAGTAATATAACTGCGTGTATATACCAGCATAATGAATGCGCTGATATAAATCATTATTTTCAGCACATCAGCCAGTGCATCATCCACGAACATGCTGCTGAAGGCATAACCCACACTCGGCGTGTGCGTAGAGGCGGTAATGAATAGTGCGCCAACCAGCGTAAGCTGGGCCAGGATGTAAATGATGATGCGATTGCCAGGCTTGAGGAATAGATCCAGCAGCAGAATGAACATGGCCATGCATAGCACGAATATCTCGGGCATTGCACTGAACAAATCGGTTTGGATACCATTCATGTTTCTAGTTTTCCAGTTTTATTTTGTACGCTTGCTTGTACGCACCAGCTTTTAATAGCGAGGCTTCTAATGTCCTGGTGACTGCTAATGTCTTGGCAACTTTGGATGACATTCCGGATTTCATATTTACAGCCCTGCCGGCAATTTGCTTTGCGCCATATGCGAGAGCAGGTTAGCCACTGTCGCGTGCGTCACTTCAGTAATCGGGGCTGGATATAAACCAAAGCCAAGCACCATGAGGGCAAGTATGCTGAGTATCAGGAACTCACGCTTATTGATGTCTACGAGTTCGGCTACATGCTTGTTACCAACATCCCCATAGAAAACCCGCTTTACCATCCACAAGGTATAAGCTGCACCGAAAATCAGTGTGGTAGATGCCAGGAAGGCATACCAGAAGTTAGCCTGCAGAGCGCCAAGTATGACCATGAACTCCCCCACGAAACCTGAAGTGCCGGGCAAGCCTGCGTTGGCCATGGCAAATAACACAGCAAATGCAGCGAACTTGGGCATGGTGTTCACCACCCCGCCGTAATCGGCAATTTGACGTGAGTGCATACGGTCATACAGTACGCCTACACTGAGGAACATGGCACCAGAAATGAAACCGTGCGAAATCATCTGCACGATAGCGCCATCCATACCCAGCGGATTGAAGATAAAAAAGCCCAGGGTAACAAAACCCATATGCGAGATGGAAGAGTAGGCAATCAACTTTTTCATATCCTGTTGCACCAGCGCCACCAAAGCGATATACACCACAGCAATCAGGGACAGGGTAATCATGAAACCGGCCAGGTAATTGGCTGCATCTGGCGCAATCGGCATGGCGAAACGCAGGAAGCTATAACCGCCCAGTTTCAACATCACGGCAGCCAGCACCACAGAACCGCCGGTCGGTGCTTCTACGTGGGCATCCGGCAACCATGTATGCAATGGCCACATTGGGATCTTGACGGCAAAGGCCATGAAAAATGCCATGAACAGGAATATCTGCACATTCATCGGCAATGGCATGGTGTAGTAATCGACCAGTTCAAAGCTATTGCTCTGGTGATACAGGTAGATAAACGCTACCAGCATCAATAATGAACCCAGCAAGGTGTACAGGAAAAACTTGATGGTGGCATACACCCGGTTAGGGCCTCCCCAGATGCCAATTACCAGGAACATGGGGATGAGCATCGCTTCCCAGAATACGTAATACAGTATCGCGTCCAGTGCACTGAATACACCTATCATCAGGCCAGACATGATGAGGAACGAAGCCATGTATTGCGCGACGCGTTTCTCGATCACCTCCCAGCCCGCGATGACCACAATCACTGTAGTAAAGCTGGTGAGCAGAATCAGTGGCACCGAAATGCCATCGACTCCCAGGTGATAGTTAATATTAAATGCCGGGATCCAGCGGAAGCCTTCCTGGAACTGGAAGCCGCCATCAGCAAAATCAAAACCAGTGTAAAGCGGAATGGTCACGGCAAAAGCGACCAGACTGCCAGCCAGCGCCAGCCAGCGTGCGATTCCGGCGTTTTTGTCATCGCCCGTGCAGAGTACGATAATGCCCGCCAGAATCGGCACCCAGATAGCAAGGCTTAAAATATGCATATCCACCGATTAAACTTTCATGAATAACGTTAGTAGCAGGAACACGCCAATAATCATGGCAAAGGCATAGTGGTAAATAAGGCCGGATTGCAAATGGCGTATTACACCGGCAATTCGGCCAATCAGCCTGGCCGTGCCATTCACCAGCGTGCCATCAATGATTTTGATATCACCAATTCGCCACAACTTGTCACCGATATAACGTGAGCCGCCGGCAAACACCTTTTCGTTGAAAGCATCAAAGCCGTATTTGTTCTCGAGAATAGTATAAATCAGGCTGAATTTTTGTTTGATCGCCTCAGGAATATCGGGGCGTTTCATATAGAAGAACCAGGACAAAGCCACCCCTGAAGCTGCCAGCAGGAAAGGCAATGTGGTCAAGCCATGTATCGCCATGGCAAACGCGCCGTGGAAGTGATGTGCAAGCTCATGCATGACAGGGTGCGCTTCTGGATTGACGTAAATCACGCCAGCAAAATAATCTCCATATAGCATCGGCTCGATTGCGAAGTAACCAATGAGCAAGGATGGAATCGCCAGGGCAATCAACGGCAGTGTGACAACCCACGATGACTCATGCGGCTTATCGTGCGGGCCCAGGCCATGATGGTGACCATGGTCGTCGTCATGGTGTGCGTGGTCATCATGATGGTCAGGCTTCTCCATCCAGCGCTCTTTGCCATGGAACACCAGGAAATACATGCGGAAAGAGTAAAACGCCGTGACAAATACGCCTGCCAGCACTGCAAAGTAGGCAAAGCCGCTACCCGGGATATGCGACATCTCGGCAGCTTCGATAATCGAATCCTTGGAGTAAAAACCTGAGAGGAATGGCGTACCGATGAGCGCCAATGATCCAACCAGCGATGTAATCCAGGTAATAGGCATATATTTGCGCAAGCCACCCATATTGCGGATGTCCTGATCGTGATGCATGCCCATGATGACCGAGCCGGCACCCAGGAATAGCAAGGCCTTGAAGAACGCGTGGGTCATCAGGTGGAAAATAGCAACTGAATAGGCTGACGCTCCCAGCGCTACCGTCATATAACCCAGCTGTGACAATGTTGAGTAAGCCACCACGCGTTTGATGTCGTTCTGGATAATGCCGAGAAAGCCCATAAACAGCGCGGTGATTGCACCTATGACCATCACGGTAGAAAGAGCTGTAGTCGAAAGCTCAAACAAGGGCGACATACGAGCCACCATAAAGATACCGGCCGTCACCATCGTAGCAGCATGGATCAAGGCGGAGATTGGAGTCGGGCCTTCCATCGAATCCGGCAGCCAGACGTGTAATGGTACTTGTGCAGATTTGCCCATAGCGCCAATGAACAGCAAGATGCAGATGACGGTCATCAGCGACCAGTGTGTACCCGGAATCAAACTTACCGTGCTGTCGGCAAACTGGGGGGCAATTGAGAACACAGCCGCATAATCCAGGCTGCCAAGGTAAAACAGCACCATGCCGATGCCTAGCAGAAAGCCAAAGTCACCGACACGATTGACCAGAAACGCCTTGAGGTTGGCATAAACCGCTGTTGGGCGGGTATACCAGAAGCCGATCAGCAGGTAAGAGACCAAACCCACAGCCTCCCAGCCAAAGAACAATTGCATGAAGTTGTTTGCCATCACCAGCATCAGCATGGCAAAGGTAAACAATGAGATATAGCTGAAGAAACGGCTGTAGCCGGGATCTTCCTTCATATAGCCTATGGTATAGATATGCACCATCAGCGAGACGAAAGTCACCACCACCATCATCACCGCAGTGAGTCTATCAACCAGAAAACCTACTTCAAAGCTGACCCCGCCACTCACCAGCCAGGTATACACCGTACCGTTAAATACATGCCCGGCCAGCGCATCGTTGAACACATAGGCCGAGAGTACGAAAGCCCCGCCAACGCCCAGAATCGTCAGTATATGAGCTGCCGATCGAGGCAGTAAGCTGCCAAACAGGCCGACCACGATCGCTGCAAATAATGGCAGCAGTGGGATGAGCAGGTAGATTTTTTGCATCTCGGTCATATTTTTATTCTTACCTAGCCTTTTAAGCTATTCAGATCATCTACATTGATAGTTTTGAGATTGCGGAACAGGACCACCAATATCGCCAGTCCAATAGCCGACTCGGCCGCAGCTACCGTCAGGATAAAGAACACGAATATCTGCCCTGCAATGTCATTAAGATAGTGCGAGAAAGCGATGAAATTAAGATTCACCGCCAACAACATCAACTCAATGGCCATCAGCAATACAATCACGTTCTTTCGGTTGAGGAATATACCTACTACGCTGATAGCAAATAGCAGCGAACCCAGAATAAGGTAATGTGACAAACTGACCATCAGGGCTTTTCCTTTCCATCAGCAGCCTCTGGCAACTCGACCTCGGCACTCATACTCACCATACGGATGCGGTCAGCGCGTTTAACCTTGACCTGGTCGGCTGGATTCATTGATTTTGAATCCTTGCGGTCACGCAAGGTTAAAGCAATGGCTGCCACAATCGCCACCAGCAAAATGACCGAAGCCAATTCGAACGGTAACAAATAATCGGTATATATCTGGCGCCCCAATTCCGCGGTATTGCTGTAGCCCTGCAGGTGCTTGATAGGCTCGCTTATGCGGCCTTCACCAAAATGCTTGCTGCCCAATATCATGACCATTTCAATCGCCATCAGCACGCCTACTGGCAAGGCTATCGGCAGCGCCTCCCAGAAGCCTTCACGCAGCTTATCCAGGTTGATGTCCAGCATCATCACGACAAACAGGAACAGCACCATCACTGCGCCTACATAGACCAGCACCAGCGCAATCGCCAGGAACTCCGCTTCCAGCAACAACCAGATGCCTGCCGCGGTAAAAAAGGCCAGCACCAGGAATAAGGCAGCATGCACGGGGTTACGTGCAGTGATCACACGCAGGCCTGCAAATAGCAGGATGGCTGCGAGTACATAGAAAATATAGTCTTGAAATATCATTTTATTTTTTTATCTGAATTGCGCATCTTCAGTGCGGTCAGCCGCAATCTGTGCTTCGTATTTATCACCGACAGCCAGCAGCATCTGCTTGGTATAGAGCAAATCACCACGCTTCTCACCGTGGTAATCAAAAATTCTGGTTTCCACGATGGAGTCTACCGGGCAGGATTCTTCACACATGCCGCAGAATATGCATTTGGTGAGGTCGATATCGTAGCGCGTGGTGCGACGGGTATTGTCTTCACGTTGCTCAGATTCAATAGTGATTGCCATCGCCGGGCATACTGCCTCACATAGCTTACAAGCAATACAGCGCTCTTCACCGTTCGGGTAACGGCGCAATGCATGCAGGCCACGGAAACGCGGAGAAATCGGGGTACGCTCTTCGGGGAACTGAATGGTAATCTTACGCGCAAAGAAATAACGCCCGGTCAACGCCATGCCCTTGAGCAGCTCTACCAGCATCAAGCTTGAAAGTATCTCTTTAATTTTGCTTATCATAATTTTTGCGCCTAATGGAACAGGTAAGCCCAAGGAGTTTGCATCATGGCGCCAACTACCAGTATCCACACCAAGGTGATAGGGATAAACACTTTCCAGCCCAGGCGCATGATCTGGTCATAGCGATAGCGCGGGAAAGTAGCTCGGAACCACAAGAAGAAAAATAGCAGGAACACCACTTTAGCTAACAGCCAGAGAATGCTATCCGGCAGGAATGGGAACGGTGACAGCCAGCCGCCCAGAAACATAAGCGCTGCCAGCATGCTCACCAGGATCATGTTGGCATACTCAGCTAGGAAGAACACAGCGAAGGTCATGCCTGAATATTCCACATGGAAACCGGCGACGATTTCTGATTCACCTTCTGCCACGTCGAAAGGGGCACGGTTAGTCTCAGCCACGGCGCTGATGAAATAGACGATAAACAATGGGAACAAGGGTAACCAGTACCACTGCCAGAAGCCACCAGCCTGTGCCAGCACGATCTTGCCAAGATTCAGGCTATTGGCACACATCAGCACACCGACCAGCGCGAAACCCATAGCGATTTCATAAGAAACGATCTGCGCGGCAGAACGCAATGCACCAAGAAAGGCATATTTGGAATTGGAAGCCCAGCCCGCGATAATCACGCCATACACCGCAACCGATGTCATGGCGAGGATATAAAGCAAACCAGCATCAATATCAGCCAGCACCAGTTCAAGGTTGAACGGCACGACTGCCCATGCAGCAAATGCAGGAGCTATCGCCAGCACCGGGCCTATGAGAAACAGCGCCTTGCTAGAGGCGCTAGGAATGATGATTTCCTTGAACAGCAACTTGAGGCCATCGGCAATCGGTTGCAGCAACCCGAAATAACCTACGCGGTTAGGCCCAATGCGCACTTGCATGAAGCCAATGACTTTACGTTCAGCCAAAGTCAGATAAGCCACAGCGCCCATCAAGGGTGCCACAATCAGCACAATCTTAAGTAGTGTCCACACCGTCACCGAGATGGCCGGCCAGTAGCTACCGAACAGATTGGTGAAGAATTCCATCATGCAACCGCCCCTGCGTTGACAAGCTCGGCACCAACCTTCTCAATAGTAATTTCCCCCATGAGCTCACCCAGACTGGCAGTAATCGGGCTGGCCGCCTGTATACGTACGCAACCCTTAGCTACATGGTTATCCAGCCTGACTTGAAGCACCGCGCTACCCTCACCCTGTTTCACCAGTACAGTGTCGCCCGCTTGCAGGCCAAGCTCGGCCATCAGCCGCTCATTCATGCGCGCCATGGGCTTAATGTTGTACTTGGTCTTTTGCAACGATGGAGAACGGCGCACGATAGGGTCAGACTGGTACTGCGGAACCTCGCCGATACGTTGTATGCCCTCGGATTTGATCCAGACTTCAATCTCGACCAGCTCTTTGAGGTTGTTGTTGAGAGAACGCCAAGCAACGGTCGATGGCTTCTCTCCGCCGAAGAGGGCATCCTTGACTTCTTCACTGCTGTTGTAGTCGAAACCGTCCAGACCTAGCGTGTTGCCCAATACGCGCAACACCTTCCATGCGGGACGACATTCGCCCAGCGCTTTGGTAACTGCCTTAAAGCTCTGGATGCGGCCTTCCATACTCATCAATGTGCCAGATGTCTCTGTGAACGGAGCAATAGGTAATAGTACATCGGCATCTTCCAGGGCCTCGGACTTGTACATGGTCAGCGCAACTACACACTCGGCCTGTTGCATGGCCTTACGTGCCGCAACGCCGTTGTGGCAATCCAGCTCAGGCTCGACATTGACCAGCAAATAGGCTTTGCGTGGCACTTCCAGCATGGCACGTGCATGCATACCTTGTGGGCCAGGCATGACGCCAATCAGGTGCTGGCCGGTATTGTTAGCACCCGCGGGGATCAAACCCAACGTTGCGCCGCAAAGACCGGCAATCGCTTCGGCAAGACTAAACATCTCGGTGAAGCGCGGATCGTTGAGCGCGAGGTTACCCACAAAGATCGCTGTCTTCGGCGAAATCAGGTCGTAACTTTCACCATGACCGGCCAAGCTTTCCGCAATAGCCTGAGTATTGTCACGCACTATTGTCTCTTCCAGCAGCTGGCTCAACTTGGGAGGCAGGCACAGCGAAAGTCTTTGCAGACCGGACATTGCCTTGAGTACCTGCGCCAGCACATTCACAATATCATTAGGCCGCACAGTCACCTTGTGCTTCACCGACATCAGGGGATCGTTATTAAGCGGACTGATAATGCTGATTTCCGCACCATTGTTGGCGACAGCCTTACGTAGACGCTGGCTCAGTAGAGGGTGCTCGTTGCGCAGGTTGGAGCCGATAATGAGGATACGATCCATCTCTTCAAGATCGGGGATGTTGCAGCCCATCCATGGTGTGCCGAGACGCTTGCCATCGAGACGGAAATCAGTCTGACGCAGCCGATAATCGACGTTCTGCGAATTGAGGCCAGTGGCAATCTTCTTTGCCAGATAGCCTTCTTCCATGGTGCTATTGGGAGACACCAGCACGCCCAAGGCTTCACCGCCGTACTCATTGGTGATGTCCTTGAGTTGTCCTGCAGCAAATTCCAGCGCGGTTTTCCAGTCGGTTTCGTGCCACTCGCCATGATGCTTGATCATGGGAACAGTGAGACGGTCAGTGCTATTCAAGCCTTCGTAAGAGAACCTGTCACGGTCAGAAATCCAGCATTCATTGATGCTTTCCTTCTCGCGCGGTAATACGCGCATGACCTTGTTATCTTTAACTTGCACTTCTATATGTGAGCCCAGGCCATCATGCGGCGCAATAGAAGGACGGCGGGTCAGTTCCCAGCTACGCGCAGAGTAGCGGAAGGGCTTGCTGGTCAATGCGCCAACCGGGCATAAGTCGATAATATTGCCAGAGAGCTCCGAATCCACCGATTTGTCGACATAAGCGGTAATTTCAGCATGCTCGCCACGATTAATGAGGCCCAGCTCCATCATGCCGCCGACTTCCTTGAGGAAGCGTACGCAGCGTGTGCACTGAATACAACGCGTCATATCGGTGGATACCAATGGGCCAATATTCTTATTCAGCACTACACGCTTTTCTTCGGTGTAGCGTGAGCCACTAGCGCCATAAGCCACGGCGATGTCCTGCAGATCACACTCGCCACCCTGGTCACAGATCGGGCAATCCAGTGGGTGGTTGATCAGCAGGAACTCCATCACACTCTTCTGCGCTTCAATCGCAGATTTGGAGCGCGTAAATATCTTCATGCCATCGGCCACCGGCGTAGCGCAGGCAGGCAAAGGCTTATTGAATTTTTCCACCTGTACCAGGCACATGCGGCAATTGGCGGCGACTGACAACTTCTTGTGATAGCAGAAACGCGGAATGGCAATGCCTAGCTTATCCGCAGCATCGATAATCGTACTGCCGTGATCTACCTCAACCTGGGTACCATCAATCTCAATATTCAGCATTTACTTACCTTCAACCATAGATTTGCCGTGCTGGATGTAATACTCAAACTCGGGGCGATAATGCTTGATAAAGCTCAACACCGGGGTTGCCGCAGCATCACCCAGCGCGCAGATGGTACGGCCCGAAATGTTGCTGCTGACATCAGTTAATAAGTCCAGATCTTCCATCCGGCCATTACCATCCACGATACGCTTGACCACGCGATACAACCAGCCGGTGCCTTCACGGCATGGCGTACATTGTCCGCAAGATTCTTCAAAGAAGAAATAGGATAAGCGCTTGAGGGTTTTTACCATGCAGGTAGTTTCATCCATCACGATCATGGAACCTGCACCCAGGCTGGAGCCAGCCTTGGATAAGCCATCATAATCCATGGTGGCGCCGATAATACTCGAGGCTGGCATCACGGCTGTAGAAGGCCCGCCTGGAATAACTGCTTTAAGTTGACGCCCTTTCCAGACGCCGCCTGCCATTTCCAGCAGCTCTGTAAACGGCATGCCCATATTCACTTCATAATTGCCGGGACGCTCTACGTGACCTGATACCGAGAATAGCTTGGTGCCACCGGAGTTAGGCACACCCAAATCCTGGAAGGCCTGGCCACCATGCTGCAATATCCATGGAATTGAGGCAAAAGACTCAGTGTTATTGATTGTAGTTGGCTTACCAAATACACCATAACTGGCAGGGAATGGCGGCTTAAAACGCGGCTGGCCTTTCTTGCCCTCTATGGATTCGATCAATGCAGTCTCTTCACCACAGATATAGGCGCCGTAACCATGTACAGCGTAGAGATCAAAATTGAAGCCTGTGCCGAACAGGTTCTCGCCGATATAGCCAGCAGCTCGCGCCTCTAGCAATGCAGCTTCGAAGGTTTCGTAATCTTCCCAGATTTCACCGTGGATATAGTTGTACCCAACGCGCGCACCCATGGTGTAGGCGGCAATCGCCATGCCTTCAATCACCTGATGCGGGTTATAGCGAATGATGTCGCGATCCTTAAAGGTGCCGGGCTCGCCTTCATCGGTATTACACACCAAGTACTTGATGCCATCGTAATAACGCGGCATGAAGCTCCATTTAAGCCCTGTCGGGAAGCCCGCACCGCCACGCCCACGCAGGCCTGACAGCTTGACCTGGCTGATGATATCGGTAGCTTTGACTTTTTCGGTCACCAAACGCTTCAACTGGGCATATCCACCCAATTTTGTATAGGTTTCCAGCGAATGTGGATTTTCGTGTCCCAGCGTACGCAGGCATACCAGCGTTTCTTTAGGATGCGGAGTGATGATGCCAGCAGCCATTACTTCAGCTCCTCCAGAATCTCATCCACTTTTTCAGGGGTCAGGAACTCGCACATCTTGCTGTTATTGATATGGAACAAAGGTGCACCAGCGCAGGCGCCCATGCACTCGCCTTCTTTCAGCGTGAATTTTCCATCAGGCGAAGTCTCGTTAAAGCCTATGCCCAGACGCTTGTTGAGATGCTCCACTATCGAATCTGAATCACGTAACATGCAGGAAATATTGGTGCAGACGGTGATCTTGTATTTGCCCATAGGCTCAAGCTCATACATATTGTAGAAGCTTGCCACCTCCAGCGCGGCGATTGCCGGAATACCCAGATACTCAGCGACAAAAGCAATGGTCTCTTTCGAGAGCCAGCCCTTTTCAGTTTGCGCAATGCGTAACGCAGACATCACCGCACCCTGCCGGTGTTCAGCAGGATATTTAGTAAGCTCGTAGTCAATCTTGGCAATGGATTCTGGAGATAACATTTCGCGTCCGTGTTCTATCTATCAATTTCGCCAAAAACAATATCCTGTGTACCTATGATTGCGACCAAGTCAGCAATCATGTGGCCACGTGTCATTTCATCCAAGGCTGCCAGATGCGGAAAGCCGGGTGCGCGTATCTTGAGACGGTAAGGCTTGTTGGCACCATCCGAAATCAGGTAAATACCGAATTCGCCTTTAGGATGCTCCACTGCTGCATAAGCCTCGCCAGCGGGCACATGAAAGCCTTCTGTAAACAACTTGAAGTGATGAATCAGCGATTCCATATCCTGCTTCATGCCTTCACGTGATGGCGGCGCAACCTTGTTATTGTCGGTAATCACTGGGCCCGGATTCTTGCGTAACCAGTCCACACACTGCTTGATGATATGGTTGGATTGACGGAACTCCTCCATGCGCACCAGGTAGCGATCATAACAATCGCCATTCACGCCGACAGGAATATCAAAATCCATCTTGTCATACACTTCATATGGCTGCTTCTTGCGCAGATCCCAGGCAAAGCCTGAACCACGCAGCATTGGGCCAGTCATGCCCAAGGACAATGCGCGCTCTGGAGTCACCACACCGACACCGACAGTACGCTGTTTCCAGATCCGGTTATCGGTCAGCAGAGTTTCGTACTCATCCACGTAGGCAGGGAACCGATTGGTGAAATCTTCGATGAAGTCCAGCAATGAACCCTGGCGATTTTCATTGAGCTTATTAATTTCGGCTTTGCTACGGAAAGTCGTGGTTTCGTGTTGCGGCATGCGGTTGGGCAAATCGCGGTAGACACCACCGGGACGATAGTAAGCAGCGTGCATACGCGCACCCGAAACGGCTTCATAGCAATCGAACAGATCTTCACGTTCGCGGAATGCATAAAGGAATACCGTCATCGCACCCACATCCAGCGCATGCGCACCCAACCACAACAAATGGTTCAGCACGCGGGTAATCTCGTCAAACATCACTCGGATATATTGCGCACGAATCGGCACCTCTATGCCCATGAGCTTTTCGATCGCCATGACATAGGCATGCTCATTGGCCATCATCGACACATAATCGAGCCTGTCCATGTAAGGCACGGACTGCAGGTAGGTACGATTCTCAGCCAGTTTTTCCGTGGCGCGGTGCAACAGCCCGATATGCGGGTCGGCACGTTGAATCACTTCACCATCAAGCTCCAGCACCAGGCGCAACACACCGTGCGCGGCTGGGTGCTGCGGGCCGAAGTTCATCGTGTAATTTCTTATCTCAGCCATTATGAAAACCTTCTTCTCTAATGACTCTAGGGACGTTGTTTCGCTGCTCTATGGATACCGGTTGGTAAATGACTCGCTGCTGCTCCGGGTCGTAACGCATTTCTACGTTACCTATCATGGGGAAATCCTTGCGGAACGGATGGCCGACAAAACCATAATCAGTCAGCAAGCGACGTAAATCCGGGTGACCTTCATACATAATGCCGTAAAGGTCGAATGACTCACGCTCGAACCAGTTGGCAACTGACCATAAATCCACCAGTGTGGGCATTACCGGGAAGCTATCGTCATCGGAGAATACACGCAGACGCACGCGATGATTCAGACTGATAGAGAGAAAATGATAAACCGTGGCAAAACGCAAACCGGCCCAGGAATCTTCGCCGAATTCTTCAATGGCATACTGGGTGTAATCAACACCACATAAATCAATCAACTGCTCGAACTTGAGCGCGGGATGATCTTTCAACGTGGCGCAGACTGCCAGCAAGTTCGCTGCCTTGCATTCAATTGTGATCTCGCCCACATTGGTAACAAATTTGGTGATTTGTTCGCCCAATACAGACTGCAGGCTTTCCGAAAGTTTTTCTAATCGCGTGGTCATTATTGGGTTTAGCGCGCTATGGTATTGGTACGTTTGATTTTGGTCTGCAACTGGATAATGCCATAAAGCAGCGCTTCTGCAGTCGGTGGACAACCCGGGACATATACATCCACAGGCACGATACGGTCACAGCCGCGTACTACAGCATAGGAATAGTGGTAATAACCGCCGCCATTGGCACAAGACCCCATGGAGATCACCCAGCGCGGCTCGGCCATCTGGTCGTAAACCTTGCGCAATGCGGGCGCCATTTTATTCACCAGCGTACCGGCCACGATCATTACATCAGACTGACGCGGACTGGGGCGAAACACGATACCAAAGCGATCCAAGTCATAACGTGAAGCACCCGCATGCATCATCTCAACTGCACAGCAGGCCAAGCCAAACGTCATCGGCCATAGCGAGCCGGTACGTGTGTAGTTGATGACTGTGTCCAGTGTTGTGGTGACAAAGCCTTTTTCCAGTACGCCTTCAATACTCATAGCATTATCCTTGCGACTTGAACTCGCGGTGCATAAACCTGCTTACTGCTCATTATGCTTAATCCCACTCCAGCGCACCCTTCATCCACTCGTAGGCGAAACCAACTACCAACACACCGAGAAACACCAACATGGCCAGGAAGCCTGGCAAGCCGATTTCTTTAAGGACAACGGCCCAGGGGAAGAGGAAAGCAATTTCAAGATCGAACAGAATAAACAGGATAGCAACAAGGTAATAGCGTACATCGAACTTCATGCGCGCATCTTCGAAAGCCTCGAAGCCGCATTCGTAGGGGGAATTTTTTTCGGCATCAGGCCTGTTAGGGGAAACCAGCTTACCAAGAACAATAGGGGCAACACCGACGGCGAGGCCGACGATTATGAACAGCAAGATAGGAAAGTAATTTTCCAGCAAGTTCAAACCCCAAGTTATCTAGACTTAAAGCAATCTAGCATTTTTTTGACCCAGCAAGACACTGGCTAGCTCATTACAATTCAAACTTCACGAGACTTAAACTATGGTGCCGACGGAGAGACTCGAACTCTCACGGCTTTCGCCACTACCCCCTCAAGATAGCGTGTCTACCAATTCCACCACGACGGCATTCATTTTGGAGCTGCTAACTCCCTTACTCTAACTTATTGCGGCACATCCTTAGCCGTAGAAGGTGCGACTGGCTTCGCAGCATCTTTTGCACTATTCGTTTGCGTTACCGACTTAATAACACTGGAGTGATCAGCACGGTGGCTGGACAAATAAGCCAGCGACATGCTTGTTGTGAAGAAAATCGCGACAAAAACTGCGGTAGCACGGCTCATGAAGTTGGATGATCCGCTAACGCCAAACAGACTGCCGGATGCGCCACTACCAAATGCCGCGCCCATGTCGGCGCCTTTACCGTGCTGCAACAACACCAGGCCGATAACACCGGCTGCTGCCAACACATGAATTACTGTAACTATAGTTTCCATATTCCCGCTTTAAACCTTGAGATCACGCTGCCTGCGAACTGGCAGCGCGACAAATTTTTTCAAAATCACTGGCATCCAACGAACATCTGCCAATCAACCCGCCATCAATATCCTGCATAGCTAGCAATTGTGCCGCATTTGTGGGTTTTACGCTACCCCCATAGAGGATTCTTAGGCTTTCCGCGGCATCTTTATCCAGCCTGGAAATTTTGCCACGAATGAACTCGTGCATGGCCTGCGCCTGCTCTGGCGTAGCACTGAGGCCAGTACCAATGGCCCATATCGGCTCGTAAGAAACAATCGTGTTGGCAAACACTGCCGCACCGGCTTCTGACAGAACCGCATCAATCTGCGAGGCAATCACACGCTCCATGATGCCGGCTTCGCGCTCCTGTAAGGTTTCACCAACACATAAAATAGGGGTGATACCTGCATGCTTGGCTACTACAAACTTGCTGGCGACATTAGCTTCGCTTTCGCAATAAGCCAGACTGCGTTCGGAGTGGCCGATAATCACATAGCTCGCACCAAAATCTTTGAGCATGGTGGCGCTGACTTCGCCGGTATAAGGGCCTTTTTCATGCTTGGCGATGTTCTGCGCACCCCATGATATATGGCTTCCAGCCAATTCAGACTGGGCCTGGAACAGGTAGGGATAAGGCACGCAAACGGCAATATCAATGCCATCAAACGACGCTAACTTTTCTTTAAAAGCGCTGAACAAGACCTTATTCTGCGCAAGGGTGCCATGCATCTTCCAATTTGCTACTACCAACTTACGACGCATATTTTGACCCGAATGATTTAGCCGAATTTTACTCTGCTGCAGGATGCACGGTCAATGAAATGCCTTGCAAGAAATTGTGCCGCGCTTGTGTTATCGTTTTGTGAAGCCATTATATTAGCAGCGACTCAATGACCACCCTCATGCCTTCCATCTTCATCGGCCACGGCAACCCGATGAATGCGCTCATGCAAAATGCTTACACCGATGGCTGGGCGACGATTGGTCGCAACATGCCAGAACCAAAAGCCATACTCGCCATCTCTGCACACTGGTATATACCGGGCACGGCCGTGACCAGCAACCTAATGCCACCAACTATCCACGACTTCGGCGGTTTTCCGCAAGAGCTACATCAGTTCAACTACCCAGCCCCAGGCAGTCTGGAGCTGGCAAAGCGCGTGCAAGACTCACTCTCACCCACCGCGGTAAAATTGGACGAAAGCTGGGGCCTGGATCACGGAACCTGGTCCGTGCTTTGCCATATCTTCCCGAAAGCAGATATCCCCGTCGTACAACTCAGCATGGATATTACCCAGCCACTGCAATTCCACTACGAAATGGGCAAACGCCTCGCCAGCCTGCGTGCAGAAGGCGTGATGATTATGGGCAGCGGCAACATCGTGCACAATCTGCGCAGGTATGCATGGGGCAAAGCCGATGTCCCGGCTTTTGATTGGGCAGCAAATTTTGAAGCTGAGCTGCGAGCGCTGCTAGAAACTCAGGATATTCAAGCCTTGATCAATTACGAAAGCTTGGGCACAGACGCCATGCTGTCAGTGCCGACCCCGGAACATTACCTGCCCCTGCTATATATTCTTGGCACCCGACACAAGGATGAGCCGATCAGTTTTCCTGTCGAGGGTTTTGAAGGCGGCGCTATTTCGATGTTGAGCGTGCAAGTGGGGTAATTGCAGCACCAGCTTATTGTGGTTGCCAATGCCGTAAATTAAGCTGTATGTTTCTGGCACCGTTGTATTCATTGGTTTGTAGCTGATATACCGCACGGATATTTTTCGGTAGCAACTCCTGGTGCTGGAAGAAAATAGCATCGACACGGCGACCGCTTTTTTCCAATGTCAGTTTCAAGTGTCGTTCGCCTACAATGCGCTGCTCTCGCACTACAAACTCATCGCAAAATGTGGGTTGTGGAAAGCCCTGGCCCCAGACATGGCGCTCAATGGTGGTGGCCATGTCCCAGTGCATATCCTGCGTATCCAGCGCGCCATCGACCTCGATGACCGATTCAAGGTCAGCTTGTGTCAACAGGCTAGCGGCAACAGCCTCAAACTCAGTGTTGAAGCGTTCAAAATCCTGCTCAAGTATGCTCAGGCCAGCCGCCATGGCGTGACCGCCGAACTTGAGTATCAAATCCGGCTTTCGCTTGGATAGTAAATCCAGCGCATCTCTTAAATGCAAGCCACTGATGGAGCGACCGGAGCCTTTCAGCATACCCTGCCCATCTTTCGTCAAGCCAGCATGCGCAAATGCGATGACGGGACGGTGATACTTCTCCTTGATACGTGAGGCGAGGATACCAATCACGCCCTGATGCCAACTGGCATCGTACATACTCAGGCTGTAGCGGCCCTCCACTTGCACCTCATCGAGCGCGATATTCGCAGCATCCTGCATATCGGCTTCTATACTGCGCCGCTCCAGGTTGAGTTCATGCAGGCGTTGCGCCATCAGTTGCACCGCATCTTCATCATCGCTAATGAGGCAGGCAATACCCAGCGACATATCCTCCAGTCGTCCGGCTGCATTGAGGCGCGGGCCTACACTAAAGCCCATATCCTGCGCAGTCGCCTTGGTCGGATCGCGTCCGGCAAGGCGCATTAAGGCACGTATCGCCGGGCAGCCTTTTCCTGCGCGGATGCGCCGCAAGCCTTGATCTACCAAGATACGGTTGTTGTCATCCAGCTTTACCAGGTCGGCCACCGTGCCCAACGCGACCAGATCAAGTAGCTCAGCCAGGTTAGGCTCAGCTTTATTTGCAAACACATCGCGAGCGCGTAACTCGGCACGCAAGGCCAGCATCACGTAAAAGATCACACCGACGCCCGCCAGGTTCTTGCTGGGGAAATCGCACCCATGCTGGTTAGGGTTAACGATGCATGCGGCCAGCGGGGTTTCATCACCCGGCAAGTGATGGTCCGTTACCAGCACAGCCATGCCCAAGGCATTCGCCCTGGCAACGCCGTCCACGCTGGCAATGCCGTTATCGACGGTGATGATGACATCCGGGTTAAGGGTAGCAGCGAGATCGACAATTTCTGGGGTGAGCCCATAGCCATATTCAAAGCGGTTAGGTACCAAGTAATCGACACGGGCGCCCATCTGCGTCAGGCCGCGCACGGCAACTGCAGTGGCAGTGGCACCATCAGCGTCGTAATCACCAATCACCAGCAGCGATTTATTCTGGATGATGGCATCAGCCAACAGACTCGCCATCTTTGTGGCATTGGTCAGCCACTCCGGCGCGATCATGCCGCTTAATGCGGTATCAAGTTGCGCAAGCTGGCTAATGCCACGCGCTGCCAGTACGCGTGCCAGCGTCGGCGATAAGCCGCTTGCAGCAAGCCCTAGCTGGGCTGCATGGTCGTAAGGGCGTTGTACTATATTAGTCATTATTGATTGGCCATCTATTCATATTCACCATGTGCAAAACCCAGCGTTGAGGACAAGGATTGGGATTTCTTCCAGAATTTCCACAGGTCCGAGGGCTTGACCTCCAGATGCAACACTTCGCCATGCAAGGCAAAATCTATACTCAGGTGACTGACCCTGCGTTGCTTCGAGGCCTTAAGCACCGCATCTGCAGCAGTAATTTCAAACTCATCAAGCACCAGTACAACATCACCATGACTCCCATCCAATACTGCCTGCATACTGACTGGTAACGGTTTCGCATGCTCGCCAGCAAGCAAGGCAAGGCCTTTTGAAAAAATATCATTTGCATAGATGGTTTTATTTGCTGGCTGCAGTATCGTTGGCAATACCCCGCCGCCCGACAACCAGAGACTATTGACCGGCAGCTCACCTCTTTGCTCCCGCGCGTCATTAACGGCATGCTCATGCAACAACATCTGCGCCTCATTGAGCAGGCGGTTCCACTTTGCCGCGCCTTTGCCCTGTGGCATATAAGACGTGGTATCACGCCCAATCACCAGGCCGAGCTCGGTGGTGGTAATTTCCGGGTCTGCCTCTACATGCAGATACCAGTAATCCGGCGTTGAAGCCGCTAGAAATGTAAGGCCATCATCGGCAAAATGCTGGTTGAGGATATCCATCAGCGTATGTGACTCTCCCTCACTTAATGACAAGCGCGGCCCCATGCTGAAATAATCCCGCTGCAACACAAAGTGCACAGGATGTGCCAGCAGCCAATATCCATGCGCCTCCCGAGCCATGCCTTCACCCAGACTGGCAATGGCGGCCAGCGGCCAATCTGCCTGCTTTGGCACCTGCATCGCCTCGCACAGCAAGGCCTCGACAGTGCCGGCAACCCGGCTTTGCTGGCTAATTGCTAGCAGGCGTGCAAGTGCAGGCGAGTCGAACTGCGGGGCTTTTGTTACGTCGAATGAGGGGAAGGCAATTTGTAATTTCACACAGATGTCACTTTGTTATGTTGAAGCGCGCCGCGAAAAGTGAAGGTGTAATCTTGAGATAAATGACATTCTTCACATTTTCACATGCCACAACATAATTGCACACCGTAAAATACTATCTTTGAGGTTCTGCTGCTACCTCGTTATTCCAGTTTGTGATAATCAATTCCCTTCTAGCCGCTTCCTTACCTCCACCAGCCAGTGTGTATTTGATGGGTACACTCTTTATATATAGGCCATCAAACGCCTTGCGCATTTCAGGTATATCGTTGACGCTGATGATCATCTTGCCCTGCATGCTCCTGGCCATACCTGCCATCGTGTCGTATTGCTCCAGTCCGAAGTCCACCCCATAACCCTCTGTGCCGTAGTAAGGCGGATCGCAATAGAACAGTGTGTGGGGCCTATCATATTTACTTATACAGGTTTGCCAGGGAAGGTTCTCAATCGTAGTGCTATGGAGCCGCATATGGGCCTGGCTCATGTCTTCCTCGATCCTGAATAGATTGATATTCGGCTTGGCCGTGGTGCTGGTGCCGAAGTTCTGGCCAACGACCTTGCCACCGAACGCTGACTTCTGCAGGTAGTAGAAGCGCGCAGCGCGTTGGATATCGGTTAAAGGTTCTGTCGGTGTGATCTGGTGCCACTTGAATTGCTGCCTGCTGTTTAACGTCCACCGGAATTCTTTGATGAATTCATCCGGGTGGTGGCGTATCACCTTATATAGGTTAACCAGCTCGCCATTGATGTCGTTGATCACCTCGCTATGGCTAGGTTGCTTCAGGAAGTAAAGCGCTCCAGCGCCACAGAATGGCTCAACGTAGCATGTGTGTTCAGGGAATAGCGGTAGCAAGTGTTTAACCATCCTGCGCTTGCCGCCTATGTAGGGAATTACTGGTGACGCGTTGCTCATGCTGCAAAACCTTTCGCTCTGTTGAAAATTAGGCTAGGCTTCGTCTGCCGTGTCGACATGGCAGGGAGCCTTGGCTGATATTCACAGATCGCGGTCTGTGTGTTGAAGTGACCCTGGCCATGTTAGCGCATGGCTGAGGTCGCTCTCTCTACTACTACTTATCCCAAGTTCTAAATGGTGTGATCAAGCCTGAAATCATTAGCTTGGTGAAGCCACGGTGCGACTTCCATCCCCAATTAATATGCAGGTAATGGTTCTTGTAAAAAAACCACTGCAGCTTTAATTGAAAGGCATAGCGGAAAAATAGATGACACTCCGGGGCCTCAATGATTACCAGGCGTTTATAGTTTGATCCAGATTGCCATTGGCCCTTATTAAAAGGCTCAGTAACAACATTCTCAGCCCCAGGCATCCAGCCGAAACCGAATTGTGCAAAGCCATAGGCCGGGTTGCGGCATACCCAAAAGAAGCGCGCCACGTAGCGCAGCCAGGCTGAGTTTTTGAAATCATCGACCGTCTTGCCTTTAAACCAAGAGCAATCCTCAAAATATTTATTGTCATCGGTTGCCCACCATTCATCGACCGGGTTGTCGAATGACTGGAACCACATCAGCGGCTTGATCAACCACTCCCGACCGTTCTTGTCGACGCGGTAAGGTATAGCGATCAGAAAAGCAAAAATCCAGGTGAAGAACACCAGGCAGTACATGATGACCTCACTGAAAAACCAGCGAGCCACCATGCAAAACAGGCCAAACCATCGAGCGATTATTCCCATTGAATATCCAGCACGTCTTCAGCGGTTGCATCAATAGGCAAGGCATTGAGCATATCTTCCAGCTGCTGGCGTTTACCGATTAACGTGCCGCTGACCTGGGCAAATGCGTCTGCCTTTAGAATCACACGGCTGGCCAGCTCAGCGAGCGGTATTCCACGTGCCGTAGCCAATGCTGAAAGTAATGGGGTATCGGCCACCATGTTATTTGCATAAAGTCTTGCTTCCGTCTCTTGCTTCGGCCAGCTCAAGACTTCACTGGCAGGATAGGTTGCGGTGATCTGGCTGACAGCTCTCTCGCATTCCCTATTGATCGTTGACAGCCGCCTGGCGATGACATCCTCCAGTGGCTCCGACAGCACAAATTGAACGGTCGTTAATTCACCATCAACCAGGAGCAAATTAAAACGATCATTCCATTGCTCTTCACTCAGCTCTACAGCACCTTCAGGCAGTGCTGTCAGGGTTGAATCGTTAATGGCGGTATCTACCCGCCCTTGATCATTGAATATTGCGATACGCATCTTAGGATTCCTTCGTGATTTGAACGTGTGTGTAGACTTCAACAAGGCCTGCTGTATTTGAGGGAGTGCCTAAACTGTCAGAGGTCGATGTGACGAATACATGCCTAATCTCAAAAACCTTTGGAGCGGCAATGGTGAATCTGCCTCTGATTATTGCGTCGCACACAATGCCCGTGGTGTTATCAGATGAGTTCCCGACAATGGTAATGACTGCATCTGTCACGTTGTAAAGGTAGGCTTTTGCTCGATCGACGGCATATCCTGGAGCGCCAGCGTCAATTCTATAAGTGCCTGCTGGCAATGTGATTTGATTAGAACCAAGTGATGCACCGACAATGGTATTGCTCGAAACTGTATTCAGGGTTCTAGTGTTAACACCTGCTGAAGCAGCGCCTCCTGTAGTGCCTTGCGCTTTTTCATCGCGCACCATCATGTAACCAATACCCATGTAGCGAGCATCAGCCGTGGCAATGGTCAATCCGGTGATGTTTGCAAAAGACAGGGCAGTGGTGCCAATGATCACCACGCCATCGGTAGTCATTAGCCAGACGGTATCAGCGTTGGCCGTTCCTTGTTCGATGGAGGTAATCACGCCACTATTTAATTCTGCAGCTGTGTCAGCGTCGGCTGAGCGGGTCATAGGGACGGCAGCACCATTCCAGATATAAAAACCATTCTGCGCGCCTGCTGCTTGATCTTTAAGAAGGGCACGGTCGCCAGCAACCATTGCGATGCCATCGATATTTGCACCAGGTGCAGCGATATTGACTGTTGCAGTCGAGGCGACACGGCATGACGGTTTGTAATCACCGCCATCGATCATGCGCTTGATTGCTTGATAAAGCAGTGTGTCGTCCGCATGGTTTCCGGCCAGGCCCATCTGCTCGATGATGTACATGAGCGTTTCCTGAATGCCGTTGTACCACTCATATCCTGGTACGGTAGCAGGCACGCCACCCGGATTCCCTCCGGTAGCATAGCCAGGTGCTCCTGGTGCTGGTGCTGCTGGCCGGGCAGCTACTGCGGTGGCCCTTGTCATTCTTTGCATAATGTCTCCTGGTTAGCTGTAAGCGAAAATAACTACAGTGTTTGCTGGCTTGAGGCGCGATAGGTAGCACTCAAGCAGTTCATTCCCCCATGATTGCAGCGGGTCTTCTACGCTGTCTTCCACGGTCATTTCATAGATGGTGTTCAATGCAGAATTGACCTGCCAGGCGTACTCCCACGGCTGGTCATATACAGGGTGTTCCACATTGTCTTCCACGGTATGTTCACGGAATTCAGTGATCGTGATGGTGAAGCCCAAGGCAGCAGCCAGCCTGATGTAATAAGCCCGGGACGTGCCGCCCTCGGACATGATCTTGGAGACCAGGGCAAAACGCCGGGCTGAGAACGATTGCGCGATCCCAATCAGGCAACTTTCAGGCAGGCCATAAACACGCTCCCAATCTGAAAGCATGCTGCTGGTCGATGCAGCGAACATTTCCAATAGCAGCTGGGCGGCTTTACCTGCAGCCAGGTCGAGTGCATTAGCTTCAGCATTCAGCTCGATGCCTAGATTCTTGCCCTGCGGATCGTAGCTTTCCGGTGGCAGCAGCAGCTTCAGAAGGTCTAAATGTTGGCTCATGTGAGGGTCACAGCACCTAGTGTTGCAAGCTCAAGATGGGTCTGATCAATCAGACAAACGACATCAGCAGCGGGTGCGGTTAACACAACGTCGACCAGGCCGACTGTGTCCATGATGATTTGAGTAATGCGAGTCTTGTAGACTTTGTCGCCCGGTATCAGAGTTGCAAAGTAAATAGCAAGCGCAGAGTTGATAGCGGTAGTGGCATCGACCAGCGTAACGCCCGATCGAGTAAGAACTGCTGTCACTGCAACCACAACAGGCGTGGCGGCCAGAACAAGCGTGTCATTGTGAGTAACTGGCCGGATGTTATCGATGTAGGCCTGGACTTGAGCAATCAAGGCACCTGATGGCGCGCCACCTACTGCTGTGATCACCACATCGATAGACTTATAGTTGCGCCGGGCAAAGTAGAAATATGCATTCAATACACCAGGCACTTCTTTGGCCCAACGCACATAGTCGTATTGATTGCCACCAGCTGGAGGATGCTGCAGGATATCCAGCAGCCTGGCCAGCAAACTAGCCGGTGTTTCAATCTCGGTACCGCCCGTCATGGCAGCGACCGTAGCATCTGAATTAATACCAGGAGGCGCTGCAGTAAGCGTTAAATGTGTGGCGGCTACCTGATTGCCAGCAATCCCTGAAGCAACCGCCTGAGCGGCAATAACTGCTGTTCCTGCCCCTCCTATTACACCAGGTGCAGTCGTTAAATAGCTCAGCCCGGAATCTGTCTTAACTTCAGTGGCAATCGGCACGGGTGTGCCAACTGTTCCAGAGAAATTGATCGTGCCTGTTGCGAACCCTGCAGCAAGGCGTGTCAGTCCTTTTTGTGCAGCATGGCGTTCCAGGATATCGATGTCAGAGGTATCGGGGAAAATCTGCCTGGATATCCACTCCTGGTGCTCGTACAAACCCTCAATTGCTGCAGCAGTACTCGACGCGCGAACATTGAAATCCGAGTCTTGGCCAACATACGCATCCGGGGCAAGATTGACCACGTCGCGCAATATGTCGCTCTTGATTTCCTCATAGGATTTAACTGGAAACATTAGTAAACCTTTACCGGGTGGTTAAATGAAAGCTTGCGGCCTGTCTGGTCGACCACTTCAATAAGCAGCAGCAGGCGGCTGTTATGTGGCTGCGAGGTGGTAACCGTTATGCTGGTCGCACGCTCAGCAACGAGGATCGGCTGCAGAGCATCTTCCGAATACTGCTTGGCCAGGGTGCTTACCCGGCTCACGTCCTTTTCACGTTGCAGCAGGTGCAAGTTGCTGCCAAAGGTCGCGTCTGGCCAGTAGCTTCCGAGCGGTGTCATTAGGCGCAAGTAGATCGAGTTGGCCAGGCCTTCGTCCGGATCGCGGGCAAAGCTACCGGCTGAATAGTCATAATCGCGGGTGAGTGGGTTAACGAACGCGTCCATTACATTCCAGTATTCGGTATGTTGGTGGTGCCACCGGTTTCTGGATGGCGGTGGGTGTTGAACACAGTGCGCATGCCCAGCATGGATTTATTGTTGTGATCGTAAATGTCGTTGACGGCAACCAAGTCATTACTGCAGTTGACTACTGGAGTGTCGATATTCACTGCCGTTGTGGCGGTGATATTCAAAGTATGAGTAAGAATATCCATGATGCGGCCACGCTTCAGGTAGATGTGATCACCTTCATCTGTATATAAAGCAACCTCGCCGGACTTCAGGTTTTTAAAGCGGTATGAGCCGTGCTCTGTAGCTATGATGATGCCGTGAGCAGTCTTACCACCTATAGGTAGAACGATGGCCATGCCACCTGGTGGCATGTTGGTGGTTAAGCCATATTCCTGGAATTGTTCAGCTCCCTGCAGCTGTTCTCCCGCTACACCATTCAATTGCACCAATTGGATCTGGCCAGCTGCTTTTACCAATGTAACAATTCCACGAAACGCCAGGCGTATACCGCCAAGGTGGCGTTTGATGCGGTTATCGATGTCCTTTATCACTGAATTCATTGATCGGCACTCACGTCGACAATCGCACCAGGCGCATTATTTTTGCCGCGCCGATGCTTACGTTTGTGCGGGTGCGCATCCAGCGTCCACAGGCCGTCTTCTTTGAACTTGAGATATGTCCTGGTGCCTTCACGGCCACCCTTGAAACGCCTGGACATCAAAAAGAAAATGCCCTCAATTTCCAACGTCTCGTTGATGATCTGCACGCGCTGGCCAGGAGTCCATAGAGCGCCGCCATCTTTGATTCGGTGACCTTTCACCAGGACATCGAGGTCGAAAGCAGAAAGCCTGCTATCAGACAGCAGCTTGCGGGCGCGATCGCGGCATACAGCTGTGCTGTCTGATTCATGGTCGACCGTTAAATTAGGGCGGTACCAACCGACACTCTCATCCCGGGCAGTGGCTTTTAAAGAATTCTTGCCTAGCTCGGTATCGGTGCCGTGGGTCTGGCCAAGCACGGTGTATTCTGAAAATTGATTGCTGACGTTGACGCGCCTGGTCATTGATTGCGCATTATTGCCCTTGCCGTCTTTGCGCATGACGATGGTGGCAACCGGCTCAGCGTCATAGTCAGGCCCGCCAACCACCAGCACACCGTCAGGTGTAAACCACGGCCATAAGCCATTGGCTTCAGCTGCATTCTGCAATGCGTCCCAAGCACGATCACCGGGCTCAACGTTCACTTTTTCCCGGGTGCGGGTTGCAGCTGCATCGACACGGAACTTGGTAATGCCTAGCGGCTTTACCACCTTGGCCATGATGTCCTGCAGGCTAACGAGCCGGGCAGTAAATATAGGCGCTGCGCAATCAACCAGGATGGAAGCATTGTCACGGCCACACATGGTGAGCGAGTGGGATTTCTTATCCACGTTTTCGCTGATCTCATCGACGCGCCCCACAAGCACTGTATCGTTGCCGATCTTGATGGTGACCTGAGACCAGGGCTTAACGAATGCCGGGAGTGGCTTTGAATTAACGGCCAGCTCCACGCTCCAGGCATCGGATGGTGTCAGAAGATCAGACTCGATATCGTAATCTTCCCAAGCCTGGTGGACGTGGCCATCAATGAGCAGCGAGACTTTATCGAGCGTAGACATTGAGCAAGTCTCCACGATCGATATAGTTAGGCATGCGCAGCTCGCTGTTCAAGCGCCATAGCTCTGTCGCCCGGGTGTGATCGGCATACAGCTTGTGAGCAATCAACCTGAGATTACCTGGGGCATCCATGCGCCGAGTGATCAGCGGTGGACGTGCCTGGATAATCGCCCTGGCGGCTTCCTGCAAGTTTAGCGAGGTAGTCTTCAGCGCCTCGGTGACCGGGCGACTGTCTTCAATGGTGTACAGCGCGCGATACTGCAGGATGACTGCTTCAAGATCAGTGCGGGCAGCGTTGACCATCGTTTCAATTTCAGGCGCTGATAGCGTGGGGATTTCTGCTTCAGAAGATAGGACCAGCTGAGCGGCATCCGCTTTGCCAACAGCTAGGTCGGTGCTGACGTGCGTGGCAATAATGGCCTGGTCGCGCTTTGGTTGTGACGGCTGCGCAGTGTATTTAACTGGTGATGACAGCTTGCCGAATACGGCCTTCCAGTCGCTGGATAGATTGCTCGGATCGAAGCCGCGCAGATCCACGATACCTGAAACCAGCGATGAAACATCATTCGCCCAGGAGAGCGGAAACCCCAACACATCGAGGCCTCCTAATGTCACACCGGCAATTTGCGATCGCACTGAAGAGATAGCGTCATTCATGGTGGTACGCAGCTGCTGCAGGCGTACAAACGCTGTCTTGAAAGCCGTGAGTTTTCCTACTTCCTTGGCTATCAGACCGCCCGCGTTCTCGCGCACTTTCTGTATGGATTGGCTGACAGCTGCAGCTTTTTGGATTGGCAGTACTCGATCGAAAAATACCGCACCGGCTATCGATGGCTTGAAAGTAACGGTAACGTGTACCTGGTCGACATCGTCAGCAGCTTTGCTTATGGATACCTGGCCGCTGACCTGGGCTTTGATCAAACCGAATATTGGGTGAATCAAATCACCGGCACCAGGCTCTGCCAGCAACTTCAAGAACTGCTTCAGGCGGGTTTCATAGTCATCACCGAAAAAGATAGCCTCGATATTGATGTCTTTTGATTCAAAG
Source organism: Methylophilaceae bacterium (assembly GCA_035459965.1). GTDB lineage: Bacteria > Pseudomonadota > Gammaproteobacteria > Burkholderiales > Methylophilaceae > DATHXC01. The sequence goes on from DATHXC010000002.1 coordinate 126,699, forward strand.
CCCAGGTCTTCAATATCGTCGCCGTCCACATACGGATACTTATGCTCGGACGTGGCCCTGGGCATGGTGTCAGTGGTGGAAAGGATATCGAACGCCATTCCACGGAATGAAGCATCGAGCAGATTGTCGATATCGGCCATTAGTGGCGACCTGCCTGACGTGAGTTTTCTTTATTGACGGAAGCTAAAACATTGCCGTTTTTCACTTCCACGACAACCTTCACTTCGCGCCAGGGATTCTTTTTCCCGATCAGACTGAAGGCCGACATACTTGCCTCATCAGAGTATTGCGGCATATTTTTGAAGCGATCGCGCAAAGAGTCCGCACCCTTCTTCATGCCATATGCAGCTAGACCTGTAACGGCAAGCAATGGCACAGCACCAGCTGCGCCAGCCGTAGTGCCTGTGGCACCCATCCCGAGCGAAGCGCCTAAGCTTGTTCTGGCAGCGACTGTTGCTGCAGCCGGTGCAACTCCTGCAGCGCCTTTAAGTTTCCCGAATATTCCAGAAACTCCGGAGAATGCAGCAATAACACCTAGCGCTGTCGCAGCTGCATATGCGGCCTTGGCCAAAGCAGGATGCGCTGCAGCTACGTTGTTCATGCCATCCAGCAAGCGTTTTAACGGCCCTGAAGAATCACTCATCAAGTCGGAAGCTGCTCTGTCTTTGGTATTGGCCAAACGCTCAGCTGAGGCTGAAGCAGTTGCATTGACCACAGAGTAATTGGCATCGATCTGGCCACCATTATCTGCAGCCATGCCTGCTCGCACTTCCCTGATCTTGCCACTTTGCTGGCGCGCTGCCAGTAATGCCGACATTGCCTGGCGATCCTGGACGGTCAGGCCAATGCCTTTCTGTTCCATGATTGCGGCCATTGCCTGGAATGTTTCTTTTTGCTGATCACCGCTCTCGTTTTTGGCACGCTCTTTCAGGGACTGATAGCTTTTGTCTTTGCTGGCCACACGTTCCACCAGGGCGAGGAAAGCATCGAGAGTGCTCACGCCATTGCCACGGGCATTGGCTAAAGAACCCGTTAGATCGATGCCCTGTTTTTTGAAATCCTTTTGCGTATCTGATGAATTGATCTTGGCCAAGAGGTTGATCAAGTTATTACCTGCTTCATCCGATGTGCCAGCGGTAATCCGGGCAGCCTGGTTGTAAGCCAGCAGGTCTTCCGATCCGCGCATGCCCTTCATGCCGTTGGCTGAATAGAGCGCCATCTGCTGTGGCAAGTACTTGGCCATGTCCTTCAGCTCAAAGCCGCCTAAGTTGCCTGCAGTTATGGCCTTCGACAGAAACTGTTTAGTCTCTGCATCGTTAAGGCCCATGTTCTGTTTAGCAGCGATCGCCAGCTTGGCCAAGTCTGTGGTGTCAGTTCCGGTACCGGTTCCAGCTTTGGCCAGAGTGGGTAGCATATCGATGGAATTCTTGACGCTACCCATTGCGCCAGATCCAACTAATTGATTGAGGGTTTCTGCCAGCTGCTCTTGTGATCCCAAGCCAGCTGCCTGTGCTTTACGTACTGCGGCTTCAAGTTGCGCCTTACCTGCAGTACGGCCAGTGGCATCACGATCCGAATAGGCCACGTTGGCAGTCAGCGCCAGTTGACGATCGAAGTCCATCGGCTTCTGAGCTGCAGCTTTCAGCACATAACCACCAGCTGCTATCGACGCACCGACCTGCGCTGTCTTATTAAGAACATCCAATGCACCCTGCGCGCCCTTGCGCAGCTGCAGGATGGCCGTTGTCATTCTCTGGATGCCAGTGGGTCGGATGCGATCGGCAGCACGCGCTACGCCCTCAAGATTGCCTCTCAGGCTTTTGGTTTCACGGTCGCTGGAAGTTAGAGCGGATTTAAGCCCACGACTCATACGGTCGTTAAGCTTTAACAGTAGCTCCAATTCCATTTTAGACACGTTTTTTCAACCTTTTAGATTTAAAACTCTGTACTTCTTTTCCACTATCGGGCGAAATTTTGCCGGGGCGATTCTTCACACCGGCAATTAAACTAATGATGGATGCCGCCCTAATTTCAGTCATGGTGCGGGCATCGCCGAAGCCGTATTGAGACAGAACGACTAGCTGCCCGAGGATTGGCCTAACGGCTTCTTCGAGCTTTTCCGCTTTTTTTCGATTTCATCCTGGGCATCAAACAATGGACTGATGTCTTCCTCCGGCAATGCCAATAGAAGCTCACCAGTGATCAACGATTTTTCCAGGGTGCCAAGGCTTTGCAATTGTTCAGCTGCTTTGAAAATGCGGAGCCTGAGATTTTCAGAATCTGGCCCGGCTTTTTCAATTGCAGCCAGGGCATCACCAATGGTGGCGGCCTGCATTACAAAGTCTTGATGAAGAACACCTTGATCATCCAGGTGGCCTTCAACCAACTTGCTTGCGACCGTAATCATTCTTCTACCCGGCGCAGGGACTGCATGGTCAGATCACGCTTGGCTTCGCTGTCGACTGTGTACTTTTCACCAACAGTCAGCGTGAAGCAGTCCAGGTAACTCACGCGTTTGCCACCTGTTGCAAGTGGGTATTGCGTGAGCTTCGCGCCCTGGATCGCTGCCCAATCGATGTCGCCAGTCAACGGGATCACCACGGTTAGGCGCAGCGCGTATTCAGCAATGCCCTTGGCGAAGCCTTTCGCGCGGCCTGTCTTGTTCATGGTTTTCACCAACTTTCGGCCAGTGTTGGTCTCAACATCGAGGCTTTCGACTTCGGCTTCTACGCCGTCGACCTCCAAGATGATCGAGCCTAAATATTCAATAAGTGCCATGTATCGCTCCTAGTTGGAAATGCTTGTTAATGGTTTAAAGCAGCAGGTCGATGCGGCCAGCGAAGATGTGCAAGCCATTGACCACGTCGGCTGGAATGCGAGCATTCAAGCGATTAGGGTCTTGCGAGTCACGCTCTACGATGATCCCGGGAATATTGGCCTGGACGTTTTCAACGATCTCCAGCTCTTCCAGCTTGACCAGGACATCGATTAGTTCAGAACGAACTTTGTCAGGTGTCCGGGCAGAAAGCTTTTCACGCGGGAAACGCAGGCTGATACGTTCGCGGCAGGCCTTTCGTACATAGTCCAGTGTGCGGATCGTAGTTAAATCCAACAGGCTGATATCCGGGATGCCTTGCGGATCGAGCGTGTAAGTTGTTACAGCGCGCACGATCTGTACTTTGTCGCCTGGGCCGATCTCAGAAGGTGTTACGCCGTTGTAAAGCGCGTTTTCCTGCTCTGTACGGCTCAAACGATTAGCCAGAGGATTAGGAGATATGCCGGTTAGCGGTAATGTGTTCAGGGGCCTTGCAGGGTCTTCCTCGCTGGCGATAACTGCACCATATGCTGCAGCGACTTCTGGAGCTAGGTCAAAAGCGCTTGGCAAAAGGAAGTTGGTGATACGCCCATTGTTCACGCCGGACGCGAGAGTGGTAGATGCTGAAAGGGTTCCTGCATGGGCATAAACGCCAATTGCCCCACGCTGCTCCATTGGGCCGGATACAGTATCCAGGTGAGTACGCAGCGCTGTCAGGTTGGTTGCATCATTCCAGGCAGAGACCACAATGTTGTGGCCGCTAGCGAAAATCACAGCCAGCGCGGTAGCAGCAACCGGCTCAGTAGCACCATTGACCATTGCTGTAGCAGCTACGGCCAATCCAGCTGCAGTACTGATCGCGGAAACTTTGATGCCGTTACCGTTTAAACCTTTATTTTTTGCAGTCAGAGTAACAACGCCAGCTGCAACTGCAGCAGTGACTGGAAGATCAGGCTGTTTGGCGATTTGGGCATTCATGGCTGTAGCTGTTTGTGCAGCCGTGTCACCAGTAGCTACTGCGATTTGCACCAACTGATCACCTATTTGAACAGTTTCCACACCCGGAGCAGTGGCAACACCTGTGAAGGTGACGGTACTGGTTGCCGCAACAGAGGCACCGGCATCATCTAGGGCGATAACAGACAATGCCAGGTATGGGTTGGCTTGCAATGCAGCGCGCACCATTAAATGCGCTATCGATCCGCGGCCGAAGAATGTTGCAGCTTCATTGTCCGAAAACACATCGACCAAAACACCGGCTAAAACTGTACCTGCTGCGAGACGTTGCCCCAGGATGACAGTCTTCTGCAGATTGCCTGGAAGCGTGCGTACTGCAAGTTTGGTATTAAACTCGAAATACTTTCCGGGCTTCCTTACCGATGATGGGATGCTGTCAAACGAAATATTGGGACTGGCCATGTTTGTTCCTCAATTATAAATTCAGCTGGTTGATTAAGACGCGGTGCTGTTTTTGGTTTGTTTCTTGGTGGCTTTTTCCAGCTCTGCAGCTGCTTCGGCTGCAGCAGCTGCTATTTCGGCCTGCTGCGCTTTGTAAGCATCCTCAGTGGTTTCCTCCAGGTCTGTGTCCGTGATACGCCTGGCGTAATAGGCTGAGTCGTCCGGTACCTTGGTGATCACCTGCTCGATGTAGTCGTGTGGATTAAATTCTTTCGGTACCTTCAAGCCTTTGGCTGCTACTACGTACATATCAATCTCCCTTTAAGGTTCTAGCGTTAAGAGGTCTGAAGCATCTGCGACGTTGTCGCCAGGCTTCAGGAAATAAGTCATGCCTACCGACAGCAAATCGCCTTCTTCTACTGTCGGTGCCTTGGCCACATATGCGGTCGTCCACTCCTGGGAGATCACACTCAAGGCATCATTACGAATCTTGGTGTTGTAAAGCGGCCTAACCGCGCCGGGCTGAAAAGCTTCTATCTCTATTCCCAAGTCCTGATTGAGCAACAACACTTTGCCGTGCTCGATCATCTGGTATGTGCCAACTTCGCCTAACCCGCCTTTACGCGCTGCCTTCTCGTTTCTGACATTGCGCGCTGCGTACATCAATACGAAGGTTGCAGGCACTTTCCAGAGGTTGGCACCGTGCTTTTGCGGCTTGCCACAACCTCCGAAAACCACCCATATGGCCGGGTAACTTCTGATCACTTCACCGAGGTCACCATCCAGCTGGCCACCGTAGCTGTCCACGGTTTTCAAATACGCCATAGCGCCACTTGTTTTAGCCGCCGTTATCTTGTCGATAATGGCCTGCTCAATTACATCCAGCACTTAGTAATCCTTCAGCGTGCAGCTATCAAACACGCGTGGCCTGGTGCTGGTTAAAATCTGATCGTTCGGCTGAGTAATCGCCTGGGCTGCATTCAACCCAAGAGAAGCCTTGCCCATCTGTACTTTTTCTAAAAACTTGATCGCATCTTTATAGCGATCGCGTATGTCTTCCGTTGCCACAGTCTCAGCACCGCAAAGCAGGTACCTGGTAATGTCACAGGCCTTATCTGCCAGAACCAAAGGCGTGCTGGCCAGCGGCAAGCTGTAACGATCCAGCAGATAAGTATTGATTTCAGAGTCAGCCGCTTCCAGGCCACGCGTGAGTGCTGCCACATCGATAGCGCCATCATTGTTCCGATCGGTGAGCGCGATCACTTCTCGCTCACCGAAACGGTCGATCATGTTTTGCTGCGAAGCGTAGGTCATGAACTAGCTAGCTGCCTTCTCTGGCAGTGGGAATGCTGTATTGCGCTCATCAGCACTGACTTCCCACTTGGTAATAGCAACAATTGCTGCAGTAGTTGGCTGGCCAGCTTTAGTCCACAGAGTCAAATCCTTGGGATCAAGCGTTGCGATCGCGGCCTTGATTGCTTCCAGCTTTGCTGGGCCTTCTGGAGCGACTGGAACTTCTACTGCCGGTGTTTCAGCAGCTGGCGTTACTGGAGCAGCAGGTGTTTCTGCAGCTGGAGTTTCAGGCGTTTCAGGTTCAGCCGGCTTACCGTTGAAATCTTCTACTGCTGATAAGGCTTTCAACTCCAGAGCGTCTTTCTCATTCAGCTCGATGGTTTCTCCGTCCTTCAGGAAAAAGGCGTTGCCGTCTTTATCCAGTTGCTTGATCGTGGTTTTAACTAAAAAGGATTTCATGTGGTATTGCTCCTGTAAAAATGCCTCTCTCCTGGAGAGGCATTTAGATCGATTGCCGATATGCTTAATTAACTAGTTTGAGAATCTAGCCAGCCAATGCGCATATAAGCCAGATGGTTTTCGCTCGGCTGCAAAGGACTTGCAGCTGGACAAAGACCGCATGTGGTAGGAACAGCAGCTGCAGCTTTTTCAAGCTTGGCGGTTGCACCAGGTACATTCTGATCAGCAGCTTGTGGCGCAGCCATCAAACGCATGTCGACCATAGGCACATCCATCTTGACAACCAAGTCATGCCCGGAGACATAACCACCACCAGTTGCCACGATCACTACATCTGCACGCACACTGAGGGATAACATCAGGGCTACAGAGGCAATACCGATCATTAGTCGGGTAGATTTCATGCACTTTCCTTTCAATTAAAACGGTTGGTTAAGGCCCTACATTCGCCCGGGCCGGACAGGCCCCGGGCAGAATTCTTACGATGGATTTTGAATCAGGTACCCGGAAGTGATGCCGGACAGCACTGGCACACGTTCGTAGGTAACACCGTAAATCCAGCTTTTTGCGTTGTTGTCGTAGTAAGGCTCTTCTACCAGTGGGTTGCCATCCATCGTGTAGGTATAACCAAAGCTAGGTGTTTCCATAGCCAGGTCTTCTTCAGGAACGTAAGCCAGAACAGCGTTGTTGCCCCAAATATCTGCGGCCACGTTGGCATCAGTCCATGACACGGCAGCGCCAATCACAACCTTTTTCACGTTGAACAGTCCAGCCAGGATCGCTGGTGTGATCGAGGTAGCATCTACCGCCACGTTGGCGTTGTACTGCACACGGGCAATCACTGAAGGGTTGTTTTTACAAGCGTTGAATGCAAGCGCAGACAACACCAGGACGTTTGGATATACACCGCAAGACTGGCGTATTGCTTCACGGGCTGTGTCGATGTCGGTCAATGGCGTACCTGTTGCAGTGCTCCACTTTGTGGCACCAGCCAGAGTGACTTTGTTGCCTGCGCCATAATTAGCTGCAGTAGTGGCCAGAATTGCTTGGTCATTCTCCAAGTTCAGAGTCAAATTACGCATCGTGACACGAACACTGCGGGCAGCCATATCGATTGCCGGTACAGCCAATGCATCGCGTGAGTACTCGCGTGGCACAGGCACTTCCAAACTGTCCTGCAGGAGGGCAAAAGGCTTGCCGCTGTAGCCGAGCTGGAGACGGCGTGTGCCTGCACCTGGTGCACGACGCGCATTTACCAAGCGGAAAGCATCGCGGTCAAACTCGATGATCTGGCCACCGGAAACAGCGACCGGAACGCGTGGGAAAAGCGACATACCCACTAAGTCCTGGTTACCGTAGCCTTGTGCCACGTTACTTAGGATGGGATTGATTACCCGGGTTTGTGATACTGATAACGACATGGTGTTTCTCCGTTTTAAAAGTTCAGGCTAAGCCTGTGGGTTTGGTCTAACAGCCAATTAGCGGCTTAACAGAACTTCGATAAATGCACCGGCTCCAGCCGCTGCTTCAAGTGCGTGGCCAACAATGAACTGCGGCAGATCACCGCCAGTGATGGCGTTGGCACCGTTGGCAGCTGCGGATGTCACAGCGGTTGCACCAGCAGCAATGGCAACCGCAGTGGCTGCAACAACGCGACCCTGGTTATCCATCGTCACTGCCACGCCTTTGGCGATCGCAGCACCGGCTTCGCAAGTTGCTGTGCCATAAGTCACCGCTTCAAACGGCTCGCCGATAGCTGCAGGGCGTTTTGCGATGCCTTTGATCTTGGCACCAGCAGCTGCGATCTGAACGTCATTGAAATCGACGCCGCGATATTGAGCGACTGCTGCCGAAGCAAGGCAGGATAAATCCAGGATAGAAATTGCTTGTTGACTCATTGTGTTGGCCTCCTAAGCCTTAAAATACGGTTTGATTAAACGGTTTTTTCTACTGCTTTTACTGCAACCAGGTATTCGCAGTTATGTTCTTCTGCGTACTCCAATGCGGCGTTATGGATGGCTAAGGCATCAGCATTGACTGTGTAGCCAGGAGCTGAGACATAACCTGCTGCGGCTACATCATTTACCTGGCCAACCGCCACCTCTGAAAAATTGACAGCAACAGGAGCTGCGCTAAGCTGTTCGCGGTAAATCTCAAGGCTGGTCTTACTGACCTTCGCATCGCCTTCACCGAATTCAACAGGAGTGGTTTGATCCACTAAGGAATCCAGCAAAGCCACAGTGGTGTCTTTGTGAACTGGCAGCAACTTGCCGGTCTTGATCAGGCCTTCAGCAAAGCTGACGTTTTCATCATGTGCATGCGCCTTGGAAGTTGCGGCTTCACGCTCTGAAAAAGCGGTGACTTGAGCTTTCAGCGTTACGTTCTCGGCCAAAGTACTAGCCAACAATTCTTTATCTGCTACAGACATGTCGTCTCCTGATGGGTTATTTTCTGAATACAAAACGCCAACTGGCGTACTCGGCTCGCTCACTGCACTGATCTGCAGAGATTCGATTTCGTAGTTGGGGAATATTTTGTCGGCTTCTTCTACGCCGTCTTTGGCGATGATCCACTCACGGAACCTGCGGAACATCGAGGCAATGGTGAGTTGATCCCAATCGGCAAACTCGACTAGGCCTTCCTCTTCAGCAAAGGCGGCATCTTTCAAGCCTTTGATTGATGGAGCTTGTGCACCGAGGAAACCAATGTGGCGAATGTAGTAAACGCCTGGCACCGGATTGCTTGGATGCTCCGGTGGATAGAACGAGGCTGATTTCTTTTTGAACTTGCCTGTGTTGACCATTTCGGCAAAATCAGCATCTACCTGGTGCGGCTCGATCATGAGCGTGCCATCGGCATATGAAGCTGACTCAGCCCAACCATAGGCAGGGGCATCTAATTTCGGATGGCCTACTACCAATGGGGCTTCGTGCAGAGATGGGTTGTAGGCTTTAGCTGATGCTTCCAGCATTGCCTCAGTAAATTCGATGACTTTCCCGGACATAGACGTATGCTTGCCGGGCTTGAAAATGTGAATTGCAGTTGGAGTAGACATGCGCTTATTTTGGATATGCGCAGGCCTTGATTACATTAATACATATTAAAAAATACTAGGGAATTGCTAGGTGTGGGAGTTGATGATTTTAGCCAGGTAATTTTTGGCATGCTGCTCGATGATTCCAGAGCCAGCATCGGTGATCATGGCGAACGGTCGGGCGGGAATGACTGAGCCTGGATGATTGACTTGCTTTACGACGCGGCCCCCGAATGCTAACGCTTTTTTGTTCCGAGGGCGAATGATATGTGCTTTTGTAGTGACGCCATAGTTCTGCGCAGCTGCATATTTTACGTTGGTGCCGGTACCTGCCGAGTTTGAATCATGGAATGCTTCAAACGAAGCGGCCAGCCTGCCACTAACTTGCATGATCTTGCCTGGCCAGTGACCGGTTTTCTTCCTAGCCGCTTCCGTTTCAGGCTTCAGGCCAAGCCACTTTGGCCGTCCCTCCTGGGCGAAGTTTTCTTCCACCTCATCTTGCATGGTGCCGGAGATCACCCGCATCAATGGCGCGGCATCGTGTGCGCCATTGATGATGGCCTTGAAGGTTTCATCTAGCTCCGATGTGTCCAGCTCAGTGGTGTACATGCTAGATGCCGAGCTGGCCCTGTTTATCTTTCAGGACGGATTGAAGATGCTGCTTGCTGGCTTTACCCGGGTTATAGCTCCAGCCATTGTCCGGTGTGTAAAGCTTGTTAGTGATCGTGTCGCGGTAGCCGGTGACCTTGACCTTCGTGTCACTGCCTTTGGACACCTCGCGCTCTACCGTTTCCATACGGCCAGCACCCTTCGACAGCTGCAGGTCTTTGCTGGTCATGTCATCTTCTGATCGCGCGCGCACCCTGCAGCGGCAATTGAACCCGTTGGGCGGATAGAAGCTATTCCAGAACGGATCGTCATATCGGAAAATACGGCCATTCAATGCACGGTGCGATGGCCGGGTGCGCCCATCAAGAACAGCCACATATTCCCAATTAGGGCGGTCATCGACGTTTTCCATAAAGGACTTATACCGGCCCACCATGTACGAGGTTTGCATGTTGGTCTGGAATATCGTCTTCATGCGATATGGCGTTAAGCCCTTGCCGAAGACTTCGCCCGACTCGGTATCGATCTGCGCTTTCTTGCCCCACCAACCTTTGCGCTGAAGAATGGGTCGCAGTTCATTATCGAATTCCGACAATGGCTTGCCTTGCTCGATGGCATCCTTCACGGCATCGCGGATATCGAGCAGCACTTCGGCATTAGTGATCCCGGCAACTGTGAATGCCCTGGCCTGGGCTTCCTGCCACATATCCTTCCAGCTCCAGGTGATCTCATAGCCTTTGGACTTAAAGTACTCGATGGCCTTCTCGGGCGGCAGGCCAAAAGCAAAGCTCAGGTCAATTGGTTGCATTTAGACGGCCCCATACTTCGGACACGAAAAACAACCTGGCAAACATATCTTCCAGATCAGCCGTTTTCATGGCCGGGTAAGCTTCAGCAAAAACCTGCATAACATCATCTGGCGACTTGGTTTTGATCAGGTCTATCACAGGCTGCATTAGTTTATGCATTTCTGCATCCACAACATTTCCATCGATGGCATCGATAGCTGCATCGAGCGCAACCTGGTCGGGGAAGTCTATTTCATCGCCTTCAGCGAAATCAGCACCAGGTAAAATCGGGTTGGCTGGATCTAGGGGATTTGCTGGATTAGGTTTAGAAATCTTCACATAGCCGTCGCCGTAGGTCTCTGTGACATATTCCGGTGTCATTTCATACCCCATCTGGAATAATTTTTCGTCGCGATCCGCCCGGGTGTTTAAGTCTTCCTCTTCTTCAACCTGGCGATAGACACGTGGCGGCTTTGCATTGGGCATATTGTATGCAGTGAGCCAGGCGATCACCTGGTTGCGCAAAGTGCCAGAGTACAAATCAGAGTCTGCCTTAACCAGCTCCAGGCGCACTTCATTGTGGATGCCTGCCTGATTGCTGTTCATGCCCCCACCGGAGCTGCCGGTCGTGGTCGAGGTCTCGCCGAGCGTGGCTTCAGATATCTGCTCATCCATATACCGGGCGACTTTTTCAAAGAAGTCACCGCTGCCGCTGCGGGTTGCCTCCAGCAATTCCACGGTCGTGTTTTCAGGAATGGCGATCGCGGTATCGTTTGCAATACCCCGCAATGATGTCAACAAGTTCTGAATCACCGGCTCTAAAGAGTTTGGCGGGTATTTGCCGACCGCTGTAGGGCTGCCGAACTTATCGGCGAATGTAAGCCAGAAGGTAATATCCTGGCGCTTGAAAAATACTGGCCAGAATAATTTGCTACCAAGGCCAAGGCCGTATGGGTTCCCATCTTTGGCACCGACCGTATGCACGATGAATTTACGGTCGGGCATGATCTCACCATCGGACATATTCGATGGAGTGATCAAGCGCAGCTTACGGTTCACGTCGAATTTGAACCGGCGCTGATCACGCGGGATGACATCCTGGATGAATATTTCCTTCCCATCGGTGGCCCACATCGTTTCGCCTACCGAATAACCCTTCAGGATCGCATCCAGTGAATCCATCGTGATCTTGTCGAAGTTGATATTCTCCAGGTGATACTCGATCATGTCCGCCGCTTTCTTATCGGCACGGCTTGGCGACGCAGCTTCTACTATCCAGTCCCGGGCGATCACCGCGCTCTTGCGTTTCTGAATCACGGCGAATGCATGGCAATCACGCTCAATTTCATCATAAAGCTTCAACCCTTTGCCCTGGCCCCGGGTTAACAGAGTGTCATCCTGGACGCGAAGGATCACTCCTTGGGGAGGGTTGTATGGATCACGAGAAACGTGAGCTATTTCAGATTTGATCAATTGTTCCATTATGTTCACCATTTAAATATCGAACCGAGGGCTTCATGAACGTTCATAAAGCCCCTAAAACTATTTTTTGCTACCTGTATAAGAGCTGACTAGTAATAATCGCTTATAGAGGCTCCTACGCGTTTTAAGCCAGATACATTTATTTCCAGTGATCCGCCTTCTTCACGTGTTGCTGCCCAAGCCATTAATCCAGCTATTGCCGTATCACCGTGGCGCTGCTCTCCGTCCGAACCCATATCATGGCCGTCGTCCATTTTTGGACGGCCCTTATCGAGTACCACGCGCCGGTGATCGGCAATGATGTCTTCGGATGCCGGAATGATGATTGAGCTATCCTCGTAAGCCATTTTGTAATGTGGGAATTCGACGGCATACCATCCAAGCGTAACCATGACACATTCAATCCGCGCCTGACCGTATCGCTGCAGGGCAGCTTCGGCATGTGCCTGGCCGTTGCCTCGGGCATCCAGTTTGAAGTGGTGCAGCAGCTGCAGGTTGTCCAGGATGTAGAACAGGATCAAGCGCTGCACATCGAACGGAATGCGCCGCAGCTCCAGGACGAAAGCTGTGCGCCATATGGAAACTGACTGCTGCTGCAGAATCCAGATTGAAGACAGATCGCCATTGCGCCCGAAATCCTGGCCGCCTACAGTTCGGCCTGGTCTTGACCTAATTGCATCCAGGAGCGGCTTGATGTGGTCGGTCAACCACTTGGCAGCCTCAATGGTGCGACGGTCATCAAGCACCCAATCAGGAGGTTTGGTATAACGCACGACAGGTATTGACTCATCCTGGCAACGCTCAATGATCGTGCGCGGAAAGTAAACGCCAGATCCAGCGCTTGGTATGCAATCAAGCTCTTCGTCAGCTTTGGAGCCGTACTGCGAATAAATCTTGGCCGCCCATTCCTCTTCGGTTTTTTCTTTCAATCGCGCGCCTTGTATCAAGGCCACGCGTGTATAGAGGCCGTCTTTCAATGCCTGTCTGAATGGTGTGGTGTGCAGGGAATAGGCTAGCTTTCCGGCTAAAATATCTTTGACCAGAATATTGAACGGGTTGTCTTCACCGTTGTGGGATGACAGGATGCGCACCTTCCCGCCCCATATCAGCATGGCCAGCGCTGCTTTCAGCAGACCTTCCAGATCGTCATGGAATGCCGCTTCGTCAATGGTGACCTTCCCCTGTTTACCCCGGATGGATCGTGGCCGACTGGAAAGTGCCAGTATTTTGAAGCCGTTGGCAAAATCAATACGGAAGGCTTTGATATCATCCCCGTCTTCGTCATAAAGCAATTCCTTGCATTCACTGGCTACATGACCAAACGCTTTTGCCCACATGGCGCAATCGTCAATATATTCCCTGGTCATGTCTTCGGAATACCCAATGTAAAGCGAATCCATGCCGCCGATCTCCGGGCTGGAGGTCAATACCGATGATGCAGCATCGCACCAGGATGCACCTATGCGACGTGATTTTCGCCATACTGCAACGTCAGCTTCATCGGCTACCCAATCCTGCTGGTATTTCAGCAGTACGGCTGGAACTACCTCGCTCATTGCTGTCCGATCCCAAGGATGGAGCGCTTGATCGTGTCGAGGGTAGCAGCTGACAAACCACCCTTTTTGGCCAGCATATCGACTTCTGCAGCGACGGCCTCAGTCTTCTCTCTCACCTGCGCCTGCCATTTTTTCTGATTGACACTGGCCCGGGATAACTCAGCTATGCTTTTCGCAGCTCGGCCAAGCAGCTTGAGTCTTTCTGCAGGATCAGTTTTTTCATCAAGCTCCTGCAGCATCAGCAGCACTTCAAATACTTCGCTCTGCACCAGGCTGATCACTGCCGAACTGCGCAAGTCGGCATCGTCAGGCGAGCTGGCGGCAATCTGCTGTGCAGCCTCGGTACTTGCACTGATCAGGGAAAGTTTGCGCTCCAGAGATTGGCCGTACCGATGGACTGAGCTTTTGCCAATCTTGAAGCCGCGTTTCTTCAGCTCTTCTTCCAGGAGGGCATATTCACTGAAGTTGTTTTCCTTCAGCGTTTTATCCAGCCACAACTGAACTTCCTTCGGCAGCTGCGCGATAGCACTACGCTTAACCATTAGATTTCACCCAGGAGAGGTTTGCGAACGCCAGGATAGGTAGCACGGCCAGAAACGATATCGATGCCGCGAGTGCGCAATACTGCACTGTTGACTTCCGCTTCCTCGGTGTACTTGATCAGGCCTTGTTCATCTAGCCACTGCAATTCCCCGGTTAAAATATCTGTTGAGACTTTTTGGCCAAAGCTATCCAGGAATGATTGAAGCAACCTGAATGGCAGACGGTAATCAGCTGCTTTTTGCAAAGCCAGCAAGATCAGGAAGCGTCGGTCTCTTTGTAATTCTTCTGCGTAGGTCATTTAATATTTCCGTTGCTTAGAAGGTAGGTTTGAATGATCCCTAACGTATGGTTAACAGCCTTAAATTGAGGATCGATTGCACCTTCGACGCGGCTCACGCAGTCGGAAACATTATTGATTTTGCTATAGAGGTCTGAAAGGTTTTCATGAGTGGGCGCTTTGTCACAAAGCGTCTCCACTTTTACCAGGCGCTGCACATACACTTCCATTTTCCTGTCGAAGTTTTCTTCCATAGTGCTGATGCGATCATTGGTTACTGTGTTTTTCTTCGACATGTACACATAAATGCCAATCCCGCCAGTAAGCAGAAACTGCGCTATTTGGAATAAAAACTTCCCTACTTCAATATCGATACCCATCACAACCCTCGTTTGCCATCTAATTCAAATTCTTCCTGGTGCTGGATGCACCTAGTCACTCCCCGAATTGCCTGCCGCTTTGGCGGTATTTCTTCACCGCAGTCTATGCAATGAGATAAGCCTGGTTTATTCAGCTTTTCAGCCGCCTCCCTGGCCTTTCTTATTGAATGTTCACGTTCTGCCAGTTCCTGCTGTGCCCCTCGATCTAACCAATCCATCTAAAAATTCACCCATCCACCAAAGCCTGCTCTGTAATCCGTTTCTCCCGGGCCATTAATTGGCTGCTCTATAGAGGCTTTAGCTCCAATATTGAGCGCCTTTAACTGGAAAAGGCTTATCTTGCCGTCGACCTGCCAGACCTGGCCGTCCCTTTTCTGCAGTGCGTATACACCTATGTCGCCGCTATGATCAGCGCCGATCCACGGCAACGGATCACGCTTGACCTGAGTTTCGGTCTCCCCGGTTTCCCTGTTGATCATGGAAGTGGCAGTGGAAGAGTGTCGGTCAGCGGGTATCTGAGTTGAAGCAATTACGCTCCAGTTTTCGTCATCCTTAAAAGATTGCGGCAGCTTGAGCTGGCCCTTAACCTCATCCGGGTAAACATCGACCGATTGAGTCTTGAGCGGCTTGGCAACTTTCTTTTTCTTGGCCACGGGTTTCGATGGCGTGCCCTGGACTGATACATTTACGCCTGGCGTCGGTATGTCTTCCTGGAAAATGTTTGTTAGATGTACGTCGAATCGATACAAAATAAACAAACAAAGCACGATCAGCGCGACCGCCAGCACTACATCAAAAAGCCTCTGCTTCCAGCTCAGCATGTGATCCCACCGCCCCATGTCGCATATAGCGGTTGCCACTTGCCCAGGATATTTCGCGGATATCCACGGTTTTCCTTGAAAGCTGCAATTGAACGTCCTGCATTAAATCGTTCCACCTGATCAAACCACCGTCCGCGATCCGCACCACCGGCTTTCGCTAGCGCCTGGTCTTTGTAAACCCATCCCAAACCGCCGTTGTATCCTGATAAGGCCATCGCCATACGGCTGCAATCATCGGCTGCTTGGATGCGATTCCATAGCCATATGTCGTAGGTGATTAAAGCCTGCATTGACCAGGCTGGATTGCGTGGGTCGTTGGATCGCAGGCCATCATATAGCCCGGATATCCAGCTGCTGGTGGATGGCATGAACTGCGCTAAGCCCTGTGCACCTACTGGACTTACCGCGAGCGGGTTCCAGGCGCTTTCCTGGTGTATCTGAGCTGCGAATACAGAAACTGGAGCGTCAAGGCCCCAGGTGGTATGTGCAATGCGTATCAGGTCGCGCTTATAACGCAATGACGAACGGGGCGGATCAGCTGCCATACATGAGATGGGCAAAGCAAACAGCAATATGAGGATGAATGCCCGGCGCATCAAAGCCCCAGGCTCGCAGCCAACATGGCGGCACCCATGATCAGCGCCCGTCTTATTTGAGCGGCAATGAATAGATTGTATAAGTGAGGCGAGCAGGCTTTGCCGCCAATACCAGGCACTCCAAGAGACCAGGTGGACTGCATGTAAGACTCAGGCCTGGCATAAGGAAATGCGGAGCGATCCATCCAGTAACCGGCCACCCCTGCCATCGTGACAAGCGAAAGCTTGTATATGACATTGGGCAGGGCCTGGGGTTGTACCTGGTAGATGATCATGAGAAGAAAGACTGTGAAGAACAGCCAATCAGTCATGCGGGGAGCTTTGTATCGAGTAAATATTTTCATGCAGCCATTGTTAGGCTGCACGAGATTCAAGTCATTTAATACATATTAAAAACTATTTAGGGTTATGACTGTGTAACCGGCGCGCTTTCTGGTGTAGAAGGTGGAAGGTGTGCCAGCTGGTAGATGCCAAAACTGGCGACCAATACGCCGATCACCACTTTGAGTATATTAACAAACATAATTTTCCAATCAATTAAAGTTTAAATTTACCAAACTTCCAAGGAATCAAGCGCCCAACTACATGCAGCTGCGACGCTGCGTCAGATGTCAATATTTCAGGCTCGTATAACGGGTTGTCACTGCGGATCACCACCGTCCCGTCGAATTTAACCTGCACTCGCTTGATCATCAACCGCCCACCGATCTGTATTGCATATACCGCATTGTCGTGAAATATATTCTTTCTTAGGTCAATAAGCACCAATTCACCGTGGTGCAGTGTTGGCTCCATGCTTTCCCCATCGACCGTGATCATGGCCACGCTATCGGCTTCAGCATGCAGTATATCGCGCAGCCAACTCCGGGCTACCTCAATGTGACCAATCACGCGCTCTTCATAAACCATCGCGCCCGGCCCGGCGCTTGCCTGGATATCGAAATGGTTAATCCTTACCAGCTCACTGCGCCTGGATGACTGCCGCTGATTTTGATACTGACTCTGCACCTGAGTCACGACCAACTCACTGGATTCAAGTTGAACCCCATTAACGAGGTAATCCAGGGAAACTTTATGTTCACGAGAAAACTTCACCAGGAAATCTAGCGGTATTTTCCCACGCTTCCGCCACGTCTTAACCGTGTTCTCAGGCACATCCAATTGCTCTGCATAGCTGAATCCATCGCGCTTCGGGAGGAATTCCATAAGCCGCGCCATGACCGTTTCATAGCTTTGTGTGAATTCATAGGCTAAATCATCATCATTTTTGTTGACAGGGTTCATCTTGTACCTTAATATCGGTTTCAACTTGAAACCTTAACTAAAAATATTTAAAAAAATATGCATCCAGCAGACATCAACGCAGCCTTACAGAAGGCTAAAAAAAGCCAAGCTGCAATTGCGAGAAGCCTCGTCGTTTCTCATAACGCCGTGTCTCTGGTCATTCATAACCGCACCAAATCAACTCGCATTGCAAAAGCTATTTCACGCGCCACAGGAATATCGATTCATAAGCTGTGGCCGGGCCGCTATGCCAAAGATGATGAATTGAAAAATGCAGCTTGAAACTCTGCAGGTCAATCGATGTGTCCATTTTGCAACCGTGCAAGAGGTTTGCATAGTGCAAAAAAGACTAATTGTTCAGAAACGTATTACAGGAGGGATTTCTAAATATGGCTAATAAATGGAAACGCAGGATTGCCACCTCCCACACCGAAGCTCTGCGCATGTGCAAGGATTTCGCCAAAGAGAAGCACAACTTATCTATAGAGCGTATTGCTGACCTGATGGGCGTGACTGCCGACTCTTTGTACAAGTGGCTTTCAAACGGCAGCATGCCCCTCAACAGAATCAGAAGTTATCAGATGGCTTGCCGCTGTTATTTTGTGACCAGCTATTTCGCCCACAGTGATGGCAACCTCTTAATTCCAGTGCCATCCGGCAAACCTCTATCAGACGACAACATGCTTGAACTCAATTCGAGTTGGGCATCGGCTATGAATGACCTTTCCAAATTTTACCTGGGCGAGGCCACAGCTGAAATGGCACTTGCTTCGCTTACCAAGCATATGGAGGTAGCAGGCTGGCATCGCGTCAATATCGAAAAACACGATGCCCCTGAGCTGGACTTCTCAGAAAGTGAGCTGTCATGAGCGAGGGCAAGGTCTACACCAGCGGATCACAGGAGCGCGGCTACCACGTACTTCTGCTTCTGGCAGGCAACGAATTCACCGGCGTACTGCCGGGCGAAATAGCGAAGGCCCTTAATACCAGCCCTAGCAACATCACACGCGATCTGCGTGTGCTCCAAAACGTGGGACTGGCTGAGCCATTACCACACGATGAAAAGCGCTGGAGACTTGGGCCGAAGCTTGTCCAGATATCCAATGCATTTACAAATCACCTTAGCGAAGTCAATCGGCGCATGGGTGAAATACAACAGCGGTACACCCGCATTCCAACCTAGGGGAAATTCATGGCTAACACCAAGAAAACGAAGGCATTAGACGCGACGATACTTTTGCCGGTAACAGAAGAGGCGCAGTCCGAAACCGCAATGGAATCCAAGATTGCCAACATCACCGAGGCCTATAGCGGTGACCGCGATCTAATCAATCAACTCCTGGGGCAGACGCAAGCATTCCAGGCAGTCGCAAAATTCACGACGGTCGTGAGTTTATCCAAGTTGCAAATCATCAAGGAAAACAAGCTTTACAAGGATTCCAAGGGTTTAAAAACTCCCGACGGTCAGGAATTATCGGGAACCTGGGCCGACTTCGTTGAGTTGGGGTTGGGCATGTCGGTCAACAAGATTGATGAAGATTTGCTGAACCTGAATGCTTTTGGTGAGGATGCACTGGCAAGCTTGACATCTATCGGTGCCGGGTACCGCGAATTGCGCAAATTGCGCAAGCTGCCTGACGATGTAAAAGACCAGGTAATCCAAGGTCGTCTGGTAGACCTTACAGATAAAGACGATGTGGTCGCCCTGATTGATGAGCTGACATCCGAACAAACCCGCGTAGTCGATAAATTAAACAAGCACGTCACTAACCTGACTGAGGATGCTCAGGCTGTAGATCAGCTGCTTGGCGATAAGAGCGACAGAATCACCGAGCTGGAAAAGGAAGTTCATAAGCTGCGGAACAAGTCCGGCGAGTGGAGTGCGCGCGCTTTCGACATTGCGATGGAAACCACCACGGTAGGGAGCCAGGCATTAGAAGCGCTCGACCGTCTTGACCAGCTGCGCGATGCCATCCTGAATGAAGACTTTGGTGATCAGGATCGTGAGGCTGCCCTGGAACACATGGCTGTAGTTTTTTACGACATTGCTGATCATATATTCGCCCGGGCGAATGAAACGATGGCCAACACTGACCAGGTGTTCATCGGCTACAAAGACCGCGCCCGCCCAATCATGGAAGCGTTTGCTACACAACCTTCTACCACCACAGTTAACTGATTAAATCATGGCGATCCGCGAACCCGACAATCTTGCCGTGATGGATGACATGCGCTCGCTCGCGCGGTCTATCGACGCGGCGAAACATGGCCAGCAAGGGGCAGTCATTAAAGCTGCAGCTGATAAGTATGGCTGGAGCATCGCCAAGGTTTACCGCCATCTTATGGCTGTCGGCTGGAAGAGTGGCCGCAAGGTACGTGCTGATCGCGGCACTACCAAACAATCTCTGGAAACCATGCAGGACATCAGTGCGCTGCTCAAGATCGGTGTGCGGAAAAATGGCAAAGCCACCATGCAGATACCGAACGCGGTCTCAGTGCTGTCTCAAAATGGCCGTGAGATCAATGTCAGCAATGGCCGCATGAGCGCATTGCTTCGCGATCGCAATCTGCACCTGGGAGCGCAGCGCCTGGCTACGGCTGCGCAGCCAACACAATCGCTCCATCCCAATCATGTGCATCAGGTCGATCCATCACTGTGCCTGTTGTATTACCTCCCGAATGGCCAGCAGCACATCATCCGTGACGATCAGCTTTATAAAAACAAGCTGGAGACCGTGGCCAAGATCAAGCTGAAAATATGGCGGTATGTACTGACAGATCATAACAGCGCCACCATCATTGTCCGCTACTACCAGTCAGCCGGTGAATCCCAGGCAAACCTTTACGACTTCCTGCTGTATGCCTGGCAGAAGATGGAAGGCCGCTTATTCCACGGTGTTCCTAAAATCCTGTTGTGGGATAAAGGCAGCGCCAACACTGCCGGTGCAATCAAAAACGCATTGCATTCCCTGGATGTAAACGCGATTGAGCACATGGCCGGGAATCCCCGCGCCAAGGGTAGCGTTGAAAATGGCAACAACCTGGTTGAGTGTTTATTCGAGTCCAGGCTGCGCTATGAGCCGGTAGAGAATGTCGATCAGCTGAATGCCGCTGTCGAGGGCTGGTACAACGCCTACAACAGCAACACCATCCCGAACTATGACTCACGCCTCAAGCGTAAGTATATGACGTCCCCACAGGTGCGCTATGGCCTCTGGCAGATGATCCGTAAAGAGCAGCTGCGGCTCCTACCCGATATTCGGCTTTGCCGCATGTTGCTGTCCGGTACCGACGTGATTCGGAAAGTTACCCAGGAGCTGACAGTCAGCTACAACCACCCGGTCTCACAGAAGCGCGAACACTACGATGTTTCCGAGATCAGTGGGATTTTCATTAAGCAGGAAGTGAAGATCAGCCCAATGGTGTATGGCGATGGCGAAGTCATGATCACCTTCTCGAACTACAAGGGCGAAGAAACCTGCCAGATTCTTAAACCGATCCAGGCGGACGGTGTAACAGGTTTCCGCATGGATGCACCTGTTATCGGTGAAGAGTACAAAAGCCAGCCAGATACCGTTATCGAGACTGCAGGCAAAGCTGCTCAGCAGCAGGCATATCCCGGTAAAAATCAGGAAGAAATTGAAAAGGCGAAATCGAAGAACGCAGTGCCGTTCGATGGCACTTTCGATGCCCACAGCCACCTTTCAAAAGTTGCTTCTCCCGCCTTCATGAACAAGCCTGGCCAGATGATGAATGTGCCAGATCGACTGCATGTCGAGTCCAAGATTTTATCCCTGATCGAAACCAAGGTTGCACTTCGCAATCGCCTGGGCCGGGCTGTGACTGCAGCCGAGGATTCGATGTTGAGAGCTGCTTATCCGGGTGGCGTGAAAGATGACGCAATAGATGAAGTACTTGCATTACTGGCTAACGCAGATACGGCTCCAAGACTGGTGGCCGTGCGTTAGCAGAAAAGAATTCGCCCCCGGTGTTGACGCACCGAGGGCGATTAGGAGCGCTCTGTTAGGGGCGCAATGTTCTACAACAAAGTGAGGTAATTCTACATGAGAGAGAAAACTTTAAAAGCTTTTTGTTTCCGATCTGGTGAGGTGCGCGTCGCGGATGAAGTCCCGGCCCGCGCCTTACTCATTACTAGTGGCCCACAGACAGTACTGCCGGGCATCGTTGAAATTAACGCCAGTCCGGCCTTTAAGCCAGGTGTTCTATTAGTGCCTGGTGTTAAAGAGGCAGCCAATGACGATGAGGCTCTGGATGCTGTTGATAAGTTCCGAAAGGTACTGAACAAAAGCATGTGCAGCCTGCTTTATGTAGTAGGGGGCCGTCATGGTACCGCGTCTTGATATCAACCGTTTTGGAGCGTCTTACATGCCGATAAATCTTAAAGCGACATTGATGCGTAACGGCATCAGCCAGGGCGCCTGGGGCAAGTCTGTGACTCAGACAAACGGCTTTCCGTTATCGCTCCCGGGCGGCAATCAGTTGTTGAATTGGGGAAGTTGGCCCAAGGCAACACCACGTGAAAGCATCATCCAGCAGACCGAAGATTACCTTCGGGCCCGAGGTGTTCCAGAGGCAGAAATCGCCTTGATTTGGGATACCGACAGCAAGGATGAAATGCGTGGCGCACATCCACTAGGAATTCATGAAACACAGTTATCACCCCGGCCAGCACAAGATTTTGAAGCCGATTTAATAGGAGAACCACAGATGCTTTCACCCGAAGCGAAAAAACACTTTTCAATGTTCAGGTCGCCATTTATGGATGACGTGAACAAGCCGGAGGATGTCTACAGATCACCGGATATTCGGTATGTCAGCGAGTCTCTGTATTCGACTGCTAAGCATGGCGGCATCATGGCGGTGATCGGTGAATCTGGCGGTGGTAAAAGCGTGCTGCGCAAGGATTTGCTGGATCGCATTGAACGCGATCGCGAGCAGATTCATGTCATTTTCCCGCGCGTGATCGATAAGAGCCGCCTGACTGCTGGCACCATCTGCGAGGCCATCATTAAAGACATCCAGCCGGATGCCAAGCTGCCGCAGTCCCTGGAAGCGAAGGCCCGTATGGTTGAAAAAGTGCTTAAAGGCAGCGCCGACACGGGTAACAAGCACGTGATCATCATTGAAGAGGCTCACGATCTCACCATCCAGTGCATGAAATATCTGAAGCGCTTTTGGGAAATCGAAGACGGCTTTAAAAAGCTGCTGGCCATCATCATGATCGGCCAGCCTGAATTGAGCTACAAGCTCAATGAGGGCAACTACCCTGAAGCCCGGGAGTTCATACGCCGCTGCGAAGTAGCGCAGCTGGTGCCGCTGGATGCCAATCTGGAAAAGTACATCGCGTTCAAGTTCGAGCGTGTCGGCACCGATGCGGCCACGATCATTGAGCCTGATACCTACCAGGCTATCCGCGACCGCTTAACCAAGCGGACTCAGCAAAAGAGCATCAGCCACATGAATCCGCTGATGGTTAACAACCTGCTCACTAAGGCCATGAACCTTGCCGCCGAAATTGGCGAAGCAAAGATCAGCGCCGAAGTCATCAAGCAAATCTAGGAGCCACTATGCAAACAGCTCACAACGGATTAGGCGCGCATTCACAACACGTGGCACTCAAGAAGCTGCGCCTCAAAAACAGGCGTAGGCCTGCAATAGCAAAGAACTGCGCCCTGGTGCTATTCGGTGCTGTCCTGGTGTTGACCTATGACATATACACCACGACGGATGCTGAGCGCCTGGCGCGCGCTACAGCCACGCTGGCATCAATGGAAGTACTGCAGCAGGAAGTCACCCGGTGCTTTCCGGTCGACATCGGGGAAGTGTCAATTCTTTCCCTGGTGAAAGCGGATGGCGTACTAAAGCTCGAATGTGAGAAAAGTGCGGCTGAAACGGCAGAAATGCAGGATTCCAGCCTTTCCTTTGCAGTGCCAATAACGGTTTATTAATCATGACTTCGACTGAAGAACACATCTTACAGCTGCTCAATGGAGCCACATCACAACAGCCTATGGCGCTGAACGAAGTTGTTCTGAAGTCGGGCCTGGTTGAAGTCACGGTGAAGGGCATTCTGCAGAACATGTACCACTCGCTGCCATCCATCGTGAACCGGGCTGAAATCACAAGAGCAGGCATTAAGGACTTTTATTACTGGCCAACAGGGATAGTCGCGAAAGCAGTGCGTCAAGGCATCGTGATCAATCCTGAAAAGCGGCAAAACTTCGACTCTGCGTCTATTGGACGCACAACTGCGTCAAACGTACGCAGGTCGGAAACTAACCAACAATCCGCGAACGAGCGTTCGCAGATCACCACGGAGAACGACATGGGTTTACATGGAAAAAATAAGGATCAAGGGTTTAAAAAGGTCAGCGGCAAAACGATTTGCCAGTATGTGTATGAGAATCCTGGCACGCATTTCGACAAGCTCTACACCACGCTGGCCGACAGGGAAGGTGGTAATCCTGAAAATGTGCGTGACATGGTGTACTACCTGCTCAGGCTGAAGGCGCTGGAAAAGAGCAGCGGTAAATTTATCACGCTCGGCACCAATGATGAATGGCTGACTATCAACCAGATCGGCCTGCAGGGTGCAGAGACGAAAGCTGCTGTCTCTACAGCACCTGCTTTGGTTCCCACTGAAATAGGTTTCGATAAAGCCTTGGTTGGTTCAGACATGACCTTCGAAACTCAAGTCGTCGACGGCGAAATAAAATTTCAACCATTGCCCGAAGCAACTTCGGAAGCTGCAATTACTGAACCGGCTGCTGAGGTTGGTGTGGAGTCGCTGGCGGATGTCGAATTTTCTGAACTGAGTGAGCCGGTACCTGTGGCAGCAGAGAGCAAAATTAAGTTTGCTTTGACGGAAGATAACAAGCTGCTGATCTTTGGTTTGTTCCAGGAACAAATGGTGGAGTTCACGCCTGAAGAAACTGAACGCTTGGTGGAATTCGTTTACAAGCTTGAGTTGTTTTTCCCTGGTCTGCCACCGACATTCAATTTCTCTATTGAATCAGGTTTGACTCACTAAGATGCGGATCGCTTGCCCTGCCTGCGGTGCGACACTCAGTCTCGATGCTGTCATCAGTCACGATGGCGCGCGCGAGGCCGTGATGATCGCACTGCAGTTGCCAGCACCACTTGGAAAGCTCCTGGTGCAATACGTTTCTCTGTTCCGCCCTTTGCAGCGCCAGTTGTCGATGGATCGCCTGGCCACCTTACTAGGTGAGCTGCTGCCAATGATCACCGAAGCGAAGGTTGAGCGTAACCGTACCGTCTATCCGGCACCGCATGAATATTGGCGGCAAGGCATGGAAGACATGCTGGCCAAACGTGACAGTTTGACTCTGCCTCTCAAATCGCATGGCTACCTGATCACCATTATTGCCGGGTTCGCTGATAAGGCACAGGCGAAAGTCGAAACGGCTGGCGAGCAGGGCAGGAAATACGGCGAGATCAAGCATGCCTCACTCGCCACTCCGATCACCACGGCACCAGCCAAGAAAGATAAAAAACCCAGGGTTATGCCAGATGCTGCTAGATCAGCCATTTCCCACTTCACTGAAAGGAAAAATCTCGATGGCAAAGCTGGATGATTTTATCGAAGTAATGGCAAACCATATAGGAAAAGCCAATGGCATCCGTGGTGAAGACCTTGCCGAAAAGCTGGACATACACCCGCGTATTTTGCGCAACCTGACAGGCCTGGCCATCGAGAAAGGTATCTCTGTCTGTGGTCAGCCAAATACCGGCTATTACATCGCCATGAATGCTAAGGAAGTGGAGGAAACGTGCCAGTTCCACCGCAGCCGAGCAATGCATGAACTGGTTAAAGAGTCTCGCCTCAGAAAAGTGTCGCTGGCTGATCTGCTTGGCCAGATGAAGTTGAGTTCCTGATATGGCATATGCCGCGTATGGAGTCGCCCCTATTAAGTGCGGCAAAAGAAAATGTACCTGGACAGGTCTGGAGACGGATCGCAAACAGGTACCACACCCCAAATTTGCAGACGCAATGGTTACGGTCTGCCCGCTCTGTGGCTGCGATAGCTACGAATTTATTAAGGTGAAGGAAGGTAAGAAATGAAGACACTTGTTGCAATTGAATCAAAGACAAAAGAGTTTGCGGACGCCCGGGCGAAACTGGCTGTGATAGTCACCGCGTTAAATGACAGTATGGAAGCATTGAAACGGCAGTACATGGCTGATCTAAAGCGGGCCGTAGCAGCCACAGCAAAGCGCCAGGACGAATTAAAAGGCTTGCTGGAGGCTTCCCCTGAGCTGTTCGCCAAACCTCGCAGCGTGATCTTCCACGGCATCAAGGTGGGCTATGCAAAAGGCAAGGGAAAGATCGAGTTCACCGATCCTGAACAAGTCGTCAAGCTGATCAAAAAGAATTACAAAAAAGATGAGTGGGAAACCATGATCAACGTGACTGAAACGCCTATTAAGAAGGCTATCGAGCAACTGTCCGTTAGCGACCTGAAGAAGATCGGGTGCCTGGTCACTGATGCCCAGGATGAAGTTGTCATCAAGGCAACAGATACCGAGGTCGACAAGCTGGTGACTGCTCTACTGAAAGGCGCTACTGAAGAGGTGGTCAATTGAACTGGCTCATGTCACGTATTGCGAGAATTTTAGGTAAGCCGGACTCACGGCTGAGCGGTTTCATTCTTTCTTATGGATTGAGCCGTCCATATAGCCACCTAAAGCATGGCGACGGTTCACCTTATATGAGGCGGTTTTGGTTGATGCCACGCTGGCTTCTTGGCGAGGATGAAAAAGGGTTTCCGTTTCCACACAAGTGGGTGCCTATTTTGATTCGCCTTCATCACATTCAATCTGAAGATTGGGATCGCGATTATCACGACCACCCAAGCTGGTATCGCACCATTATTAAAACAGGTTGGTATAAGGAAAAGGACATCTACGGCAATATCCATTTACGCCAGCAGGGTGAAACCAAAACTGCAACCGCAGACACATTTCACCGGATCACTGAGATTTCAGAAGGTGGTGTGTGGACTATTTTCATCATGGGCCGGAAGACCAACGAATGGGGATTCCTGGTAGCAATAGATGGAATCATCCGCAAAATACCGTGGCGCAAGTATCAGTCAAAAAACACACGCAAGCCTGAAATATCAGATATCAGTTCAGGAGATCAACCATGAGTATTCCAGGATGGATTTTGCCACTGGTGTTCACGATCGTAGCAATACTCATGGCCCTTAATGCGCACTCAAAAGACTTTGGCGGAATCCTGTGGTGGATCGTAGCTATCGTTCTGAGCGTGGTGGCCTGGATGATTTACGGCATTTGCTACCTGGTGGCGCTGGCCGGATGAAACAAGGCATTACAGCACTGTATGAATGGGCAGACCAGCTGCTAGCCAAGGAAGAGATTGTCCAGCAGCTCACGCCGATCCAGCTGTACATCGTAAAAGACATGCAAGAGCGCCGGATCGTGTGGGGAACCGTTAAACAGCGTGGCTTCATGGAAAAACTGGCAGTACTTCACCTCGGGGAAATATTGGAATGAATCACACCTGCCACGCCATCAATTGCAGTAAGACCGTACAGCCGAAAATGCTGATGTGCTTGAAGCACTGGAAGATGGTGCCCGCTGAAACACAGTTGAAAGTGTGGAAGCTATACCGTCCTGGCCAGGAGATCGACAAGCAGGCCACAGCTGAGTATATCGAGGTGGCCAAGCTGGCCATCGAGCAAGTGCACCAAAAAGAATTGGCAGCAACCAGGCCAACCAGGCAGTTGTTTTAACCCGTTGCTTGCCACAACACATTAATAGAAAGGTATCACATGAATCAAAGTCAATTAGTAGATGCAATTTCCAGCAGCGCCACGAATCAGGGCGTTTCCAAAACAGCAATCAAGTTTGTCCTGGATGAGCTTACAAAGAAAGTCCAGTCAGAGCTAAAAAAAGGTGGTGATGTCACGCTGCCTGGCTTGGTTAAATTCTCAGCGGTGAACAAACCAGCCCGCACTGGCCGCAATCCATCAACCGGTGCTTCGCTACAAATACCAGCCAAAACCGTGCCAAAGGTTGCAGTACTCAAGCAGCTGAAGGACGCATTGCTTTAAGCATTAAACCTTCACCTTCTGGCCGTTGTTTCAGCGGCCAGAGTGAGGCGGTTTGATACATGAAACTGCATCAAAAGTACATTTTATTGCATCCAAAATGCATTTTAAAACTACAAATTGGGGATTAAATTGATTCGAGAAACCATTAAAAAAGCAAAGATGGAGCTGCACGACTCGCATACTAACCACAAATGGTTTTTTGACATCGATTTCATGCTTCCGCAGATAAAAATATTTAAGAACGGTTTGCCAAAAACCACGGTGAATAGCATCGAATTGCCACTATCCAACGATTATTTAATGAGCTTAACAAAGGGCCTGTAATGACTAAGAGTGAAGCCATCGAAAAAATTAAGAAATGCCTGAAGCTGTCGGCCAGCAGCAATGAGCATGAGGCGGCTAATGCATTGCGCCAGGCTAAAGCGATCATGGAGAAATTTGAGATCGATGATGCTGACATGCTGGCCAGTGATGCTGGCGAGAGCTATGCAAAAGCAGGCGCGACTCGCAAACCGAGTACTTGGGAATCTAGACTTTCATCCAGGATATCCAGGGCATTTGGCTGCAAGAAAATTTTTATACAGGGCGATGGCAAATGGTTGTTCATTGGCATTGATCCATACCATGAGATCGCCAGCTATACATTCAGCGTTTTATATCGTCAATGCAAGCGTGCAAGGGCTAACCATATCAAAACCAAGCTCAAGCGCTGCAGCCCGGCAACTACCGTCAGGCGAGCCGATCTGTTTTGCGAAGGCTGGATTTATTCAGTGGCAGGTTTGATCCAGGACATGGTGCCTGGTGAAAAGAAAACGCTGGCCATAGAAGCCTATATTGCCAAAAATTACACTCAGCTGAGCAAGATTGAGCCGCGCGATCGCAATGCGGGTCGAAATCTGCAAAACCACGATATGCGTGATTTTTCACAAGGTCTAGATTCAGGGAAAAGTGCTGAATTAAACCGTGGCATGGGTACCGAAAAACAAGGCTTAATCACTTGAAGTTCACTCCAGCCTGCTCGACTTTCAGTGCACATTCCCTGCAAAGTGGCCTTGCGTCACATGCACGGTGGTATTTGCGCGGGCCAAAGCGTTCCCGCAGCGCGCGAGTTCCGGCAGCTGACACTATGAAGCCTGGCATGCCATCGTCGGTAATTCCTCTCTCAATGAATCCGCCATGCAGCAGATCGAGCAGCGCATCCTCTTTAACGCCACAGTTTAGGATGCCGAAGTCTTCTATACGCTTTAATGCACTTATGTTTAATAACGCTTTGGAGGCCATGTAATGGCTGACATGAAGTTAGGTGACAAGTTGCGCAATAGTGAGCTTGCACAGATCCATATTGCCATCAAACAGCTCGGGATCGATGACGACACATATAGAAGTATCCTCTGGACAGTCGCACGTGTTTCATCCGCCAAAGACCTTGATTTTCACCAGCGCAAGCAGTTGCTTGAGCACTTCAAATCAAAAGGCTGGAAGGCCCGGCCACCAGTTAAGGCGAAAGCAGCACGTCCACTGTCTACCGATCCGCAGCACCAGATGATCCGTGGCCTGTGGCTTGAGCTGCATGAGCTTAAAGCTGTTCTTGATCCTTCTGAGGCAGCAATACAACGATTTATCAAGAATCAGAAGCGCGTCGACCGTATTGAATGGTTGAAAGATAACCAGGCTAGCGACATCATTGAGGCGCTTAAAGCCTGGAAGGCTCGGGTGACTAAATGAGCAAGAAACAAAAACACAGCGTCGCTGCAGAGTTCCTGGAAGACCTTATATACTTTAATAAGCAAGTATTGATGGCAGCGGGGATTGAGGAAGAAAAGGCCACTGTGATGTCCCGCGACACCGCTAAAAAGATGTGTGACGAATGGGGCGGCCAGATCATCTACTTCCCTAAATGGCTGCGCGCCGGTCTTTCCGATCGCGATATGCAGCTGTGGAATGAATTTAATGGCAAGAATCAAAGCGAGCTGGCCCGCAAGTACAACCTGTCAATCCAGAACGTCTACCGGATCATTGATTTCATGCGTGTACAGGAAACTGCTAAACGCCAGGGCCAGCTAACGCTGTAGTGAAATTGTCTTTATCTCGCGTTACACTATATATATGAATGCAAAACTGAAGAGAATGTCACGTCGACGCTACAAGATAGCGATGCATAAAGCGCATAAGGCTCAAGTAGAATTATTCTTCCAAGATGCCTTGGCTGGTTTTAGAGACAGGTCGATTAAATCAGTAACGCCGAGGATGATTAGGGATGCCTTAATAAAGAAGGCAGAGGAATTGATTGAGGTACCTAATTACATTATTGAGCGTGATCCTTTGAATCCCAATAACCTGATAGTTAATTTAGCCTAATTTTCGGGTTCGATTTATTTGCAGTCTATGCAATACTCTTTCAAACCTTGAATCCCACCTTGTCCCGTTTTGTTGTGGCTCATCCCACTTATCTCATTCAATATCTATGATTTATATCAAGAGGGTTCAACAGATGTCACTTTGTTATGTTAAGGCACAGAGTTAAGATAAGCCTCTCAGCCTTTTAAACCAACCTATTACTATGAATGATACGCTATGGAACTAATATTATGGCGCCATGCTGAGGCAGAAGACAGCTATCCCGATATGGATCGTGTGCTCACCAGCAAAGGCCTGTTGCAGGCAAAGAAAATGGGGGCCTGGCTTCGCCAGTACATGCCGCGCAATACGCGCATCCTGGTCAGCCCGGCAACCCGCACCCAGCAAACCGCAAACGCTCTGGAGTTGCCGTTTACCACGCTGGAGTCCTTAGCTCCCGGCGCCTCACCCCAACTGATACTGGAAGAGGCACAGTGGGCAACGGCCAATGATGCGGCGCTCATTATAGGGCACCAACCCACTTTGGGCATGGCAGCTGCCTTTGCCATGACGCACAAACCGCATTACTGGTGCATCAAGAAAGGTGCGGTGTGGTGGATAGCCAGCCGCGTGCGCGGGCATGAAGAGCAGTCAATTATCCGTGCAGTGGTATCACCCGATTTTGTATAAACTACAAGATAGATACCAATTAGCTTAATTAAAAAAACCCTTACTTAAAAATAATAGTGTGGCGGCTCTATTTGCATGCTTTGTAGCATTTAGAGCCGATAGAATTTCGGAGAAGTAGCATGAGAACAGTATTAATCGCCAACCCTAAAGGCGGCAGCGGCAAAACTACACTCGCCACCAACCTTTCTGGCTACTTTGCCAATCGTGGTCGTCATGTGGTGCTGTCTGACATGGACAGGCAACAATCTTCGCTGAACTGGCTGGAGCGTCGTCCCGATAACATGCCACTAATTCATGGCCTGAATGGTCGCGGCAAGAATGCGGATAGCCTGAGTGCGGACTGGACGATTATCGACTCCCCTGCCGGCTTGCATGGAGAAAGGCTTAGCGAAGCCGTCAAGCGTGCTGACTGGGTAGTGGTGCCCATGCAGGCTTCGACTTTCGATATTGGTGCCACCCAGGATTTCCTGCAGGTTTTGCGTGAGGAAAAAGCTGTGCGCAAGGAGCGTACCTTTGTCGCCATGGTCGGTATGCGCATCGATAGCCGTACGCGCGCTGCTGCAAGCTTGCAGGCTTACCTGGAAGAGAGCGATTTCCCCGTGATGGGCCATTTGCGCGATGCACAAATCTACGTGCAGGCTGCGGAGCAAGGCGCCAGCCTGTTCGACCTCAGGCCGTCACTAGCCGCACGGGACATTCAGCAATGGGGCCCCTTGCTGCACTGGCTGGTCAATGCTGACCGCAACTCACTCTAAGCAGAACAAAGCTTAAGTTACCCTTTACTTCTTAATCTGGCTTAACCGCCTTAGAGGTAGAATTCAGGCTTAACCTGTCAACTTGCATCCTCTATAACACTTTGTAATCAATGCTCAACGAAATCGAACTCAAGCTGCGCATGTCAGCCACAGATGAGCCTAAGTTACGGCAGCATGCTGCTATCAAAAAGCATGCCGTGGGGGAGCCCATTACCCGCGCGCTGATCAGCATTTATTACGATACGCCTGACCTGGCCTTGCTGGATGCCAAGCTCAGCCTGCGCGTGCGCAGCATGTCTGGTGGCTGGTTCCAGGCTATCAAGAGTGCGGGGCAATCCATAGGCGGGCTACATCAACGCCTGGAGTGGGAAGACCTGCTCACAAAGAACCAGCCGGATTTCAACAAGATCGTCGAGCCGCATCTGGCGCATATTTTTTCTGACCACAATCTGCGCAAGGCACTCAAGCCGGTGTTTGTGGTTGATGTCATGCGCACAGACTGGCACTTGAAATACAGCGATGGTACTGAGATCGAAGTATCACTCGATTTAGGTGAAATCAAGGTCTGCGAGCCACGTGTGTGGGAAAACATCGAGCCGCTGAATGAGCTGGAGATTGAGCTCAAGCATGGCAATGGCTCGCACCTTTTTGAGCTGGCGCTGGCACTGCAAGAGGATATTCCTTTCAGCATTGAGAATTTGAGCAAGGCGCAGCGCGGCTATAGCTTTATCCGGCCGATGCCTACCATCCAGACCCATTCACAGGCGACTAAAATCCCGGTCAAAAATCAAACGCCCCAGCAACTCGCGGTCGACTGTCTCACGCAGATTCAGGCTAATCATGAGATATTGCAAAAAGTGAATCACACCGCATCCGTCAGCCAGATGCGCTTTGCGTTATATCGGCTGATCACTGTGGTGGAATCGTTGAATCTAAAACCGGGGTTTCTGCGCAAGCAGCCAGGTTTATTAAAAGAACTACACTGGCTGGATAAATTCCTCATCACCCCTTGCGGCAGTAAAGATTACACCAAGCTGCAAAATGCCCTCAACAGCCAGCGCTACCAGCGCCTGCTATTAAGTCTGGGCGCTTTGTTGCATACCGAGATGCATATCTAAAACATCGCAGCAGGCTTATTCGCTGCAAAACTTTCCCAGCGCTACCTAGCCCTTTCAACACCCACCAGACTAGTAATTTTCCCTATGTGACCATAGTTACTGAACTATGCATAGCATGAGCAGATACTCCATGCTCAATACACAGATTCATATAATTAACTGTACCAGCCTGGGGATAACATCATGAAGAATCTACATCTATTGACGGCATTAGCGTTACTGCTAATCGCCAGTGCCGTTTCGGCAGCAGAGTTGGGTAACAACTGCACAACCAGCATGGCCGTCGGGCTCATGGTACCAAGCGATTGTTCAAATAGCTCAATGGTTGAGGGCAAAACTTACTGTTTTGGTAACGCTGACTCGAAAGCCGCATTCGATAAGGCGGAAAATAAAACTGAAATCATTGCCAAAGCGACTGCTTTCTACAAAAAAAATGCGGCTGCAGAGCCTGAGCGAGAACAAATAAGTCAGCAACAAGCACTGGACCAAATTAAAAGTACCAGCTGTGATTTATCCAACAAAGATCTCGGCTACCTCGAATTCGACAAGATGGATTTGCGCCACTGCAAAATGGTGAATACCAGCTTCTTTGGCGCATATCTAAGAGGTGCCAATTTAAGCGGCACTAATATGCAGGGCGCTTACCTCAACCTGGCGCGGCTTGAAGATGCCAACCTCAGCGGTGCCAACCTTCAGGATGCCACCATATTCCAGGCGATTTTCGACAAGACCAATTTCAAGGGTGCCAACCTCACCAATGCCCGCATGATAGGCACACTGGGCAATGTCGACATGAGTGGCGCCAATATCGTTAAAGGCCGCTTTGGGCTGGATATTGGCAATCAGCCGATGGGCGCCATGCGTTTTGATGCCATTGGCGGCAACTTTGCAGACAGTAATTTTGAGGGCGCAGACATTAACCGCTCCAACTTCAAGTTTGCCGATTTCAGGAATGCCAACCTGCGCAATACTGACCTGTTCCGCGCGGACTTAAGCAAGGCTGACCTGACTGGTGCTGATATTACCGGTGCCAACATGAACGAATCCATACTGGATGGCACCATCATGACCAACGTTAAAGGCCTGGAAGCCACCAAGGGCTATGACATCAGCAAGGGTAAATGTGTGGATTGCATGGCAATCCCTATTGCCAATAGTAGTGAAGCTGTAGAAGCGGTCAAACTAGGCCCAGCCATGCTGGCTGCAAAATGCGTCATGTTGCAACAGCAGCAAGCCCGCGCACAATAATTTAACTATTGCCCGTGCGCCATCTGCTCCAGTGCTTTGCGCTGGAGCACTGCAATATGACCACGCCCCAGCGTCACCCAGCCCTTCTGTTCAAAACGCTTAAGCTGGCGGCTCACCACTTCACGCGCAGTCCCCAGTTCATCCGCCATCTGCTGATGCGTACGCACGATTTCCGACTGCGGCGCCTCCAGCAGCAACTTGGCCAAACGTGCATCCAAGCTATGAAAAGCCACCTCATCCAGCAGCACAATCAGATCGCTGATCAGCGCACCGTAGTTTTCCATCACAAAGCGCCTGAACACTGCTGAGTCGATCATCAACTGGTTAAATGCTGCCGCCGGGATAATCACATCACGGATCGGCTCTTCCACAATAGTCGAAGCCGGATAATCACTACGGCCAAGCAGGCAGGTCGTCGTCAACACACAGGTTTCGCCAGCGGCCACGCGATATAGCAGGATTTCACGGCCGCCACTGGACATCTTGTAAACACGCGACTGCCCTGCGAGGCGCAATACATAAGCGTTGCAGGGCATGCCCTCAGAATAACCTATGGTGCCGACCGGCGCCTCGACAATACGTGCCGATTTTGCCATGAGCTCACGCGCATTGGGTTCAAGCGCTAACAAGGCGGGGAAAGTTTCCAGCCAGTCCAGATGTTCTGTTGTCGTTTGCATCCTGCGTTTCTCCAAGAATTTTTTAATTATTTTTTAAATTCAGATTGCTGATTCCAAATATAAACCATATCTTACAGCCAACATAAACTAAGCTATATTTATGATGATACAAGCCAAGTTATGGACTCTTACTCAATTTACGTTACGGACGCGCTAAATGTTTAAATCATTTTTCCCTGATTCACGCTGGTTCTGGCTTTCAGTCATCGTTTGGTCCGCAATTTGTTGCGCAGGCTGGTATGAATTTGATGTCAGGCTGGGCACCCTCTTTGGGCTCAATGTGGCAGAAGAACCAGTGATCGGCCTTGGCCATTTTGTGAGTGATTCATTTTTGCTGTTTTATGCTTATTACGCGCTTTGTGTAGGCTTGTTTGCATTGTTCTGGTTCAAGTTCAAACCCAGCCGCTGGCAGTGGTGGTCTATTGTGGGCTCGGCGTTTATCCTGTTTTCCACCTACTACTCGGTACAGGTATCCGTAGCGATCAATAACTGGCGCAGGCCGTTTTTTGATGCCGTGCAGGGCGCGCTTTCACCAAACGCCAAAGTAACCACGCAACAACTTTATGACCTGCTGATCATCTTTGCCGAGATCGCTTTCATCGCCATCGTGGTGTATGTCATTACACGCTTTGTGGTAAGCCATTACATCTTCCGCTGGCGTACCGCGATGAACGATTACTACACCGCACAATGGGCACAGTTAAGACATATCGAAGGCGCCTCTCAGCGCGTGCAAGAAGACACCATGCGCTTTTCCACCACCATGGAAACGCTGGGTGTGTCGATGGTGGAATCGATCATGACGCTGTTCGCATTTTTACCAGTGCTATGGAGCTTGTCGGCCTATGTCAGCGAGTTACCGCTGTTTGGAAATATACCTGCACCGTTGTTTACAGCGGCCATTGCATGGTCAGTGTTTGGTACGCTGCTGCTCGCTGCGGTGGGGGTAAAACTACCGGGGCTGGAGTTTAAAAACCAGCGCGTAGAAGCGGCTTACCGCAAGGAGCTGGTGTATGGCGAAGATGACCACAACCGCGCGCAACCGCCAACGCTAAAAGAGTTATTTGCAGATGTGCGCAAAAATTACTTCCGGCTTTACTTTCACTATATGTACTTCAACGTCGCACGCAGCCTGTACCTGCAAGCCGACAACATCTTTGCCTACTTGATTCTGGTGCCCACCATCGTCGCAGGGAAAATCACGTTTGGCATATTGCAGCAGATACTCACCGCGTTTTCCCAAGTGAGCAACTCGTTTCAATACCTAGTGAACTCATGGACGACCATCGTCGAGCTGATCTCCATTTACAAACGGTTGAGTGCATTTGAGGCGGCGATTAAGCATGAGCCTTTACCTAAGATAGATCAAAATTTGGCGGCCGATTAGGATTTGTTCACGCTATTGAGCTATTTTATTGGAATTAAGCCTGCCTGAGAGACATATTACATGCGGCTCGCAGGCCGACTCGTGTGCATGTTATGCCAGATGTTTTCGTTTTTTCCAGAGCAGGCCTAGCAGCGGCTTGACGCTGATGCCGTGCAGGAATACTGACAGGGCAATCACCACCAGTGTAAGTGGCAGTAGTTTTTCAGCAATATTGGTCGGCAAGCCATGATCGATGGCATACATCAAATAATACAGAGAGCCTATCCCGCGAATCCCGAACCAGCCGACCAGGCTGCGCATACGCCATGGCATGCCGCCGCCCATGGTAACGACTAGTACGCTGATGGGGCGGGCTATTGCAAATAAAAACAGGGCAAATGTGACTGTTTGCCAAGTCCAGAAGGCGCGGGTCATCATGCCACCCACCAATAGAATAATGATGACTTCCGAAAGGCCTTCCAGGTATTCCTTGAACACCAACGAACCTTCACTGACTGTGGAATCGTGACCTTTATTTTTACCAGCTTCTTTATTTTCACTATCTTTAACTTCGCTGGGTTTATTTTCAGGTGTGGGTGTAGCCAGATTGTCCTGGCTTATCTCCCGGTGATGCAATGCAACTGCCGCAAAAAATACTGCCAGAAAGCCCCAGGTATGCGCCATCACCGCCAAGCCGTACACTACACCTATCAAGCCCAGGCTCAGGAACTCGTGCTTGAAGGTATTTTCCGGATCACGCATGCGCAGTCGCTTAGTCAGCCAGGCAAGCCCTTTGCCAGCTGCGATGCCAATAGCAATGCCGCCTGCGGTCGCCCAGAGGAGATCAATTGACAGCCATTTCACGCCCATATTGCCGAGATCATGCACACCCAACAGGCCCAGGCCCAGCATCACGAAGGGGAACGCAGTGCCATCGTTCATGCCGCCCTCGCTCGTCAATGTAAAGCGCAACTGGTCACGGTCACCCGGCTCGCGGATTTGCACATCTGTCGCCAGTACTGGGTCGGTGGGCGCCAGGATGGCACCCAGCAATATGCCCGCGCCCAAAGGCAAATCCAGCAAGTAATAAGCAAACGCCGCCACCAGACTCACGGTGATGACGATAGAAACTGTGGCGAGCAACACGGGCACTTTCCACTGCGAAAGCCGGATGGGAAAAGGCATTTTTACCCCGACCGAGAACAGGGAAACTAGCACCGCCATTTCTGTGAGCAATTCCAGCAGATGCGACTCCTTGAAGGGCTGGAACTGGAATACGCCCAGAAACGTCGGCCCAAAGATGAGCCCTGCAATTAAATAAACGATAGAAGTCGTGAATGGCAGAGACTGCATTTTTGTTGAGGTCAGGCCCATGGTCATCATCAACAGGCCAACCAGCAAGAACCATTGGGGATTGCTGATCATGTAGCAGGTGTTACAAGAGCATTGTGGCGTTGCTCAAGCAGGTGGATAGTCAAGATGGTCAGTGTCAGCCAGCACAGTCCAGACAAAGCACCGGCGATGACATCGCTCAGGTAATGCACCTGAAGGAATACGCGGCTGCAGGCGATGGTAAAGGCCAGGCTAACTACTGAGACTAAAATCGCAGGGTGCCATTGCCTGGGAGTGCTGCGCAGCAATATATAGGCAATTATGCCGTAGGTGACCACGGCGCCTGATGTATGGCCACTGGGAAAGCTCCAGCCATTGGCCACTACCAAACCATGCTCGTGCACAGGGCGTACACGCTCGAATATGGCCTTTAGGGATGGGTTGAGAATGGAGTTGCCGCCAATAGCCATCACGGTGCCCAATGCCAGTAGGTAGCGCTTGCTTAGCAGCATTGCACCCGCCATCACTGTACAAATGACCGTGTAGGTGAATGTATCCCCGGCATGCGTCACCAGTGCAAAGAATTGCAATGCCGCTGGCGGAGTGCTCATGCCAACTGAATCGGCCAGCGCATGGTCGAACTGGGGCAGCGCCTCTATTTCGGCAAGTGCAGCTGCGATAATTGCAAAACCTGCAATGCAAGTAACCATGATTGCAACGGCAAAATAGAGGGGTAAATCAGATGAATCCTGCGTGTATTTCTGTTGCAAATATCGAATAAGAGAATGCGAAGACAGCGTGATGACGAAGAGGACAGTTAGCCCGAGAAAGTAAAGGTTTAATGCATTTGTACCGACAAGATTGCCGCCCTGCTCGCCAATAAATGAGCCGGAAAGCGCGCTTGCTATCTCATTCATATCACAAGCTCATTCATGTCATCAAGCATCGCAAACCAGGCTGTGTACGCTGACTTGCTCAAAGCTGTCGCTGCTAAGCTGGTAATCCCAGCGCTCGATATCACAATGCCGCCTTGCGTCAGTTAAGCCCTTGTAACGGATCAAGTTGACCGAGTTGCCAGCCTCATGCCGCAATCGGCTTGAAATGCAGGTGCCAGCCTGGAGCGCCCATGTCTTCCTGCCTAGTTCAGGATATTGCACATGCAGCTCGCTCAAGTAGGGTAAATGTATGTGCCCACCCAGGATCAGGTCTGCGCCTGCTGCTGACCAACGCCTGATAGCCTCTGCATGGCCATGCAGTAAGTCTATCTTGTCCTCCTCTCGTAGTACGCTGACAGGCTGATGCGTGACGACAATGCGCAACTGCTCGCTGGTCGCATGCTTGAGTAAGGCCTCAACCCGTTGTATTTGCCTGGCAGATACCTCGCCATCCACATGGCGATAACGGCGAGTGGTATTCAGGGTAATGACCAGCATGTGCTGTGAGGAGTGCACTGGCTCCAGCTCTTTACCGAACTCGCGTTTAAAACGGGAGTATGGTGAAAAAAAACGGGCGACCAAGTTAAACAGGGGAATATCGTGATTTCCCGGTATCACCAGTTGCTGGTTAATACCCAGGCCGTCGACAAATGCTCGCGCGGCGCGGAATTGATGCGGCCGGGCTCGTTGCGTGATATCACCGGAAAGTATCAGCACGTCTGGCGAGAGGGATTTTACCAGTCGTTCGAGTGCTGTCACGACCTGCGGCAACTCGGTGCCGAAATGGGGATCCGATAACTGTATGACTGATGGCATCATGCGGCTTCTGGCACAGCTTCAAGTGCGGGTTCAAGAGCAGGCGATTGGGTTTCGACAGCAGGCCGGGGCTTGATTAACAGCAATGAATCCGGCCATACGCGGAACTCAAGCGGTGTATTCATCCACAAAATCTCGCCATCGGTCGCCACCTTAATCCGCTTCAACCTACGAGGTAAAGTTGGCTTGATGGTAATGTTGCTGAAGCTGAAACTATCGACGCTGGGCGCTTCACCCAGCCTGCCAGCGATGCTCCGCAACATGATACCCAGCATCTTTAGGGCACTGACTGGCTTAAGCATCACGGCTGCAAGGCGGTCTTTTCCTATTGCATCTACCAGTGGTATGCCTACCTGCTCCATTTGCAATGCATTATTCCCCACAAAAAGCGTTTGCGTCACTACATCACGCGATTGGCCCTGATGCACTATCGTCAGCCGCATCAAACGCTGACGACTGAATATGCTGACAATCCCAGACATGAAGGCAACAAACCGCGAGCGTCCATAGCGACGCTTGTTAGTCTCCCGCTCCTCCAGTATTTCCGGATAAAGGCCGACACTGGCATTAACCAGGAATATACGTTCATTCACCACCCCAGTTTGCACGGGCTCCGGCGCATCATTTATCAGCACTTGCAAGGCTTCATCCGTATCACCGGGAATGCGGTGGGTACGGCTAAAGTAATTGAATGTACCATGAGGAAGCACCCCGAATTTACAGCCGCTTCCCGCCACCACCTGCGACACGGCATTGATTGCACCGTCGCCCCCAGCAATCACCAGCACGCCGTCGCAGGCCAGTACCTGCTTTAACGTTTCCTTTGCAATCTGTTGGAGTTTGGCCGCATCGTCAATCAGTATCAATTCATACTCACGCCCTGCGGCCTGCATTGCGGATTTTATTTTCTGCTGGGTATTTTCATGGTCGTTATTGCCAGACTTGGCATTGAGCATGATGAAAAATTTTGAATCGGATTTAAACTCGCTCATTGAACGTCGCCTAGTATTAATGACAGCTATATGATTTTTAATATCAAAGCATGCCATCGCAACAGTCAATCAGAGTATCGGCTTTAAGCCGGTATCCATGTAGGAATTAACTTACCATTTCACTCTTTAGAATAAACCCAAGAAAAGGGTTAGCCTAAATGATTACTCCATTAGCAGCTTGATCACCTCAAGCCCGAATCCCACGCCAAACCCATTGGTGTCACTCGCCACCGCACCCAGCCCACCCTTACG
Organism: Methylophilaceae bacterium; assembly: GCA_035459965.1. GTDB lineage: Bacteria > Pseudomonadota > Gammaproteobacteria > Burkholderiales > Methylophilaceae > DATHXC01. The sequence continues at coordinate 166,670 of DATHXC010000002.1, forward strand.
GCTATAGCATGACAAATCCACGTGTATCCATGGCACATCACCTTCGATGAACTTGGACAGGAATCGTGTCGCCAGTACGTGGTCTGCGCCACCTTCCAGCGTGCATTGCTTGATATCGGCGATGCTGCTTTCCAGTTCTTCGTCGTAATCTTCATCAAACGGAAAAACGCAGACACGCTCACCTGCCGCTGCACCCGCCCCGACTGCCTTGCACAGCAACTCGGGGGTGTTACCCAGTATGCCGCTATAGCGATCCCCCAATGCCGCGACCATGCTACCGGTGAGGGTGGCAAAGTCCATCATGAACTCCGGCTTTTCGCGTGAAGCCAATGTGAGCGTATCTGCCAGCACCATGCGGCCTTCGGCATCGGTATGGACGATCTCGATAGTAGTGCCATTAAGCGCAGTGACAACATCATTCTGTTTATACGCCAGGGGACCTATATGGTTTTGCGCAATAGCGAGCCAGCAATCGATTTTGATTGGCAACTCAGCCTTGCTGGCTGCCAACAATATCCCTAGTGCTACTGCTGAGCCATTCATATCCTCGTGCATGCCGTTCATGTACTTGGATGGTTTGAGGTTATGGCCCCCGGTATCAAAACAGATGCCTTTACCGACGATAGCAATATGTTTCTTTACGTCTTTGGGGTTGTAAGTCAGGTGCACAATGGCGGCATCCACCGGGTCGGAGCCTTGACCAACAGCCACGAAAGCGCCTGCGCCCATTTTCTTGAGCTTGCGCATGTCGTATTCCTCATGCTTCCAGCCATTGTCCTTGGCGAGCTTCTGCACTTTTTCACGATACAGCGTCGGGGTCAGCTCATTAGGCGGCAGCATACTGAGTTGGCGCGTCAGACTGTTGCCAGCCACCAGCGCTTTCACTTCAGCAAAGCCGTCGGCCTCCTTCCATCCATGCACGGCGATGGTTTTAAGCGCATGCGATTTCTGTTTAGACTTAGCCCCTTTGCGCTCCGGCAACTCAGCCGCATTCACCGATGCTACATAATAGGCGTCGCGCGCTCCTTGTTGGCGCATTTTGTCACTACCGAATACGGCAATTGCCAGGGTTTGCGGTTTTTCATCCAGCAGCGGCTTGATAGCTTTACGCAGCAGGGTGTGACGCTGAAAAGGGTTCAGCTTGCCATCCAGCACCAGCCAGGTTGCCACGCCGCCATTGGGCAGGTCTGCCGTCACCGGGGTTTTTGCGAGGTCTGCGTATTTATTGCGGTTGCGTTTTAATTTGGCTTCGAGCACTGCTACAAACGGCAAATTGGCAGGCTTATTGCTAGACAAAACAAAAAGCAAATGACTGGTTGCTGTTAACGACTTTTCATCTGCAATAGCGGCAGATTGCTTTAATTGGATAGGCATCAGTCCCTCATCATTTAAATATTGATAGCGCTTACACGGCCGGAAACAACGCCCTCCTCCCTATGCAAACTGTACAAAACCTTGTGCCAAACCTTATGGTAAATCTTATGCTAAAACTTGACCTAAACAGCCAAAAAAGCCAATATATGGCCTGCGCCAACTGTCTCAAGCAGATGGCTCACCCCATAAGCTTGGTTCCACTTGTTTTGTTATTAAGTGCGTATAAGTTTAATGGCCCCACCCAGCTGAGCTGGTAGTTTGCCAATAGCCTGATATATAAGTTCTAAATTTGACAGATTAGCCCTGAATTAGCCAGTGAGGACATTGCATGTATTTCCCAGCATATAACTCCTGGCTGATTATACCTACAGCGAACCACAAAAGTTTTCCGGAGATCTCCATATGGCATTAACCCCCGATTCTGACCCTCAAGAAACCCAGGAATGGCTGGAAGCCATCGCTTCGGTACTTGAGAACGAGGGAACCGAACGCGCGCATTATTTGCTGGAGACCATGATAGATAAAGCCCGTCGTTCAGGCGCCTATCTGCCATACAACCCCACCACCGCTTATGTAAACAGTATTCCTGTGCACCTGCAGCAAAAGCTGCCAGGCGACCCAACCATGGAGCGCAAGATCCGTGCACTGATTCGCTGGAATGCGATCATGACGGTGCTGCGCGCCAATGAGAAATCACCCGGCGTAGGCGGTCACATCGCCAGCTTCCAGTCTGCTGCCACTTTGTATGACGTAGGCTTTAACCATTTTTTCCGCGCTGCCAATGAAACATTCGGTGGCGACTGCGTGTACTTCCAGGGCCATTCATCCCCCGGCGTTTACTCCCGCGCGTTTCTGGAAGGCCGTATCTCAGAAGAGCAGCTGGACAACTTCCGCCAGGAAACCGGTGGCAAGGGTATTTCCAGCTATCCTCACCCCTGGTTGATGCCTGATTTCTGGCAGTTCCCGACCGTATCTATGGGCCTGGGGCCTTTGGCCGGGATTTACCAGGCACGCTTTCTGAAGTACATCCACGACCGCGGTATTGCCGACACCAGCGACCGTAAAGTCTGGGTATTCTGCGGCGATGGCGAAATGGACGAGCCGGAATCCCAAGGCGCGATTTCACTGGCTTCTCGCGAGAAGCTGGACAACCTGATTTTTGTGATCAACTGTAACCTGCAGCGTCTAGATGGCCCGGTGCGCGGTAACGGCAAGATCATCCAGGAACTGGAATCCAATTTCCGTGGCGCCGGTTGGAATGTGCTCAAAGTAATCTGGGGCTCCTATTGGGATCCATTGCTAGCCATGGATAAAGATGGCTTGCTCAAGAAGCGTATGGAAGAATGCGTGGACGGCGAATACCAGAACTTCAAGGCCAAGGGTGGCGCATACACGCGTGAGAAGTTCTTCGGCAAATATCCTGAGTTGAAGGAAATGGTTGCGGCCATGTCGGACGCCGACATCTGGCGCCTGAATCGTGGCGGTCATGACCCGCACAAGGTCTACGCTGCTTACGCTGCAGCGACCCAGCATAAGGGCCAGCCAACCGTTATCCTGGCCAAGACCGTCAAGGGATATGGCATGGGCGATGCAGGTGAAGGCCAGAACATCACCCATCAACAAAAGAGCATGGATATCGACTCACTGAAGAAATTCCGTGATCGCTTCAATTTGCCATTAACCGATGAACAAGTCGAAAGCCTCTCATACTATAAACCTGCAGCGGATTCCCCAGAGCTGCAATACTTGGCTGAACGCAGTGCAGCGATGGGTGGCCATGTGCCCAAGCGTCGTCGCAAGGGTAATGAGCTGACTGTGCCTGAGTTATCAGCCTTCGAGAATATGCTGGGCGCCACAGGTGAGCGTGAGATTTCAACCACCATGGCATTCGTGCGCATCCTCTCCACACTAGTACGCGACAAACAGATCGGCAAATATGTGGTGCCTATCGTGCCCGATGAAGCCCGTACTTTCGGTATGGAAGGCATGTTCCGCCAGCTGGGCATCTACTCATCAGTAGGCCAGTTGTACGAGCCTATGGATTCAGACCAGGTCATGTTCTACAAGGAATCCAAAGACGGCCAGATTCTGGAAGAAGGTATCAACGAAGCTGGCTCTTTCGCTAGCTGGCTAGCCGCTGCTACGTCTTACAGCGTGACCGGCGTGCAGATGATCCCGTTCTATATCTACTACTCCATGTTCGGCTTCCAGCGCATTGGCGACTTTGCCTGGGCCGCTGGTGATAGCCGCGCTCGCGGATTCCTGCTCGGTGCAACCGCTGGCCGTACCACGCTGAACGGTGAAGGTTTGCAGCACGAAGATGGCCATAGTCATTTGATGTCAGCCACCATCCCCAACTGCGTGTCTTACGACCCGACATTCGCTTACGAACTGGCCGTGATCATTCAGGAAGGCTTGCGCCGCATGGTGCAGAACCAGGAAGATGTGTACTACTACATCACCCTGATGAACGAGAACTACAGCCATCCAGCCATGCCGGAAGGCAGTGCAGAAGGCATCCTCAAGGGCATGTACTCATTCAGCAAATCCAAGGCCAAAGGACCCAAGGTACAACTCATGGGCAGCGGCGTGATTCTGCGTGAAGTGATTGCAGCGGGCGAGTTGCTGGAAAAAGACTGGGGTGTCTCTGCCGATGTCTGGAGCGCAACAAGCTTTACCGAGTTGCGCCGTGAAGGTATGGATGTTGAACGCTGGAATCTGCTCAACCCGGAGAAAAAGCAAAAAGAAACCTATATCGGTAAGTGCCTGAGCAAGGTAGAAGGCCCTGTGGTCGCCTCCACCGACTACATGCGCTCGTTCGCTGACCAGATCCGTAACTTCATCCCTAATCGTTTTGTGGCACTGGGTACTGATGGTTATGGCCGCAGCGATAGCCGCGAGGCGCTACGCAGCTTCTTCGAGGTAGACCGTTACTATGTGGTACTGGCTGCACTGAAAGCACTGGCAGACGATGGCAAGATACCTGCCGCCAAAGCAGCAGAAGCGATCAAGAAGTACAAGATCGATATCAGCCGCCCTAACCCAACAACTATCTAAGGAGACGAAAAAATGGCATTAAAAGACGTTCTCGTCCCCGATATTGGCAATTTTGACAGCGTGGATGTGATTGAAGTCCTAGTGAAGGCAGGCGATGTAGTCGCCAAGGATGACTCCTTGCTCACGCTGGAGTCTGACAAGGCATCCATGGACATTCCTGCGCCATTCGCCGGCACTGTCAAAGAAGTCAAAATGAAAGTCGGCGACAAAGCCGCCCAGGGTGGCCTGATTCTGGTCATGGAGGCCGGCGAAGCTGCACCTGCTGCCGAGAAACCTGCAGCCCAGCCAACCACCACACCGGTAGTCTCTACCGTGAAAGTGGATGAAAAAGCCGTTGCCATCCCAGAACCCAGCCACCCGGTCGCTGCACCGCCTAAAGTCATCCAGCCACAAGCTACACCCAACCCGGTCGCTGCAAGTGCCACAGGTGTTGCAGGCAAGCTGGCACATGCCAGCCCTTCCGTGCGTAAATTTGCACGCGAGCTGGGCGTCAACTTAAGCCTGGTGCAAGGCAATGGCGCCAAGAACCGAATACTGCAAAGCGATGTGCAAGCCTTTGTTAAGGGCGAGCTTGCTAAGCCTCGCAGCGAAAATATGGGCTCAGGATTATCCACATTGCCCATGCCTGTCATCGATTTCACCCAGTTTGGTGAGATCGAAACCAAGGCACTGTCACGCATCAAGAAGCTTTCAGGTGCTAACCTGCACCGCAACTGGGTCACCGCACCACATGTGACGCAGTTTGACGAAGCCGACATTACCGACCTCGAAGATTTCCGCAGATCGATGGCCCCCGATGCCGAAAAACGTGGTGTCAAGCTCACGCTGCTGGCGTTCCTGATGAAGGCGGTGGTGAATGCCTTGCGCACTTACCCCAACTTCAACTCTTCACTCTCTCCAGAGGGCGATAGCCTGATTCTCAAGCAGTATTACCATGTAGGTTTTGCCTGCGATACGCCGGATGGGCTGGTAGTACCCGTTGTGCGTGACGTCAATACCAAGGACGTGATGGATATTGCACGCGATCTGGCCGAACTTTCTGCCAAGGCCCGCGAACGCAAACTCAAGATCGAGGAAATGCAGGGCGGTTGCTTCACAATCTCCAGCCTGGGTGGTATCGGTGGCACCATGTTCACGCCTATCATCAATTGCCCGGAAGTGGCGATCCTCGGTGTTTCGCGCTCTTCCATGCAACCAGTGTTTGATGCAAAAACCAAGAGCTTTGAGCCACGCCTGATCCTGCCGCTGTCACTCTCTTACGACCACCGCGTGATTGACGGTGCCGATGGTGCACGTTTCACCAGCCATCTGCGGATGATGCTTTCCGACGTGCGTCGCCTCTTGCTGTAACAGGAACCATACATGAGCAATATTGTTGAAGTTTTAGTGCCGGATATCGGCAATTTTGATAGCGTCGATGTCATTGAAGTGCTGGTTAAGGCAGGCGATGTAATCGCCAAGGAAGACTCTCTGATTACCGTGGAGTCTGACAAAGCCTCGATGGATATTCCATCATCGCAGGCTGGCACAGTGAAAGAAGTGAAAATCAAGGTCGGCGACAAGGTTGCCAAGGGCACGCTGATTCTTACCGTAGAAGCTGAAGCCAGCGCTGCACCTGCGAAGGCAGAAGCACCAGCAGCTAAACCCGCAGAAGCACCTGCAGTGGCACAAGTTGTCGCGCCAGCCACAGCACCTGCGCCAGCGGCTCCTGCTGGCGATAGCGATATCAACACCCAGGTCGTTGTATTGGGCTCCGGCCCCGGCGGCTATACAGCCGCGTTCCGCGCTGCGGATTTAGGCCTGCAAGTAGTGCTGATCGAGCGCTATGCCACATTGGGTGGCGTATGCCTCAACGTAGGCTGCATCCCATCCAAGGCACTGCTGCACACAGCCAAGGTGATTACAGAGGCTGAAGAAACTGCGCATCATGGCGTGAGTTTCAGCGCACCCAAGATTGACCTGGAACACTTACGCAACTGGAAAGCCAATGACGTAGTGGGCAAGCTCACCGGCGGCCTGGCAGCAATGGCAAAGCAGCGCAATGTAACTGTGGTCAATGGCGTAGGCAAGTTCACCAGCCCGAACCAGATCGCTGTCACTGCGGCGGATGGCAAGGTGACCACAGTGGGCTTTGTAAACGCCATCATTGCCGCAGGCTCACAAGCCACCAAGTTCCCCGGTGCACCTGATGACGAGCGCATCATGGATTCCACCGGTGCATTAGCTCTGGCAGATATTCCTAAGCGCTTGCTGGTCATTGGCGGTGGCATCATCGGCCTTGAAATGGGCACGGTATATGACGCCCTTGGCACCAAGGTCAGTGTGGTTGAATTCATGGACGGACTCATCACCGGTTGCGACCGCGATTTGGTGCGCCCATTGCAGAAACGTATGGAAAAACGCTTTGAGAGCATCATGCTGTCTACCAAGGTCTCCAAAATTGAGGCCAAGAAAGATGGTATCCATGTTTCGTTCGAAGGAGAAAGTGCGCCCAAGGAAGCGCAAGTATATGACCGCGTGCTGGTTTCCATTGGACGTCGCCCTAACGGCAAAAATATCGGTGCAGAGAACGCTGGTGTGGCGGTAGATGATCGCGGTTTCATTGCCGTAGATAAGCAGATGCGTACCAACGTACCCCATATCTTCGCCATCGGTGATATCGTTGGCCAGCCTATGTTGGCGCACAAAGCCACCCACGAAGCCAAAGTAGCGGCAGAAGTCATCGCTGGCCATAAGGTCGAGTTCCAGGCCATGGTGATTCCATCAGTGGCTTATACTGACCCTGAAGTAGCTTGGGCTGGCATGACGGAAACCGAAGCCAAGGCCAAGGGCATCGAAGTCGAAAAAGCCAGCTTCCCTTGGGCAGCCAGTGGCCGTGCGCTTTCAATCGCACGCACCGAAGGCAGCACAAAACTGATCTTCGACAAGGAAACCCATCGCGTCATCGGTGCCGGTATTGTCGGCGTTAATGCAGGTGAGTTGCTGGCAGAAGCGGTGCTGGCTATTGAAATGGGCGCCGATGCCCATGACCTGGGCCTGACCATCCATGCCCACCCGACACTTTCCGAAACGATCTGCTTTGCAGCGGAAATGAAGGAAGGCACAATTACCGATCTTTATATCAAGAAAAGGTAAGCACTTTTGTAATAAAAAAACCGGCCACAGGCCGGTTTTTTTATATTGATCGAACTATAAAAGCTTATGAAGTAGGTGTTTCTGGACTTTCTGCAGGAACTGCAGGTGCCACTTCAGGCGCTGTCACTTTCGGCTTTGCCGCAGCCTTGGGTTTGGCTGGTGCTTTAGGTTTTGTAGCTGGTTTCGCAGCCGCTTTTGGCTTGGCAGCGGCTTTAGGTTTAGCTGGCGCTTTTACTGCTTCTGCTGGCTTCGATTCCGCTTTGGGTTTTGCTGGGGCCTTTGGCTTAGCAGGTGCTTTTGGTTTGGCTGCAGCTTTAGGGGCCGGTTTAGATGCAGGTGTTGGTTTATCAGCAGCGGTAGCGGCTTTTGGTTTGGGAGCATCTTCATTCAACTTGCCTGCCAAGCCGTTCACTGCTTTTGTGACAAGCTGCTTGCCTGCTACCAATGCTGCAGCCACGGCCGCTTTTTTCAACACCGACTTAAATGCTGACTTCAACAAACCCATAAAACCTCCTATTGGCAACTTACCTGTTTGATTTCGCTACCGGGAAAATCCGGCTTAAGTTTTTCAATCTCAGCCACCATGTCGGGTGCCATGCTATTGATGACCAGGCTGGCCTGACCTTGTTCCTGATTTCTCAGGGCTTTGACCGCAGAACGTACACCGCGGGTCTGTAAATCTTCCAGGCGCTTGGTCGCTAACTGCTCGTCTTTATACACACCCAGCGAAATAGCATAACGCCACTGAGGCTCTTGCACAATAAAGATATCGTCTATGCCTAAATTTCTAAGTTCTTCCATCTTGTCCTGGGCCGCCTGTAGCGACTTGGCGCGCGGGATATAAATCCAGTAGCGCGCAGATTCTTTTGTCGTTTGTTGCTTGGTGATGGCCTGTAGCGAAAACTTGAATAACACATTGCGTGCTTTAGGCAGATTGCCCGCAGAGAAGCTACCCCATTCGTAACAGGCTGTCTGGACCAGTGCTGCTGGTGCAGCCTGGACTGTACTGTCACCTGTCGCGTCTTTTTTCGGCATGGCTTCTATGTCTTTGGCCGTGAGCAGTTTAACCTGCTCGGGATGTATCGGCTGCAAGCCAATATGCGCGCCGTTCGAAGTCGCCTGGCTCAGGTTGAAATACGCGAAGAGCGCTACATTTGCCAACAACAGCAAGCCGACAATCCATTTCATGAAGCTTCTCTTTCTAATAGTAATAGACCTTGCAGTACCAGATTGTCCGCAATGATGATTTGGCCGTGACTTGGATCAAATGCAAAGCCCGTATCATCGTTTAAAACTTGCGCCAGCAATTCGGCATCCCCACCTGTGATGATACAACGTGGCAACGCTTGTTGCTGTGCCGACGCATGGTGTTGCAAGTTTTTTAGCATTAATTTTACTGCCCCTGCCATGGCACTCACTGCGCCGCTATACACAGCATCGCCTGTGTTACGCGGGAAAATCTGCAAGTTGCCAGGATATTCGCCGATTCCAGCCGTGCGCTGATACAGGCTGTCCTGCATCAATCGAAAGCCGGGGACGATCATGCCACCCAGGAAAATACCGCTTTTGTTTTCTGCATCCAGAGCCAAAGCATCAATAGTCAGAGCTGTACCAGCATTAATCACTAAGCAGGGGGCATGGTAGAGATGCCAGACAGCGATTATCGCGGCCCATCGGTCAGTGCCCAGTTGTTCGGGCTGCTCATAGCTATTGCTTACCCCACAAGCGTGCAGGCTTGATTGCACCCATGTGGCTGGTATCGCTAAATGCTGCAATGCAGCCACCAGCTTGGCCGCCATTTCGGCTCCAGCAACATTCGAAACCACCGCGCTATTACAACTACGCCAAACCAGCGGCGCATCGTCCGCTTTAAACTGATCATTCAGGCATACACCATCGGTTTGCAACTCGCCAGCAACATCAAAAATGCCCCACTTGGTGCGGCTGTTGCCTGCATCAATGGCGAGGATCATGCCGGGCTCATTCACTGCATTACCCCGCGCAAGCTGATCTCACCCGATGAAAAGCGCTGTTCGCCGCTGGCGGTATTCACCAGTAGCACGCCATCCGGCGCAATGCCCGTCACTACGCCTTGCAACTCGCGGCTGTCGGGCATGATTAGTCGCACTGTCTGGTTCTGGTAGGCATGGTGCTGTGTCCACTCCTGTCGCAGGCTTTCAAAACCATGGGCCTCAAATTCGCTCAGCACATCGGCCAGATGTTTTAACAGCACACCGAGCAAAATATTGGGGTCAATAGGCTGCAGCATCACCGTTGCCAGATCGGTGGCGGGCTGGTCGATATTCTTGCGTAACTGTTCCGGCAATTTCAGGTTGATTCCGATGCCAATCACCGCGGCACTCGGCCCTTCCATATCGCCCTGCAGTTCGATGAGTATGCCTGCCAGCTTGTCGTAACCGCCGCCTTGCGAGCGCACCAGTACATCATTCGGCCATTTGAGTTGCGCCTTCATCAAGCCTAGCTCATGCAGGCCGCGTATCAAGGCCACGCCCACTGCCAGACTCAAGCCAGAAAGCGCAGAAGCGCCGGATTGAAAGCGCCATAACAGTGAAAACGTCAGGCTGGCACCTAAGCCTGCCTGCCAGCTACGGCCGCGCCTGCCCTTGCCGCGCGTCTGCAGTTGCGCTGCCACGCAGGTAGCATGCGCAGCACTGGGGTGACCCAAACTGGCGTTGCCAGCGGCCTGCTTCATCAGGTAACTATTAGTCGATTCCAGAGTATCGTGCACCTCCAACTTGAACCACGCGCGCTGCTCACCTATGGCTTGCAATATGGCACTTTGATCCAACAGGGTAATCGGCTCCGGCAGCTTGTAGCCACGCCCCCGCACCGAGAAAATCTCCACACCCAGCGCTTCTGCCTCCTGTATCGCATTCCAGATCGTTGAGCGTGTGACCTTGAAATGCGCAGCCAGCGCTTCGCCAGAATGGAAGCGGCCGTCGGAGAGGAGATGCAGGATAGGGAAGGTGAAATTGTTCATGCTTTTCAAGCTATATTTTCGTACTATATTAGCATAGCAAGCGAAGCACTTTCGGCTCGCCGCTCAGTGTAAAATAGCCTTTAATTCATTATAAGCAAGCAGCCATGTCATCAGATAAGACCCCACTCCCGCCCGCCTCCAATTTTATCCGCCACATAGTCGAGCGCGATATCGAACAAGGTACCTATGCCAGCCGCCATTGGGCGGGCTCTCCAGGCGATGCCGAATATCAGGCCACAGGCTCTCCAGACCCGGCCAAGATACGTACGCGCTTTCCGCCCGAGCCTAACGGCTACCTGCATATCGGCCATGCCAAATCCATCTGCCTCAATTTCGGCCTGGCACGCGATTACGGTGGCGTATGCCACATGCGTTTCGACGACACCAACCCGGAGAAGGAAGAGCAGGAATACGTCGACAGCATCACCGATGCCGTGCAATGGCTGGGCTTCGGCTGGGATGCCTTTGATAAATCGCACCTGTATTACGCCAGCAACTATTTCGATTTCATGTATCGCGCAGCAGAAGCACTGATCATCGACGGCCATGCCTATATCGACCAGCAGACCGCTGATGAGATGCGCGCCAGCCGCGGCACCTTGACTGAGCCAGGCAAGGATTCCCCTTGGCGTGACCGCCCTGCCGAAGAATCACTAAAGCTGTTTCAAGAGATGCGCGACGGTGTGCATGCCGACGGCAGCATGGTGCTGCGCGCGAAGATCGACATGGCCTCGCCCAACATCAACCTGCGCGACCCTGCCATCTACCGCATCAAGCGCGCTACCCACCACAACACCGGCGACAAGTGGTGCATCTATCCCATGTACACCTACGCCCATCCGCTGGAAGACGCGCTGGAAGGCATCACCCACTCCATCTGCACGCTGGAATTCGAAGACCAACGCCCCTTCTACGACTGGGTGCTGGAGCGCCTTGCAGAGGCGGGTTTACTGGCCAACCCGTTGCCCAAACAATACGAGTTCGCACGGCTCAACCTCACCTACGTCGTGCTCTCCAAGCGCAAGTTGATCGACCTGGTAGAGAACAAGCACGTCAGCGGCTGGGATGACCCACGCCTGCCCACGCTGGCTGGCGCACGCCGCCGTGGCTACACACCAGAAGGCTTCCGCCTGTTTGCTGACCGCATCGGTGTTTCCAAAGCCGATTCGTGGATCGAATACACCATCCTCGAAGACTGCATGCGCGAAACCCTCAACGAATCCGCCGAACGCCGCATCGCCGTGCTCGACCCGATCAAGCTGGTGATCGACAACTATCCGGAAGGCCAATCAGAGGATTGCTTCGCGCCCAACCATCCGCTCAAACCGGAACTGGGCAAGCGCACTGTACAGCTCACCAAAGAACTATGGATAGAGCGCGAAGACTTTATGGAAGTACCGAGCAAAGGCTATTTCCGCCTATTCCCGGACGGCATGGTACGCCTACGTTACGGCTACGTGGTCAAATGCACCGGCTTCGAAAAAGATGCTGATGGCAAAGTCACCACCGTGCATTGCGAATACCTGTCAGACACTAAATCCGGCACACCAGGCGCAGACAGCATCAAGGTCAAAGGTAATATCCACTGGGTATCCGCCGCGCACGCCTATGCAGCTGAAGTACGCCTTTACGATCGCCTGTTTAAAGAAGCTCACCCCGGTTCTGGCGACCGCGACTACCTGGATGACCTCAACCCCAACTCAGTACAAACCATCACCGCACAACTGGAGCTGGCCCTGAAAGACGCCAAACCGGAAGAACGCTTCCAGTTCGAGCGTCATGGTTACTTTGTAGCGGATAGCAAGGATAGCCAGCCGGGTAAGCCTGTGTTTAACCGCACAGTCACGTTGCGGGATGCTTGGCAAAAATAGATTATAAAAATGGCTCAAGATAATTTGATAAGAGATTTTAAGACTGATTTAACTAATATATCTTTGAATCAAATTACTGACCGAATTATTGATCAAGGCAACTGCCAAGGCATATCACTAGAAGCATCTGAATACATCAGAAATAAAGTTTCTGATGTATTCAATATCTCAAAAGAGTGTGTATTAATTGTTGGTTCAGCAAAGCTTGGGTTTAGTATTTCGAAAAAAAAAGATAAGCCTAGATATAGAGAGTTTAGTGATTTATCTGATATTGATGTCGCCATTGTCGATAGCACATTGTTTGACAGTTATTGGGAAGACATCTTTAATATCTACTGTGAAGGCCATCCTTGGAATGAAAAAGAGTCTTTTCAATTTTATTTTTTCCGTGGATGGATAAGGCCAGATAAGTTTCATAAGAATATTGAATTTCCTAAGGGTGATGCTTGGTGGAGAGCTTTTGGGGAATTAAGCAGAGATATTAATATTGATAGAAGAAAGGTCCGCGGAGGACTATATAAATCGGATATTTTTTTACGCCGATACCAAGAAATCTGTCTAAAACAATGCATTTCTGATATCACGCTTGGAGCAATTTAATAATGAAAACGGCTGCTACAAATAAAAAAGTCCGAGAGTTAATAACTTTGCTTAGAGATAAGAAGCTAATCCCGCGCCCGGATTTTCAAAGAAGATTGGTATGGTCTACCGAAGACAAAAACAACTTCATTGATACTCTACTAAAAGGCTATCCTTTCCCAGAAATTTTCATTGCCGATAGCAGCGTAAACCTAGCAACTGGTGATGGATTGCAGGTTTTAGTTGATGGTCAACAACGAGTAACTACGCTATTTGAGTACTTTAACAATTCAACTAGCCTAAAGCTAAAAACGATACCTGCCTACAACTCACTAAGCTCTGATGCGCAGCGTGATTTTTTAAATTATGACGTAGCCGTAAGAGATTTAGGTGCAGTTACTATAGAGGAAATAAAAGAGGTTTTTAAACGCATAAACGAAACAAGTTATCCATTAAACCCAATGGAGCTAAACAATGCAGTTTATGAAGGTGCTTTAAAGCATTTTGCCGAAAAAATAGCTGAAATGGATTTTTTCGAAAATCACAGAGTTTTTAATGCCCATGATATGAAACGCATGGGAGATGTTAAGTACATTCTTTCTATTATCGCAACTATGTTTGTAGGCTACTTCAACCGTGACGAAGAGCTAGAGAGTATCTTGGAGCGATTCAATGATGATTTTCAACATGCAGATGAAATTAAACAAAGAATCAATTTTGTTATTTCATACTTAGAGGACTGTTTATTCGAGAAAGAATCTCGAATATGGAAAAAAGTTGATTTATTTACAGCTTTTATTGAAATTGATGCTATAGGCAGTGAGAACATACCTCCTCCACCAGTTACAAAGAAAAATCTAAAGAGTTTTTATGATCAGGTAGGTCTCGCCAGCATAGGTGAGGCAACTGGTGAAGCAAATGAGTACTATCTTGTCGCCGTACAAGCCACAAATGATAAAGCTAGTAGATTAACTCGTGGAAAAATCATAAGAAACGTTATATTGAGAGGCTAATTACCTCTTATCAAATGCATACAAATATTAAATTAGAGAATGCTTATCGCCTGCTTAACCACGGCCCCACCGTCCTGGTCTCCACCGCACACGGCGAACAACGCAACATCATGGCTGCCGCCTGGAATATGCCGTTGGATTTCGACCCGCCCAAGGTGGCCATTGTGATTGATAAAAACACCTACACCCGCGAGCTGGTTTTAGCCTCCGGCAGTTTTGCCATCAATGTGCCCTGCCGTGCGCAGGCTGAGATGGTGGTAAAAGTCGGCGGTAGCTCTGGCCGTGAGTTGCTGGGTAAGGAAGCTGACAATAAGTTTGATGCATACCAACTGCCGACTTTTGCTGCGAGCAGGATCGCAGCACCATTGCTGGAAGGCTGCGTGGCATGGCTGGAGTGCAAACTGATTCCCGAGCCGCATATACAGGACACTTATGATCTATACCTGGCCGAAGTGGTGGCTGCCTGGGCAGATGACCGCGTGTTCTCGGATGGACGTTGGCATTTTGAAGGCCATGATGAGCTGCGGACCTTGCACCATGTGGCGGGTGGGAATTTCTTCATGCCCGGTGAGAGTTTGCAGGTTAAGTAAACCTCCCACTACTTTCCCCTTAGCCCACGCCGAGTAGCGGAGTCGAAATGGGAAATAAGGCGAGCACTGTTTGAAGTCCGCAGTAGCTCACGGCTTGTGTGAGCTGCCAGGCTGAGTTGCGCAGCCGCCCATTTTGATGAGCAACGCAGGGAAGCCGTCAGGCCGTGGGGTTGGGGTGCCGCTTTCTTTGGTTACTTTCTTTTCAGGCAGTTAAAAGAAAGTAACTAGCTGTCGGGCTACCCCCGACCTGTTACCGATTGCCGCGTGGGTAACAAGTTACCCACCCTACCCAATACCTGTTTTATTAAGTCATACAAAAAACCCAAGATCATGCCGCCAGAACCCGCACCGTTATTGGCTCCCAGGGCAGGTATTTTTCATGATTTCCTGCAATATCCTTAGACGTTCTTGATATAACGCTGCACAAGATTATTTGTTATGCTTGTTGCATATCAACCATTTTAAGCGACAGGTACCTCATGAGAATCGCCAACAATACTGCCGAACTCATCGGCAATACCCCGCTCGTTAAACTCAATAAAATTGCGGCTGGTATCGATGCCACGATCGCTGCCAAGCTGGAATACTTTAACCCGGCGCATAGCGTGAAAGACCGTATTGCGGTGGCCATGATCGACGCACTGGATGCGGCGGGCAAGATCAAGCCGGACACAATAATATTGGAACCAACTAGCGGCAATACCGGTATCGGCCTCGCCATGGTGTGTGCAGCACGCGGCATCAAGAGTGCGTTTGTGATGCCGGAAACCATGAGCCGTGAGCGTAAACTGATACTCAAGGCCTATGGTGCGGAGTTGTTCCTGACACCGGGGCCAGAGGGCATGACGGGCGCGATCAAGAAGGCTGAAGAGCTGGCAGCGGCTGACCCACGTTACGTGATTGCTCAGCAGTTTGAAAACCCCGCCAACGCCGAGATACACCGCAAAACCACAGCAGAAGAGATCTGGCGCGATACGGATGGCAAGGTGGATATTTTCGTCTCAGGTATTGGTACCGGCGGCACCATCACCGGCGTGGGTGAAGTGCTGAAAGCGCGTAACCCGGATATCCAGATCATCGCAGTAGAGCCTGATGCCAGCCCGGTGCTTTCTGGCGGGCAAAAGGGCCCGCACCCGATCCAGGGCATAGGCGCAGGCTTTGTACCAGCAATATTGAATACTGAGATTTATGATGAAGTGATACGGGTTAAAAACGATGATGCCCTGAACACCGCGCGCCTATTGGCTTCTGGCGATGGTCTTTTAGTAGGGATTTCTTCTGGTGCGGCTACTTGGGCTGCGCTGGAAGTAGCCAAACGGCCAGAGAACAAGGGCAAGCTGGTAGTGGTGATTATTCCGTCATTTGGTGAGCGTTACCTGTCGACGGTACTTTATAGCCATCTGGAAGTATAAGGATTATCTCGATTGGTGCTGTGTTTAGAGCAACCCCAGCCATACAGCCACCAATATCAAAACTAGCCCGGGTACCACCTGGCTTGCATAACGTGTTCCGCCTGACTGCATGGCGACAATACCTTTCACTATGGTATTGGAAGTAAGCCCGACCAATACAGGCAGCACTGCATCTTTAAGCATCATCTTGTTATGCGCAACCAAGGTTGCGACTGAGGCTGCTGATGCATGCGCATCGACAAGACCGGAGAACCCCGCCGCAAACAATACACCGCGCGGCCCATACCAAGCGGTTAAGGCAGCTGAAACCAACATTACCGAGCTAAGGATGGCTGCAAATACAATTGCCGTTTTAAAGCCGAAGGCATGACCGCTATTGCCCTCGTGGTCAACACCCTTAATCGATAGCCCTTTAATGGTGAACACGAGACTATACAAGGCTGCTACAACACCCCCGAACAGCAAAGGCTTATAAAGTAGCTTAATCAGGTCTGGCTGTATGAAGAAAATGATGAGTGCCGTTTGCAATATGGTGGCGATTGAGGATAGCACTGCGCCTGCAACTGCAGCCGGAAGTTGGGTCGGGGCTTTTGCAGCACGAATGCCCATAGCGTGAATGGTCGCTGTACTTGATATAAAACCTGATGCAAATCCAACCAGTGGCAGCCCGTAACGATAGCCGAGGATACGTGTGGCTATATGCCCAATTGCGCTAATGCCCATGATGAGCACAATCAGACTGACAATGGTGTGCGGGTTGATTGCCTGAAAAGGCCCCATAGGCAAGTCTGGCGCTAATGGCAATAGAATCAATGTTGCTGCCAGAAACAGGATGGCGTCGTGCAGCTCTTGCTCTGACAAAACACTTTTAACGAAATTGTGGATACGGGATCGGGCGAGCAGCAAACTTACCAGGACTGTTCCGAGCCCTGCGGATAAAAGCGGCTTGCTCATGGCAAGGCCGCCCAACAGGCAAGTAAGCAGCAAAGCTATTTCAGTGGTCATCCCCGGATCCTGATCACGCGTGCGCCGATATGCCACTAGCGCCAGCTGGCCGACGATTAGCAGCGCGATGCCGAGCAGTATTGTTTCGCCAAGCATGACGCTGACCGCGCCTAAAAGGCTCGCTATAGCAAAAGTACGGATGCCTGCGGCTTTATGGCCAGACCTGGTTATTTTGCGGCGTTCTCTCTCGGCCCCTATTAGCAGGCCGATACCTAATGCAACGCATAATCCCAGAATGAGATTATAAGAATCAATCAACATTCAGCTGGTGAAGTGAAATGACCGTAATGAGGAGTGATGTTCATCCATTCATTATGCAACACATGAGTTAGGCCACAGCATCATTGACGTAGTTACTGATGGGGATTCGCCGCTGCCTCAGTTGCTGGTATTGGCGATTCGGTTTCATTCGTAGACTTGTTTTGCTCCAGGGTTGCATCGTCGGAAGATGCCTCCCAATTCAAATAGACATTCGCACTCTTGTTACGTAGCACCTTAAGCTTAGTCAGCTTGGTAATGCCGCCATACTGGCTTGTGATGTCGTATATGCCATCGGGCAGTTTTATATAGAGGATAGGCCCCGCACTCGGCAACTCAAAGGCCGAGAATCCATCATGATTGGTGATTTTTAATGCCACATCAGTAATGGATTTTCCATCCTTGCCTTCTGAAAATGTAATGTGCACCGGGAACTCAGGCGCCTGAAGGCGTATAGCTTCTGACTCCTCACTACCGATTCCACCGTTAAGGTAAGTAATGTCAGTGCCACTGTAAACTGATACATCTTGTGCATTTGCTATAAATGCTAAAGCTAGCAATGTAATCGCAAACACCCAATTGGCAATGCTTAAATGCAGGCGCATGACTTATCTCCTTGTTCAACAATCAAGCAAATTACAAATTCAATTAAATAAAGGGCTTGCCGGGTCACTCAACACGAAAATCAAAACTGTGAATACAACAATGCAGATCGTCATGAATATTTCCAGCTCGGAGTCGATGAGCCAACGTTTTAAAGCACCCCATCGAAAATTAAGGGCTAGTGAACGACTCGACTTTGTGAGCGGATGATTGCGCATTTGCATACCTTTACTTTGTTTATGCCGTTTGGCCTTTTAAGTATTGTAGGTATCTGCAATCAATGGATATTGATTAAGATCAACTCAAGCGCATTAACTGGAGTTCGTAGTCATCAGCACAAAATGAAAAAAGAGATTTCCATTTGGAAATCTCTTTTCGTTTCGCACACCTTTGTTACGCAATGGCTTATCAATATTGAGAATGAAGCCCAGCTTGACTAAATCGCAATTGGAATAGGTAAGCTACTTTTTCTTGTTAGGTGTTGGCATCAACTCGCCCAGACCTAACGAGTCATCAATATGCCCTAAGGCCGGATTTTGCTCAGGGGCGGGTTTGCTAAAGTCATCCAGCGTGAATTCCAGCACATTACTTTTATCAAATGGCTTGGCTTGTGGCAGTTCAAAGCTTGTAGCGTTAGAAGACTTCACTGCCAGCTCCGGAGGCTCCAGACTGAAATCAGTTGAGCTCATCGCTTGAGGTTTATTGTCTTCCTCAGGCAACGCGGTTTCCGGCTCATCGTTCAACTCATCAAGCCCGGTAACTGGCTCAAGCGGTTCCATTGTGTCCATTGGCTCGAAAGCATCTAGGCTATCAGCATCTGGCGTAGAAATAGGTTGCAAAGTCTCATCTTCGGCTTGCCCAACTTGGCTAATAGTCTGGAAATCAGCATCTTCTACGCGCTCAATCTGGTACAGGCTATTTTGAGGGTCAAGCCTCATGCCGAGGATGGCGACTTTGCCCCAGATAATCACATCTTCAATATTACCAAGCTCGGCTGCCTCGTAGACAGTGCGCGCAATCTTCTCGAATGCGGCCTTGTCGCCACGCTCTGAATAGATGCGCAGCAGCCCCAGTGATATCTCATGCTTTTCGGGGGTTTTGGCTAATGCATTGACGAGGATATTCTCAGCCTGCTCATCGCGCCCGTAGGACATATAAATTTCGGCTTCAACCAGTGGATCCACCTCGTGGATGTCCATCTCGTTGTCGGGGGTGCTTGGTGCGCCGTAATCGGTTGCACTATAGAGATTAGAGTCATTGGCCTGAGGCGCTTGGGTGTCAATCGCTTTGGGTTGAGATACGACCGATTCGCCGAGACTATTAGCCGGGATATATAGGCTTTCGCGCTCGCGATCTGCACGGTCAAGCTTCTCTTCTTCCTCAAAAATGCTTTGCTGCAACTCGCGCATGGCTTTCAAACGGCGTTTGTTGAGCAGAAACACACCCAGCCATATCAACAGTGGCAGCACCATTCCGATAGCGATCCATTGCAGGTTGGCAATGAGGTTTTCAATAAACGATTTGTTATCCACTGTGCTTTGTACCAGCAGCGGTTTGGGGGCTGCTGGCTGAGTAACAGCTGGTGGTACAACCGGCGCTTCTTCTGTAACTGATGGTGTTTCAGCTATTGGCGCATCGAGATTTGCAGCGGCATCTGGTGTTGTGGCTGCTGGATTAGCAGGTGCATTGGGATCGACAGGGGCTGTGGCGCTACCTGAAGCTTGAGTGCCTGCAGTGTTGTTCACAGGCGTATCCGGGTGATCGGCCCTGGCTTGCGCGTCGGAGTCAGTATCTCCCGGAGATATTTTTAGCACAAACTTAGGCTCAGCCTCTGGTTTGGCAACAGTAGTGTTCTGGTTTTTAGTCTTTACAGCTGGCGGGCTTGCCGGCTCTTTAAGCGGTGTTGCCTTGCCGCTCATAGCCTCTTGTGTAGGGATACGCAATGTCTGGCCGGCTTTGAGCTGGTTCATGTCGCCAGCGACGAAAGCATCGGGATTAGCAGCATAGAATGCAGCCATGACCTTCTTAAGGCTCACGCCTTCTGGTTGGTAGCGTTGTGCCACCTTGCCGAATACATCACCGCTTTGGGTAGTATAGGAATCAGCACTTAGCTCAGGCTGTGGCGCAGGGCTTGTCTTGTTTGCTTCA
The DNA here is from genome assembly GCA_035459965.1 of Methylophilaceae bacterium. Lineage (GTDB taxonomy): Bacteria > Pseudomonadota > Gammaproteobacteria > Burkholderiales > Methylophilaceae > DATHXC01. The sequence continues at coordinate 186,716 of DATHXC010000002.1, forward strand.
TAAGCAGGTGCAGTATCCTGTAGTTTTTTGGCTTTATGATGTGATTTGCGCGATTTGCGTGGCACATATTCCGGCACTGGCTCATCTGACATTGCGGCATCGGGGGCTACGGCATTACGTAGAGTCGTCTTAGGTTTAGCGTCAGCCACTTTGGTGTCTTCGTCACTAAACCGGCTTGCTGGCGGATCCAGCAAAAGCGTGTATTGGCGTAATACATTGGTTGTCGGGGTTTCGGCCTTGATCAACAACTCCAGGAAAGGCTCGTTGATTGGACGATCACTGGAAACCTGCAATACGCGGGAATTATCGGCATGCCGCACAACTTGGACCTTGATGCCAGAAGGAATATAAGCATCAGGCAGACCGCTAGCTGCATAATCTGCGGCATTAGCGATATGCGCTGTCAGGGATGATGTCTCATCGGAAGAGGATTCAATCAACTCAATTTCCGCACTCAGAGGCTCACCCAGCGCGGACTTTACTTTAATTCGGCCAAGACCTGCCCCTGATACCGAAACCGGTATTACAAGCAAAAGCACAAGAAAGAGTTTTAATCTGTTTAGCATATGTCTCGCATAGGGCATGAAACCAGTTTAATCATTAGCTTACTCTTTATCGCATTCTGTTTCAGTGTTGATAATGACATCGGTTTCATCATGTTACGTTCAATTACGAACCTTAATCCTTATCTTGTATATCCATAACGGCAATTAAAGCAATTAATGCAGACCAATTCGTGTTTAAAGCCCGATTGCTTCATCAACTCATTTATGTCAAGGCTTTTGGTCATAGGCATTTATCATGCCATTACATGTAATCTCTTAAAGAACAGTTGAAACACAGGGAATTGGGAAGTTTTAATTGAAGTTATGTGCAGGTTTTACGTTTTTCCCACATCAATCTGGCGCTTATCCTGCAAAATAGACGCTAACTATTATATTAATGGCCTCGATTGTATAAGTCTTTTGAAAATACAGCCATGACTAGGTCCATCTGAATAACTAAGAGTTGATGCGGATTGATGATAAATTGACAGCCATGTTAATTAATTGGCAGGATAATGCATATTTGGTTCACCATTTCTGCGCTATCCCAAAATGCTGAACACAAAAAATAATCAGCAGTACTACAGCAACCATGGAACTCTATGCAATGAAAAAAAACCATAAACAACGCGCCAAGAAAATAGGCATGGAGCCCGGATCCTTAGTTCACGTGGGCGAGATCAAAGTCGATCAGCCTGTGATCAGTGTGTTTAAATATGATGCAGAGCACATCAGCGAAGAAGTGCTGACGATTTGCGATACGGTAAAACTTCAGCCAGCGCCAGACTTTAAGCTATGGGTGAATGTACATGGTTTGCATGATGCCAACTTGATTAAGGAAGTCGGGGAAACCTTCCACTTACACCCTTTGGTGCTGGAAGATATTCTCAATACAGACCAGCGTCCAAAGGTTGAGCGTTATGGCGATTACCTGTTTATCGTCACACGTCACTTTTATTACGATGCAAAACTGCTGGCGATCAGCTCCGAGCAAATCTGTCTGGTATTGGGTCGCGATTTTGTACTGACTTTTCAGGAACGTGCTACCGGCTCATTTGAGCCTGTGCGCGAACGCCTGCGTGTTAACCGTGGCCATATCCGCGAACAAGGCGGCGATTACTTGAGCTATGCCTTGCTGGATATCGTAGTCGACCGCTACTTTAATGTGCTGGAACAAATGAGCGACGACAGCGAGGCACTTGAAGAAACGCTACTGCACAAACCGACCAACAAAATGCTGCGCAAGATCCATCTGCTAAAACGCGCTAGCATGGACTTGCGTCGCGCCGTATGGCCATTACGTGAGATGCTGAATATGCTGTTACGCGATGACAAGGAATTCTTCCAACCTGACACTTTGCTGCATTTACGCGATGTCTATGACCATACCGTGCATTTCATCGAGTCGCTCGAAGGCATACGCGACTTGCTGGCAGGCATGATGGATATTTACCTCTCCAGCGTCAGTAACCGCGTAAATATGGAAGTACGCGCCCTGACAGTAGTGACCATGCTGTTTATGCCGGCGACCTTGATTACTGGGGTGTTCGGGATGAACTTTGATGTGATGCCATGGCTGAAGGATACCGATGGCTTCTGGTGGGCCATCGGCATGATGCTGACGGTAGCCAGCATCATGGGCCTGTTATTCTGGCGCAGGCAATGGCTAAGCCGTCGTTAGCAAGCTACTGCTTGATCTTGCTTGCGAACTTGGCACGTATTTTAGCCACCTTGGGGCCAGCAACAGCCATGCAGTAAGGCTGGTTCGGGTTGTTCGCATAGTAATACTGGTGATAATCTTCTGCCGGGTAGAATGTAGCCGAGCTGTTGATCTGGGTAACAATAGGCGACGGCCATATATGCTCCGCATTCAGTCTGGCAATTGTGTTTTGTGCGCTGATGCGCTGTTCCGTATCCTGGCAGAAAATAGCCGAACGATATTGCGTGCCTATGTCGTTACCCTGTCGATTGGGCGTCGTCGGGTCATGAGAAATAAAGAATATCTCCAGTAACTCATCAAAGCTGATCTGCGTAGGGTCAAAAGTGATTTTGATCGCCTCGGCATGGCCTGTCGTCCCGGTGCATATCTGCTTATAGGTCGGGTTAAGCGTATGGCCGCCTATGTAGCCGGAAACCACTTCACTGACCCCTTTTAATTGTGTAAAAACAGGCTCGGTGCACCAGAAACAGCCACCGGCGAATATTGCGATATTTTCATTCATTGTCCGCTCCTCAAATATTATTCACTACGAGTATGATGTTAGTCAGTGCAATAAGTGCAATCCTTACTTTTTTATTTATTCTGTTTTAAGTGTTTTGATATCTGGCCCTAACAATGACTTTACGCGCGCTTTACATAGACTTTAATTCTTATTTTGCCTCTGTCGAGCAGCATCTAGTACCAGCCTTGCGCGTTAAACCTGTAGCCGTGTTGCCGGTGATGGCGGAAACCACCTGCTGCATTGCAGCGAGCTATGAAGCAAAAGCTTTTGGCATTAGAACGGGCACCAGAGTCAGCGATGCGAGGCTGATGTGTCCCGGGCTAATTACCGTTGAGGCGCGCGCCCATTTATATATTGAATATCACCACAAGCTGGTCGAGATTGTTGAATCTTGCACGCATGTAGAAAAAACACTCTCTATCGATGAAATGGTGTGCAAGCTCACAGGTAGCCAGCAAAAACGAGAGAATGCGCTTGCATTGGCTTCGAGCATTAAGCAAAAGATTGCGAAGGAATTGAGTGAGCATATTCGATGCTCTATTGGTATCGCCCCTAATACATTTCTGTCCAAAGTCGCTTCCAACATGCAAAAACCCGATGGCTGTGTAGTACTGGAAGCGCATGACCTGCCGGATAAGCTTTACCCGCTCAAGCTAAGAAGCCTGAACGGTATCGGCAGGCGTATGGAAGAGCGTTTAAACCACCATGGTATCAATACTGTCAGAGAACTCTATGCCGCCAACCGGCAGCAATTACGGGCTGCCTGGGGCAGCATTGAAGGTGAGCGTTATTATGACAAGCTGCGCGGGTTGGAGTTATTCGAAGTAAAAAATGATCGCAGTAGTTTAGGCCATTCCCATGTATTACCTCCCGAGCTACGCACGCACCATGCTGCGCTTTCAGTGTTGCATCGCTTACTACAAAAGGCGTGTATGCGATTGCGGACTTATGCGCTATACGCTTCCGTCATCAGTGTTAGAGTAAAGTTTTTAGGGCGTCCAACCTGGGTGGCGGAAAGCGCCTGCTCACCGACGGATGACACCTTGATGCTGACACATGCATTAGAGCAATTATGGCAAACATATCCTGCGCGTAAGAATATCCCTTATGCAGTGGGCATATCGCTCACAGGCTTAGGTGAGCATGAGGAAAGAACTCTAGATTTATTCGAGCCACTATCCATAGAGTCAGAAAAGAAACTGAATAGTACGTTAGACAAACTTAATATGCGCTATGGGAAAAATACGGTATATTTTGGTGGGGCGCATAATGCATTAAGTTACACGCCGCTACGGATTGCCTTTAACCACATTCCGGATTTGGCTAACGAAGACATTGTCACTAAAGAAAAATAATGGCGCGTATTGCAGTCTTTAATCAAAAAGGTGGTGTAGGGAAAACCACTACCGTACTTAATCTGGCGGCAGCGCTATTTCTCAAGCTGACTAAATCCCTGCTCATTGACATGGACCCACAGGGCCATCTCACGCAAATCCAGGGACACGAAGCTACAGCGACCAATCAAAGCCTGTTCGTTTTTTATCAAGAAAATAAACCCTTACAGCAGCTTCAACTGGACTGGCATAACATTGGCACACTCATTCCTTCGCATAAGGAACTGATGAAAGTAGATTCAGTATTTGGCAAAGGCCCTGCTATCCTTAATAAGCTGAAGCAGGGCTTGGATCTGCTAGAAAAAGAAACGCACCCTGATAACATCCTGATTGATTGCTGCCCATATATAGGGGTGCTGTCACTTAATGCAATCTTTGCTTCAGACCTGATACTGATTCCAATAGCATCTGATTTTTTATCATTACAGGGAGCGCAAAAAGTTGAACAAACGTTGCGGGCATTAGAGCCTGTAGTAAAAAAACGCATAGACAGGCGTTACATACTGACCTGCTACGACAGAAGACGCGGCATGACATTTGATGTGGAAACAAAAGCACGTGATTTCTTTGGAGCGGAAGTTCTGACAACCGTGATCTCAGAAAATGTAGCGATTGCGGAAAGCCCGCAATACCAGAAAGATGTGTTCCGCTACAGTAGCAGCAGTACTGGTGCCCATGATTATGCGACTTTACTTGATGAACTCTCGAGCGCTGGTCTATTAAATATCAATCCATCAGCGACCACTGCTGATCATGTTTAGTATATCTTCATAACTAGCACCACCGACGCGATCAGGCCGGGCAACACGCGCATTCAGTATCTCGCAATTGTGGTACATCTGCTGTAACTTACGTTTGGCCTCATCTTCATCCTTACCATAAATCTGCAAGTTCTCAACGATCGCTCCATTGCGGCAACGTATCTGGTAAACATACTTGGTCATAGCTGGCGCTTGCATAAACTCAATCCATATAAACACAGTTCAGCCAATATAGAGCGTTCATGTGGCAAATACAAGAATGGCAGGCAAGAAAAAACCCCACTACTTTCGTAGCAGGGTTTTTGTATAAGAAGCCTGGCGTTGACCTACTTTCGCATGCGAAGAGCATACTATCATTGGCGCAGAATCGTTTCACGGCCCTGTTCGAGATGGGAAGGGGTGGTTCCAATTCGCTATGGACGCCAGACATAACCGTTGTGTGGGTTGC
>DATHXC010000003.1:0-43617 GCA_035459965.1 Methylophilaceae bacterium
CGAGTTGCGCAGCCGCTTATTTTGTTGAGCAACGCAAGGGAGCCGTAGGCCGTGATCTCGGGGTGCCGCTTTCTTTGGTTACTTTCTTTTTAGGCAGTTAAAAGAAAGTAACTAGCTGTCGGGCTACCCCCGACATGCAACGAGCATCATGTGACTTAACAATAAACCACTGCCCTGTGAGGCAATATCCACAAGCTTCCCAGGCCATCTATTTTGTGTATATTCCGATAAATCCCTGCAACCTCACTACAACGCCCCTTACTGTTTTCAAGTAAAATCCCCTCTCATGGATATCTACTCACTCGCAAAACCTTTCCTCTTCCAGCTCGATGCTGAAAAAGCCCATGACCTGACTTTAAAAACCCTCAAGCTGGCCCAGAAAACCGGCCTGCTAAACCTGCTCCCCAAGCCAGCCGAGTGCGCTCCCCGCCAAGTCATGGGGCTGACTTTCCCCAGCCCGGTGGGGTTGGCAGCGGGGCTGGATAAGAATGCTGCCTATATTGATGGTCTGGCAGGTTTGGGTTTTGGTTTTATTGAGGTGGGCACTATTACGCCACGCCCACAGCCTGGCAACCCCAAGCCGCGTTTGTTTCGAGTGACTGAGGCGGAAGGGGTTATCAATCGGTTTGGTTTCAATAATCTCGGCGTGGATGCGCTGATTGAGAACGTGAAAGCCACACGCTACCGCGGCATTATCGGCATCAATATTGGCAAGAATTTCGATACGCCGAATGAGCGCGCGGTGGATGATTACCTGATCTGTATGCGCAAGGTGTACCCGCATGCCAGCTACATCACGGTGAATATATCCTCACCCAATACCAAAAACCTGCGCCAGTTGCAGGAGAAAGATGCATTGGGGACATTGCTGGGCACATTGAAAGCCGAGCAAAAGGTGCTTGCTGACCAGTATGGGCGCTATGTGCCGATAGCGCTCAAGATCGCGCCGGACCTGGTTGAGGAGCAAGTCACGGAGATTGCTGATCTGCTCAAACAGCACCAGATAGATGCGGTGATTGCGACCAACACTACCTTGGCGCGTGACGCTGTGGAGGGCATGGCTAACGCAGCAGAAGCCGGTGGCCTGTCAGGTGCGCCGGTGCGTAATCAGTCCACCTTAGTGATACAGCAATTGTCGCGTCACCTGGCGGGCGAGCTGCCTATTATCGGTGTGGGCGGAATTTTGAGCAGTGCGGATGCGGTGGAGAAGATAGCGGCAGGTGCCAGCCTGGTGCAGGTGTATAGTGGGCTCATCTATAGAGGGCCTGCTTTAGTACGCGATATCTGTAAAGTCGTCGGATAAAAGCTGCTTGATTAAACGCTGTCTCAAACAATGGCTATAAGGAGAGCACATTGAAAACCAATGTTGGCAAGATTGATCGTATCTTGCGCTTGCTTTCAGGCGTAGCCTTATTAAGCCTGTTGTTCTTGCTGGAGCCGCCACTTAAATGGCTTGGTCTGCTTGGGCTGGTTTATATAGCGACCGCGCTGGTGGGTTATTGCCCAGCCTATAAACTCATGGGTATTAATACCTGCGAAGTGAAAAAGCCGGAATAGCATGGACCTCATTTGGGGCATGCTCAGTCTGGATCAGCACATCAATACCGTCATCGCTATGCATGGCGACCTCACTTACGCGATTCTTTTCCTGATCGTATTTTGCGAAATGGGCTTGCTGCCCTTGTTCTTCCTGCCGGGTGACCCGCTCCTGTTTTTCTGTGGGGCGCTTTGTGCGGCAGGGGCGTTGAATCTCTGGGTACTGATGCCCTTGTTGCTGGTCGCGGCGGTATTGGGCAGCGTGTTGAACTACCGCATAGGCCAGACCATGATGCGCAAGCTGGGGCAGAAGATATTCTCGTACCAGCATCAATGGCTGGATCAGGATGCCCTGAAAAAATCCCATGCCTTCTATGAAAAATATGGGCGCATCACCTTTGTCCTTTCCCCTTTTATTGCCGTGGTGCGTACCTTTGCGCCGTTTGTCGGTGGCGTATCCAACATGACCTTCAGCAAGTTTCTGTATTCGGTGACGACTGGGGCAGCTGTGTGGGTGGTGACGCTGGTAGTGAGTGGTTATTACTTTGGCAATATTCCGGTAATACGCGACCACATCAGCGCGATCGTGCTGATAGGCTTGGGGCTTGGGCTGGGTTCGCTGGCAGTCAGCGGGCTGGTACGGGCTTATAAAGCCAAACATCTGCAGCAGTAAATTTTCCCGAAAGCTAGCCTATATTCAGGCCAACATCAAAGCTGGCAATGTAGCCATCCGCAGTCCTAATAGGTTTTAACATCAATTGCTGGCCACCATCTTCAAAGATACGGTCGTCGCTGTTTCTGGTGGTGCGCTCGCCTCTGCCTGTGTATGGTGTCAGCGCAAACACTTCATCATTCAACTTGTCGTCAAAATATAGCTGGGAGCTGAATTCCTGGCTTTTTCCTGCCGCATCGGTGGTGCGTATTTTAAAGTGAATGTGTACCGTCCTGCCGTCATACCAGCCCGGGTAGATGGTGAAAAACTTCGCAGTCCCCGACTCATCGGTCAGCCTGTAGCCGCGCAGAAATTTCCTGCCCCTGGTATCAAAACTCCGGTCTTTTGCATCTGAGTAAACGCCGTCTGCATTGCAATGCCAGATATCGACAATCGCATCCTTGATGGGCTTACAGGCGGTGATGCCCGTGGCATAGACGTTAATAGCTAGCGTCAGTGGTGTACCTGCTTGTATCGAGCCATCAGTGGGGTCGAAGCGGATATCCGAGCGCATGAGCTTTTCGTCTACAAAATAAGGGCCTTCGGTTTGCTCAGGCGTCACCACGCAAGCCAGGTTGGCTGCATTTTTGTTCTGTGAGGCAATACCGCAGCCGGTCAGCAGGCTGGCGCCTGTAGCCATAATGAGTTGCAGCATATTGCGGCGGGTAAACTTAGTGGGTGGTGATTGCAGATTATCTGACATAACTTGATGTACTGAATTGATTGGTAAGCGCCTATTGCACCATAGCTTGGATTGTTGCCACAACTAGCTTTACCTAATTTTTCAAAGAGACTTTTCAGTCTGATTTTTCAATGCGACTTTTCAATCAGGCATGTTCACCTGACTTCTATTTAAGTCACCTTAAGGCAGGTATAACTCGAACAAAGCGCCTGTATTATTACGGATGACAGACTTACCTTCTATGCCTTTGGCTTTGTGTAGTTTGGCGATATGGCTGGAAAGCAGCAGGCCGAGCCCGGTGCCACGCCGGGAAATTTCCGAAAACGCGTTGTTTGCATGGTTTGCCATCACGTCAGCGGGGAATCCTGCGCCATCATCCTGCACGCTAAAAATCAGGTAGTCTTGTTCTTCCCTGACTGATAACACGACCTGTTTCACAGCAAAGTGGCAGGCGTTGTGCAGGGCGTTTTCCAGCGCCAGACGGATATAGCTTTCATCGTAGAACCAGAACACAGGCGCTTGCTCTATCTCCAGCGCAATGTCCAGCTTGGGAAAGAACTGCCTGAATTCGGCCTGCATCTCCTGCAATAAATCGCCAGGGGAGGCGGAGTCTACATTAAGCCTCATCTCTCCATCCTGCCTGGTATGCCAGATCAGCAAATTGGTGAGGCGGTTGGAGGTGTGTATCAGTGATTCAATTTCAATCGCGCAATCCCCGCGCGACTCAAGGCGAAATACCAGTTCACCCAGGCGGTTCTTTGCGTCGTGAATGACCGCGATATCTAGCTGGTCCATCCTATAGTTGTCCGCGTATATTGGGCGTCAGGCCGCGACCTGTGCTTTTTTTAGCATCATATCGATTTGCGCCAGCTTGGGATGCGCTGCGTTTTTGGCGACAACTTTCTGGCGGAACAGCAGGCATTGCTTCATTGTATTTTCGTCGCCATGCCGATTGGCAATCGATGCTGCCAGGATCAGCGCGGCATTGCTGACGATATTCATGTTGTTTGGCAGCCGCTGCGCTGCTGCAGTAATCAGCTTGATCGCTTCTTCATATTCGCCAGCTTGCGCTTTACGCACCCCGTCGTTATTGATGCGGATAATCTCCTTGGCGCTTTCCTCGATCATGATGTTGGATGCGGTCATGTCTTTGCCTGCCATGGCGCACACCATTTTCACTTTGCCTTGCAGGCGCATATCGTCGGGATTGTTCTGCAGAATCTGCTTGAGCAGGCCATCGGCCTCCTGTTCCTTGCCTGCGTCATAACAGGCCTCAGCCAGCGATGCCGCGACTTGTGGTGGCAGCATCATGGTGTCACCTGCCAGTGCCTCGCTCAGCGATATTTCGGCGGCTTCCAGATTGCCTGCCCTGCGATGGGCAATGCTTGCACTGGCCGATAGGACCAGCATGCTGGTGGAGTCTTTAAAGCTGGTGCCAGCTTCTTTCAGTACGCTGAGCGCCTCATTGGTCTTGCCTTGTTCGCTGAGCGAGCGTGACAGCAGCGCAAAGTCTGAGGCTTCCCGCACCGGGGAATGCTTGTGTTTCTTCAACACCGTGGTCATCAGGTTCTCTGCCATATCATGCTGGCCATTGGTCATGGCTAGCGCTGTAAGGTGGCGGGTACGGTTGATATTGCTGGGGATGATGGCATTAGCGCTTTTCAGTACTTCCAGTGCTGCGACTGAGTCATTCGATTGCAACATGAGCTCACTCATGAAATCATAAGTGGCGATGAACTTGGGGTTGCTCTCGATGAGCTTGGCCGATATTTCCTTGGCGGCTTCCAGGTTGCCCAGCTTGGCCTGTGCCCTTGCAATACCAAGCTGCGCCCATGGCAGCTCGCGCAATTGCAATACGGCGGAATAGACCTGCATCGCCTCCTGGGGGCGATCAATGCGCATCAGCGCAGCGGCCTTGATCTTGCATATCTCAATGTAGTGCTTGTCTTTTTGTGCCAATATCTTGTCGCACTCGGTAATTACCATGTGCCAGTTCTTGCTGTCATGCGCCTTATCGATAGTTGCCAGGAATGCCTGGCGCTGCATCAGCTTCTCGAAGCGGGTAAGGAACTGTCCGGCAGTGAAGGGCTTGAGCAGGTAATCATCAGGGACGCATTCTGCCGCACTGGCGACGCTTTCGTAGGAATTCTGCGCGGTGATGATGATGAATACAGCATTTCTGGGTAGCAGGTCTCGCGTACGCAGGTATTCCAGAAATTGCTGGCCATTGGTGCCTTCACCCAGGTTGTAATCACACAGGATAACGTCGTAGCGCACGTGCTCCATTTTCTCCATGGCTTCCTTGATATCGGAAACTACATGCAGTTTTTCGAAACCCAGTGAGGTCAATGACATTTGAAGTTGATTGCGTATCTCTGGTACGTCGTCAATGACGAGCACCTTTTTTTGCGAGACACTGGTTGCAATGGTCATCTGCTCAATTTTCCAAAATGAATATCTAAATGAATCAGGCAGGCCTGGTCAGGAATTAGGGGGTACTGCAGCAGCAACATGGCGTGATGCCGCCGCAGTACCGGTCACGCTCGGAGGTGAGCTTGTGGCGCAAGCTGCACAATTGATATTACGGGATAAAAGCGGAAAGCTTTAGGGCAAAGCTATTAACTTTAAGGGCATTGTATGGAAAAGAGCATGGCGATCTGGCGTTGCTTGTTAAATCGCCGCTCGTATCAATGTGTGCGCGGCTTCACGGGCGCGCTTGGCGGCGCCGTTGCCCGGACTTAGTCGCTCCATCAGTGCAGCGCCCTCGAACAGCATGGTGAGCTGCTGACACAGCATCCTGGCATCTTTGACGCCGGCAGCCTCGGCGAAGCGCGCCAGGTATTCCTGTAGCTCCAGCGCCAGCTGCGCTGAGTACTGGTTGATAGGGTGGCCGGGATCGGGGAATTCTACAGATGCGGTATGGAAGGGCAGGCCATGAAACTCGGGGGTGACGATCCACTGTTCTACCAGGTCACAAATTTGTAGCAGTTTGTCCTGTGCATGCGCCGACTTGGTCAGGCGCGTGTTCAGCCACTCGTAGAAACGGTCAGACTTGTCGCGCAGGTAGGCGACAATGAGCTGGTCCTTGCTGGGAAAGTGCTTGTACAGCGTGGCCTTGGCGATTCCGGATTCGGCGATGATGGTATCCACGCCCGAGGCATGGATACCGCGCGTCTGGAACAGCCCGGTGGCCACTCCAAGGATACGTTCACGCATGCTGATGATTGTCATTTTTCTTTCTCCTCTAACTTAACCCAGGCGGTCATTAGATAATTATTGAAACAGTGTTAATACATTTACTATGGTTTAGGTAACTGCTCTTTGGTGTACAGGCAGTGCACATGTACCAGCGCCGACTTCAGCAGCTCGATAGTGGCGACATCCACCTTGCCATCGTTGATGAAGTCCATGAAAGGCTGGCGCTGCGCCATGGGTAACATGGCGGCCTGCGGCAACTGGCAATCGCCGTCCTTCATGCGATGGAATACAACTGCCAGCATATTTAGTGAGGCCGGTGCCACTTCGTCCACGGTGGCAAGCGGCGCTACGCTTACCGCTTGCTTGCCGGGCGCATGGCCCTGCATCCAGATGGTGGTGAACATGCCCAGCACCAATAGCGATCCGGCCATGAAGGCCAACCATGATAAGTTGTGTCGTAAGCCGTGACGCGGCGGCGCCAGCAGGCTGTCGATGGAGTTATAGACGAGCTGCCAGTGCTGACGACCTGGCTTGCGCGACTGCATATTGAGCGCCCCCAACATCAGGAACAGCAGTTGGTCGCTGACCATGTCCACATCCGCCACACGCGATTGCACCACCTCGGCGCGAATGCGGCCACGCAGTTCCGATACGTCCTGCAGCGCTACACTGGCAGCGGCTTGCTGGCCATGCTGGGACAAAGCCTGCGCCAGTTCGCGCAGACGCCTTGCAGGCGTGGCCCTGACCACAGCGGCGGGCAGGAACGGCAATAACAGGGATCCGGTTGATGGCATGTGAATTTTTCACTTTTTTCAAAACACGCTTGCAAATGTAACATTTTGTAAAGTAAACTGCACCTCAAGTAGACAGGTCTGTCTGTACACTAACCGATTCTGGCCCAAATTGCAATGTGAAACGCAAAGGCTTTTGAACCGTAACCCAATTATTTTGCAGGGAATCTCTATGGAAATTGCTAGCTCTGATGTGCAACTGGCCGATTGGCGTCAACAGGCCTTGAAGCTCGAAACCGAAGTGCAAAAGGTCATTGTCGGCCAGGATAAGGCCATCCGCCTGATGAATATCGCCATCTTCGCCCGCGGTCACGTGCTGCTGGAAGGTGGCGTAGGCGTGGGCAAGACCACATTGCTGCAATCGATCACGCGCGCCATCGGCGGTGCTTATGAGCGTATCGAGGGCACCGTGGACCTGATGCCTAACGACCTGGTGTACCACACCTACCTCGGCGCCGATGGCCGTCCGCAGATCGATGAAGGTCCGCTGCTGCGTGCTGGTGAAAACCTGTCGGTGTTCTTCTTCAATGAGATCAACCGCGCCCGTCCGCAGGTGCACTCGCTGATGCTGCGCGTAATGGCAGAGCGCAGCCTGCAGGCTTTCAACAAAGAATACCGCCTGCCGCACATGGTGGTGTTCGCTGACCGTAACCAGGTGGAGAAAAACGAGACCTTCGAGATCCCGTCGGCAGCGCGTGACCGCTTCATGATGGAGATCCCCATCGACATCCCCGCTGACCGTGAGCTGCGCAAGTCGCTGATGTTTAATCCTCGTTTCCAGCATGCCGAGGCATTGACCCACGAAGTCGCCAGCGGCATCCTGCAATTCGATCAGCTCAATGCATTCTCCGATCATTTACAGGGCCATATCAAATCCAGCCCGGCGTTGGAGGAATACGCGCTGGACCTGTGGCAGGCCACGCAGACCCCGGCCAGTTTCGGCATCAAGCTGGATAGTGTGGACGTTGACCGCCTTATTCTGGCTGGTGCCAGCCCGCGCGGCATGGGCATGCTGCTCAAGGCGGCACGCGTGCATGCCTGGCTGATGGAGCGTGACAGCCTATATCCCGAGGACATCCATGCTGTATTCCACGAGATCATCGCCCACCGCCTGGTATTCAATTCCATGTATGAGACACGCCGCACGGCGCTGGCGCGCGAGCTGACCAGCAATATCCTCAGCACCGTGGCCGTGCCGTCCAGGGCCTGAGTTTTATGATCCCCACCTACGCACAGGCATTCCAGTACCAGGTGCCCTGGAAGTCGCGCAGCGTGCACTTCGGCGAACACCAGGGCACACAACGCGGACTCGGTTTTGAATACCGCGGCAACGTGCCATTGCTAGACTATCCCGACGCCAGACGCATGGACATCCGCCAGACCCTGCGCGATCCGTATGAGCAGGTGCAGGTCAAGCTGTTCAACCAGGACAACACCACGCCCATCTTTGCGCTTTGCGACCTGTCCAGCTCCATGCAGTTCCGCGGCCGTCAGCGCAAGCTGGACCAGGCGCGAGAAATCGCGGCCTGTGTGGCCTATTCCGCGTTCGAGCATGGCGACGTGTTCAGCTTCATTGCTTACGATGATGAAGTGGTACCTGAGTTGACGCTGCCGCTCAGCCATCACGTGCACCACTCTTTTGATGTCATCGACAGCCTGAGCGGGCATCAGCGTATGCACGCGGGCAGTGCCGGCATCATGGAGGTGCCGCAATACCTGAGTCAGAATCGCGGCCTGGTGTTCTGGATCTCCGATTTCCATATGCCACTGGAACAGGTCGAGCAGGCGCTCAACATGATGTCGCGCCACCAGGTGGTGCCGGTAGTGCTGTGGGACGAACAGGAATATCAGCGCCTGCCACGGTTCGGCCTGGGCAATATGCTGGACCCGGAGACCGGCCGCAACCGTACCATCTTCTTCCGAGAGGCGGTGCGTGAGCGCTTCGTGCAGACCTTCGCCGAGCGCAGGCAGGCGCTGGAGCATCTGTTCCTCAAGTACGAGAGCCAGCCGCTGTTCATCAGCGGCGCTTTCAACCCCTTATCCATGACGCAATATTTCGAGCAGTACATGAGCCTATGAAAAACCTATTACGCCTCACCCTTACTGCACTGTGCCTGCTCGGTATCAGCGCCTATGCCAGCACTCCGGCTGGCCCGGAGACCGCGCGCCTTCTGCCGCCCAGCAATCCCGCCAGCGTTGGCGTGCAGCTGGGCGACGTGCTAAGGCGCAGTTTTATCGTGGAGGTGGCCGAACCTTACCAGATATCGCGCGCTTCGCTGCCAGCCAAGGGCCTGCGGCGTGACGGCATCGAACTGAATGACATCAGCATCACCACGGTGAGCAAGGGGCAGCACACACGTTACCGCGTCGACCTGGTGTACCAAGTGTTCGCACATACCGATACCCCCAGCGTGATGCAGCTGCCGGCGGAACAACTGGCGTTGACCGGCGGCCCGCAGGCACTGACCGTCAACCTGCCGGCCTGGCGATTCTGGTTCGCGCCACTTGCCAATGGCCGTGTCGACAACGCCAAGCGCCTGATGCTGCCGCAACAGGCTACGCCTCGGCTGGACAGCCAGCACCACCTGCACACTGCATGGGGCTGGGCTGCACTGGCTTTGCTGGCCTTACTGGGGCTGGTCTATGTTAATGCCGAGCGCCGCTGGCTGCCGTTCATGGGTGGCGCATTTGCGCAGGCTCACCGCCAGCTGCGCCGCCTGGAGGCAAAGGCTGCAACCGACAATTCAGAGCAGCAACAGTGCTCGGAGCAAAGCCTGCTGGTGCTGCATCACGCTTTTAATCAGGTGTACGGCGCCAATGTGTTCGCCAGCGACGTCGATACTTTCGTCGCGCGTCATCCGCAGTTCGCCCGCCTCAAAGGCGAGATTCAGGCATTCTTCACGCGTTCCGGCCATGCCTTGTTCGGTGGCAAGATGGAAGGCACCGAGCTGCGCGACTATCTGCTCGGCCTGAGCCGCCAACTGCGCGATTGCGAACGGAGGGTAGGATGAGCCTGCTGCATCCCTGGGCTTTGCTGCTATTGCCCATTGCCTACCTGCCATTCTGGCTTAGCAGCCACCAGGGCCAGATGTATTCGTGGCTGGAGATTGCGCCTGAAGACAGGTTGTCAGACATCATCAACCTAGCCATGAAGGTGGTCACTGCCTTACTGCTGGCCAGCCTGGTGCTGGCTATGGCCGGGCCGCAAGGTGCCGAGCAGAAGGTGCAGCGCGTGGGCAAGGGCGCGCAGACCGTGGTAGTAATAGACCGCAGTGTCAGCATGGACCACCCCTTTGCTGGTGACGGCGGCAATGGCCGTGTGGCTGAGATCAAGTCGATGGCGGCGCGCCGACTCATCACCGGCTTTATCGATGCACGCCCGGACGACATGATGGGCGTGGTGGCCTTTACCAATACCGCGCTATACGGCATCAAGATCACTGCTAACCGCGATGCCATTCACGCCGCAATCCAGGCCGCTACCAGCGCCGGCATCAACCAGACGAACATCGGCGCCGGCATCACAGAGGGTATCGCGTTGTTCGACCATATCCCCAGCTCGGGTTCGCGCGCCATCATCCTGCTGTCAGATGGGGCCGGCAAGCTGAGCCCACGCGTTAAGCAAAAGATCAAGACGCAGCTGGCGAGCAAGGGGCTGAACCTGTACTGGATTGTGCTGCGTGAGCCGGACGGCACCAGCATCTTCACCAAGAAAGAATACGCTCCCGACAACGCGCCGCCGGTGATCGAGCTGGACCGCTTTTTCAAGTCCATCAAGATGAAGTACAAGGCCTACGAGGCGGATGATCCGCAGTCGCTGCAGTCGGCCATCCAGGACATCAACAGCCGCGAGAAGAACGCCATCCAGTACAGCGTGACCATCCCCGGGCGCGACTACTCGGCCATGCTCATCGTGCTGGCACTAATACTGGCGATATCCATCGTAATCATCAAGAATCTGAGGGTGCAATCATGGCAAACCGCTTAACAAGCAAAAATCTAGTCCTGGCGGCTCTGCTGGTGGCGGGCATCGTGGGCACGACCTGGCAGGGTTACCAGTACTGGCGCGCCGAGCGCGTTAACCAGGCGATGCAGGCCGGTAAGCCTGTAAGCGACGACGGATATGTGTTCCAGAAAAAGTTCTCTGCCGCCTACCAGCAGGGCCGTCAGCAGGATTACAAGCATGCATTGCAAACCTATAACCAGCTGTTGGAGACCCCGCTCACGCCGCGCGAACAGGCCATGGTGCACCTCAACATCGCCAATAACATGATGCTGCTAGGCCTGAGCCGTCGCTTCAACGAGGACGGTTCGCTGATCGACGATGCGCGCTATGACCTGACCCAGGCCAAAGGCGCTTTCGAGCAATCGCTGCGCCTGGCGCCGGATAATCGCCTGGCCAAGTTCAATTTCAGCCTGCTGCTGTCGCTACTGCCCAAGAACATGGGCAACGCCGAGAAGGAACAGTCCGGCGTACTGCTGAGCAATATGCCGATAGGCCTGCCATGAAGTGGCTGGATCGCATTCGAAGTCATTATGAGACGCTGTTGTATGCAGGCGCGCTGGGACTGATGCTGCTGGCGTTGCTCAAGCCCGAGGTACAGCTCAAGCAGGAGGTGCATAACTACTTCATGCTGGCCGACGTATCGCAGAGCATGAACGCCGAGGATATGAAAATAGGTACTAAGGTGACGAGCCGCATGGCCTACACCAAGCACCTGATGAAGCGCGTGGTGGAGGGGTCCCCGTGCGGAACCTATTTCAGCGTCGGCGTGTTCGCTGCCGAGAACGTCGCCATGCTGTTCATGCCACTGGAAGTCTGCGCCAACTACGACATCATTACCGACACCATAGACCAGCTGGAATGGCGCATGGCCTGGCGCGGCAATAGCCGCTTGAGCTTCGGCGTCAAGGCCGCTTCCACGGTGCTGGACGCGCTTAACACCCCGGCGCAGATGCTGTTCTTCACCGACGGTGACGAAGCGCCGAAAGTGAACGCCATCAACAAGCTGGACCTGACAGGATTGCCAGGCGGTGAGAACTGGACACTGATCGGTATCGGCGGCCATGAGGCAGTGCCTATCCCGCGCTATAACGGCGAGAACACCTGGGTCGGTTTCTGGCCAGGCGATGCCAAGGAAGTCACCGCCGGTGCGGTAGGCGTGACCTATAGCGACACTGCGCAGGACGAACCCGATCCGATTGTGGCCTATGCCGAATATGATCGCTACCTGTCGCAGCAGGAAGATGGTTATCTCAAGGAACTGGCTGGTGAGATCAAGGGCAAGTACCTGGAAGGCACCGACACGCCGGCCTTTTATGACTACATCCAGAAGCAGAAGCCCGCCGCCAGCTTCGTCACTTCTTACAACATGCGCTGGTTATATCTGGCATTGGCAGCGCTGTTGATCGTGCTGGCTTACCTGCCCGACCTGCGCTACAAGCTGGATGAGTGGCGCGCGCGCAAGTTGCGGCCGGTGGCAGTTAAGCGTAATTAGTAGACGGATTTGATGCTCTGGAAGCCTTATGGATATTGGCTCCCAGAGCATCATTCTGGTTTGGATTCTGTGTCAGTTATTTGAGTGCGTAGATTTGCAACTACTTGAATACACTCCAGCTCATGGGGTCAAACGGTTTACTTTGTTTGCGTAGCTCGTAATACAGGCCTGATGCTTCGTTGCCGCCGCTATTGCCGACTGCGGCAACAGTGTCGCCGCCTTTCACGGTATCGCCGACTTTCCTCAGCAAAGCCTGGTTGTTGCCATACAGGCTCATATAACCATCGCCGTGGTCAATGATGAGCAGGTTGCCGAAACCACGCATCCAGTCGGCAAACACCACGCGCCCACTGGCGACGGATTTTACTTCGCTGCCCTCACTGGATTTGATGAACAGGCCTTTCCAGGAGACGCCAGTATCTTCACGCGCCGCGCCAAAGCGGTTGGTGATGTCGCCGCGTACCGGCAGGTTCAATTTGCCGCGCAGTGCTGCAAAATTGCCGCCATCAAAAGCATTGGTGGGGAGCGTGTCGTTTCTGGCTAATGGCTGGCTAGATTGAGTTTGGTTGGAAGTGCTGTTCTGTTCCGATGAAGTTGCATTGTTTTTATTAGCTTTGTTCTGTTTGCTTTGCTGTTTTTGCTGCGCCTGTTGTTGTGCCAGTTTTTGCTGGGCAGCACGCACCAGCTTTTCGACCAGTTGCGACAGGTTTTTTTCATCGCGCTTGAGTTTGTCTATTTCGCCACGCTGTGCATTGATCTGCGATGCCAGCTTTTTAAGCACTTTGCTGCGCTCGTTTTTTTGCGATTGCAGCTCGCGGCGTTCCTGCTCCTGCGCCACTTTCAGCTCGGTAATTGCTTTGAGCGCCTGTGCAGTTTCATCATTCAGCCTGACGATCTTGCCAAGATTGCTTTGCATCGCCGCGATCAAGCGTGCTCGCGCCTTGGATACATAGGAGAAATATTGCAGCTGGCGTGCCATGGCACCCGGGTCTTGCTGTTGCAACACCACCTGGATATAGCTTTGCTGGCCATGCAGGTATTGCTGGTAAAGCTGTGAGCCCAGCAATTGTTTTTGCTCCTGCAGCGTGGTTTCTATGCCAGATTTCTGCTCTTGCAGGTTTTCCAGCTTGCTGCGGTTTTCCTTGTGCTGCTGGTTCAGCTCATACAATTTGCGGTTGGTTTCGCTGATCGATTTTTCGCTGGCTTTGAGTGCGTCTGTCGCATCAGCATGCGCTTCCTGCGCAATATTAAGCTCTTTCTTAAGCGATTCGATACGCTCATGAATATCACTTAACGCTTCCTTGGATTTTTCAACCTTGGTACCGGCACGGGCTTCACCAGGCAGCACGCAATCGACAGTAATTGTTGCAAATGCCATTGCCATCACAGCAACGACATTTGCCTTTTGTATCAGCATCAGTGCGAAATATCCGCAGGAGAAATATCAGGAGCAATCGTCAAGTCGGGGCTGGCATCAAACTGCATCAACGCATGCCCGGTCATTTCCGGCGGCTGGGGCAAGCCCATCATCTTGAGCAGGCTGGGTGCCAGGTCAGATAATGCACCAGCACCTTCCATCAGCGCTGGCCTGCCTACGTACAGCACCGGCACTAAGTTGGTGGTGTGCTGGGTGTGCGGCTGGTCATGCTCTACGTCCTTCATCAGCTCTGCATTGCCATGATCCGCGGTGATAATCACTTCACCACCGATGCTTTGCATGGCCTCAACCACACGGCCGATACAGATATCCAGCGCCTCAACTGCCTTGATGGCCGCAGATAAAAAGCCGGTATGGCCGACCATGTCGCAGTTGGCATAGTTACAGACAATCGCGCTGTATTGTTTGCTCAGTATCGCTGCGACCAGTTTATCGGTGAGCTCGAATGCACTCATTTCCGGCTGTAAATCGTAAGTGGCGACCTTGGGGGAGGGAACCAGTATGCGATCTTCACCCGGGAATACTTTTTCTTCACCGCCGTTGAGGAAGAAAGTCACATGCGGATACTTTTCGGTTTCGGCGATGCGTAACTGCGTAAGCCCGAGGCCGGATATATATTCACCAAAGGTATTATTGACGTCTGATGGCGGGAATATGGCTTGGGCATGAACCTCGTTTTTATCGTACATGGTAAGCGTGTAATAGCCGCCAAGCTTGGGCAAGTAGTCACGCTGGAACCCACTGAAGTCAGGTTCCAGGAAGCAGGAAGTCATTTGTCGTGCGCGGTCGGAGCGGAAATTCATGAATACGATGACGTCGCCATCTTCTATACGTGTTGGCGCCTCACCCGGCTTGGTGATGGCGGTTGCCTTCACGAACTCGTCGTTTTCATCACGCGCATAGGCGGCTTCCAAGCCAGCCAGCGCACTGAATGCGGTGTATTCGCCTATACCTTCGCTCAGCAGCTTGTAGGCGGGGGCAACACGCTCCCAGCGCTTATCTCGATCCATGGCGTAGTAGCGGCCGCAAATGCTGGCGATTTTGCCGGCACCGAGTGATATAAGTTTGTCCTCCAGCGCCTGGATATAAGGCTTGGCGCTGATAGGCGGCGTATCGCGACCATCCAGGAAGGCATGCACATAGATGCTTTTCAGGCCATTGCGCGCTGCCATTTCCACCATGGCGTAGATGTGCTCCTGATGACTATGCACACCGCCGTCAGAAAGCAGGCCGAAAATGTGGATCGCTTTGTCGTTATCTTTTACCGTTTCTACTGCTTTGACCAGCTCGGGATTCTCAAAGAAAATACCCGTCTCAATCGCATTATTAATGCGCTCAAATTCCTGAAATACGATGCGGCCTGCGCCTATATTCAGGTGGCCTACTTCAGAGTTACCCATCTGCCCTGCAGGCAAACCCACAAAGCCTTCAGAGGCATTGATCAGGGTGTGTGGGTATGCTTGCCATAGCCTGTCCCAATTGGGTTTGTAGGCTTGGGCGATAGCGTTATCGGTCACATCTTCCCGATAGCCAAAACCATCGAGAATTAACAGGATGACTGGGGTGATTTCCATTTGGGCAGTTTCCAGGGTTAAGTTGAAGCTTCCAGAATAAATTGCGATGAAACTTGTGCTGCGATGCTGCTTAAGATTCTAGTAATTACTATTTTAGAGATTTTTGGCTCATAAATGTTCATTATTTATGCTTCATTATGAGTATTGATTCTGCCTGTACTACTTGAATTTCAGCGTTGTGCATGCATATTTGGTAAAGCCGTCATGTTCTTGGGTACAATTCCAGTCTTGATTAATTTGCCAATATTTATATGGCCCAAATTTATATGAAAGACATGCCGTGAAATTTTTGACTGATAACGTTCTACTGATAGGTCTGGCGATAGGCTCTGCCGTCATGCTCATATTGCCCATGTTCAAGCGTAGCGTTGGCGGTGTGCCTAATGTCAGCCCGACAGAGGCCGTGATGTTAATCAACCGCAGTAATGCCGTTGTCATAGACGTGCGCGATGATGCCGAGTTTGCTGCTGGCCATATCACAGAAGCAAGGCATATCCCGTTAGCACAATTGCCGGATCGCCTTAAGGAGCTGCATAAGCTCAAGGATAAGCCGATTGTGGTTCACTGCAAGGCTGGTGTGCGTGGCGGCAAGGCTTGCGAAATACTCAAGAAAGCTGAATTTACTAAAATACACAATCTTGAGGGCGGGCTTGATGCCTGGATACAAGCCAAGCTGCCGACGGTGAAGGCGTAATACGAATCATGGCCAATATCGTGATGTATACCACGGCAAGCTGCCCTTATTGCATCAATGCCGAGCGCTTGTTGCTAAGTAAGGGTGTGAAAGAGATCAACAAGATCCGTGTTGATCTGCAGCCAGAGCTGCGTATGGAAATGATGGAAAAAACAGGGCGTCGTACAGTGCCGCAAATCTATATTGATGAGCGACATGTTGGTGGTTTTGATGACCTGCGTGCGCTGGACATTGCGGGTGGCCTGGATCCCTTGCTGGGCTAGGCTAGACTGGACTAGTTTGGGTGTCAGTCGCTTGATATGTTTTTAGCAGGTTTGCGTTTAGAATATCGTTTTTTAATTCAGTAGTTTTTTTATCATTATAAGCTGTGCGCCAATGGCGTCAGCGCATTCAGGAATAATCATGGCAGAAGAAAAAGTAGCAGCAGCGCAAGATCAGCAACCCGAGCAACAAGCCGCATTCGGCATCGAGAAAATCTACATCAAGGATTTGTCGCTGGAAATCCCAAATGCACCGCAAATCTTTATGGAACGCACGCCTCCGCAAGTTGGCATTGAGCTGAGCAATGCGGTCAATAAGCTGGATGAAGGCATTTATGAGGTCGTGACTACTGTGACTGTGACTTCCAAGATCGAAGATAAAACAGTGTTCCTGGTAGAAGTTGCACAAGCCGGTATTTTCCAGGTGCGTAACGTGCCAGAAGAAAATCTGGAAATCATCCTGAGTGTCACTTGCCCGAATATCCTGTTCCCTTACATCCGTGAAGCGGTTTCAGATGTGGTTGTTCGTGCTGGTTTCCCGCCTGTATTACTCAACCCGATCAATTTTGAAGCGTTATACGCACAGCAAAAGCAGCAGCAATCTGGTGAAACTCCAGCGACTACACATTAAGTCGTCAGGCTTAAGTCTTTTGCTTAAGTTTCCCCTCGCCGCTGTACTAATCGCAATGCTGCTGCCAAACATGGCGGCAGCGCTTGAATACCGTGCCATCGCTGTACCCAAGGCCATTCTTTATGATGCGCCCTCGGCCCAGGGTAAAAAGCTGTATGTGATAGGCCAGGGTTATCCGGTTGAGGTCATTGTGAATCTGGGTGACTGGATCAAGGTGCGGGATAACCAGGGCGGCCTGAGTTGGATAGATGCCAAGCAGCTCACTAATGCGCGCACCCTGCTTGTGGTTCAAGCCCAGTCAGAACTCAGGCAATCGGCCGATGCCAGCTCTACGCTATTGGGTCGCCTGGAAAAGGATGTGGTGCTGGATTACCTGGAGCCGGCAAAAAATGGCTGGGTCAAGGTCAAGCATAAAGATGGTTTGACTGGCTACGTGCCCTCATCCTCGGTATGGGGATTATAAATCGTGAAAATACCAGCATGAAAATAACAGTTTTGGGCGCAGGTGCATGGGGCACTGCGCTTGCCATGCAGATCAGCCAGCAGCACCAGGTGACCTTATGGGCACGCAACGCTGCCCATGTTTCTGGCATGCGCAATGTGCGCGCCAATCCTCTCTATCTTGGTGATTTCAAATTCAATGATAACCTGCAGGTCGAGTCAGATCTGGCCGTAGCGTTAGAAGGCGCGGATTTCATACTTTCGGTCGTTCCAACATCTGGCTTCCGCGCGATTCTGCAAGAAATCAAAAAACTCGGTTACAAACTGCCGGTGATTTGGGCTAACAAAGGCCTGGAGCCCGTCACTGCCAAGTTGCCGCATGAAGTGGCACTGGAAGAGCTGGGTGCAAGCCAAGCATGGGGCGCGTTATCCGGCCCCAGCTTTGCCGCAGAACTGGTGCGTGGCCTGCCAACCGCGGTAACGCTGGCAGCCAATGACCAGGGCTTTGCCGAGCAGGCAGGCGCAGCGATGCACGGAGGTAGTTTTCGGGTCTATACCAGCAGCGATGTAGCTGGTGTGGCGGTTGGTGGTGCACTTAAAAACGTGATGGCCATTGCCGCAGGAATCTCGGATGGCATGCAGTTCGGCAACAATGCCCGCGCCGCTTTAATCACACGCGGACTGGCTGAAATGACACGTTTTGGTTTGGCCATAGGTGGCCAAAAAGAAACCTTTATGGGCTTAACCGGCGCTGGCGATTTGATACTGACCTGTACCGGCCAATATTCCCGCAACCGTGAAGTCGGCCTGCAACTCGCCAGCGGCAAGTCGCTAGATGAGATTCTGCAAAACCTCGGTCATGTCGCAGAAGGCGTCCATACTGCGCGCGAAGTGGTCAAGCGCGCCAAGGAGCTAGGTGTGGACATGCCGATTACCTGTGAGGTGGATAAGGTGTTGTCTCACGGTAAGGCGCCTCGACAAGCCGTGCTGGATTTATTAAGTCGCGAGCAGAAGTCCGAAGCAGTCTAGCCCTTCTAATTAAACTGCACCCTCAAATGCAACCTGTCGCCAAGCTTCATACAGCAAAATAGCGGCAGAGTTCGATAGATTCAAACTGCGGCTGCTTGCCAGCATAGGCAGGCGTACCCGATGCTCAGGTATGAATTCATTGCGTATCTCTTCCGGAAGGCCACGCGTTTCTGGCCCAAACACGAATACATCCTCTGATTGAAAAGCAATATTGGTATGACGCGTGCTGCCTTTAGTGGTCAATGCAAACATGCGCTTGCCCGCCAAGGAGCTTTTGCAATCATCCCAGTTTTCATGCACTTTCAATGTGGCAAATTCGTGGTAATCCAGTCCTGCGCGTTTGAGTTGTTTGTCTTCCAGCGTAAAACCTAAAGGTTTGACCAAATGCAGCTGCGCACCCGTATTGGCACACAGGCGGATGATGTTGCCGGTGTTGGGGGGGATTTCGGGTTCGAATAGGACAATATGGAACATGATTTATATTTCTTAGGCAACGAATATTACAAGCTAAAAACGTGAAGTATTGCCCCATCAGCATTGCTGGTTGGAGTAGGGCCATAGGATGCGCTTATGCCTTCATCTATCCACTGACAAGTCAGCTCTAAAAATCCATTGCAAGCACTTGCGCTCCCTAAAAATCGACTTGCCCCCGACATCAAAGCTATGTATTGCTTACCTTTTTGGTGGTAGCTGATTGGGTTGCCAATGAGGGGTGAGCTGATTTGAAACCGCCATAGTTCTTTACCAGATTTCGTATCCACGGCTTTAAGCCAGCGATTGCCTGCATTGTAAAATAGTAAATTTGATGCTGTAGTTAAAACACCACTAGTGCCAGCGTATTCTTCCTTGTTATACCAAACTACTTTACCGTCAAAAGGGTTGTATGCAGCAAGTCCGCCAAATTGTTGCTTGTAAATTCTAGGTTCATTGTAGGCAAGGTCTGGGGGGGGGTGGAATATGAAAGCAGTTGCACCCATCCAAGGTTGCCCTTTGACATATTTTGATTCGACGGGCTCAAAAGTCATGCAAGCCTTAAAAAGGGTAGTAAATACTAGTTCATTTTTCGGGGAGTATGCTGCTGGAGCCATTCCCTTTGCCCCTACTTTAGAAGGGCAAATTCCTTTCGTATTTATATCCAAATGGGTGCTGTACTTTGAATCTTTTTCAGGCACCCCGCTTTTCAAATCTATTTTAGCCGCCCAATTTACAAACGGATGCACTTTTTCTGCCACCAACAACGTGCCATTATTGGCTTGCCAGGTATAGATAAAACCATTCTTGTTAACTTGCATAGCATAGGTTTTCTTGTTTTTCTCAAACAAAATCACTTCATTAGTGGCGTCGTAATCCCATTCATCATGTGGCGTGGTTTGCATGGCCCATTTCGCCATACCGGTATCCACATCTCTGGCAAATACGCTGCTGGCCCATTTGTTATCGCCGGGGCGTACATCCGGGTTCCACACGCCGGGGTTGCCTGTGCCGTAATACACCAGGTTGGTTTTTCTGTCGTATGCAAAGTAGCCGGTGACTGCGCCACCCCCATTCTGCCAGCCGTCTTTCTCCTGTTGCGGTTTTAGCCAGGTACGTATTCCTAACTCTTTTTCGCCTATCTTGAGTTGGTCATTGACGATGGGTTTAAATGAGCCGCCAGGCTTATTGCCGCCATTTACATCTTCATACACGCTTAAGGCGCTGTACTGAGGGTTTGATTTGTTAAAGTCATTGCCGATCATCACGTCGGCGTCACTGCCAGTGCTGTAGGCTTTCCAGGCCAATGCGCCATCTTTGAGGTGATACGCGGCAATAAAGCAACGCACGCCAAACTCACCACCCGCGCAGCCGGTGAGCACTTTATCTTTAATCACCTGTGGAGCGTTGGTATTTGTGGCGCCCGTTTTTGGGTCGTTGACTTGTACCTGCCATTCCAGATTGCCGCTTTTGGCATTCAGCGCAACGAGTACGCCATTATTCTGTTGCAGGTATATTTTGCCATCGCCAAAACCCAAACCGCGACTGACGTTATCGCAACACAATACTGCTTGCACATTGGGTTCTTGCTTGGGGAAATAAGACCAGAGGATTTTCTGGTCATTGTTTAAATCCAGCGCATACACATTATTGGGGAAGGCCGTATGCAGGTACATCACACCATCAATCACCAGCGGCGCACCTTCATGGCCGCGATTCACGCCGGTGGAGAATGTCCACGCCAGTTTGAGGTTTTTGACATTGCGTGTGTTGATCTGGCTCAGTTCGCTGTAACCCTGATTATTGTATTGCCCGCGAGGGTATGCCCAATTGTTGGGATTGCGCATGGCGGCATCCAGGTCTGGTGCGGCATTGGCTGTATTAGAGACGCCAATACACAGCGAGTAAATTAGTTTAAGGCAGTGGTTTTTTGTCATTATTGTTTACTCTCCTGCAAAGTAGTTGGCTCCGTTATCTTGGTAATGTCCTCGCAACTACCCAACATTCTACATGACGGGCGCCCGCTGACTTCACAGCTTTTGCCAGCGCATTCAGGCTGGCGCCAGTGGTCATGACATCATCAAGCAACGCGACATGCAGGCCATCCAGGCTGGTGTCGCATGAAAAAGCGCCCTTCATATTTTTTACACGCTGCTTTAGTGGCAAACTGGCTTGTGGCGGCGAGAGCTTGATGCGCTTGCATGCGGTGGTCTCCAGCCTGATATCCATCTTTTGTGCGATGATGCGGGCAATCTCCAGTGACTGGTTAAAGCCACGCTCTTGCAGCCGCTGCGGATGTAGTGGCATAGGGATGACAAGGTCGGGTTTAGTGCTTATGGTGGATGTCATGAGCGAGGCGAAAGTATCTGCCATGGTGAGCGATTGGCCATATTTGTAGCGTTGCAGCATGCTATCTAGCGGATATTCGTAACGAAAAAGTGCGCTTGTGGCATCGAATTCGGGCGACGAAGCAATGCAATTGCCACATAGTTGGCCACCATAAGCCAAGAGTGCGCATTGCGGGCATTGCTCGGCAACGTGCCATGGCATATCTTGCAGACAGTCTGCGCAAAGGCCTATATCACCTCCGTTAGATGCTGTAGGATTTTCGAATTATTGATTTTCACTCATATATAAATCAATAACTTAAAAATTTAGTGCGAGGAATAAATATCTCTATTTGCGACCATAACCAAATAGATTCCTATTTTTTGTGAGCATAAGCTGATATTTCCCTATTCTTACTCAATATATATCAAAAAAAACGGCCATAAGGCCGTTTTTACGATTAACTCAGAATTTCAATAACGAATCATAATTTGTGATTGGGGCTTCTAAAACTCCTATTCTTTGCATTTCAGTTACCGTGTCATTATCAACGCAACGCCTTTCAAAACTGAATAAAGCTAGCTGCGAAGATATATCGATTTTCAAAAGTTCATAGAACTTATCAACATCTGGTCCGTAAAGTAAGGCATCTTCAATTTTTTCAAATCGTTCTGCAATCCTCACTTCTCCTTTCAACATTTTGATAATGAGAAATAGAGGGAAGTTACCAAATCTTTTTTTAAGCATACATGCCATTGAGAACCCAACAAAATTATCTGCTGGTAAAACATCCTGAGTTATTCCAACTTGTAGTTGCCTTAAAAAGTAATCTAAGTCAGGCTTTGAACATCTCTTGAATTTTCCAGTTCGGTAATTTTGTATCAAATAACCAGAACTCATTAAATAATTAAATAGATTTAGCGAAATACCTAAGTATTTTGCTGCCTCATCATATTTGTATATTGATTCAGTATGCTCAAGACGCTCACTTTCATTTTTAACTATTATAAATTTTAAGGAATTGAGTTTTTTGATAATCCTGATTTCATGAATATTGTTAATGGCAAACTCATTTTCTACCCAAGCAGGATTGGCGCCCCATATAGTTGCATAAAGCCCCACAGAAGAATGGTCAGTAAAGGAGGATTTTAAAACTGTGTTAAGACCTTTTTCGGCACGTTTTTTTGGCCAGTGATTGATGAGATAATTTAAGTATTGTTCCCGAATAAACTCGGATTCCTTCTTAGGGTAATTTGAACCAAGTTGGCTTAAATGCTCGTTTCTCCATTCTCTATTAGTAACTTTATAGCTACACGTTTTTTCATCGCCGTATTGAGATAGAAATCCAATAAAGTTGGTTGGCCAATTAGCGAAGACTTCGGCAGCAGACTTTGTTATCTCTTGCGGGGTGTAATTAACTTGCATACGCTTTTTCACATCTAACCATAAATTCTTCATCCCAATCGACTCAATTATGATGAGAAGAGTGTTCAGAGATAGGCCTAATAACTTGTTGAATGGCATGCCTGAAACTGATGATGAATCATCAAGTGAATCTCCATAGATGATGCAATCAATCACTTTCTGAAGATCCAGTTCTGCATCTGTAACAGTTTTATGTGGGACTTTTGTTAGGTCAAAGGAGCATTTGCATTTGAGTAAAAATGGACGACTTGAGCTGATATTGGTAATACATCGAGGGCAGTAACTAATTAGCAAACGTCGATGTTTTACACATGTAGTTACTGCTTTAATGTCGTGCATGCCCCGATGGTAACCAGTTTCAAGAATGCAATCAGGGCAAATTTTAGGGGTCATTAAGTGTTTAGTAAGAATTTTACTATCTTTGATCTGCGTGATTTTGCCATCGCAATCTGCTAAAAGAGCAGTTAGTTCATAACCAGTCAGTCTAGACATTAATGCTTTGCTAATTTTATCGGATTTAGAGTCAGTCATTAAAATTGAGCGGCTAAACTCTAACCAGTCAGAATAACCGTTTAATTCCGCAATCCTAACGCAGTAACCTGAAAAGCTCTCATCCTCTTTGGGAGCTGGAGTCACAAGTAGAAATTGATTTGTCATTATCGATTGTCCTGAAGTTTTAGGCCTTAAACATTCGGCGAACCAATTCTTTTTGAAAATGAGATTAGTTTCTCAATCTCAATTGTGTCTAGTAGGTTGATTGTTGCTCTAAATGGATTTAGATTTGACTGATTGTTTTTGGCAAAAATGGAAATTACATTTTGCCAAGCTACAGCGAAATCATCTAATTCGATTACAGAACTTTTTTTATCCATGCAAATCCATGTAGCTTCAACTAAAATGGTTTTAATGTGACAGATCAAACCACCTGTAGCGATGAAAAAGCGAAAAGCATATTCTTCAGATGCAAGCTTCGGTAGGGAAAATTCATCCATCACACTCTGAAAGGAATGAAGGATTCGTCTAAAATCTATTCTGTCTGATTCTTTCTTCCAATCAAATCTACTCATCTCAATTTGGGCCGAGAATCGACGTGCTAACTGTTCGTTTTTCTCCAGCGCAAGTCTAGTTGTAGGTAACCCGGAAATGACTACTATGATCTTGGTTTTATCAAGAAGAACTTTGAGCCAGTCCGCTGCGATAACAAGACTTTTATCAGTTTTATCTGCAAAATGTTGATATTCCTCTAGTATTAGCATCTTCACCCCAACTGCCTTAAAAAGCTCTATTACTCTCCTTGTTTTGTGGGCCTCTGACTCACGCTCCGAACCTTCAGGAGCCCCCATTGCTTCAAGAATCGCGGCTGCAAGGTTCCTCGAATTAGGAATTGCTGGCACTGTTACTAACAACACACTAATTTGCATCTTGTCCTCTAGTCTTGAGGATGGGTATTGGCTAGCAAAATCCTCCAATAATTCGGTCTTTCCTGTACCTGACTCCCCAGTTAAAGTGATGCCAGTCGGTTTACCCCTACCAGCTGCCCTTTTATAAATGCTATTTAACCTATCCAGTGCTTCTTTAGTGCGTGTGTGAACGACAAATAGGTCATCTAATTTCTTGGTTGTTGAGTTTTCAGACATTAATATTTCTCCAAAAAGTTATCGTGAAAAACGCGTTTCGAAAACAGCAACTTCAGCAGATTCTGGATTAACGAACACCTGATCAAATATCACTGGTTTATTGGTTGAGGTTTCAGCTGGCTTGAATACGTGCTTTTTAGTTAGCATTTCTGCCTTTGCCAAATCACGCTTGTACTGCGCCTTACGCTTCTTGCCATCTTTGCCAGCCTGTTGAGATTGGTAAAATAGACGTACTTTTGCATCCTCAACGTTTTGTTCATTTTCAGGATCCAATCCTCTATTGATCAAATCTTGCCTTGTGAGCCGGTAGTGACGCAGTGACATCCCCTTGGTATATGAATATCGGTCCGTGGCTGGTACCACAATGTGGCTGTCATCCGGAAGAATGACTGTTATCTGCCCGACATCCTCCGCACTCCATCTCACCTTAACTTTCTGAGTTCTTTTTTTGGTATGGAACTGGTTGTAAAGATGTTTGAACTCATAGGAGTTATAAACGACGTGATTCAATTCAATGCCGTAATGCATCCATGAACGTAGATCAATTTGACCGGTAATCTTGTCGAACACATTCGGGTCTTCAGGGTACAAAATATCTTCTGGATCTACTAAAGTGCTCCACTTCGTGGCTGGTGAGGTTTGGATGGTTCTGTGAAAACTCTGGTTGTATATATCTACAATCCATATGTTGATGAATTTTTCCAGTTCCTCTAATGTTATGACGGAGGTTTTGACTGGGTCATAGTCCCCTTTTTCAGTGATTGAGCCGAATGTACGACCACCGGGCATAACGCCGCAGACACCAGCATTGATTGTCCTCATCCCTCTTTCTATCGATCCCTTCCACCATGGGCGTTTGCGGGGCATGAATTCAACTCTGATGCCCAGCTGAAAACACATGTCAAAAAAAGCCTTTCCGTAAAACTCCATTCCATTGTCACAAACAATCAAAATGGGCAGGCCGTGCATATCCCAGTCATTGATTATTTCCGGATATTTTGACTTGATATTCTTGGGCATGATTGCATGCTTGAATGCTTTGGCAAGTGATTCCCCGGATGGTGGTTCCATACTGATGGACTTTCCGGTTATAGCTTTACAAGATTTGTCCAAAATCATTGTTAGCCAAGGCCTGCCTAAGTTGATCCCTGTCCGTGCATCGACGACCATAATATCCAGCTGAGTATGATCAATTTCATAACGCTGAAATGGCTGGTCAACGATTAAGTTGTGTACAGCATTTCGATATTTAGCGCGTGCGGCATTAATGCCATGTCGCGCTGCGTATACATCTTCAGGGGGTAGCTTGGTTAATAGACTTCTTAACAATGAAATCGTAGGAATTTTTAACCTGTCACCCTCGTTGCGTAATTCATTCTCTTTCATTACAAGATTCTTATAAATACTGAGAGTGAGTTTTAGCGTAAATCTTTCGGGCTTCAGATAAACTGAATGTAAAGCCTCTAATCCTAATTCCTCAAGTTTCTCATCTACGCGCTTACTAGTATTCCCGCGAAACGTTTCACGGCCCATTAAGGAAATGATATTTTTTCCTGATTTTTGGTACCTTTTTAACCAGCGCCTAATCGTTTGCATACTGGGCATTTTTTCAAGATTTTTGGTAATTCGACTCCAGTCGGCAGCTAGTTGAAAATTAATTGATTTTGCATCTGGGCTTGGCCCAAATTGCTTCTCAAGATGTTCCAGGAAAAGTCGACGCGAACGAACCAGCGCTTGCGTGTCTTCGGGTAACTTGTCCATAGTGGTCCAAGTCGGATTGTTTCCAGCAGTATTAGCTAATGGATTTAAAACCGACGCACTTACACCTAATTGCAGTCTCTCAGTTCCATATAGTTTTATGATGTCCTTGCCATCGATACGCTCATACGCACCTGTTTTTTTGTTTTCGGCATTCCAAATACCATCAACTATCTGTTTCAATAAAAATTCGACACCATCAATCTTGATGCTCGATCCGCTAGATATGCTTGTACTTATCGATCTCATGCTTGTTCCTTCCAAATCAATAAACTTTCATTAGTCAAAGGCATTACCCAGTTAATCTGGATATCTCCTCGGCATATCAATGCAAACAACTCACCTTTGCTAATCTTGAGTGGAGATAAAATGTCCAACAAGGACTTGAGGGACACCATTCCAAGCCTGGTCATCACTGCCCTAATGTTTTCGCGTGTCTCTGCAGAGAATTTCTTAACAGCTTTTCGTGTGAGTTCTTCACAATTGGCCTGCAGTATTGCTGGCATCTGATCAGGAATGACTACGAAATAGCTGTATCCATAGGCAGGTAAAGTCCTTCTCAGGTGTTCTGATCGAGAAACTAGATGGCTGTCATTCAGGTATCCAATATCTTTAAACTCTATGAAAACCATTTG
The DNA here is from genome assembly GCA_035459965.1 of Methylophilaceae bacterium. GTDB lineage: Bacteria > Pseudomonadota > Gammaproteobacteria > Burkholderiales > Methylophilaceae > DATHXC01. The sequence goes on from DATHXC010000003.1 coordinate 26,739, forward strand.
CCCATTTACAAGTTCAGCGATTACGTCGGGAACATGCGTGTGTCTTTTACCATCCAGGATGTAACCGATATAGGCGGGTTGCACTTGATAGGATTTAACAATTGGGCTGGCTTCAAGATAAAGTAGTCCGGATAACTCAATCGGAGACTCATATGGTTGAATATTTCCATTTTTGTTAGATGGTAAAAATCCCGTCACTCTAAAATTAGATCGGTTGTTGACCTTTCTGACGGGACTGCCATCTTTGCTAAATTCAATCTGAAGTTCCTCTCCTCGGTTACATATCAAGCCAGGAAAGGTTCCTATATGGATTTCGCTTAAGAGGTCGGGAAGCAGTGTTGCGCTATGCTCTCTTGAGAGTTCTGGAAATATTGATTTGATTATTAATGATTGCATGTTGCTTATTCCTTAATTTAGATAAATTTGGGCGATAAGCGACCGGCATGAAATGAATTGACAATTCATTTCATCATGACTAATATTCGTACATCGGATCCACATTCGATGTAATACATGAACCGCATTCGGCTACAACCGTTTGCGGTTTTGTCATTCTGGGTCGCCAGTTAATTTTACATATGCATGGCTAGTGCGCTAAAAGTCCTTACTCTCCTTCAAATTTCGTGAACTTAATTGTCGTTATTGGCTTTACTTAGTGAAGTCGTGCTGACATCTTTGAGCCAAATCGCTACGTCCCTAGTTAAAGCAAACTTCCCCCTTCTAGATTCAATTTCGAATACAGAAAGTCGCAATATTCCAAGCTTTGCCGCTCTATTAAAGCTCGCTGAAGATTTATAGCCTAGACATTGGCGAAGATCACATCCGCCGATCAATGGTCCGTATCGATTGAAAAGCTCGACTTCAATAGCTTTTTGTTTTGCGTTAATTCCCATTAGTTATGCCTTGTTTGCAAGTTTGTTGACATATTAATAAATTAAATTAGTATTGGATATTTACTGAAAAATGGTATTTAAGAATGACTGCTATTAAAACAATTAAAAAAGGTAGACCAAATGATGACATAGAAGTCAGGCAACTTCGTTCTTGGGTTTGGTATGTTGTAGTTAAACGAAAATCAGTTACGAATGGTAAAGAAATGACCGACTATGATTTGGACGGCCTTTTTGGCACTGATGACTCAATGGAGCCTATGACGGGCAATGATCGTCGAAAAATGTTTGAATCGATGCGTACCAAAGGCTCAATACCAACTGGATACGTAAGCTTTACGAAAGATGGAGTTTACAATCTCATTGATGCAGTGGAAAGGAATCCAAGATTTTCGGGCACTGCAGATTTGATTCATTCTCCATTTTGGAGGTTTCTGGACAGCAAGCCACTGAGTTTGCGTGAGATACGCTCTTTAATAGTTGCCTGTGTCCAAAGACTGGGAATTGAGAAAATGCCTGGTCATTACATTGACGATCTTTCAGATGATTTCAAAAGTTTTGTAATTGACGACCCACAAATTCAACTTCAAGAATATTTAAACATACAAAATAGTAGGTTTGATGCAGGATACGACGAAGCTATGACCTATGCTTTTGGAAGTCTTAAGCCATCTTTAGACTTAATTGGATTGATTTGTGGATTTGCGTTTGAGGCAATACGTGCCGGAAAAATTCACATTGCACATGATCACATTAAGACGTTTAATCTTTTAATTGATGAGTTTTGTCGAATTGAAGAGATCGGCACATTTGTACAAAAAAACCAAGGTAGGAAAACAAATGCAATTTCTATCGATCTAAAAAAGAAGCTAAAAGACATAGCGGCTCAACGAATGTATCTTGCATTGCAGGACAGTCCATTGATGACATTACCTGTTTACGAGGATATGTTTGATGAGAGTTTGAACAAGGAATCCGCTGTAATTGCTCTATTAAATAGACACCAAAGATTGCTTTGGAGGTGATAAAAAGTTATTAAGTGGAGCAATTAAATAGAATATTGAGAAATCAGTTGTTATGACCTAATAATTGGAATTGAATATCCCTATATAGTATTCAATTCATCACACCTTAAAAGTCTCTGCCTGTTTTCACTCAAATTCCTCATCCAGCTTCAAACGACCAAAACTCCTGATTGAAAATCTACCATTAGTTTTCAATTTCAATAAAACCCTAAATTGAAAACTAATAGCGTTTAATCAATTGATTTATATGAATAATATTTAATTATTCCTATTGCATATCCAAAAAGATATGGATATAGTGCAGCCATCAACTATCAAATTTTGGATCATCTGGCAGTATATTTTGGTAACACAAACAAAATGATTTCACCTTCAAACATCATCAAGCACCCCGCGCTCTTCCTGCAGCGCATCGGCTCCAAAGGACGCTCCGGCATGGTCACGTTCGTCCTTAATCCTATTCACAAATAGCCGCCATCTTATGCATGGCGGCCAATGGAGCCGACCATGTGTACCACTAGTAACAACACTAAATTTAATATTGCCCAGCGTATCGCTATTGAAGCTCGCGTAACGGCGCTTGCCCGGCGTGACGAAGATATTAAGACTCGCGTTGGGCCAATTCTCAAGCAACTCTGGAATCCCGAACGTGAATTGCATCACGTTAGTGATCTCTCAGCTTTCCAAATCCTCAGAGACCGGTTTCCCAACTTCATTCAAGTGATTGACCTTTGGGAAGCCACTGCCATCGGCTTGTCTAGAGTCGGACTGCCATTTCAATCCGCTCCAGTTTTACTTGTTGGTGATCCCGGGCTAGGTAAAACATTCTTTGTAAAAGAGGCAGCTAAAGCCCTAGCACTCCCGTACTACGAGTTGTCGATGGCAACAGCCACTGCGAGCTTCTTGATATCTGGAGGCAACCTTCAGTGGGCTCAAGGAGAACCAGGCTTCGTCGCTAAAAGCTTAGCTGAAAGTGCAATGGCTAACCCTGTCCTGCTCTTGGATGAGATTGATAAAGTAGGTGGCGAGAATCGTTACGACCCGCTCGGGCCATTTTATCCTTTGCTCGAACCACATAGTGCAAAGCGCTTCCGTGATGAAGCGTTGGAGGTTGAGCTAGATGCATCCAAAGTCATCTGGGTTGCAACCGCGAACGATATCAACAATATCCCTTCGCCCATACGAAGCCGCATGCGAGTTTTCGAAATCACTCCCCCTGACCCACCACAGATGCGCCAAGTCATTAAGAGTGTTTATCAGGGAATACTGGATAACCAGACTTACGGTTCATTGCTGGATGCGGAAATCCATGAGGATGCAATAGAAGTCTTGTCCCGATTAGGTCCAAGGCTGGTGCGCCAGTCATTGGAAGAGGCCAGCCTGCATGTAATTCGGGATAACCGCAGTTTGATTCAGGCAGGGGATATCAAGGTTCATCAGGAAAGGAGAACCCCTTATGGCTTCCTTTGATGACTTAAGCAAGGTATTTGATAAAGACACTAGCCCCAAGGAGATCAGTGCATCCACACACTTGGAAAGTCTGATTCAGGGGACGGGAGTCAGGATCAGTAATCCGCTGAAGATTCATTATCCAGCAGGCATGCATAACCTGATTGCCGAGTTCGTTGCAGAGGTTCAAGACATCTCAGTCAACATCCTCATGATCTATTACGAGCATGGCGAGATCCATCTGGAATTCGATATGTATCGACAAAGGGGAGAAGTCAAAGTCTGGCAATCGCTTCATACCCTCAAGCTGGATTCGCAAAGAGTCTGCGGCGTTTGTGGATCACAAACAAACCGAAAGATTTTTGCTGGGAAGCTCCAGGCCATCTGCACTGAGTGCATTCGTAAGAAAGAGCAAAACGGGGAAACCGGAACCTGGCTGGACCGGTATTAGCCCCTCCACAAATTTAAGGAAAGCATCATGAAAATTGCATTATTAAACGATCTACATTTAGAAAGCAGAACTTACAACATTCAACAGGCAGTGCTGGAGTGTGACGTAATCGTTTTGGCGGGTGACATCGCCCCAGGCAGTCGCGGCCTGTTATGGGCAATGGATATTCTTCCATTTACCAAGGCAGAAATTATCTACGTCCTGGGCAATCATGAGTTCTATCATTTTGACATCACGCAGGTCAGAGAACAGTTGAAGGCCATGTGTGATGCCTATCAAGCTGGTCCCGCAGGAAACCGGGTTCACCTGTTGGATGATTCTGAAATCATCATAAAGGGCGTAAGGTTTTTGGGCAGTACTCTGTGGACGGACTTCATGTTATTCAGTCAGGATCATCAACAGGATTGCATCAATGATGCTAGCCGTTACCTCAATGATTTCCGGTTAATTAAAAATGGTGCTCGGAATTTTACGCCGCAGGACAGTATTGAGTTACACCGAAAAAGCCTGGCATTCTTGGAGCATAAACTGAAAGAAGATACCTACGCGGGCAGCACAGTGGTGGTGACGCATCATGCGCCATCGTTTAATTCAGTTGTCCCGAAGTATGCAGATGACTCAATTTCTGCCTGCTTTGCATCCAATCTGGATCGCATGTTTGGGTATTCCCGACTTTGGCTGCACGGCCACATGCATGACTCACTGGATTATACGGTCAACGGGACTAGGATCATTTGTAACCCTCGAGGATATGGTCGTCATACCGGCACCCAGGAAAACGACAACTTCAATCATGCCTTGATTTTGGAGGTCGACTGAAATGAATGCCGAGAATGAAAGGCCATTTGATTTCGCTGAACAGATCGAACAAATGATCCCTGAGAACCTGGATGACATCATTCGAAAAAATCGAGAATTGGCACATCTTAGGCTCGCAACGGATGACGAGATCATGGAGTTATACCACCCTATCAAATATAGGAAAACCAAGGCTGTTTTCAATGATTGGCGAATGATCAATCTTTATATAAATGCAATAAATCAGCCCCAGGTCATCCTAATGGGTAACATCGGAAATGGCATCATCCGGCTCACCAGCACGGTCATGCAGGTCGACCTGGACAGAGGTCTGGTAATCACAAAATCTGGATCCTTATATTCACTTGGAAAGCCAGGTTTGGGTGAGCCACCACATCATCAGTTGATGGCCATCTGTGCGGTATTCCATGAATGGGGGTTTGGGGCAGTGTTCGGTGTGCCGCATTTCTTTTACTAGCCCAGCATGATTCTCTTTCTGGACTTTGATGGGGTGTTACACCCGGATCACGTTTACACATCTAAGCGAGGTTTGGAGCTCCGGGCACCCGGTGACCTACTTATGCATGCACCCATTTTGGAGTCCATTCTGGATGACCATGATCCCCAAGGCTATATCAAGATCGTCCTATCGACATCATGGGTGCGAGTGCTTGGTTTTGACAGAACCAAGGGTTACCTGAGTAACAGCTTGGCCAACCGAGTCATTGGGGCTACCTGGCATTCCGGGATGGCCCGTGATGTTGATGGTTACCCAAACAAACATCTTGATCCATTTAATTGGATGACCCGGTTTCAGCAGATTGAGTGGTATCTCAAACGTCACCCAACTCAAAAATGGTTAGCCATTGATGATTTGCATTCTAGTTCGGAGGGGTGGAGAACTCAATTGTTGGGGCACCTGATATGGACGGATCCGGATAAGGGACTGGGATGTCCGGAAAAGCAGGATGAGTTGAGGGAAAGGATTAAATCTCCCACCATTTCGGAAGCAACTCCCTAACCTCCGACCGTGAATACCGATCATCAATTAAATAGATAACACCACGGTCATCCTTTGTCCGGATCACCCGCCCAGCAGCCTGAACCACCTTCTGAAGTCCCGGGTACAGGTAAGTGTATTCGTAGCCCATCCCGAATATTGCTTCCATGCGTTCACGCATCTGCTCGTTGATTTCATTAATTTGGGGCAGACCGATTGTCGCTACGAAGGCGCCAACTAACCGGTCGCCCGGAAGATCTATGCCTTCCCCGAAAGATCCGCCCAAAACTGCAAAAGCAATCACTTCTGATTCAGCAGTAAAACGAAGAATGAAATCCTCTCGCTCTAGCTCTGTCATCATCCTGGATTGCTGTCTTACTGGGATTTCCGGGAATCGTTCTGAGAAAACCTCATACACCTGCTGCAGGTAATCGAAGCTGCTCATAAACAGCAAATAGTTGCCAGGCTTCGCTTTATATTGCTTGGCCATGAGTTGCACGATCGGCATGACTGAGAATTTTCGTCTGAGGAACCTGGTAGAAATATGGGTGACCAATTTAACTTCCAGCTGTTCAGGTGTAAACGGTGATTGCACATCAATAAATGGTGTCTTATCGGGCAGGCCCAGCATGTCGCTATAAAAGTGTGATGGGCTCAACGTTGCTGAAAACAAGGTGGCTGACTGAGCAGCCTCAAAGCGAGTCTTCAAGAATGGCGCTGGGACGATATTACGTATGCAAAGCACAGAGTTCTCTTGCAGCAGATTTGATCGTATTTCTCGAAGGGTGACATCAAACATCGAATGTGGCCCGAAGGCATCAGCTAAGGTTGCAAACTGCAACGCATCGAAGTAGAAGTTTAGTAACCCTGGGTCATTGTTGGTAGGATGGATAGCCAGGTAATCTGTGACTCGGGTGACTGCACGTTGAATAGCCATCTCAAAATCTTCATTGATGGCAGGGTAGACTGAATAGTTAGCTTCCTGATTCTGAACCAGCCGGATCCATGCCAGGCTGAGTTTATCCAGGACTGACTTAAGTGATTTAGGTGCTCCCTGACGCATATGCTCAAATGCCTGCTGATCAAGCTCGGCGCTATACATCTTACGCCCTCGCTCGATCATATTGTGCGCTTCATCCACTAGGACGCTAACACGCCACTCATTCATGACCGTTCCGGCGTATAGCACGGCATAAAGATCGAAATAATAGTTGTAGTCGCCCACGACCACGTCACTCCAGCTCACCAGATCCTGAGCCAGGTAATAAGGGCATACCTGATGCTTGCTGGCAATTGCTCTCACAGCCTCTCTATCCATCATGCTCTGATCCAAGGCTTCTATCCTCGCTTCAGGTAAGCGGTCGTAGAAACCTTTAGCCAAAGGACATGATTCACCGTGGCAGGCTTTATCAGGGTGCTCGCAGGCTTTTTCACGGGCAACCAGTTCCAGGGTACGCAAGGTCAGGTCAGGGTTCGCCTGATGAATCACCTGGATGGCATCCAGAGCCAGTTTGCGGCCTGAAGTCTTGGCTGTTAGGAAGAATACCTTGTCCAGCTTTTTATCAGGCATGGCCTTTAGTAGCGGGAAGAGCGTACCCAAGGTCTTGCCAATGCCTGTGGTAGCCTGGGCCATTAAGCATTTGCCGCGACTTGCCGTCTTGTAGACTGCCTCGGATAATTGTCGCTGCCCAGTACGAAAAGTGGGGTGGGGGAATTGCAAGTCTGTCAGCTGCTTATTTCTTGCCAGCCGATGTGCAACTTCACGGTCTGCCCAGACCTGCAGTTTCTCGCATTGAGCATTAAAATAACCCTCAAGCTCGTCAGCGGAGAACAGCTCACTCATGGGCTCTTCTATCTTGCTGGATACATTGTAATAAACTAGCGCAGTGTTGATTTCGGGCAGCTCCCGATCCTGAGATAGCAAAGCTGCATAAATCTTCGCCTGTGCCCAATGCAGGAAGCGATGGTTCTCCGGCATGCGTTCCAAAAGGCCCTTAAAAGTCTTGATTTCTTCTAGCTGATTTATATCCGGGTCATAGCCATCAGCGCGCCCGCGCACAAAGATGTTCTGGTATTCCCCGGTCAGGGAGATCTCGGTTTGATAATTGGAGCTCCGATTAGAGGTAACAGAGTTGTGGCCCGCCATGCCTTCCAGCGCAGTGGGGGCTGGGGTGAAGCGTTGGTCCAAATCGCCCATTCTGGCAACCAAGTCGCACATTGCGCGAACGGAAATGATGTACCTGAAAGGTGCGGATGGATCTTCTGAGACTACCAGGCTTGGGGCTAGCTTGATTACAATATCCTTAGATTGGTATGAGAAGAACTAAACCTTAAATATAGCGGCTCATGATTAAGAATGATAGTCCATCTTAGTATGGTTCATATTTGTGAAACATATGTATTCCACAATTTATAACTTGAATGACTGGGGTGACAAGCCATGGCAAAAGAAGAGGATTTCGACCAGAAGCTGTATAGATTGATAAAAGAGTTTCAAAAAGCCGGGAGCGAATTCGAAGATCAAAAAAATGCCCGAAAAGAAAGACAGAAAATCAGGGAAGAGTTGTATCTGCTAGTAGGCTCTAGAAACCAGCCACAACAAACCAGTAAAGAAGCCTAATTCTTGTCGACAGCTTTCGATAGGGTCAACGATTGATGCAATAGTTCTTGTAGTGCTTTATGGACATCCTTAACTCCGGAATCCCTGTCATTTGGAGTGCTGGTTGCCCAGTCGGAAGTGATGGTGCTCCCCAGTTCATCGAGCCCCACTAGATAGCTCTCCAAATCGTCAAACTCACTGTCATCTATGTTCTTTGCCATAAGCAAAATGATAACTTCAAATTGATTACTTTGGAATGCTTGATGCAGTGTCTGCTTTCGGCCAATAGCGGACGTTCAATAATAATTAGCCTCAATTTTTTTGAGGCTTTTGAACATTACGTTTTCATGCCTTTAATCATAGATACAAGTTGATCTAACGCAGTACCCCAACCTTCATTGAAGCCCATAGCTTCATGCCTATTTCGTCCAGCTACATCCCGATGTTTGACGATTGCGGTGTACTTCGTTCCTGTTGAATGAGGCTCCAAAACTATCATGGCAGTCATTGGCAATTCGGCACATTCATGTCCTGGAGCGGTTTCTGGTATTTTTGCCGGTCTATACCCTGGTTCTAAAGCGTTCGTCCAAACTAATCGCTGATTTGGAATCACTTCTAAATAACATCCAGTCGAAGGATAAGTTTGTCCATCGGGTGACTGCATGACAGTAAAAAAGCGTCCTCCTGGCCGTAAGTCTATTTCACAATCTACAGTTATCCATGGCAGCGGGCAAAACCATGGCATGAGCAGTTCTGGGGTTGTCCATGCCTTCCAAACCAATTCAAGAGGTACATCTATTACACGCTCAAAATAAAGGTCTAACTCTGGGTTTATTTCTGATGCTGTCATGATTTTCCTTTCAAAGATAAAAGTTTATTGGGTGTTTCTAAATGAATGGTTAGTCAGTTTTATGATGCAGTTCTTTGAGATACGCATCCATCTGATCTAAGCGTAACTCCCAATGTTTTCGATATTGTTCAAGGTAACTTGCGACTTCCTTTAAAGGTGAAGCTTCTAACTTGCAAGGCCGCCATTGGGCTTGTTTGCTTTGAGATATCAATCCAGCACGTTGTAAAACTTTCAGATGCTTAGTAACTGCTGGAAGACTTATTTCGAATGGCTCTGCTAGGGCGTTAACCGTGGTTTCACCTAATGCTAATCTGGCCAATATGGCCCTGCGTGTTGGATCGGCAAGTGCGGAAAGAGTAATACTTAACTTATCAACCATGTTATTTAACCACAAGTGTAATTAACCTATAGGTTAATTAAAGAGTTAATAAATGTCAATATTTCCCAACAAATTGAATTGTCTGTTTACGGCCAAAAGCGGACATTCTTTTTTACTCTTTGATAGTCGTAATAGCTACAATTCCTATGATTGCCGGTAATGAAACAGCAGCAAAATCCCGAGCTAAAGCCGATGGACCACAAATACCTACGGCTACCTCCCAGAGATGGAACATAGCATGGGCTAAAAGCCATAGAGAAGCGACTCCCCAAAGTGCAAGTCTTTGCGAAGGTTGGTACCAACCAACTACAAATGCCACGCCGAGGAATAGCTGGACGATTCCTATATCACGGATAAAGTGCTGATTATAAAATCCAGTGGTAATTACACCTGGTACAACTTCATACCATGTCTTCGGATCGAATAGCATGAACAGCCCATTCAGAACTAGAAATAAGCTATTAACTGCAAGCGCTAGCAGCACTACTAATCTCAATATATTCATAGATCCACTCATTGCTTACTAAGCCAGTCTTGTAAAGTCAATTTGCCAAACTGTGCTTTTCCTTTTGGGGTAAGAGACTGATCATCGATAACCAACCCGAAATATGGGAACGAATCATCTTTAATGACTTTGCGAGTGTCGTTCTTGACCTTTAATGCTGCAACGACTGCATCGTGCAACGGCAGCTTTTCAGGTCCAGCAATATCAACAATTCCATTGACCGGTTTTTCTAACAATATGTCGGCGAGCAATGAAGCAACATCCTCTGCCGCTATAGGTTGGAATAATGCAGAAGTTAAGCGAATCTCTTCACCTGAAGTAGCTGCATGAGCAATGCTGGTCAGGAACTCGAAGAACTGGGTAGCACGAACAATGGTATAGGGAATCCCGGAAGCTTTAATTAGATTTTCCTGAACTAATTTAGCGCGGAAATATCCGCTATCCTGCAAGTTCTCTGTGCCCACTACCGATAGCGCTACATGATGCTTAACGCCAGCGACTTTTTCGGCGATGGCAATATTGTGTCCTGCGGTTTCGAAAAATGACATCACTGCAGCATCTTCGAAAGATGGAGAGTTAGCAACATCAACTACGATGTCAGTGCTTTGAAGCACTTCAGTCAGACCCTCCCCAGTGATTGTATTAACGCCTGTATTAGGTGAGGCAGGTATCACTTCGTGTCCTAACGCTCTTAAGTTCCCCACTAATTTTGTACCGATCAAGCCTGTACCACCGATGACGACGATTTTCATGACTCTTCCTTTATAAGTTCATTGCAAGTTGTTGACTCGATCATTCTATAAGTGAAACAATATGGCGGAAATGACATATATCCCTAAATATCCGCCATCCTCGCAAAAACACCAAAAACTAGTTCTGTTTGTGGCATTCCCACAAATGGGCCTGCTGGATTTAACTGGGGCGCAAACCGTGTTTTGGGCAGCGTCGAGGTACATGGAAGAAAGAGGCTTGCCACCCTATGACCGGCACACTATTAGTCTGGAGGGCGGGCTTATAAAAAGTGCTGAAGGAGTGGCACTGGATACAGCGCATTTATCTGACTATAGAGAGGTTGAAATCGACACCATCCTTGTGCCCGGTTCGCCACACATTGTTGATGTACTCAATTCATCCGCTTCACTAGCTCAATGGCTAAAGGAAAAACATAAGGAAGTTAGACGTATCGCTTCTGTATGCAGTGGGGCGTTTCTCCTTGCACAGGCTGGTTTACTTGATGGGAAAAAAGCTGCCACCCATTGGGCTATGCTTGATATGCTCCAGGAACGTCATCCGGCTATTGAAGTAGACAGAGATGCCATCTTTGTTCAGGAGGGGTCCATCTGGACTTCTGCCGGTGTTACGGCCGGCATTGATTTAGCACTTGCACTGGTGGAGGAGGATTGTGGCCGTGATATCGCCATGAAAGTGGCTCGTGAATTGGTGGTTTATATGAAACGACCTGGTGGGCAATCGCAATTCAGTGAGTTATTGCAATCCCAATCCACCGACGTTTCGTTTGATCAACTACATGCCTGGATAGCCAATAATCTTAAAGTGAATGATCTCAGCATTGAGGTGCTCTCAGCTAGGACGAATATGAGTCCCAGAAACTTTGCGAGAGTCTATAAACAAAAGACGGGAAAGACGCCTGCAAAAGCTGTTGAAATATTCAGGCTGGAAGCTGCTAGGCGGCTATTAGAGGATTCGTCAAAGAGCATCTCTGAAATTGCCAGTCAATGCGGCTTCGGGGATGAGGAGCGTATGCGAATCACGTTTCATCGTAATCTCACGGTCTCACCATCAGATTATAGGAAGCGATTTTCTTCCTAATGGATGACAGCTATCGGCCAATAGAAGCCGCTCGTAAAAGTTCGTATTGATTCCACCATTAGCATCCATTGTGCCTCATGCTTAGAATGAACAAATGAAACTTAAACAGACTCAGGTTGGAGTATTAGCAGCACTTAGCGCTGCTTTAATTTTTGGAATGGGAACGCCGCTTGCCAAGTTGCTCTTGGCTGATGTCAGCCCATGGCTCTTGGCTGGGTTGTTGTATCTTGGTTCTGGTGTAGGCTTAACGATTTACCGTTTTATTACCACCGCATTACCTGTAAAGCTCACTTCTGTAGAGTTGCTCTGGTTTTCGGGTTCTATTCTAGCTGGAGGTATCGTGGCTCCCGTATTATTGATGTGGGGGCTTTCCAGCATGCCATCTTCAGAGGCGTCTCTGTTGCTGAATACAGAGGGTGTCTTTACAGCACTACTGGCATGGTTCGCTTTTAAAGAGAACTTTGATCGGCGTATTGCAATTGGCATGCTTGCCATCGTGATCGGTGCAGCTATACTAAGTTGGCCAGCTAAAATTAGCTTTGCCAGTTCATTCCCAACTTTGGCGATACTGGGCGCCTGTTTTGCCTGGGGTGTTGATAACAACCTAACGCGCAAGGTGTCTCTATATGATGCGACATGGATTGCATCAGTCAAAGGGCTGGTGGCTGGCACAGTCAATCTGCTTCTTGCCTTTTCACTGGGAGCAACATTGCCAGCAATACCTCACCTTGCAGGGGCTATGGTGCTTGGGTTTTTAGCTTATGGAGTTAGTCTGACTTTGTTTGTGATTGGTCTGCGGCATCTGGGAACGGCACGAACAGGGGCTTACTTCTCGGTAGCACCATTCTTTGGCGCATTATTGGCGATTACTTTAGGTGAGTCAGTGACCCTGCCGCTTGTAATCGCCGGGCTATTTATGGCTATTGGTATCTGGCTACATCTAAGCGAGCATCATGAACACATCCATAGCCACATGCCAATGGAACATGACCATGAACATACTCACGATGAACATCATCAACACAGCCATGAGGATCAAATTGAGCTAGGCGTTAAACATACCCATGCTCATCAACATCTACCAATAAAGCATAGCCATCCACACTATCCAGATCCGCACCATCAGCACGATCATTAGTTGCATTATTTATGAGGCTGCTTTGGGTCGATAGTGGATATCCAATACACGTCTCCTTTCGGCCAATAGTGGATATTGGTGTAAACCGAACACAGGCTCATTAAGCTTCAATGAAAATAATCAGCTATTGCTTAGCACTGGCGGCCCCTTTTTTTGCTTCCGTCCACTAGCAATATTTAATAGCCGCAAAAACTTTTCACATTCGAAATGATTAGGTGCTTTGCATTCAGCTGCATGTATCAACCCATCCCGCATAGATTCCAGTTTCTTTATTTGAAGATTTAATTCTCCGGCTTTTTTAAGTAGTAGTTCCCTATCAATTAAAGGGCCATTAAGCGTAAACATCGTAGATATCTCTGCTAGGGAAAAGCCAGCAGTGCGACCTAATGAAATCAAAGCCAACCTTTCTATAACATTCGGATTAAATAGCCTTCGCAGGCCATTCCTGCCTGAAGAGTGTATTAAGCCACTTTCTTCATAAAAACGTAATGTTGAAGCTGGCAAACCCGATGCTTTAACGACTTCTGAAATATCCATTCTTCACCTATGAATTAACTCTTGACCTCAAGTGGACTTGAGCTTTTATCCTACATTGAATTCTTCAAATTTGCGAAGTTTCGATGGTTTTTAAAAGAATCTTTTTAGGTGGTTGATATGTTCATTAGTGAGTGGTTGTTGATATACATTGTGCTGGGTGGGGTTGTTGGGTTTCTCTCAGGCCTGTTAGGCGTTGGTGGGGGTGGTATTCTCGTTCCGTTATTGGCCACGATTTTCTTATATCAGGGAATTAGCAGCGAGACAGTTGTACATATGGCATTAGCCACATCGCTGGCATGTATGATTGTTACATCTGCATCAAGTATGTATGCACATGCAAAAAGAAAGTCTATTTTGTGGGATGTCTTAGTAAGTATGGTCCCAGGAATAGCTATAGGGGCTTTAGTTACAACTTACTTTGCTGTGAGAATCAATGCTGACTACATAGCCTTGTTTTTTTCCTTATTTATGGCATTGGTGGCTTTGCAAGCATTTTTAAAATGGCAACCTAAACCAAGCTCTTCTCCAATATCCCTTATGGGTATGTTGATTGCGGGATTGGTGATTGGATCTGTTTCTGCATTAGCAGCTGTGGGAGGTGGATTTCTCTCGGTAATATATCTTCGATACAAAAATATAGATATTAAAAAAGCTATCGGGACTACAGCAGGCATTGGATTTCCAATAGCTGTTACCGCGACAATAGGCTACATAGTTGGCGAGACAAAAGTTGCTGAACCTCAGTTATATACGTTGGGTTATGTTTATATGCCAGCATTCATTGGTGTGTCAGTTGCAAGCCTATTAGCTTCACCATTTGGAGCTCGATATTCTTCTGATTTGTCAGAGTCGACTTTAAAGAAGCTATTCGCTATTCTTTCACTTGGATTGAGCGTGAAAATGCTTATATCGTTTTGGTAGGAAAGCAATCAATATCTATTCAAGCGGCTGCTTTGGGTCGATAGCTGCCATTCAATAGCAATCAAGTTCCATAACGAACAAAGCCAGCATATGTGGCTTTTTCATGTAGGACAACGGAGCAGAATATAAAGCACATGGACTACATCAATGATTTACATGGCTGCTATAGTCAAATTCCTACGCGGAGTTAGCCATGAAGATCATGCAAAATAATATCGTTAATCATTTAACCGACTATCGTCATCTGATCACTCTTCAGATAACTGAGTATGAAACACACGACTTAGAGACTCAATGTAAAAGGCTAAAAAACACCATTGCCTCAATTGACGACTCCCTGACAGAATTTGTGAGTTTTTGCGATAGCACAGAAGGTATTCCTTTAGTCGGTATTAATTCAACCTTCGATCGAAGGAAGTAAAGGACTCTTAAGAAACTAGCCAGCATATTTTGGCTTTCACATTTACTAAATTGTTATCAGCTCAATATCCCAGCAGGGCTCTCTCGAGAAATTGCGAGCTACCATCATAGCCTCTTGCTCAGAATTAAAAATTTCCGCTTCATCTTTCGATACAAGCATAAGCCACCCAGTATCATTGCTACCAATAAATTGATTATCAATTTTGATTAAGAATTGATTTTGCATTTAGATATCCAACACTCAAATTCTTAAGCTAGCATTTTTGTGTGTATCTTTATGTGCGGTGGCACGCACACAGTGGAATTGGTTGATTTGTGACTCATGCAATTTAAAAAGAGTCTTTATATTTAGTAGGCTTTCCACTCTTAGATTGCGGTTCAATTCTACGCATTAATGCTCGCCCTTTACTATTCAATGCCCAGCCTGGCTGTCTTGCAGCTATCCAATTTCCATCTATCAATGTTTGAATATCTTTCTTAGGGATAGGTACAGCCAGCCCATTTTTTATTGCATCCAGTGCTTGTATAAGATTCGGTGTTAAAGGTAAGTTATCCATAAAAAACTCTACTAATTACGCACTAGAGCTACCAAAATATAGCATAGGGAAAATTCAACTTTTGTACGGTAACGTCTTTTTTTTAGTCATTTTTAGTATTATTATTTGCGGAAAAATAGTACTTAAAAATCACTTGTAATCTTACTGGGGAGCTTAAATCTCTAAGAAGGAGACATTAAAATGATTGACGAATCAGACTATGACAAAAAATTCGACAGTTTGATTAAAGCGCTACGTGACGCACGTATTCAACATGAGGATGCGGAATTAGAAGAAAAGGAAAGGAAGCTTCAGGAATGGGAAAGCCTGAAGCATGAATTTAATGAACTCGTTATCGCGCATAGACAGAACAGAACTGCTCACCCTTAATTCTCTTAATATAACTTTGAAATGACCAGAGCCAGCATGTTAAAAATTAA
This sequence comes from Methylophilaceae bacterium, assembly GCA_035459965.1. Classification (GTDB taxonomy): domain Bacteria; phylum Pseudomonadota; class Gammaproteobacteria; order Burkholderiales; family Methylophilaceae; genus DATHXC01. The sequence goes on from DATHXC010000003.1 coordinate 42,507, forward strand.
AGTCGCAAGCTAAATAATAAAGCCAGCTTTATGCTGGCTTGTGTAGGGAAGCTAACTAATAACTACTTTCTAGCCGTATAGGAATGCCTGCGCAGGCAGAACTAACATTAAGATTTTATGTTTGTGCCTCTACAGTGACACTTAAACATCTTGTGATGACTACGGTTTATTATCAATCGAGGGGCTTCAATATTTTTTCCATAATGCGCTCCACTCTTCCTCCAAAAACCAAGACCAAAATTGTGAATAAAAATGCAGTCATTATTAATGTCCAATGACCACTTCCACATGCTGCCCCAAGCACAGCAGAAATCCAGACAGTCGCGGCAGTTGTAAGTCCAGAAACATGGCCATTATCATTTTTGATAATTACGCCTGCTCCAAGAAAGCCAATGCCAGTAAGAATGCCCTGGATGACTCTACTAACAGTATCCGGGTTAATGGCCTCCAAATTAGGGGTGTTTGTCACTGATAATACAGCGACAGCTGACCCTAAGGTGACGATAGCATGAGTTCTGAGGCCAGTTCCCTTGTTATTAATGTCACGATTGAGTCCTATTATGGATCCAAGAAGCAGGGCCATAAAAAGGCGCAGACAAATATCAAAATGAGGTCCTACTATCATCTGGAAAAATGATATGACTTTTACGAATGAAAATTAAACTAACTCAGCCATATCAATAGCTGCAGTCCCTACCTTTAAGCATTCTTTAGCACATGCGATACAGATATCAGCACATTGTTGACAATGCTCAGCTTCATGCGCACGACACTTTTCAGCACATTTGCTGCAAATTTCTGCACAATCCTCACATATAAGTTGCAGAAACTCGCTTTCCCTCGATAGAAATTTTGCTGCTAAATTGCACATAGATGCACAATCAATAGTGCATCGTACACAATCTGCAAACTGAGTAGGATCTGCCTCTTCTAAACAAGAGGCAGTGCAAGATTCACATACGCGAGCACACTGTTTACAGATATCAATACATTTATCATATGCATCTAATGTATCGTTCATATCATCCTCCTGAAATTATCAATAAAAGGAATATAGTAATCCTGACGATTTCAAAGTTTTTATCAGAATTTGCTGAAAACAATGTAGGAC
>DATHXC010000004.1:0-641977 GCA_035459965.1 Methylophilaceae bacterium
CAGTATCAGCGGCCCTGCAACTGTTGAAGTAAAAAATGGCAAAGGCCCTGGTGGTAACTGGGACTTCCAGTTTGACTTGGGCAATAGTGGCGCAGCTCGATTAACCGCTAATGAGTCTTTAACCTGGACTGCGACTTTTTCGAAGCCTATAAATTTTGCAGATGTTGGTTTTGCATTGCATGTGCAAGGTTTGACTAGTGCGCAAGGTGGCAGTGCCTGGTACGTTGGTGGTGTGCCAAGTGTTACAGCAGTACCTGAGCCTGAGTCTTATGCGATGATGCTGGCAGGTCTTGGTTTGATGGGTTTTGTTGCAAGACGCAGAACTAAATAATTAAGAATTAACTAAGACTAATGGCCAAACAAAAACCCGGACTTGTCCGGGTTTTTGTCTTTTAAATTAACCGCACTTAGACTCGCCACAATTCAGACAAGTCAAACAACCATCCATAATAATCGCTGCCTTTGTCTGGCACTTGTTGCAAAGCTGGGCGCCTTTAGGGAAGCCTTCTGCAGTCAATTCGCCTGCGCTACTGTTGTCATCTGATTGCTTGGCCAGGTATTCGGCGCGCTTTTCTTCAATCAGTTTTTTCTGGTGCTGGTCGGGCTCACTTTTTTTTAGCATGCCGATTTCCTGCAAGTGCTGCTCTACCACTTCGCCAATCTCGGCCACCAAGCTAGGGATGTATTTACCACCCTTTTTGAAGTAGCCACCGCTTGGGTCAAACACGCTGTGCAGTTCTTCTACCAGGAAAGTGACATCGCCGCCTTTACGGAACACGGCGGACATCACGCGCGTGAGGGCGACGATCCACTGGAAATGGTCCATGTTCTTGGAATTGATGAAGATCTCGAACGGACGGCGGTGCTCTTGCGGGGTGCCTTCGTTCATCACTACGTCGTTGATGGTGATGTAGAGCGCATGCTCGGTCACCGGTGTCTTGATCTTGTAGGTGTTGCCGACTAGCTTGTCCGGGCGGCTGAGCGGTTCACCCAGCTGTACGACTTCAGCAGTCTTTTGCGGTTGCGCTGCAGCTTCAGCAGATTTTGCCTTGTCGTCTTCACTCAGTACGTTGTAACCAACGATTTTCTTTTCGATTTTAATTGCCATGTTTTTTCTCCTTAGGTTTACGGGGCTTAATGCTTAGCGCATTAAAACTTGCCGTAATAACCTTCTTTCAATGCATCGTAGAGGTTGGCGGCTGAATGGGTTTCGCCGTCGTATTCGATCTCTTCGTTACCTTTCACTTCAACTTCGGTGCCGTCATCCAGCGTGAACTTGTAAGTGGTGTTTTCCAGGTCTTTCTCTGTCACCAGTACGCCCTGGAAGGCTTCCGGGTTGAAGCGGAAAGTGGTGCAACCCTTGAGGCCCTTGTCGTAAGCGTAGATGTAGATGCTCTTGAAATCTTCAAAGTCATAATCCGTCGGGACGTTGATGGTTTTGGAGATGGAGCTATCGATCCACTTTTGCGCAGCCGCCTGAATATCTACATGCGCCTTGGCCTGGATGGTGGATGAATCAAGGAAGTAATCTGGCAGCTTTTCTTCGTCGCTGGTGCCAAATGGCATGGCCTTGGAGTTGATCAGCTCGCGGTAAGCCAGCAGTTCATAAGAGAATACGTCAACCTTCTCTTTGGATTTCTTGCCTTCGCGAATCACGTTGCGGGCATAGTGGTGCGCGAATGATGGCTCAATACCGTTGCTGGCGTTGTTGGCGAGCGACAGTGAGATGGTGCCGGTCGGTGCAATAGAGCTATGGTGCGTAAAGCGCGCGCCTTTTTCGGCGATCTCGGCACGCAGCTCTTCCGGGAACTGCTGCATGTAGCGGCTGTACTTGCCCATCAGTACTTTACCTGGCAACTTATCGCCCAGCTTGATGCCGTCAGCGACCATTTCCGGGCGCTTGTCCAGCATGTCGGCAGTGATCTCGAACTCTTCACTCATGATAGGTGCGGCGCCTTTTTCTTCAGCCAGCTCAACGCCGACTTTCCAGCCCACTTGCGCCATCACCTTGGTAACTTCTTCGGTGAATTGCACAGAAGCGTCGTCGCCGTAGTTCATCTTGAGCATGGTGAGGGTAGAACCCAGGCCCAGATAGCCCATGCCATGGCGGCGTTTGCGGGCGATTTCATCACGTTGCTGCTGCAATGGCAGACCGTTGATTTCGACTACGTTATCCAGCATGCGGGTGAACGTGCCCACTACTTCGCTGTATTCATCCCAGTCAAAAAAGGCTTTGTCGGTGAATGGGTGCTTGACGAACATGGTCAGGTTGACCGAGCCCAGCAGGCAAGCACCATAAGGCGGCAGAGGCTGCTCGCCGCATGGGTTGGTCGCGCGGATGTTTTCGCAGAACCAGTTATTGTTCATTTCGTTGACGCGGTCGATCAGGATAAAGCCCGGCTCGGCGAAATCGTAGGTGGAGGACATGATGACGTCCCACAAACGGCGCGCCTTGATGGTCTTGTACACACGGCAGGCGGTCTTGCCATCGGATTCACGCGTGAGGTATTTACCCTTCACTGGCCATTCGCGCCATACCACTTGTGTTTCATCCAGCAAGTCCAGGTTATCAGCAGAAGCCTCTTTGGCGGTGACCGGGAAAGCCAGTTTCCATTCGGCTTCGGCCTTCACTGCTTCCATGAACTCCTTGGTGATCAGGCATGACAGGTTGAACTGGCGTAAACGGCCAGCCTCGCGCTTGGCCTTGATGAAGTCGATAACATCAGGGTGCGAAATATCGAAAGTCGCCATTTGTGCGCCACGACGGCCACCGGCAGAAGACACGGTAAAGCACATCTTGTCGTAGATATCCATGAACGACAGCGGGCCGCTGGTATATGCGCCAGCACCGGCTACGAATGCGCCTTTTGGACGCAGGGTGGAGAACTCATAACCGATACCGCAACCGGCTTTCAGGGTCAGGCCGGCTTCATGCACCTTGCCCAGAATGTCATCCATGCTGTCTTCAACAATGCCGGAAACCGTGCAGTTGATAGTGCTGGTAGCTGGCTTGTGCTCAAGCGCACCGGCGTTGGAGGTAATACGGCCAGCGGGAATCGCGCCACGGCGCAATGCCCATAGAAATTTGTCATACCACAGGCTGCGCTTGGCATCGGTTTCTTCCGCATCAGCCAGCGCACGCGCGACACGCTTGTAGGTGTCGTCCATGGTTTCATCGATATGCTTACCCTGCTTGGTCTTCAGACGATATTTCTTATCCCAGATATCTATGGATACTGATTGCATGGGAACCTCTTGGGTTGTCTCATCCGAAGCTTGGACTACTTTAAGCATGGGTTATATCCTTCCTTGATTGAACTGGCCTGTTTTTTTAGTTTGGCATTCCCAAAACTAATTCACTATTGGCCGAATTTATTGTTAGTTTTTGCTGTTTTGCCAATTAGGGCAAAAAACAGTCTTAACCACAAGATATTGTGACTGATTGCAAAATTATGTCATTTTGTAGTGAGGGTCAAGCATTTTTTTTGGTGCAGACGCTCGTTTCCCGGCCCGTTTTTGGGGCGTGCCGTTTAAGCGGCATCTACGCTTGGTTTTGCGGCTGGGTGAGTCATTACTAACCAAATAAAAAATAAATATTTGGACATCCGGCAGGGTTTGATGCATGGGTCGGGGAATGATTTTTGCTCATTCGCCGCAGATGATTAAGGGCTGGCTAACGTCAATGCCTGTTTTTTAAGCAAACAGCCAGCGATGAACCAGCTTGGTGTAGCGTGGCATGACGACCCACACCATGAGCGAGACCACTATCCCAGTCAGCAGCAGGGTATCCAGGTAATGGTTGCCGGGCACCTTGAGCCATCTCAGCAAGGGGAATAACAGCATGGGTACGCCTACCACCAGCGGATAAATGGCAGACCATGTTACCAGGAACTGCTTCCAGCGTACCGGGACTTTGGCTTTTTGGCCGCCCTGGCTGAACCAGAAGTCCAAGCCACTGTTGATATAAAACTCGTCTTTGCTCGCCAGCACTGCCTGTATCTTGGCAATCAAGCGCTGACGTTCTGCTGATTCCATCCAGTGCTTGAGATTCTGCTGATTGTCGTATCGGATGATCACGGTGTAGGTATCAGTAAGCCCGCTAATGGGGCGGATGATGTGCCAATCCAGCAGGCCTTGTGATGCTCTGCAAATGGGGCCGATTTCATTCAGCCATTCTTCGTATTGTGCTTGCTGTGCGGCAGAAACGCGATGCGTGATCACCACCGTGGCGCCATGTTCTATGTTTTTGTTGAGACTTTCTAAGTTGTCCTGTTCTAAGTTTTCTTGGCTCATGGGTTGTTATTCCTTTCGTTAGTATTTTTTATATTGCCAAGGCTCACTGCGCTGCCCCACCGGCAAACTTTGGCTTTAATTCTGCCTGTGCCAAATCAATAAAAGCACGCAGCTTGGGGGGCATAAAGCGCTGGCGCGGATAGACCATATGTACCGGATCTGCCTTGGCTTGCCAGCCAGGCAGGACGCGCACCAAATCACCACTCACAAGCTGCGCCTTGCAGATGAAAGCAGGCAGCAATGCTACTCCCTGCCCATTCTCCGTCATCGCTTTCACCACGCCTATGCTGTTGGCCAGGGTGCGTGCTGGCAGCGGAATGGTGACGTTGCTATCGCCATTATTCAAGTCCCAGGCATCGCGCCCAATCGGGGTGAATTGCAGGCAGCGATGCGCGTGCAGGTCCTGCGGGTCTTTCAGGGGCGCGGATTGCTCCAGGTATTGGCGGCTCGCGAATACTGCCCAAAGTATGGTACCCAGTGATTTTGCCACCAAACTGGAATCGCGCAACTCACCGGTACGGATCGCGACATCCACACCTTCTGCCACCAGGTCGATATAGCGGTCGGTCAATAGCAACTCCAACTCCAGTGCCGGGAATTCCTGTTGCGCACGCTGCACCAGCCCGGCAAGCAGGTTGTCGCCCAAGTCGGCAGGCGCGGTGACCTTGAGCTTGCCTTGCGGTTGCTGGCGCGCTTCATCAATCGCAGCTTCAGCCTCCAGCATATAGCCCAGGCCCTGAGCCGCATGATGAAAATACACTGTGCCTGCTTCAGTCAGGTGCAAACGCCTTGTAGTGCGTTGCAGCAGGGTCACTCCCAGCCGTTTCTCCAGCCGGGCAACGCGCGTGCTGATCGTCGAGGTAGGCAAACCAAGCTGTCGGGCAGCTTCACTGAAACTGCCTGCCTGTACTACTTTGACAAATACTGCTGCTTCGTTGAAGTCCATATATTGTTGGAACCTATATTTTTAATACACAGTATTGTTCATTTAAATGAAAAGTGATTTTACATTTAACCATCTAGTCGCCTAAATGTCATGTGTCTATAGTGGGAACCATCGTAACGCGACACAGAAATCAAATAGAAACTAAGGAGCAGATCATGAAAAAACTGGCATTTATCAAACGCAGCAACGGCAATCACTGGGTAGGCGATGGCTTCCCCGTGCAAAGCATTTTTTCATACAGGGATATCGCAGAAGAAGTCTCGCCATTTCTGTTAATGGACTACGCCGGCCCAGCTCGCTTTGAGCCAACTGAACAACGTCGTGGCGTAGGCCAGCATCCACACCGTGGTTTTGAGACTGTCACCATCGTGTATGAAGGCCAGGTATCTCACAAGGACTCCACTAGCGCTGGCGGCACCATCAGCAACGGTGATGTGCAATGGATGACCGCGGGCTCCGGCATTATTCATGAGGAGTATCACGGTGATGACTTTGCCCGCAACGGTGGGGTCTTCGAGATGGTACAGCTGTGGGTCAACCTGCCAGCCAAAGACAAGATGACTACTCCCGGCTATCAGGGCATCACCAGCGCGCAGATTCCTGAAATTGCGCTGGAGAATGGAGCAGGCAAAGTGCGTGTGATTGCAGGTGAATATGCAGGCCAAAAAGGTCCGGCACATACCTTCAGCCCGATGAATGTATGGGATGTAAGGCTGAATGCTGGTAGCACCGTGATATTTGATTTGCCGGAAGGCTATACCACTGCTTTGTTTGTGTTGCATGGTGCCTTGAAAACTGGCGAAACCCACACCATAAGCCCAGCCGAGCTTGCCGTAATGCAACGCACAGGTACCAAGTTAGTGCTGGAAGCACAGCAAGACACCACATTGTTGTTGTTAAACGGGGAGCCGCTGAATGAACCGGTGGTTGGCCATGGCCCCTTTGTCATGAATAGTCGGGAGGAAATCAACCAGGCGATTGATGACTATAACCAAGGTCGATTTGCAGTATCAGCGGCATAACGCCAATCTTTAAGTTTGTTAATTTACATTTTTTAATTTAGGAGAAATACCATGAGCAAGCCATATGTACGTCTAGACCGCGATAACGCAGTAGTTTTGTTGGTAGATCACCAAGCCGGACTTTTATCCCTGGTGCGTGATGTTGACCCGGACCGTATGAAGAACAATGTACTGGCGCTGGCCGATGCTGCGAAATTCTTCAACCTGCCGACCATACTCACTACCAGCTTTGAGACTGGCCCGAATGGCCCGCTGATGCCGGAGCTAAAAGCGATGTTTCCGGATGCACCATACATCGCCCGCCCAGGCCAGATCAATGCCTGGGACAACGAAGACTTCGTTAAAGCGATTAAAGCCACTGGTAAAAAGCAGCTGATCATCGCTGGTGTCGTGACAGAGGTTTGCGTTGCATTCCCAGCTTTGTCTGCGATTGAAGAGGGCTTTGAAGTGTTCGTGGTGGCAGATGCCTCAGGTACATTCAACGAAATGACACGTGATGCCGCATGGGATCGTATGTCTGCTGCGGGTGCACAGATGATGACCTGGTTCGGCATGGCGTGTGAGCTGCACCGTGACTGGCGTCGTGATATTGAAGGTCTGGGCGCATTGTGCTCCAATCATATTCCTGATTACCGCAACCTGATGACTTCATACAACACACTAAGCGCGAAACAATAAACGATTTTTATAAAGCTGTCCGACTGCCACTTGCATCAGAGGTGATGCCAAGTGGCAGCCTGTTTAAAGACGAAGACCACGATTACACAAGAGTTTGCTAAAAGCCACGTACTCTGTGCGAAAATCCCGTATATGAATCGCACCGTTTACTCCCTCCTGCTCTACCTTCTACTTCCTTTCACGCCCATCAAGCTGTTATGGCGCGGCATCCGCCAACCCGAATATCTGCAACATGTGGGTGAACGCTATGGTTTTTATCCCGAGCTTGCATCAGAAAAACCGCTGATCTGGCTACATTGTGTATCGGTGGGTGAAACCCGGGCCGCTGCCCCGTTGGTGAAAGAGTTGCAGCATCATTACCCGCAACACCAGATATTGCTCACCCATGCCACCCCCACCGGGCGCGCCGCCGGAGAGCAATTGTTTGGTGATAGCGTATTGCGGGCTTACCTGCCTTACGATGTGCCAAGTGCCGTGCGTCGTTTTGTCACACACTTCAAGCCGGTGCTGGGCGTGCTGATGGAAACTGAACTGTGGTTCAACCTGATTGCAAGCTGCAAAACCCAGCAGATACCAATATTGCTGGTGAACGCGCGCCTCTCCGTAAAATCCGCAACCGGGTATGCCAAAGTGGGCAAGCTTGCCAGCGAAGGTTTGCAAAGCTTGACGGCAATAGCAGCGCAGACTGAACAGGATGCTGAGCGTTTAAATGGGCTGGGCGCGAGCAACACTGAGGTAATGGGGAACCTGAAATTTGATGTATTGCCGCCGCCGGATGCCGCCGAGCTTGGCCACCAGCTGCGCGTATTGCTGGGCAAGAATCGCCCGGTATTCCTGGCCGCCAGCACGCGTGATGGCGAAGAAGCGACTATCCTGCAGGCAGTCAAGGCGGCCCAAGTGCCTAACTTGCTGACGATCATCGTGCCGCGCCATCCACAGCGTTTTGATGAAGTGGGCAATATGCTTACCAAGTCAGGTGTGCGCTTTTTGCGTCGATCCAAGCTTGAAGAGGCGGTGCCTGCAACCGTCAGTACCGTGCTGGGCGACAGCATGGGGGAAATGTTTACCTATTATGCGGCGAGTGACATCGCCTTTATCGGCGGCAGCCTGCAGCCGCTGGGCGGGCAAAACCTGATAGAAGCCAGCGCCATGAGCAAGCCAGTGCTGATCGGCCCACATACCTTTAACTTTACGCAAGCCACCGAGCTTGCCATTGCCGCAGGTGCCGCCTGGCGCGTGAATGACAGTGCCGACCTGGCCAATGCGCTGAAGCGTTTATTCGGCGACCATGAAAAACGGCAAAGCATGAGCCTGGCAGCGCTGGATTTCAGTACCAGCGAGGGCGGTGCCACCTTGCGGATTGCTGATTTGATAGCGCGGTATTTGCCGCAGGGTTAAGTGCCTGCGCTCATACTTTTCCAGGCTTACTTCACGTAAATCGATTTCACCAGCACGACTTCACAAGCGCCATTGCCAGTGTCTTTGCGGGTGAGTGAGCTGCGCCAGTGCCAGCCATCAGGCGCTTTGGCTTCTACCAGCTGGCCGCTGATAGTGACTACCTGGCCGACCCTTACCGATTTAAGCGTTTTTTCTACCGAGCTGTCAGCGGGAATCATGTGCATGTTGGCACTGTGGGTTTCGATTTCTTCGCGCGGGATGGGGAAAGCATCGACATGCCAGAAGTAAAAGCGGTTGCTCTGACTGATCTTGATCTGACTCAGTATGCTTTCATCCGACATGCGCCCCCAGCCTAGCGCCAGGTCGACCGGAGCCAGCTGTGATTCGCGGTCCATGTTGTAATGTTCGGTGGATAGTACGCGGGCTTCAATGCTGAAATCCTGAAGAGGTGTGAGTTGGTAACCGTTCTTGCTGATAGTGTCATCGCTAGCTGCACCACGCTGGACTGGCTCTGTGATGGCCACTGCACCTGGGCCATAAGTGACTGCGCGTTTTTGCCAGTGGTTGTAGCCGCCATAAGCGACGAGGCCGATAAAAAATAATAATTTCCAGTTCATGAAACCCTGCTGGCTTAAATCATGGTGGCTGGTGCAGGACTAACGGATCAATTTGCTGATTTGCCTGAAAGCATCGCCTTCGGCTACGGCCAGCCACTCAAATACTACGGATTCGGTATTGGTAATGATGATACCGCTCTGCCTCAATCGCTCCAGCGCATTGTTTTTATTGGCCGGGTCACGCGAAAGTACAGCATCTGCCACCACAAATACCTGTTTGCCTTGTGCATGCAAGCCCAAGGCAGTTTGCAGGATGCAGATATGTGCTTCCATGCCCGCCAGGATGATTTGCGGGTGATCAGCGGTGAGCTGGCGGTTAAATGCAGGCTCGTCGCAACACGAGAATGCGGTTTTTTCTACACAGGCAGATGGTATGAGCAAGGCTGCCAGATCTGGTAGTGTATGGCCCAGACCCTTGGGATATTGTTCGGTATATACCTTGGGAATCTCCAGCAGGCTAGCGGCTTGCGCCAGTATGCTGCAGTTGCGGCTGACTTTTTGCATGGCTGCTGCATCCATGACATTGGCTAGCTTGGTTTGCATATCTACCACCAGCAACAGGCTTTTATCGCGTTTCGCTACAAGGCCTTGGGCTGAGCTGGAGTGAGCCATTTCAGTTGCTGCTGGCGAGTTGCTGGTTGATACTGGCCATGTCGGCCTCGTTGAGCAAACCGGTCGCCGATTTTAGCTTGAGGGTGCTCAGCAGGTAAGTGTAACGGGCCTGTAGCAGGTCGCGCTTGGCGCTGTAGTATTGCTGTTGGGCATTGAGTACATCCACACTGGTGCGGATGCCGACTTCATAGCCCAGGTTGGTTGAGTCGAGTTGGCTCTGGCTGGATGTGAGCGCCTGCTCATAGGCCTTGACCTGCGCTACGCTGCTGGCCAAGTTGAGGTAAGCCTGGCGCGTATCCAGGTCAGCCTGACGTCTCGCCACTTCTACATCATCCATGGCTTTTTGCTTGTTGGCGACGGCTTCACGCACCCTAGAGTTGATCAGCCCGCCTTGGTAAATGGGGATCTGCAACTGCACGCCGATCGTGGCATTTTGCAAATCGCTACCGAAACCGTTAGGCCCGCCATTGGCCCGATTGTCGGTGTAGCCACCGACAGCATCGAATGTCGGCAGATGCCCTGCATTCTGGCGCTCTACTTCCTGCGTAGCAATCTCCAGCGCCTGTTGCTGGATACTAAGTGCGAGGCTGTTTTGCTCGGCGATCTCTACCCAGGCTTCCATATCCCCTTGCTCCGGCATACTGGGTTTGATCTCGGTCTTGGCCGTGGCAAGGCGTTGCGGCAGGTCGCCGATGATGGATTGCACCGCGCGCTTCTTCACTTCCAGGTCGTTAATCGCAGCAATTTCCTGCGCCAGTGTCAGGTCATAGCGGGCTTGCGCTTCGTTCACGTCGGTAATGGTTGCGGTGCCGACATCAAAATTGGCTTTGGCCTGCTCAAACTGTCTATTGATGGCAGCCTTTTGCGCATTGATGAGGTCGATCTTGTCCTGGGCCAGTAGCACATCAAAATAGGCTTGAGCAGTGCGTAACATCAGTTGCTGTTGGGCCAGTGCGAGTTGTTTGTCAGCCTGGGTCACCTGACTTTTAGCCTGCTCGTACTGGGTGCTGATCTGCTTGCGGTAAATCGGCTGGCTTACGTTGACGCCATAGCCATAACTATCAAAGGATTCGCGCCCACCATTCCTGAAAATGGAGCCTGCGCCGTTGTATTTAATATCCGTTTCCGAGTGGCTGGCGTTGCTGTTGACTGTCACTGTCGGCCGATATAGCGCCTTGCCTTGCTCCAGTTTTTCCTGTGCGGCAAGATTGCCACTACGAGCCGATGCCCATGCCGGATCGCGATTCAAGGCTTGCTGATAAATATCCAGCAGGTTCTGTGTTTCTGCCGCCTGGGTTAGCGACGCAGGCAAGGCAAATGCCAGGCTGATAATGACCAGTGAGTAGCGCATAGATGTTTTAAGTAGGTTAATTAAACAGCAGATTAAAATTCAAATCGTTCTGGTTGGGGCGCATTGATGAGTGCAGGCACACAGGTTTCAAACAGCACATCACGCTTAAAACCTTTGTTGATGCGCTGTACCAGAGTTGCCTCCATCACGGGCGCCTCGCCGACCACCACAAACAAGCGTCCGCCAGTTGCCAGTTGCTGCTCTACAGCGCTTGGCGCTACTGGTAGTGAGCCGGTAAACACGATGACATCGTAAGGCCCCTCAGCTGCCCAGCCGTTAGTGGCGTCACCTGTTCGCAAGCTGGCGTTGTAGATGCCATGGCTGGCCAGGCGCTGTTTTGCTGTCGCGCTGAAACTAGGGTTAATCTCGACACTCACCACTTGTTTAGCCTGCGCTGCCAGTAAGGCCGTCAGGTAGCCACTACCTGTACCAATCTCCAGCACCTTATCTGTTTTTTTGATTTCCAGCGCTTGCACGATACGAGCTTCTAGCTTGGGTGATAGCATGAGCTCACCAAAGCCGAGCGGGATTTCAAGGTCGGCAAATGCCAGTCCCTGATATTGTTGTGGCACAAAGTCCTCGCGCGGAATTTGTTGCAACAAATCAAGCACTCGCCCGTCCAGTACCTCCCAGGTGCGAATCTGCTGTTCTATCATGTTAAAGCGGGCTTGCTCGCGCTGCACATCAAAGTCTGCGTGTGCGCCAGCACCGATAAAAGCTTGTTCCTGGAAAGATTGCTCATGGCTCATGAAAGCTACCTTTTACTTAAAAATGAATCGTCAAAAAAATCATTATAGCGCCCGGAAATTATTATAACTAAGAAGTCTTTACGTTAAACAGCGTCCGGCACTTTTACTCTGTACCAGGCCGCATAAAGTGCTGGTAAAGAGATCACGGTTAACAGGGTCGCAACAGTCAGTCCACCCATAATGGCGACGGCCATCGGTGCGAAGAAAGCGCTCCTGGTGAGCGGTATCATCGCCAGTATGGCCGCGGCAGCAGTCAGCACAATCGGGCGGAAACGGCGCACGGTGGATTCCACAATGGCTTCCCAGTCATCCTTGCCTGCGGCTTTATCCTGCGCCACTTGATCGACCAGGATCACCGAGTTGCGCATGATCATGCCGGACAGGGCGATAGTGCCCAGCATGGCCACAAAACCAAACGGTTTGTCGAATATGAGCAGGAACAGCGCCACGCCGATGATGCCGAGTGGTGCAGTCAGCAATACCAGCGTCACGCGTGAGAAACTCTGCAGCTGTATCATCAGGATGGTCAATACCGCCACGATGAACAGTGGCGCGCCAGCAGCTACCGAGGCGCCGCCCTTGCCGGATTCTTCCACCGCGCCGCCGGTATCGATGTGGTAGCCCACAGGCAGTTGCTCACGCACGGTTTTCAGTTTTTCTTCCACCATGTTCGACACTACCGGCGCCTGCATATGCCCATACAGTGTGCCGCGCACGGTGATGGTGGGGATGCGGCTGCGGCGCCAAATCAGGCCTTCCTCAAAGGTATATTCGATATTCGCCACCTGCGCTAGCGGTACACTTTGTTTAGAGGCGGTCTTGATCATCAGGTCGGGGATGCGCGAAACCTGGCGGCGCTCAAGCGGGTTGCCGCGCACCACCAGGTCTATGCGCTCATTGCCTTCGCGATATTCGGTGATGTAAAGCTCATTCAGCGCACTACTCAGGAAGTTGGCGATTTCGGCCGAAGTGATGCCGAGGATACGCGCCTTGGATTGATCCACATTGATATGGATGCTTTTGATCGGTTCTTCCCAATCGGTCTGCACATTGCTCAGGTAGGGGTTGTCACGCATCACTGCTGCCACCTTGTTGGCCTGCTCGCGCAGCGCAGCGAAGTTTGATTCATCAAAGCCCGGGCCGGATACGCGGAATTGCACCGGAAAGCCAACTGGCGGACCGTTTTCCAGCCTGAATACAGAGCCGCGCAAATTGGGGAAATCCTGCTCGAACAATTTGATCAATTTGCCGCGTACCTCTTCACGTGATTTCAGGTCTTTGGCCAGCACGACGAATTCGGCGAAATTCTTGCGCGGCAGCTGCTGGTCCAGCGGCAGGTAAAAGCGTGGGCTGCCACTGCCGATATAAGCGACATAGTTCTCTATACCATTTTGTTTGCTGAGCCATGCTTCCAGCTTCTTGACTGCGGCATCAGTCGCTTCAAACGAAGCGCCTTCTGTCAGCCTTAAATCAACAATCAGTTCGGGCCTTGTGGAGTCGGGGAAGAACTGCTGCTGCACCTTGCCGAAGCCGATGATCGCAACGATGAAAACCGCAATGGTGACGAATATCACGATCCAATAATGGCGTACGCAGCTGGTAATCGCGCTGCGCAGTTTGCGATAGAGGCGCGAATCATAAATGTCGGTATGGGTAGCTGGTGCGCTCTCGGTGTTTTTAGTTTTACCCATCAGCCTGGCCAGCAGCGATGGCTTGCCTGCATGTTTGGCGTAATCCGGTAGTAATTTGTAGCCCAGGTAAGGCACAAAAATCACCGCTGCACACCATGAAACCAGGAGGGCAATCACGGTCACCTGGAAGATGGAGCGTGTGTATTCACCGGTGGAAGATTGCGCAGTGGCAATCGGCAGGAAGCCGGCGGCCGTCACCAGTGTACCAGTGAGCATGGGCATGGCGGTGCTGGTGAAAGCATGTGAAGCCGCTTTTGCGCGGTCCCAGCCCTGCTCCATCTTGGAGGCCATCATTTCCACGGCGATGATGGCGTCATCCACCAGCAGGCCCAGTGCCAGTATCAATGCGCCCAGTGAGATCTTGTGCAAGCCGACATTGAAGATATGCATGAACAGGAAAGTGATGGCCAGCACGATAGGGATGGTGATCGCCACTACCAGCCCGGTACGCAGGCCCAGCGATAGCAGGCTCACGGCCAGCACGATAATCACTGCTTCTGCCAGTGAGCGCACGAACTCATGTACCGAGCGCTGTACGGCTTCTGGCTGTGAGGTGACGGTATGCAGCTCCAGCCCAACGGGTAACTGGCTGGAGGCTTTGGCAATAGTGGCATCCAGCTTGCTGCCCAGCGCTACGATATCGCCACCCGTAGCCATGGACACGCCGATGAACATGGCCTGCTGACCCATGTAACGAACGGTTTGCGATGCCGGATCCTGGTAGCCACGGTAGATTTTTGCGACATCCCCCAGGCGTATATCGCGGTCCGCGGCGCGGAAATGCATGTTCTGCAAATCTTCCACACTATTGAAACGGCCGCTCACAGCCACACGTATGTTTTCGGCGTCGGTATTGAAAGCCCCGCTGGCGACTACCGGGTTTTGCGCCTGGATGGCACTGATGAGGGTGGCTGAATCAATCCCCAGCGTTGCATTCTTGGCGTTGGAAAGCTCAATGAACAGGCGTTGTTTCTGTTCGCCAAAGAAATCCACTTTGGCCACATCGGGGATACGTAACAATTCTGACCGAATCACATCGGCCTGGCGTTTCAGTTCTGCATAGCTGTAGCCTTTGCCGGTAAGCGCATACATATTGCCGTATACATCACCGAATTCGTCATTGAAGCTGGGGCCTTCGATATTGGCTGGCAGGGTATTGCGGATATCGTTGATTTTCTTGCGGGCCTGGTACCACGCATCCGGCATATCCTTGGCTGCAGTGGAGTCCTTGATGCGCAGCACGATGACCGATTCGCCAGCGCGCGAATAGCTTGAAACGAAATCCAGGTGCGGTACTTCCTGCAGCTTCTTTTCCAGTTTGTCGGTGACTTGCAGTGCCACTTCATTGGCATCCGCGCCCGGCCAGCCGGTGCGAATGACCATGGCCTTGAAGGTAAACGGAGGGTCTTCCGACTGACCGAGCTTGGTATAGGAAGCGAGGCCTATCACCGTCAGCACAATCATGAAGAACAGCACCAGGCTCTGGTGTTTAAGCGCCCAGTCCGAGAGGTTGAAGTTGCTCATTTGCTGACGCTTCTTTCCACAGGACTTAGCATTTCATTTTGTGGCTTTTCGTGCCCTGTTTGGCCTCTTTCCATGGGACGCACCTGCTGCCCTGCCTGTAAGGCTTCAACACCTGCGATGACGATGGTATCGCCAATGTTCAGGCCGTCGGTAATCAGTGCGCCGTCTTCACGATAGCTGCCTAGTGACACGGGTCGTGGGTTTACCTTGTTAGTGTTTTTGTCGAGCAGCCATACTGTGGCCTGGTCTTTCAACTGGGTAACGGCAGCGCTGGGTACCAGTATTGCACTGGTGTCATCCTTGTTCAGTTTCACCCCTGCAGTCATGCCCAGCCGCACATTCTCATCGGCATCCAGGATGCTGATCTTGACCAGAAAGCTGCGCGTTACCGCATCTGCCGCAGGGGCGATCTCGCGTATTTTGGCTTGGTAGGTTTTTTCGCGCTTGGCCCACAGGCGCATGGTGGCGGGGTCATTAACTGCAATGTTGCTCATGCGCGATTCTGGCACGGGGATCTGCACTTCAAGCTGGGTCGGGTCGATGATGCGGGCGATGACTTCGCCAGCAGTCACTACCTGGCCGGGCTCGGCGCGGATGTCGGTGACTATACCGTCACGGTCTGCCGTCAGCGAGGTATAGCGGGAAAGGTTGCTGTTAGCGGAAGTGAGTGCCTTGGTCTGCTGTAAACGCGCGCTGGCTGATTTGTATTGTGCTTCGTAGCTATCTAGCGAAGCTGCCGAGATGAATTTCTTGTCTATCAACTGGCGCTGGCGTTCCAGGTTGGCTTTGGCCAGTGCCAGCTGCGCTTCAGCAGCACTGACATCGGCAGCCGATGACTGTACGGATAGTGTGGCATCGGCGCTATCAAGCCTCGCCAGTAACTGGCCTTTTTTAACTGTGGCGCCAATCTCTACCTTGCGTTCCATGATCTTGCCATTAACGCGAAAACCCTGTGCTGATTCATAGCGTGGCTTTACTTCGCCCACCAGCGTCATGCCGACGCTTGCTCCTTCGTTAGAGATGGTCATCACAAGGGCAGGTCTTGGCGCAGGTGATGGTTCCTCAGGTTTTTTGCAGCCTGTGAAAATCACGCTGGCTGTTATGCTTAAAGCAACAAGTTTTAAGGTTGGATATTTCAAATTCATGGCTGGCTTGCTCTCAACTCGGGTGATATTAAAAGTCCGTTAATCAGTGTGTTCTGCATCAATTGCAGTCGTGCTTCAATACTGCGCCAATTCACCCAGATATCGTTCGCCAGGGTGATTTCGAGTGAGCACACGCCGTGGATGCCTGCCCATATGGTTTGGGCAATTAGATCCGGATCGGTCAGTTCAGGGCGGAATAACTGGCGCTCGTACACTTCATGCACCACCAGTCTCAGTTGCGCATAGGCGTCCTGCTCCGGGTTGCCATGCTGTACCTCGGATATTTCCGGGTCACATGGTGGACGTGGTGTCATGAACATCATGCGGTAGTGGTTGGGGTGGCTCAGTGCAAACCGGGCATAACCGGTGCCGAGCGCGACAACACGCTCTACCGGGTCGGGGATCTGCATTATCTGGCTAAGGCCGGACGCAAGCGCGAGAAAATCGGTATCGCAGATGGCGCGGATGATCGCATCTTTATCCTTGAAGTGCAGGTAGATAGCGGTGGCAGAGTAGCCGATGCGCTTGGCGATTTCGCGCATGGTCACCGCATCCACCCCCTGCGCTACAAAAAGCTCGCGCGCCGCATCCAGTATGGTGATGCGCAACTGCTGACGTTCTGCATCTGTTTTGGGTTTGGGTGGCATATCTAAATAAGGCGTATTTAATTTAAGTTAACGTCGTTAATTTAACATAGTTAACTTAACGACGTCAATAGACCCAGATAAAAAATATCAATAAGAATTATCAAGCCATGCCCATGTTGAAAGCTATCTACTCCTTTGGGAGTAGCCCTGCTTAACCCCTAAGAGCGATTGTGTAATTGCTGGAAATTGCATGAAATAGCGCTCAGCAGGCAATGATGAAAAACCTTGCTGCAGAGACTCATTAATTGGGTATTGATGGTGGCTTTAGTCGAGACTTTAAGCGGCTATGCTTAAAGTGGCTATTCTTAGCAAGAACCAAAGGGGAAATATTTTGACAACTGAGACGATGACAAGCATGGATAGTGCGGCGCCCGCAACAGCAACGCTACACCGCAAGATAGGCTGGCAAGGCGCATTCTGGGTAGCTAGTGGCGTACCTGCCCTGGTACTTTTTTCTATAGGCGCGATTGCCGCCACCGTAGGCAAACCATCCTGGCTGGTATGGATGATATCGATCGGCTTTGGCTTTTTACAGGCATTTACCTATGCCGAAATCGCGGGCCTGTTCCCGCATAAATCCGGCGGTGCTTCGGTCTATGGCGCGGTAGCCTGGGTTCGTTATAGCAAATATATCGCGCCGGTCTCGGTGTGGTGTAACTGGTTTGCCTGGTCGCCAGTGCTGGCGATTGGCTCCGGTCTGGCTGGTGGCTATATCCTGAGCGCGCTATTCGCGCCGGATGCTGCGATCAATACCTGGCAGATCACCCTGCTTGATCTTAGTGGCATTAAGGATGGCCTGTCACTGCGTATCAACTCTACCTTCATCGTCGGCGCAGTAGTGATGTTGGGCGTATTTGCTGTCCAGCATGGCGGTATATTGCGCTCGGCTAAGACAACTTTAATTCTTGGTATCACAGCATTATTACCATTAGGCTTAATTGGTCTGGTACCGCTGATTACCGGCGATGCTCCAAGTACCAATTTCCTGCCGCTGGCACCGCTGGCGCATGATGCAGCGGGGAATGTGATTGATGGCGCATGGGATTTGTCGGGTTGGACATTGATGGCTGGTGGCTTGTTTATTGCCGCCTGGTCCACTTATGGATTTGAGACTGCCGTCTGTTACACCCGCGAGTTCAAGAACCCAAAAACAGATACCTTCAAGGCCATACTTTACGCGGGCTTGCTCTGCGTTGTTATCTTCACGATCGTGCCATTAGCGTTTCAAGGGCATATGGGGCTCGGACAAATGGTCACACCAGCCGTAGTAGATGCCACTGGTGCTGTGACTACGCCAGCGGTTTACGACGGCATGTTGGCAGCGGAAATCTACAGCGGCATGGGCGTGGCAAAAGCCATGTCAGGCATGCTGGGCGGTGGTGTCATTATTGAACACCTGTTAGTGATCATGCTGATTCTGGCACTGATACTCTCCATCATGACAGCGATGGCAGGTTCATCACGCACCCTGTACCAGGCTTCGGTGGATGGCTGGTTTCCACGCTATCTTTCCCATGTGAATGAGCACGGCGCACCAACACGTGCCATGTGGACCGACCTGGTGTTTAACCTGCTGCTCTTGCTCATGTCAGATTATGTATTCGTGCTGGCAGCATCAAATGTCGGTTACATCATCTTCAACTTCCTCAACCTGAACTCGGGCTGGATACATCGTATAGACCGCCCAAACTGGGACCGTCCGTTCAAGGCACCAAACTGGTTGCTGGGCATAGGCGTGGTGCTGAGTTTCGTCAACCTGGCGTTGATGGGCCTGGGTGCTGATATCTGGGGTGCGGGTACGCTAAAAGCCGCATTGATATTCGTCGCGCTGATTATTCCGGTATTCGTCTACCGCCACTTTATCCAGGATAAAGGCGTGTTTCCTAAATCGATGATTGAGGACATGCACCTTGAAGATGGGGTGGCTAACAAGGCTGGTGTATTGCCTTATATAACGCTGGTTGCTGGTGTCGCTGTGGTCTGGTATTTCCACAGCCTGGCTGCTTAAGTACAGTTAAAAGAAAAAGCAAAGGAAGCTATATGAGTAGAAATTCTATCCTCAACGAAAGACATCTGGCGCTAGGTACTGACCTTACTGCCGTGAGTTGGAACGAAATGCCGTTGCCCTGGGATTACAGCACCAAACTGCTTGATGAAGTGATTGCCACCCGTCATACCGCTGGTTTGTATGATGTGTCTTCGTTGAATAGCGTCAATGTCACCGGCCCAGATGCCGAAAGTGTGTTGGATCAACTAGTCTGCATTGACGTAACCAAGCTCAAGCCTGGCACTGCGCGCTTATCAGCAGAGGTCAATGAAAACGGCGCCATTTGTGATGACATCATGGTGATACGCGATGCCCAGGATGTATTCAGGCTATCGCATGGCAGCGGCAAAACGCCGGAGCAACTCGCCAAGCTGTCTGCAGGCAAGAACGTCAAGGTTGAGCCGGATCTGGATGCACATATACTGTCGCTGCAAGGGCCAAAGTCGCTGGAAGTACTGGCACCGCATGTCGGCTTCAAGCTGGCAGATTTGCCATACTTCAAGCATGTTAAAACTACCATTTTTGGTTGCGATGTATTTATTGCACGCGGTGGTTATTCGGGCGAACAAGGCTACGAGATTTACTGCAAGGCCAAGGATGCAGTGTTGATCTGGGACAAGGTATTAGAAGCCGGCGCGCCCTCCGGCGTCATCCCTGCCTCCTGGCATGCACTGGAAGTCACGCGCATGGAAGCGGCCCTGCTGTTTTACCCGTTCGAGATGCTGGAAGGTGATACCACGCCTTGGGAAATTAATATGGGCTGGGGGGTGGATGTCGACAAGGCGGGCGATTACATCGGCAAACAGGCAGTATTGGCTTCACGCGGCAAGGAGCGCTTCAAGCAGGCTGGGATGGTCGTTACCATGCCAGGCAAAGCGCCCGCTGCAGGTGACAAAATCTACCAGGATGGCAAGGAGGTCGGGGTCATCACCAGTGCCATATTCAGCGAATACCTCATGCTGTCACTGGCCTTGGTACACCTGACCAAAGAAACGGCTGTGGCGGGAACAGTTCTGGAGATTAAGAGTGGCGGTGCCAGTTATGCTGGCCGGGTAACACCGACGCCGTTCTATGATCCGATGCGATTACGCACTCATCCAGAAAAATTATTGGCCTGAAACCATTATGGAATACGGTTATTGGATCAAGACTAAACCTGCTTACAGCAATCTGTCCTGGGTAAAAAATGCAACGCGGCATATTGTCCTGGCAGAAGGCGCTGGTGGCCTGGCTATCATCAGGATGTATCAGGAGCAACCGCCTGCGCAACCCGTGAGCGTGCACTATGTAGTGACGGATCAAGACCGTCATTATGCGCAAGCCATTATCAAGGTGATGCAGGTGGGGAGCCTGCATATCCACACCAGTGTAGACGAAGCGATTGCGATTCTAGGCACTGAGCTGTCTAGCGCTTACATGGGCCTGCGCCTCTATCTAGCAGGCAGCGAGCATATGATGTGGCAGGCAGCAAAAACGGCTTATGAGCATGGCTTGAGTTACCAGGAAATGCAGCTTGAGCAGGCTGGCACTCTGGCAAGACCGGTTTACTGCGTGCACTGCAAAGCCATTACGCCCCACGCCACCACTAACATTGCTGCCTGTGCCGGTTGCGGCAAGATGCTGTTCGTGCGCGATCATTTCTCGCGCCAGCTCGGTGCTTACATGGGGTTCATGATCGATGCCGAGAATCCGGGTGACTTGCCGGAGATCGCGGAGGTGTATCCATGAGCCAGAACGCGATGAACAAAATCCAAGTCATCGTCAGTGCCATTCACCAGGTCACGCCGTTGGTGAAACAGTTTGTGCTGACTAAAGCCGATGGCGGCAATCTGCCTACTTTCTCCGGCGGCAGCCATATCGTGGTGTCGCTCAATATCCATGGCCGCATCCACAGAAACCCCTATTCACTGATGAGTTCGCCCGATGCACTGGATAGCTACCAGATTGGTGTCAGGCGGCAGGAGCAATCGCGCGGCGGTTCAGTATTTATGCACGACCAGGTGCAGGTCGGCACACCGCTTGAAGTGTCTTACCCAGTTAACCTGTTTGCACTGCATCGCTTGGCGCGCAAGCATTTACTGATCGCTGGCGGTATCGGCATTACGCCTTTTCTGTCGCAGCTACATGATCTCAAGCGCAACGGCAGTCCGTATGAGCTGCATTATGCCTATCGTGCTCCCGAGCATGCCGCATTTACCCAGCACATCAAGACGCTGGCTGGAGATGATGCGCACTTCTATGCAGAAAGCCGTGGGCAAACCCTGGGCCTGGCAGGTTTGCTCAGGGCTCAGCCTTTGGGTACACATGTGTATGTCTGCGGGCCAACAGGGATGGTGAATGCCGTCACTGACATCGCGCAAAGCCTGGGCTGGCCGCCAGGCAATATCCATAGCGAGCAGTTCCTGGCACCACCGATAGGCAGCCCCATCAGCTTGCGCCTTGCGCAAAGCGAGCTGGAAATCACCGTACCACCGGAAATGAGCATACTGGAAGCGATGGAAGCTGCTGGCGTGGATGCGCCCTATCTCTGTCGCGGCGGTGCCTGTGGCCGCTGCGAACTGGAAGTGCTGGAGCACGACGGCGAACTGCTGCATTACGACCACTTTTTAAGCGATGCAGAAAAATATGCAGGCAAGAAGATCATGCCCTGCGTTTCGCGAGCTAAGTGCGAAAAACTCGTGCTCAACATCTAATCAGGAATCACTCATGAACGACATTGCATTCAAGCAGGAAACCTTCCGCGACGATTACACCTACAGCAACTCTGTCGAGGCCATCAAGCGCTTTCCGTTTCCCTTCCCGGAAGACAACTACATGTACTCGGTCAATATCGAGCCGCATACCAAGGGCGCAATCGGCTCAGTGTTTGAGTTTGATCTGGATATAGACGAGCACTATGTAGCCGAGTGCAAGGACAAGCTGATTACGCTGACGCAAGACCCTGGCCGCTATGCCGCATTGCCACACATGATGGATGCGCAATGGGATTTCCTGGAACTGGTAATGGAATCGCTATCGCGAGATTATCCAGAGCTGTTTACCCTGAAAAAAGACGGCAAGCGCTGGACATGGACCAACCGCCCGCTGGCGACACAGGATAGCTTTGTATTTGGCGATGCCAGTACGCTACCGATGGAGCCATTCAAGTATATTGGCTTGCAGACACAGGGTGATTTCGTACTCATGGACCAGCGCGATGGCGATCTATTTGCCGATGCCGGTATTATCACCAGCCAGGCTGATTGGTCACTTGCCTTTGATGTTGGTATGTCCTTCAAGCAATGGCACGCGCCGGTGCCTCATGCACATGAGATGGGGATTTTTGATCGCGCGCTCAAATACCTGCTGCACTTGCAAGCAGGCCAGCCCGTGCGCCGCCTCAATTGGACCATGACCGTCAATCCGCGCCTTGATACTTCCCCCGAGAGCTATCCGCAGTGGGGCCCGGACCGTAACACGGTAACGCTGGAAAACATAGGTGGAAAACTGCATTTGCGAGTTGAGCTGCAAGCCTTATTCCGCCTGCCTCGCAGCAATGGCATCGTATTCAGTATTCGTTGCTACTTGATCAGCCTGGAAGAGATTGCCACCAATCCGGTATGGGCTAAACGTATGCATCGGGTATTAAAAGGCGTGCATGCTGATCTTGCAGAATATAAAGGCCTGACCAAGTTCCGCGAGACGGCGATTGAGTGGCTGGCTAAGTTTGATGATGGGGTATAACAGCAGTTATTTGTGTCGGATTAAGGTAATGGCGGCTATCGACCCAAAGCAGACACTCGCGTTTAGAATTTTTAACATTTGTGTAAGACTAGTGCTGAAGCTTGATACTTGATGTAAAAAAGGATAAATGTAATTATTTCCTGATTTTTTATCATAATGGATATAGATGTTTGCTTAACTCACTTGATTGTATGGTTTGAAACTTTCTTTGAAGTCCAATAGGCCATGATTGCTCCTAAAATCAGGAGTCCTGCGCTCATCCAAAAAGTGGCGCGGTATCCGCTTAGATCAAACAATACGCCTCCCAAGGTAGCACCAGCTGTAATCGCAAGTTGAACAATCGCGACTAACAATCCTCCGCCTGCCTCTGCGTCTCCAGGTAACGTTCTAGCCAGCCATGTCCACCAACCTACAGGGGCAGCAGTCGCCACCAATCCCCATAGTCCTAATAAAATTGTAGTCATTGCTAATGAATCACCAAAACTAATCAATGCAATTGCAATACATGCCATTAAAAAAGGGATGATGATTAGCGTGCGATACAGGTCTTTTTTAACAAATGCTCCAATAAGAACCGTACCTATAAAACCAGAGGCTCCCATCACAAGCAATACCAAGGAAAGCGTCGTGATGTCTACATGGGTTGCAGTTTCAAGGAAAGGTCTCAAATACGTGAATAGCGCAAACTGGCCCATAAAGAATATGCTGACTGCAGCCATGCCCAAAGCAATCTGTGGTCGTTTCAATAGCTTCAAAACATTTCCAGAAGCTCCACTATTCAACGGTTTCAATGATGGCAAGCTAATGTATAACCAGCAGAATGTAATGACGGCCATTGGTACTACACAAAAGAAAGCGCTTCTCCAACCTATCATTCCGCCAAGGAAGCTGCCCAATGGCGCTGCTACAACAGTGGCCAATGCGTTTCCCCCATTCACGATCGCAAGGGCACGCGGCACTTGCTCTTCTGGTACTAATCGCATTGCGGTTGCTGCGGACAATGACCAAAAGCCACCGATTGCAATACCGATCAAGGCTCGCCCGAACATGAACACTCCGTAGCTAGGGGCGACTGCCACAATCGTTCCTGAAACGATTACTAAAAACGTGAGAAGTAAAAGAATACTCTTGCGGTCCAATCGCCCTGCCAATGAGCTGATAAAGAGACTGGTCACCAGAGCAAATGCGCCAGAGACAGAGATTGCCTGTCCTGCCTGCCCTTCAGTGCTATGAAGGGCAGTAGCAATAGGGGTCAGCAGACTAACTGGCATGAACTCTGAAGCTACAAGCGCGAAAGCGCCAAGAGACATCGCCAAGACCGCGCCCCAGTTACTTCTTTTCAACGATGCGTTATTTATGATTGCACTATTCATCATTGATTATTTAAGGTTTGCCTTAAAGAACGCAGTCAGCTTGTCAAATGGAATCAAGTTAACCCGGTCATAAAGATCGACGTGGCCGGCACCGGGCACGACAACCAACTCTTTTGGTTGACCCGCAAGTCGATACGCCTCTTCACTAAACTCACGCGAATGTGCCTCTGCGCCAGTGATAAAGAGCATCGGCCTTGGAGAAATCGTCTCGATGTCATTGAATGGATAAAAATTCATGAACTTGGTATTGCTCGATAACGTCGGGCGAGTTGTTTGGTCAGGAGAGGAGCCAGCCGGAGTGAATTCGCCGCGAGGAGTACGATAGAAATCATAAAACTCACGTTGGATGGGATGCGTGTTCTCATCCAATTTATGATCTGTACCCCCTGTGTATTTGGTAGCCCCATCTGTGAACTCTGCATAACGTTGTTCAGCTGCTTCTGCAATGATCTTTTTGCGTTGTTCAAGTGTTAGGGAATGGTGGAGGGCGTTACGGTTTGCTGCCCCCATGTCGTACATACTGACTGTTGCAATGGCCTTCATACGAGGATCGATCTTGGCTGCGCTGATGACGAAGCTACCGCTTCCACAAATGCCAAGAGCACCGATGCGCTCCTTGTCAATGAATGGCCTGGTTCCAAGGAAGTCCACTGCAGCATTGAAGGCCTCAGAATAGACATCCGGCAGCACCGCATTACGCGGTTGCCCCTCGCTCTCGCCCCAGAATGACACATCGATTGCTAACGTGACAAACCCTTGCTCGGCCAGTTTCTGTGCATATAGATTCGAACTTTGCTCCTTCACTGCGCCCATAGGATGTCCAACAATGATCGCAGGACTCCTGGCTTTCAAATCCAGACCCTTGGGTTTGAAAAGATTACCCACGACATTCATGTTGTACTGATTCTTGAACGTGACTTTCTCTACAGTGACTTTTGTGCTTTTGTAAAAATTGTCTGCGCCGTTCGACATATCTGCTGCTATCACATAAAACGGCGCCATAAATAGACCAAACAACATCGTTAATTTTTTCATTTTGATTACCTCTATTTAGTTAGTGACTGTGGTTTTGCCACAGAGATGGTGACATTGATAGCACCTGCCACTTCCAATGTCTCTAGTCCCGAATCAATTACTCCAAGCTTGATCAAGCCGGGCGACACACTAAAATCCCGATAAAAAATGGCAAGATTGCCCCAAGGTGCGTAATAAGCAATGTCGCCCCTGGAAGGATTCATAGAGCCAGGTGCATCCTTTTTTGTGAGCTTTTTAGGAAGATCACTGATTTTTTCAGTACTGTTGTAATCTTCCAGTTTCAATGTGAGCGGAAGCTTAGATATAAAGTCTTGAGCTGTTGGATTATTAAGCAGGGTTGCTTGAATCGTCTTGTCTCCAACTGCAATGTTGATTTTCATGTCACGCTCCTGTGCAAACGTTAATACGGACCAGATCATTAGAAATATGAAAGCTAAATTTAGATTTAGCGTTTTTCTTGAAATCATCATGTTGTTCATTTCCCCAATACAAACGACTGCGTAATAAAAGCCCTAAAGTTGTATCCTGGCAACTGTCATCACCCTTTACCAGATTAGGAATCATATTAGGGCAAAAAGAATCCTATGATTAGATGGTGTAATCTTCATGTGGTTATGAGAAAATTTCACAAATGAGCTATCCTAAAACAAATGACCTGCAGGCTTTTATTGCCGTCGCTAGGGATCAAAGTTTTACCAAGGCCGCTGTAAAGTTAGGGGTGACTCCTTCAGCACTAAGTCATACCATCCGGACACTTGAAGAAAATCTAGGTGTTCGTCTGCTGGCCCGTACTACTCGTAACGTGTCAACGACTGATGCGGGTGAACGATTGATGCGTTCAATCGCACCACTATTCGATCAGATAGCAACTGAGGTAGAAGCTTTAAGTGAATTATCTGATAAGCCGAGAGGGACTATTCGCGTGACATGCACAGATGATCAAATCGAACTCTGCTTGCGACCAATGCTGGCGCAGTTTCTCGATGATTATCCCGATATCTCTCTTGAGCTGTATGTTGATTACGGGTTTACCAATATAGTTGAAGAGCGATTTGATGCTGGCATTCGTATGGGCGAAGCAATCAGTAAAGATATGATTGCCGTTCGCATCGGACCTGACTGGCGATTGGCAGTCGTTGGTGCTCCAGATTATTTCCATAAAAATGCGATTCCCAGCACACCACATGATTTAACCAAACATGCATGTGTCAATATTCGGCACAGGCTATCAGGGTCAATCTATGCTTGGGAATTCGAAAAGGAGGGCCAGGCATTTACAGTGAAGGTTGAAGGCCAGCTTGTTTACAACAGCATTATGCATGTCCTGAATGCAGCAGTTGATGGAATTGGATTGGCCTACATCCCAGAGGAGTTAGTCAGCCCCTATTTGGCTGATGGTCGCCTCGTAGAAATCTTATCCCCATGGTGCCCAAAATTTCAGGGGTACCATTTGTACTATCCAAACAGACGCCACACATCCCCTGCATTTACAGCATTCGTCGAAGCTTTAAAGTATAAAGACTGAATTTAATCGGCTTAAAATAGTTAAGAATATTTTATTTCAATAGTGTCTGCTATTGGCCGATTGCTGCCACTGCTCAATGTCCGCTATCGACCCAAAGCGGTCATCAACGCTTGAGGTAAATCATATCGAAAAGATGCCTGGCTGAACATGGTTATTTGTTTAGGATACTGATTGAAACCGAGGCAAAATAAGTCAATGGTCAATATTTTTTAGGATATCAACATGGTTGGTGGCTGTTTGTGTGGAGCGATTCGTTACGAAGTGTTGGTGAGTCCAACCACAGTTGCGAACTGTCATTGCTCAATGTGCAGAAAGCATAGCGGAGCCGCTTATCTAACGTATCTGGCAATAGTGCGTGAGGGGTTCAGTTTGATTAAGGGAGAACTGGCAATATTCAGGTCTTCAGATCAAGCTATACGCTGCCATTGTGGCACTTGTGGTAGCCCACTGACATTTGAGTTTGACGCAGACCCTGATGTTGTTTGGATCACTGCGGGAAGTCTTGATGATCCGAATTGGATCATACCCTCCGAAAATTGGTACATAAACAGCAAGCTGGACTGGGTTGAACTGGACCACTCCATACATGGCTGGCCCGAGGGACCGGGTTAAAATTATTCAAAACCCGTAGGTAAGTTATAGCTAAGTGTCATCTTTTAATCAGGCTTATGAAAGTAGTTTTTCGCGCTTGGGGTCATAAAATGGTAATTTCACGACTTCACCTGCCAGGCGTTTCTGCTGCCCATCCAGCTTGCCAACTTCAAGGCGTGTGCCGATGGCGGAAAAATCAGGTGCGACGCGAATCATGGCAATCTGTTTTCCCATTAAGGGCGAATAGGTGGCGCTGGTGACGATACCAACTGGAAAACGCCCGTGATAGACCTGATCGCCATGGCTTGCGGCATCGCCACCCTGCAGGATCATGCCGACCAACTTGTGACGACTCTCTGGTGTTTGACGCGACAATGCGTCACGACCAATAAAGTTTTCCTGTTTGGAGGCTAAAGGTACGCTGAAGCCAGTACCTGCTTCAAATGGATTGATACTGTGGTCAAACTCGTGCTCGGCCATGCTCAAGCCAGCTTCGATACGTAATATGTCGAGCGCATTAAAGCCCAGAGGCGCGATCTGATAGGGCTGGCCAGCCTCCCAAACAGCGTCCCATAATGTTTCGCTATCATCCGGGTGACACCATACTTCATACCCCAATTCGCCCGTGTAACCGGTTCTTGAAATCATCACGGGCTTCCCCGCTGGCCCTCCCAGCCTGCCAATAGTAAAGTGAAACCATTTGAGCTTTTCAACCGTGGGCTGACTATCCGAAGTCCAAATGATTTTGCTTAACAACGCGCGGCTTTCAGGGCCTTGAACAGCAAGATTGTCCAGCTGTGCGCTGGCATTTCGAATGCTGACTTTAAAGCCTTTTTCTTGTGCTTTTTCCCTCATCCAGATGCCAGTGTATTCTGCGCCACAAAACCAGCGGAAGGCCTGTTCGCCCATGCGAAAAATGGTGCCATCATCCACCATGCCGCCGGTTTCAAGGCAAATTGCCGAGTGTGCAATTTCACCTATCGCCATGCGGCTGATATTCTGTGTTAACACATATTGCAGAAAAGCCACGGCATCGGGGCCGACGACTTCAAATTTGCGTAGCGCAGACAAGTCCAATATCGCCACGCGTTCACGGCAGGCAAGATATTCGGCATTGGTACCCCAGCCAGCATATTCAGTAGCCACCCAATAGCCAGCATAGTCGATAAATTTTTTGGTTAATGCGGAAGTTCGGGAATGAAAACCAGAGGTTTTGGTCATGCGCGGTAACTCCTCAGAAGTGTTGCGATAGGCAATGGCGCGGGGGAAATCTTGTTCAGCGTCGTAAATGCGTACATGAATATCCGTGGGATGCCAGCCATTTGCTGGATCAATATCGTCCGGGCAGGCAGAAGAGGCGCAGACAAGGTCTCGATCAGCACGCAGTAAAATATAATCCCCGGCTCGTGACCAGGGTTCATCCATCAATACGGCTCCTGAGGCATCAATAAACGTGTTGAAAAATAAATTAATGGCAGGCCATCCAGCCCGTGGCGGAATGCCATACGGAGCTAATATCTGGTTAAAATTTTCGGTGCAGCTGATGTGGCCGAAATAGCCACTGTCTTCATAGTATTTGGGTGTACAGGCCAGCAAAAAGCTATCATGCCGGCCAACGGTATCCTGAACTACCTCGATCATCGACAGCAGGTCTGAACCGAGATACCGTGAATGCAAGCCCGGAACAGGGTTATTCAAGCCCATCACCGTTCGGGTGGCGGTGGCATCCAGGCCAAGCACTGTGCCTTGTTCCAATGCCTGTTTGTCAAACGCAATAAAGTCCGAGCATTGCTTGCCCGATACATCAATAATCTGTATCCA
Source organism: Methylophilaceae bacterium (assembly GCA_035459965.1). Classification (GTDB taxonomy): domain Bacteria; phylum Pseudomonadota; class Gammaproteobacteria; order Burkholderiales; family Methylophilaceae; genus DATHXC01. The sequence continues at coordinate 28,789 of DATHXC010000004.1, forward strand.
TTCACCTTTTTTAACTTCATACGTCCGTGCCGTGGCGCGAGTAATACGCAGCTCCTGCTTGATTGGTGCTAATGGCGGAGGTAAAGGTGCTTCAGACAGGTTGGCGTAGGTAACGGTGATCTCTATTTCAGTGACTGGCGTGTGTTCCTCAACTGACATTGCTGGGCCAGCCGCTGCAATCACGACGGTCAAATCATTTGCCGCGGTGAATTGAGCGTGTTCTTCACCAGCAACTGTTATAACCTGTTGCAGATAGGAGGCATCCAGTTGCCAGTTTTCAAATTGGCTACGCAGTCTTTGGGCAGCAGAGCCGCTCTGTTGAAGCTGCTGTTGAATACCCACCGCTTCCACTGGCGTGCGCTTGTCCAGCAATGCTGGCGCCAATTTGCCTTGTGTATCGAATACAATCAATTCAGTGCTTTGGGCTTTATCCTGGCTAATAATTTCCAGTGTATCCCCTGCGCGCAGAGATAATTTAATCGCATGTTGTCCAGCCAGACGGTACTGGGTGATGGGCTTGGTTGAGCCAGACTCAAAATAATAGTCTTCTCCCCACTGCCGTTGTTTCATTTCTTGCATCTATTCACCCTGTTTGTGGAAAATTCCAGATTAAAAATTCCAAGTTAAAGCGTGCCGGTTTGATGTAAATTGACCAATAGTGTTATATATATTGCAACAGTATTGACCTTGAGTGGATTTGATTCAATTCTCATGATGGGATACCTCATTGGTATTACCTCTCCTGTAAATCCCGTCAAGTGGCATAAAGCTGTTGTTGATGCATAAAGCTCTTGTTAATGTAAGATAAGCCTCATCGAACAATGATGTTTTCTGTCAATCAAGGCATCAGGCGCTGTCTCATTTTCGTAGCCTCCAGTAATACTGGCGAGTAGATAAACGGACTTAGCCGAAAGGACAATGGAGTCATGCTCAATACCAAACGAAAAAACTGGTCAGCCATACTAGAGTGGTTAGGTCAGACATTGCCGTTTGTAGCGACTAAATCTAACACGTTGCCAACATTGAACCTCAATGACCTGGCCTTTGAACTCGCCACCGCAAAAGACATCAGCGAAACTTTGCCGAAGGTTATCCAATCATTACAGTCATTGATGAATTCACAACTCGCTGAAGCCGAGCAAGGTGAAATGACGATTTTGTTTAGTAACCAGTTAACTTCCGAGTCATTTCTGCATCATGCAATGGCGCAAGCCCCTGCACAAAAATTGATTCAGGCAGTACATCATCATTTCACCATCAGAAAACCAGTGAACGGCAAGACTATCAAGCTTGAAATGGCCGGTGATACCTCTACCCTTTTGCCGATCCGACTCTTTGAACATGATCATCAGACTGTCTGGTTCATCATGCTGTTTAGACTATCTATCCCCAATGAAAGCAAACTGAAATGGCATGCTGCCGCCATTGAACAGACCCTCGCAAAAGGCTTACGAGCCTGGTTTGAACGCGAGGCCAAGGTCAAACAGGCGTTAGCGGCAGAGCGTGCGATTTATGCGGCTGAGTTGCATGACTCCCTGGCACAAATACTAGGTTATCTTAAACTGAAAAGTGCCAAGCTCGATAAGTTATGTTTGAAGACCGAGTATGCCGAGCTAAAACCGATTACCGAGGATCTCGCAGCCTATACGCAATGTGCTTATCACCAGACTCGCGAATTGATTACGGCATCACGCCTCACCATGCAAAGCGAAAGTCTGTCAGAAGGTGTCATTAACTCAGTACGTGAATTTGAACACCAATCGGCGATTGTGTTTGAGCTCGATAATCGCTTGCCGATGAACGTGTTGCCACCCAAACAGTCGATTCAGATTCTTTATATTATTCGCGAAAGCCTCAGCAATATCGTGCGGCATTCGCATGCAACGCATGCCTGGATTTCCCTGCGATTCAACAGCGCAAGCGAACTGCAAATTCAGATTGAAGATAATGGTAGCGGCATTGATTTCAAAGCTGCCCGTGCCGATAGCTTTGGGCTACAAATCATGAATGAGCGAGCTGAGCGAGTAGGTGCCACGCTGCAGATTACCGACCGCCCAGCTGGCGGCACGGCGGTGAAGCTCACATTGAGTATTGGAGACAACGCATGAATCCGTCGCCAATATCCAATCCATCGCTAATATCCGTAGTAGTCGTCGATGATCATCCTTTGTTTCGTCGGGGCGTGGTGGAGTTGCTAAACGATAGCGAAGAATTCACGGTAATCGCAGAATATAACTCTGCTACTTCCTTGCTGAATCACCTGGATGAAACCTATCCGGATATTTTGTTGCTGGATTTACAAATGCCGGATCAATCAGGGTTGGCGGTGTTGAAACAGCTGCGTATCCATGATGAACATCTTAAAATCATTATCATCACTGCCTGTAGTGATCAAGCCATGTTGCTGGAAGCCTTGCGAAATGGGGCTAATGGCTATCTGCAAAAAGATACGCCGCCCGATGAAATCCTGTCTCAGCTACTTTCAGTGGTAAAAGGCAATGTGGTGATGAACACTGGCGCTGTGACCTCACTGGCATCGCACCTTCGTGAGATCCAGGCTGTGGAAACCAGTCAATCGAATTCGGCCATGTCGCAGATGACGGATCGCGAGCGTGAAACACTGTATTACATCGCCAAAGGGTTAAACAACAAATTGATTGCACGCGAACTGGGTATTAGCGATGGTACCGTCAAGGTGTATGTCAAAAACCTGCTGCGCAAACTGAATTTGCATTCACGGCTTCAGTTGGCGGCATGGGCGCACAATCAATCCATTACCTCGCTAGAAAGTGATTGGGTAAAGGGATTGAACAAATGACATTACTCAAATGGCCACATAAACCGGCATCAGCACAACCAAGCGCTGCCCAACTCAATCAGCTATTCAATAGCCTTAGCGACGTGGTGATGTTGCTCGATGAGCAGCATCAAGTGCAACTCATCAATCAATGTTGGGAGCGCATTACTGGCATCAGTGTAGAGCATACGCAGGGGCGTCAGTTTGAGGACTTCCTGCATCCGGAAGATATTCCAAACTGGACACGGTTATTGCAGAACATGCGAGCAGACAGTAAAGAGGTCATCTGGCTTCGATTAATCAGTGCCAGTGGTGAACTGCGTTGGTGTGAAATGCTGTTGCAGGCAATGGAGCCAAACACCCTTTATCCGCTATCGGCAACGCTGTATGACATTACGCCGAAGGTGCGTTCCGAGCAGGTACGTCATGCCAGTCATCGAAGTCTGCAAAGCCTGGTAGACCGTTTGCCAGCTATGTTATATCGGGCGCGGAACAATATTAGCTGGTCGATGGAGTATGTGAGCGAGGGCTGCGAACTCATCACGGGTTACAGTGCTGAAAACATGTTAAATCAATCACAAGTTTCGCTTGGGGCAATGATTCATTCAGATGATGCAGCGTATGTTTGGGAACAGGTGCAAGTCGCACTGGAAAACCAAACGGCCTTCAATATTCAATATCGTTTAACCCGGGCCGATGGCCAGCAAATTCTGGTTCAGGATAAAGGCCGGGGTTTGTATTCGGAAAGTGGCATGGTGCTGGGTGTAGAAGGCATTATCTTTCAAGTCGAGGAATAAGCTGCCTGTCAGCTAGAAGGCTCTGTTTAACGGCCTGAGCGTGCGATTTTAATTTGCATTCACGTGCAAACCCAGGCTGCACTATGCCTCGACCACCATTTACCCTGTTTGGGATACCTCTTGAAGAGGATTTTTCATCCTGGCGTAGCAGGTTATTTTGATGCATATGGCTGGCTTTTATCTCCAGCGCATGATGATAAATAACATTGATGGAGAAACCCATGTCAACGCGAATAGCGATACTCGGTGCCGGCCCAAGCGGCCTCGCACAACTGAGAGCCTTTCAATCAGCCCAGGTAAAAGGGGCTGAAATTCCAGAGATTGTCTGCTTTGAAAAACAAAGCGACTGGGGTGGCCTGTGGAACTACACTTGGCGCACCGGTTCGGACGAACATGGCGAACCCGTACATGGCAGTATGTACCGTTATCTTTGGTCAAACGGCCCCAAAGAATGCCTGGAATTTGCGGATTACACCTTTGAAGAACATTTTGGCAAACCGATTGCCTCTTATCCACCCCGCGAAGTATTGTTTGATTACATCAAAGGGCGCGTAGAGAAAGCCGGAGTACGCGACTATATTCGCTTTAACACCGCTGTGCGAAATGTGACCTACAATGATGCCAGCCAAAAATTCACCGTGACGGTGCAAGACCACACGTCGGATACTGTTTACGCAGAAGAGTTCGATTACGTGGTCTGCGCGACTGGGCATTTTTCTACACCCAAAATACCGACCTTTGAAGGCTTCGGCAAGTTTGGCGGACGCATCTTGCATGCCCATGATTTTCGGGATGCGCTGGAATTCAAAGGCAAAGACATTCTATTGGTTGGCAGCAGTTACTCGGCTGAAGATATCGGGTCACAATGTTACAAATATGGTGCACGCAGCTTGATAAGCTGTTATCGCACGGCACCCATGGGTTACCAATGGCCAGAAAACTGGGAAGAAAAGTCTAATCTGGTCAGAGTCGATACCGATACAGCCTATTTTCTCGATGGCAGTTCCCGAAAAATCGATGCCATTATCCTGTGTACTGGCTATCTGCACTCCTTTCCGTTCCTCGCAGATGAGTTACGTTTGAAAACCAACAACCGACTGTGGCCGCTCAATCTTTATAAAGGCGTAGCATGGGAAGATAATCCGAAATTTTTCTACCTTGGCATGCAGGACCAGTGGTATTCATTCAATATGTTTGATGCACAGGCTTGGTATGTGCGCGACATCATTTTGGGACGTATTCCATTACCTGAAAAAGCAGATATGAAGGCGCACAGTATGCTGTGGCGGGAAAAAGAGCTGACGCTACAAACGGCTGAAGAAATGTACACGTATCAGGGGGATTATATTCAGGAGCTGATTGATGAGACGGATTATCCGTCATTTGATATTCCCGCGGTTAATCAGACCTTCATGGAATGGAAATATCATAAAAAGAAAAATATCATGACGTTCCGTGATCATTCGTATCGCTCTTTGATGACCGGCACCATGTCACCACCCCATCACACTCCTTGGTTAGAAGCGTTGGATGACTCTTTAGAAGCCTATCTTTCCGATAAAAGCGAAGTGGGTCTTCCCAGCCTTTAGTAGACATTTAATTTGGTCGACACTGGGTTGACCAAATTATCTACTGAGGCCTCTAAGCCCAGCGATGATTGCATCGGTGTTAGTAGGCCGAACTTCGCGACTGATTTCTATACCGTCTTTTACAAAAATCAGAGTTGGCCAGAGCTTTACTATAAAGGTACGACCGAGTAGCCGTCCTTTGCCGTCTTCAATTTTTATATGCCGTATGTTTGGAAAGGCTCGCAATGCGTCTGCGATCAATGGCTGCGCATTTTGGCAGTAACCACACCATGAAGTACCAAACTCCAATAATGTTTCACCCTTAAGTGCTTTAATCTCTTCCTGGGTAGGTTCTATTTGGAGGTTATCGCTCAAAGAATACTAGGCTTTCAGAGTTATATGGATTGCTGGTTCACGCGCTTGGACAATTCTTATGTCAGATGTCCGCTATCGACCCAAAGCAGACTTCAAATTAACATCTACAATGCCTCACCGCTTGTTTTAAGTCCATTTTTAGAGAAGGTATGCGATTGGCGTACTTCATAATTGACGTCATGATTAAATGTGGTCAGAATCATTCTAAATTCCATTAAAGCAGCCGCAAAAAAATGAAAAATATAGTGCGCTTACTGTTTCTGCTTTCCTTCTTTCTGGCTCATTCGTGCGCTGACGCCCAAGACTTAACAATTATTTTCACCAAATATAGCCCACCCTATGTATTTGAGAACGATACAGGAATAGTTGTAGAGATTGTACGAACTGCATTAGAAGCTGATGGCTATAAGATAAAGCCTGTATATGTACCCATAGGTCGTGGGTTCAAGATGTTTTCTGACAAGCAGGTGGATGGCACTACCATTATTCAAGAAAATGCAGGGCTGCAAGCTTATTATTCCGATGATTTCATGCAGTATCACAATTTGGCATTCGCGTTGAAATCTCGGAATTTCGATATACGGAGCATCGCTGATCTCAGAGGTAAATCAATTATCAGCTTTCAGAGGGCAGACGTGTCACTGGGAGAGGAGTTTCGACAAATTGCCACGCGTAACCCCAAATACAAAGAGATGGCCCAACAAGAGGCTCAAGTAAAAGTCCTACTGTTAGGGCGAACCGACATCGCAGTCATGGATGTGAGTATTTTTCATTATTATCGACAGCAACTCATTACCGAAGGCAAGGCAGACAAGAGTCAGGAATATGTCGGTTTCGAGATATTCTCTCCCACACCTTACAAAGCAGCATTCAAAGACCCTCAAATCCGGGATGCCTTTAATAAGGGCATTGCTGCGATGCGTAAAGATGGCCGATATGAGGCTATCTATCGTAAATACAACGGGAAGTACTTCCCCATCAGGGAGTAAGAAGAGCTAAGCGCTTAACCGAAGAGCATCCAATAACCATGAACAAATCACTTCGAGCCAAACTGGCCATTCTACTGATTATAACGGTCACCGCCGTCCTTGCTGTCTTTGGACTGTACGGCCATCTGCAACTTCGGGAAGAGTTGAATAAAGATTTTGTAGTCACGGAAAATGCCACACTTGAGCGAGTATCTGAAAGCGTGGCAACGCCGATGTGGGAAGTGAATATCGACGCTGTTACTAATATCCTGCATGCGCAGTTTAGAAATCGGGATATCACATTCCTGCGAGTGGATGATAGTGATGGCAAACTAATGGCCGCATTGGAACGGGATGTTCGCGACAATATCGTCCCTACCCAAAAAACTCCTAAATCTGATGCCCTTGTGGTCAGCCAAGATATATTTCATACCGACGATGTCACTGAGCGCATCGGCAAATTAACAATTGTTTTCACACGAAATCGATTGGATGCCACCATCGCCAGAAATGCCCAACGACTAGTGACGGAAACATTGGTGATTGTAGTAATACTCACATTCCTGCTGCTGATAAGTTTGCGAATCATCTTTAAACCCATCACGGAACTCCGCGATGCTCTCATGCAGCTGGCTAACAAAAATGAGAGTGGTCGGGCAGATATCTCCGAGTTACCCGAAAGCCCGCATAGAGAGCTTGCTGAGGTTACACGCGGATTCAACCTAACTTTACGCAAGATTCGCGAAGAGGCTCGGCTAAAGGAAACAATCCTCTCTGGCAAAGCGCAGGCTGGTGAGTTATCTCAGCAATTGCAAACTGCAGAGGATTACGTCATTTTCGGTCAGCGGATGCTTAAATATCTGACCCCGTGGATAGGTGCCGATATTGCTGCCTTTTTCATCAGAGATGAAGCCAGCGAGCAATTTGAGTTCGTTGCTGGCCATGGAATAGGGGCTGCCCAGCGGAAGACTTTCCGTTCAGGTGAAGGTCTCATCGGCGAGGCAGCACTAATAGGCGAGATACTGACGTGTCGCGATCTTACTGATGATATGGTGCGCATCGAGTCCTCCATCATCTCAACCGTGCCGCAAGTTGTCTCTATCGTGCCGGTTGTAGGAAGCAATGGCACTTTAGCTGTCATCGAGCTTGGTTATTTGCATGAGCCACATTACCAGGCCGAAATTTTGGCAGATGCGCTACCAGTTATAGCATTCAGTCTGGAATTGTTAATGAGCAAACAGGCGACGCTCAAGGAGGTAAAACGTAAGGAAGAACAGCAGCAAGCGCTCGAGGATACCGAGGCTTGGTATCGCAGCATCATCGGCTCTGCACCTGATGGCATGCTAGTGGTTGATTCGGGAGGTACCATCACGCACTGCAACGCGAAGATGGAAGACATCTTCGGCTACAGTCAGGATGAGATGCTCGGGATGTCGATAGATATGCTAGTGCCGATGGATATACGAGGCCACCACCCCCAGTTAAGAGAAGGTTTTTTTGCCAAGGGTGGCTCACGTTCCATGGGCGAGGGTAAGGAATTAAATGGACTGCGGAAGGACAATAGCACTTTCCCCGTGGAAGTTAGCCTATCGCTCTTACCTGTGCTAGGCAACCGTGGCCCCAGCGTATGTGCCTCGGTACGCGACGTTACCCAGAGAGTAGCCGCAGAGAAACTCGTTCGGGAAAGCGAGAAACAGATTCGATCGATGCTGGAATCCAGCCCGGTTGCAGTTCGCGTCGCCAGCAGTGCGAGCGGTCATATTGTGTTTGCCAACCGTTCGTATGCAAATATGTTTGGCATTGACGCTAACAGCTTGGTTGGTCTAGATCCCGCTCGTTTTTATCAAGATGAAATGGAACTGCAGTCGGTCATGCAGCATCTGTCTGATAAAGAGGATGTCATCAACCATCCGATTGGTCTCGTCAGGGAAGATGGCGAAAAGATATGGGTGCTTGCTTCGTATTTCCATATCCAATATGGCGGCGAACTGTGCATCCTCGGTTGGTTCTTCGATGTCACCGAGCTAAGGCGCGCCAAAGAGCTAGCAGAAGATGCCACACGCATGAAGTCAGATTTCCTGGCTAATATGAGTCATGAGATTCGTACCCCGATGAATGCCGTCATAGGCATGGCTCATTTGGCGCTTAAAACAGACTTAACACCTCGCCAGCGCGACTATGTCAAAAAGATACAAAACTCCGGGCAACATCTTTTAGGTATCATCAACGACATCTTGGATTTTTCCAAAATAGAAGCTGGTAAGCTCAGCATGGAAAGTGCTGATTTCGAGCTGGACAAGGTGTTGGATAACATTAGCAATCTGATCTCGGAAAAAGCCTTCGCTAAGGGGCTGGAACTGGTATTTGATATTGAATCAGCAGTGCCTAATCATCTCAACGGTGATTCCTTACGTCTGGGTCAGATTCTTATCAATTATGCCAACAATGCAGTCAAGTTCACTGAGCAAGGTGAAATCGTGATATCAGCGCGCGTTTTGGAAGAGTCGAAACAGAACGTCCTTATTGAATTCTCTGTACGCGATACGGGTATCGGCCTCACAGAAGAGCAGCGAGGCAAGCTGTTCCAGTCCTTCCAACAGGCTGACACCTCGACCAGCCGCAAATATGGCGGCACCGGCCTTGGGCTGGCGATCTCGCGTCAGCTAGCTGTGTTGATGGGTGGCGAGGTAGGTGTAGAAAGCGAACATGGTAAGGGTAGCCGCTTTTGGTTCACGGCACGCCTAGGTATATCCAGCAACAAATCCAAACCATTGATACCTAAACCAGACTTGCGTGGCCGCCGCATACTCATTGTGGACGATAACGAGATCGCTCGTCAGGTGCTTCAGGAAATGCTAGAAAGCATGACTTTCAAGGTCAATCAGGCTCCGAGTGGAGAGAGGGCTCTGGAAATGATCGCCGAGGCGGATAGTGGCGGCGACCCATTCGAGGTAGTGTTTCTGGATTGGCGTATGCCGTTGATGGATGGTATTGAAACCGCACGTAATATCCGCAAGCTGCGCATACGGCGCCAACCGCACATGGCGATGGTCACGGCCTATGGGCGCGAAGAAATCATCCGCGAAGCGGAGAAAGCAGGACTTCAGGATATCTTGATCAAGCCGGTGAATGCCTCGATGCTATTCGATACCACTATCCGGATTCTAGGAGATACCGAGACGGAATCCCGTTCCAGCGCCCGCGACGTTTCGACCACGTTAGAAGATCTTGCGGTCATTAAGGGTGCCGCCATCCTGCTGGTGGAAGACAACGAACTGAATCAGGAGGTCGCCCAGGGTCTGCTACTAGACGGTGGGTTCAAGGTGGACATCGCAGAAGATGGCGTGCAGGCCATACGCATGATTACTGATAAAGCTTATGATGCCGTTCTAATGGATATGCAGATGCCTGTGATGGATGGTATTGCTGCCACCATTGAATTACGCAAACAACCGAAGTTCGATAATCTCCCTATCATCGCCATGACGGCGAATGTTATGGAGCAGGATCGTCAGCGCTGTGACGAAGCAGGTATGAGTGATTTTGTTGCCAAGCCGATCGACCCAGATGAATTATTCTCAGTATTGCTGCGCTGGATCAAACCAAGAAAATCCAAAACTCCAATAAAAGAGCGTTCGCGCAAAATTAAAGATGTATCGATCACGATACCCGTTATTGATGGCCTTGATACTGAGCTGGGTCTCAAGCGTGTGCTGGGAAAAAAACCTCTCTACATCGTGCTTCTTAACAAATATGTTGTGGGCCAGAGCAAGACTGCGGAAATAATCCGGCAGTCCCTATTGGCTAAAGATATAGACCTGGCCGAACGCACAGCGCATACAGCCAAGGCAGTATGTGGCAATATCGGGGCAACGAAACTGCAGGAGTTGGCTGGAGAGCTGGAGTCCATGATTCATAAACAAGCATCTTTCGATGTTATCGAACCAAAGCTACAAGTCTTCGCCTCGATGCAAGGGGCGATGGTCACTGCGATTCAACATGCTCTCCCAATCTCCGATGAGAAAACCATTCTGATCGACGAGGCCGCCTTAGCCAAGGTATTACGAAGCCTGTCGGCCTCGCTTGCTGATAACGATAGCGAAGCCAACGATATACTGGAGTTGAATTTCGGTTTATTGCGGTCTTCCACTGATCATGAGCGATTTAATGCCCTCGAAGGCGCCATCGCCCGTTTTGATTACGAAGCAGCACTGGATCATGTAGTGCAGATCGCCACGCAGCGAAATATCGCGCTTGATATGCCCGCCTCACCCAATTGAGCTCGCTCAAACAACTAAAGGAGCTATTATCATGAATGATTCCACGAATTCGGCCTATCTCGACAAGCCGACCATCCTTGTCGTTGATGACACGCCAGATAATCTCAGTCTCATGAGCGGCATTCTTAAAGACAGCTACAAGGTTAAAATTGCCAACAGCGGTGAGAGAGCACTCCAAATCGCAGATTCGGTTCCATCTCCTGACCTGATCCTCCTCGACATCATGATGCCCGGGATCGATGGCTACCAAACTTGTATCCGTTTACAAACCCATACCAATACGCGAAATGTGCCCATCATTTTTCTCACTGCAAAAGCTGAGGTTGAAGATGAGACTTATGGTCTTGAATTAGGCGCTGTTGATTACATCACCAAACCGATCAGTCCACCTATCCTGCTTGCAAGAGTTAAAACACATCTTGAACTCAAACGCGTGCAGGATTTTTTGCGTGATCAGAACCAATTTCTCGAAGCTGAAGTGCAGAAACGCACAACTGAGATCATCGCCATTCAAGATGTCACTATTCATGCCATGGCATCACTTGCCGAAACGCGTGACAATGAAACTGGAAACCACATTCGGCGCACACAATACTATATGCGCGTGCTAGCGGAGAAACTGCGTCATCACCCACGCTTTTCTTATTTCCTTGATGATGATATGACCATCGAACTGTTGTTTAAGTCCGCTCCGTTGCATGATATTGGCAAGATTGGTATACCAGACCGCATCCTGCTCAAACCAGGACGGTTTGAACCAGAGGAATTCGAAATTATGAAAACACATACCACACTTGGTCGAGATGCTATTTTGCATGCAGAGAAACAGTTGGGCATTGAAATGCCTTTCCTTACGCTTGCGAAAGAAATCGCTTACGGACACCAGGAAAAATGGGATGGTAGCGGCTATCCTCAAGGCCTCTCTGGCGATGATATCCCAATTTCAGCACGTCTAATGGCAGTTGCCGATGTCTACGATGCATTAATCAGCCGCCGAGTTTACAAAGAAGGCATGCCTCATGAAAAAGCTGTCGATATCATCTTGCAAGGCAAAGGCTCGCATTTTGATAGCGACATAGTAGACGCTTTTATCGAACTTCAAGACGAATTCAAAAAAATCGCCCAAACATATGCTGATAGTGATGCCGACATTGCTGAGAAGGCTGCTTATTATTGATTTGGCGCTTTCGAATTAAGTTAGCGAAAGTTGACTTGACTCAATAATAATAGGATTGTTACTGGGCGAGGCGTATGACCTGGAAGAGTGAGTTCGCTGGGTCGCCTCCATCGCCTATGACGTGGGTGATTTCGCCCGTCCCCCCTAGTGAAACGGTGGTTATGTTGCGAAATATGACACCGTTAAGCCCAGCTTTGTTGTTTGGAGCTTCAATGGCGCTATGTAGTTTCACCAATGGATTAGTGTCAAAGAAACAGTAAACTCCCACTCCCCATGCTTCGTGGCTGGTAACCGAATCAGCAACCTTGTAAGAGGCATAGCCGTTGACGTTGCCGTTCATCCAGCTGGCTTGGTCGGGTACATCATAGGGTGCCTCGCTCTGATAGAAATACACGGCTCCACCATTGCCATTCCACACGGTTTGGTACTGATGGTAGTGCTCTACCGCCAGCCCGTAAATGGTGACCTTACTACCGTTTACCTCAAGCCCGTTGGTGGTCGTGTTGGTGGTCCAACCCACCCCAGCACCATGATCTGCGCGCCATAGCCAGAGGTCATCACCAATCACGTTGTTGCTGTTGATGCGCAGGCTGACGGTAGCATTCCCTACCGCCGCCCCGCCTACGCGGAAAAACAGATCATGCATTGATGTCGGGTTCTCCTCGTGGCTGGCACTACTACCTTGCGGTCCGACTTGTAGCAGCACCGGAGAGTTGAGGACACCGGCATCAAAGAGAATCCCCGCCAACTTCACACCATCCACGTCGGCCACAGTCATGGCAGGCTGGCCGGTTACGGGTTGCAGTGTGGCGATGCCCAGCCCCAGCACGATAGTGTTAGCGCTGGTGACGCGTAGCGTGTCGTTCAGCTCATATATCCCCGGCGTCAGCAGCAAATGCTTGCCCTTGGCCAAAGCCTTGTTGATCGTAGCAGCCGTATCAACCCCTGCTTTGGCAATATAGAATTTGCTGATCGGAATTGATTGGCCAGCGGCTACACCACTGCTCCATGTAATACCGCGACTGTTGTTGGTGAGGTCCGGTACAAACACGCTGTAATTGCCAATATCATCAATGGTGAGGAATGGCTTCTCCCGCACGACCGGTGTATGTTCAATCACCGTATAAGACTGACTAGGCCAGTTAGAGCCGGAGGGCGCGTTTTCATCCCCCACAAACACAATATTCCAGTTAGAGCCTGCCCAGCTACCCCAACGGGAATTGCGCGATAACCATTGTTGCTGCCTGCCGGTATCTATCTGCTGATCGACCAGGGTATCTGAAATGAAACCACCGCTAGACCAGCCGCCATCGTCCAGCACCATGTTGCCACGGACATGCAGGCGACGTAATGGCGAAGCCTGGGCTACCGCCCACTTCATCGTACCAGTGGAAGGAGTCACAGCCAGATTCTCCACGCCGCGCCAGAAGTTCTGCGTGGCATCGCCGTTAAACCATGCCGCATCCACCTGCACGCCACCATTGATGTGCACTTCATCTGGCGTCTGGCCCAAGCCCATTACCTGCGTATAAAACCCCACCTTGATGGTGTTATTGTAGTTGCCAGGCTTAAGCAGGATGGCATATCGATTGGGACCAAACTGATTACTCTCTTGCTGGCTGAATATGCTGTCTACCTTGCTTTGCACGGCTGAAGCCGACATGGATGGATCAAGAATAAGCACATTCTTGCCAAAGTCCGGTACGGTAAGTATGGACGATTGCTTTGTTTGCGATGAGGCGCAGCCATTTAGCAATGTAATAGAAAGTATCGCTGTAACAAGGGCATATGATGCTCGTGAAAAGTGAATCAAACGCATAAAAATCCTTTTTCATACTCTCTCCTTGTACCAATTTCATGGAGGTTATAGCAGATAGTAATCCTAAGTTTGTGGGACACAGGCCCCAATAAAAGACGCATTTAATGGCTTAATTAAACAGCCAGGCTTCGATTGTAGCCAAAAAACTTAGGCGTAATAAACCCAATCGTTAATTTTGATTCGAAGCATCTGGAAAGCTGATTGAATGGCTCGCACAGTTTAATGATGGGTTAGGTGTTTTCGACATGGAGGCGCCACTCAGGTGATGAGTCGGAATATTCACTGAAAACTGAAAATTCAGAGATATAGCTATATCCCTCAACTCTACCAGCAAGATCAGACAAAAATTCAGAGAGTTCATTTAGCACTGCCTCTGAACCAACTACCCTCAAAATGCTACGAGCCTTCCAGTCAGCCATCGAAAAGTATTCATTGCGTCCATTTTGCAAAGAGGTGAATAAATCTTCCGATTCATTGTTCTTTGAAATCTCTATGCATATTAGTGAATCACTGTTTAATACAACCGCATCAGGTGAAGATGTGGCAGCCCTAACTTGTTCAGAGAATTGCTCATAGTCTTCGGGGGCACCATAAACAACCACATCATCAATCATCCCGTTGGGCCGAAACATTTGGCGAAGCTCTATTCTTAGCACGGATACACCTGACAGTTATTATAGAAACACATGCGTCTCTATTTTTCATTATTACTATAGAGACAGAGGATATTTAAAATCGATTGTAATTTAAGCACTGATATCCGTGGGGATTTTGGGTAAATAACTGGTGTAGGTCATTAATCTAAAGTCTCGATTGCTCTCGCAACCTCAACACTATCCTCTGTAGCTGGCGCAGCAATAATAAACCCTTCAGTAGCCAATAACTCATCGGCGCTGGAGAACACCCCAGTCCCATATTCCAGCACCCATCTCACTTGGTTATTGCGGCTGTGGATGCGGTAGGCTAGCGCGAAGCGTTGGCGTTTGCCTAATTGCTCCTGCACATAGTCGCGCACAAACTGGCGATCGTCCTCATGGATGATTTGTGGGTAAGAGTATTCGTCATTGTCGATCAGCTCATGCGCCTCGTAGCCTGTAATCTCCACACAACCATCGCTGATGAATTCCATCGCCCCGCTGGCTATATTGCCGTTGGCTTGGTGCTTATTGCTGTTATTTTTGGCCCGGTAAATCATGGCGGGAATATTGCTCAGCAGAGTGCTTAGCGATTGTCTGTTGGCACGTAGCGCGGCCTCGGTCTGTTTGCTGCGGTGGATGTCGGTGAGGGTGCCGATGATGCTGGTTTTTTCGCCTTCTGCGGATGAAGTGGCGCGGGCGCGCATTTCAAACCAGTTGGCTTCACCGCTTCTTGAAATCATGCGTACTTCCAGGTGGCAGCTAGCGCGTTTGCCGAAGCGGATGGCATTGAGGTGTGACTCTGCAATGGGCCGGTCTTCGGGATGGATGAAGGCCAGGAATGGTTTTTGGATGACTTCATCTGCCGACTGATTCAGTAGTTTTTCCCAGGATGGATTGACGAAAATCAGGTGGCCTTCGATATTGTGCTGAAAGATGATCTGTTCGATCTGCTCTACAAACAGCCGGTAATTGAACTGGTTATCCAGCGTGGCTTTGCCGGTATTGCCAAGGTTGAATTGCAGCAATAGCAATGGTTCATGAGCGTCGTTGGAAAGGCGGGATAGTGACACATCAAACGCTGGTGTACTGCCATCGAAACGTATCAGCCGTAACTTGATGGTGCTTGGGTTGGCCTGGCTGTTACTGCCGATTTCGGCGATCAGCTTTGCCAGGTTCTGGTGGTCCTTGGGGTGTACCAGGTTGGTCAGCGGCATGCCAACCAGCTCTTCTGCCATATTGGGCATGCCTAGCTCCTCCAGGAATGGGCGGTTGGCAAAGCCTACTATATAGCCACGGATCACTGCAGCAGGCGTCGATAATCCGGCGGAGATCTGGGTGCTCCATATTGCGCCATCAAACACCGAAGGGCTGGCGCTGGTTTTTTGCGTAGTGGAAAACAGCGACTTTCTGAGTATCAATAAAGAGAAAGATAGCAGCATCATCACCAGTGCGCCCAGCATGGCGAGCTGTGACAGCACGCTGCCATGGCCGACTTGCCAGGTAGAAAGCACAATGACGAATATCAGGCTTAGCACCAGTGTAGAAAAAATGGTTAAACTCATTGCTGTACCTTAGAGGGTTAGTGTTCAGGCAGTATCTATGGCAGTACAACATTAATTGTCGTAAAAGCCTGTTCTGTTGAGAATTGTAGCGATAATCGGGTAGTCACCAGATTTTATTTTAAGGGAGTATGCGTGGGAAGGTTGTGGTCATCCATCAAGCAGTTCAGTGCCAGGCACAGGCTGTATATGCGCTTGCATATTGCGCTGGCATGCATGCTGGTGACGGTCGTCATGATGTTCGCAGGCTCGCTATTTTTATATGATTATGTGACGAATAGTCTGGATGATCTTCCCTTACAACAGGCAGCCACGGTCTCCGGTGCTGACGCAGTCAATCCAGGGTCAGAAAATCAAGCCCCACAAGATATCGCTGCCATGATCCAGGATATCAAAAGCAAGCAGTCCGCCATTCTTCTGCTGCAACTGGCTGGGGTGATCCTGCTGTTCTGGATAGTGGCTGCTGTACTGATAGAGGCCAGGAAATTCCTGGTTATTCGTGTGACCCGTATACTCACTGCGTTTCCCAATGAATCCATTAGCAGCGAGCTGCATGCCAGTGCGGATGATATGGATGGTGATGAAATTGACCGGATAGAAGAGCTGGTCACCAGGAAGGCGATTCTGCTGGAAGGCGCTAGGGCAGAGCTGAACTGGCTCAACAAGACCAGCGCCGAGCGCATTTCTCGCCTGATGCTGGCCCATGATTTTTTTGGCATGCTGATTACAGTCTTTACCGAATCTGAACTCACCGAAAAAAAGCTCCGCAATATACTGCATAGCCTGGGAAAAACGCTGGCGGCCAATAATGTGGGTTTGCTACTGTACAAGAACACCACGCTGGGGCTGGATGGCGAGCCGATTTTCACCAGGCACATCCCCACCGGCTACCCGACAGCAGCGCTCTATCAGGGCGGCACTGCGCTGGCGATGGCAGTTCTGCCAACTGAAAACGGGCAGCAATCCTGGCGTTGCATGAGTGTGCCGCTGATCGTCGAAGCGGAAATGCTGGGCGTGCTAGTGGTGGAAACCGCAGAGAGCCACTACTTTGAAGACACTGAAATCCAGTTGGCTGAGATCACTGCCAAACTGCTGGCTTCGGCCTTGTCGGTGCAAACCCGCGAGCAGGAGGGTCGCCGTGTCGCCTTGCTGGAAGAGCGTGCCGCCATTGCCCGCGAGTTGCACGACTCACTGGCGCAGACATTTTCTTACATGAAAATACAGCTAGCCCGGTTTAACAATACGGGAGCGACACCCGATACCGCCGATAATAATCATCTTGAAATTATCCAGAACCTGCGTCTTGGTCTTAATGAAGCCTACCGTGAATTAAGGGAGTTGCTCGCTACCTTCCGGGTACAGATCAGCACGCGCGGTCTGGATGCTGCGGTGAAAGAAGCGATCGAAGAGTTTTCGCTGAGATCAAGCCTCTCCATCGGCCTGGATAACAGGCTTGGTAACTTCAGCTTCACCGTTAACGAGCAACTCCATGTGCTGCATATCATCCGTGAAGCGCTTTCCAATGTGATCCGCCATGCCGATGCCAAGCATGCAGAGGTGTCGCTGGTGCTACAGTCCAATGGCGAGGTCATGGTGATGATAGACGACGATGGTGTCGGGCTGTTTGACCATAGCGCCAGTGATGGGCAGCATTATGGAGTGACCATGATTAAAGAGCGCGCTACCAGCCTGGGCGGTGCGCTGGACGTGATGCCCCGACGTTCCGGTGGGACGCGTGTAAGATTGATATTTAGACCTAAACTGACCTGAAAATAATATGAATACAACCCCACCCATCACTATCGTCCTTGTTGATGACCATGCCCTCTTTCGCAAAGGGCTGGGCCAGCTGATTAGCAGCGATCCTGCTTTCAAGGTGGTGGGCGAAGCCAGTTCGGGGCTGGAGGCCATGCAGGTGGTGGCGCAGGCCTTGCCTGACCTGGTGCTGCTCGACCTCAACATGAAGGGCATGGATGGTATCGAGACGCTGTCCCAGCTCAAGCTGGCACATCCACAGTGCCGTTGCGTCATGCTCACAGTGTCGGATGACGAGGATGATCTACTGCTCGCCTTACGCGAAGGCGCGGATGGCTACCTGCTGAAAGACATGGAGCCGGAAGAGCTGTGCGCCCAGCTGAAGAAAGTCGTGCAGGGCATGACAGTGGTGCAGGATCGCCTGACCGAGATATTGAAAAACGCGCTGATTAACCCGGTCAGCGTCAAGACTGCCCAGGCTGATACCCTGACTGACCGCGAACGTGAAGTGCTGGCTTGCATCACCGAAGGTATGAACAACAAGACTATCTCCAATAAGCTCGGCATTACCGTCACTACGGTGAAAGTACATATCAAAAACGTATTGCGCAAACTGCACCTTACCAGCCGACTGGAAGCCGCAGTATGGGCACATCACCACCAGTCAGAAAAGCCTTCCTGACAATCAGGTCCGGTTTGGTAAACCAGCACAGTCAGGAAAAATACGATGAAAAAGCACGATGATTTTGCACAAAAACTGTTTGGTGTACCTTATGAATCCCTGGACGAGTTGAGGAAAAAGGTGACTCGCCATATTTCCGGCAAAACTCATATTGCAAGAAACACTGCAAAAGACTTTGATGCAACCACGACCTTTGGCCAGCGTGCAGCTGATGCGGTAGCTTCCTTCGGCGGCTCGTGGATGTTCATCATGCTTTTCGCCGCAGTTCTGGTGGTGTGGGTGGCGCTTAACTCGTTCATTCTCGTCAATTACAATAAAGCTTTCGACCCCTATCCTTATATTTTACTTAACCTGTTTCTGTCGATGCTGGCATCCATCCAAGCACCGATTATCCTCATGTCACAGAATCGGCAGGCAGAAAAAGACAGGCTGAATGTCGAGCATGATTACGAAGTTAACCTAAAAGCCGAACTCGAAATCATGCTGCTACATGAAAAAGTCGACTTATTGAGGGAAGGCCAGTGGGGCGAACTGTTGTCGATACAGAAAGAACAACTGCAACTACTCAAAGATTTAATTCAGAAACAGTGAAAATCTTTGCAGCAGTATTGCTCAGGTTTACTTCAGTTTGTATTCAGTCAGTTTGTACCATAGCGAGCGTTCGCTGATTTCCAGCAGTTTGGCAGCTTTGCTCTTATTGCCGTTGCATTGTGCAAGTGCAGCGTCTATCAGCTGTTTTTCCAGGGTCTCGACTGCATGTGGCATGGATAGTACATTCACTGTGGCTTCGCCCGATTGTGGCTGTTGAAGCGGGGTCGTTGTTGCGGCAGCCTGGGGCAGCCCAGCTTTAGGTAAGCCGGTATGCGTGAGCATATCAGCAGGCAGGTGTTGCGGGCTGATGGCTTGCCCGCCACAGACTATGGCGGCGCGCTCCAGCACATTTTCCAGTTCACGCACATTGCCGGGCCAGGGGTAGCTTTGCAGGGCGAGCATGGCGGCGTCTGTCAGCGTGAGGTTGCGGCGCTTGAGGAAGTGCGCGGCAAGCAATGCAATATCGCTGCCACGTTCGCGTAATGGTGGCAGATCCAGGCGGAATACATTGAGTCGATAGTACAAATCTTCACGTAATTTCCCGTCTTTAATCGCTTGCAACGGGTCACGATTGGTAGCGGCAATTACACGTATATCCACGGACAGTGGGCGGTTGCTGCCCAGGCGCTCTATCACACCTTCCTGCAAGGCGCGCAGCAGCTTGGCCTGCAGCGAGATCGGCATTTCAGTCACTTCATCCAGAAACAATGTTCCACTATCAGCCAGCTCAAATTTGCCGATACGCTCTTTCATGGCGCCGGTAAAGGCACCGCGTTCATGGCCGAATAGCTCGGATTCGAGCATCTCGGAGGGAATGGCTGCACAGTTCACTGCCACGAATAGCGCATTCTTGCGTGGTGACTGCTGATGGATAGCGTGGGCGACCAGCTCCTTGCCGGTACCCGTTTCGCCGATGATGAGTGCAGTGGCTTTTTCCGGAGCTACCTGGCTGATAGCGAGCTTCAGTTTTTGCATGGATGGGCTATTGCCTAGCAGGTCACTGCTGTCTGGCGCAGCTTCCTCACGCAAGAACTGGTTTTCTATCTTTAGTCGTGTCACTGAAAGTGCGCGGGTAATGGCGATTTCGAGGGTTTCCAGGTCAAAAGGCCGCAGGATATAGTCAGAGGCGCCTAGTTTCATGGCTTGCACTGCAGTTGCAATCTCACCCTGTGCCGTGACGATAATCACTGGGATCTCGATGTTTTCCTTGTTCATGGTTTCCAGCAGTCGCAGGCCATCCATGCCCGGCATATGCAGGTCGCTGACTACCAGGTCGGCACCGCCTTGACGCAAAATAGCGATGGCCTCGTAGCCATCTTGCGCCAGTACTGGCTGGTAGCCTGCCTGCTTGAGGCTGATCTCCAACAGGCGGCGCATACTGGGTTCGTCATCAACAGCGAGGATACGTTTTATTTGGCTCATTAGATTGACTTATTGTAGTGAGTCTAGCGTTGCAGAAACAGGCAATTTCAGGCGGAATTCTGCGCCGTGCATGGCGCTTTCATGCACGCTGATCTCACCATGATGTGCCAAAACGATTTGCCTGACAACCGCCAGCCCAAGACCTATACCACCTGCGCGCTGGGTAAAGAAAGGGTCGAAAATTTGCTTACGCTGGTCTTCTGGCACGCCTGGGCCGTCATCCGCCACAGTCAGCAACACATAGTCCGCAACATTCCTGGTTGAGATAAGGATATGCCCGCCCTCCGGTAATACCTGAATCGCATTCAGCAGCAGATTGAGCAGTACCTGGGTGATCTGCTCGGCATCGCAGCTGGCGATCACTGTTTTAGTGCCAGCTGACGCAGAGTCCTCACATTTCAGGCTGATATTCTTTTTCTGCGCCTGCATGCTCAGCATGGCAATGGTATGTCTAGCCAGCTCGCTGATGTCGACAGGAGAAAACTCCGGCGCACGCGGGCGCGCTGAATCAATCAGGGTACTGACCAGTCGATTGAGGCGCTCGGTCTCGCTGATGATAAAACCGCATACCTCGCGGCCCTCATCGCTTAGCTTGGGCTCACGTAATAGTAGCTGGGCTGATGAGCGCAATATCCCCAGTGGCGTGCGCACCTCGTGACTCATGGCTGCGGCCATTTCGCCTACCACCGCCAGTTTTGCTGCACGCGTGAGGTTTTCCTTGGAGCGCTCAAGATCGCTGATCATCTTGCCGAATGCCTGCGACATGCTGTCAATTTCGGCTGGCCCACCCGCTGGCGGCGGCACATGGCTAGGCGCGCGGATGAAATTGCTGGCGAATGCAGTCAGTCGTGCCAGTGGACCGGTAATGGATTTCGCCACGGGAATGGCAATGATGGTGGCCAGCACGATGCTTGCGAGCAGCAGGCCAATAAAAATATTGGTCATGCGGTGTATGGGCGCAAAGGCTTCTGTGCGATGTTTAGCTGTGTGTATACTCCAGGCAAAACCAGTGAAGGTCTGGTAACCACTGGTTTTAGCTTCGGCCATGATATTTTTTGAACCATGCGCTTCTGGCCATGTGGCGGTGATGGCAAGCATCTGATTGTTTTCATCGAATAGAGCGGCACTGCTACGACCGGAAATGGAGTTTTCGAGTATGTGGGTGATCTGTTTCCAGTCAAATACTGCAATCAGCGTGCCTATGTTTTCGCCATCAATCACGTTGACGATGCTGGTGGAGATCGGGAGCTGCTGCTGATGCAGCTTCGCAATATTGATGATGCTTTGCGACAGCTGCGTAGTAAGCCATGGCTCTAGTTTTTCACGCAGTTTGCCGATCTGCAGCGGGTCGCTGGATGCAATGACAGTGCCATGCGTATCCAGCACATAAAGCTCGGTATAAACATCCTGATAGCTGGATTTAAGCTCTGCCAAGAATTTGGACAGGCGCTTGTCTACGTCCTCTATGCGCACGTCCTGCATGATTTCCAGCTGGCTCCATGAGGCAACATTCTGCAGGCGCTCGAACATCATACGATCTACTTCGCCAGCAGTGGCGTTGGCGCGGGTCTGCATGTCATGTTCAATCTCGACTTTGAGCGCACTGCGTGCCTCTGAGTAAGCCAGGCTTGCAATCAGGATAGTTGGCAGCAGCCCTGCCAGTAAAAATGCTGACAACAGGATGACGCGAATAGGAAGCGCTTTTCGTAACATGGGTTTCAGTGCGAGAATGCCGGCATGATGTCGATTATATTTTTTAGTTGGTAGGTAACAAATGGAGAAGCTATGCAAGTTCTACGCCTGCTTACTTTAATCAGTGTAGTCGCCACCTTTGGTATCTGCAAGCCAGCAGCTGCAGATCCAATATCACAGCCAAGTGCCAAGCCAGGCGAGATGTTTCCTGCTGCCATGGCCGAGCCTGTGGCGTCTACCATTTATACCCAACCCACATTCATTGATGGATTCAATGTGGGGGGGTATTCCAGTGCCGGCTTCAATATCCATCCCGGTGGCCGTACAGATGCAGCGCTCAATGAAGTGAGTCTGATCCTGCGTTGGGAAGGTGATAGCCGCTTCCGTTTCTTTGGCGAATTCGAGCTGGAAAACCCCGTGACATGGGATTCCCGCGATAAATTTGGCGACAGGGGTTCCAAGTTCGATCTTGAGCGCTTGTATCTTGATTACAACCTGTCAGACAAGGTCAATGTGCGAGCAGGGCGCTTCCTGACTCCTGCCGGACGCTGGAACCTGTTGCATGCAGCACCGCTGGTATGGACATCCACAAGACCCCTGGCGACTAGCAGGCTTTTCCCCATCTCGGTAAATGGGGCAATGCTGTATGGCGCGGCTCCACTTGGCGACAAAGCGTTTGAATACACCGTGTTCGCAGAGGCCTTGCAGGATCAGGATCATGATTCCGATGAGATCCAGTTTCGCGATACACGTGGCGCGCGTTTCGTGCTTTCTGGCAAAGTGAATTTAGGCCTGTCGTTGCTGGAGTTCACTGAGAAAACCCCGATCAGTGAACGTTTTCGCATGGTCGGCCTGGATATGCTCATTAAACATAATGGCTGGGAGCTCAGCGGTGAGGCGTTCCAGCGTTTCTACAGCAATAACGATGGCGGCGGTAATGGCGCTTATATACAGGGTGTAGCGCCTATCGGTGACCATGGGCCCGGCGTTGGCTGGTTTGCGATAGCCAGACTGGAAGGCTTTAAGCGCCCTGCCGAAGGCTCTGCAGACAGATGGCTAATAGGTGCGGCATGGCGCATGACACCCAATCGTATATTGAAATTTGAGTATGCGGGCGGCGATGAAGAGCGGCCGGATTCCCCAAAAGGTTTCCTGTCTTCCTTCGCTATCTTGTTTTGATGAATAACCGATTCTGATGCGCGCTCTACTCTATTTTTCCGTGCTCGTTAGCCTGCTGATGCCCTTGTGCACAACCGCGGGGACTGGCACGAATGAGCCTGCTGTACTGGCTGTGATTGTGGCGCGCAATCAGGCGGTGCGCTCACTTAGTGTTACAGAAGCTTCGTTGATTTACTGGCGAAAAAAACTGTACTGGGCTGATGGCAAGCGGATGTTGCCACTGAACTTACCGACCGATCACCCCTTGCGCAAAGCCTTTTCGCAAGCGGTTCTGGGTAGCCTGCCCGAAACTCAGACTGAGTACTGGAACGGTTTGTACTACCAGGGTACATCGCCGCCACACGTAGTAGCTTCTCAGGAAGCGATGTTGCGGTTTGTAGAGGAAACGCCAGGGGCTATAGGCTATGTGGATGCTTGCAAGGTCGATGCTCGTGTAAAAGTCGTGCTCTGGCTGGATGAATCTGGGATAGCAAGTGCCCCAGTCGCAGGTAAGGATTGCCTCGGCCAGTAATTACAAATTATGCATAATCGTTATGCCGGCTTTAACATAACCCTGCAAATTTTGTATGAAAAAAGATTTTAGCCATGCCCGTCTAGTATTTAATCCATACGTTGATATCAATCCGCCTTTCATTGACTGCTCATTAAGTTGTCATTCAAGGTGATGATTTAACTATGTATTTTTAATGCCAAAGATTTACTTTCCTAGCTAAAATCCCAGTTATTTGCCAATTCGGAGTGGGATGGCATAACCATTGCAAATGATTAAGCATTCTTTATGGAGTGCTGTCATGTTGCTGGTGAACCAATCAGAAGCGAGTCAAACAAGTTTCCCTCAGTCAGGTTTGCTGGCTTTAGCGGAACCAAACCCAGGCTTGCGCATACTTCGCCGCGAAGCGACCATCCATATCCATGCTGAGCAGCAGATTGTCACCGCTTTATCCGGCCCTGATGCGGCGGATCGTGAAGAACTTGAGGCATTTATCAGCCATGTTTTCAAGCGAGTTCACGCTGCAGATATCAAGCATTTCATGCCACAGCTCATGAGTCTGCGTGATCAGCAAGGCCAGCTACTGGCCGTGTGCGGCTTGCGTCATGCCGAAGATAATCAGTTGTTTCTGGAGACTTATCTGGATGAACCAGTGGAGGCAACACTATCGCGCAATGTAGGTGAGCCAGTGGCACGCCGCGATATTGTTGAAATCGGCAATCTTGCTGTAGCCCAGCGCTCGAGTATCCGCAGCCTGCTAGCTAGTGTTAGCCTGTATCTGCATAGCACAGCAAAACAGTGGGCAGTCTTTACCGGTAACCCCACATTGCGCAACTCCATGAGCAAACTTAATTTTCCGCTGGAGATACTGGCTCAAGCAAAACTCGACGCATTGCCCGAGCACGACCGTGCTGACTGGGGTCGCTATTATGATGAACAGCCGCAAGTGATGGCAGCACGCCGTAAAGAGCGCTTCTGATTGTCGGATGTAAATTTCAATATTAATAAGACTATGGCTAATAATTTAATCACTGATGCTATTCGTCAATTTGCACTGACGGCGCCGGATAGTCTTGCCTTGCAGGGTGCGCATAATAGTTTGAGCTACGCCGCGCTAGAAGGGGAAATTGGGCAGCTAACCCTAAAGCTCGCGGCTACAGTGACCAGTGATTGTGTTATCGGTATCGCCATGGATAATGATCCGGCCTGGGCAGTGCTGGATCTGACAGCGCTAGAGCTCGGACTTACCACTATTCCCTTGCCCTACTTTTTTTCTCCGGCCCAAATCATTCATGCCATAGAAGATGGCGGAATCAGCGTGATTATAAGTGACCAGCCTATTCTGATTGACCAGTTGCTGATGGCACATGGCAAAGAGGTGCTGGAAAAAACGCATTTTCAGCTGGCTGGCAAGCTGGTGGCACAATTCATATTAAAGGAATCTCAAGCCAATAGGCTGCCTGCAAATACGGCAAAAATTACTTATACCTCCGGTACTACCGGCAACCCAAAAGGTGTTTGCCTGGATGTGCATGCCATGCAGCAAGTGGCGGTATCACTCAAGCAGGCAACTCATGCCACATCAGCAGACCGGCATCTCAGTATCTTACCCTTGTCTACCCTACTGGAAAATATTGCCGGGCTGTATGTGCCACTGCTGGCTGGTGCCACTTCCGTCCTGCTGCCCGCGGCAGAGGTCGGCTTAACTGGTGCCAGCGGCCTTAATATCAGCAAAATGATGGCCGCACTGCATAAATCACAGGCAACTACTACCTTACTTACGCCGGAGTTGCTTCAAGCACTGATCAGCGCGGTGGAAGCCGGTGTGGCTAAACCAGAAAATCTGCGCTTTATTGCCGTTGGTGGCGCATCTGTTTCGCCACGTTTATTGCAGCGTGCTGCTCTGCTTGGTTTGCCTGTGTATGAAGGTTATGGGTTGTCAGAATGTGCTTCAGTGGTATCGCTTAATACGGTAGATGCCCAGCGTACTGGTAGTGTCGGTAAACCGTTGCCACATGTGCGCCTGCAGTTGGCGGCTGATGGTGAGATTCTGGTGGCAGGCGCCTGCCTGCTGGGCTATAGCAACGATAAAGAAGTAGGAGCCCAAAAATATTACGCCACGGGTGATATAGGGCATCTCGATGCAGATGGCTACCTGTATATCACTGGTCGGAAGAAGAACATGTTTATTACCTCGTTTGGCCGCAACGTCGCGCCAGAATGGGTAGAGCGTGAGCTCAACTTGTCGCCACTCATCGCTCAGGCAGCAGTTTTCGGCGAAGCGCGCCCATGGAACACCGCAGTTATCGTGCCTGTCAGGGATGCGCAAGGCAATATTGCGCAATTAGAAGAAATTGAGGAGGCAATAGCGCAAGTCAACGCAGATTTGCCGGATTATGCACGTGTCACCAGTTGGATATTCGCTGAGTCTATATTTTCGCCGCAGAACGGCCAGTTGACAGCTAATGGACGACTCAAGCGCGAAGTCATCTGGCAGCAGTATGCAAACAGGATAAATAGTATGTACGAGGAAAAATTAGATGCCGTTTTATGATGAGTTACTGAAAGCTACAGAAACAGAACGCCAGGCATTGTTCAGCCTGCCACTGATACGTGCCGGTGCCGCCGGGCAAGTCAGCCATGATGCTTATTTGGCATTCCTGACCGAAGCGTATCACCATGTGAAGCACACAGTGCCTTTGTTGATGTTGTGTGGTTCACGCCTGCCTGAAAGCTACGAATGGCTGCGTGAAGCCGTGGCCGAATATATCGAAGAAGAACTGGGTCATCAGGAGTGGATACTCAGTGATATCGCAGCCTGTGGCGCAGATAGCGAAAATGTGCGCCATGGCAAGCCTGGTTTTGCTACCGAGCTCATGGTGGCTTATGCCTATGACATGATCAACCGCGTTAACCCGGTAGGTTTTTTCGGTATGGTGCTGGTGCTGGAAGGCACAAGTACCGCCCTGGCAACGCAGGCTGGTCAGGCCATTAAGGATAGCCTGCAACTGGGTAGTAACGCCTTTACCTACCTGACCTCGCATGGCGCGCTTGATGTTGGCCACACCGAATTCTATGAAGGGCTGGTAAACCGGATTGATAGCCAGAAAGACCGCGCCCTGCTTATCCAAAGCGCTAAGAACTTTTATAAATTATATGGCGATATTTTCCGTGAACTGGGTGAACAATTCCTGACTGCAAATGCAGAAGCGGTTGCAGCATGAATCTCAAAAACAAGAATATCCTGCTGACAGGGGCAACTGGCGGCATAGGTCGCTACATTGCATTGCAGCTGGCGGCCAAAGGCGCAAATCTTGCCCTGGTTGGTTCAAGTGCCGAAAGCTTGCAGCAGCTCGCAGCAGAAATTACGCGGGCAGGTGGCAAGGCAGTGGAAATTGTCGCTAACCTGGAGCATGCACATGCCGCACAAGGTATTGTGGGTGCTGCAATTCAGCATTTAGGTAGCGTAGATGTCCTTATCAATAATGCCGGGGTGATGGATTTCATCCTGTTCGAAGAGCAGCCACCAGAACGCATCGCCCAGATGCTGCAAATCAATGTCACTGCGCCCATCCAGCTGGCGCGTGCAGTTTTACCCGGTTTTATTGCAAGCAATAGTGGGCACATAGTCAATATCGGTTCCATCTTCGGCTCCATTGGTTTTCCACACTACGCTACCTACTGTGCCAGCAAATTTGCGCTCAGGGGGTTTTCGCAGGCATTGCGCCGCGAGCTGGTCGAAACGGATATCAAGGTCACCTACATCGCACCGCGCGCAGTAAAGACTGCGTTGAATGATCTGGCAACCACACGCATGCTCAGTGATGGAAATGTTGCTATGGACGAGCCGGAGCATGTAGCAGCACAGATCGTGCGCGCGATTGAGCAAAAGAAGCACGAACATTATATTGGCCAGCCCGAATCATTCTTTGCCTGGCTCAATGGCTTTTTGCCTAAAGCTGTGAACATCGGCCTGAAAAAACAGGCGAGTTTTGCCAGGCCGTATGCCATCAGAAATAAATAATTGACACAAAAGTTTGATAAACCAGTTTTGAGGAGTTTTTCATGAAGAGAATCACATTATTGTTTGCAGTTATTACGTTAGGGATGGCTGGTCTATTGAACGCGCCAGTGATGGCAGACGAAAAACTCGATGCCGAAATTGCTACTCTGCAGCATGATTGGGCCAAGGCTAACTACCAAACTCCCAAAGATGCACAGGAGGATGCATTCAAAAACTTGGCTGATGCTGCCAGTAAAGTGAGCGCTAACCATGCTGGCGCGCCAGAGCCCATGATATGGGAGGCTATTATCCTGAGTAGCTATGCCAAGGCCAAAGGCGGCATAGGCGCTCTGAAGATTGCAGAAAAAGCGCGCGATCTGTTGCTGGCTTCCGAGAAGATCAATCCGCTGGCCTTGCAGGGCTCGGCCTACACCACGCTGGGCTCACTGCACTACAAGGTGCCGGGCTGGCCAATTGGTTTTGGTGACAAGAAAAAAGCGCGCACCTACCTGGAAAAGGCGCTGCAGATTAACCCGACAGGTATAGACCCGAATTACTTCTACGCGGACTTCTTAAGTGAGCAGGGTGAATATGCCAAGGCGATGGAATACTACAAAAAGGCACTGGCTGCGCCAGCTCGTGCTGGCCGGGAAGATGCTGATGCAGGCCGCAAGCAGGATGTAGAGCTTGGCATGAAGGCTACAGAGAAAAAGCTATAAGTTACTCACAAATATAGCTTTATAGATATTTAAAGGTAAAGTACAGCTGGGAACACCGTCGCGGCAAGTACCAGCACTAGCCACTCCATTCCCCAAGCTTCCAGATGCCCCGTGAAATGCAGAATCAGTATCGTGATAGAAAATACGTAATATATAGCCAGTAAAATCATGATATCGCTTTATTATAAATTTCAAATAAGTATATACCGTATTGTATTCATGGTGTTTATTTGAAGTGTTAACAACTGTAAACACTTCAATTTTCCATGCCACATTGCATGCTTTATATAAGCTATAACGTCAATCATTAGCTAAATCTTGAGCCGATAATCCAATCTTATGAGTAAGCGGGTTCAGCGAATAAGACCCAAGCCCGCAGTATAAGCGCTTGCTTTTATGGCCACTTTCGCGTAATTTCGAGGCTATTGCTAGGGGTCTATTTTGACAGGAATACATGTCAACAATAGTGAGATACACCCTTTGAACCTGATGCGGGTAATGCCGCCGTAGGGAAGCAGATTCACCGCTTCCCTACATTGATTAAAACAGTCAACCAGTAAGGAGAAGCATGATGCTCCTTACGTTTTTGCCTCCAAGGAGCACCATGAATACCATCGATAAAAATCTCCATGCCAAATTCGATAATGAAACCGCCCAGATTGACCCGGGTACTGTCGAGCCATTTGCTAAATCCCGCAAGATCTACATCGAAGGCTCACGCCCTGATATCCGCGTGCCATTCCGTGAAATTTCGCTGTCGGATACGCCTTCCATGTTCGGCGCCGGCAAAGACGAAAAGAATCCGCCTGTCGTGGTTTATGACACTTCCGGCCCTTACACCGACCCAGAAGTAAGCATCGATATCCGCAATGGCTTGCCTGCCATGCGCGCCAAATGGATCGAAGAGCGCAACGACACCGAGCAACTGGATGGTCCAAGCTCGGAATTCGGCCAACAACGTAAGACCGACCCGGCCCTGATGGCCATGCGTTTCAACCTGACACGCCAGCCACGTCGCGCCAAGCCCGGCATGAATGTCAGCCAGATGCATTACGCACGTAAAGGCATCATTACGCCGGAGATGGAATACATCGCCATCCGCGAGAACCAGCGCCGCGAGAATATGAGCGAATTGCTGCAAACACAGCATAAAGGCCAGGATTTCGGCGCCAGCATTCCTAAAGTCATTACGCCTGAATTCGTGCGTAGCGAAGTGGCGCTGGGCCGTGCGATTATCCCCCTGAACATTAACCACCCGGAAATCGAGCCGATGATCATCGGTCGTAATTTCCTGGTGAAGATCAACGCCAATATTGGCAACTCTGCACTGGGTTCTTCCATTACAGAAGAAGTTGAGAAAATGGTGTGGGGCACACGTTGGGGTGGCGATACCGTGATGGACTTGTCTACCGGTAAAAATATCCACGAAACACGTGAGTGGATAATCCGCAACTCACCAGTGCCAATTGGCACCGTGCCGATTTATCAGGCGCTGGAAAAAGTAAATGGCAAGGCCGAAGACCTGACCTGGGAAATTTTCCGCGACACGCTGATAGAGCAGGCCGAGCAGGGCGTGGATTACTTTACGATTCACGCTGGCGTTCGCCTGGCTTACATCCCGATGACTGCCAAGCGCATGACCGGTATCGTGTCACGCGGCGGTTCGATTATGGCCAAATGGTGCTTGGCGCATCATAAAGAGTCATTTCTTTACGAGCATTTTGAAGATATCTGCGAGATCATGAAGGCATACGACGTGTCATTCAGTCTTGGCGATGGCCTGCGTCCTGGTTCTATCTACGATGCCAACGACGAAGCGCAATTTGCCGAGCTGAAAACGCTGGGTGAGTTGACACAAATCGCATGGAAGCATGATGTGCAGTGCATGATTGAAGGTCCTGGCCACGTGCCCATGCACCTGATCAAGGAAAACATGGAGTTGCAACTGGAACACTGTGGCGAAGCCCCTTTCTACACACTTGGGCCTTTAACCACGGACATCGCGCCTGGCTATGACCACATCACCAGCGGTATCGGTGCTGCCATGATCGGTTGGTACGGCTGTGCCATGCTCTGTTACGTGACACCAAAAGAACATTTGGGCCTGCCGGATAAGGAAGACGTGCGCGTTGGCATTATTACCTACAAGATCGCCGCTCACGCTGCTGATTTGGCCAAAGGCCATCCCGGTGCTCAAATCCGCGACAATGCGCTATCAAAAGCACGTTTCGAATTCCGTTGGGAAGACCAGTTCAATCTCGGCCTCGATCCGGAAAAAGCCAAGGAATTCCATGACGAAACATTACCGCAAGAAGGCGCCAAACAGGCTCACTTCTGTTCCATGTGCGGACCGCATTTCTGCTCGATGAAAATTTCGCAGGATGTACGTGACTATGCGGCTGAACAAGGTATCAACGAGCAAGAGGCACTAGTTAAAGGCATGCAGGAAAAGGCTATTGAGTTTGTTAAAAAAGGCTCAGAGGTATATCAAAAAATGTAATAAAGCTTGATGCTTTAGCACAATAAAAAAGGCTGATTATTTCAGCCTTTTTTTTATTCCAGTAAATCTAGTGGTGCTTATCTTTCTCCGCAATGTGATCCATGATGGCGAACAGCAGGCCGGTGACGATGAAGGTAATGTGGATACCGACCATCCAGGCCATCTGCTCGTTACCCAGATGCACACCGCCTGAGCTTTGATGTACAAATGCCTTGAGTAAGTCGATAGCCGAAATGGCGACGATAGAGCCTATCAACTTGAGTTTAAGGCCTGAGTAATCGACCTTGCCCATCCATTCCGGGCGGTCTTCGCTATCGGCCACGTCGATCTTGGAGACGAAATTTTCATAGCCACTGAAGATCACCATAATCAGCAGGTTGGCCACTAGCGTGATATCGACCAGCGCGAGTAGTGACAACACGACTTCCTGTTCTTGAGCTTCCAGCACATGGTTGGCTATATGGATAAATTCCTGCACAAACTTGACCAGCAATATGCCCAACCCGCCTACCAGCCCGACATACATGGGTGCCAGCAGCCATCGACTGCGGAAAATGATGGTCTCTAAAAAGTGCTCGAAGAACTTAAACATGGAGAAGCCTTTTGGTTGTTTGGATGATTGATTAGAAGGCTGAATTATACGGTGAGTTTTTGGCATTAATGTAAGCTCATTGTTACAACATCAAGCCGAGATTGCCTTAATCGCTCAATGGTCAATATGGTAAACTTGAGGCATGACAACGCTTAAACTTAAATCTGGCGGCGATGTGCCTGCTAAAGATAAAACTGCATCCAAGGGGCCTGTGCGCCGTGCTGATCCGGCCAAGCGTACACGTACTGCTTCCGCAAAAACCGAAACCGTAAAATCACCTCCGCGTATGGAGCAGCATGCTCCGGTAAATGCTAATCAAATCACCGAGCCTGATACGCCTGTGCCTGCACCCGCTTCTCAGCGTAACCATAAGTATGACGGTACGCCGCGCCAGCCCAAGGCTTATGTGGATAAATCTGCCACGCCAGACAGCCGCGCACCTGCCGAGCGTACTTTGCAAAAAGGCGAATTCAAGCGGGATGAATACCAGCGGGCTCCTCGTGATTCAGCAGCTCGTGAGAATATTGGTCGTGATAATACGGGTCGCGATACGCCACGCCGTGGTGGCAAGACTCGCGATGGTTTCGAGCCGGGCAGCTTTAATCGAGACCGCGCCAGCAACCCCATGTTTACTGCCCCGCCACAAGCCAGCCAGCCGGACATGCCACGTTTATCCAAGCGCATGGCCGAGTTGGGGCTGTGTTCCAGGCGCGAGGCCGACGAGTTCATCAGCAATGGCTGGGTCACGGTGGATGGCGTGGTGATTGATACCCTGGGTAGTCGCATCAACCCGAATGCCGTGATTGAAATCAGCAGGGAAGCGCACCAGCATCAATCGGAAATTGTGACCATCATTATGAACAAGCCTATCGGCTATGTTTCCGGGCAGGCCGAGGATGGCTACTTGCCTGCAGTGACGTTAGTGCACCCTGATAATGAGTGGCACGAAGATGGGCATAGAGATACTACACTGCCTAAATTCAAGCGTGGTCACTTGCAAGGTCTTGCGCCTGCAGGCCGCCTGGATATTGATTCTACCGGTTTGTTAGTGTTTACTCAGGATGGCCGTGTTGCGCGCCAACTCATCGGTGAAAACTCCACGATAGAAAAAGAATACCTGGTGCGTGTTGAGGGTACGCTTTCCGAAGCGGGGCTTAAAATGCTCAACTTTGGTTTGTCATTAGATGGCGTTAACCTTAAGCCCGCCAAAGTCTCCTGGCAGAATGAAGACCAGTTGCGCTTTGTATTGCGTGAAGGCCGCAAGCGCCAGATTCGCCGTATGTGTGAACTGGTCGGTTTGCACGTTGTCGGTCTTAAGAGGGTGCGTATCGGCAGTGTATCGCTGGGCCGCCTGCCTATGGGCTCATGGCGCTACCTGCGTCTGGGCGAAAAGTTTTAAAGCACATGGTTAGTTGTAACAGCAAGGTAATGAGGTAAGCGCATGGGATTATTCGATACGATGGCGAGTGCCATGATTACCAGTGTGGCAGGCGCTGAGCGCGGCCCGATGGTTAAGGTGGCGCTGGATCTATTTAACCGTCACGGTGGGGTCAACGGCATCCTTGATAAATTCAGGCGTCAGGGCTTGGGCGATCAGGTCGATTCCTGGATAAGCACAGGTGCTAATCTGTCGCTCACCGCCAAGCAAGTGCAGACCGTGTTGGGTGAATGCGTGCTGGATGAAATGTCAGCCAGGTTTGATGTCAGTAGCGCAGACCTTAGCAAGAAACTCGCGGAACATCTGCCCAAGATTGTGGATCAACTCTCGCCAGAAGGTGTGTTGCCAACAAGCAATTCTGAGTTGCTGATGAAAGCAGTCAGCATTTTCAAGAACTATTAAAACTCAAAATCCGGGGCATCAGCCCCTTTTTTATGCATATTCACTTTTGTGAGTATTAAAACTGATGAAACTCAAGACTAATGGAAAGTGAAGCCTGCGCATGGATTTAATACTCTTACTTAAAGCATTCATTCTAGGTATTGTCGAAGGTGCAACAGAGTTTCTCCCCGTCAGCAGTACCGGCCACTTGATTATTGTGGGCGACCTGCTTAATTTTAATGATGATCGCGGCAAGGTATTCGAAATCGTCATTCAGCTGGGCGCGGTGCTTGCTGTGGTTTGGGAATATCGAGCCAAGTTCAGCCATGTGCTGGTGAGTTTGCCCAAAGAACAAGCTTCGCAACGGCTGGTGATTAACCTGCTGATTGCCTTTATGCCTGCAGCCATATTCGGCCTGGCTTTTCACCACCTCATCAAAGAGTATCTGTTTTCCCCCATCACCGTTGCCATTGCCTTGATAGTGGGTGGATTCGCCATTTTGCTGATTGAAAAAAATCTGCCGGTTGCCGATACCCAGACCGTAGACGAAATGGACTGGAAGCACGCACTCAAAGTTGGTTTTGCCCAGTGCCTTGCGCTTTTTCCAGGCGTTTCCCGTTCCGGAGCGACCATTATGGGCGGGCTGTTATTTGGCCTGAGCCGTAAAACTGCCACTGAGTTTTCTTTTTTTCTGGCAGTACCGATGATGGTTGCCGCGACCGTATTCGATCTTGCCAAGAGCGGTAGCCTGCTTTCCAAAGACGATATCGGCATATTTATCGTAGGCTTCGTGACTGCTTTTGTCAGCGCATTGATTGCGGTGCGGGTGCTGATTCGCTACGTTTCGCATAACGATTTCCGTGCCTTTGCCTACTATCGCATCATATTCGGCATTCTGGTGCTGGCTTATTTCTGGCCGTCTGCATGAGCAGTTATGAGGCTATCGTCGCCACCCTGACCGGTTTCGCGGAGCAAGCCAAGATCAAGCCGCTGACGCTGGGTGAGGCCATGGATAGCCTGGATCATGCAGCTTACGCCATTATTGCGCTGATTCTGGTACTGCCGTTTTTACAGCCTATTCCGCTAGGCCCCCTGACAGTACTGGGTGGCATCACATTTGCCACGCTGGGCTGGCAGTTGTGGCGTGGACATGACGCTCCAGTACTGCCAAACAAAATCCGCGCGGTGGTCATGAGCGAGAAGACCTGGCGGGTGCTGACCACCGTGTTCATTAAAGTCGTCAAGTTCTGCAAAAAATTTACCAAACCGCGCTATCTGGGCATGGTTACTGGGCAAAGCGGTGAGAAGATCGGTGGCTTTATATTGATCTCGGCTGGCCTGCTGATGGCGATACCGTTTGGTGTGCTGCCCTTGAACAATATATTGCCGGGTCTGGCGATTCTGTTTTACTGTTTTGGCCAGCTAGAGCAGGATGGCCTGATGATATTTATTGCCTTTTTCTGGCTGATATTCACCACAGTTTATTTTGGCCTGTTCTTTTATGGCATCTATTATCTGGGTGCTGGTGCCATGAGTCATTTTGGATTTGGCGCTTAAGTATTCATTCCTTTTCCCTGCAAAAGGGAGAGACCAAAAGGTGAACTGAACTTAGAAAGTGCAACTCCAATTGTTTTAATATGCACTGATAAAAATCACTTCTCAATCGTGGCGAGAACAATATGAAAAAACTAATCAAATACTCCCTGTTTGGCCTTGGTGGCTTACTGTTATTAGTACTGATCGTAGTGGCTGTAGTCGCAGCAACTTTTAACCCCAACGATTACAAACCGCTGGTGGTAAAGCTGGTGCAGGAGAAAAAACAGCGCACCCTGCATATCGATGGTGACATCAAGCTGGCATTCTGGCCCAAAATCGGTGCCGACCTGGGTAAAGTCTCCCTTTCTGAACACAATAGCGACAAGCAATTTGCCGCAATCAACAGCGCCAAGGTTTCGCTTGCGCTGCTGCCATTGCTGAAAAAACAGTTAGTGGTCGATACCATTTATGTCGATGGCGTGACCGCCAATATCGTGCGTTACAAAGATGGAACGACCAACCTGGATGACCTGATGAGCAAGGATGAAGAAGAGTCCGAGCAGATCAAGTTTGATGTGGATGGCGTCAATGTGACGAACTCTGCAGTCAATTTCACGGATGAAATGGCAGGCGCCAGTTATGGCCTGAGCAAATTCAACCTCAAGACTGGCCATGTGGCATTGAAGGAGCCATTCGACCTGGAGACTGATTTTGTCGTGGTTGCCAGCCAGCCCAAGGTCAATGCAGCTGCCAAGATCAAGGGTAATTTTATGGCGGATCCAGAAGACAAGCATTTTGCTGTCAAAGGCCTGGATGCTCTGATTACAGGCGATCTGGTTACCCTGAGCAAAGCCGAGATCAAGCTCTCCGGAGATGTAGATGCCAAGCCGGAGAACATGGAGTTGCTGGTGGATAGCCTCAAGCTTGCAGTGGCGGGTAACCTCAGTGGTGCCAAGATCAATGCCGAGCTGGCAGCGCCTAAGCTGGTAGTGCAAAAGGATGAAGTAAGCGGCAAGGAAGCCAAGCTCACTTTCAGCCAGGAAAAAGGCAGCGATGTGATCAAAGCCGAACTGGTGTTGGCGGATATTAAGGGTTCACCCAAAGCCGTGCAAAGCAGCGGCATCAGTGGTGAATTTTCTGCTAAACAGGGCGAGCATAATATCCAGGGCAAGTTTTCCTCCCCATTCAGCGGCAATATCGACCAGCTGATATTCGACCTGCCCAAACTGGCGGGCAGCCTGGATGTGAAAGACCCAGCTTTGCCCAATGGTGCCATGAAGGGCGATTTCGCGCTCAAGCTGTATGCGGACGTCAAGAAAGAGCAAGTCAACAGTGACTTCAATCTTGCTATCGACACTACCAAGCTCAAGGGTGACGTAGCGGTAGCGAGTTTCAGCAAGCCCAATATCAAGTTCAACCTGAATGCTGATCAACTGGACCTCAACAAACTGCTGGGCGCACCTAAAGCCAATACTGAGACCAAAGTCACAAGCGGGTCAGCGGCTGGTGCGGATAAACCTGCTGACCTTTCAGCGCTCAAGGATTTGCTGTTACAAGGGTCGGTCAATATCGGCAGTATTATCTACGACAAATATCGACTGACTGGCTTGAGTCTGGTAGTCAAAGCCGATGGCGAGCAGCTCAATATCAAGCCGTTTGCAGTCAAGCTGGATGATACGCAGATCAAGGGTGGCTTCGGTATCAGCCGTTTTGCCAAGCCCATCTATCATTTTGACTTGGATATCGACAAGCTGGATGCAGATCGCTATATCACCAAGACAGAAGCTAAACCCGCCAGCCAGCCAGCAACCAAGGCTGACCCCAATGCACCCATTGATTTAAGTGCACTAAAGAAAATCAATGCCGAGGGTGAGTTACGTATAGGCTGGCTCAAACTTGCCAACGTTAAATCCACCAACGTGCGCATCAAGCTGCAGGCGGATGATGGCGTGGCCCAGCTTGCGCCTTTTTCTGCCAATCTCTACGACGGCGCCATGAACGGCTCACTCAGGGTGGATGCACGCAGCACTCCCAGCATCGCCTTCAAGCAGAGCATGACCAATATCGCGATTGGCCCACTGCTGGTAGATGCCATCAACAACGATATGCTCAGCGGTAAAGGCACACTGAATGTGGATGTCACAACACAGGGAGCGACGGTGGGTGCGCTAAAAAAGGCACTGGGTGGTACCGCAGCCGTGAACTTGGCTGATGGTGCCGTCAAGGGCATTGATATTGCAGGTACGCTCAGGGGTGCAAAGGACAAGCTGAATGTGCTGAAGTCGCAAACCAAGGTAGAGGGCGACAAAAGCAAGAAAACTGATTTCAGCGAGATGATCGCCAGTTTCAATATCAAGAATGGCGTAGCCCATAATGAAGACCTCAGCATGAAAGCTCCGCTGTTTCGTATCACCGGCAATGGCGATATCGATATCGCCAGCGAAACGCTTAATTACACCGCTAAACCCACTGTAGTGGCTTCACTCAAGGGCCAGGGCGGCGCAGGGCTGGATGACCTGAATGGCCTGACAATCCCGGTCAAATTG
This sequence comes from Methylophilaceae bacterium, assembly GCA_035459965.1. GTDB lineage: Bacteria > Pseudomonadota > Gammaproteobacteria > Burkholderiales > Methylophilaceae > DATHXC01. The sequence continues at coordinate 66,293 of DATHXC010000004.1, forward strand.
ACTGGCACATTCGCCAAGCCAGAATATGCAATCGATTTTGCAGGCCTCGCAACAGCATTAGCGCAAAAGAAGCTGCTTGATGGCGTAGGTGGCACTAAGGGTGAAGCAGTCAAAAACCTGATAGGCGGCAACAAGGAAGATGCACTTAAATCCTTGCTGGGTGGAAAAAAGAAAGAAGCAGCACCTGCTGATTCTGGCGCTACTGCCACGCCGACAACTCCTGTACCAGAGCAAAAACCAGAATCCAAAGAAGACAAGGTCAAGAAAAAGCTCAACAAACTGCTGGGCCTGTAGTTCCTCACTGAATGCACAATCTGCAAGCCTTACCGCAAGACCTGCCTGTGCCCGAGGATGATGGTGCCTGCAATCACCTGCCAGGTGCAACATTGCCTGCAGATGCACTGGCTTCAACGCAAGGTGGTACTGTTGATCTTGCTGCTATTAAAGGCTGGCTGGTGGTTTATTGCTATCCCATGACAGGCCGGCCCGATGTGGCACTACCGGATGGCTGGGATGCTATTCCCGGCGCTCGTGGTTGTACGCCACAGAGCTGCTCATTTCGCGATCAGTATCAGGAATTAAGCGCGCTCAACACTCAAGTTTTTGGCCTGAGCACCCAGGCTACAGAGTATCAGCAGGAAGCCGCTAACCGCCTGCATCTGCCTTTTCCCTTATTAAGTGATGTCGATTTTGCGTTTACCAATGCCCTGGTTTTACCAACGTTTACAACGGGAAATATGCGGCTCAACAAACGCGTGACCTTGATTGCCTATGATGGCGTCATCCAGCATTATTTTTACCCGGTGTTTCCTCCGGATAAAAATGCAGATGAAGTATTGGCTTGGTTAAAGCGGTATGTCTAGTATGGTCATGCCTGACTTTTCAGCACGCCTCATCGACTGGCAAAAAGTGCATGGCCGTCACGACCTGCCGTGGCAGAACACACGTGATCCGTATGCAATCTGGGTGTCGGAAATCATGTTGCAGCAGACGCAGGTCACTGCCGTTATTGGCTACTATGCCCGTTTCATGCAGCGCTTTCCTTATATTGCCAGCCTTGCTAACGCCAGCCAAGAGGAAGTGCTGCAATACTGGAGTGGTCTGGGCTATTACTCGCGCGCACGTAACCTGCATAATGCCGCGCAAACCATTGTGGATGAACATGGCGGCGAATTCCCGCAGGACTTTGAAGCGATCCAGCAGCTATCGGGCATAGGCCGCTCCACGGCCGCAGCGATTGCCTCGTTCGCTTTTAACCAAGTGCAAACCATACTGGATGGCAATGTAAAACGCGTGCTGGCACGGCATTTTGTCGTAGAAGGCTGGCCCGGCTTGCCGAAAGTGGAAAAACAGCTATGGGCACTGGCAGAAGAGTTACTACCAGCGCAAGACATGGTGGCTTATACCCAGGGCCTCATGGATTTGGGGGCAACGCTATGCACCAGGTCCAATCCCAAATGTGCGTTTTGCCCGCTTAATGCCACATGTGGCGCCTATGCACAAAACCGAGTGAAAGAACTGCCAAATTCCAAACCGCGCAAAGTGAGCCCGCAAAAACATACCACCATGCTGTTACTGCTAAGCGGTAATGAAGTGATGCTGGAGAAGCGCCCGCCTAGCGGTATCTGGGGCGGTTTGTGGAGCCTGCCCGAAATCGGCATGCATGAGATAGCTGTAGAAGTCGCTACCAGCCGCTTTGGTTTGCAAACTGAAGCTGATGAGCCCTTGCCCTTGGTGAATCATGCGTTTACCCACTTCAAGCTGGAAATCACGCCCCAACCCTTGCAAGTGATAAAACGCCCCTTGCAGGCACATGCGCCCAATGTGATCTGGTTGCCGATAGGGGATGCAATAGGCGCGGCATTGCCGACGCCAGTGAGAAATATTTTGTTGGGGTTAAATAAAGAAAATATGGTCAGTATTTAAGCGCGCGTTAATTTACGCGGAAGCAGGCATAAATCATGCTCCGTCAAAACTAGGCTGAGAATATTCAGTCTCAGGCATAGCTTTTCAAAATTAGTAAACCGTAGTTCTATTGTTCAGGAATTGTAAATGTCTTCATCATTGCCAAAGCGTAAAGCGCTATTGGGTATTTTCTTTTTGCTGGTTATATCAGGCATGCTTGTTTATTTTTTCAAATTTGAGGCGGTTTTATGGCACGTATTTCAGCCTCATGAAGTCTCTAGCCAAAATAAAACTGCACCTTTTGCCTTGCATCATTATAAAGTTGAGCTTGAAGGAGTCCGCATTCTTGATGTGGGAGAGGATATTTCTGGCCTTACCTATAACGAAGCGACGAATACCCTATTCACCGTATCCAATAGTGAGCCATGGCTGATTGAGTTGAGTCTGGACGGGCGGGTTTTACGCAAGGTTTGGATTGATGGTGTTAAAGATATGGAGGGTATTAGTCATGTTAAAGATAATCTTTACATTGTCGTCAATGAGCGCGACCAGAAACTGATACTGGTAAATCTTGAGGATGGGGTCGATCGTTTTGATGCGCGGCATGCACCACAGCTGACTTTGAGTATTGATGCTGCAGGCAATAAAGGCTTTGAGGGCGCATCATGGGATAGTCGAAATAACAGATTGTTGATCGTAAAAGAGCGTAACCCTAAACGTGTGCTTGCTATACATGGGTTGATTAACAGCCCGACTGGCAATGCGATGAATCTTCATGTGGAAAATCTTAATCATATACAACCCGCAATGAAGCAGATGCGCGATCTGTCCTCTATTAGCTATCATGATGCCAGCGGGCACATGTTTTTACTCAGTGATGAGTCACGTATGATCACCGAGCTTGATAGCAGTGGAAAGCTGGTTGGTACTCTGGCTTTATGGCGCGGCTTTCATGGGCTGAAGCGAAATGTGCCGCAGGCTGAGGGTATTGCGATTGGGCCTGATAAGCGAATCTACATTGTCAGTGAGCCGAATCTGTTTTATGTGTTTAAGCCAGATTTGATTTAGGGTTTAAGCTCGTAAGCTATCAAAGCAAAAGGGCAGTAAAAACTGCCCTTTTGCTTTACGAAATTACAACGACATTCAGACCAATTTATAGCTGAATTTAGATCTCGCCCCAGCTTTCGTCCCACATACAATGCTTGATCTTGTGACGATTTGCGATAAGTTCATCAATGCTAGGCTCGTCGTTCAATGCACGTTTAAGCGCCAGCTTGATCGCTTCGTAGTTGTTCTTGTACATATCTGCCTTGTCCAGATTGGCTTCTTTGGCACAGCCCGGATCAATCCATAATAAAGCGACGATACATAGATCATTTACTTGATCTTTAGGGATGATGCCTTCAATCACCGCATCCAGAATGCCATCCGCGACTGCAGCCTGAACCACGCCACCGAACAGTTCGATATTGAGTGAGTCCTTAAGTGTCACTTTTGGCACCATCATGGTGGCTGGGCGTACCAGCTGGTTGATGTCACGCACGGCGAACATGGCGGTGTGACCTTTGGTTTGTGCCATCATGTTGGCAAATGCAGCGCCAACCGGGCCATCTACAGATCCAATAAGAATTTCCGGCATGGCGGCAGTAACATCTTTGCCTTCGGAGTAAACGGTGGCTTCGCCAGCTTTAAAAACGATTTTTGACATAGTGTTTCCTTAGATTAGGATTGAGAGATTTGGATTAGCAGCAAATGAATAGTGAATGCGGTGATGCAGTTTCAAGGTGTAATTTGAATAGTGTAATTTTAATAGATTGCGCCTGTTACTAGCAAACTAATTGGCCTTAATTGCTGATAGACATGCGTTATGAGCTAGCCTCAGAGATTATCCAGGTAAATGCACATATCGCGATGTGGTATTCCGGCATCCATGTATTCAGCAGTGCCTGTGAGCACAAAGCCAGCCTTGAGGTAAAAGCCAATGGCCTGGGTTTGTGCGGAGACTGAAATTTGTGGCCAGTTAGCCTGCACTGCATATTCAAGCCCTGCCTGGATCAAGGCCATGCCTACACCCTGGCCGCGATAATCGTGGAGCACAGCCATGCGGCCTAGCCTGTAATCAGGCAGTAGTCGCGCACAACCTATGGCCTGCGCACCTAGATCCCATGCAAGCAGGTGTACTGCAGATTCATCGAGGCCATCCCATTCCAGCGCCTCTGGCACTTGCTGTTCGTGGATAAACACATCGCGACGCAGTTGCGATAAATCGGTACTATTTTTTTGCCAGCTGGTTTCTACAATACTGAACATGGATTATTCGCTTTGCTGTTCCAATTGCTTTTTCTGTTCATCTGTCTGCTGATTTACGGTAGCCTCGACCGCTTTTGCTTTATCCAATGCTTCACGCTGGCTTTCTGCGATTTTTGGGGTTTTATCCGGTGGTGAACATGCAGTTAATGTAATAGCTGTAAATAGACAAATGGTGAAAATGGGTTTCATAAATTCCTCCTACAGTGAGCAACTATTGCGGCGGCTGGCGCTTACAGGCATGATGCGTCTTTATCTTTTTTCGTACACATTGCTTTTGCGGGTCTATCGCATATTGCATGTGTATCAACAGTGCATTGTTATTGCGTTTTAAACAGAAGGCAAATTTATGAACAAGTTTTTAGGTTTAGCTGCACGTGTGATGTTAGCCCAGGTTTTTCTGGGTGTGGTACTGATCAGGTTATCTGCCATTTTCAGTGACCCTGCTGGATATGAAAATTACCAATTGCTGTTAGCGCATTTTGGCTTGCCGGGCATATTTGCCCCGCTCATCATCTTTATCCAGCTTGTAGGCGGCGTGGCATTGCTGGTTGGTTTTAAAACAAAGTTTGTGGCTTATGTACTGGCGATATTTGCCATATTCCTGGCCGTGGTTCTTGGTACCGTCCAGCCCGAAGTGTTCATGCTCTATATCGCAATTGCAGGTGGGTTGCTGACATTAGCGATCAATCCACAAACTGCATTCAGTGTCGATAACCTGGGTAAATAGCTAACCCGAATAATCATGGTTTGAGGTAAGCATGCATTAAAAAGGGCGTTAAAAACGCCCTTTTTATTTTGCGTGATGTATAGATATCAGGCTGTAGTCAGATTTCTAGGTAGCTGGAATACTACGTTTTCTACTACACCTTGCAGTTCAGTCACTTCTGCACCACTCAATGATTGTAGTTTTGCAATCACTTCCTTCACCAGTACTTCCGGTGCCGAGGCGCCAGCAGAAACGCCAATCTTCTTTTTGCCGATTACCCAGGATGGCTCAAGATAACTGGCATTGTCCACCATATAGGATTCTACGCCCTGGTTCTGGGCAACCTCACGTAAGCGGTTGGAGTTGGAACTGTTGGGCGAGCCAACGACGATCACTAGGTCACAATCCCTGGCCATGATTTTGACTGCATCCTGACGGTTCTGGGTAGCGTAGCAAATCGAATCACTGCGCGGCGGGCTGATCTCTGGGAACTTGCTTTTAAGCGCTGCCACAATGGCTGCTGCATCATCTATCGATAGCGTGGTTTGTGTTACATAGGCTAACTGCGTGGGGTCTTGTACAGTGAGTGTGGCAACATCCTGCGGCGTTTCTACCAGGTACATGCCACCTTGGGATTGGCCCATGGTGCCCTCGACTTCAGGGTGCCCTTTATGGCCGATCATGATGATTTCCTTACCGGCCCCGCGCATCCTGGCAACTTCCACATGTACCTTAGTTACTAACGGGCAGGTTGCGTCAAACACACGCAGACCGCGTGCTTCAGCTTCGGTGCGCACATCTCTGGAGACGCCATGAGCACTGAATATGACGGTGTTGCCTGTAGGCACTTCTTCCAGGTCTTCGATGAAAACTGCACCCTTACGCTTGAGTTCATCCACTACAAACTTATTGTGAACAACTTCATGGCGCACGTAGATAGGCGCTCCGAATTTCTCCAGTGCCTGTTCTACGATGATGATTGCACGATCAACCCCGGCACAGAAGCCGCGTGGGTTAGCGAGTAAAATATCCATAGGTTTTCTTAATGTTTCCTAATTGCCGAGCCAGTGGGCAAAGGTCAGCAATAATACCAGTCCAACCATCAAAATCAGCACACGCCATACCAAACCGACTGCACTTTGCAGGTAGTCTGCATCGGCATCATCACCAAGCCCGAGCTCGGGCCGGAAATGCAATACACCACGGTAAGGTAATGGGTCGCCCAGCTTCACGCCCAGTGCCCCCGCACCACTGGCAAGGATAATACCCAGCGCTTTGTCTGGCCAGCTCGTTGCTTGGGTGCGCCAGCAATAGGCGGCATCTTCAAAATCGCCAACAATAGCAAAGCAGCCAGCTGTGATGCGCGAAGGCAGCCAATCAAGCCAGTCAAAAGCCTTGTGGGCGAACTGGTTAAACTGGTTTTCTGTCTGTACATCACTATTGAATGACCATTCTAGTTTAAGTAGATGTGCCAGTCGGTATAGCAATGCGCCCGCAGGCCCTAGCAATACAAACCAGAAAATCGGTGCAAATAGACCATGATGCGAGCGTGTGAGCGTAGTTTCAATACTGGCAGAAGCCACCTGGCTGGCATTGTAATGATGGGTTTCAGCGTTATCCCACTCATTTAAAAGCTGTCTGGCCTGATCTATATTGTGGTCACGCAAGGCAGCCACAATATCTTCCGCGCGCTTGCCAAACAGGCTGAAGCGCAATGTCAGGTAAAGTATGACTACCCCGAACAGAATACCGATCAGGCTATTGATGCGTAGTAGCACAAAGTAAGTGATCCCAACAACAATCGCTGGCAAGAGCGCGGCTATGAGCCATGCCACTACGCCTTGCAGGTGTTTGCCGCCATTAAAGTTGCGTTCCAGCAAGCGTGCATAGGGCGTGAAAAACTGCTTGAGCCAATCGGGTTTGGCCAATGGACGGTAATATGTAAGCGCTAGAGCACCAATAAGTGCGAGCACATTCATGAAAGCCTCCCTACTGATTTCTCCAAAGCGGTAACCTTTGCTTGTGGGCTAGTCTTTGTTACGAGCGGTGTTTTTGTCGATGTTTCCAGCGGCATTTCAACGCTCAATACACTGTGCTCAAAAATTTCCACAGTAGGTAGCTGCAGCAGCATGCTGTGGGCTTTCGTGTAGTCGAGTAAGGCAGAATACACTTTGCCATAAGCAAACAGTGGATGTGCCTTGATCTTTGCCACAGCCACCTTGCGCACGGGGATTATATCTATCATTAATGGCGCTTGTGGTTGTGTATCTGCGCTAATGATATAGCCTGTACGGGCTTTAAGCTCGTCGTGAGGCGTGGTGCGCGGGTCTGTGAGTACCAATGTAAGCTCTGCACCAGGTTTGATGCCCTGCTTTTTTAGTTCGAACAATACTTCTCCCTGTTTTGATGCAAGTTTGGAATATACGCCCTGCGCTTCAAGGTATGCGTAACGATAGCCACCACGATCAGCCAGCTCTAAACTGGCACTCGAAAACATGCCCCACCACCAGAGCATTGCTGTGACGGGTAAAACGAAGACGAGAATGAAGTAAGGTAGTTGTTTTTTCACGAGGTGCTGTTTTGCAAAATAATTTGTGGTGATGCTGGTAGCTTATAAATGCTTAAAGCTTAATATAAGGGCAATGCCACAGGGTTGAAAGTACGGCTAAAAGATACCACAACCATCCTTGCCTTGCACTTATTCAGTGAGGCTTATGTTGGCGTGGGGAGTATTGGTATAATCAATTTTAGTTTGAGCAAATTTGTTCGTTTGCTCACTATCCTATTTAAAAGTTACTAAAAACCATGAAAAACACCGCCACGCTACTTGTTACCTGCCCTGATCGTAGAGGACTGGTTGCTGCGATTGCTGATTTCCTCTATCAGCATAATGCCAATATCCTGCATGCCGACCAACATCAGGATGCAGAGAACAACCTGTTTCTGATGCGTGTGCAGTGGGATTTAACCGGCTCGGCAATTAATGCAGATAACTTTTCCGAGCATTTTTCGCCTATTGCTGAGCGTTTTGAAATGCAATGGCAACTCAAACTCGCGCAAAAGCACTCGCGTATGGCGATTATGGTCTCGCAATATGACCATTGTCTGGCGGATTTGTTACATAGGCACCAAGGTGGCGAACTGGCATGCGAGATACCACTCATTATTAGTAATCATCTGGATACCAAGCGTCTGGCCGAATTTTACGGTATTCCGTTTCATCATATCGAAGTCACCAAGGATACCAAGGCAGAAGCAGAAGCCAGGCAGTTTGCCTTGTTTGATGAATACCAGATCGATTTAATCGTGCTCGCACGCTATATGCAGATTTTGTCACCGGAATTTGTAAAGCGTTATCCGCAACGCATCATCAATATCCACCACTCTTTCCTGCCAGCGTTTATCGGTGCGCGCCCATATCATCGCGCTTTTGAACGCGGGGTAAAGCTGATCGGGGCAACCAGTCATTACGTCACGGAAGTCCTGGATGAAGGCCCAATTATTGAGCAGGATATTGACCGTATTTCGCATCGCGACCAGGTCGAAGATTTGATACAGAAAGGGCGCGATCTTGAACGTATTGTGCTGTCACGTGCAGTACGCTGGCATGTAGAAAATCGTATCCTGTTGTATGCCAATAAAACGGTAATCTTTGATTAAGATGTTTTAAGGTTTAAATAAAAAAGCGAAGAATCTGTCTTCGCTTTTTTATTGCCTTTGTACCTTCATGCTAATACTCGTACTCGCATGCTAACTAATCGCCCAGTATTTTTTCCAAGGCAAACAACTCGGCTATCGTTTCGCGTCGTCTGATCAAGTGGCATTGATCGCCATCGACCATGACTTCTGCCGCGCGTGGGCGGGTGTTGTAGTTTGAGCTCATGCTCATGCCATAAGCACCGGCAGAGAGGATAGCCAGCAAATCGCCCTGTGCTAAACCAAGTTTGCGATCATGCCCCAGAAAGTCACCACTCTCGCATACCGGCCCCACTACTTCGTAAGTTTGCTCGTTAGCATGACTTGGCTTTACTGCGACAATTTCGTGGTAAGCGTCATACAGCGCAGGCCGCATCAAGTCATTCATTGCGGCATCTACAATGGCAAAATTCTTGGATTCAGTATGTTTCAGGTATTCCACTTTGGTGAGCAAAGCCCCAGCATTGCCGACCAATGCGCGGCCAGGCTCAAATACCAATTTAACTTTGCGCTTACCGAGCTTCTTCAGCATGGCTTCAGCATAAGCTGAGAAATCCGGTGGCGTTTCATCCGAATAGCAAATCCCGATTCCACCGCCAACGTCAATGTGCTGAATGCTGATGCCTGATTGTTCCAACTGGTCTACAAGGGCTAATACACGATCTAGCGCATCCAGAAATGGGGATAGCTCGGTCAGCTGTGAGCCGATATGGCAATCTATGCCATGCACCGCAATATTTGGCATACTCGCAGCCTGCTGATAAAGGCTTAATGCGTCTTCATAAGCGACGCCAAATTTATTGTTTTTAAGGCCTGTAGAAATATAAGGATGTGTTTTGGCATCCACATTTGGGTTTACGCGCAATGAAACCGGCGCAATATTGCCCATTTTCCCTGCGACTTCATTTAGGCGCTCCAGCTCGCTGGCAGACTCTACATTAAAACAAAAAATGCCAGCCTCAAGCGCGGCATGCATTTCTGGTTCAGTCTTGCCGACACCGGAAAATACGATCTTGGCAGGGTCGCCGCCAGCTGCCAACACACGTGCCAATTCGCCACCTGACACGATATCAAACCCAGCCCCTAATTTTGCAAAAAGGTTAAGTATGGCAAGGCTTGGATTAGCCTTAACTGCAAAACAAACGAGATGATCTACACCCGTAAAGCCAGCTGAAAATCGTTGAAAAGCCGACTCCAAGGCCTGCTTGGAATAAACGTAGCAAGGCGTGCCAAATTCGGTGCTAATGCCAGAAAAACTAACATTCTCGGCATGCAATTCGCCGTTCTTTAAACTAAAAGGATTCACGAGTAGGATTTTTTAAGTATGTAAATTAAGGTTATGGAATTATGACCGTAAATAATAGGGTCAAGGTACAACATCATCCCTGGGCTGTTTTTCTGAAGGAATTTTTGGTGCAGGTGTCTTTTTGTCCGTACTTTGAGGATACTGCTTTTCAGGAATATACAATGGCCCTTTGATTCCACATGCGCTGAGCGATAAGCAGGCTGCTAAGCTCAAAGTCAGATAGTAAGTGGTGTAGCGCAAATCGGTTCTCACAATTCATCCCATTCGGTATGAATTTATTTTAACATAAAGGCCAGCTTTAACTGAAAGCCAGCCTTGAAATGAGCAGCTTGCAACCGTTCGTAGTAAGGAAATAACCGACTATCGGTTTTTACTCGACCTTGCAAAAACACTTGTGCATCATTCACAAACCGCGAAAGGGACTATATGCAAAACTACGTTGAACATAAAAAACATCAAGCCAGACATTCGGGGTTCAGTCTTATTGAACTACTTATAGTAGTGGCAATTATTGGTATTTTGGCAGCTGTAGCCTTACCAAGTTATCAAGATTATGTTTTGCGCGGTTATCTAGTAGATGCAACCAGTGCGCTATCTTCAGCGCGGGCCAGGCTAGAGCAACATTTTCAGGATAATCGCACTTACGCAACCGTTGGTGCTTTTGTATCTCCGTGCACAAGTATTAATGCTACTACGTCAGGTAAATTTACTATTACCTGTACTGCAACAGCTACAACCTATCTTGTGACTGCATCTGGCACAGGGCCTACCGCTGGCTTTACCTTTACTATCAATCAAAATGATGTTCGCGCTACAACAGCAAGCCCTTGGTCAGGCAGTACTTCTACTTCAGCTTGGGTTATTAGAAGGGGTGGCAACATATGAGTGGTTTTTGTTTAAGCCCTGTTGAGAGAGTCTCCAAGGGATTTTCTCTGATCGAGCTGATGATAGTGATCACTATCATCGGAATAGGTTTGGCAGCGGGTGTGCCAGAGTTTGGTCGATGGTTACAGGATGCTAAAACTAGAACTATAGCCGAGGGATTACAAAACGGCATTCGCCTCGCCCAGACAGAAGCAGTTAGACAGGGTCGTCAGGTAACATTTTTTTTGACAGATGCTGAGCCTGCCATAGCGGCTCCAACTTCTAGTGCAGGTAGAAACTGGGGTATTAATGTGATGACCTTGGGAAATCCTACACTGGCAGCCTCATTTGTACGTGGTGCATCGATGTTTGGCGAAGCCGGCACGGCAACTGTAAACGCCTCAAATGCCGCGATACGTTTCAATTCGATTGGCAGATTGGCATCGCCTTTAGCGCCTGTAACATATCAGATTAACAATTCTGGTGGGAATAGAAGCCTTAGTGTCACTGTTTCTACGGCTGGTTCTGTAAGAATGTGCGATCCATCGAGATCTAGGGCTAGTAGCGCGGATGGTTGTTGATTGGTGTTGAAATTAAGGAGGAAAAATGCAAAACATTAAAAATAAACAGCAAGGTGTTCTGCTAATCGAAGTGTTGTTTTCAATTCTGATATTTTCTTTTGGCATTCTCGGTTTGGTCGGCCTACAGGCAGTCGCTAGCCAAAATTCAACAAATGCTGAAGATCGCACCATTGCCTCTACGCTTGCCAACGATATTGTTTCTCAGATGTGGTTAAGAAAAACACAAGATACTTCAGGCACAGCCAGTGCAGCAGCGTTCGGGGCAGATATCGTTGCCTGGCAAACTAGAGTAGCTGGAAGCGGTTTGTCAAATGCAACTGGCACTGTAACTACCGCTGCTGGGATCACCACCGTTACCGTTACGTGGAGAGCCCCATCTAAAAAGGCCGCTGACAGTAACAACCGTTATGAAACTCAGTTGGCTTTATAAGGGTATTTACAGTGAAGATTCACGATAAAAAAATAGTCCAAATAGAGCTAAATCAGCAATTACCGAAAATTGCTGAGTCAAATATATCCCGCCAATATGGCGTCGGTCTTGTCGAGCTAATGGTGACATTGGTAATAGGGCTCGTTGTCTCCCTTGCAATATATGGTGTGCTGACAGCCAGTGAAGGACGTAAGCGGACCACTAACTCAATTAACGATATTGATCAGGTTGGTGCTTATACATTATATCAACTTGATAAAAATATACGCTCTGCGGGTTCTGGTTTTAGCGCAGGTAGTACCCCACTAGGAAGTGGGCAAATAGTACTTGCTGCTACCTACGCGTACGGATGCCCTTTGCGGGTGGCACGTGCAGGTGCCCAAGTGTTGCCACCGACAAGCTTTTCGGCGCCGTTTGCAGCTGTACCAACAACGGTTCGTTTGGTTCCTGCCGTTATTATTAATGGCGCAGCACCTGCTGGTGATGATGTGATCATTACCATGTCAGGCTCAGCCGGGCTTGGAGAATCTGGTACTAAATTCTCTGCCCCAGCTACTAATACAAATCTAAGTTTAGCAAATCATGCCGGTTTTAGAGCATTGGATATTGCTTTATTAACTTCCCCGCCCTCAGGTGGAAATATGTCCCCATGCTTAACTGAACACGTATCTTCGGCATTTATACCTACAGCTGGAGCTGCTAATGTGCCACTTGCTGGTGATTTTTATCAGGCTACCGTCGCAGGTACATCCATCACTAGCTACTTAGAAAGTTCAATAGCGCTGAACTTGGGGCAAAGTCCTGTTTTCAGTATGTTCGCTGTCGGAACTAACGATACCCTGTTGAGATATGACCTCTTACGCGCGCCTGATGCTTCAACGGGCTCAACAGACCCTAACCCAGCCGCATTTGCAGATAGCGTGTATCAAATGCATGCCATTTATGGCGTAGATACAGATGGTGATCCTACTGTTGCTAGTGTGACCTGGGTAGCGCCAACTGGTGCTTATTCTTCGGCAACATTGTTATCAGGTACTGCTGCTGCTAACACTGCATTAACAACAATACGCGCGATTAAAATTGGTTTGGTCATGAGAAGCACATTGCCAGAGAGGGTTAATGTGAGTGCCGCAACTGCAACCCTGTTTGCTAGTACAACTGTGCCTGTCACAGTTAATCTGGCACCGCTTAATTTTCGCTACCGGGTGTTCGAAGCAACAATTCCGCTTCGAAACCCAATTATGCTTCCATGAAGAATATTGACATGACAATTTCAGCAGATATAAATACTCAATTGGCTCAAATCAATAAGTTCAAAATTGGGCGTTCAAGGCAGCGCCAGTCTGGCATTGTGATGATTGTGACGCTGATTGCTTTGGCTATATTGTTGCTTGCTAGTGTTGCGCTTATACGCTCTACAGATGCAAATCTTTTGATTGCAGGGCATTTAAGTTTTAAGCGAGATATTGTCAATCGCGCTGAACGTGCAATTCCCATTGTAAGGGCTGCGTTTAATTCGGGATCTTTATCTACTTCTTTAGCGCGCCAATCAGATATTCCAGCTGCAAATTATTACGCCACTATTCTTACGAGTAATGCCAGTGGCATTCCTAATATATTGCTGGATACTGCGGTTTTTGATGCAGCTTTGCCTAGCAATAATATCGTTGATACCGCTGGGCAAACGACTATTCGATATGTAATAGATCGCATGTGCCTCGCAACAGGTCCAATTAGTAGTACTTCATGCTCATTGAGCAGTAGTAATACCGATCCTTCTGGCAATCCTGATCCTAAAATGATTGGAGCTACACGTTCATTGTATCGAATCAGTATGCGAGTGACGGGACCACGTAACACAGAGGCATTTTTACAGACAACGGTTACTTTTTAAGTAATGCAAATAGCTGAAAACCGACGGAGAACTACAATGAACAAACTTATCAGGATTATCTGCATACTTATGCTGTTTAGTAATTTCAGCTTAGCACAAGCTGCTACTAATCTTGCAGATAGGCCACTTTTCTCAAGCAGTTCGGTTACCGGTAACGTTGCACTAACATTGTCTGTGGAATTTCCAACAGCACTGGGCTCGGCATATACGAATGGGTATTCAAGTACCAATGTATATCTGGGCTATTTTGATTCAGATAAGTGCTATAACTACCATACAGAAGCTGACGTTAATAAGCATTATTTTGAACCAGTCAGTCTTGCCGCCAGCAGAGTTTGCGGGGGGCAATGGAGCGGCAATTTTCTGAACTGGGCGCTTACGCAAACTATCGATCCATTTCGCTCTGCGCTTACCGGTGGCTATCGTCGGGTAGATGAAGTTGGCCTTACTGTACTTGAAAAGGCATGGGCGTCTGGTCAGGGAGGTACTGTTGCAAATCCAACTATATCTAATAATCCCACCTTGATTGCAGGTGCTACTCCATATAATTTTCTCGACTTTAAAATTAGAATTAATGGTCTAGGTAACAAGTTTTATTTCACTAGTACTGGAGATAACAATAATCCTGGTGCAACGGGTGGGTTAATTTTAGATACCGCTATTCCAGCTCTACCCGCAGCCAATCGTGTCCATGAAATGTATGCACGTGTAAAGGTCTGTGTACCTGGATTGCTAGAAACAAACTGTACTTTATACAGTGGCAATTACAAACCTACAGGATTGATCCAGAAAAATGCTTTGAAGCTGAATTTCGCAGCGTTTGGTTATCTGAATGATCCAGGCAGGGCGCCAGTAGCCGTGAATGACGATAGAAACAGAAGGATTGATGGTGGTGTACTTCGTGCAAAGATGGCACCTCTTGGGCCTATGAAATCAGTACCGGGATCTGCTGATGTAGTGAACTCTAATCCCGAATGGGATATCAACACTGGAATTTTTTCTGTAAATCCAGACTCAGTTGCATCAGCTGCTTCAGGTGTTACAAACAGTGGAGTAATAAATTATCTGAACAAATTTGGCCTGACTTCAGGTAGCTACAAGAAATACGACCCAGTGAGTGAGCTTTATTATACGGCTATTCGCTATTTCAAGAATCAGGGAAATGTACCTGCTTATACTAGTATGGCTGAGTATACAGCGGCTGAAAGAGCCGTTTTAATTGATGGCTTTCCGGTCATTACCAATTGGGATGATCCTGTCAAATATTCGTGCCAGTCAAACTTCATTATTGGTGTAGGTGATACGAATTCTCATGTGGATGGAAACTTGCCTGGTAGCACTACTCCGGGCATTCCATCTGCTGCTATGCCTGCTGAAGTATCAGGAGATACGACAGTAGATGCAAAAGTTGCAACAAATAGAGTGGGTAACATGCAAGGAATAGGGAATATTGGTGGCTATTACTCAGGCACCAACAACACCAGACTGATTGCAGGGCTGGCGTATGACTCTCATACAGTTGATATGCGCCCAGATTTTACAGGTAGTCAAACTGTCACTACTTATTGGTTAGATGTACTCGAAAGCAATTTTGTGGGAAACAATCAGTATTTCCTTGCTACTAAATTCGGTGGTTTTGATGTGCCGGTTGGTTATGACCCTTACTCTGCTACAGTAACTCCATTAACCGTAGGGCAGTGGGACAAAAATGGAGATGGCGATCCAGATAACTACTTCAGGGCGAACAACCCTGCGTTGATGATTGCTAATTTGGGTAAGGCCTTTGATGACATCCTTAAGAAAATTAGCGGTTCTTCGGGCGGTTTTGCTATTACAACCCCCTCAGTTGCTACTGGAGATATGAGCTTTGCTACCAGTTTTAAAGTAGATGGATGGACAGGGGACGTGATTGGCAATAATCTTACTTACGCCTCAGATGGAAGCATCATCGAAACGCTGGCATGGAATGCCGTAGACAAATTGGAAACACAGGCAGCCTCAACTGGCTGGGATACTGCTCGCTCTATAGGAACATCTAACTGTGTAGCCCTGAGCGTTACTGATGGCACACAAACCTGCACTGGGGCACCATTTAGACTCGCGAGCTTAACTACTAACGCAGTCAATCTGGGTGTAACTCCAGCAGATCAGCAGGCATTGCTAAACTTTCTTCGTGGCGATCGAAGTAATGCAGGTAGTCAAGGTTTGGCAATTTTCCGCGACAGAACGAAACTCCTTGGAGATATAGTGAATTCAAGAGTCACTGCTGTGGGCAAGCCTGAGGCACCATACACTGATTCATTTAACCCGGGATATAGTACATTCAGGTCGTCTAAATCTAGTCGGGCCACAGTAGTCTATGTCGGCGCTAATGACGGGATGCTACATGCGTTTAGAGGTACATCCTCTGGCGGTACAGAGTTGTTCGCATATGTCCCGAATGCTGCATACGCTGGTCCTAATGCTACCCCTGCTGATGATGGCTTGGCTGGCTTGGCAAAAACTGCGTACGTTCATCACAATTATGTTGATGCTACACCAAGAGTTGTCGACGTAAACTTTGGCGGTGGTTCTAGTGATTGGCATTCGTTATTAGTAGGCGGTTTAGGAAAGGGCGGCAAATCCTATTACGCAATTGATGTAACAAATCCGGCTACGCTGAACAGCGAAAATAATCTGGCAGCGGCGGTAAAGTGGGAGTTTACTCATAAGCATATGGGCTATACGTATGGTCGCCCACTTATGGTAAAAACTGCAAAGTATGGCTGGGTAGTGATTCTAACTTCTGGATATAACAATGATGATGGACAGGGGTATTTCTTCATTGTGAATCCTGAAACAGGTGTTTTGCTAGAAACAATTTCTACGGGTGAAGGCTCTGTGGCAAGCGAAGCGGGCTTGGCGCATGTGAACGCGTTTGTAACAGATTTCCGCAGTTTTATTGCTGATGCTATTTATGCAGGTGATTTAAGGGGAAATGTGTGGCGGGTCGATTTAACTGGAACTTCTGGTAATTATCCAGCCCCTGTAAAAATTGCCAGCTTGACGTCAGGCGGCAATCCACAGCCAGTGACTACTCCTCCTATCATAGAGGTTGATCAAAGCACTTCTAAGCGCTATGTTTTTGTTGGTACCGGTAGATTGCTTGCAGACTCAGATGTTGCGAGTACTCAGCAACAGACGTTCTACGCGATCAATGATGGTACACAGAGTACTTTGTTTACATCGGCAACGTTGCCAAGCGGAGTTAGCTTCCCTATTACAAAAACTAACTTGAATAATCTTACTAATAACCCAAATGGCTTAGGAACGAGCCCTGCAAACCCTTCTGGCTATTATATTGATTTAGGTTATGGTACTAACGGCGTGGGCTACCGTGTCAATATTCCAATGGTAAGTGGTGCGGGTGTGATTGTGTTTGCCGCTAATTTAACTGGTGGTGATGAGTGTACGCCTTCTGGTAGCAACCAAATTTATGCAGTTACTTACGGATCGGGTAGGTCAGTGTTATCCAGCAATAATGTGCCTATAAGAAGTGTTAGTGGTAGTGGCCTTGCTGTAAGTCTTACTGGATATACCACGACTCTACCAGGCGGCGAACCGGGGAAGCAGATTATTACTGTATGTAATGCTGAAGGTACTTGTACACCGATTGAACTCAATACTGCGGGATCAAGCGGCTTTACGCCACTTAACTGGCGAGAGTTACCCTCGGCAGAATAAAATATAAGGGGGGTGCGATATTTACCATCATCCCCCTTAAGAGTGCTCTCATGCGATTACTGTTAGCATTAGTATTTTCTATATTGATCCATAGTTACCTATTTTTATGGTCACCTGATATAAACCTGATTCATAAAAGTTACTCATCCGACTACATCATGCATGTATCACTGGAGCCTAATGAGCAGATAGGCTCGCATAAGCATTCTTTGCAGTCTGCTGCTATCAGCAAGCCCTTGCCCATGGATTCAAACGCGGCTTCAAGCTCTTTCAAGAATAAGCAACCAGAACATCCAATAGTAGAAAATCAATCTAAAGATAGTTCGTTTGATGGCTATTTTTCAACAAGAGATATAGAGCGTAAAGCTTTGCCTGTAAGCAATATTGATCTTTCAATGCTAAGTAAGGAGTTTATTTCTGGATTACCAATTCGCCTAAGGCTTTATATCAGTGCATCAGGCAGAGTAGCAAAAATTGATAAGCTCGAAGTTTTGCCTCAGGATGAAGAGTTTGCATTGAGTATAGAAGATTTACTATATCAAACTACATTTTTGGCAGCTAAAAAAGATGGCTTGGATGTTCCCTCTTACCAAGATATAGAGTTTAGCTTTAGTGCGTTACCTAAATAAATGTTAACCTTCTATCCAAGCTTATTTTTCTAGTGCATTCATAAACACTTTTGCCGGATAGCAGTCCGTCTGTGCTGCTATCTCTACCATACCAGTAGGGCTGGTAACGTTGATTTCAGTAAGGTGTTCACCAATTACATCCAACCCTACCAAAAATAATCCATGATACTTTAATACTTTGCCTACTGTCGTGGCAATTTCGCGATCACGTTCAGTTAGTAGCTGCGCTACACCTGTACCGCCTGCTGCTAGATTACCTCGAGTCTCCCCGGCTTTGGGGATACGTGCCAGGCTGTAAGGTAGCGGTTCACCATCAATCACGATGATGCGCTTATCGCCTTGCTTGATCGCAGGTAAATAGCGTTGTGCCATGACTGTACACTGCTCGAACTCGGTGATGGTTTCAAGAATTACGCTGATATTGGGGTCCTGAGTAGTCAGCCTGAAAATACTGCTGCCGCCCATGCCATCGAGTGGTTTGACAACGATGTCGCCATGTACCGTTAAAAAATCCCGGATACGTTGATTATCACGAGTGACCAAAAATTCTGGTGCAAATTGCGGAAACCGCGCTACTGACAGCTTCTCGTTCCAGCTGCGAACAGATGCAGGATTGTTAAGGACTTTTGCCCCTTGCTGCACAGCTAGCTCGAGTAAATAAGTGCTGTACAGGTACTCATTATCAAAAGGTGGATCCTTCCGCATTAGTACTACATCAAAAGTTTCAGGCAAAGTCTCAGCTGACTCCCCTAGCTCGTACCAGTTGCTCTTGTCATCAGTAAAATGAAACGGTTTTACCAGCAAACGAACTTGGTCATGGCGCAAAAATAAATCACCCTGCATCGAAACGAACAAGTCGTGCCCACGGCTGGCCGCTTCGCGCATGATGGCGATGCTGGTGTCTTTATAACTTTTCAGGCTTTCCAGGGGGTCAAGTATGAATACCAGGCGCATGGTTATTGATCCGGATCGTTTTCTTGCAGCTCTACCGCTGCGGCCAGTAATGCCAAGCGTGCCACTACGCCGTATGCATAAAAGCGGTTAGGGGCCTCGTCGGGCGTGCCTGCACAGTTTGGCGTTGAACATGGCGTATCAAAAGCTAATGGTACAAATTGCATGCCCGGTGCATTGAGGTTCTCATCAATGGCCCGGCTGGTGTGTACTCGATAAAACCCGCCAACGACGAAATGATCCATCATATACACCACAGGTTCGGCGACTGCATCGTTAATATTTTCGAAGGTATAAACACCCTCCTGAATAATGACATCACTGACCTGCAAGCCCTCTTTTACCACCGCCATTTTATTGCGTTGCTTGCGATTTAGGTCACGTACATCATCAGGGCTTTTGACTGTCATAATTCCCATGCCATAAGTGCCGGCATCAGCCTTGACGATGAGAAAAGGTGCTTGCTCAACGCCATACTCGTCGTATTTGATTTTGATTTTTGCCAGTAAAGTTTCTACTTTGCTGGCCAATTCTTCTTCACCGATGCGGGCATGGAAATCAATGCCGCTGGCTGAGTCAAAATAAGGGTTCAGCAACCATTCATCTATGCCTATTAGTGCTGCAAATTCACTCGCCACCTTATTGTAGGCAGCAAAATGCTGGGATTTACGGCGTGTCGCCCAGCCAGCATGTAATGGCGGAATAAGTGTTTGCTCAAGGTTTTTCAGGATATCTGGCACACCGCCAGAGAGGTCATTGTTGAGTAGCACGGCACAGCTATCAAAATTATCTAGTACCAGTCGGTTGCCAACACGTTTTACCGGCTCCAACAAAATGCTATAGCCATCGTGCGTTTCCAGCGAGGTTGGCACAATTATTTCAGGCGAGATGCTCCCGATACGTACCTCTAACCCTGCCTGCCTGAGAATATTGACCAGCGCACCTACGTTACGCAGATAGAAGGTGTTACGCGTGTGATTTTCCGGGATCACCAGAAGGCGTCGTGCCTCCGGGCAGATTTTTTCTATCGCCGTCATGGTGGCTTGCACACATAATGGCATGAAATCGGGATTAAGGTTGTTGAACCCACCTGGGAATAAATTGGTATCCACGGGCGCAAGTTTAAATCCAGCATTGCGTAAATCTACAGAGGCATAAAATGGCGCGCCATACTCCAGCCACTTCGTACGAAACCAATGTTCTACATTAGGCATCGCTGCCAGCATACGTTTTTCAAGGGATAGTAGCGGGCCATTTAAAGCAGTTGTCAGGTGAGGAACCATAGTTTTATTTGCAGTATCAATAAGTCTGTTGGATGTAAATGGGGGCATGCTTGCGATTCTAGCTTACTTGCCGTGAAACGGGAAAATAAAGGCATGTTAGCAAGCAAAAACGACAGGCAAAAAAAAGGACGCAGGCGCGTCCTAAGAGGAGGAGATAATGCATGGGAACCGAGCAGTAACATGTTCTTAGTCTCGCGACTTGGAGCAAATCATTGCCTGCTAGTATATTAGCAATAGTTGTGCCAACTACATGCAGCTAGATAGAGCGCGGTTTCCCTGAGTGTTCAGGCAAATTTCTATGAATCAAGGCCAAATTGAGCTGAATAATTGGTGCATAGGCGCACTTTAGTTGTGCAGCTAAAGTGTTGTGCAAATCAAAAGTTGTGTGGTGAAAGAGTTGAGCAAGTTGCAGTTGATCAAAAGCTCAATGAAAGAGTTGCGTCTTAGATTTCCAGGCTGCTCGATATATCAGCCATAAAAAAAGCGGACATTCACATGTCCGCTTTTCTACATCAGGCTTAAGCCGCCTGATTAACACCCATATTAGAAATGGTAAGCACGTTCGCCATGCTCTGTAGTATCCAGGCCTTCGCGTTCGCTTTCTTCGCTTGCACGCAGACCAACTACCATATCTACAATCTTGAACAGGATGTAACTGATCACGCCAGTCCACAAAACAGTAATACCAACTGCAATTGCTTGAGTGGTCACTTGTTGACCGAGTGTTACGCCTTCAGCGTAGCCTACACCGCCAAACTGAGGTGCCATCAGCACACCAGTACCAACTGCACCTAGAATACCAGCCAGACCGTGTACACCGAATACATCCAGTGAGTCATCATAACCAAGTGCATTCTTCAGCTTAGTAACTGCCCACAGGCTGAGGAAGCTGGCCAGGAAGCCCAGTACGATAGAGCCCATAGGGCCGATGAAGCCGCAAGCGGGTGTAATGGCTACCAGACCTGCAATCGCGCCAGAAGCAGCACCCAGCATGCTAGGCTTGCCCTTGAATAGCCATTCAGCAAGTATCCAGCCTACAACAGCAGCTGCAGTTGCCAGTTGGGTGTTTACCAATACCAGAGCAGCAACACCGTCAACAGCCAGTTCGCTACCTACGTTGAAACCGAACCAACCTACCCACAGTAAAGAGGCACCGATCATTGTCGATACCAAGTTGTGTGGAGGCATCGCTTCTTTACCGTAGCCGATACGCTTACCAATAACCAGTGCGCCTACCAATGCTGCAATACCAGCGTTGATGTGCACAACAGTACCGCCGGCAAAGTCTTTAGCGCCGTGGCCATTAAACAATGGACCAGCATCGCTCAACAGACCACCACCCCATACCATGTGGGCAATTGGAATGTAAACGAAGGTTACCCACAGTGCCAGGAACAGCAGAACGGCTGGGAACTTGGTACGCTCGGAGAAACCGCCGATGATCAGCGCAGGAGTGATTGCAGCAAAAGTGAGCTGGAATGTAATGAATACATACTCAGGAATCACACCGCTAATGCTGTCAGGTGTTACACCAGACAGGAACGCTTTGCTTAGTCCGCCGACAAACATATTCCCCTCGGAGAAGGCCATGCTATAGCCATAAATGGCCCACAGTACAGAAATCATCGAGAAGGCGACAAAAACCTGCATGGCAACAGACAACATGTTTTTAGTACGAACCAGACCGCCGTAGAACAAGGCCAGTCCAGGAACTGCCATCATGACTACCAGAACAGTCGCTGTAATCATCCATGCGGTGCTGCCAGTATCAATTTTTGCAGGTTCTGCTGCAGCGGCTTCTGCTGGTGCAGCTGCGTCAGCAGCAGGAGCAACTTCAGTTGCAGCAGGTGCTTCGGCTGCTGGCGCTGCATCATCTGCAAAGCTCAGGCTGCTGGCACCAAAAATACCCAAGCCCAAGGCACAGGCTAAAGTAATCGTAGATAGAAATTTTTTCATGTTGTATCCCCCTTAGAGCGCGTCTGGACCGGTTTCGCCGGTGCGGATGCGGTAAACTTGCTCGAGATTAAAGACAAAAATCTTGCCGTCGCCGATCTTGCCGGTGGTAGCAGATTTTTCAATAACTTCAATCACTTGGTCGAGCATGTCGTCTTTAATAGCGACTTCCAGCTTAACCTTGGGTAAGAAGTCAACGACATATTCAGCGCCACGGTAAAGCTCCGTGTGTCCTTTTTGACGGCCAAAACCTTTCACTTCGGTAACGGTAATCCCTTGCACGCCAATAGCGGAAAGAGCTTCGCGCACCTCGTCAAGCTTAAATGGCTTGATAATCGCGGATACGAATTTCATGCTTTGTCTCCTGGTGAGTGATATTAGACCAACAGACCAGGTTGCTTATCTGGTCTGTTGGGGATTGCGGAACTACTTGGTATTACGGAACGGATTAGAACGTTTTTTGAACGTAAACAGTTACCTTGTCATCGGCAACATAGTTGCCAGATGCGTCAGTGTAGAATGACCTCTTAGCATCGGTATCGGTGTAGTAACCACCAAGAGTTACGCCATTAGCCCATGCTTTAGCAAGACCGATTTTGTAGTCAGTGTATGAGGCCAAGTCTGCACCAGCAGGGTCAAAGTTAAACTCTTGACGACCTACGTGGAACAAGGCTGTGATGCCAGTATCCGCGATAGGCACATTTAAGTTCAGGTCGATGTAGTCTGTACCGCGAGCATCCCTCAAGCCGTATGCAGCATCAGTAAAGATGTACCAGTATTTAACACCAAGCCATTTGTAAGTTAAACCAGCTGCGCCTTCAAGTGTGTTAGCACTTGCGAAACCTGCGTTTCTGTCGCCTGGGTACAAGTACTGCAAGAGTGAAATGTCGTAACCGATTTCAGTGTTAGGGATGGTATTGCGGTAGCCACCATACAGATCGATTTCAACGCTTGATCTTTGGTAAGCGCCAGCATCTTGAAGCCATGAAACATTTGAGCCCCAAGCGCCTAAGTAGAAGCCGCTCGCGTGAGTCCAGTCAACACCGCCTTGTAAAGCAGCACGACCACCAGTTTGCTCTAAACCACGGAACTGATAGCTACTGAACAAACCTATGTTGTATGTAAGGGTGTAAGCAGGAGTTTCTGCTGCAGCCTCTTCCGCAAAAACTGCGGCTGGTGCAGAAATAGCACCAAGTACAGCCATCATTAATAGCGATTTACGCATTGTGTTTCCTTTCAGGTGAAAAATTAAAACTAACTAAAAACTAGCAACAAACGGTAAGCAACACTCATGCCAAAAGAACAAAACAACTAAAAACATTGAGTTACGATATTAAAATAAACTTTTGTATGAAACAATGTAATTATCTTGTTGTTTACAAATTGTAACAGCACTTTTTTAGTGCATTTTAGCCTAGCAAACTGCACTAAAAAACTGCTAAAATTGATGTGTTCGTAAGGAAAAATCCATGAAAAATATCAAAATAATCGAAGATATATCAAATAAAATCAAAGAATTAAAGAATTCTGCACCGGTTGAAGATCTGGAAAAAAATGTACATGCACTGTTACAGGGCGCATTCACCAAGTTGGAGCTCGTTTCTAGGGATGAATTTGACGTACAGGCCGATTTGTTGCGGCTTACAAGGCAAAAACTGGAGTCTATGCAAGCCAGGCTTGATGAGCTCGAGGGTAGGGTAGTAGACCAGACTTCTGTGTTGCAAAAAAACAACAAATAGTCGCTAAAAATGAGTCTGGCTGTATTAAAAAGTCGCGCCCTTTCTGGCATGGATGCACCTGAAGTGATAGTGGAAGTGCATCTGGCTAACGGCCTGCCAAGCTTTACCATTGTGGGTTTGCCAGAAGCCGAGGTAAAGGAAAGTAAGGATCGCGTACGCGCTGCGTTACAAACTGCCCAGTTCGAGTTTCCCTCTCGCCGTATCACTGTCAATTTAGCTCCAGCAGACTTGCCCAAAGAAAGTGGCCGTTATGATTTGCCCATAGCTTTGGGCATTTTGGCTGCTTCAGGGCAGATTCCTACCGAACCTCTTAAGCATTATGAAATAGCAGGTGAACTAGCTCTTACTGGCGAGCTACGGCCCATCCGTGGGGCCTTGGCGATGGCGGTGCGTATGGTTCGTGATCACCCCAATGATGTTGAAAACAAGGCTACACAAAATACGCGTTCATTTATCCTGCCTTACGATAGCGCTGCTGAAGCAGCGCTGGTGAGTGATGCCGTCATACTTCCAAGCAGATCATTACTGGAAGTGTGCGCGCATTTATCAGGCCATACCGTCATAGCGCCTTATCAGGCTAGCAAGGATGATACGCAGCTTATATATCCAGACTTCAGTGAAGTGAAGGGTCAGTCATTACCCAAGCGTGCTTTGGAAATTGCAGCTGCAGGAGGTCACAGCATAATCATGGCAGGGCCGCCTGGAACAGGTAAGTCCATGCTGGCCAGCCGCTTCCCGGGCATTTTGCCTGCCATGACCGAGCAGGAAGCGCTGGAGTCTGCAGCCGTACAATCCATCAACGGCAGTTATCGCAAAGAATTATGGCGGCGCAGGCCATTTCGCTCGCCTCATCACACCGCCTCTGGCGTGGCCTTGGTAGGCGGTGGAGGCATTCCACGCCCCGGTGAGATTTCACTGGCGCATCATGGTGTATTGTTCCTGGATGAACTGCCGGAATTCGACAGGAAAGTGCTGGAAGTGTTGCGTGAGCCGCTTGAATCCGGGCATATCACGATTTCACGTGCGGCACGCCAGGCTGATTTTCCCGCCAGTTTCCAGTTACTTGCCGCAATGAACCCATGTCCTTGCGGTTATCTCGGTCACCACAATAATAAATGCCGGTGCACGCCAGACCAGGTGGCGCGGTATAAATCTAAAATCTCCGGTCCCTTGCTAGATCGTATTGATCTGCACATAGAAGTGCCTGCCTTGACTGAAGCTGAATTGACGACTGCGGCTACCGGAGAAGCTAGTGCAAGTATTCGTAACCGGGTTGAGCAGGCACGCGCGATTCAGCTTGCGCGTCAGGGTAAGGCCAACTTTCTATTAGGTAGCAAAGAGGTTGATCAATATTGCCTGACTGACGATGCGGGATTGAATCTATTGAAGCAGGCTATAGCGAAACTGAATTTATCGGCACGTGCCTATCACCGCATATTAAAGGTGGCGAGAACCATTGCGGATTTGGCCAATGAAGCCATGATCAAACCAGCGCATATTGCCGAAGCGGTGCAATACAGACGTTATGAATAGCAGGTAATGCCCATGACACAAAAGGCAGTACAAAGCTGGCGAGAAGAAAAGCGCTCGGCTTATCTATATCGCGTTATTGCAGACACAGAACTTGATGCAAAGCTTAAGCAGCTTTTTTCTCACCTCGCGCAAGAGGCTGAGGCGCAAGCGCTGCTTTGGCAAAAAGTTTTGTTGGATTCTGAAGCCTCATTGCCTAGAGAATATAGCCCCGAGCTTTATCTGCCTGAATTGCGTGCCCGCATCGTCGCATCTTTAATTCGTAAGCTTGGTGCACGAAGAATTAAGCCGGTATTGGCAGCGACCAAGATTCGCGGTTTATCTGCATTCTCAAACACCAAAGAACCAAGTAGTCGACAAAGCGGTTTTCATCCAACACTTTCCAGTGTGGATGATGTCGGCGCAAGTCACCGGGGAATAGGCAAAAGTGGTGGTTTACGTGCCGCGGTGTTTGGCGTGAATGATGGCCTGGTATCAGTAGCGTGCCTGGTGTTGGGGGTTGCAGGTGCCGCTGTCAGCAACGGGGCCATTCTTATTACAGGCATTGCCGGATTGCTTGCTGGTGCGTTTTCCATGGCCGCAGGTGAATATATTTCAATGCGCTCGCAACGGGAGATGTTCGAGTACCAGATTGCATTGGAGTGTGCCGAATTGGCACAATACCCGGAAGAAGAAGCCAATGAGCTTACCTTGATCTATATGGCGCGTGGCATGCATGAAGAAGAAGCCAGGGCACTGGCGCAACGCATGATTGCCGACCCTGAAATGGGGCTGGATATTCTGGCGCGGGAGGAGCTGGGGTTGAATCCTGACGAGCTTGGTTCGCCTTGGCAGGCTGCTGGCGCTTCATTCCTGGCTTTCATGCTGGGCGGGTTAATTCCGATCATCCCATTTTTGCTGCAAATGCATCAATTCGCACTACAAGCTTGTATCGGTCTAACAGCCCTAACGTTGTTTGGAGTAGGAATGGCTTTGTCACTTTACAGCGGCCGTAGTGCCTTATGGGGCGGCACTCGCATGTTGTTGATCGGCGGCCTCGCTGGTGCCATGACCTACCTGATAGGCAACTTCATGGGCACAACGCTTACCTAGCAGGCGAGCTCTAAGCCCTGTTATTCAATAAGTAGTTGATTCCGTGCCTCATACAGCAAGGTGTTCTATAATAATGAGTTAGCGTATGGGCATACATTGCGTTTAACACATTCATCCCCATATTCTGCCGTATCAGTCTATGCATGCCGATTCTGAATTCTGAAAGCGTTACATGACACAAAGCGCCATTTCTCTCCAAACGACATCACCAACAGAAACGCTGTTGAGGGATTTGCTCGCTCGTCGCATCCTGATTCTGGACGGCGCAATGGGTACCATGATCCAGCAATATAAGATGAATGAGCAGGATTACCGTGGGGGACCTAATGGGCGCTTTGCTGACTTTTCTGCGCCAGCGGGTGAGCGTGAGTTATTTGTTAAAGGTAACAATGAGCTGCTGACGCTCACACAGCCGCATGTTATCCAGGAGATACACGAGCAATATCTGGCAGCAGGGGCTGATATTATCGAGACCAACACCTTTGGTGCTACCAGTGTTGCACAGGATGACTACCATATGGCGCATCTCGCCTATGAGATGAATGTGGAAGCTGCCAAACTGGCGCGCGCTGCTTGTGATAAATACACCACTCCGGATAAACCAAGATTCGTCGCTGGTGCCTTGGGCCCTACCCCAAAGACGGCTTCGATTTCCCCTGATGTCAATGATCCCGCAGCGCGCAATGTCAGCTTCGATCAGCTAGTCGCAAGTTACCTGGAGCAAACGCGCGGCCTGGTTGCAGGCGGCGTGGATATCCTCATGGTCGAAACCATTTTCGATACGCTCAACTGCAAGGCAGCGCTATTTGCCATCGATACCTTCTTTGAAGAAAGCGGCAAACGGCTGCCCATCATGCTCTCCGGCACCGTGACTGATGCGTCCGGCCGCATTCTCTCCGGCCAGACGGTTCCGGCATTCTGGAATTCAGTACGTCATGCCAAGCCGCTGACCATAGGCCTTAACTGTGCCCTGGGTGCAGCATTGATGCGTCCCTATGCCGAGGAACTGGCCAAGATTGCCGATACTTTTGTTTGCATTTACCCCAATGCCGGATTGCCTAACCCGATGTCGGATACCGGTTTCGACGAGAAACCGGCGGATACTTCTTCGCTATTAAAAGAGTTTGCCGAAAGTGGGTTTGTGAATATCGCCGGTGGTTGCTGCGGTACGACACCACCCCATATCAAGGCGATTGCAGAGGCGGTGAAGGATATTGATCCCCGCACAGTACCCCAGGTTCCGCATGTAACAAGGCTTTCAGGCCTGGAACCATTCGTGATTGATGATGCTTCGCTATTCGTCAATGTGGGCGAACGTACCAACGTCACTGGCTCCAAGGCCTTTGCGCGCTTGATCCTCAATGGGCAATATGATGAAGCGCTGGTGGTCGCACGCCAGCAGGTTGAAAATGGTGCGCAAGTCATCGACATCAACATGGATGAAGGCATGCTGGATGCCGTTGCCGCGATGACGCATTTCCTCAACCTTGTGGCTTCCGAACCGGATATCGCACGTGTGCCTGTCATGATTGATTCATCCAAGTGGAGCGTAATCGAAGCTGGCCTGAAATGCGTGCAGGGCAAGGCCATCGTCAATTCAATTTCCATGAAGGAAGGTGAGGAAGAGTTCCTGCGCCAGGCCAAGCTATGCAGGCGTTATGGTGCGGCCGTCATCGTGATGGCTTTTGACGAAAAAGGCCAGGCCGATACTTTCGAGCGCAAGATCGAGATATGCAAACGCGCCTATGATTTGCTGGTTAAGGAACTGAATTTCCCGCCGGAAGATATTATTTTCGACCCTAATATTTTCGCGATTGCGACGGGTATCGAAGAGCATAACAACTACGCGGTAGACTTTATCAACGCTACGCGCTGGATCAAGGAAAACCTGCCTTACGCCAAGATTTCCGGTGGCGTGTCCAACGTCAGTTTCAGCTTCCGTGGTAATGACCCGGCACGTGAGGCGATCCATACCGTGTTCCTGTATCACGCCATCAAGGCGGGTATGACTATGGGTATCGTCAACGCCGGCATGATGGGTGTGTATGACGATCTACCCGCCGAGTTGCGCGAGCGGGTCGAAGATGTGGTATTGAATCGCCGTGAGGATGCCACCGAGCGCATGATTGAAATCGCCGGTACCCTCAAGGCCGGTGGCAAGAAGGAAGCATCAGTGCAGGAGTGGCGCGGTACGCCGGAAAATCCTATCCCGGTAAACAAGCGCCTAGCGCATGCGATGGTGCATGGCATTACCGAGTTTATTGTGGAGGATACTGAAGAGGCGCGCCTGCAGGTGCTGAATAGCGGCGGACGGCCTATCCATGTGATTGAAGGCCCGTTGATGGATGGTATGAACGTCGTTGGTGACCTGTTTGGTCAGGGCAAGATGTTCCTGCCGCAAGTGGTGAAATCGGCACGCGTGATGAAGCAGGCGGTGGCTCACCTCATCCCATTCATCGAGGAAGAAAAATTGCTTGAGCAGGAACGCACTGGTGTCGTCGCCAAGCCAAAAGGCAAGGTAGTCATCGCCACTGTGAAAGGCGATGTGCACGACATCGGCAAGAACATCGTCTCCGTGGTGTTGCAATGCAACAACTTTGAAGTGGTGAACATGGGTGTGATGGTGCCTGCCTCCGAGATATTGGCCATGGCTAAAGCCGAGAATGCCGATATTATCGGATTGTCTGGGTTGATTACGCCCTCGCTTGAAGAGATGGCCCACGTTGCGCGTGAAATGCAGCGCGATGAGCATTTTCGTGGGCTGAAAATGCCATTACTGATCGGTGGCGCAACCACATCGCGTGCGCACACTGCGGTCAAGATCGCACCGCACTATGAAGGCCCGGTGATTTATGTGGCGGATGCCTCGCGTTCGGTTTCGGTCATGCAGTCGCTGCTCACGCCCGAAACGCGCGATGAATATATCGCCGAAGTGGCCGTGGACTATGATCGTGCCCGCACCCAGCATGCCAATAAAAAAGGCACGCCTATGCTCACGCTGGCTGAGGCGCGTGCCAATAAAGCCAAGCTGCAATTTACGGGTGAGTATGCACCAGTCAAACCCAAGTTCATCGGTCGCCGTGTGCTCAAAAACATCGAGTTGGCGACCCTTGCACAATATATAGATTGGGGCCCCTTCTTCCAGACCTGGGATCTGGCAGGGGCTTATCCGGCCATATTGACCGATGAAGTAGTGGGTGAAGCTGCGACCAAATTGTTCGCCGAAGGCCAGGCTAT
The DNA here is from genome assembly GCA_035459965.1 of Methylophilaceae bacterium. Lineage (GTDB taxonomy): Bacteria > Pseudomonadota > Gammaproteobacteria > Burkholderiales > Methylophilaceae > DATHXC01. The sequence goes on from DATHXC010000004.1 coordinate 96,122, forward strand.
ACTCAAGAAAGTCATCGAAGGTCGTTGGCTGACGGCTAATGGCGTGGTTGCGCTACTGCCTGCCAATAGTATTAATGATGATGACATTGAAATTTATACCGATGACACACGTACTGAGGTGGCTTTCACCTATTACGGCATGCGCCAGCAAACCGTCAAACCGGTGATTGATGGTGTTGCACGCCCTAACCAATGTTTGGCTGACTTTATTGCGCCCAAGATGATAGATGGCAAGCCCTCCGGGATTGCCGATTACATCGGTATGTTCGCTGTGACTGGCGGCATCGGCATAGAAAAACATGAAAAGCGCTTTGACGATGACCACGATGATTACGGCAGCATCATGCTTAAATCGCTGGCAGATCGCCTGGCGGAAGCCAGTGCCGAATACCTGCACGAGTGGGTGCGTAAGGATTTATGGGGTTATGACTCGGATGAAGACTTGACCAAAGAAGACCTGATCAAGGAACGTTACCAGGGTATCCGCCCTGCACCAGGCTACCCAGCATGCCCGGATCATACGGTGAAGCCTGACATGTTCAAGCAGATGCAGTGTGAGGAAATTGGCATGCAACTGACTGAGTCATTTGCCATGTTCCCCGGTGCATCAGTCTCTGGCTTTTACCTTGCCCATGCGGAGTCGAAATACTTTAGCGTGGATAAAATCGGCGAAGACCAGTTGAATGACATGGCCGAGCGTCGTGGACTGACCAAGGAATATCTGGAGCGCTGGCTGGCGCCTAATCTGTCTTGACCTGATTGGTACTTGTAAAAGTACCAATCAGGTTGTTGTAGTTATGGCTTAGCTTTCTTGGAACTAGGCGACTTCCTTGCCTACGTTGTTAGTCCATTCCATAGCCTGTAGCTGAATTGCGGTGAAGTCATTCACGCTTAATCCCAGTCCATGAATCAATGGATCTGCCGCGGCAAAATCGCCTATTTCTATCAACTCTGCCAGTTGCAGCAATTGCCCGAGCTCACCCTCACGTAGCAGCACGGCTTTTTCCAGGTTCTCTGTTACACCAATCTGCTTGAGTACCTCTTCTAGGGGTACCTGCATCACGGCATCGGCCAGCGATAGCATGCCGGTCATAAAGGCCTGATCGCTGATGTTGTGATGGATAGACGGGATATGCTGCGCCAGCAACTCCATCAGGCGCGCGCGGTTAGCTACCTGTTGCAGCAAGCTGCTGCCGACATTGCCATCGGGTGCTGCATACAGTAACAGTTGCACCCAGCGTAATAGCTGTTTTTGCCCCAGCACAACGATAGCCTGGCGCAAGGAACTGATTTGTTGTCGTCCACCACCGATACCCACTGAATTCACCAAACGTAACAGGCCCAATGTGAGGCCCGGATTATCCTTGAACAGGGGCTCAAGCTCGCTCACATTGGCATCACCAAGCAGCAAGCCCATGATGCGCATCAGGCTCATCTGGTGAGGCTGCGGTTTTTTACCGCGGAGCAATGTTGCCTTGGCAAAGAAAAAGCCCTGGAACAGGTTGAAGCCCATTTCCTTACATGCCTCGAAATCGCTCTCAGTCTCTACTTTTTCTGCAAGCAATATCGCATTGGAAAGACGCCTGATCTGGCTTAATGCCGGTAGCATTTTATTCATTGGGGTGATGCTGAGGTCGACCTTGATATAGTCGATTAAAGGCAGTATCGGGTCGTATTCGGTTTTATAACTGAAGTCATCCAGTGCCAGCCTGAAGCCCATATCTTTAAGCGCCTCACAGCGCGTAATCACTGCTGCAGTAATGGGCACATCTTCCAGTATCTCCAGCACGATGCGATCCGGCGGTAGTATTTCTACGGTTTCGCTCATTAATAAACTTGCAGACACATTCATAAAGCCATCATGTTTGCCGAGTACATTTTCCAGGCCGAATTGGCTTAGCGTATTGACGATAACGGCAGCTGTCGCGGCAAGGTCATCCGTGAAATCTGCGGTTGTCAGGCTTTTCTCGGATCTGAATAGAAGCTCGTAAGCCACGATCTTGCGTTTGTGATCTAGGATAGGCTGTCTTCCTAGAAAAATTTCAGATCCACTGCTGGTGTTTGGTAATGGCATAGGCTGGTTCATTCTTTAGGCTCCATGCACCCAAAACATATATTGAGTGCAGTTTCATTTGCTGTGCGGATTGCGTTATTTAATTTGTATTATTTAAATATAGCAACCATATTCTATAGTGATCATCATGTCATTATTATCGGCAGAATAATCCAAGAATTAAGTGGGTTAATACGGCCTTGATTAATAAATCCGCATAAAATCTGGCGAGTATTCCTAAAATGAATACCATGTGTGCAGCCCATCTTGATGGCAGTTTTGCTACAATCGAAGCAACTCAATTAAATCAAATTTATGCATATTCATATTCTCGGTATTTGCGGTACCTTCATGGGCGGTATCGCAGTTCTGGCCAAGGCCGCAGGCCACAAGGTTACTGGTAGCGATGCCAATGTCTACCCCCCCATGAGCACACAGCTTGAGGCTCAGGGTATTGAGCTTATAGAGGGCTTCTCCCCCGAACAAATCAGTCTTAATCCTGATATTTACGTCATCGGCAATGTGGTCACACGCGGAAATCCGCTGATGGAAGAAATCCTCAATCGCGGTCTGCCTTATATCTCCGGGCCACAATGGCTAGCGGAGAATGTATTGCAGGGTCGGTGGGTATTGGCAGTGGCGGGCACACATGGCAAAACCACCACATCATCGATGCTGGCATGGATACTCGAGTATGCAGGCCTGGCACCGGGATTTCTGATTGGCGGCGTGCCGCAGAATTTTGGTATATCTGCACGCCTGCCTGGCGTACCTGAGCAAGATAGCAACAGCCTCTCACCATTTTTCGTGATAGAGGCCGATGAATATGACACCGCTTTTTTTGATAAGCGTTCTAAGTTTGTGCACTATCACCCACGCACCGCAGTGTTGAATAATCTTGAGTTCGACCATGCTGATATTTTTGCTGACCTGAACGCGATCGAAACCCAGTTTCATCATCTGGTACGCACCGTGCCACAAAATGGTCTGGTAGTAGCGAATGGAACGGAAGAAAGCTTGCAGCGCGTGATTCAGCGTGGCTGCTGGACGCCAGTCGAGCTTTTCGGCAGTAACGAAGGCTGGGTCGCTGGCAAAGCGGATGAGGCTGGTGGTTTTGATATCAGCTTTAAGGGTGAAGCCCAAGGTCATTTAGCCTGGGAGTTGCTGGGTGAACATAATCGCATGAACGCCCTGGCCGCTCTTGCAGCGGCACGCCATGTCGGGGTGCCTATCGATGTAGGCATTGCAGCCTTGTCGCAATTCCAGAATGTGAAACGCCGCATGGAGATTCGTGGCGTGGTGAATGGAATCACTATTTATGATGATTTTGCGCACCATCCGACTGCCATTACCACCACGGTGGCAGGTCTGCGAGCTAAGGTCGGCAGCGCACGCATACTCGCAGTGCTGGAACCACGCTCCAACACCATGAAGCTTGGCGTGATGAAAGCTGCGCTGCCAGCCAGTTTGCAGGAAGCTGACTTGGTGTTCTGTTATGGCGCCAATCTGGGCTGGGATGCAGCCGAGGCGCTGGAAAGCATCAAGGACAAAGCCAAGGTATATGATGACCTGTCACAAATGGTGGAAGCCATTTGCGCTGAAGCCCGAAGCGGTGACCAGATACTGGTGATGAGCAATGGTGGCTTTGGTGGCATACATGCAAAACTGCTAGATAGGCTGGGCGGTTGAGACTAGTTAGCTTGATAAAATCCAGCTTTAGAGATTTAAGTCCGCTCGCTATCACGCTGATAGTCTCGGCGTTGTTTCATCTGGTATTCATCGTTGCTGTTAATTTCGAACCGCCAGTCGCCAAATTCTTTAAAGATAAAATGCCGGCACTGGATGTGGTGCTGGTGAATGCAAAAACCAAGAGCAAGCCGACCAAGGCCGACGCGCTGGCACAGGCCAACCTGAATCGCGGCGGCAACACCGATGCGAACCGGCAGATGAAATCCGCCCTGCCGCCACCTAAAAATAAACCCACCGAGCTCACTGTCAAGCCGCAAATCGAGGCCAGCTCTTCTACCAAAAAAGCCTCGCTGGCAGATACAGAAGCGGAACGTAAACAGCAAAAAATTGCCGAACTGGAAAAGCAGGCGCAAGAGCTGATGACGCAGCTTAATGCCAAGAATAAGGTTGAAAGCAGCGCGACTAAAGAAAAAGCCGCACCAAACCCTGAAAAAGGCCAGCAGGAAGATTCAGCAAAGAAGGTGGGTGCTGCAGATCTGATGGCAAGCAGCCTGGATATCGCACGGCTGGAGGCACAGATCGCGCAACAGCAGGATGAATACCAGAAGCGACCCAAGCGTAAATATATCGGCGCGCGTACCCAGGAATATCGTTTCGCTGCTTATGTCGAATCATGGCGGCAAAAGGTGGAGAAGATCGGCAACCTGAATTACCCCGAAGCGGCGAAAGACCAGAAGCTATATGGCCAGCTGCGACTGACGGTATCTATACGCTCGGATGGCAGCATAGAAAGCATAGAAATCAATCAAAGCTCGGGGCATAAAGTGCTGGATAACGCCGCCAAGCGCATCGTAGAAATGGCCGCGCCCTATGCCGCTTTTCCCGAGGATGTAAAAAAGGATACTGACATTCTTGGCATCACCAGAACCTGGACATTTACCAAGCAGGATAGCCTGGCGACCGAGTAGCCAAATAAATACATGGAGTGACGCGAGTGAGTGAACCTAAAGTGAGCGAATCAAATAATTATTACCAACATCATGTTTTTTTCTGCCTGAATCAGCGGGAAGATGGTGCTTCATGTTGTGCCGCAAGTGGTGCTGAAGCCGCATTCAACCATATGAAATCGCGTGTGAAGTCACTCAAGCTGAATGGAAAAGACAAAGTGCGGATCAACCGTGCCGGTTGCCTGGATCGTTGCGATGAAGGCCCGCTGCTGGTGATTTATCCGGAGGCGATCTGGTATCAGTTTGTGGATAATGAAGATATTGATGAAATTATTGAGTCGCATCTGGTGCAGGGGAAGCCTGTGCAACGGCTCATGATTTAAGGAAGCTCTGATTAACCCTGACTTCGTTGCCATGCTTCGTTACTCACACAAAATTTTTCCTTACATATTAGATATATGCGGCGTCAAAATTTTGTGTTCGCGAGCTTTCGCACTTCCACTTGGCGCTTTAGCGCCTAGTGGAGTGGTGATGGCCTCCACGGCCAGTCTAGCTTAGAATTCAGACTTAATCAGAGCCTCCTTAACGTGCCCCATTTGAGCCCTACAAAAACCTCAGGCAATACCGTTTAATTAGCCTAATGCTTTCTGTATCGCCTTCTTAAGCTTTACCGCAGTCTGGGTGTCTATCGTCTGCGCCATGCTTTCACGGGTAGACAGCCCCCAAACCGAGTTTGGGAAATGCCGGTCACTCTCATAACGCGGAATGATATGCCAGTGCAGATGCGGTGTCTTGTTACCGAAGCTTGCCAGGTTAATCTTGTCTGGATGCATCACGGTGCGTATGCATTGTTCCACTGCAAATACCACCGTCATCAAGTTGCCCTGCTGAAAGCGGGATAGATCGCTCATTTCCTTGACATGTTTATTCAGTATCACCCGGCAAAAGCCAGGGTAGTCCTGGTCATCCACGCGTACCACACGGCAAAAATCGTCTTGCCAGATTAGATCGCCACCAGGGTTTGTACAAAGCTCACAGTTGTTATTCATGATGATTAATTTATTTTAATTGAGCGTCCGCTAAATGCTGATTCTAGAACAGCGGCAATCGTTTTGCAGTTGATTTTTGCATCCTGCAACGTGAGTAGAGGTGCTTTGTCATTGAGCACACAATCGCTGAAATGTTCAATCTCCAAATTGAAATGGTTGGCTGCTGGGTAGCTCTCCTCAAACTTGCGTCCATCGTCTGACCACCAGCTGATGACAGGTAAGTCATTAGTACCCGGCAACTGCCAGACGGTGTGGCATTTCACGCTGCCCTTAGTGCCTATGATGGTGTATTCCGACTGACGGCTGCATTCAAAACTTACATCAAAGTGACCATGCCTGCCATCCCCAAATTGAAGGATGCCACTGGTAGAAATATCTGCTCCGGTATCGGCATATTTGGCCATAGCGGTGACGCTGACCGGCTCCGAATCAAAACAGTGGCGTAATGAATGTATCGCATATGGCCCGACATCCCACATCGCGCCACCACCCAGATCCGTATCATTGGCAAGGCGATACATGCGTGCCGGGCGCATCATGAATGAGTAGCTTGCTTTAGCAGAGCGTACTTCGCCAATGGCGCCAGATTGTATGATCTCCTTCACGCGCTGGTGCTGGGGATGAAAGCGGTACATAAACCCCTCCATCACCTTGACCTTGTATTTAGCTGCTGCAGCCTCTATCGCCTCAATATCGGCCACCGTAATCGCTAATGGTTTTTCCACCAGTACATGGCGCCCAGAAGCAATCGCCTTGAGTGCCCATTCGCCATGCTCATGATTGGCCATGGGGATGTAAATCGCTTCTACGTTCTTGTCAGCCAGCAACTCTTCCAGCGTGTCATAAGTCGCTACACCCCTGACCTTGGGGGCATACTTTTGAAGTGTTTCAGCTGCAGCGCCGGGGCGTCTGCTGGCAATCGCTACCAGCTCAGAATTGCCAGCCTCGATAATTGCCGGTAGCAGCCGCTCATTGACGCGAGCTGCGCCTAAGATACCCCAGCGTAGTTTTTGATTAGAAGTCATGTATCAGTCCTCATTGCTAAAATTTGGCGCAATCTGAAAGTTGCTCTAGAACTAAAGCAGCTCATAAGGTTTAGTATTGATTGTTAAGCCATCACCCATCATCAGGCACTTATGCACTTGTTTTCCGACATACATTCCAGCTGGGTTTTTTGACGTAGTTTCAATGGTTAGTAGCTGTCGAGCGCCTACATTCTTTACAGCGACTATTTTTTTATTGCTCGACAAGAGCTTAGTCGTCGACGGGTCGGGATAATGTTCGGTAGTGTTTACAAAGTTAAAACAGGCTTGCGTCGCTCCATCTGGAGCTTTAATCTCCGCAAGCTCTTTTGTGTAAACCTCTTTGCTTGCCAGAGCGCTCTCTGGCTGTGCACTGCTTTGCGATCTGATAGTTGATATAGCCTCACTTGAACTATCACCAGCACAGGGCCTATCAGAAAAGCTGGTTTTACCACTGCTGTCTTTACATTTATAGACTTGGGCAAAGGCTGGTGCTGGCAAGATGGATATTAGTAGTAAGAATGTAAAAAATCGAAACATGCTAAGCCTTATGAGTGGTTAATATGGTATTGGCAGTACTGATACTCTGGCACCTTTTTGGTATTTAATTCCAGCCACCACCCAAAGCTTTATATAACGTCACTAAGGAAGACATGCGTGATAGCCGCAGTTCGACCAGTGCTTGTTGAGTAGTGTACAGGCTGCGTTGGGCGTCGAGAAGGTTCAAGTTGCTATCTAGGCCGTTGCGGTAGCGTAGTTCTGCAAGTTTGAAGCGCGCCTGCTCTGCATCGACCAGTCGTTGCTGGGCAGCAATCTGTTCGTTGATGAGCGTGCTGGTGGCAAGTGCATCGGCTACTTCACTAAATGCGGTTTGTATGGCTTTTTCATAGCGCGCGATATTGATGTCTTTCTGTACTTCTGCCAGTGTGAGGTTAGCCTTGTTGCGGCCAGCGTCGAAAATAGGCAATACCAGCTGTGGTGAAAAATTCCAGATCGTGCTATCCGATTTAAACAGGCCATCCAGTTCGCGGCTCGCAGTACCTACGGTGGTGGTCAGCTTAATAGTAGGAAAAAAAGCTGCTCGTGCCGCGCCGATATTGGCATTAGCAGCTTTCAGCAGGTTTTCTGCCTGGCGGATATCAGGACGGCGTGTTAGTAGCTCTGAGGGGAGCCCGGGTTGTAGTTCGCTAACCGTTAATTGTGTATTCAGTGCTTGTGGTGCAGGCAGGTCAGCCGGTAACGGGCTGCCAATAAGCAGCACCAATGCATTCTCTGCCTGCGCACGCTGGCGTTTGAGCCCGGCTATATTGGCATTGGCTGTTTCCAGTTGAGTCTCGGCAATGCGTAGATCCAGCGCGGAGCTGTTGCCTACGTCGAAAATTTTGCGAGCCAGCTCGTAGGATGCCTGCTGTGATGTCTGGGTTTGTTTGGCTATTGCCAAGCGCTCGTCCAGTGCCCGCTCATTCAGGTAGGCATTGGCAACTTCGGCCACCAGTGAAATCTGTGCACTGGTGCGTGCCTCCTGGGTGGCAGTGAACTGTTGCAGCGCTTGCTCTTTCAGGCTGCCGATGCGACCAAAGAAATCCAGCTCATAGGCGGTGAAGCCCAAGCCAACTGAATAGATGGTGTAAGGTGGCAGCACACCAGTCCCTGTGCCGAAAATATTGGCACTACGTGCACGCGTAGCATCCGCAGTGGCGTTGATGGTAGGGAAGCGTGCTGCCTGCTGAATGCGATATTGCGCACGTGCCGCTTCAATATCCAGTGCTGCTATACGCAGGTCACGGTTCTTTTCCAGGGACAGCGTAATCAGTTTTTGCAAGCGCGCATCGGCGAAGAGTGTTTGCCAGCTGATATCTGCTGCAATGCTGTCAGTTACTCTGCCTGTATTGGCAGGATTGCTGTTGCCGTAATTGGGGAATTCAGTGACGACTGGGGCTTGCGGGCGCAGATATTCCGGTATCAACGAGCAGGCTGAGAGTTGAACCAGCAGAGTGATGATGGCTACTTTACGCATCGCTGACTATACCTTTTTGAACTGCATCACTTTTCATGGAAGCGTGCTGGCTGGTTTTGCCAACGCGGCTAAACAACTTGCGTACCACCACAAAAAATACCGGCACCAGGAATATGGCCAGCACCGTAGCGGACAGCATGCCGCCTGCTACGCCAGTGCCAATCGCATTGCGGCTGGCAGAGCCTGCGCCGGTGCTTAACACCAGCGGCATCACGCCGAGAATAAAGGCGATTGAGGTCATTAGAATCGGGCGCAATCTGCGATGTACTGCTTCCAGCGTCGCCTCTATCAGTCCCATACCCTGGGCTTGTAGATCTTTTGCAAACTCAATAATAAGAATCGCGTTCTTGGTGGATAGACCTATGGTGGTAATCAGTCCCACCTTGAAATACACATCATTAGGCAGGTCACGCAAGGTGGTGGCGAGTAGCGCGCCCAATACACCTAGAGGCACCACCAGAATCACCGCCAGCGGGATAGTCCAGCTTTCGTATAATGCAGCCAGACAAAGGAACACGACGATAAGCGACATGGCAAATAGCGCAGGGGCTTGCGAGCCGGATAGCCGCTCCTGATAGGATTGCCCCGTCCACTCAATGCCAAAGCCCGGTGGCAGTTTGGCGACCATAGACTCTATCGCTGCCATGGCCTGCCCTGAGCTTTTTCCGGATGGTGCAGTACCGACGATTTCTGTTGCTTGCAGGCCGTTATAGCGCTCGATACGCGGCGGGCCATAAGTCCAGCGCGCTGTAGCAAATGCCGAGAATGGCACCATGCTGCCACTGGCGTTGCGCACGTAGAGTTTCTCTATATCTTGCGGCAACATGCGGAATTCCTTATCCGCTTGAATAATCACCTGATGTACGCGCCGTTCGTCAGTAAAGTCATTGACATAGCGTGAGCCAAAAGCAGTACTCAAAGTGGTATTGATATCATTCAGGTTGACGCCAAGTGCACGTGCCTTGGATTGCTGGATATCCACCTGATATTGGGGGGTATCTTCCAGACCTTGCGCCCTGACTGCCGTGACATCAGGGTTGCTCGCAGCCATTGCAATCAAGTCATTACGGGCTTTAATCAGCTTGTCATGTCCCTGATTCGCTCTGTCCTGCAAAAAGAAATCGAAGCCGGTGGCATTGCCCAGGTCATCAATAGGCGGCGCATTAAAGGCAAATACGAATGCCTGCTTGATGGATGAAAACTGGCCCATGGCACGCTCAAGTATGCCTTGTATACGGTGCTCCACTTCTTTACGCTCATCCCAGTTCTTGAGGTTGATAAAGCCCAACGCCCCATTCTGGCCACGGCCATTAAAACTGAAGCCAGCGATGGTGAAAGTCTGGTCTGTTTCCTGTTGCCGCTCAAAGTAATCTTCTACTTTTTCCAATACTTGTATGGTTTGCTCCTGCGTGGCGCCTACTGGTAGCTGTACGCTGGTAATTAAATAGCCCTGGTCTTCTTCCGGTAAAAAGGAGGTTGGCATGCGCTGGAACAAAATAACCACTGCAATAATGATGGCGACGAAGAGCAGCATCCAGCGTGCACTTTTTTTCAGCATGCGTGCTACCAGACTCTGATAGCCAAGGCTGGTACTATGAAAACTACGGTTGAACCAGCCAAAAAAGCCACCTTTTTCATGGTGATGCCCAGCCTCGACTTGTTTTAGCAATGTGGCGCAGAGCGCAGGGGTGAGCGATAAGGCCAGGAACACCGAGAACAGCATGCATGAGATCATGGCTAGCGAGAATTGGCGGTAAATAATCCCGACCGAACCACCGAAAAAGGCCATGGGGATGAATACTGCTGTGAGCACCACGGTAATGCCGATGAGCGCATTGGTGATTTGGTCCATGGCTTTGCGCGTGGCCTCCTTCGCTGGCAAGCCTTCTTCGCTCATGATGCGCTCGACGTTTTCCACCACGACGATGGCATCATCCACCAGCAGGCCAATCGCTAGCACCATGCCGAACATGGTGAGTACGTTAATGGAGTAGCCGAACATGGTCATGATGATCAGCGTACCTAATAGCGCAACCGGCACCACGATAGTTGGAATCAACGTGGCACGGAAGTTTTGCAGAAACAGGTACATCACCAGAAACACCAGGAAAACGGCTTCAAACAGGGTGCTGACCACTTCCTTGATAGAGATTTTGACAAAAGCTGAAGTATCGTAAGGGAACTCGATCTTGATGCCCGGAGGCAGCGACTTGGCTAGTTCATTTGCTTCCTCACGTACCAGCTTCGAAGTCGCCAGTGCATTAGCACCTGGTGCCAGCTTGATGCCAATCGCAGATGCAGGTTTGCCACTCACCCGTGAGTTAATTGAATAGTTCTGACCGCCCAGCTCTACCCTGGCGACATCTTTCAGTTTGACTTGGGAGCCATTGCTGTTGACGCGTAGCAGGATACTTTCAAACTGTTCAACAGTGCTTAAACGGCTCTGTGCCACGATGCTCGCGTTGAGTTGTTGCCCTGCCACTGCTGGCATGCCGCCAAACTCGCCAGCGGAGACCTGGATATTCTGTTCTTCAATTGCGCTGACTACGTCACCCGGCACCAGCTGGTATTGATTCAACTTATCCGGGTTCAGCCAGATACGCATGGCATGCTCGGTACCGAATAATTCAGCCTGACCCACGCCCGACAGACGCCGCAGCGGGTCGAGCATGCTGACTGCAAGATAATTACCGAGTGTCGCTTCGTCAGTTTTACCATCGGTAGCCACAGCGGTGATAAACATCAGGAAAGTATTACTGGATTTCAGCACCTGTACGCCAGTCTGCTGCACCACTTGGGGCAGGCGTGGCAAGGCCAATTGCAGCTTGTTCTGTACTTGTACTTGGGCGATTTCCGGGTTGGTGCCTGGCTTGAAATACAGGCTGATATTGACTGCACCACTGGATTCGCTGCTTGATGACATATACAACAAGCCATCCAGCCCATTGAGCTGTTGCTCAATAACGGCCGTAACGGAGTCAGCGACAGTCTGTGCTGATGCACCAGCGTAGTTGGCGCTCACCGCAATGGTCGGCGGTGCAATCACCGGATATTGCGCTACCGGTAATTGGTTCAGCGATATGCCGCCAAGTAGCATAATCAATATGGCGATGACCCAGGCAAAAATAGGTCTGTCGATGAAAAAACGTGCCATTCAGGCTTTCCTTGTTTTCTGGCTGACTATTTTGGAGCTGACTGGTCGCCAGTGTCTGGCGCTGCCGCATTGGCATTGGGTGCAGCCACTGCTGCGTAAGGCGTTGCTTTGACCTGAGCGCCGGGGACGGCCATTTGCAAGCCCTCTATGACGATACGCTCACCACCCTGCAGTCCTTCGTTGACTACCCACTGATCCTTGCGCGCATCGCCCAGCTTCACTTGCCGTAATTCAATTTTGTCATCCTTGCCAACCAGCAGCACACTGGCTGTGCCGTTGTCGCCACGACTCACCACACGTTGCGGTATCAGGATTGCCTGCTTATCGGCGGATTCTTCCACCAGTGCACGTGCGTACATGCCAGGCAGCAGCAAATGGTCCGGGTTAGGGAACTGCGCACGCAGCGTCACCATGCTGGTGGTGGTATCTACGCTGATGTCTGAAAACAGCAGCTTGCCGGTTAACGAGTAATGACTGCCATCATCCAGCACCAGTGTGACCTTGACCTCGTCTTTACCTGCACGCTTTAACTTGCCACTTTGTAGTGCCTGCCTGATACGCAGAACCTCGCTGCTGGATTGTGTGAGATCCATATAAATAGGGTCTAGCTGCTGTACCGTAGTGAGTAAGGTGGCTTCGCCCTGGCCGACCAAGTCGCCTTGTGTGACTAGAGGCCTGCCCATATAGCCGGAAATCGGCGAGCTAACATTGGTGTAAGCCAGGTTCAATTTGGCCGTCTGTAATGCAGCACGACTAGCCGCCACATCGGCGGCAGCTGTCTGCGCGCTGGCCGTAGCGTCAATATAATCCTGCTTGCTGACCGCATTAAACTCGATCAGCGATTTGAAGCGATCGGCCTTGGCTTGTGCCTGCGCTTGCAGGGCCTGTGCCTTTTGCAGGCTGGCTTCTGCGCTGTTGTAGCTTGCCTTAAGTGGCTCCGGATCTATACGAAATAGCAATTGCCCCTGCTTAACATTCATGCCGCCTTGCACTTGCTCCACCACAACCCCGGGCACGCGCGCACGTATCTGCGCCACGCGTATCGAGTTTAGCCTGCCCGGTAATTCAGAAAACTCAGTGACAGGCGCCATAGTTGCTGTGATGTAAGTCACTTCCGCAGGCGGCATTTGCGGCGAGGCTTGCTCTGCATTTTGATTGCTGCAAGCACTGAGCATGGCGCATATCAGCAGGCTGGTAGTGCAAATTAATTTGGATTTAAGCACGGGGAAGAGTTTCACAGGAATTGTATAGAAGGGCAGTAGATGATAATTACTCTCAACTGGAAGGTCAATCTTACTGACTCGTCGAAATACTTATTGTTAAGCTCACTCGGTAGTTAGTCGATGTTTTGAGTGACTGCTATCGACCCAAAGCAGACATCAATCTCGACTAAAGATCTAATTCTCGGAACATAACAAAAGCATCAATAAATCCAAGAGATGGATGTTTGAAGGCTCGAGGCAGTGTACCCAAGATATTAAAACCAAAAGATTTCCATAGTTCTACGGCTCTAGTATTTGAACTCACCACAAAGTTAAATTGCATGGCCAAATAGCCTTGTGACTTGGCATATTCCAAAGAATGTGTACACATTTTACGAGCTACACCTCGGCCTGTGGCCTGTGCTGATGTGATATATCCACAGTTGCATACGTGACTACCACCGCCAGCTTGATTGGTACGAATATAGTAAGTCCCTAAAATTTTCCCATCTTCTTCTGCAACAAAAGTTGTTTTATCTGAACCGAGCCAATAATCGATAGCTTCCGATCCGCTTATGGCTGAATCTATAGCATATGTCTCGCCTGCTCTAAAGATAGGTTCGATAATGGCCCCAATTGCTGGCTTATCTTGTTGAGTTGCAATTCTAATTTTCATATAGCGTTAGATGTGATTAGGTAAATTTATTATTTATAGGGTTTATTCATCAGCAATGACTGCTCTCGACCCAAAGCAGACATTATTTGTCAGTTAATGCCTGCCGAGTGAGCTTGCTCATCCGCATGGTAACTGCTGCGAACCATTGGCCCGCAAGCCGCATGGGTAAAGCCCATGGCGAGTGCTTCCTGCTCGAATTGGGCGAAGCGTTGCGGGGTGACGAAGCGCAGCACAGGCAGGTGGTGCTGGCTTGGCTGCAGATACTGGCCGAGGGTGAGCATGGTGACGCCATGGGCTCGTAAGTCACGCATCACCTCTAAAATTTCATCATCAGTTTCTCCCAACCCCAGCATCAGGCCGGATTTGGTGGGTACTTCGGGGTGCAATTCACCAAAGGCTTTTAGCAGGTTGAGTGAGTTCTGGTAATCCGACCCTGGGCGTGCCTGCTTGTAAAGGCGTGGTACGGTTTCCAGGTTATGGTTCATGACGTCTGGCGGTGCCTGAGTGAGTATTTCCATAGCGCGATCCAGGCGTCCCCGGAAATCTGGCACCAGGATTTCTACCTTGATAGTGGGGCTGTGCGTGCGTACAGAGGCAATGCAATCTACGAAATGCTGGGCGCCACCGTCGCGCAGGTCATCTCTATCCACGCTGGTGATGACCACGTATTTCAGGCGCATTTGCGCAATGGTGCGGCCGAGGTTTTCCGGCTCATTGGCATCTGGGACCAGTGGTTTGCCATGAGCTACGTCGCAGAATGGGCAGCGTCGCGTGCAGATGTCGCCCAGGATCATGAAGGTGGCTGTGCCACCGCTGAAGCACTCGCCAATATTCGGGCAGGAGGCTTCTTCGCATACGGTATGCAGATTATTGTCGCGCAGCACCTGCTTGATTTCCTGAAAGCGGGCAGAATCTGGCACCTTCATGCGTATCCATTCCGGCTTGCGCATGGCGGGCTGCGGGATGATCTTGATCGGGATGCGCGCCATTTTCTGCGCGCTGGTTTCCTTAACGCCTGCTACTTTGCCAGGAATGCTGTTGGGTTGGGCTGTGAGATGGTCGTTCATGCGATGTGTAGGCTCAGTTCAGGGTAGTTGTCAGGTATTTTAACAGCTTTGCCGCCACTTCATCCTGTGGCAAACGGATGCCCAGATTGCTGAGCTGTGTGACTTCCAGGCCCTGATAACCGCAAGGGTCTATTGCACTGAATGGGGTGAGGTCCATATCCACATTCAGCGACAGGCCGTGGTAGCTGCATTGATTCTTGAGGCGCAACCCAAGCGAAGCGATTTTTTTACCATCGACATATACGCCCGGCGCATCGGCACGGGCGATGGCATGGATATTAAACTCGGCCAGCAACTGAATGATGGCGTTTTCCATGGCGCTGACCAGCTGCCGCACATTCAAGCCCCTGCGTTTCAGGTCTATGAGTGCATACACAATAATCTGGCCGTTGCCGTGATAGGTGATTTTGCCACCCCGGTCTACCAGCACCACCGGAATATCGCCCCGGCCCGGCATGCGGACGTCTTTACGGTTCAGGCCTAGTGTGTAAATTGCTTCGTGTTCCGTGAGCCAGAGCTCATCCGGCGTTGTCGCATCGCGCGTAGCAGTGAATTGCTGCATCGCCCGCAAAATCGTTTCATATTCCGTACGACCAAGGTTTTTGCTGATGAGCCTAGAGGACAAATTTCACCGCAGCATGAGATGACAGGGCGCGGTAAATATCATCGAGCTGCGGCTTCGATGTGACATACACTGTGCAGGTCAGGCTGATGTAACGCCCGCCACTACTGGCGCGCATTTCAACCTGTGTAGCATTGAATTCCGGCTGATGCTGGCGAATGACTTCAACAATGGTATTGGCAAAGCCGTCGTTGGTCTCCCCCATCACCTTGATCGGGAAATCACACGGGAATTCAATCAGGGTTTCTTCAGGTTGGATCGCATCTTCCAGCGCTGTGGGGTGGATACGTTTTTTGTCATCAGGTTCAGCCATTGTTACTCCTTGCTATGTCGCATGACATGGTTTTTATAGTCTTGGTAAATTTGGTACATACGCTCGAATATGGGGCCGGGTTTGCCGTTTCCAATAGGCTCACCATCCAGGCTGATAATCGCCAGCACTTCTTTGGTGGAGGAAGTAATCCATAGCTCATCTGCGGCACGTATCCGCGCCTCTGCAAAATAGCCGATATCGACAGGCATGTCATTAGTGGCTGCCAGTTCCAGTAATAGGTCATAAGTGATGCCGGGCAGCATATGCTGGTCTTTGGGCGGGGCCAGTATGACGCCTTTTTCTACGGCGAATATATTGCTGGCTGCACCTTCGGTGAGTATGCCGTCACGGAACAGGATGGTCTCTACCGAGTCGACATCCACTGCCATTTGCCGTAGCAATACATTGGGCAATAGTGCGATCGCTTTGATGTCACATCTATCCCAGCGGATATCCTTACTGCTGATGGCACTCACACCGTTTTTAATCTGGTCTGCATTAGGCGTAATCAGTGGATTACTCATCATGAATACGGTCGGCATGGCATGCTTGGGAAAAGCATGGTCACGCGGTGCTACGCCACGGGTAATGTGCAGGTAAAGCGACTGGTCGTCAGGTTCATTAACTCTGACCAGCTCCAGCACCAGCTTTGCCCATTCTTCAATGTTGTAAGGGTTGCTGATGCGCAAACCTGCCAGACTATTTTCGAGCCGATGCAGATGTTCATGCAGCCGGAATGGATGCCTCGAATACACCGGGATGACTTCGTACACGCCATCCCCGAATATAAAGCCACGATCGAGTACTGGAACATAGGCTTGTTCCATAGGGAGGAACTTGCCATTCAGGTAAACGATCTGACCCTGATTAGGCCTGACTTCGTCACTATACGGCGTTGCGAACAAAAAATTTCTCCTTACATATCATATATATGCCGCGTCAAAATTTTTTGTTCGCGCCTTGTCTAGTTTAGAACTCAGACCTAATCAAAGCTTTTATATTTTTGCTATTCAAGCATCAGTTTAATGCTATCCCACATGCGGCCAAAGATGCCCGCAATCACCACTTCTTTGGCGGCCACCAGTTTGCGCTCGTGGATGACTTTGCCATCTAGTGAAAACTGGATAAGGCCGATTTCCTGGCCTTTGCTAATGGGCGCGAACAATGGTTGCTTGGAGGTCACTTTGGCAGTGACGCGCGCGTACTCGCCTTTAGGCAGGGTAATCACCAGGTCGCTTGGCACGGTGGCAGCAATACTGTTTTCTGCACCTTTCCATACCTTGAGGGTACTGATGGCTGTTCCAGCTTTATAAACCAGTTTTGATTCATAGAACTGGAAACCATAGTTCAGCAGCTTCTGGCTTTCGGTAGCACGTGCACTGTCGGAAGGCGCGCCCAGCACTACAGAAATTAGTCGTGTGTCACCGCGTTTGGCAGAAGAGATCAGGCAATAACCTGCAGTCTGTGTGTGGCCGGTCTTGACGCCATCCACGTAGGGATCCAGCCATAGCAGGCGGTTACGGTTAGGCTGAGTGATCTTGTTGTAGGTATATTCTTTTTGACCGTACAGGCGCTTGTACTGGTCTGGAAAATCATTGATCAGTGCGGTAGCCAGCAATGACAGGTCGTAGGCGGTGGTGTAATGCTGCGGGTCTGGCAGGCCGGTTGCATTCATGTAATGCGTGTTGGTCATACCCAGTCGGGCTGCTTCCTTGTTCATGAGCTCGGCAAAGGCTTCTTCAGTCACGGCGATGCCTTCAGCCAGCGCTATCGAAGAATCATTACCGGATTGGGTGATGGTGCCATGCAGTAATTCATCAACGGTCACGGGCTTATTAGGCTCAATAAACATTTTGGAGCCTTCTACCTTCCACGCTTTCACACTCACGGGCAAAGTTTGTGTGAGTTGCAGGTGGCCGTTTTTCAAGGCCTTGAATGACAGGTAAGCCGTCATCAGCTTGGTTAGTGATGCTGGTTCTATGCGGTCATTGCTTTTTTCCTGCGCGACGATATTGCCGCTACTGAAATCTTTCAGTAAATAGGCTTTTACTGCCAATGTGGGCGGCGGTGGAATATCGGCAGCCTGGGTGCTTGATAAGCATGCAAAAGAAAGGGCAAGAGCGGATAGAAAAGCGAAGCTGGAGCGTGTAGCAAAGGTAGAGCTAAAAAATAATGTGCGCATAGATTTTAAGTAGATGGACTTTTAAGGTTGATTGATAATGTAAGTATTAACGCGTAGCGCCTGCTTGATTCTGGCAGCGGTGCTTTCGGCATCGGCACGGGCGCTGTATGGGCCAATGCGTACCCGATAGATGCCTTCATTGTACCAGCTATTCACAGGTGCATTTTCGACCAGGTTCTGGTCGCGCAGTTTCTGGCAAAGCAGTTCTGCGTTGTCTTTATTTTTAAAAGCGCCTACCTGCACATAGTTTCCCCGGCTCGCTACATTGTTATCGGCTGGTGTCGATATTGTGCTTGTTGTTGTTTGCGGCGGTGGTAATTCGGCTGGGGTTGAGGCTGGGGCTGGTGCATTATTCATTTCTATTGGTGCTGGCACAGAACTGCTCGCAGTTGCAGGGCTTACAGATACCGGGTTTGGTACAGGCGTAGCAATCTTGGCGCCTGGGCGCGTATCAATCGCCTCGACCTCAACCAGCCCACTGCCCTTACCTATCAGGCGCAGTTTGTAGGCTGCGGCATAAGATAAATCGATCAGTCGATCACTATGAAACGGCCCACGATCATTAATGCGCACTATGACGGAGCGGCCATTTTCCGGATTGGTGATCCGTGCATAACTTGGGAGCGGCAATATCGTGTGTGCGCCAGACATGGTGTACATGTCATAGATCTCCCCGCTGGAAGTTTTCTGGCCGTGGTAGCGCTTGCCGTACCATGAGGCGACACCGCGTTGCTTGTAGGGAGCATATTCCTTCATTGGCGTATAGCGCTGTCCCAATGCACTATAAGGGCGGCTGGCGCGAGGTAGCGGGGCTTCTGCACGTGGCACAGCATCGGGAATGCTGTCTATATCTGCTGGCGGGTTATCCCCTGGGCCATCATCCAGATAGTAGCCACCGCCCTTGGTTGCTGGCGCTGCTGGTTTTTTGTCACCAGCGCTGCTGGGTTTCGATGCTGAACTTTGGCTGTCAGCAGGCTTAACATTGGCACTGCCGCACCCTATAAGCACTGCACTCAATAATGCGACGGTCACTAAACGGCTGATACTGTTTAAGGTCTTGATCATGGTCGTCCTTAAGGAAGTAAGTTACGAAGTCACCAGTTTTTTATGGGTATGTATACTCATCAAGATACCAAAACCGAGCATCAGCGTCACCAGTGAAGTACCGCCATAACTGATCATCGGCAATGGTACGCCAACCACAGGCAGTATGCCGCTCACCATGCCCATATTGACGAATACATAAGTGAAGAAAGTCAGCACAATACTGCCTGCCAGCAGGCGCCCAAACGTGTTTTGCGCCTCGGCAGCAATCACCATACCGCGCGCAATTAGCAGGGTAAACAAGGTCAGCAGTAGCAAGTTACCCAGCAGCCCAAACTCCTCGCCAAATACAGCAAAGATGAAGTCAGTAGTACGCTCCGGCAAAAAGTCGAGCTGGGATTGTGTGCCCTTGAGCCAGCCCTTGCCTGCCACGCCGCCAGAGCCGATGGCAATAGTGGCCTGAATCGTGTGATAGCCAGCGCCTAAGGGATCCTGGTGCGGGTCGAACAGAATCTCGATGCGTTTGCGCTGGTAGTCATGCAGCATAGACCAGAAGATAGGCGCCATCACTGCCAGTGAGACCGCTGCTCCTATGAGCAGGCGCCAGCTCAGGCCCGCGAAGAATAGAACATAAAACCCGGATGCTGCCATTAGCAGGGCTGTGCCAAGGTCTGGCTGTTTCATCACGAAAGCGACCGGGATAAATAGCAGCAAAGCGCCAATCACATGGTTCTTGAAGCGCAAAGTAGTTTCCTGCTTGGCAAAATACCAGGCTAATAACATGGGTACGGCAATTTTCATGAGCTCAGAGGGTTGTATGCGCACTACCCCAAGGTGCAACCAGCGCCGTGCGCCATGGCTGATTTCGCCAAATAGTGCCACCCCTAGCAACAGTGTCATCCCCAAGATATAAAGAGGCAGCGCTATACGCTCCAGATGCTGCGGGGGAATATTAGCCGCCACCCACATAATGCCAAATGCCACCAGGATATTGGCAAGCTGCGAACCTACGCGTTCAAAGCTTTGGCCGGATGCACTGTATAGAACAAACAGACCCACCAGCAAGGTAAAAAACAGGCAGCCCATCAGAAACGGGTCGAGGTGCCTGATCAGCCTTTTCCATAGCTTTCTAATCATGCAGTTGCTCCTCTGGAACTGCTGGGGTTTCTACTGGCGCAGCTGCAACAGGTGCAGGCGCTTCCGGTAGCTTGCCCAGTAGATAGTAGTCCATCACCTTGCGTGCTATCGGGCCTGCTGTAGAGCCGCCATGCTCTCCATTTTCTACAATAATCGCAAGCGCAATCTTGGGATCATCTGCCGGGGCATAAGCAATGAACAGCGCGTGGTCACGGTGGCGCTCATCCAGTTTGCTGGCATTGTATTTCTCGTTCTGGCGGATGCCGACAACCTGGGCAGTTCCTGTTTTTGCAGCAACCTGATAGGGGCTGTTGGCACCAACGCTGGCGGCTGTACCACCGGGCTGGGTCACGCCTATCATGCCTGCGCGCACGATATCAATATTGGCCTGCTGAAGCGGAATCCTGTCCATAGCCTGCGGTTGAATCGGCCGGTTAATGCCGCTGTTATTGGTCTGTATGCTGCCTACCAGATGTGGCCGCATCGCCACGCCGTTATTGGCTAGCGTGGCAGTTGCATAGGCTAGTTGCATAGGCGTCACCAATGTATAACCTTGTCCGATACCTACAATTACAGTTTCGCCCGGGTACCATTTCTGTTTCCAGCGCCGCCATTTCCAGTCGGGAGTAGGCAATAGTCCGCCAATCTCGCCATAGATATCCAGCCCGGTCTTTTTGCCAAAGCCGAAATGGCTAACAAAAGAAGTGAGCTTTTCTATGCCCAGATCCATGGCTAAGCCATAGAAAAAGGTATCGCATGAGATGGTAATCGCACGCTGGATATCGACTTGTCCGTGACCACTAGGTTTCCAGTCACGATAGCGGTGTGAACTGCCGGGTAAGGTGAAGAAGCCAGGGTCGCTGATGCTGAATGGGGGTTCACGCTTGCCGTTTTCCAGCCCTGCCATGGCTACAAATGGCTTGAAGGTAGAGCCGGGAGGGTAAATGCCGCGTAAAGGCCGGTTAATGAGCGGCTTGTTGAGTGACTCATTAAGCGCTTTCCAGCTATCTGAATCTATGCCATCCACAAACAGGTTGGGATCGAAAGTAGGCTTGCTGACATATGCCAGCACTTCGCCATTTTTAGGGTTAATCGCGACTAATGCCCCACGCCGTTCGCCAAAAGCCTCTTCGGCAATTGACTGTATCTTGCTGTCTATCGTCAATATCAGGTTCTCGCCTGGTATCGGCGCAGTGCTGGAGAGCACACGCACCGCATGGCCATCAGCATCAATTTCCACCTGCTGAAAACCCGTGGTGCCATGCAGATTGCGTTCGTAATATTGCTCTATGCCACTTTTGCCAATATGGTCTGAGCCTTTGTAATTGGAAAAATCGCCTGACTCTTGTAAGGCGGTGATATCTTTGTCGTTGATGCGGCCTATATAGCCCAGCATATGCGAGCCAAGCTCCCCTTGCGGGTAATGGCGAAACAGGCGCGAGCGGATTTCCACGCCTGGAAAACGAAAGCGGTTGACGGCGAAGCGTGCTGCCTCTATTTCATTCAAGTGGGTGCGTATCGGCACGCTTTCAAAACTATGGCTTTGCGTACGCAGCTTGTTAAAACGCTTGCGATCCATGGAGCTAACTTCAATCAGCTGGCTGATGTCATTGATCAACTGGTCAACATTCTTGACTTTGGATGGCGTAATTTCCAGCGTGTATACAAAGAAATTGTGCGCCAGTATCACGCCATTGCGGTCAAGTATCAGCCCGCGATTTGGTACGATGGGGACTAGCGATATGCGGTTGTTTTCTGCCAGTGTTTGAAAATAATCATGCTTGGTCATCTGCAGAAAGAAAAAGCGGGTAGCCAGAATACCAAAGCAGATCAGTACCAGCGCGATAGCAAAACCCAGGCGGATACGAAAGTGATGCTGTTCAAGCGAGTGATTTCTAAGCTCTGAGCGTGTTCTCATCAGTGCAAGCTAGTTTTTGCCGGTTTGGCCATCAATGCCAATGCGTGAAAAAATCACAAGCTGCCACAGCAATATGCCGGTGACACAAGGCAGGAAATAGATCCAGCCCGGGCTATTACCCCCGGCGAATAGCTTCAATACCAGCAATGTTGCCTGAGTGAGTATCAGCAGAGCAAATACATAAGCGGCTTGTTGCCAGATATTGAACAAGGCCAGGCGACGCTGGTAGATCACTGCAAAAAATGCAGAGAACGCATAGGCCAGAGCATTCTGCCCAAACAGGCCGCCAGTGGCGATGTCGATGATGATGCCGATGAACCAGGCGGTGCCTATGTTGCAGAGTTGCGGTGCACGTAATAGCCAGTAGATCAGTGTCAGCAATACAAAATCAGGGCGTACCAACAATCCCCAGCCCGACCACGGCAGGATTTGTAATATGAGTGCCATCAATAGCGACAGGTAGATGGAAGGGAGCTTAATGACTTGCATTGGGCTTGGCCAGCGGTGAAGTAGATGGGGGAGTGTTAACCGGAGCTAGCGGTTTTGCTGGTGTTGTTGGTTTTACTGGCTGTACAGGTTTTGGCTGCGTGGTAGCTTTAGACGCCATAGCTTTTGCTGCAGCCTCTTTGGCTATGTTTGCAGTATTGGCTGCAACACCTGAGGCGACTTCCGGTTGTTGCAGGCCCAACAGCAATACCTGACGGTGGTTTTCAATTCCAGCTACCGGTTTGCACACGATATGGGCAAACGGCGAATTGGCATTGCTGCTGACACTGACGACTTCTGCCACCGCCAAGCCAGTTGGGTAAATGCCATCTATGCCAGAAGTTACCAACTTATCACCTTTGCGTATGTCCACATTGGCCGGCAGGTAAGGCAGGTCTATCGAAGTGTCGCGCCCATGACCAAAAGCGATCGCCCGCAAGTTATTACGCTCAATCTGGATGGGGATGGCCAGATCCTTATCGGTTATCAAGGTAACTTCGCTACTGAATGGATAGACACGCGTGACCTGACCGATCACACCCGCGCCATCAATCACGGCTTGACCTGCCACGATATCGTGATGTGCGCCCAAATTAACCACGATGCGGTGC
This sequence comes from Methylophilaceae bacterium, assembly GCA_035459965.1. Classification (GTDB taxonomy): domain Bacteria; phylum Pseudomonadota; class Gammaproteobacteria; order Burkholderiales; family Methylophilaceae; genus DATHXC01. Next base: position 119,311 of record DATHXC010000004.1, read on the forward strand.
ACAAAAGGGTCGCGACCCATATGCAGGATTTCTCCCAGCTTGGCTGGTTGACTAACGACTTCAGCAGCGCCCAGGAGATTTCGCAGGTTGGCATTTTCGCTTTCGAGTGATTTCAGGCGTTGCAATTCTGCGCTCTGGAATAAAGCCTGTTGCTTGAGCGCTGTGTTCTCTTTTAGCAGCGTATTGTGCGTGGAAAAGTATTCTTGTGTACTTTGATAAGCATTGAATGGGGCGTTGGCAATCATTTGCAAGGGGTGCAATAGCGCGATAAAACCCTGCCGTATCTCTGTCAGGTAATGCAGCCGGGAGTCGGTGGCCATCAATGTTAATGATAGCGCTGCAAACAGTACCAGCCTGGAAAATGGGCTGGGGCCGCGTACGAAAAATGCCTGGGTTTGTTGGGGGTGGATTGCGCGCCGCATTTAGTTGAATGCAGCCAGTAAGAGTGACGGAGATGCTAAAACCGGATGCGTGAATCCGGAGGCGAGAGCTTGGTTATGATAATTAGCGGTGTTATGTATCTTCAGCATTTGGTCTTTGTAATATGCAGCAGGCCGTAAAAACGGCCTGCCAATTTCCCTGCTAATTTCTTATTCTATTTTATTCAAAGTACATTGCAGCTAGTAATTGCTCCAGTATATTTGGCCGGATACTTATTCCTCGGCAAATATGGCGCCCAGCTTGTCCATCTCTTCCAGAGCGCGACCACTGCCACGTGCCACGCAGGTAAGCGGATCCTCTGCCACCACGACAGGCAGGCCGGTCTCTTCAACAATCAGGCGATCCAGGTTACGCAGCAATGCGCCACCACCAGTCAATACCATTCCCTTCTCGGCAATGTCAGCGCCCAGCTCTGGCGGGGTTTGCTCAAGCGCAGATTTGACCGCGCCAACAATCGCGTTCAATGGCTCAGTCAGCGCTTCCAGAATCTCGTTGCTGGAGATGGTGAATTTGCGTGGCAGGCCTTCTGCCAGGTTGCGGCCGGTCACTTCCATTTCCAGCACTTCAGAACCCGGAAAGGCTGAGCCGATTTTCTTCTTGATCAGTTCGGCAGTCGGCTCGGAGATCTGCATGCCGTAGTTGCGGCGGATATAGTCAATGATGGCCTGATCGAATTTATCACCACCAACACGTTCGGATTTCGCATAAACAATCCCGCCAAGTGAGATCACGCCCACTTCGGTTGTGCCACCGCCAACGTCTACCACCATGGAGCCAGTCGCTTCTGCTACCGGCATGTCAGCACCAATCGCAGCGGCCATCGGCTCTTCGATCAGGTACACCTGACGCGCACCGGCACCAATCGCGGATTCGCGAATCGCACGGCGCTCCACCTGGGTGGAACCTACAGGTACACAGATGATGATGCGTGGATTAGGCGAGAACCAGCGGGATTCATGGATCTTGCGAATGAAATATTTGAGCATCTGCTCGGTGATGGTGAAGTCGGCAATCACGCCGTCCTTCATCGGGCGAATCGCCTGGATATTAGCGGGTGAACGGCCTAGCATGCGCTTAGCTTCTATGCCTACGGCCAGCAGCGTTTTTTTGCCGGCAGGGCCGCCTTCCTGGCGAATCGCCACCACAGATGGCTCGTCCAGTACGATGCCTCGGCCGCGTACGTAAATCAGTGTGTTTGCTGTGCCAAGGTCAATGGCGAGATCATTAGAAAAATAGCTATTTAAAATACCGAACATTGTTGTTGTATCCTGAGCGATCAACCGGAAGTAATCTGGCGAGTTATCTAGTTATAAATACATGTCGCAGATAAGTCGCGGCTGAAGATGTGCATAAAATCAAGTTATAATACCCTATATGCTCATGAATTTTAAGCCCACATTGAAAATCACATTAAAAATCAGGACGCGTTCTGAATGTTAATTTCTGGAATACAAAATGTCTTTAAGTAATACCGATGTTAAACGGATCGCGCATCTTGCGCGTATTGAAATTAGCGATGCAGAAGTCGATGCCACACTTAGCAAGCTCTCCGGCATTCTTGGGCTGATCGAGCAGATGCAGGCGGTAGATACTGCTGGCATCACGCCGATGTCGCACTCGCAGGATGTGGTGCAACGCCTGCGTGAAGACGTGGTGACCGAAACCAATCAGCGTGAGTTGTTCCAGTCTATTGCGCCTGCTGTCGGCAACGGTTCCACCGAGCCAGCGGTAGAAGCAGGTCTTTACCTTGTTCCCAAAGTGATTGAGTAACCCCCAAGCCTTTTAACCAGCGTTCTTTTATCCAGTGTTATTGAATAGCCATAAAATGATCAACCACAGCCTGAAACAGCTTGGCAGCATGCTGCAAGCCAAAGAGATTTCCAGTGTCGAATTGACGCAGGAATACCTGAGCCGCATTGCTGCGCTTAACCCGGAAATCAATGCTTATATCACGGTAGATGCCGATAAAACACTGGCGCAGGCAAGTGCTGCAGACCAGATGCTGGCAAGCGGCAAATCGACCGCATTGACCGGAATCCCCATCGCGCAAAAAGATATTTTTGTCGCCAAGGGCTGGAGGACCACTTGCGGCTCCAAGATGCTGGAGACTTTTGTCGGCCCCTATGATGCCAGCGTAATCGAGCGTTTTGATGCGGCTGGTGCAGTGAACCTTGGCAAAACCAATATGGATGAATTTGCCATGGGTTCATCCAACGAGACCAGTTACTTCGGCAAAGTTCAAAACCCGTGGGATCGTAGCCGCGTGCCTGGTGGTAGCTCGGGCGGCAGTGCCGCCGCAGTGGCTGCCAGGTTATGTGCTGCTGCTACCGGCACTGACACAGGAGGCTCTATCCGCCAGCCCGCTTCATTGTGCGGCTTGTCCGGTTTGAAACCAACGTATGGCCTGGTATCTCGTTACGGCATGATCGCTTTCGCTTCTTCGCTGGATCAGGCTGGCCCCATGGCCAAGTCTGCCGAAGATCTTTCACTGATGCTGAATGTGATGGCAGGTTTTGACGAGCGCGATTCCACCAGCCTGCAGCGCGAAAAAGAAGATTACACCCGCGACCTCAACAAGCCGCTGACTGGCTTGCGTATCGGTATCCCCAAGGAGTATTTTGCCGATGGCCTTGATGCTGGCGTGGCGCAAGTGGTGCTGGATGCCATCGAACAATACCGCAAGCTGGGCGCTGAAACCGTCGAGATCAGCCTTCCCAATACCCAGCTTTCCATCCCTGTGTATTACGTGCTTGCCCCTGCGGAAGCCAGCTCTAACCTGTCGCGTTACGACGGCGTGCGCTATGGCCATCGCGCCGCAGAGTACGGCGACCTCATGGACATGTACTGCAAGAGCCGCGCAGAGGGCTTTGGTGCTGAGGTAAAACGCCGCATCCTCATCGGCACTTATGTGCTGAGTGCTGGATACTATGATGCCTATTACCTCAAAGCCCAGCAGATTCGCCGCCTGATCGCACAGGATTTCACCGAGGCATTCAAGAAGTGTGACGTAATCATGGGCCCAGCCGCGCCCGGCACCGCATTCAAGACCGGTGAAAAGACCGATGACCCGGTAGCCATGTATCTGGAAGATCTGTACACCATCGCCGTCAACCTCGCAGGCTTACCCGGCATGAGCGTACCCGCAGGCTTTGCTAAAGGCCTGCCAGTGGGCCTGCAGATTATCGGTAATTATTTCGATGAAGCGCGCATGCTGAATGTCGGCCACGCTTATCAACAAGTGACGGACTGGCATACCAAAATGCCGGAGGGAATTTAACATGGAATGGGAAGTCGTCATCGGGCTGGAAACACATACCCAGCTACAAACCAAAACCAAGATTTTCTCTGGTGCCTCTACTGCGTTTGGCGCAGAGCCTAATACCCAAGCCTGCGTGGTGAGCATTGCCTTGCCGGGCGTACTGCCGGTGTTGAATAAAGAGGCGGTGAAATGCGCCATCAAATTCGGTTTGGCTGTGAATGCCGAGATTGCACCAAGGTCAGTATTCGCACGTAAAAACTACTTCTATCCCGATTTGCCTAAAGGCTATCAGATCAGCCAGTATGAACTGCCAGTCGTAGGTAAGGGCTCGCTCACTGTCATGGTGGGTGACACTGAAAAGACTATCCGTATCACTCGGGCACACTTGGAAGAAGATGCTGGTAAATCCCTGCATGGTGATTTTGAAGGCATGACCGGCATAGACTTGAACCGCGCTGGCACGCCACTACTAGAAATCGTAACCGAGCCCGATATGCGCTCAGCCGCAGAGGCGGTAGCTTACGCCAAGAAACTGCACGAACTGGTCCAATGGATAGGCATCTGCGACGGTAATATGCAGGAAGGCAGCTTCCGTTGTGACGTCAACGTTTCGGTACGCCCAAAAGGCACCGAAAAACTGGGTACTCGCCGCGAGATCAAGAACCTCAACTCGTTCAAGTTCATGCAGCAGGCCATCGAATACGAAACCCACTGGCAGATCGAAACGCTGGAAGATGGCGGCACTATCCAGCAGGCGACGGTATTGTTTAACCCGGACACCGGCGAGACACGTGCCATGCGCAGCAAGGAAGAAGCTAATGATTACCGCTACTTCCCGGATCCGGATTTGTTGCCACTGGCTATTTCAGAAGCGGATATCAATTTAGTAAAAGCTGATATGCCCGAGTTGCCTGAGGCCATGAAGGCGCGCTTTATGAGCGAATACAGCTTGGCAGCTTATGATGCAACTGCCCTGACGGCTTCGCGCGATCTTGCAGCCTATTTCGTTGCAGTGGTCAGTGCTGGAGCAGATGCAAAATTCGCTGCCAATTGGGTGATGGGTAGTATTGCTGCAAAGCTAAATGCCGAAGACAAGGTAATTGCCAACTCACCGATTACGCCGGCTACACTTGCTCAATTATTGAAACGTATCAGCGACAGCACCATTTCTAATAACGCCGCCAAGCAGGTCTTTGAAGCGATGTGGGCGGGTGAAGGCGATGTTGATAGTATCATCGAACAAAAAGGCCTCAAGCAGGTGTCCGACAGTGGTGCCATCGAAGCCATCATTGATGAAGTGCTTGCAGCTAATGCCGCCATGGTAGAAGAGTTTAAGGCGGGTAAGGAAAAAGCGTTCAACGCGCTGGTTGGCCAAGCAATGAAAGCTTCCAAAGGCAAAGCCAACCCTGCGCAGGTCAATGAAATTTTGAAGAAAAAACTGGCTAGCTAAAACTACTACTAGCCAAGCTATTTGGCAGTATGTGCTTTGAGGTCGATGAAGCGTTGCTTGTCGGCAGCAAACCGTTTCTTGGTTGCATCCATGATGTCCTGTTGCTGCTTGATCTGCGTATCAATGCGCCCTATTTCCGCCTGATTGTCTTTTAGATCCTGACCGAGATCGGGCGGGACAGGTTTATTGCGTTGCTTAAATCCATCTGCAAATTTCCTGTTCGAATCCAGTTTTTTTACAGCAGTTACCCGGCGTTGCTCTAGCCCTTGTACCGTGATTTCATCCATCTGTAAGTGGCGGTCACGTGCCAGGTCGATTTCCTGCTCATTGGTAAAGGACGCCATCAGCGCACGGTCTTTGCGCTGTTGCTCTATTGCTTCCGGGGATTCTTCGACTGACTGGTTTCTGGGGTCGTTACGCTGGATAGTGATGCCCTGGGAGTTAATCACACTGTTCTTGTTAGCAAATTGGGCAGGCAGCGTGTCACCGTAGTGGGTAACGCCTTTATCATCGACCCACTTGATTATTTTGGTATTGCTGGATTTGGTAGGCTCAGCAGCCTGGATTTGACTTAAAGGCAAAACTAATAGCATGCAAGTAGCGATGATACGCACACACCATAATGTATTTGCAGGCATAAGTTTTCCGTCAGGGTGACTCAATCAGCGCCGTTTTCAGGTGGCGCCGTACTGGTTGCGATAACGCTCTATTGCACTTAAATATCGCACAATGTCATGATTCTGCGACACATTCGCCTGTCCTTGCAAATATTTAATGAGCGATACCAGATTGGCAATGCTACAAACCGGGATGCCGTTTTGCTGTTCTACCTCTTGCACCGCAGATAAGGCGCCAGTGCCAAGCTCCTGGCGATCTATGGCGATGGCAACTCCGCAAGGGATGGCGCCGCTTGCCTGGATGATATCGACAGATTCGCGCACCGAGGTTCCGGCAGAAATCACGTCATCCACAATCAGCACACGACCAGCCAACGCCGCACCCACTACTGTACCGCCCTCACCGTGGTCTTTGGCTTCCTTACGGTTATAGGCATAAGGCACATTACGTCCTTGCCTGGCCAGCGCAATGGCGATGCTGGCTGCCAGTGTGATGCCCTTGTAGGCCGGGCCGAATAGCATGTCGAACTGGATGCCGGATTTGATGATCGCGGCAGCGTAAAATTCACCCAGTTTCATCAGGCTGAATCCATCATTGAATAAGCCGGCATTGAAAAAGTAGGGGCTGAGGCGCCCGGCTTTGGTTTTAAATTCCCCAAAACGTAATACCTGCTTTTCAATCGCAAACTCTATAAACTCGTGTGTGAAATCGGACATTTTTCAGTAAAGGAATGAAATTGTTAAGAATTATAACTGCAAACCTCAATGGTATTCGCTCAGCGGCGAATAAGGGCTTTTTTTCATGGATGCAACAGCAGCAAGGTGACATTTTTTGTCTACAGGAGCTCAAGGCCCAGGCGGCTGACTTGACACCGGAGATGTTGAACCCGGAAGGCTATTACGGTTACTTTCATTATGCCGAGAAAAAAGGCTATAGCGGGGTGGGCATCTATACGCGTAAGCAACCGGATAAAGTGATTGTTGGACTAGGCCATGCTGATATTGATGCTGAGGGCCGTTACCTCGAATTACAGTTTGGCAACCTAAGTGTGGTGTCACTGTACCTGCCCTCCGGCTCCAGCGGCGAGGAACGGCAAGCCGTGAAGTTCAGTGTGATGGCAAGGTTTTACCCACATCTTGCAGCGCTCAAGGCCAGCGGCCGTGATGTAGTCGTATGCGGCGACTGGAACATTGCCCATAAAGAAGCTGACCTCAAGAACTGGAAAGGTAACAAGAAGAACTCAGGCTTTCTACCCGAAGAGCGCGCCTGGATGACGCAGATTTTTGGCGACCTGGGTTGGGTTGATGCGTATCGTTTTTTGCACCCGGATACCACTGATGAATCTTACACCTGGTGGAGCAATCGCGGCCAGGCATACGCCAAGAACGTGGGCTGGCGTATCGATTACCAGGTGGCCACAGCAGCCATTGCTAGCACCGCTACCCAGGCCGAAATATACAAGACGCAAAGGTTTTCTGATCACGCGCCGTTAATCATTCAATATGACTATAGTTTGCAATGACAGCTTTGCAAGTTTCGTCGGTATGGGCATGACCAATACTAAAAATAGAATGATCAGGATTCTGGCTTCAGAATGAATAATGAAGCTGACTATAGAGAGGAGAAATGGAAACCTTTTAACCGGGTGGCCAGGGCTTGGGTTGTGTTCCAAGACCTGGGCCAATTTTTAAGTACCATCACCATGACTAATTTGCTGGAAGCGCTGCTAAGCAGGGATGACAAAGGGCTATTCTTTTTGAAGGCTCTCATTGTCGTTTCCGGCATGGTCGCATTTATCCTCGGCGCAATGGTATTGCTTGGCTGGCATACCCATAATGTCACGCTTATCCAGATAGACCCGGCTTACGTTCCCATGCAGTACAACACTGCACTGGGATTTGTATTAAGCGGCGCAGGCTTGGTTACAGTCGTATTCAACAAATCCCGTATTACTTTTTTCACTGGCATCCTCATTGCCGCTATCGGGCTGCTGACACTTTCTGAATATATCTTTGCTATCAATATTGGCCTGGATCAACTATTCATGCAGCACTACATCACCGTCAAAACATCCACGCCAGGCAGGATGGCGCCCAATACTGCACTCTGTTTCAGTATTATTGGCCTGACTTTGTTTTCACTGGTTTTTGTCAGGGAGCATCGCTGGCTGCCAATATTGACGGGCGTCACAGGGGCATTGCTTCTGGGCTTGAGCCTGGTAGCGTTTACCGGCTACCTGATGGGTGTTGAAACTGCGTTTGGCTGGGGTGCTTTGACACGCATGGCTATCCATACATCACTGGGTTTTATCGTGTTGAGTTGTGGTTTTCTGGTGCTTACCTGGTTTCAGGGAGTAGTTAGCAAGTCGAGTTCGCTCAGCGAATCCCGCCTGATCAATACCTTATCCGTACCCGTCGGTATTGGTGTTTTAACGGTGACTGTGCTGCTCTGGCAGGCCTTGCAGAATGAGCTGGGCCGCAATATTGTTCACGACAAGACCTATCTCAACCTGGTCCTGGTATTCGGTACTTTGCTGGCGATCGCGATTGCATGGGCGATTAACCGTGCCTTTGCAGAGCAGGTGCAGGCACGTCTTGCGCAAGTTGCCCGGCAAGCACTAGAGTTGGATATACAAAGTCGCCAGCAAGCAGAAGAGGCATTAAGGGAAAGTGAGCAGCGCTTTCGAAGCATCTTCGAGAATGCGGCTATCGGCATTGCCCAGATTTCAACAGAGGGTCGATATCTGCAGGTGAATGAAGCGTTTTGCAATATCGTGGGTTACTCTTCACACGAGATTCTTACGCAGAATATTACTTCCAGGCACCTCACTTACCCCGATGATTTGCCTGCGGATCTAAAGCAATTGGCAAATATGCTCGAAACAGAGGGTAATAGCTATTCATTGGAAAAACGCTACATCAAGAAAGACGGCAATATTGCCTGGGTGCACCTGTCGGTTTTCCTGATGCGCGATCAGGCAAAAGCGCCCATGTACTTCATCAGCGCAGGCCAAGACATCACTGAACGTAAAGCCCTGCAATTAACCATCGAGCGCCAGGCGCAGGTAGATTACCTCACAGGCTTATCAAACCGTCGTCATTTTATCGATGAAGGCGAAGCCGAGTTGGCGCGTGCAATCCGGTACAAAAAGCCACTGTCGCTGATGATGCTGGATATCGATTTCTTCAAGCTGGTGAACGATACCTATGGCCATAAGACCGGGGATTTCGTATTACAAAGGATCAGTGGATTGTTCAAGGAGGCATTGCGAGAGATCGATATTATTGGCCGCCTGGGCGGTGAGGAGTTTGCCATTCTGCTGCCGGAAACCGATCTGGACAAAGCCATCGAAGTCGCCGAGCGCGTGCGTGAGTTGATAGAGAGTAGCGAGATTGCGCTTGAGATCGGCCTGCCTTTACATGCCACGGTTTCGATAGGGGTGACCACGCTCATGAACAGTGAAATCAATATTGATATGCTGTTGCACCAGGCTGATCAGGCGCTGTACGAATCCAAGAAGACTGGCCGTAACAAGGTTTGCATCGCTAGTTAAAGATAGGCCTGACTAAAGGCAGGCTTTGATGCTGAGTGCTTGCACTACCTGACCACTATCTCGATTCTGTAAAAAGGCGGCAACACCAATGTCGCGGTTTTTCCATACCGCATTCAGAGGCAAGGTGCGCTGCCAGCCACCCATTTGTTTTTCTATTGATTTGTCTTCCAGCCGATAAGGCCCATACAGCTCACGCACTACATAATCGTGCTTGAGTTGGCGGCCACTGTTTTCACCAGCATTGACTTCGCTCTTCAGATTATTTTCATACACAGCAATATAGGCATCTAGGTTCTTAGCATCCTCTGGCTTAATTGCTTGTGCCGCAACATTGACGTTGGCGCTATTAGCCTCGCCAGAGGCTATGTTAATGCGCAGGGTAGCTTTTGCTGGCTGTCTGGATGAGGTTTCCAGCGCCTGACTAAAGCGTGAACCCTGCTGCCAGCCACGAAAGTCTGTGCCGTTGAGCATCACTTGCGGCGTGTAAACAAAAGCTGCGAAATCATGTTTAGCAGCCTGGCGCTGGCGGTTGCTGTATTCGGTTTTGCCAAACCGGTCTTTCCAGCCGATGTAATCCCAGTAATCCACATGAAATGCCAGCGGCACTACTTTATCTGCAGTAAAACCGGAGCCTGCAATACTGCTTATCCATTTATCGGCTGGCGGACAGCTACTGCAACCTTCGGAAGTATAGAGCTCCAGCAGGGGTGTACTCGCCCAGCTTTTTGCTGAGCATTCTGCAGCGACTATGATTGTGGACTGATTGAAAATAAGTAGCGTTGAAGTCAGTGTGAATAAAGCACGAGTAAAGCCTGGGCGATTGAGATACATGACTAAGCTCCATAAGTATTGAAGCTTAGTCGAGCTTGCAGCTATTTACTTACATCAGCCTGAATAATGAACGGCTTGCCATTCCATGGTGCCACTTTAAGCAGCAGCAACATGCCTGGAATCGCGATGACAAAGCAGAACAGGAAAAAACTGATCCAGCCCAAATACTCGACGAGATAGCCAGTCCCTGCATTGGCAAAAGTACGCGGCACGGCGGCCAGGCTGGTGAACAGGGCGAATTGTGTGGCCGTATAAAGCGGGTGGGTATTCTGCGCAATATAGGCGACAAATGCGGCGGTACCCAACCCTACACCAAGTGCTTCTATACCAATCACGATCGCCAGCCAGATCAGGCTATGGCCAACTACGGCCAGCCAGGCAAAGCCCAGGATGGCGATCATCTGTACTGCACCAAACAACCACAAGGCCCGATTGATGCCCAGCTTGACCATCCATACTCCACCCAGTAAACCGCCTATTACGCTGGGCCACAGGCCAGCATTCTTGGCGATCAGGCCGATCTCGGTTTTGCTGAAACCCATGTCCAGGTAGAAAGGGGTGGCAAGCGCTGTAGCCATGCTGTCGCCGAGTTTATAAAGAAAGATAAACGCCAGGATCATCAGCGCAGGTCGCCAGCCCTGGCGGCTTATAAACTCGACGAAGGGGTCGACGATAGCCGCACGCAGGGTTCTGGGCCGACCCGGTAATAACTGGGGTTCGTCCACGAATATGGTCATGGCGATGCCGGGCAGCATGAATAAGGCGGTGATGAGGAACACGCTGCTCCATGGAAGTATATCTGCCAGGATGAGGGATAGTGACCCCGGTACCAAGCCGGCAATCTTGTAGGCATTGACATGCACAGCGCTGCCCAGGCCAAGCTCGGAATCCAGTAGCAACTCACGGCGATATGCATCCAGCACGATATCTTGGCTGGCAGAGAAAAAAGCCACAACACCTGCCAGGTAGGCGATGGTCCAGATATCCAGCTGCGGGTTCAACGAACCGAATACGGGAATGGAAATCAGCAGTAACACTTGCGAAATAATCAGCCATCCGCGACGACGTCCCAGTGGTGGAATGAAGCGGTCAAAAAATGGTGCCCACACAAATTTCCAAGTAAACGGTAACTGAATCAGCGCGAATAGACCGATGGCTTTGAGATTTACGCCCTCACTACGTAGCCATGCCGGCAGCAGGCTGATGAGGATATAAAGCGGTAAACCTGAGCTGAAACCGGTAAAGATGCAGATGAGCATCCGTTTGTTAAGCAGTGAAAGCCAGATGTTTTTATTTTCATTAACGGTAGTGTTTTGCATAGACGCAACCTTAACCGAAAACACCCTGCGCGTGCCACAATATCACCATGCTTGAACTCAGTTTAACAGCGGCATTCCTGGTGGGTTTGTTAGGTGGCGGCCATTGTGCCGGTATGTGTGGCGGGATTATCGGCGCTGTCACCATTAGCCTGCCTAACAGTAAACCCAAATTGCCCTACCTTTTGGGATATAACCTTGGCCGTATCGCCAGCTACACTATCGCCGGGTTAATTGCCGGCGCTGTGGGGGCAAGCAGTTTTTTCCTCTCGCATGTATTGCCGATAGAAAAAATCCTCTATAGCCTTGCCAGTGTCATGCTTATCCTGCTTGGGCTTTATCTATCCGGCATATCTGCCGTCCTCACTAAAGTTGAGTCTTTGGGTTATGTCATCTGGAAACGTATCCAACCTTACGGCAAACGGTTTATCCCGGTACAAAATCCAGCACAGGCATTTAGTCTCGGCCTGGTCTGGGGCTGGTTGCCGTGTGGGCTGGTTTACAGTGTACTGCTTGCTGCAATTGCTACCGGTAATCCGGTACAGGGTGCATTACTGATGTTGAGCTTTGGGCTGGGTACATTACCTACTTTGCTGGCAATGGGGGTTGCTGCAGTCAGGCTTAAATCTTTGCTACAACAACCTTGGGTGAGAAGGGTGAGTGGGTTACTGGTGCTGGGTTTTGGCGTTGCCGGGCTTTTAAGGCTGCTAGTTAGCAGTTAAAAAAAAGAGCCAACCGGGGAGGTTGGCTCAAGGGGGTAACAACGGAGTGATACGGTTGATTACTTTTAACTAACTATTCGAGTGCCAGCACCCACTTCACAATGGTGGTGATGTCTTCATCTTTCACTTGCGGGCTGTTTGGCGGCATGGGCATCTTGCCCCATACGCCAGTGCCGCCTGCTTTCACTTTTGCTATCAAACGTGCTTCTGCGCCCTTGTCACCTTTATATTTCCTGGCAACATCTTTATAAGCAGGGCCGAGGATTGCAGCTGATACGCTGTGGCACATCAAGCAGTTGCTTTTTTGCGCCAAGGCTTCTGCCGGGTCTGCAGCATGTGCCGGTTGCAAACCCAGCATCAGTACGCCCAATACGAAAGGTCTAATCATATATTTTTCCATGATAAATTTTCCTTAATCTGATCGTCGAATTACAGGCTGAATACGTTCATCGCACCACCACCAGGGGCTGCGTTGTATTTTACGAGCTCCTTGTAGCCGCCCGCTGCACCCAGGCCATCTGTCTCGTTAGTCAAGCCCAGATTCATGGCTACACCAGCCCAACCACCAATGCCAGATAACACGCCTACATATTGTTTGCCTTGATGGGTGTAGGTAATGGCATTGCCAACAACACCTGAGCCTACCTGGAACTTCCACAGTTCTTTACCTGTTTGGGCATCCAGCGCCTTGAACCAGCGATCCAGTGTGCCGTAGAACACCAGGTCGGAACCGGTCACCAGTGCGCCACCCCAAGCTGAGAATTTCTCCTTGTTGTACCACTTGGATTTGCCTGTCAGGCCATCCCACGCCATAAAGCCACCCATCACGCCATCCGGGCCTGCAAACATGGTCAGCGTGGCGCCTACCCATGGCTGGCCAGCGATGTATTTGGATTCTACCGGTTCATAGGTCATGCAAACATGGTTAAGCGGCACGTAGAACATCTTGGTACGCGGGGAGAACGCCGATGGCTGCTCGTCCTTTACACCCAGCGCAGAAGGGCAGATGCCTTTGGCGTTGTAATCCTGGTGCGTAGAGTATTTGCCATCCTTAACCGGTACCCCGGATTTGATGTCGACACTAGACGCCCAGTTTACGAATGGATGCATTTTTTCAGCGACCAGCAGGCTGCCATTAGTGCGGTCAAAGGTATAGCCGAAGCCATTGCGGTCAAAATGCGAGGCAAGCTGCTTACCTTTGCTTTCCCACAACACAATTTCGTTCATGCCGTCGTAATCCCACTCGTCATGCGGCGTCATTTGGTAACCCCATTTGGCCATGCCAGTATCCACATCGCGTGCGAATATGGTCATTGACCACTTGTTATCGCCAGGGCGTACATCCGGGTTCCAGGTGCCAGGGTTGCCGGTACCGTAATACATCAGGTTGAGCTTGGGGTCGTATGAGTACCAGCCCCAAGTCGGGCCACCGCCATTTTGCCAGCCATCAAGGCGCGCTTGAGGTTTGAGCCAGGTCTTGATACCTAAATCGGCAACCGGGAATTTGAGCTTGTCCTTGCTTAGCGGTTTGAATGAGCCACCTTCTTTATTACCACCATTTATATCTTCGTACACAGAGATCGCGCTGTAATGCGGGTTGCTCTTGTTGAAGTCTGCACCGATCAGCGCATCCTTGTCTGAGCCCGTACTATAGGCCCGCCAGATCAGGCTGCCATCCTTGATGTTGTAGGCAGTGATGTAGCAACGTACCCCGAACTCGCCACCTGAGCAGCCAGTGATTACCTTGTCTTTAATTACATGCGGCGCATTGGTGTTGGATGAACCGCTCTTGGGATCAGTTACTTTTACCTCCCAGATTTTGCTGCCGGTTTTTGCATCAAGCGCCAGCAACATACCATCATTCTGTTGCAGGAAAATCTTGCCATCACCGTAGCCCAGGCCGCGTGAAACGTTGTCGCAGCACAGCACGGCTTGGGTCGATGGATCTTGCTTGGGGAAATACGACCACACGATTTTCTGGTTATCATTCAGATCCAGCGCGTAAACGTTATTGGGAAACGCGGTATGGATATACATCATGTTGTTAATCACCAGTGGCGCACCTTCATGACCACGGTTTACACCAGTGGCGAAAGTCCATGCCAGTTTTACATTCTTGACGTTGCCCTTATTGATCTGAGCTAGGTGGCTATAGCCTGTGTTGGCGTAATCTTTGCGCGGATGAGCCCATTGACTGTCATCCTTCATTAGCTGAGTCAGCTCATCGTCAGCTGCCATAACGGAAGTACACAGCATGCCCAGCAGGCTTGCACCTAAAGCGAGTTTAAATCCGTGATTCATGATGCATCTCCAAAGTATCAATTTTTTATAAAGTAATGACTTGTTAAAGCCATGCAAAGTTGTGTCAAGTCGGTCGCGTCAAGTAATGCTGCTCCATCGCGAACAGTGCTAACATTGCAATCGGTGTGCCAGTGACTGAATCCGTGCCAAAGAGGCTGATTTAATCTTTATAGATCAATTGATTAAATCGGATATGCTGTTAGAGGGTGTTAGTCACATGAATTGGTAAAGTTGTGCCAGAACTGAACAGGTGTCACGTGTCATATGTTCAGTCTTTAAAGTATTCGCATGCGAGACAATTGCAGATAAATGAAACATCCCTCACTCGAACAAGCCCCATCAATATTGCAAGCCAGGAGCGAGCTGCTTTCTGGCGGTAATGTGCATCAGGGTGCTATCGCCGAAGCCATCGAGCGCTCATGGCGCCGCTGCCTTGCCAATGGCGTAGATGCTTACTCCCCAGGCAGTGTAGAAGTGCTGACCGCACATGAGTTGGTGCAAAAGCGTGAGCAGAACCGCGCATTGCTGGCGCATGCCCAGCCCGAGATGGAGACGCTGAACGAGCAGATATCGCATACCCGCAGCATCGTGATTCTGACCGATGATGCAGGGGTCATCCTGCATAGTCTGGGTGATCAGGATTTCCTGAACGAAGAGCAACGCCGTTCGCTGGCGCCCGGTGTTTCATGGCATGAGGATCATCGCGGTACGAATGCCATTGGAACCGCGCTGGTAGAAAAATCTGCCATGACGGTGCAAGGTGCCGAGCATTTCATGGCTTACCACCATTCATTGAGTTGCGCGGCGGTACCCATTTTTGGCGCAAAGAATGAGCTGTTGGCCACACTGGATGTGTCCAACGATTTCAATATGCCGCAACAGCACACACTAGCGCTGGTAAAGATGGCTGCGCAGATGATCGAGAATCGCCTGTTCCGCGCCAGTTATGAAAGCGATATTGCCCTGCATTTCCATGCGCGGCCTGAGTTCATTGGTACATTGTGGGAGGGCATCGCCATGTTCTCAGGTGATGGCTTACTGGCAGCAACCAACCGCAGTGGTCAGTTTCAACTTAATCTTAATATGCATGAGCTGGCGGCAAGCCGTCGCGAAGTCAGCTTTAACCAGCTGTTTGATATACCGTTTGCCTTGATGCTGCAACGTGCGGAGCAGGGCGATAAGCTGATTTCCCCACTCCGCCTTGGTAATGGGGCCAGGGTGTATGCGCAGGTGGAATCGCTGCAAAACAAAAAGCAGGCGCGCGTGATTGCACCGCAAGCCATTAAGCGAACCAGTGCTGCTACGCTGGATATGCTCAATAGCGGTGATGCCCAAATTGCCAAGGCGATCCAGCAAATCAAGCAGGTATTGCCGCGCGATATTCCGATTCTGATCCAGGGCGAAACCGGTGCGGGCAAGGAGCTTTTTGCACGCGCCATCCATGAGGCTGGTACAAGGCGCGATGGCCCCTGGATAGCGGTGAATTGTGCTGCTTTGCCAGAAGGCCTGATTGAGGCAGAACTCTTCGGCTATGAAGAAGGTGCCTTCACCGGTGCCAAGCGTAAAGGCAGCCCTGGCAAGATAGAGCAGGCTGATCGCGGTACCTTATTTCTGGATGAAATCGGTGATATGCCTTTGTCGCTTCAAGCGCGTTTGTTAAGGGTGCTGCAGGAGCGCACGGTTTCCCCGCTGGGCGGCAGTCAATCCAAGTCTGTGGACTTTGCCCTGGTGAGCGCTACTAACCAGAAGCTGCGCGAGAAAGTGGAAAGCGGTGAGTTCCGCAGTGATCTCTATTACCGCATCAACGGCCTCAGCGTGACCTTGCCGCCATTGCGGGAACGTACAGATTTGCAGGCGCTCATCAATATGATTCTGCAAATTGAACAGGCCGGTGAAGTAGCGATTACGCCGCAGGTGCTTGCTATCTTTAATCAGCACCCCTGGCCCGGCAATATCCGCCAACTGCACAATGTGCTGCGCACAGCCATTGCGTTGGCAGACGATATGCCCATTAGCGAGCTACATTTAACGCAGGATTTCATGGATGAGATGCTGACCGATTACCAGCAGAGTGGCATTGCCCAAATCGCTTTGCCTAAACTGAATCCAGTGGCGCTGGATGATTTTGCCGCAGATGCCATCAGGGCGGCCATGCAAGGGCAAGGTGGGAATGTCTCTGCGGTAGCGCGCCAGTTAGGGATCAGCCGGAACACGCTATACCGTAAGCTGCGCGCTATTGGTTTAGCTTAAAGGTGAGTGCGTAGCCTGTACATTGCTAAGCTACCAGCCAGATTAGGCATCAGCTTGATCTCTTCACCATCAGTGAGCACAAGACGCTCCAGCACATCAATATTGTGGTTAACGCAAAAATCGTCAAAATCCTTGATAGTGCAAAGGTGTACATTCGGTGTGTCGTACCACTGGTAAGGCAGGTTTTTTGATACTGGCATCTGCCCGGCAATCAGTTGAAAGCGGTGGCGCCAGTAGCCGAAATTGGGGAATGTGACTATTGCCTCGCGTCCTACGCGCAGCATTTCGTGCACAATCGCTTCGGTATTCAGTACAGCTTGCAGGGTTTGTGACAGCACGACTACATCAAAGGATTGCGCTTCAAAGCCTGATAAGCCTGCTTCCAGGTCCATCTGGATGACATCCACGCCGCTTTGCATGGCGGTCAGCCAGTTGGCATCGTCTTTTTCTACACCATAACCGCGGATGTTATGGCTCTTGCGTAGCTGGGTCAGCAAGGTGCCATCACCACAGCCTAAATCCAGCACCTTGGCTTGTGGAGACACCCATTTTGCGATTAACGCAAAATCTGCACGATTTTTTGCGTTTTCTACTCTATTTTTCTCAAGATTTCCCATGCTAAACCTCTATCTTGTTCAAGTAGGTACGCATAATGTCGTGATAATGCTTATCCGGCATCAGGAAAGCATCATGTCCATGGGCTGCGGTGACTTCTGCGTAACTGACTGAAAGCTCATTATCCAGTAAGGCTTTAACGATTTCGCGGGAGCGTGCAGGCGAGAAGCGCCAATCGCTGGTGAAAGAAACCACCAGGAAATCTGCTTTGGCCTTGGCCATTGCTGCCGATAAATTGCCGCCGTATTCCAGCGCCGGGTCAAAGTAATCCAGCGCGCGGGTCATGCGCAGGTAGGTGTTGGCATCGAACTCACCGGCGAATTTGTCGCCCTGATAACGCAGGTAGGATTCCATCTCGAATTCCACATCGAAGCTGTATTTGATTTCGTCATTGCGTAACTTGCGGCCAAACTTGGCGCCCATGGCATCATCTGAAAGATAGGTGATATGGCCGAGCATGCGCGCAATACGCAAGCCACGGCGCGGCACCACACCATGATTGTAATAGCCGCCATCGTAGAATTCCGGATCGGTGATAATCGCTTGCCGTGCCACTTCATTGAAGGCGATGTTTTGTGCCGTGAGGTTGGGAGCCGAAGCAATCACCAGTGCATGGCGGATGCGATCCGGGAATGACAGTGTCCACTGCAAAGCTTGCATGCCGCCCAGGCTGCCGCCGATGATGGCTGCCAGTTGATCAATACCAAGGTGGTCAGCCAACCGTGCTTGCGAAGCTACCCAGTCTTCCACCGTTACTATGGGAAAGTTGGCACCCCAAGGTCGATCAGTCAGCGGGTTGGTGCTCGATGGCCCGCTACTGCCATGACAGCCGCCCAGATTATTGAGGCCAATCACGAAAAACTTGTTGGTATCCAGTGGCCGTCCGGGGCCGATCAGGTTATCCCACCAGCCCGGATTTTTGTCGGTATCGACATGCCTGCCTGCCACATGATGGTTGCCGGAAAGCGCGTGGCAAATCATCACCGCATTGGATTTATCGGCATTGAGCTCACCGTAAGTCTCGTAAATGAGGTGAAATTGCGGCAACACTTCGCCGCTTTTGAGCGTGAGGGGCTCGCTGAAGTGCGCTATTTTAGGGGCAACAATGCCGACTGATGAGTTTTCTGACATGCAATTATTATACTATGTGTCCTATGTCGCAGACTAACTCACAACACAGCACAGCAAACATCATGGCTTATCAGGACCAGTTTCCTGAAATCAGTGCGGGCGTTTATATTCATCCCTCCGCCACCGTGATAGGCCAGGTCAAATTGGGCGAGAATGTCTCGGTATGGCCGGGCACAGTTATCCGTGGCGACGTTAATCATATCCATATTGGCGCAGGCACCAATGTGCAGGATCTCAGCGTACTGCATGTCAGTCATAAATCCACCTGGAATCCAGCCGGTGCGCCACTCATTATCGGCAACAACGTCACCATCGGCCACAAAGTCATCCTGCACGGCTGCACCATAGAAGATGAATGCCTGATAGGCATGGGTAGCATCGTCATGGATAAGGTTGTTGTGCAGAAGCATGTGCTGCTAGCAGCGGGGAGCTTGGTGCCGGAGGGTAAAGTGCTGGAAAGCGGCTATCTTTATATGGGCAGCCCGGCCAAGAAAATACGGGCTTTAACTGAGCAGGAAATCGCGCATTTAATGTATTCGGCCAATAACTACATGCGGTGGAAAGATGATTATTTGCAGGCGCTAAAATAGCCTGTAGTAACACGTGCAATGCCCGCAATGTCAGCCTTGGATTCTATCTCAATGAAGCCTGCGTTTTTCAATAAGCTCGTGACCAGCTCAGCCTGGTTGTAACCATGCTCGAGCATCAGCCAGCCACCTGGATTCAGATGTCGTGGAGCAGTTTGAATTATTTGGCGAATATCATCCAGACCATCGCTGCCAGAAGTTAACGCAGTCAATGGTTCAAACCGCAGGTCGCCTTGCTTGAGATGTACATCCTTATCTTCAATATACGGTGGGTTACTGACAATCACATCAAACTTACTACCGCTCAGCTCAGCAAGCCAGTTACTCAACACAAAACGCATATTGCTGATATTCAGTGTTAGAGCATTTTCTTTAGCAACATCCAAAGCTGCACTTGAAGTATCTACTGCTGTAACTGTGGATAGCGGGCGGTGTTTGGCGACCGCCAGTGCGATTGCACCCGTGCCAGTGCCCAAATCAAGAATCGAGCAAGCAGCATTGGTAGGAATCTTAGCCAAAGCGGCTTCAACCAGTGTTTCGGTATCAGGTCTTGGAATCAGGGTGGCGGTTGTGACTTTGAGTGTCAGGCCATAGAACTCGCGGTGGCCAAGGATATAAGCCAACGGTTCGCCATTTAAACGGCGATTTAGCATTGCCTCGAAAGGCGCATGGATATTGGCTAGCAGGGCATCGCTTTCATGGGCGATAAGCCATGCGCGATCAACGTTTAAGGCGGTTGTGAATAGTAATTGCGCTTCGATTTTTGCTTCAGCTGTGTCTAGTAGCAGCTTTTCTAATATCTGTGTTTGTGCCGAAACCCAGGCTTGCCGGACAGTCATGCTCAAGCTAGTTATCTTCACCCAGGCTGGCCAGCAAGTCCGCCTGGTGCTCAGCTGCCAGCGCGCCTATCAGTTCGTCCATATCGCCTTCAGTGATCGCATCAATCTTATATAAGGTTAGGTTGATGCGGTGGTCGGTGATACGGCCTTGCGGATAGTTGTAAGTGCGGATGCGCTCGGAGCGGTCACCGGAACCAATCAGTGATTTACGTTCGCTGGCGATTTTTGAGTTTTGCTCGTTAACCTGCGCGGCCTTGATACGCGCTGCCAGCACGCTCATGGCTTGAGCCTTGTTCTTGTGCTGTGAGCGATCGTCCTGGCATTCCACCACGATACCGGTTGGCAAATGCGTAATACGCACCGCTGAATCGGTCTTGTTGATGTGCTGGCCACCCGCGCCACTGGCACGGTAAGTATCGATGCGGATATCGGCAGGGTTGATGGTGACATCAGAAACTTCATCCGCCTCTGGCAAGACTGCTACGGTACAGGCCGAAGTATGTATGCGGCCTTGCGTTTCGGTATCCGGCACGCGTTGTACGCGATGGCCACCAGATTCAAACTTGAGTTTTGAGTAGGCGCCAAAGCCCTCGACCTTGGCGATGATTTCCTTGTAGCCGCCGACTTCCGATTCGCTGGCGGAAACAATCTCCACCTTCCAGCGCTGGCGCTCGGCATAGCGCGAATACATGCGGAACAAATCACCCGCGAACAGCGCGGACTCATCCCCACCAGTACCGGCGCGGATTTCCAGGAACAGGTTGCGCTCGTCATTAGGGTCTTTTGGCAATAGAAGTTTTTGCAATTCGGCTTCGACAGCTTCCAGTGTGGCTTTGCCGGTCTCGATTTCTTCCTGTGCAAACTCCTTCATTTCCGGGTCTGACAGCATTTTTTGCGCTTCAGCAATATCAGCCTCGCCTTGCTCGAAAGCACGATACTGCTCAACGATAGGCGTAATTTCAGAGTGCTCACGCGATATTTTGCGGTAGTTATCCATATCGGCTGTGGCCTCTTCGCTACTCAGCAGGCGGTTCAGCTCGTCCAGGCGCTCGCTTAAAGTAGCGAGCTTTTTCATCATTGAAGGTTTCATATAGCGGATTTCATATTGCAGGTTTCATTCGGTTTGTTTTGATAGGAGGTAAGCAGGCTTACTGCTGTATTTGATATAGCTGGCGCAACAACACCTCAATCTGCTGGTGTTCGTCGCCGGTGCTATTATTAAGCGCATGGCTGGGACCATGTAGCAGTTTATTGGTGAGTGCACTACTCAGCGCTTCCATCACGGCAATCGGGTCTTCGCCTCGTGCCAGTAGTTTTTGAGCTTTTTCCAGCTCGTTGCGGCGCAGTTTTTCGGCCTGGTCGCGTAGGGCGCGGATAGTGGGCACGGCATCGCGTGTTTTCATCCAGTGCATAAAGTGGTCGACACGCACGCTGATAATGGCTTCTGCCTCAATCGCTGCTTCCTGTCGGTTACCCAGGCCTTCCTGTACTACTTGCGCCAGGTCATCCACGGTATACAGGAACACGTCATCCAGTTCAGCCGCTTCCGGTTCAATGTCTCGCGGTACGGCCAAGTCCACCATGAACATGGGTCGGTGCTTGCGTGCCTTGATGGCACGCTCCACCATACCGAGGCCGACGATAGGCAGCTGGCTGGCGGTGCTGGTGATGACGATATCGAATTCGGCCAGGCGATCCGGCAAATCTGCGAGCAGCATGGCATTGCCGCCCAGCTTTTGCGCCAGTTCCTGACCGCGTTCCAGTGTGCGGTTGGCGACGGTCATGGAGGCTGGTTTTTGTGCGGCGTAGTGTTCAGCGCACAGTTCTATCATTTCACCTGCGCCGATGAACAGCACTTTCTGGTTCTGCAGGCTGCCAAAGATGCGTTGCGCCAGGCGGACTGAAGCGGCTGCCATGGAGACCGAGTTGGCGCCGATGTCGGTGGTAGTGCGTACTTCCTTTGCTACGGCGAAAGTCCGCTGGAATAGCTTATGTAGCAATATGCCCAGAGTGCCGGCAGTTTCAGCGATCTTCACGGCCTGTTTCATCTGCCCGAGTATCTGCGGCTCGCCAAGCACCATGGAATCCAGGCCGGAAGCCACGCGAAATGCATGCTTCACGGCATCCTGGCTGGGCAGTGTGTACATATAAGGTTGGATATTGTCGCTTTGCAGCTTGTGGTATTGCGCCAGCCATTGCAGCGCTCTTTGCGGGTCTTCAGTGTTGCAATAGAGTTCGGTGCGGTTGCAAGTCGATAAAATAGCGGCTTCACGGATGCCATGCGCAGTCAGGTCGCGAAGTGCGTGGCCCAGATGTTCGTTCTGAAAGGCAACGTTTTCGCGGATAGAAATGGGAGCGGTGGTGTGATTAATACCGACTGTGAATAAGTGCATTTCGCAATTTTCCTGTATCGCGTCCTCTTAAGCAACAATTTCAGTCATTTATGCTGTCAATTGCCTGCTGATTACGGTTAAAATAACCATTTTTTCAGCGTAGATACTTTAAATACCATGGCTAAAACATACAGAATTGCTCCTAGTATTCTTTCCGCTAACTTTGCAAAGTTGGGCCAGGAAATTACCGATGTGATTACTTCAGGTACTGACATCGTTCACTTCGACGTGATGGACAACCATTACGTTCCCAATCTGACCATCGGCCCGCTGGTTTGCGAGGCGATTCGCGACATTTCTAAAAATGTCGGTGCACTCATCGACGTGCATCTGATGGTCAAGCCTGTTGACCGCATCATCCCGGATTTTGCCAAGGCTGGCGCCAATATCATTACTTTCCACCCGGAAGCTTCAGACCATATCGACCGTAGCCTTTCACTGGTGCGCGATAGTGGCTGTAAGTCCGGCCTGGTATTCAACCCGGCAACCCCTTTGCATTACCTCGACCATGTAATGGACAAGGTAGACATGATCTTGCTGATGTCGGTGAACCCGGGGTTTGGCGGCCAGAAATTCATCCCTGAAACGCTGAACAAGCTGCGTCTGGCCCGTGCCAGGATCGATGCTTACACAGAAAAAACCGGCCGTGAAATCTGGCTGGAAGTGGATGGCGGCGTAAATGCAGCGAATATCGCTGAAATCGCACGCGCTGGTGCAGATACATTTGTGGCTGGTTCGGCCGTATTCGGCGCACCACAGGATACCGATCCTAACCGTTACGACACCGTAGTTGCTTCATTGCGCGCAGCACTCGCAACAGTATAGTTATTTGATAGTTATACAGCTTGACACAATTTAGCGCGAAGGCGATTGCCATCGATCTGGATGGCACGCTGTTGCATACTGCGCCCGACCTGGCCGAAGCCGCTAACCGCATGCTGGCTGAATTGCATATGCCGGTGTTAGCAGAGTCTGTGGTGATGACGTATGTGGGCAATGGCGCAGCCAAGCTGGTCAAGCGTCTGCTGACTGGTAGCATGGATGGTGAGCCAGAAGCCGGACTGTTTGAACGCGCGATGGCAATCTTCTTCAGGCATTATGCAGATACCCTGACGCTACATACCAAGCCTTATGCTGGTGTCATGCAAGGTCTGGAGCAGATGAAAAGTGCTGGATTCAAATTAGCCTGCATTACCAATAAGCCAGAGCGTTTTACGCTACCATTATTGAAGATGATGGGCATGCTGGATTATTTTTCTGTGGTGCTGTCCGGCGACAGTTTGCCGCGCAAGAAGCCTGACCCTATGCCATTGCTGCATGTATGTGAAAAATTTGGCGTGTTGCCTCATGAGCTGGTGATGATAGGTGATTCGAGTGCAGATACGCAGGCAGCGCGTGCTGCGGGAAGTATTGCGTTTTATGTGCCGTATGGATATAACCGTGGTTTATCAGCCAGTACGCTGGATGTTGATGCGGTGATTGATAGTTTGCTGGATGTGACCGATTTGGTCTGTATGAAGTAAGTTAGGCCTGAGCTAAAGTGCTGACAATGAAAGTCTTAAAAAATATAAATAGTTTGCGATGGTGGCGCTGATTTCAACGCCTCACAGGACCCTTGCGCCTGAACGATACAAACTCATAAATAATAAGACTTAAGGATTTTTCATGTTGCACACGATAGACCAATCAGAATTCGATGCCCTTGCCTCGCAAGGCTACAACCGCATCCCGCTGGTAATCGAGACATTTGCCGATCTCGATACACCGCTTTCGCTTTACCTCAAGCTTGCTAACCAACCATATTCCTATTTACTGGAGTCGGTACAGGGGGGTGAGCGTTTCGGGCGCTACTCGATCATCGGTTTGCCAGCCCGCACCCGCATTGTGGCGCGTGGCCGCAATGTCGAGGTGATCGACAATCACGTAGTCATTGAATCTGCCGAAGATGTAAACCCACTGGATTTCGTCAAGGCCTACCAGTCGCGTTTCAAAACCCCGCCTTATCAGGGATTGCCCCGCTTCACCGGTGGCCTGGCTGGTTACTTTGGCTACGAAACCGTGCGTTATATTGAGCGCAGGCTGGCCAACACCGAGAAGCCTGATGTCATCGGCGTTCCTGATGTGCTGCTGATGGTGTCCGAAGAACTGGCCGTGGTAGATAACCTTTCGGGTAAGCTCTATTTCATTGTCTATGCAGATCCAGCTCGGCCAGAAGCTTATACGCGTGCTTATGAGCGCCTGGCCGAGCTGGTGCAGCTGATACGTCAGCCAGTCACGATTCCTGAATCATTGCCCATTCCTGCCAGTGAGGCCAGCTCAGAGTTTGGTGAGGACAAGTTCAAGGCCGCGGTAGAAAAAGCCAAGCGCTATATTTTCGATGGCGATATCATGCAGGTGGTACTTTCGCAGCGCATGTCGCAGCCTTTTGCCGCGCCGCCTTTATCGTTGTACCGAGCTTTGCGCAGCTTGAATCCATCACCTTATATGTTCTATTACGATATGGGCGATCACCATGTGGTGGGCGCTTCCCCTGAAATCCTGGTGCGCCTGGAAAACGGTATCGTCACTGCACGTCCGATAGCAGGCACGCGCCCACGCGGCAAAACCCGTGAGCTCGACATTGCATTGGCTGATGAGTTGCTGGCAGATCCCAAGGAGTTGGCTGAGCACGTGCAGCTGATGGACCTGGGCCGTAATGATGTCGGCCGTGTGGCTGTTACAGGTTCGGTGAAAGTGACCGATAACATGATGATAGAGCGCTACTCACACGTGATGCATATTGTCTCTAACGTGGAAGGCAAGCTGAAGCCGGGCATGGATGCGATCGATGTGCTCAAAGCGACTTTCCCGGCCGGTACTGTGAGTGGGGCACCCAAGGTGCGCGCGATGGAGATCATCGACGAGCTGGAACCCAGCAAGCGTGGCATTTATGCAGGTGCGGTTGGATACCTCGGGTTTAATGGCGATATGGATGTAGCGATTGCCATTCGTACCGGGGTGATAAAAGGCAATATGCTGTATGTGCAAGCCGGGGCGGGCATCGTGGCTGACTCCGTGCCGACCAGCGAATGGCTGGAAACCCAGAATAAAGCGCGCGCCGTACTACGTGCCGCAGAGATGGTACAAGAAGGTTTAGATACAGCGCTGAAGCAGGGTTAATACCGAGCCTGCTTTACAGGCTTAGATGAAAGGCTCGGGCTAGTATTATGGTGACTCAAAACAGGCAGCGAATTTTACGGCTACTCACGGTCGCGCTGGCCTATTTTGTCACCGGCTGGATGGGTCTGCAGTTGCCTTATGTGGGCTCGCATATCACCCTGATCTGGCTGCCAACCGGCATTGCTGTTGCTGCTTTACTTCAATGGGGATATGGCTGCTGGCTGGCTATATTTCTAGGTGCCTTCGCTGTTAATCTTTCTATAGGCTCCTCTGCAGGTTTGGCTTTCAGCATTGCCATCGGCAATACCCTCGCACCACTATTTAGTGCATGGCTGCTCAAGCACTATAAATTCAAACCGGCATTTAACCGCATGCACGACATTCTGTTGTTGTTGCTTGCTGCCAGCATTGGCATGTTGTTGTCAGCCAGTGGCGGGGTGTTTAGCCTCCTGCAACACGGGGTTGTGCCGCCTGAACATTGGCGTTTGCCATGGTTGATATGGTGGTTGGGCGATGCTGTTGGTGTGATTCTGGTGTTACCTATCCTCCTCAACATTTCCAGATCGGAATGGGTGCTTTTATGGCAGCGACGTAGTGGATACCTGCTTTGGTGCGCGATCGTTTCTATCTTGGAAATCGCCATATTCAAGCTTATCCCCAATGCTACCGGGCAATTTGCGCTACTGTCTTTTCTGGTATTGCCTCTGGTGATATGGACGGCCATGCGTTTTGGTATTACTGGCGCATCACTTGCGGTGCTTGGTCTATCCATCATTGCGGTACTGGCTACGGTAAATTTTTATGGGCCTTTCTATCAGCAGGATCTGCATCAGGGTATTTTATCGCTTTGGATTTTTATGACGACCCTGGCGCTGGTGGTATTGATGATTACCGTCCTGCAGTCTGAACGCTCACTAGCTGAGCTGGCATTGCGTAGTAGTGAGGCGCGGTTCAGGGCTGTGGTTGACGGTGCTTTGGATGCAGTGGTGACCATAGACGAGAGTGGATGCCTCGTGGAGTTCAACCCTGCGGCTGAGCGTATATTTGGCTACACCAAACAGCAGGTCATTGGTCGTCCATTGGCGGAAGTTATTATCCCTCCTTCCATGCGCAAAGCCCATTCCAACGGGCATCAGCACTTCCTGCGCACTGGCGAACACAAGATTTTTGATCAGCGACTTGAAATGACTGCTATGCGTTCAGATGGCACTGAGTTCCCGGTTGAGCTCACGATTACCTCGTTGAAAGATAAAGGCCTGCCTTTGGTGACAGGCTTTATTCGCGACATTACCAAACGCAAGCTGGCAGAAGAGAATATCCGCAACCTGGCTTTCTTTGATGCCTTGACTGGTTTGCCCAATCGGCGTTTGCTGATGGATAGATTGCAACAGGCATTTGCTACCAGTGCGCGTGCACAAACACATGGCGCTGTGCTGTTTATCGATCTGGATAATTTTAAATCGCTCAATGATACTCGTGGTCATGATATCGGGGATCTGCTGTTGATGGAGGTTCCCAGACGTATCCGCACTTGTTTGCGTGATGAAGATACCGTGGCACGTCTGGGTGGGGATGAGTTCGTAGTGGTGCTTGAAGATTTAAGTCTAAATGATGAGCAGGCGGCATCAGAGGCGCGCATCGTCAGCGAAAAAATTCTGACAGAAATCGATCAACCGTACATGCTGGGTGATATGGAGCACCATAGTTCATCAAGTATAGGTGTGAGCCTGTTCATGGGCTATGAAGTGGGCGTGGATGATTTGCTGAAGCGTGCGGATACCGCGATGTATCAGGCCAAAGCTGCTGGGCGCAATACACAGAGATTTTTTGATCCTGCCATGCAGTCTGCCATAGAAAACCGGGTGGACTTGGAAGCACAATTGAGGCGTGCGCTGTCACAATATCAGCTATGCCTTTACTATCAGCCCCAGGTCGATGCTACCCGTCATATATTTGGGGTAGAGGCTCTGATACGCTGGATCCATCCTATCCGTGGTGTGATCAAGCCCATGGAGTTTATCCCCATCGCGGAAGACAGCGGGTTGATCATTCCTATTGGCAACTGGGTCATCCACACTGCTTGCGAGCAATTGAAGTGCTGGGAGCAAGTACCTTATGCTCACAATATTCAGTTGGCAGTCAATGTCAGCGCGCGCCAATTCCGGCAGGCTGACTTTGTCGATACTGTCAAAGCTGCCCTTGATACAACAGGCGCCAATCCTAATCTGCTAAAACTGGAGCTTACTGAAAGCCTGGTGATTGATGATGTTAATGACACGATAGAGAAAATGCATGCGCTTCGGCAACTTGGTGTACGTTTTGCCATGGATGACTTTGGTACCGGCTATTCATCATTGGCTTATTTGAAACAATTGCCACTGACACAGGTCAAGATAGATCGATCTTTCGTGCAGGATATTGCTAACGATGCCAGCGATGCGAGTATCGTGCAAGCGATTATCGTCATGAGCAAGACGCTAGGGCTCAATGTGATTGCCGAAGGGGTTGAGACTGAAATGCAGTTTGATCTTCTGGCGCAGTACGGCTGTGGCCAATTTCAAGGCTATTTATTCGGCAAGCCGGTAGAGCTGGCAGTGCTAGACAAAATTCTCCATGAAAACAGGCTTTTGTTTCCGGACAATTAAAGCGAAAATAGCGAGCTTGGAAATATCATGCCAGCGATATAGCCAATATTTGGCTGGCATGCTCATTATTGAGGACGCACTACATGTTACTAATGATAGACAATTACGACTCCTTCACCTACAACCTGGTGCAATATCTGGGCGAGCTGGGACAAGAGGTAGAGGTATACCGTAACGATGAAATTGACCTGGCCAAGATCGAGTCGCTCAAGCCACGCCATATCGTGATTTCCCCCGGCCCATGCACACCAAATGAGGCGGGTATTTCTGTGCCCTTGATTAAGGAGTTCGCAGGGAAGATCCCGTTACTGGGTGTCTGTCTTGGCCACCAAAGTATAGGCCAGGCTTTTGGCGGCAATATTATCCACGCCAAGCAATTGATGCATGGCAAAACCTCGCAGGTTTCGCATACCAATGTTGGCGTATTCAAGGGCCTGCCTAATCCGTTTACTGCCACCCGTTACCATTCACTAGTGATCGAGCGCGAGACCATCCCGGATTGCCTGGAAATCACGGCATGGACAGAAGATGGTGAGATCATGGGCGTGCGTCATAAGACGCTGCCGATAGAAGGTGTGCAATTCCATCCTGAGTCTATCCTCACTGAATACGGACACGAGTTACTGGATAATTTCTTGAAAGCTTATTGATGGAAATGACATTCAAGCAAGCTTTGCAGCAGTTGCTGGATCGCAAGAATTTTACGCATGAAGAAATGCTGGAGATCATGCGCATGATGATGTCTGGCGAGCTCACTGCGGTGCAGATAGCCAGCCTGCTGATGGGGCTGCGCATGAAAGGCGAAACGGTCGATGAAATTGCAGCCGCCGCGCAAGTCATGCGCGAGCTGTCTACCAAAGTCACCATTACGGATACCAGCCACTTGATTGATACCTGTGGCACCGGGGGTGATGGTATACAGACATTCAATGTGTCTACCGTCAGTGCTTTTGTCGCCGCTGCCGCTGGTGCACATGTCGCTAAACATGGTGGGCGTTCTGTGTCTTCCACATGCGGCAGTGCAGACGTGCTGGAAGCATTGGGCGTGAACGTTAACCAGACACCGGAACAGGTCGCCAAATGTGTGGATGAGATCGGTATCGGTTTCATGTTTGCACCTAACCATCACAGTGCCATGAAGCATGCCGCGCCTGTGCGCCGTGAACTGGGCATCCGCACCTTATTCAACCTGCTGGGTCCGATGACCAACCCCGCTGGTGCCAAGCGCCAGGTGATGGGCGTGTTCCATAAAGACCTGACTATTTTACTGGCACAGGTGTTACAACGCCTTGGAAGCGAGCATGTGATGGTGGTGCATGGTGCGGATGGCATGGATGAAATATCGTTTACCGGCGATACCTATGTGGCAGAACTGAAAGACGGCAAGGTGACTGAGTACGTGCTCAACCCCAAACAATTTGGCTTGCCGCTATACCAGCATGTCAGCATCCGCATAGAAAATGCTGAGCAGTCCAAAGCCATGGTGCTGGATGTACTGAATGGCAAAACTGGCGCTGCGCGTGACATTGTGCTGCTAAATGCAGGCGCCGCGATTTATGTAGCTGGTATTGCCGCAAGCCACGAGCAAGGTCTGGCGTTGGCTGCAGAAGCTATCGACTCTGGTGCTGCCATGAAGAAGCTCGATCAACTAAAGGCCCTGAGTAACAGCCTATGATGCGGGTTTTACTGGTCATCGTTATTGCCCTTGGCTATACCGGTTATCATTATTGGGGTAGCGTATCAGCGGTTAATTCCGCTAGTGCGTCTGCGCAGAAAGTTATTGCCAATGGCGGTGACCAGCTTATCCGCCAAGCATTTGAAAATCAGGCCCGGCATTTGCAGGTCGAGGCCAGTGGTACTGTAGTCAAAGTGCTGGAAGACGACAACAATCCTCCGCGGCATCAACGCTTTGTCCTAAAGCTGGATAATGGCATTACCCTGCTGGTGGCGCATAATATCGACTTGGCAGAACGCGTGGCTGACCTGAAAGCTGGCGACACGCTCAGCTTTAATGGCGAATATGAATGGAACAAAAAAGGCGGCGTGGTGCACTGGACGCACCATGATCCGCAAGGCAGCCACATCGCAGGGTGGCTGCAACATAATGGCAAAACCTATCAGTGATTTAACCTGACTTCGTCACTATACGTCGTTGCTCACAAAAAATTTCTCCTTACATATCATATATATGCTGCGTCAAAATTTTGTGTTCACGCCTTGTCTAGCTTAGAATTCAGGCTAAATCAGGTTTACTGAGATTAATTACATAAAGCGATAAGCAACAATGTCAGACATTCTGAATAAAATTCTCGATACCAAGCGCCAGGAAGTGCAGGTCGCGCTAAAGGCAAAACCGCTGGATGCTATCCGTGAGGAAGCGTATGCCCAGGACGATCCGCGTGATTTTGTGGGTAGCATCCATAAAAAAATCGTCGCTGACAAACCAGCCGTGATTGCAGAAATCAAAAAAGCGAGCCCATCAAAAGGCGTGATACGCGAAGATTTCCGCCCTGCTGAAATTGCTAAAAGTTATGAAAAAGGTGGCGCAGCATGTTTGTCTGTATTGACTGATGAGCAATATTTCCAGGGCCATGCCAAGTATCTTAAAGAAGCACGCAAAGCCTGCAAGCTGCCTGTATTACGCAAAGATTTCATGATCGATCCTTATCAGGTGTATGAGGCACGCGCGATGGGTGCGGATTGCATCTTGTTGATTGTTGCTGCGCTTGAGCTGAACAAGATGCGCGAGCTGGAAGAGCTTTCGCATGATCTCGGCATGGCGGTGCTGGTAGAAGTACACGATGCCGATGAGCTGGAGCTCGCCTTGCAACTGGATACCCCGCTGATTGGTATCAATAACCGCAATTTACGTACTTTCGAAGTCACACTGCAGACCACGCTGGATTTGCTGGAGAAACTGCCAGAAGATCGTTTCGTGGTGACTGAATCTGGTATTTTTACCCCTGAAGATGTAGCCCTCATGCGCAGTAACCATGTGCACACCTTCCTGGTAGGCGAAGCTTTTATGCGGCAACCGGATCCGGGCGCTGAGCTGGCCAAAGTATTTGCATGAGGTGTTTATGAGTTTAAAAGATAAAAGCAGCAACCAGTTTCTGGCCATACGCCCGCGCCGCATGCGTCGAGACGAATTCTCACGCCGCCTCATGCGGGAAAACGTGCTGACCACCAATGACCTGATCTATCCAGTATTCGTGCTGGAAGGCGAAAATCGCGAAGAAGCTGTCGCTTCAATGCCGGGCGTAAAACGCCAAAGCCTCGATATCCTTTTAAAAACTGCAGCAGAGTGTGTGCAACTGGGTATCCCCGCGCTCGCGATCTTCCCCGTGGTGCCTCAAGAATTCAAAAGCCTGGATGCCAAGGAGGCCTATAACGCCAATGGCCTGGTACCACGCACAGTTAAAGCCCTTAAAGCCGCTTTCCCTGAGCTGGGTGTCATCACCGATGTAGCGCTAGACCCCTACACCACGCACGGGCAGGATGGCCTCATCGATGAAACCGGCTATGTGTTGAACGATGAAACGGTTGAAGTGCTAGTCAAACAGGCGCTATGCCATGCTGAAGCCGGTGCTGATATTGTTGCGCCTTCCGACATGATGGATGGTCGTATCGGTGCCATCCGCGACGCGCTGGAAGACGCGGGCTATATCTATACCCGCATCCTGGCCTATTCCGCCAAATATGCCTCTGCCTTCTACGGCCCATTCCGCGATGCCGTTGGTTCTTCTGCCAATCTGGGTAAAGGCAATAAATACAATTACCAGATGGACCCTGCCAACTCTGATGAAGCGATTAAAGAAGTCGCACTGGATATTGAAGAAGGTGCAGACATGGTCATGGTCAAACCCGGTATGCCTTACCTGGATATCGTGCGCCGCGTTAAGGATGAGTTCGGTGTACCGACCTATGCTTATCATGTGAGTGGCGAATATGCGATGCTCAAAGCTGCAGCCCAAAATGGCTGGCTGGATGAAAAGGCATGTGTGCTGGAAGCGATGCTGGGGTTCAAGCGGGCTGGGGCGGATGGGGTGTTGACTTATTATGCGATGGATATTGCAAGGTGGTTGAAAGCTTAGTTTCAGATGAATAGTCGGAAAGTTCTAAACGATATAGTGCAGTCAGCAGTTGGCATGAAAGCCCACTATGATACTTGGTGGGCTTTTGTTAATGAAGGCAGGCTTGGTAACGATTACAAAAATATCAGTTTAAAGGGTAGTGATTTTATTCGAGTTTCAGAAGACGCTCACTACACCGCTACATTCGTTTATTTCGCTCATTTATTTGATAAGCGCACTGACGTATCTTCAATTCCAATGTATTTATCATTAATAAAAACAGAAATTGAGAGTATCGAATATCGTGAGTTAGAAAACCAGTATATAAATTTACAAAGTCGAGCAAAGCCAATACTTAAAGTTCGACATAAATTAGTGGCACATATTGATAGTCAATTATCTGAAGCCGATGTATTTGATGAAATCGGAATGACATGGAACGAAATTCGGGATGTTATATATGACACAGCAAAGTTTGTTGCTTTTTTAAACAAATCAACCGTAACACCAAGAGATGGTAGGCTCTCAGAGGCGGTTCAAGCCTTACTTAGAGCCTTAGCCAGTCAGCCTAGGGCGCAATAAGTGAAAGGCATTGCGCCGTATTAACCATTCCTTTTCGCCTCTAGGCGAGTATCTTTATTTTGCTTGTCCAAAATAAAGATACCAAACAAAAAGACCCCCCGACCTCACGGCCTACGGCTACCTTGCGTTGCTCGAAAAAATAAGCGGCTGCGCAACTCAGCCTAGTAGCTCACACAAAGCGTGAGCTACCGCGGACTTCAAACAGTGCTCGCCGACATCCCTTATTTTCTCTCTGCTACTCAGCGTGAGCTAGGGGATTGGTAGGTCAAAAGCGTAATTCAAAAGCAAGCCCTCACCCCATACCCCCTTATGACGCGCCGAATATTGAGCATTAAAGCTGGAGGGGTTGGCAATCTCCTGTTTGAGTTCCGCGGTGGCTTGTGAAGTTTGCAAGCCGCTAGGGCGAGTTAGATTGACGCCAGCTTTAATGCTCAATATTCGGAAACAAGCGGAATCGGGGCGGCATTTTCTTGGATTACTTTCTTTTTGCTGTTGAAAAGAAAGTGATTAGCTGTCGGGCTACCCCCGACGGTGTTGTTTTGCTTTTGAGTTAATCGACCCACAAGCTACTGCCCTGAGGGGCAATGCCCGTAAAGGGCATCACCACTCCACTAAGCGCTAAATCGCCAAGTGGAAGTGCGATATCCATGCGCCTCACAAGGCATCTTTTTTACTTATTCCGCCGTAATCATCTGTGCCTGCATCAACGCCTGCAGCCCCTGTATATTGACCTTGCTAGCATTCCCGCCATTAGTATTGTTTTTAGTGGGCGTACGCATGTCATCGGTATCAAATATGCTCAACTTGATAAAACCATTAGGGCCTTCCAATGTGAATACCGGCACTTTCCTGCGATCGCCGCCTTTTTTGTCCGCGCTTCTTCTATCGTTGGTGATGCGATAAGCCTTCTGGTCAGTCTCGTACGGCACCTCTTTGTTCAACAGGAATATCTCGACGTCTTTCAGGCTGTCGGCAAACAGGTGGATATTTGTCTCGGCGTACTTTCCGGCAGTGCCGTCCAGCACTGAGCCTGTAAGGTGGGGGTTGAATCTTTCCAGCATCTGCATCACAACCAGGGCATCGCTGCGAAGCTGGTGCAAGGCTTGGGGTTGGTCATCGGCGTGATAGATTTCGTGGAAGAGTTTGATCTCTTCTTCGATCTCGCTATTGGTCGGCAGGCAGTTTGCATCGAGCATGCCGAGTTGACGTCCGGCCTTGCGCTTGGCATAAGCGTAATCGGAAATACCTTCTTCTGCCATCATGCGGGCAGCATGCTGCGCGACTAGCTGGCGCAACTGACTTTGTCGACCACTATCTTTAGCCATCGCTTAAGCCTTCAACTAGAATAACTGGTCGGGTTGTATCTCTTTGCTGGTATTGCTTTCGTGTCCCGGAATCGTATCAGGAAAACCGGGAATCGGGGTGAATGCAGGCTCAATTTCCGGTGGCGGGAATTCATGATAGAAGTATTCATAGACTCCGCTCTCATCATCGTTGGCTTTAACACCAGTCGCCAGATCGATTTTAGTAGAAGTCACGCCTTCCGGTACAGTGTAAGGCACATCTGGCATGCCCTTGAGGGCGGAGGCCATATAGTCTATCCAGATCGGCAAGGCAGCATGGCCGCCGGTTTCATTGCGGCCCAATGAACGCGGTTTGTCAAAGCCCATCCAGACGATGGCGACCTGCTTGGGGTTGTAGCCGGCGAACCAGGTATCCACCTGATTGTTGGTAGTACCGGTTTTACCTGCGAGGTCGTATCGGCCAAGCTCACGCGCTTTTGCTGCGGTCCCTATACGCGCCACGTCTTGCATCATCGAAGTCATGATGAATGCATTGCGCCCATCAATCACACGTGGCGCATCTTTGCGTGCCTGCACGAATTTGGCTTGCTCTATTACCTTGCCATGGCTATCCACGATTTTGTTGATCAGGAATGGGTTAACACGGTACCCACCATTGGCAAACACCGCGTACGCACCAGCCATTTGCCAGGCTGTCACTGAACCTGCACCAAGCGCCATGGCCAAGTAGGGCGGATGATCCTTGGGCGAGAAGCCAAAGCGCGTGATGTAGTCCTGCGCATAATTGACACCAATCGCTTGCAGGATGCGGATCGAAACCATGTTCTTGGATTTGGTCAGTGCTGTACGTAACCTGATGGGCCCATCGTACTTGTTATCAAAATTGCGCGGTTCCCATGCTGATCCGCTGCCGGTCTCTGATGCCGTCAAGGAAATTGGTTCATCCTCGATCATACTGGCAGGGGTAAAACCTTTCTCCAATGACGCTGAATAAATAAACGGTTTGAAGCTGGAACCAGGCTGGCGCCAGGCTTGGGTTACATGATTAAACTTGTTGCGGTTGAAATCGAAGCCACCTACCAGTGCACGAACGGCACCATTTTCAGGATCAAGCGCTACCAGGGCGGATTCAACTTCTGGTAACTGGACGATTTTCCAGCTATCACCATCTTTATTTTTGGTGCGCATCACTCTAATAATTGCACCAGCTTTCAACCTCTGTTTATCAACTGCTTTTTCATCTAATGCTTTTTGAACAAGCACTAAGCCGGGGCCGCTGATTTCAATATCATCACCCAATTTCGTATGTGCATGTACTGATTTTTGGTTGGCTTGAGTGACGATGGCGGGGATCAAAAGGCTATAGGCTTCAACGTCATCTAGCGCTCGGTCCATCCAGTTGGCACCTTCTTCAAGCGCCTCTTTGGTCGGCCTCACTATTTTCTCTGGACCGCGATAGCCGTGGCGCTGGTCGTAGTTCAACACGCCATCCAGCACGGCCTGGTTCGCCGCTTCCTGATTGCTCTTGAGCACTGTGGTGTAGACTTTCAGCCCACTGCTGTAGATTTCATCTTTGTAACGCGCGTACATCATCTGACGCACGATTTCTGCTACGTAATCAGCAGGCAGGTCACGCGATTGTTGCGAGGCCTTAAAGCGCAGTGGCATCGCCAGCGCATCTTTATAGGTGGCCTCGTCTATAAAGCCATAACGGTACATATCGTGCAGCACCTCTTTCTGCCTCGCGATGGCGCGCTTAGGCCGCACAAATGGATTGTAGCCAGAGGGGGCTTTTGGCAAACCAGCAAGCAAGGCTGTCTCCGCCAGGTTCAGCTTATCTAGCGGCTTACCAAAATAGACTTGGGATGCTGCTGCAAAACCGAATGCACGCTGCCCCAGGTAAATCTGGTTGATATAAAGCTCCAGGATTTTGTCTTTACTCAGGCTGTGCTCAATCTTGATGGCGAGCAGGGCTTCGTTGACCTTACGATTGAGGCTACGCTCACTGGAGAGGAAAAAGTTACGCGCGACTTGCATGGTGATGGTACTGGCGCCTTCTTTCGAGCCACCAGTCAGGTTATTAACAGCTGCACGCAGGATGCCGCGGGTATCAACACCGCCATGCTGGTAAAAGCGCCTGTCTTCAATAGCCAGCACCGCTGATTTCATGTTTTTTGGCACGTTTTCAATGGTAACAAACGCGCGTCGCTCCTCGCCAAACTCTCCAATCAGGTAGCCATCTTCCGAGTAAACGCGTAATGGCAACTTGGGCCGGTAATCGGTTAATGCTTCAAGCGATGGTAGTTGCGGGTAAATAAGCGTGGCAGCAAGTGCGATCAGTGCAGCAATCACTAATCCCAGTACTACTACAGACAGAATTAGAAATTGCCACCATTTTTTTGGAATCATGGGGAGTTTGTTCAATTAATCGAGAGAGAAGAGGCATTATAAGTGCCCTATTAAAGAAATTAAAAATAAAAATTTGCTTTACACTGTTTATAGTTGTTGCTAGCATTTAAGGTAATTTATGAGTATTGTGTGTAACTAACCAGAACAGAAAGGGAATTTCAGTTTGAAATTCGACTTTTTCACAGATCGTACTCCTCCCTTAATCGGGGTAGATATAAGCTCGACTTCCGTAAAAATGGTGGAATTGGCCGAGGGAAGTAGGGGTTTATATCGCCTCGAAGGGTACTCAATCGCTCCTATCGCAAAAGATGCGATAGTGGATGGCAATATTACCGGCCTTGAGCAGGTATCAGATGCAGTTTCTCGTGCCTGGAAAATGCTAGGCTCCCGCGAAAAAAGATTAGCCATGGCTTTGCCCGCCGCCGCTGTGATTAGCAAAAAAGTGCTCATGCAGGCGGGTTTACGTGAAGATGACATGGAGTTTCAGGTAGAAGCTGAAGCCAACCAGTACATCCCTTTCTCCCTTGATGAAGTCAATATTGATTTTCAGGTGCTGGGCCCTGCACCGAATAATCCTGACGATGTAGAAGTCCTGATTGCGGCATCACGCAAAGAAAAAATTGAAGATCGTGTCGCTGCTGCCGAAGGCGCTGGCCTCAAGGTTATCGTCATGGATGTGGAGACTTATGCCACTGAAGCTGCTTATGCACTCGTCGCTAACCAGTTGCCTAACAATGGCGCAGAGCAAACCGTGATGATTGTTGATATTGGCGCGCTGATGATGCATGTCAATGTCCTGCATGATAACAAGTCGGTCTATATCCGCGAACAAAGTTTCGGTGGTGGTCAGTTGACCCAGGAAATTCAGCGTCGTTTCGGACTTTCTACTGAAGAAGCTGAAATTGCCAAGCGCAAGGGTGGCCTGCCAGAAAGCTATGAGTCGGAAGTATTGCAGCCTTTTGTTCAGTCTTTGGCGCTAGAAGTCGCGCGCGCACTGCAATTCTTTACTAGCTCAACTCAATATAACCGTGTTGATCACATCGTCCTTGCCGGCGGCTGCGCCTCTATCGCTGGTGTTGATGTGGCCGTTCAGGAACGCGCTCAAGTCAATACTATCGTTATCAATCCATTCCATGCCATGGAAGTTAACCCTCGTATGAAACAGCAGCAAGTCATTGCGGATGCTCCAGCGCTGATGACGGCATGCGGTCTGGCCTTGAGGAGGTTTGACTAATGGTACGCATTAATTTACTACCACACAGGCAGATAAAGCGTGCCGAGCGGCAACGTGAATTCAGTTTAATGCTGGTTGGCGTAGCTATCGCTGCCGCCGCAATAGTATTTCTCGGGCAAACTTTTATTAACTCCAGTTTTGAGTCTCAGGCCAGCAGAAACAAGCGACTGGAAGATGCTATAGCTAGTCTTGATAAAGAGATTGATGAAATTAAAGAGCTGAAAACTAAAATAGGTGAAGTGCTGGAGCGCAAGCAGGTTGTAGAAAATCTGCAGACAAATCGCGGCCAGGCTGTTGTTTTGCTGGATGAGCTTGCACGCAAGCTGCCGGAAGGCGTTTACCTCAAGAGCATCAAGCAAGCAGGTACCTTGGTCACGTTAGAGGGGGTTGCAGACACGAATGCTCGTGTAGCAACTTTGGTACGTAACTTTTCGACCTCTGAAGCACTTGAATCTCCAGGGCTGGTAGAGATCAAAGCTGAGCTTATTAATAGCGTAAGGCGCAATAACTTTACTTTGAATGTAACGCAAAAGATTCAGAAGACTGAAGAAGTACCTGGGACAAAAAAGGCTCAAGGACAATAAGCCATGAAGCTCGAAGATTTTAATAACATAGATTTTAAAAATGCAGGGAACTTACCTTGGCCAGTGAAGGGCGTAATGCTAGGTGTTCTATTTGTACTTTTAGTCGCAGCTGGATACTGGTTCTTATGGAGCCCTTCACTAGATGAGCTTGATCAGGCAAAACATAAAGAAACTGAACTGAGGGAAGTTTTTCTCGGCAAAAAAAGTCAGGCCATTAATTTGGATGCGTATAAACAGCAAATGATTGACGTTGAAAAAACTTTTGGGGCCTTATTAAGGCAATTGCCAGATAAATCGCAGATGGATGGCCTGCTCACCGACATTAATCAGGCCGGTTTGTCACGCGGCTTGGATTTTGAATTATTCAAGCCTAATCCGGAAGTTATTTCGGAGTTTTATGCCGAAATGCCTATTACAATCAGGGTGGTAGGAAATTACAATGACTTGGGGGCTTTTGCAACTGAAATTTCCAAGCTCTCGCGCATCGTAACAATTAACGATATTTCAATCAGTGCTACCAATAAGGAAGCAAAAGATAACCGCTTGTCGATGGACGCAACTGCAAAAACCTATCGATATCTTGATGCAAGTGAAGTGGCTGCTAAAAAGAATGCGGATAAAAAGAATGTTGCCCAATAAATGTTCGGGATAGACACAAATATGGTTAAAAAACCTAATCCTTATGTCCGGTTGCAACAGCAGGCTAAGAAGCTGTTTGTTGGTACTCTCGCTCTTTTTGTGCTTGGTTGTAGCTCGGGTGTTGGCGATGATTTGGACCAATTTATGGCGGATGCAAGTAAAGATATGCGTACCAAGATTCCTGCTATTCCAGAAGTAAAGCCTTATGTGCCAATAGAGTACAACGTAGATGGGGCGTTGCATGACCCTTTCAAACCGCGAAAAGCACAGTCCAATCAATCCGGTGGAATCCAGCCAAATCTAAACAGGCCAAGAGATCCTTTGGAGGCTTTTCCGCTAGAGAGCTTGAAGTATGTCGGCATACTTTCTAAGCCTAAACTCAAATATGCTCTAATTCAGCCCCCTGATGCCGCTGTACAACAAGTAAAAATAGGCAGCTATATGGGGCAGAACTTTGGAATAGTGACAGATATTACTGAAAGCGCTGTAACGCTTAAAGAAATTGTTCAGGATGAGGTTTCAGGTGATTGGACTGAGCGTTCTTCGAGCATTAATTTGCAAGAATAAGGGTG
This sequence comes from Methylophilaceae bacterium, assembly GCA_035459965.1. Lineage (GTDB taxonomy): Bacteria > Pseudomonadota > Gammaproteobacteria > Burkholderiales > Methylophilaceae > DATHXC01. Next base: position 158,818 of record DATHXC010000004.1, read on the forward strand.
GAATGATGAATATTAAAAATTGGGGAATACGACTTTTTGTAGCGATTTTAGCTGCTGGGGTTGCTTTTTGGGCAACAAGTACGCGAGCGGAGGATCAAAATGACCTCCCAAACAAAATAGAAAAGGTTGAATTCGTTGTTCTCTCGGCAGGGCGTGTGGCTGTAAGAATACAGACTACTGAGCCCGTATTAAATCCGCCAGCAGGATTTACACTAAACAATCCACCGAGAATTGCGCTTGATTTTCTCAAGGTAGGTAACGGACTTGTTAAAAATAGTTTAACTGCAAATCAGGGTGTGCTTAAAAGTGTAAATTTGGCGCAAGCTAAAGAGCGCACAAGAATGGTATTGAATCTCTCCAAGTCGGTTTCTTACAGCACGACTGTCAGTGGAAATGAAACTACCATTGTATTGCAGGGAGGGGAGGTCGCCGCGGCTGAAAACAATACTGTAACTCGCTTTGCAGAGGCTAAGATAGGAGACCAATTGCATAGCTTATCCAATGTTGATTTCATGCGTGGCAAAGGTGGTGAAGGGCGTATTTTGGTTGATTTGTCAGATGCAACTACCGGTATTGACCTAAAACAAAAGGGTAAAACCATTGTTGTTGATTTTATCAACACTGATATTCCTGCTAATTTGCAGCGACGGCTTAATGTGATTAATTTCAATACTCCAGTGTTGTACATAGATACCATGAAACAAGGTAAAAATACCCGTATGGTTATTGAGCCAAAGGGTAACTGGGAGCAGTCTGCCTATCAGGCAGATAAGCGCTTCATTATTGATGTTAGACCAGTGGTAGAAGACCCTAACAAGTTGGTACAAGGCAATAAGCCAGGTTATGCGGGTGAAAAGCTTTCATTGAATTTCCAGAACATCGATGTGCGTTCGGTGTTGCAGGTTATTGCAGACTTTACCGGATTTAATATTATTACGAGTGATACGGTTACCGGAAATATTACTTTGCGCTTAAAGGATGTGCCTTGGGATCAGGCTTTGGACATCATTATGCAAAGTAAAGGCCTTACTCAACGAAAAACAGGTAATGTCATTATTGTCGCGCCTGCTGAAGAAGTCGCGGCTAAAGAAAAGTTAGTATTGGAAGCGAATCAACAAATTGAAGACTTAGAGGCGATGCGTACCGAAGTCTTTACACTGAAGTACATGAAAGCAGAATCATTAAAAGATATTCTGACTGATGAAAAGCAAAAAATCCTTTCCAAACGAGGAAGTGCAGTATTGGATCCGCGTACTAATACAGTCTTTGTACAAGATATTAGTAAAAGGTTGGAGGATATTCAAAGAATTATTAATATTACCGATGTTCCTGTAAAGCAAGTGATGATTGAGTCCCGCCTTGTTATTGCGGATGAGAAGTTTGGTAAGAGCTTGGGTGCAAGATTTGGTGTAACTCAGAGGGGTACTGGCGGCCAAAACGTGATAACTACTAGTGGTACGTTGGGGAACAGAATTACAGAAATAACTCCTGGCACTGGCGGTGCTCCAGACACCATTACTCAAGGCGATCATAATGGTACGATTCAGACATCCCTGACTGGTAACCCATTAATAAGTTCAGATGGCCTGCCAGATTTGATGTCTAATTTGCCGGTATCAAATGCGGCTGGTAGCTTAGCCTTAAGTCTTTTTAGATTGCCAGCCGGATTCTTGTTAAACCTTGAATTGTCTGCGCTTGAGTCTGATAATCGAGGCAAGGTTGTATCCAGTCCGAGAGTAACAACCGCCAACCAACAAAAAGCGACTATTGAGCAAGGTACTGAAATTCCATACATTACCCCGGCATCCTCGGCTACCACGATTCCTGCGGTTGCATTTAAGAAGGCTGTGTTGAGCCTTGAAGTTACACCACAGATCACGCCTGATAATAAAATTATTATGGACTTGATAGTAAAAAAGGACCGTATCGGTCAGATATTTAACAATATACCCTCTATCGATACCCAAAACGTGAAGACACAAGTATTGGTAGACAATGGTGAAACTGCGGTACTTGGGGGTATTTACGAGCAGACTGAGAGAAACGATGTAAGTAAGGTGCCACTGTTTGGTAACCTCCCTTTCGTTGGCAATCTGTTCAAGCGTACAATTAAGCAGAACGACAAGATTGAGTTGTTGATTTTTGTGACACCTAAAGTCATGGACGACAATATGTCAATCCGATAGTCATATCTGACAGCAGGTTCGGATTAACTTAAAATGCCTATCATGTAAGTGATAGGCATTTTTTATGGTAGGGATAATGTGTGGGTAATATTTTCTTTGTGGGCTTGATGGGCGCTGGTAAAACAACAGTTGGGCGCATCTTGGCAAAGAGTCTCGATAAGGTGTTTTATGATACCGATCATGAAATTGAGCGGCGTACTGGTGTTCGTATTCCCGTCATATTTGAAGTGGAAGGCGAAGCCGGATTTAGGAAGCGTGAAATGGCCATGATAGAAGAACTCAGCCAAATGCCCAATATCGTACTCGCCACAGGTGGTGGTGCAGTATTGATGCAGGAAAATCGAGATAATCTAAAACGTAATGGCACTGTAATTTACCTGCGCGCTAATGTGCATGAATTATGGTTGCGCACCCGTAATGATAAGAATCGCCCTCTTCTGCAAAATGCAGATCCTCGCAGTAGCTTAGAGCAGCTTTTTGCAACGCGAGACCCTTTATATCGTGAAATCGCTACCCATATAGTTGATACCGGCGGTCAGCCAGTAAGCCAAATTTTGCATCAAATTGAATCACTATTTAAATTAAATCACGAAAAATCCTTTAATAGGCTGGCCTAAAGAATCATGCAAACATTAAAAGTAGAGTTAGGCAATCGTGCTTATCCTATCCATATAGGGCAAGGATTGCTGAGTCAGGCAGAGTTGATACTGCCGCATCTAAAGCGCAAGCAAGTTGCGATTGTCACTAATACTACTGTTGCACCCTTGTACCTGGAAAAGCTGGCACAGCAATTACGTGAGGCTGGTGTGAGTGTTATTCCAATTATCCTGCCAGATGGTGAAGCCCACAAAAATACCGAAACGTTAAATCTGATTTATGACGCCCTACTTAAAAGTAGATGCGAGCGTAGTACCACATTGATTGCGCTAGGTGGCGGGGTGATCGGCGATTTGACTGGATATGCTGCGGCAACCTATTTGCGTGGGGTGCCATTTATACAGGTACCTACTACATTGTTATCACAAGTAGACTCTTCAGTCGGTGGAAAAACGGGTATCAACCATCCGTTGGGCAAGAATATGATTGGCGCATTTTATCAGCCACAATTGGTACTTGCTGATATAGACACGTTAAATACATTGCCAGCACGGGAGCTATCCGCAGGCCTGGCCGAAGTCATCAAGTATGGCTTGATTCGTGATGCGGATTTCTTTTTATGGCTAGAACGCAATATGCAAAACCTGGTCGATTTAGATGCGCCTGCGTTGAGCTACGCCATATATCGCTCATGTCAGAACAAGGCAGAAGTTGTTGCAGCCGATGAACGAGAAAGCGGTGAGCGCGCTTTATTGAACCTTGGTCATACTTTTGGCCATGCTATCGAGAACGCGATGGGTTATGGTGTGTGGCTGCATGGTGAAGCGGTAGCGGCAGGCACTATGATGGCGGCCGATCTTTCTTACCGCATGGGTTGGCTAAGTGATGAAGATATCAAGCGTATTACTGATATATTCACTGCAGCCAATTTACCTGTAAATGCGCCTGACCTTGGGCTGGAGCGCTATCTAGATTTGATGGGTCTCGATAAAAAAGTGGTGGACGGAAAAATTCACTTTGTCTTGCAACAGGCTATAGGCAAGTCTGTCATCACAAGTAATTACGATACTGAACTACTAGAACAAACCCTCTCTCTGGGCAAAGTATGAGCGAATTAGCTTCTTATGCGGCTGCCCCATCGCAAAGCCGTGGCAGAAAATATGATGAACCTTTGCCCCAGGGACGAAATCAATTTCAGCGCGATCGTGACCGTATCATCCATTCCAGTGCGTTTCGAAGGCTAGAGTATAAAACTCAGGTATTTGTGAATCATGAAGGTGATTTATTCCGCACTCGTCTTACACATAGCCTAGAAGTTGCCCAGATTGGCAGGGCTATTGCACGCAATCTCAGCTTGCATGAAGATTTAGTAGAAGCTATCGCGCTCGCCCATGATTTGGGCCACACCCCATTTGGCCATGCAGGGCAGGATGCACTGAATGCATGCATGAAAGCTAATGGTGGTTTTGAGCACAACCTCCAATCGCTACGCGTAGTCGATCATTTGGAACAACGCTATGCCGAGTTCGATGGGCTCAACCTGACATTTGAGTTGCGTGAAGGCATACTGAAGCATTGTTCCGTCAAGAATGCCAAATTGCTGGGAGATGTAGGCGAGCGCTTTATAAAAAAGGAACAGCCATCACTTGAAGCGCAAGTGACAAACCTGGCAGATGAAATTGCCTACAATAATCATGATGTGGATGATGGCTTGCGCTCAGGTTTAATTACGCTGGATCAGCTGGAAAAGGTGCAGATATTTGCCGAGCATTTGCAAGTGGTCCGATCTAAATATCCTGATCTGAATGGTCGTCGCCTAATACACGAAACAGTACGACGAATGATTAATTCGTTGGTGGTCGATTTATGTAAGCATAGTAATCAGAACATTGCTGAAGCAAACCCACAAAATATAGAGGAAATTCGTCATTTGCCTATGCTTATAGGGTTCAGCGAGGCAATGCGCAAGCAACAAGCAGAACTTAAAACTTTCCTGCGCAATAATCTTTATAAACACTATCGGGTTAACCGCATGAGTGCAAAAGCACATCGTATTATCACCGAATTATTTAATGTCTTTATAAATGATGTTGCCCTGATGCCGGATGAATTTCAACAACGTGCAGCAATGGATGGTATCGAAAGCAGTCGAGCCAGAGCAGTGGCGGATTACATCGCTGGCATGACAGATCGTTATGCAATTCGTGAATATCAAAGACTATTTACAGTCTCGGAAAAAGAGCTTTAAAGGCTCAAAAACAATAGCAATATGACAAATAGGCCGATAAAATCAGCCCAAGTATCAACTTATAATATGTTTTAAATCAACAGTATAAAAAGTGTTGTAAATATTCGTGTTGCATATTTACAACAGACATTACTTTTTGTTACAAAAAGCAAAGACTTTACTTGCGAAAACCTAATGTGCTTTGGCATACTGCTTCTACCTTCTCGCTGATACAAATCAATGAGGGAGCTCGCGAACTCTTTTATATGCTTGTAAAAGCAACTTAAAAGTTAAATTAGAAACGCAATAGGAGATTTATATGAATAAGAAACTGAGTATGGCAGTTGCCGGTGCTGTAATGGCATTTGGCGCTTCTGCTGCAAACGCTGGTATCACAATCCCAGCTGGCGATTGGACTATCGATATCGGTGGTAACGTTAACGCTTTCTACACAAGAACAAATGCTGACGGTCCTCTTCAAACCAACGGTGATGATGTACAAAACATCCGCACTGGTCTATTGCCTTCAGCAATTGGTTTCGGTGGTAAGACACGTCAAAACGATCTGGATGTTGCTTTCCAATTCACATTCTTCGTCGGTGGCGATGATGGTAACGGTGGCTTGTCCGGTGGCGGCAACAGCATCAACATTCGTCAAGCTTTCTTGAGCTTTGGCGATAAAAGCTGGGGTACTATCAAGGCTGGTCGTGATTTAGGTATCTTTGGTTCTGACGCAATCCTGTCAGATATGACATTATTGGGCGTTGGTGTTGGCGCAACTGGTAACGGTGGTAGCTCAACATTGGGTCGTATCGGTTCAGGTTATATCTATGCTGACTGGAATGGTCAAATCAGCTATGCATCACCTAACTGGAATGGCTTCAGCTTTGCAGTTGGCCTTCGTGACAACCAAGGCGCTAACTCAGGCGTAGATAGAAACGACAAAATTGGTTTTGAAGGTAAAGTTAACTATGACTGGACTGGTGATTTCTCCGGTAAAGTTTGGGCTGGTTTCATTACTCAAAAACAAGAGTTCGCTGTTGCTGGTCCTAGCGACTACACAGCACGTGGTTTTGAATTAGGTGGTAAAGTGGCTGCTGGTGGCTTCGGTTTAGTAGCTTATGGTTACGATGCTCGTGGTCTTGATAGCAATGCTACAACCGCTCTGTTAGGAGTTGGTGGTATTCCATTCCGTACAGGTGGTGTTAAGACTGACGACAAGGGTGGCTACTTACAAGGCACATTCGTAATTCCAGGTGTTGGCACTAAACTTGGTCTTTCTTATGGCGTGAGTGATTCTGAGCAACCAGGTGCTGGTCGTGAAGTTAAAAACAAATCATGGATTGCCGGTGCATATCATCCTCTTACAAAGAGCTTGAACCTTGTTGCTGAATACACTGACGGCAGGCTTGATACAAACCTTGCAGCTGGTAATATCGACTACGATACAGTCAGCCTTGGCGCAATCATGTTCTTCTAAGATTAATTTCTTAGTTGGACTTGTAGCTTAAAAACGGCACCCTAGGGTGCCGTTTTTTATTAGCATGCTGTTTTTTACTCAAATGAAAGCATAAAATGAATCGTATTATTTTTGTACTAGCAGCGTCACTTTGCGCTTGCGTCAATTCCACAAATAACGTGACACAGCCTGTATACACGAAGGGGGCCAATATGTTCACTACATGTAGCGGAGTGGTTGAGGATTGGGCTAGCTGTAATGACAAAGCAATGAAAGCATGTTCAGGTAAGTATGATGTTGTACAGAAAGATGAAAATCCATCGGGAGCCCAGCGAGAGCTTACTTTTAAATGTAAGTAATCATTTAATTAATAATGATTTCAACGTATGCAAAAAAATAAACTTAATTTAAAAGCGAAGACTTCTGAATTACAAACAGCCTGGAATTTCTACAGATTGGGGCATTTTTCAGATACTGAAAGTATTTGCCAGGAAGTACTGCAAGCAGACCCTAAGCAAGCAGAAGCACTTCACTTGCTAGGTACTATAGCACTGCAGTATGGCAAAGCAAAAGAAGCAGTAGAATTTTTAACGCTCGCCATAAAATACAACAATAAGAATCCTGAGACACTGAGCAATCTCGGCCTTGCCTATCATGAACAAGGCTTGATTGCAGAGGCTATCAAGCAATATCAGCGCGCGATTGCTCTGGTACCGCAATATATCAATTCGCACTACAACCTACATGCGGCCGTGCTGGATCCCGATAATCCAGCAGCAGCTATTGCCTGCTTGAAGCGAGTACTGAGTATTAATCCCAGGGATGAGGATGCGCGTTTCATGCTCGCGATCCAGTTAAGTTATAGCGGCCATAAAGAACAGGCTGAGGCCTTCTTTGCCGCCGGCCCTCAAGCATCTCCACACTATCGGGCCAGGCTGGATGCCTGGCATTATCTGAACCAGAAAAACCAGGTGCTGCCTCCCATCATGGGAAGTGGGATCCAGATGTTTACACATGCGATGAGGCTCGCTAATCAAGAGGGCCTGGTACTAGAGTTTGGTGTGCGGTTTGGCACCTCGATCAGGGTGCTTGCCAAAATGGTCAACGAAGTGCATGGTTTTGATAGCTTTGAAGGCTTACCGGACGAGTGGCATCATGAACCCAAAGGAAGCTACACAACCAAAGGGGTTGTTCCTGAAGTACCGGCTAATGTCTCATTGCATATTGGCTGGTTCGATACGACTTTGCCAGCGTTCCTGGAAAAACATGAGGGCCCTGTACGATTCATTAATGTTGATTGCGACATCTATAGCTCAACGAAGACCTTATTGGAGTTGCTGGCACCACGCTTGGTCGTGGGGTCTGTCCTTGTATTTGACGAATACATCGGCAATGAGCACTGGAGAGAGGATGAGTACAAGGCCTTCCAGGAGGCCATTGCAAAATATGGCTGGGAGTATGAGTATATCGCCTTCAGTTTCTACACTAAGCAAGTCGCTGTGCGTATTACTAAGGTTTGATTAAAAATGGCGCTAAAAGCGCCATTTTTAATATCATGAATTGAGCGCTAGCAAAGGTTTATCCCTCGATCCCCAGCTCCTGAATCTTGCGAGTTAAAGTGTTACGCCCCATGCCTAGTTGTGTGGCGGCCTCAATACGGCGTCCGCCAGTGTGCTGCAAGGCTTTTGCAATCAGGATTTTTTCAAACTCTTTCGTCCGTGTATCCAGTACATTCTGCTCACCGCGATTCAATGCATCTACCACCTCAGCTGCCAATGCGTCCTGCCAGGAAGCTGCACTAAGCGGCTTTGAAGTGTCCTCTTTTAGCTCTGGTGGCAGATCTGCTACGTCAATGTTCTGCCCTGGCGCCATCACTGTAAGCCAATGACAAACATTTTCTAGCTGACGTACATTACCGCTCCAGCTCATGGTCGCAAGGTACTTTAACGCAGATGCTGATGGCTGCTTGGTTTCTACACCAAGTTCCTGGGCGCTTTGCTGCAAAAAGTGTTTGACCAATAAGGGGACATCTTCGCGACGCTCGCGTAATGGAGGAAGCCGTAAGCGAATCACATTAAGACGATGGAATAAGTCTTCACGGAACAGGCCGAGCTTAACGCGGTCTTCCAGATCCTGATGGGTTGCTGCAATGATGCGCACATTCACTTTGACGGGGTGGTGTCCGCCGACACGATAGAACTGTCCATCACACAATACACGTAACAGCCGCGTTTGCAGGTCGGAAGGCATATCACCAATTTCATCCAGAAACAGCGTACCTCCATCTGCCTGTTCAAAGCGGCCGCGCCTGGCCGCTTGGGCGCCAGTAAATGCGCCACGTTCATGCCCGAATAATTCAGACTCTAGCAAATCTTTAGGAATCGCTGCAGTATTGATAGCAATAAATGGTTTATCTGCACGTGGGCTATGCCTATGCAGTGCGCTCGCTACCAGCTCTTTACCAGTCCCGGATTCGCCGTTGATAAGCACAGTTGCATGCGAGCGACTTAGCCTGCCTATAGCTCTGAAAACCTCCTGCATGGCTGGTGCCTGGCCAATAATCTCCGGTGTTTCTTCATGGCTGACGGCCTCGGTTGCCTGACGCATGCTTTCTTCTACCGCGCGCTTGATAATATCAATGGCCTGATCGACATCAAAAGGTTTTGCCAGATACTCAAAAGCACCGCCCTGAAAGGCGGCAACAGCGCTCTCGAGATCAGAGTAAGCAGTCATGATAATCACTGGGATATCTGGTAGACGCTGTTTAATTTCTTGCAGGAAATCCAACCCGGAACCGTTAGGCATACGGATGTCACTTACCACCACTTGCGGTTGCTCGGTATTGAGGGCGCTCATGGCTTCAGGAACTGAAGAGAATGTCCTGAATTCCATCTCGGTTCGCGCAAGTGCTTTTTCAAACACCCAGCGTATAGATTTGTCGTCGTCAATAATCCAGATTGGTTTCATGTTATGCCTATTATTTCTAATGTATTGATGGGTTGTGTTCGCTTACTGTCGAATCACATAGCCTTTGATGGCTGTACTTTCTATTGGTAACAAAATGGTAAAACAGGTATGCCCTGGCTGGCTATCGCATTCAATCATACCGTGGTGCTGGGTAATAAACGTTTGTGCCAGCGTTAATCCTAATCCGGAGCCACCTTCGCGCCCCGAAACCAGAGGGTAGAAAATACGATCTCGTATTTCTGCCGGAATGCCCGGTCCATTATCAATAATCTGCAACTTAATGGCGACACGGTAACGCTTTTTTGCCAGTGTTACCTGTCTTTCTGCCCTAGTCCTCAGAATGATTCTGCCTTGCTCTTGCTGTCCATATCCCTCTACTGATTGCATGGCTTGTACCGCATTGCGCGCAATATTAAGCACAGCCTGAATGAGCTTTTCCCGGTCGCCGATGAGCTCTGGCAAACTGGTATCGTAGTCGCGCTGAACCCTTATGCCTTTGGGCGATTCGGCAAGTAACAGACTACGTACCCGCTCCAGTACTTCATGGATATTAGTAGGCTCGTATTTCGGTACACGATGTGGCACCAGCAACCTATCCATCAAGGTCTGCAGGCGGTCTGCTTCCTTGATAATCACTTGCGTGTATTCACGCAGATTTGCCTGCGGTAATTCATGCTCCAATAGTTGGGCCGCACCTCGCAGGCCACCCAAAGGATTACGTATCTCATGGGCCAGATTACGTAACAACTCAGCATTGGCCTGTTGTTGAATCAGCATGCGTTCCTCACGGGCAATCCGCAACTGCTGATCCATCTGCTGAAATTCGAGTACCAAGCAGGCTGGTGGCAAATCCACTGGCGTTACCGTACAAGTCACCGCCAATGAATTCTGGCGCATGGTCGTAATGACAAACTCGTGTTCACGAAATGGACTGTGGCTAAGAATGGCATTTTCTACAGCAGAGTGCAGTATCTCGCAACCCGGAAAAACCTGAGAGACTGGCAAACCGGTAACTTGCTTTGCACTGATTGCAAATAACACTTCAGAGCCGGGATTTGCATATATCACATTACGTGATTTATCTAGCAGTATGACCGCTGTGGCGAGGTGTTCAAGACCGGTGAATGAAGAAGGAATAGTGTGTACCATAACCCTGGATAAGCAAAAGCCAGGCCAGAATATGCTTTAAATTGTTTGGGAAAGCTTCAGCCTAGCTTAATTCACTGGGTTCACTCATAAAGATTCATTTGAGTGAAGCTAGCTCTTTTTGTAAAAGTTGAACGTTTTTTTCATGAGAGTCTACCTCTGACTGCAAACGCTGACTCTTCTCATCAGTTTTGCCCGTGGCATCACGGCTGAATGGCGGGGCGTTCTCTGCATAGGCTTTTTTTGCATCCTGCAGCGCCTTTTGTTCGATCTCAAGTTCTGAAGCTAAAATCTGTTTACGCTTATCATCGCGCTGATTCTGGGTTTGGCTATCCACACGCGGAAAATTGACTGGTGTTGGTGTTTTGGCGCGATTAGTGCGTTCAGCTTTATTGTTGCTACCTGCAAAGCCCTCTATATCAAGCTTGACTGCGCCCTTATTCGGCATGTTGGAATAGGTGATATTGCCTTCGCTATCTGTGCTCTTGTAAATATCGGCATAGGCAAACAGCGGGATGCTGAAGCAAACCACCGAAATCATTAAAAGCAGAATTTTTTTCATAAACCAGTTTTTCATAAGCCCTATTATGGATTAAGTTTAGTTGAGAACATACATTGAGGCAACGCGTCTGTATCAGAGTTCGTTGACGATAAATCAGTCTTGGGTTTTCTATAAACAAAAAAGGCGGGATAACCCGCCTTCTTGCCTAACCATCGCTTTAAGTTTTACTACTTAGCAGCTGTAGTACAAGCCAAACTCAACTGGGTGTGGGGTCTGACGCAGCTTGGTAACTTCTTCCATCTTCAATGTGATGTAAGCATCAATCCAGTCTTCTGAGAACACACCACCGCGAGTCAGGAACTCACGGTCTTTATCCAGATACTCCAGCGCTTGCTCAAGTGAAGAACAAACGGTTGGGATCAATGCATCTTCTTCTGGTGGCAGATGGTACAAGTCTTTAGTTGCTGGCTCACCTGGGTGAATCTTGTTTTGTACGCCATCAAGACCTGCCATTAACAAAGCACTGAATGCCAAGTATGGGTTAGCAATCGGATCCGGGAAGCGTGCTTCAACACGACGAGCCTTATCAGAATGTACAAATGGAATACGAATAGCAGCAGAACGGTTCTTGGCAGAGTAAGCCAATTTTACTGGCGCTTCATAATGTGGAACCAGGCGCTTGTAAGAGTTGGTACCCGGGTTGGTAATCGCGTTCAAAGCGCGTGCGTGTTTGATAATGCCGCCGATGTAGTAAAGGGCAAAATCACTTAAGCCAGCGTAGCCGCCACCTGCAAACAGGTTTTTGCCATCTTTCCAAACGGATTGGTGTACGTGCATACCGGAACCGTTATCGCCAAACATAGGCTTAGGCATGAAAGTAGCTGTTTTACCATAAGCATGGGCAGTGTTGAGCACAACGTATTTGAGGATTTGGGTCCAATCAGCACGTTTTACCAAAGTGCTGAATTGTGTACCGATCTCACATTGGCCAGCAGTAGCTACTTCGTGGTGATGTACTTCAACTGGCACGCCCATTTCTTCAAGCGTGATACACATGGCAGAGCGAACATCTTGCAAAGAGTCGACTGGAGGTACTGGGAAATAACCACCTTTGATGCCTGGACGGTGGCCAGTATTGCCACCTTCAAACTTATCAGCAGATGACCATGCGGCCTCTTCTGAATTGATTTTAACTGAGCTGCCACTCATGTCGACTGACCAGTTGATCGAATCGAAAATGAAGAATTCTGGTTCTGGGCCAAAGTAAGCTGTGTCGCCTAAACCGCTTGATTTCAAATAAGCTTCAGCACGTTTTGCCAAGCTGCGCGGGTCGCGGTCATAGCCTTTGCCGTCGGTTGGATCAACCACGTCACAGGTAAGAATCAGGGTCGGTTCGTCCATGAATGGATCGATGTTTGCGGTGTCAGGATCTGGCATCAACTGCATATCTGAAGCCTGGATACCCTTCCAGCCTGCAATAGAAGAGCCATCGAATGCATGGCCTTCAGTGAATTTGTCTTCATTGAATGCTGAAACAGGCACTGTTACGTGTTGTTCCTTGCCACGTGTATCTGTAAAACGAAAATCGACAAATTTAATGTCATTGTCCTTGACCATTTTCATTACTTTGGCGACCGCCATTTGATTCTCCTAAGCTCTATTTTGGTTAAGAAAGGGTGGACTTGCAAAAACTAGACACAGAATCTAGCAGGATTTGTGCCATTGGGTAATAAGGCATATTAAAAAAATCTTATTCTCACACATAAGGTTACAAAAGAGAATAAAAAATAGCGAGCACCAAATGTGAGCGCTCGTATTTTTCGTTGCACCAATATTGTGCTTATATTGCGCTGAAGTGCGCTCATGGTTGAATGAAGTTATACTTTGAAAAAGGTAGCTGTATTCATAGAGGACAACCATCATGCCATTAACCAAAATTTTGCAACAAGCCAAAGAACGCGCACAACAACAAAATCTTCCATATGCTGGTGCATTAACGCCACAAGAGGCCGCGGAAGTGCTGAAATTAACTGCATCAGCCAAACTGGTCGATGTTAGAAGCAAAGCAGAGCTAGAGCTGGTAGGGCGTATACCGCAAGCTAGCCACATCGAATGGGCATTTTATCCGGGCATGGTGGCTAATCCAGATTTCGCCAAACATCTTGAGATGCAAATCGATCGCGAGTCCTTAGTCATGTTCATCTGCCGCACCGGTGGGCGTTCTCACAATGCTGCGGTGACTGCCAATAAGCTGGGGTTTAGTGAAGCGTATAACGTACTGGAAGGTTTTGAGGGTGAAACGGATGCCGCAACCAGACAGCGCGGCGCAATTAGTGGCTGGAAAGCGGCTGGCTTGCCGTGGGCGAATGCCTGATCGTTATGCCGTTATCGGCAACCCGGTAGCGCATAGCCAGTCCCCTGTTATCCACCATGCGTTTGCTTTGCAAACCACCCAGGATATTGAGTATGGGAAAGTGCTTGCGCCGATAGATGGGTTTGCGGACACAGTACGCGCCCTAATTGCTGATGGCGTTAAGGGTGCTAATGTTACGGTGCCATTCAAATTCGAAGCTTACGCGCTGGCAGATCAACTTACTGAACGGGCGATGGATGCTGGTGCAGTCAATACGCTGGTGTTTGGTGAAGATGGCATTATTGGTGACAATACTGATGGTGCAGGTTTGGTGCGTGATGTGCAGAACAACCTTGGCGTTGCAATTCACGGAAAGCGCGTGCTGCTGATTGGTGCAGGCGGTGCTGCCGAGGGTGTTTTGCACCCCCTATTGGCGCAGCAGCCAACCTTGCTGGTCATCGCCAATCGCAATCTGGATAAAGCCTTGAGCATGGTGAAAAAAGTGGAAGAGCAAGGTGACTTCCGTCTGGTGTCAGTCAACGCCCATGCCTTTGATGACTTACGTGGGCAATCATTTGATATTGTGATTAACGCTACCTCAGCAGGTTTAACTGAAACAAGCCTGCCCTTGCCAGAAGACATGTTCGCTGCAGGTGCATTGGCTTACGACATGATGTATGGTCGCGAAACCCCATTCATGGCCTTTGCCCGTCAGCATGGTGCCGCAATGGTTGCCGATGGCCTGGGTATGCTGGTAGAGCAGGCGGCTGAGGCATTTTATATCTGGCGCAAAGTGTATCCAATGACAGCGCCAATCATTACAAAACTTAAAGCTGGCAGCGCGTAGAACATGACATTCAAGCAAATTATATGGCGCACGCTACTTGGCTTTTTTGTACTGTTTTTGTTATACCAGCTCTGGATTTTCTTACATATATGCTGGTGGGTTAACCATAATCCAGCCAGCACTGCCTTCATGGCTGATCGCTTGGAGATACTGCAGGAAAAAGATCCAAAGGCAGAGCTGCAGCACAAGTGGGTGGAATACAAGAAAATTTCCCCCTACCTCAAGCGCGCCATCATTGCTTCTGAAGATCCCAAGTTTACCTATCATCAAGGATTTGATTGGGATGCTATCGAATATGCCTATCATCGCAATATGGAAAAGGGCAAGGTTGTCTTAGGCGCTTCGACAATCAGCCAGCAACTAGCCAAGAATTTATTTTTATCTTCCCAGCGCACACCATGGCGTAAAGTTGAAGAGGCCATCATCACTGTTATGCTGGAAGCCACGATGACCAAGCGCCGCATGTTTGAAATTTACCTGAATGTCATCGAGTGGGGTAATGGCGTATTTGGGGCAGAAGCGGCTGCGCAGCATTATTACCATACCAGTGCCAGCAATCTAAGCCAGCAACAGGCCGCGCGCATGGCCGCCATGGTACCGGGGCCCCGCTATTTTGATGCCCATCGTAAAAGCAATTATCTTGCGCGCAGAACCAATACCATTATAGCGCGCATGCCGCCGGCAAAAATTCCCTAGTACTGTATTGAGGGTTACGGCTTAGTGATCTTGGTGACGAGTTTTTGCGTCAAGGGCGCAACTACCAAGATCGCAGGGAAAGCAATCGGCCAGGCTGTTAGGAATGCATGTAGCCAGCGCATAAAGAAACCGGGTGCGATCCCAGTAAGCCTGAGTGTTACGATGCCAGTCATCAAAGTCGCCATCAGGATAGACATGATGAAAGCGAACATCAGTCTGCTGTATTTCTGCGGAATCTTCATACAGTGCTTTTTTACAGCATGGCTTTCAGATATTTGCCGGTATAGCTTGCCTCACACTGTGCGACCAGTTCCGGTGAGCCTTCTGCAATCACCATGCCACCGCCGTCCCCGCCTTCCGGCCCCATATCAATCACCCAGTCTGCCGTTTTAATTACATCCAGATTATGCTCGATGATGACGATGGTATTGCCCGCATCACGCAAGCGGTGGATTACATCCAGCAATAACTGAATGTCGGCAAAATGCAGGCCGGTAGTCGGCTCATCCAGTATGTATAAAGTACGGCCAGTGTCGCGCTTGGAGAGTTCCAGCGCCAGCTTCACACGTTGCGCTTCACCGCCAGATAACGTGGTAGCAGATTGTCCCAGCGTGATATAGCCCAGGCCAACGTCCAGCAAGGTTTGCAGCTTGCGAGCGACGACAGGCACTGCCTTGAAAAACTCATGCGCCTGCTCTACCGTCATTTCCAGCACTTCGCGGATGTTCTTGCCCTTGAACTGAATCTCCAGCGTTTCGCGGTTATAGCGGTGGCCTTTGCACACATCGCAAGGCACATATACGTCGGGTAAAAAGTGCATTTCCACGCGTATTACGCCATCGCCTTGGCAAGCTTCACAGCGGCCACCCTTGACGTTGAATGAGTATCTGCCAGGGCCATAACCACGGGCACGCGATTCAGGTACACCTGCAAACAGGTCACGTATCGGCGTAAACAGTCCAGTGTAGGTCGCAGGGTTGGAACGTGGTGTGCGGCCTATCGGGCTCTGGTCTACATCGACCACCTTATCGAAAAACTCCAGGCCTTCGATGCCATCGTATGGCGAGGGTTCGGTGGAGCTGCCGTATAAATGCTGGGCCACGATACGGTATAGCGTGTCGTTGATCAACGTGGATTTGCCTGAGCCAGACACACCGGTTACGCAGGTAAGCAGGCCTACCGGAAGCTCCAGCTTAACGTCCTTGAGGTTGTTGCCGGTGGCATGAAACATGGACAGCCAGCGTTTTGGATCCGGCACATGACGCTTATGTGCATACTGAATCTGCTTTTTGCCGCTGAGATATTGGCCTGTAAGCGAATTGGGGTTTGCCTTGATTTCTTCGGGTGTACCTTCAGCCACCACTTGTCCACCATGCTCGCCAGCACCAGGGCCAATGTCTACAACATAGTCGGCTGCCATGATGGCATCCTGGTCGTGCTCAACCACGATCACAGTATTGCCGATGTCACGCAGACGTTTCAAAGTTTCCAGCAGGCGGTCATTGTCGCGCTGGTGCAGACCGATGGATGGCTCATCCAGCACATACATCACACCGGTCAAGCCAGAGCCTATTTGTGAAGCCAATCTGATGCGTTGCGCTTCTCCGCCGGAGAGTGTTTCAGCTGAACGTGAAAGCGACAGATATTCCAAACCAACATTGGTCAGGAACTTGAGGCGGTTGCCGATTTCCTTGACGATCTTGTCGGCAATAGCGAGCTTCTGGCCAGTTAATTCAATGGTTTCAAAGAAGGTGAGTGCCTGCTTCAGTGGCGCTTCGCATACTTCGTGTATGTTTTTGCCGCCGACTTTTACATGGCGTGCCTCACGTCTTAAACGTGTGCCGCCGCAATCCGGGCAGGCTTGCGAATTCAAATATTTTGCCAGCTCTTCACGCACCGTAGTCGAGTCGGTTTCATGGTAACGACGTTGCAGATTGTTAAGGATGCCTTCAAAGGCATGGCTTTTCTGGAAGAACAGGCCGCGTTCATTCAGGTATTTGAAGGCAATCGCCTCCTTGCCGCTGCCGTTAAGCAAAATCTGCTGAATATGTGCTGGCAAGGTTTCAAAAGCTGTTTCCAGGTCAAAGCCATAGTGCGTCGCCAAGCTGGATAACATCTGGAAGTAGAACTGGTTACGCTTGTCCCAGCCCTTGATCGCACCAGCAGCCAATGACAGGTGCGGAAATGCCACCACGCGTTTTGGGTCGAAGAAACTGATCTGGCCCAAACCATCGCATTTTGGGCAGGCACCCATCGGGTTGTTGAACGAGAACAGGCGCGGCTCAAGTTCGGCAAGCGAGTAGTCGCAAACCGGGCAGGAGAATTTAGCCGAGAACAGGTGTTCCTTGTTGCTATCCATCTCAACTGCTATGGCCTTGCCGTCTGCCAGTCGCAACGCGGTCTCGAATGACTCGGCGATGCGCTGCTTCATGTCCGCACGCACTTTGATGCGGTCAATCACCACATCCACGCTATGCTTGGTGGTCTTGGCCAGCTTGGGCGCAGCGTCAAGCTCATAGGTTTCGCCATCCACGCGCACGCGCACAAAGCCTTGCGATTTTAATTCTTCAAACAGGTCGACCTGCTCACCTTTGCGCTCGCTCACTACCGGCGCCAGTATCATGAGTCGAGTATCTTCCGGCAGCGCCAGCACACTATCCACCATTTGCGATACTGTCTGCGCTTCAAGCTTGATACCGTGGTCAGGGCATTCCGGGTCACCAGCGCGGGCATACAGCAGGCGCAGGTAATCGTGTATCTCGGTCACCGTGCCGACAGTAGAGCGCGGGTTGTGCGAAGTGGATTTCTGTTCGATGGAAATCGCAGGCGACAGGCCTTCAATCAGGTCTACATCGGGCTTGTCCATGCGCGCCAGAAACTGCCGCGCATAGGCAGAAAGAGACTCGACATAGCGACGTTGGCCTTCAGCATACAGCGTGTCAAAAGCGAGTGATGATTTGCCAGAACCGGATAATCCGGTAATGACGACCATCTTGTTGCGTGGCAGATCCAGCGAAATATTTTTGAGGTTGTGCGTGCGTGCACCGCGTATGCGTATGAAGTCCATTGTTTTCTTAAAGAGGTTCTCTTAAATTTTAAAGCACTCTTAAACTTACATAATGTCTTAGCAGGTTTTCCTGGTTCCAGGCTTACTAAGTTCGATCTTGGGTTCAAGCTATGTTCAAGGCTGTCCTGTTTCAAGACTTTCTTAGTTTAAACAAGCAAGTGGCAACCTGCTAATATACGCAATTTACCGCTTTAAGTTAACCAATTTCAATGTCATCTTCAGAACGCATGTCCGCACTCGAAGTGCGCGCAAGTGCCAGCTTGGCCTCCATTTACGGTTTACGCATGCTAGGCATGTTCCTCATCCTGCCGATTTTCGCGATTTATGCAGAAACCTTACCTAATCACCCCAGCCATTTGCTCATTGGTTTAGCACTCGGCGCATACGGCCTGACGCAAGCCATATTCCAGTTGCCATTCGGTATGGCATCAGACAAATATGGCCGCAAGCGCGTTATCTATTTCGGGCTGACAATCTTTGCCATCGGTAGCCTGGTCGCAGCGATGGCACATAGCATAGAGATGGTCATTGTAGGCCGCGCCATTCAGGGCGCAGGCGCAGTCTCTGCCGCAGTCACCGCTTTGGTAGCTGATCTCACGCGTGAAGAGCACCGTACCAAGGCCATGGCCATGATAGGCGGTACGATTGGTATTACATTTGCCATGTCGCTGATACTTGGCCCGGCACTCAACCAGTGGATAGGCGTGCCCGGCATATTTGCCATGACTGGCATACTCACGCTGCTGGCCATGCTGGTAGTACGCTTTGTAGTGCCCGATCCGCTGGTAAGCCGCTTTCACTCTGATGCTGAGGCCACCACGGGCAAGCTCAAGGAAGTGTTGGCAGACGCACAGCTATTGCGCCTCAACTTCGGTATTTTTGCCCTGCATGCGGCACAGATGGCCATGTTCGTCGTTGTCCCGTTCGCCATCAAGCAAAGCAGCGGCATGAACGAAAATGACCACTGGCAGATTTACCTGCCAGTACTGGTATTGTCCTTTGTGCTCATGGTGCCAGCCATTATCTATGGCGAAAAACGTGCCAAGCTCAAGCAGGTATTCGTTGGTGCGGTAGCCATAATGCTGGCAGCACAACTGCTGTTCGCATTCTCCATCAACCAGTTCTGGGGAATCGTCGCATCACTCTCGGCCTACTTTATTGCCTTTAATGTGCTGGAAGCATCCCTGCCATCTATCATCACAAAAATGGCGCCAGCTGCATCCAAAGGTACAGCCATCGGTGTGTATAATACTTCGCAATCGTTAGGTGTTTTTGTGGGCGGTGCATTTGGCGGCTATCTGTCGCACTACCATGGCAATGCTTCGGTATTCGTGTTCTGCAGCGTTATGATGGCTTTGTGGCTGATTTTTGCCATCAGCATGAAAGCGCCCCCCGCAGTTAAAAGCAAGATGTATCATCTGGATGAAATGACCGCCGTGCAAGGTCAGCAGCTATCAACAAAACTGGCTTTGTTGCAAGGCGTGAGAGAGGCAGTGGTACTGCCGGATGAAGGTACCGTGATACTCAAAGTGGACATGCAGCAAGGCTTCGATGAAGCCCAGGTGTTAGCGTTAATAGAGCTAAAGTGAATAACAGGATAAAGGGAGAATCTAATGGCATCAGTAAATAAAGTAATTCTGGTTGGCAATCTGGGCCGTGACCCGGAGATGCGCTATATGCCAAATGGCGAAGCAGTCTGTAACTTCAGTATCGCCACCACCGACAACTGGAAAGACAAAAACGGCCAGAAGCAGGAACGCACCGAATGGCACAACATCGTCATCTACCGCAAACTGGCAGAAATCGCTGGCGAGTACCTGAAAAAAGGCCGCCCGGTCTATATCGAAGGCCGCCTGCAAACCCGTAAATGGGAAAAAGACGGCGTCACCCGTTACACCACAGAAATCATCGCTGACCAGATGCAAATGCTTGGCAGCCGCGAAGGTGGCGGCAATACCTATGAAGTGATGGACGAAGACCAATCCATGCCTTCCTCACCAAATCAGGGCTCTTCCAGCCAGCCATCAGCACCGCGCCAGACACCTGCAGCCAAGCCAGCTAGTGGTGGTTCTGGCTTCGATGATTTTGAGGACGATATTCCGTTCTGATTGACATAAAAATTATGTCGTGAAGATAAAAAGTGAATTAATTTTTTATATAAACAAACTAAACTTTGAATAAAGCCCTGAATCTTAAAAGATTTCAGGGTTTTATTTTACTTAAATTTTGTATAACTCTTAAAGGGCTAGATATTTTTAAAATGGTTTTAATCAAGCAACATAGATTGATGGCGGAGCATATGCAATTGCAAACTTTTCAGTAATTCTAATGTTATTAAATAATCATGATTGAGTATCTTTAAGGTCTGATGCAAGCACTTAATTGATAATTTTGCAGAGAAAGTTTACACTATACTTGACACTTTACACTTTAGTTGACAAAATGTTTGAGATGTATTTTTATAAGAATATGGAGTGATCTATATCAAGAAAGACGCCCTGTACAGACGGGCTGTACAGGGCGTTAAGAGGCTGGTTTCCCAACCAAGTTGAAATTCCACTGTATCAGACGATAAAGATCTGGGCAATGAGAATATACAGACACTAGCTGCTTTCTTGGAACTAAGAAGCGAAAGGAAGCCGAAATGACTAAAAAAGTTGATACTTTTAAAGTTGGTCGTGACGCGCGCGATGGTCGTTTTGAAACTGTTGAAAAGGCTCGTAAAGATCCTAGTCACCATGTTGTCGAAACAATCAAGCGTACGCCTGTTAAAAAAGGCAAGTAGCTAGAAATAGTCCGGGCAGAAATGTCCCGGACTATTCATGGATAATCTTGTGCTAGAGTTGAGTCATGCAGTTGAGCAATATTTCAACTTAAAACTAGGATGAGTATGGGAAAAAAGTGGAAAAATGCCCCAGTTATGTACACGGTGGCCCAAGTGAGATTCAATCAGATACTTTCAATAGAAAATTTCGTTCCCGCGATACAAGAGAAGTTACGCACAATTGGTTTTCCAGACTATCGTAAAGAAATTATCAATGCCCTGACAATTTCTATCGGACAACCTGGTCAGCAAGATGCTCCTCCAGTTATTCAACCTGTAAGTCGGTTTATTTTCAGCAATATTGAAAGCACATCTGGGTTTACTTTGGAAAGTAATGCTTTGTCATTTCAACTCACAGATTACGATGTTTTTGAATCTTTTTTAGCTACCTTTGTTAAGGTTTTATCTATAGTTCATGAATGCGTAGGCCTAAACTTTGTTGAAAGAATAGGCATACGATATCTTGACGCTGTCTTGCCAAGGCCTGGCGAGCTACTCCCTGAATATTTAAAGCCAGAAGTGCTGGGCCTATCTTGCGAGCTTAACGGAAAACTAGTACATAGTTATACCGAAACTGTCCGTATAAACGAAGATACAAAAGTTGGACTTATTGCTCGCACAATAATTCGTGATGCTCCTTTAAGTTTGCCGCCAGAAATAACACAAACTTCTTATATCCTTAATGCTCGATTTCGTGATTTTAAGGGAACGCATGCAATTATTGACAACGATGCATATCTTGATGAATTGAGAATGCCATTTGATACTGAAAAAATAAGCAAATTGCTTGATGATTTGCACGTGGAAATTGCTGAATCCTTTCAAAAAGCGGCAACCCCAAAGGCAATACAAATTTGGAAAGATGGTGAATGAAATGCTAAGCAACGAATTAAATAATGGGAATGGTGGCTGGCTGGTAGGGAATAAATTCCTTAGAGGAACAGGTGTCGCTGTTGGCACAGTAATTTCATTATTTGCTTTTCCAACTGAAGCAAATATTGGCACCGCTGGAGCTCGATATATTCAGGCGCCCACACGAAATAGTTTTGACCATCACACAAGTTCTTTAAAGCTACAACCAGAGTTAAACGCTGGGCTTAGGACGTCCAGCCAAGACTTAGCACGTATAAGAAGTATATTTAAGCCTGCAGTATCTGATTTGGCTTCTGCATTTGGTGTTAGTAGACAAGCCATCTATAACTGGCTTGCCGGGGAAGATCCGAGTCACGGATATTCACTTCTGATTCGGGATCTAGCCCTCTCAGCAGATATTGTTGCAAATGCAGGTATCGTGATGAATGGTCATCTATTAAAGAGAAGCTTGATTAGCGGGAAATCATTTTTCGAGCTTGCTCGCGAGGGTCGTTCAATAGAAGCTGCTGAGATATTGGTTAGAATTGTTCAAAGTGAGTCTGACCAGAAGAAGCGTTTGGCGTTACGTACTAATAATAGAAAAATCAGTTATGAAAATGCTGATGTGAGTTTTACTATTTACGATAAAGATGCTTGAACCACGAAATGACGGAGTGGGGTCGAGAAACGCCATGGCGGCAAGGATTGTTCCTAGATGAGCTGGCTATTAAGGAATTGGAGCTAGAATTATTCGGGTCAGACACAGTCGTAATAATGGCCAGCCACGATTGTGACATTCCTCAGTCGCCAGGTATGGAACCGACTTTTGAGGTAATCATCGGTAAATTTGTGAATCAGGCAGACGGAGCATTTACCAATACTAAGAGCCCTAGAAAGTTGCATGTACCTCTGGAATCATTGGAAGGTCCAAAAACAGCAGAATTCATTGCTATCAATAAGAGATATATCCCGAAGGAGAAATTAACAGCGATTCAGCCTAAAGGGGGTATGTACTTACAAGTCGAAGATTTGAACATATTTCAACGTTGGCTAGGTATCCGTTATACCAGATCAGCTTTTCCAGATGATTTTGATGTCAGGATGAAGAGCAAAGATTTCCACAAAAAAATTGCAAAGTGCTTAACAAAACATGGTTCGCATATTTTGGCCGTTTTCTTCGATGTTGATGAAGGCGTGGAATTTAAAAGGTTGGAAAAAGAAGATATTTATCTTCTAGATATTACTTTGCTTTATTCAACTGCTATAGATCCAGTTGCATCTCAAAGTTCTGCAGAGCAAGCCTGTGAGGAACTAAAAGAATTGTTCAAAACTAGATTTTTTAACTTAGAAACTAAAAGCTGGGAATATATTGAATTACGATATTGTGATGCCACCTCGGATGAGGCGTTTTCATATAGACAGTCAATAACATTTAAGCAATGGCGTTTAGAGCATATAAGCTTTGCTGATCAGTCTGGTCAAAACGGTTTTGAAATGCATTAATTGCTAAAAAAGTGGTCTTTTTTGCAATAACCCTTGTGAGCAGTTTTAATTATTGATTCGGCAGGAATTTGAATTTTTATGCACGCTTTGGTGCGAGCTAAAGATAGCCGCACCAATATTTACCAGTTATTTGTCAACTATCTATATCGCATTATTCAGCATGCGACAGCGGCGATTCAAGCATTATATATAGTCTATTTTGGCTTACACTCAGCCTTAACGCGGGATTTCATAGAGGCTAAATTTTCGCAAGATTAATTACTCATACCGATTTCACACTGCATAAGCCTATAGTTATTCACTGGCATATGTATTGCTTCGTGATTAACCGCACAGTTATCTTGCTCGGGACGACCCGGGGTGGCTCCTGATGCAATTATGCCCCTGAATTCAGTTATTTGTTTAGCTGATTCTATCTAGTTAGAGCCGTAATTTTCATCTGGACGACCAGGTAACTTTTTAGAGGGAGTTGCCATGTCTGATGTTCAGATGACGGCTAACAGCCAACACATCACCAGCCCCAATATAAACACGCCGCATACGGCTTTCAAGCAGTTGCCTGTGGTGGATATTTCATTGTTATTTTCTGCTGATATTGCCGAGCGTAAGCAGGCCGCCAAGGCGCTTGGACAGGCGGCGCGGGATGCGGGCTTTCTCTATGTCGTAGGGCATGGTGTACCGCAGCACCTCATCGAAAACCTCAAAGTACGCACGCGCGAATATTTTGCCCAGTCGCTTGAGCAGAAGATGCAGGATTACATAGGCAACTCCAACAACCATAGCGGCTATGTGCCGGAAGGCGAGGAGCAGTTTTATTCGGCCAAGCCGGATATCAAGGAAGCTTATGACGTCGGTTTCGATCTGCAGGATCCTGAGAAACACAGACCCATGCTGGGGCCTGATCGCTGGCCTGAGTTTCCCGATTTTAAAGCGGATATCAAGGCTTATTATGATGCGGTTTATGCGCTGAGCAATGTGTTGTTCCGCGGGTTTGCCTTGGCGCTGGATTTACCTGAAGATAGCTTTACTAGGCTCATTAGCGCGCCACCCAGTCAACTGCGGCTGGTGCATTATCCCTTCACGCCCGATGCGCCTGAAGACAGGCCGGGCATAGGTGCGCATACCGACTACGAATGCTTCACTATCCTGCTGGCAACCGAGGATGGCTTGGAGGTACAAAACGGCGAGGCGGAATGGATTGATGCGCCAGTAGTGGAGGGTGCCTTCGTAATGAACATCGGCGATATGCTGGAGGTATTCAGCAACGGTTACTATGTGGCGACCATGCATCGGGTGCGCAAAGTGAAGCTGGAGCGCTACTCCTTCCCCTTGTTCTGTGCCGTCGACTACGACACGGTGGTGCAACCTATTCCATTATTACTCTCACCAGATTCTCCTGCGCGATATGAACCCTTGATCTGTGGTGAACACCTTTATGCGCAGACCATGCAAACCTTCGCCTACCTGAAAAAACGCCTGGCTGATGGCAGCCTGCAATTGCCGCAAGGTGCCAAAGCCTTGTCGTCTTTCGGTCACAAAACACAAGCGCCAGCAACAGTAACTGAGGTATCGGAATGAATTTAAAAGAACTACTTAGCCTGCATAACCAACGCCCACAGCAGAGTGTGCCGGATTGGATGCTGGGATATTTCAAGCGTTATTCAATCAGCTTTGCTAACGGTGTAACAGACCTCAAGACCCATGTGTGCTGGCTGCAAAGCCGCAACTTTACGATAGATCTGCGTTTGCCGATTGAGGCCGAACAAGTGCAAGCCAAGCCCTGGGCTGATTACACCGCGCAAGAGTTGCAGCAACTCGCAAATTACGAAGGCTTTGCAGCCAACTCGGATTGGGACGGCACTATGCTCAGCTGGCATGACACCGATACCTCCACTTCCATGCAGCTGCATAATCGCTGGACGGAGCCTGCCATACTCAAGCGCGTCGGCAACTGCATGATGGAGTTTTGCCCCAGCGATGCCTATGTCGAAGATTGGCGTTTGCAGCCTTCCGAGCCAGGGCCATTAATCGGCCTGCACCTGATTGAGGAGCGTGAGGTGGCCAATGGCGCTATCCGCCATAGAGGGGGTGGTCTGATTGTATGTGGTGATTATGCCGGGCTAGTGCTGGGGCGGGGAGTAGAAGAAGTGCCTTACTCCGGCACACTGCTCAAGACCGTGGTGGCGGAAACAGTGGGCAATCCTCACCTGCTGGCTAACTTGTTCAATTTTGAGACTTCGGTGGCGCAGGGCTCACTGGAGCAGGGATTTAGCGTCAAGCTGTCAACTCAAGCCAGTCGCCTGGGGGAGCAGTTGTTTCCGCTGGATGGTTTTGAATATCCGGTGCCCTGTGAAGGTGGCGCTTCAGGCGACCTGCAGATCATCCGCCAGCAATTGACGATCGATGGCAAGCTTTGTGAGCGCTTGTTCTCGATTGATACGATGGAGCCAGACATCAGTTTTGCGCAGGAGACTGGCTTTATACCGGAGGCCGCAGACTGGTTCGAGCGCGAATCGCCTACCTTGACACGCTATACCGAAGTGCTGCTCTAGATATGACTATTTTCCCGTTGTTAATTCTTGTATTTCAGCTTAACTTTAAAAAGGACATCACCGTGCGAATGAATCCCTTGAATACACTGCAACGCTTGCTGTTGAAATTGCTGGTACCAACCGCGCTGGCGCTGGCTCTATTACTACTGGGTACGTTAAGCGCCCAGGCTGCCCCGCTCAAAATTGGTTACAGTGACTGGCCGGGTTTCGTCGCATGGCAAGTGGCTATCGACAAAGGCTGGTTCAAGGAGGCTGGTGTCGACGTAAAGTTCGAATGGTTTGACTACTCGGCATCACTCGATGCCTACGCCTCAGGTAAGCTCGATGTGGTGGGAATCACTAACGGTGATGCACTGGTGACTGGTTCCAGCGGAGGAAAAAGTACCATTTTCCTGATCACCGATTACTCTAGCGGTAATGACATTATTGTTGCCAAGCGCGACATCAAATCGGTCAGTGATCTCAAAGGCAAGAAAATCGCGGTTGAAGTCGGCCTGGTAGATCACCTGCTGATTGTTAACGCACTTAAGAAAGCTGGCCTCAAGGAAACAGATGTAACGTTGGTGAATGCCAAAACCAATGAGTTGCCGCAGGTGTTAAGCAACCGCGACATTGCTGCCATCGGCGTATGGCAGCCCGTGGCTAACGAAGCCATGAAGGCCGTGCCGGGCTCCCATCCGGTCTACACCTCGGCAGATGAACCTGGCCTTATCTACGATACTTTCGTCGTCAACCCGGGCATTGCCAAGTCCCGTCGTGCTGACCTGCTGAAATTGATGAAAGTATGGGATAAGGTTGTTGCCTATATCGCTGATCCCAAAACCCAGCCAGATGCCGTCAAGATCATGGCTACGCGGTCTGGTACCACCCCTGATCAATACCTGCCATTCCTCAAAGGTACGCATTTGTTAAGCCTAGCGGACGGAAAAAAGGTATATGCCAAAGGTGAAGGCTTTTCTTCCTTATACGGCTCTACCAAATTTGTGAACGACTTCAATGTCGCTAACAAGGTTTACAAAACACCAGAAAAAATCGACAACTATTTCGATGCTTCTTTCTACAGTGACAAATAATCAGACTTAAATAATCACTTATCCAGTGGGCGCCTGAGTAACACCGCCGCAAGTACCAGCATTACAGCCAGTTGCTGCCAGAACAGGCTGGTACTGCTGGTATGGCTGACGATAAACCCCGCGCACATCGGGCCCAGTGCCGACAATGTGGTGTAGATGATCGAAACCTGCCGTACTCGATTAGTTATGGCGCTGCCGGTGCCGTGCTGGGTGGCCCACACCATGCCCAGCGTGAGCAAGCCGCCGCCCACGCCGCCTACCAGGAATGCAGTGATGCTGAGCGCATGTAAGTAATGTCCTGCCGTGAGGGCGACTATTGCTGAAATGATGCCGAAAGCGGCACATAGTTTTGCAGTGTAAAGCACGCCTTTGTGGTCCGATAGCCAGCCTATCGGGTACTGGCAAACCATGGCGCCGATGCCCAGCACAGTGAGCAACCATGCGGTGTCTGTGCTGGATAAGCCAATATCAGTCACGTAAACCGGCAACAATGCCAGCAAGCTGCCTTCTATCCAGCCGCCCAGGCCAGCAATCAGCCCACCAAACCCAAGCCAGAACACCAGATGCTGGCGCATTCCGGTATTAATGCCAGGCTTTGCGGATTGGCTGGTATCTGCTGCAGTTTCATCTACCGCTGCAAGTGTAGTGGCAATAAAGAGCGGTGGAATGGCGATCATGCAAGCCGCTGCGGCTGCCCAGAATGCACTTGGTTTACTGACGCCAAGTGCCACAATAATCATTGGCCCTGCAACGGAACCCAGTGCAATCAAGGTTTCATGAATGCCGATAATGCGGCCTCGCGCATGGACAGGCGATAAACGGTACAGCCAGGTTTCGTTGGCAATCCAGCGTAAGCCCAGCCCGAAACCCACTCCGGCGGCCGGTATCAGCCACCAGTCAATTCCCAGCAAGGGCGTCAGCAAAAAGCTGATGGCACTGACTATCAGCCCAAGAATGACGGTGTTGCGATAGCCCAGTGAACGGGTCAGTTGGCCTGCTACCAACAGCCCGCCCAGCATGCCAAACCAGAACGCTGCGCTTGTCAGGCCGATCAGCTCTGGCGTAGCATGCCTGGCTTCCAGTGCGATAGGCAGTAGCGTCGTGCCAAGGCCAAACTGGCCGATCTGCGACAGGGTGGAAACGGCATTGAGCGCGACGATGCTGGTATTGCGTTGTGTAGTGCTGAAGTTTTCTGGCATGTAATTTTGTGTTTTTAATGGTGGTGTTGAATAGCAAAAACCCTCAGGCCAATTAATTGGCCTGAGGGTGCATTCGAGCAACTATCAATTATTTCATGGTTGGCATGACAAACTCGGCACCCGAGCCTTTGTTGCCTGTTGGCCAGCGTGAAGTCGTGGTTTTCAGGCGGGTATAAAACCTGATGCCCTCAGTGCCGTAGATATGGTGGTCGCCAAATAGTGAGCGCTTCCAGCCGCCAAAGCTGTGGAAAGCAATCGGCACCGGAATCGCCACATTTACGCCTACCATGCCGGCCTGTACGCGGCTTGTGAATTCACGCGCAGCTTCGCCATCACGCGTGAAAATCGCTACGCCGTTGCCAAATTCATGTTCATTGACCAGTTGCAGCGCCTCTTCAAAAGTCTCGGCACGCACTACAGAAAGCACAGGGCCAAAGATCTCTTCCTTGTAGATGCGCATGTCCTTGGTGACGTGATCGAACAGACATGGGCTCAGGAAAAAGCCTTGCTCATGACCGGCATGGCTATAGTTGCGGCCATCAATCACCAGTTTCGCGCCTTCGGTGACGCCCAGGTCAACATACTCTTTTACCTTGGCGTAGTGCTGTGGCGTGACCAGCGGGCCCATATCTGCTTTCTCGTTCAGGCCCTGATCGATGGTGATGGTTTTGACTTTTTCCTGCAGTTTGGCAATCAGCGCGTCAGCCGTGTTGCCCACAGTCACCGCGACTGAAATCGCCATGCAACGCTCGCCAGCAGATCCGTAACCAGCGCCTATCAAGGCATCCGCAACCTGGTCGATATCCGCATCCGGCATCACCACTAAATGATTCTTGGCGCCGCCCAGTGCCTGTACGCGCTTGCCATTCTTGGTGCCGGTGCTGTAGATATATTCTGCAATCGGCGTGGAGCCGACAAAGCTGATGGCCTGGATACGCTTGTCACTCAACAGCACATCCACTGCCTCCTTATC
This sequence comes from Methylophilaceae bacterium, assembly GCA_035459965.1. GTDB lineage: Bacteria > Pseudomonadota > Gammaproteobacteria > Burkholderiales > Methylophilaceae > DATHXC01. Next base: position 187,841 of record DATHXC010000004.1, read on the forward strand.
GCCATTCACCAGATTGAACACGCCTTTGGGCAAGCCTGCTTCAGCCAGTAAATCCGCCAGCATCAGGCTGGCGCTTGGCGTTTTCTCGGATGGCTTCAATACAAAAGTATTACCTGTGGCCAATGCCATGGGGATCATCCACAGCGGCACCATGATGGGGAAGTTAAAAGGCGTAATGCCTGCCACCACGCCCAGCGGTTGGTGCATGCTGTAAGTATCAATGCCTGTGCCCACCTGGTCGTTGTAGTCGCCTTTGAGCAAATGCGGCATGCCACAGGCGAACTCGACTACCTCGATACCGCGCGTGACTTCGCCACGGGCATCGCTGATGGTCTTGCCATGCTCCAGCGAAATCGCTTTTGCCAGTTCGTTGGCATGCTCGTCCAGTAGAGCCTTGAACTTGAACATGATGCGCGCACGCTTGAGCGCAGGCGTGGTGGACCATGCTGGGAAAGCAGCCTGTGCGGCGTTAATGGCAGTATTCACCTCATCTGCCGTGGCATAGCTCAGTTGCGCCTGCACGATGCCGGTTGCGGGGTTGTAAACGTCGCCAAAGCGGTTGCTGGTGCCAGCAACGTGCTCGCCATTGATATAGTGGCCGATGACGCGTGTGCTCGCCTCTAGTTTGTTCATTTCAGGGTTGTTCATGCGGAATGCTCCATGGCAATTTGTCCAAAATTGGTATCTTCAAGCGCTAAATGGTCGATGCTGGAAGGCTGATGCGCGGCCCAGTGCTGCTCGTTTTTAAGGTATTGCGTGTGGTCCAGTCCCGCTTCACCAGCCGCAGCCACGAACATGATCGCATCGGCAATGGTGCTGAAAATGCGGTCTATCTCATGTGGCTCAATCGTGAGCGGTGGCGAGACGGCGATGATGTCGCCGGTGTAGCGCACATGCACGCCCATCTCGTAGCATTTGAGGTAGGTAGCGAAAGCCATGGCGCCGGGTTTGCCGGTAATCGCCTCAAACTCGATGCCAGCCACCAGCCCGATATTGCGGATGTCTTTCACCATGGGTAGGCCTTTCAGTGCATGGGCTGCCGATTCTAGTCTGCCGCTTAAGCCTGCCGCGCGGTCTTCCAGTTTTTCATTGGCAAAGATATCAAGCGTTGCAATGGCTGCTGCACATGCAATAGGGATAGCGCTGTAAGTGTAACCGTGCGGCAATTCAATCGCGTTGGCAGCGGAATTTTCCATGAAGGCATCGTAGATCTCGCGCTTCACTGCTACCGCGCCCATAGGTACCACGCCATTGGTCAGGCCTTTGGCGCAGGTGATGATGTCGGGGATCACATCAAAATAATCCGCACCGAACTTGGTGCCCAGGCGGCCAAAGCCGGTAATCACTTCATCGAATATCAGCAATATGCCGTGCTTGGTGCAAATCTCGCGCAGGCGCTTCAGGTAGTTTTTAGGCGGCACGATCACACCGGCCGATCCCTGCATCGGTTCGACGATCAATGCGGCGATGGTGGCTGGGTCATGCAGGGTCATGATGCGCTGCTCGAACTCGTTGGCCAGCTCAATACCGCCGTCCTCCGGCACGCCTTTGGTGAAGGCGTTATTGGCGATATCCAGTGGATGGCGGATATGGTCAACGCCAGCCAGTGCATTGCCAAAAGCTTTGCGATTGCCCGCAATGCCGCCCACCGCAATGCCGCCGAAATTCACGCCATGGTAACCGCGCTCACGGCCGATCAGCTTGTTGCGTAGCGGGTTGCCGCATACACGATGGTAAGCCAGGGCGATTTTGAGTGCAGTCTCTACCGATTCAGAACCGGAGTTGGTGAAGAATATACGGTCCAGTCCCGCAGGCATGTATTGCGCCACGCGTTCCGCTGCTTCAAACGCCAGCGGGTGGCTGGTCTGGAAGGCAGGCGCGTAATCTAGTGTCAACAATTGCTTACCCACTGCCGTAGCGATTTCCTCACGCCCATGCCCGGCCGGTACGCACCACAAGCCTGCTGTGCCATCCAGTATCTGGCGGTCATCCATGGTGGTGAAGTAATTACCCTTGGCTGCCTTGAACAGCCGCGGCATCGCCTTGAACTGGCGATTGGCGGTGAACGGCACCCAATAGTGTGACATATTCGGCAACTGTATCGTGGTGTGTATGGGTGAGTCTGTTTGCGACATGGCAGATTCCTTGAACGCTTTAAATGCAAGATAGCGAATTAGTTTCTATGTGTTTAGTATGCTGTGTCAAGACTGTATCTTTGTAAAATTAAGTCACTGATTTTATTGATTACAATGCAGTCAGTGTTATTGTATATTTAACACTTTAAACACCTGCAATTGATAAAGGTACTTTTATGGAAATGGACGTCGGTTTTCGCTTACGGATGGTGCGCTTACGCCATGAGCTATCACAGCGCACATTGGCAAAACGCGCCGGGGTGGCAAATGCCACTATTTCATTGATTGAATCCGGCAACACCAGCCCCTCTGTGAGCGCGCTAAAGCGCATATTGGCAGGTATCCCCATGACACTGGCCGAATTCTTCTCGGATGAGCTGCCGGGCATGAAAAGCGAAGTGTTTTATCGCGCTGAAACCCTCACCGAAATCAGTGGTGGCGAAGGTATTTCCTATCGCCAGATCGGCTCAGCCAAGGCAGGCCATGCGCTACAGATACTTCATGAAACCTACCAGGTAGGCGCCGACACCGGCATGATCATGCTGCAACACGAAGGCGAAGAAGGCGGGGTGATACTCTCAGGCCAGCTTGAAGTTACCGTGGGTGAATCCAAGCGGGTATTGGGTACTGGTGATGCTTACTATTTCAACAGCCGCGAGCCGCATCGTTTCCGCAATGCGGGGAATCAGGTTTGTACCTTGGTGAGCTCGTGCAGTCCGCCTACATTTTAATTAGGCAAACGTCACAAAAATCAGATAGAAATTCACCGCAAAAAACAGCGTCGTGCATATGTAACCAAAGCGGCTATCCAGGCGCTTGGCGCGTTCGTGGTCTGCCGGGTTTTCGCTCTCTATCCATTTAGTCGCCACGATCAGCTCGGCCATGAGCAATATCAGGTAGACGTAGGCCACCACATACAGCGCATCCATCAGGTTCATGTATTGCAGCGCGGGTAGATCGTTGCCGTTACAAATCTGCAGCGCCACCAGCGAGAGGATGGAGAAAATCGCGATCTGAAAGCGGCTATCGATCAGCCTTGGATGCAGCATCAGCGAGAAGATTGCGCAGATGACGGCCAGCCAGATCGGCATGATGTTTTTTACAAACGAGGTGAGCGCGTTGCGGTAAACCGGTAGCTTGAATGTAATGCGTGAGTAGCTGCCGGCTTCTTGCATGCGCGTGTCGCCAAAGCGGGTGGGGTAGGTGTAAGCCGCGGATTCAAACTTGGGTTTGTGGAACTCAAAGCCTGGAATCTTCAGCGTTGGGTTCACCGTCACCTCTTCAATCTGGTAGGTCAAGCCAGATATATCTTTTGCCGAATCTTCAATCAGTATGACCAGGTTCTGGTGGTCAAACGGGTAAGCGCGCAAGTCCATCTTTTCGCTCATGCGGCCTTGCACATGCACTACCTGGTATTGCGAGCCGTCCGGCAGTGTTTCTGGCTTTTCCGTTGGCTTGTTCATGATGGTGCCCCATGATTCCGAGTGGTTCATAAACTCGAAACTGGTGCTGGGGTCTAGCTCCGGGTCTTGCCATTTGAACCACAGGTAAAAATCCAGCAGATAGTTATTGGCGTGCACATCGATGTTTTGCACATCATTGAGATAAATGCCGACCTTAACGGTTTGGGGTGCTTGCTGAGGCGTTTCTATCTTAGGTTTTTTGCTGTGTATCTTATCCGTTTTGGCATTTTCGGCTGGCCTGGTTTCTGCAGCCGCCATCCAAGGGTGCAACGTGATCACACCGAGCAAGATTGTTAGCAATAGTTTTTTCATTGTTATTTACCCTGATGATTAAGTTGAAGCCTGACTAATGTTGGTGCCGATGATGTGCGTCGGGGAAGTGGGTATGTGCGTGTTGCATTTCTTTATGTTGGTGCCAATGACTGTGTTTTGCATCTGCGTATACACGATCAGGATGCGTGTGCTGGTGGTGCTCATCGTGAGTATGTTCATGCTCATGCGCCAGTGCTGTGTGCTTGTGTGGGTGTTCATGTTGCTCGGTAAGGTGCAGCCAGACACCTATTGCCATTAGCCCACCTGCAATCAATAAGGGCGTTGTCACTGGCTCACCCATGGCAACGGCCAGTATCGCGCCACAGAAAAGCGCTACTGAAAAGTAAGCCCCTGTTCGTGCGGTGCCCAGATGGCGTAATCCTACGATGAAGAGCGTCAGGCTGACTCCATAAGCAAAAAATCCTATGGTCATCGCCCCGGCAATATTGGCAAGCGAAGGTAATGTGGTGCCCAGTAAAATTGCCAATAGCAGATTCGCTGAGCCCGCGACAAGGCCTTTTATCGAGGCAATCCAAGTGGCATCTGCGAGTGCCAGTTTGCGTGTAAGGTTATTGTCGATGGCCCATGCCAGGCAAGCAGCAAGTATTGCCAGCGCTGGCCAACTGCCCGTGAAGCTCAGATCGTTTGACCAACTCAATATCAAAGCACCGCTGACGATGAAAGCCATGCCTAAGGCTATGCGACGGTCAAAATTCTCCTTGAAAACAAACCATGCCAAGATTGCAGTAAACACCGCTTCGGTATTGAGTAGCAGGGAGACGCCGGAAGCGGGCATTGAGACTAAGCCCCACATGAGCAAAACCGGGGCAAGGATACCGCCCGCAATAATGGCCCCAGCGAACCACATGTTTTCTACACGTTTCAACCTGACAGGCCTAGCACGGCTGATCATGCGATAGATCGTTAAACCAATGCCAGAGCCAAGATAAAGCAGTCCTGCCATCATCCATGGGCTGACATTATTGAGTAATAGTTTCGCCAAAGGTGCGCCAGCGCCAAATAGTAAGGCTGCGCAGAGTGCTGCAGGTACGCCTGTTTTAAACAGCCCGTCTTTCATGCTAATCAGTTCAGCGCTTAAAGCTTGATCATCACGTGTCTGACCATGCTGTAATCCTCAATCGCATACATGGACATATCCTTGCCGTAGCCGGACTTTTTCATGCCGCCGTGGGGCATTTCCGATACCAGCATGAAGTGGGTATTGATCCAGGTGCAGCCGTATTCGAGCTGGCTGGCGGCGAGCATGCCTTTGCTGATGTCCTTGGTCCATACCGAACTGGCGAGGCCGTAATCGGAGTCGTTGGCCATGGCGATGGCGCTATCGTCGTCATCAAAGCGGGTGATGGAAATCACCGGGCCGAATACTTCGCGGCGCACGATTTCATCGGATTGCAGCGCACCCGCGACCACAGTCGGTTCGTAGAAGAAGCCGCGGCGATCCGCGATTTTGCCACCGGTTGTGATCTCAATATGCTTTTGCTGTGCGGCGCGCTCCACAAAACCGGCCACGCGGCTGCGCTGGCTTTCGGTGATGAGCGGGCCCATTTCCACTCCTTCGTCTTTTTGTTCACCTATCTGGATGGTGCTGACCGCTGAGGTCAGGTCGGCCACCAGTTTCTCGTAGATTTTCTTGCCGGCATAAATGCGGCAGGCAGCAGTACAATCCTGCCCAGCGTTGTAGTAGCCAAAACCGCGTATGCCTTCTACTACCGATGCCAGGTCGGCATCGTCGAACACAATCACGGGTGCCTTGCCGCCCAGCTCCAGGTGTGTGCGCTTGAGACTCTTGCTGGCGGCTTCCAGTATCTTGTGGCCAGTGGAGACATCGCCGGTGATGGAGATCATCTGCACTTGTGGCTGGCTGATGAGTGGCGCGCCTACGGCCGCACCGCGGCCGGTGACGATATTGATGACCCCGGGCGGGAAATGCTCGGCCAGCAGTTGAGCCAGTTTCAGTGTGGTCAGTGGTGTCTGTTCGGAAGGCTTCAGCACTACGGTGTTGCCTGCGGCCAAAGCGGGGCCTAGCTTCCAGGCCGCCATCATCAGCGGGTAATTCCATGGGGCGATGGATGCCACCACACCCAGCGGGTCGCGGCGGATCATGCTGGTATGGCCGGGCAGGTATTCGCCCGCCAGCGAGCCGGTCATATTGCGTATGGCCCCTGCAAAAAAGCGGAACACATCGGCCACGGCGGGGATCTCGTCATTCAGGGCTGCCAGGTAAGGCTTGCCGCAATTGAGCGATTCCAGCTGCGCAAAGGTTTCGGCATCCGCTTCAATGGCATCGGCCAGTTTTAGTAGCATGGTCGCGCGGTCGCGCGGGGTGGTTTTTTTCCAGCTGGGAAAAGCCGCAGCCGCCGATACGACTGCCTGCTGCACCTGGTCCAGCGAGGCTTCCGGGATCGTCACCAGCGGCTCACCGGTGGATGGGTTGATGATCTTCTCAGGGTTGCCATGGCCGTCTACGAACTGGCCGTTAATCAATAGTTGTTTAGCAAAATCGGTCATTTTTCATCTCTCTTTGACTTTAAGAATTACTTTATGAAGACAAGCACAATTAAACATAAAAATCAGCATCAGCGGCTACTGCCATCTACCGAGCCGGTGCCACGTGTCAGGTAGTAGGCGGCAATAATGGGCAATGATGTAATCAGCATCACCATCATCGCCACCACATTGGTAATCGCGGCATCGCGCGGCCGTGCCAGCTGGTTGAGTAGCCAGATTGGCAAAGTGGTTTCGTGGCCCGCGGTAAAGATAGTCACGATCAATTCATCGAAGGACAGCGCAAAAGCCAATAATGCGCCAGCCAGCAAAGCTGTGGCAAGCTGCGGCATGATGATGTGGCGGAAGGTGGTGAAACCATCTGCGCCCAGGTCCATGGAGGCTTCCACCAGGCTATGCGGCATCCGCCGAAAACGTGCGATGACATTGTTGTAGATCATCACCACGCAAAAGGTGGCGTGGCTGACCACGATAGTCCAGAAACCGGGAGTGATGTCGAGCATGTTCATGGCCGAAAGCAACGCGATACCTGTGATGATGCCGGGTAGTGCGATGGGCAGTATGAGCATGGTGGTGATGGCATCCTTGCCAAAGAAATTGCGGCGATACAATGCTGCCGCGGCCATGACGCCCATCACCAGTGCCAGCAACGTGGAGACCGTAGCCACCTTGAGCGACAGCAGGATGGCGCTCATCACATCTTCACGCGCAAAGGCTTCGCTGAACCAGCGCAGGGTGAGGCTGGTCTGGTCGCCATCGGTCACCAGGAAAGCATTGATGAGGATGACGATGATGGGGAAATGTAGAAACGCCAGCCCACCGTAGGCAAGAACCTTGAGCCAGATAGGTGCGTTGGCCTGGGCTGAGGTTGATTTAGAGCGCATCAAAAGCCCCCGCCCTTTTCGCAAGCTTGAGGTAGATGCCCACCAGTACGATAGGTACCACGGTAAACGCGGCTGCCAGCGGCATATTGCCGACCGAACCTTGCATGGTATACACCATGGTGCCTATATATAGCCCGCTGGGGCCTATCAATTGAGGGATGATGTAATCGCCAAGTGTTAGCGAAAAGGTAAAAATAGAGCCTGCAATCACCCCCGGGAACACCAGCGGGAATAGGATCTTGCGGAAGGTCTGTGCCGGTCTAGCACCCAAGTCAGCCGAGGCCTGCAGCAGGTTGGATGGGACACGTTCCAGCGCCGCCTGTATCGGCAAAATCATGAAGGGCAGCCAGATGTAGGTGAACACGATAAAGCGCCCGAGGTTGGACGTGGCAAGTGTATTGCCGCCTATACCCGGAAGTTCCAGCACATGAGTGAGCAGGGGCAGCATGCCAAGGTGGCCGATGACCCAATACAGGATGCCTTGCTGCGACAGGATCACTGTCCAGGCATAGGCCTTGACGATGTAGCTGGCCCACATCGGCAGCATCACGCCCACATAGAAAAATCCTTTTTCCGCAGGGCTCCCGTAGCGCGTCATGTAATAGGCAATGGGGAAGCCGATGACAGCGGTGGCCAGGGTGACGGAGACAGCCATGGTGAGTGTACGCAGGATGATGTCGAAGTTAGTGGCGTCGAACAGGCTGCGGTAATTCTCCAGTGTTAAATCTGGCGTCACCGACATGCTGAAGCTGTCGAAAGTATAAAAGCTCTGCCACAGCAGCGCGAAAAGCGAGCCGAGGTACACCACGCCAAACCACAGCAATGGCGGGGTTAGCAGGAGTAGCAGGAATAGCGTGTTTTTACGGTAGAGCGTGCTGGCTAGATAACGCACTATCTGTTTTCTAAGCGAAGGCTTTGTGCTGGTGGCTAAGGTGGTGGGGGACAGTGCGGATTGCATGGTGACTAGCTGAGTTAGCTAATGGCTTTCTTCGAGCATGACCACGCGATGCTGCGGCCAGCTTAAAGTCAGTTGCTGCTTGATCTGCGGCAGTTGCGCTTCGCTATGTTCGGTATTCGAAAGCACCATGGTCAGTGTTTGTGCCATCGCCGCATCGCCTACCGCCACCTCTATCTTGCTAGTTGCGCCGTGGTACTGGATATCCAGTACTTCGCCCGAGATTTTCATGCAGGCGCTATCGGTGGCAAGAGTATCAATTCTGATGTGTTCCGGGCGAATGGAAAACGGTTGATGGCTGCCGCATATCTGCTGTGCCAGGTCACCGCTCACCACGTTGGCCGTACCCACAAAATTCGCCACGAAGCTGGTTTTAGGCTGCGTATACAGCTGGCGCGGATGATCGACCTGTTCTATTTTTCCTTTATTGAACACTGCGACGCGGTCAGACATGGAAAGCGCTTCGCCCTGGTCATGCGTCACATAGATAAAAGTGATGCCCAGTTTTTTATGCAGGGTTTTGAGTTCCAGCTGCATCTGCTCGCGTAGCTTTAAATCCAGTGCGCCCAGCGGCTCATCTAGTAATAGCACCCGGGGCTGGTTAACCAGCGCGCGTGCCAATGCTACGCGCTGGCGCTGTCCGCCCGAGAGTTCGCTGGGTTTGCGGTGGCCGTAATCAGCCAGCGCAACTAGTGCCAGGGCCTCTTCCGCACGTTTGCAGCATTCGGTTTTGTTGATGCCTTTTACCCGCAAGCCATAAGCCACATTCTGCAATACGCTCATGTGAGGGAACAGCGCGTAATCCTGGAACACCGTGTTCACTTCACGCTCGTAAGGTGGCACACCGGCAGCCTCTTTACCAAAGATGCGGATACTGCCCGCACTGGGCTGCTCAAAGCCGGCGATTAAACGTAAACAGGTGGTTTTGCCGGAGCCGCTAGGGCCCAGCATGGAAAAGAATTCGCCTTCGGCAACGGATATGGAAACATCATCAACCGCTTTTACGTTGCCGTAGTGGCGGCTGATGTTAGAGAACTCAACTGCAACAGTCATGAAAAATCCAATTTGCGTTGCGATACCTTGTTTCACGCCTTTCGCGCTTCCACTTAACGCTTTAGCGTTTAGTGGAGCGGTGAAGGCCTTTACGGCCTGTCTGGCTTAGTAGCTTGAATTTTTAGGGGGTTTAGAAAAACCTCAAAACTTCTTTATCGTCCACCCATGATTGCGATGAAATCCGAAGTCCAACGGCTATAAGGCACGCAGCCTTCTGGGAGCGAGCATTTGGCCTGTGGTGTTTTCCAGAACTTAATTTCCGTAAAGCGGCTGAAGCCGTTGTCAGCACAGAAATCGCTGCCGCCCGGTGCCTTGGTTTTACATGCAGTGGGTACCGCTGGGTTTGAGCCGAACCATTCAGCCAAGCCGGATTGCAGGTTGGCGTTGAGTGAGTGCTCCATCCACATATAGGCACAATTAGGATGCGATGCCTTGGTGGCCAGCATGGTGGTATCTGCCCAGCCGGTTGCACCTTCAACCGGGATAACAGAGGCAATCGGCTGTTTCTCTGTCTTGAGGCCATTCACCTGGTAAGGCCATGCGCTGGAAGCGACCACGCCTTCTTTCTTGAAATCGGTCATCTGCACGGTGACGTCATGCCAGTATCTGTGAGTCAACGTCTTTTGCTGGCGTAAAAGTTTGAGCACAGCTGCATACTGTTTTTCGTTTAACTCATACGGATCCTTGATGCCGAGCGATGGGTCTTTCTTCATCAGGTACAGCGCGGCATCGGCAATATAGATTGGGCCATCGTAGGCTTGCACACGGCCTTTATTGGGTTTGCCATCAGGCAGGTTCTGCGGTTCAAATACTACAGACCACGACATAGGTGGTTTTTTGAAGGTCTGCGTGTTGTACATCAACACGTTCGGGCCCCATTGGTATGGCACGCCATAATGCTTGCCATCCACGGTATGCCAGGCTGCATTCTGTAAGCGTCCGTCAACTAGCGCCCATGAAGGTATCAGCGCGGTATTGATCTCCTGCACTTTCTTGCCTGCCACTAGCCGCAGGCTTGCGTCGCCAGAGGCAGTCACCAGGTCGTACCCGCCCTTATTCATCAATGACACCATTTCATCCGAGGTGCCAGCGGTTTTAACATTCACCTTACAGCCGGTTTCTTTCTCAAATCCGGTTACCCAGTCGTAAGTTTTATCTGATTCGCCTCGCTCCAGGTAACCCGGCCAGGCCACCACATCCAGTTTGCCTTCACCCTTGCCGATCTTGGCAAGTGGTGCGGCCTGAGCGCTTGAAAAACTCGCAATGAGTACTGCTGCTAAAACTTGTTTGGTACGGATTATTGCCATTTTGAAGCTCCCTGGAAAATGTCAAAAAACAGAATCTGCGAGGCACTAAAACACGACCACCTGCCGTCTATTATTTTCTCAAATTGGTAATCCAGCAAGAGCCATTTAGATTATATCGATAGAGCCAATTGCAGCAATATTCTTCACGGGTTCTGCATTGCTTTGATGGGGATGCTAAACCGGCGTTTGTGGCACTTGCCTGCTATCCCTGCTGATTAATATCACGCCTGCCAGTACCAGCAGGGAGCCCAGTAATTGCATCAGCGATATTTTCTCATCCAGGAATATATGCGCGAGGTAAATGGTGAAGATCGGGCCAATGGAGCCGATGAGCGAAGTGCTGGCCGAGCCGATCAGGCGCATGCCAACAACCAACATGAACACAGGCAGCACGGTAGAAAAAATCGCCATCGCGATTGCCAGTTCATATACCGTTAATGGCTGTATCAGGGCCGTCAGCGGATGACTCAAGGCAAACTGGATCAGGCTGGCGAGGCAGGCCAATATCATGGCGTAAGCGGTAAAGCGGGTAGCCCCGATGCGCGTGACCACATGGCCAGCGCCTACCAAATAAATCGCATAAAACAGGGCGCTAGCGAATACCAGAGCGGATCCCAGCCCTATGCCACTTTGCTGGAGGTTGAAATCATGCATGAATACCAGCGTGATACCGGCATAGCTTAGTAGTAGTGCGATCAGCACTTTTTTACTCAAGACCTGCTTATAGAGCCAGGCTGAAATGAGTACTGTCATGGTGGGGTAAAGAAACTGGATCATGCGCTCCAGCCCGGCAGAGATGGTTTGCAGGCCCAGAAAATCCAGGTAATTGAATAAATAGTAGGATGTGCTCAGGCCAATAATTAGCAGCCAGTCACGGCGTGTCAGGGCTACCCTGCCGTTATCCCGTAGTTTGTTATCCCACAGCGCCATGCCGATAAAAAATGGCAGGGCAAAGCCCATGCGCAGCGCGAGCAAGGTCACTGAGTCTACTCCATGCCCAAAGGCCAGCTTGATAAGGATGGATTTTATCGAGAAGCCGACTGCTGCAATCAAGGCGCAGGTTATGCCTATCGCTACATTCCGGCTGTGCAAGGTTTCGGGCTTCATTTAGCCTCGGCCTCATTCAGCGGCAATGCAAATCCCTCTTTCACTTCTTCCATCACGATATAACTGCGTGACTCCTGTGCGCCGGGAAGTGTGAGCAATATATCACCCAGCAATGTGCGGTAATCAGCCATCTGCGCGATGCGTGCCTTGATCAGGTAATCGAAGTCGCCCGAGACCAAGTGGCACTCCAGCACGCTGGGTAGTTTGAGTATTTCCTGCTTGAACTTGCTAAAAATGGTGCCGGATTTGGTAGAGAGCTTGAGCTCCACGAACACCAGCAGCGAAAGCTCCAATGCATGCGGGTCTAGCCGCGCATGGTAGCCAAGGATCACGCCTTCCTTCTCCAGGCGCTTTACGCGTTCTCCACACGGGGTGACGGATAGCCCCACACGTTCTGCCAGCTCGGTAATGGGGATGCGTGCATCGGCTTGAAGCACGGACAGTATCTTGATATCGATACGGTCAAGTTCGCGCACGGCATGGGTACGAATACGCATAATTCACCTCATATTTCAAAAATTCAGGGAATACCAGCTATTAAATACTGATAAAAAGATTTATTGATTAGTTATCAATATAAATTAAGTTAACTATGTATGTCATTAGAAAATAAACTGCAAGTATCTGCTGTTTATTAAGAGTGAGCATCTGGCGATGGAACATTAAATGCTTGCTCAACACTGACAAACAACTAAATATTGTTTACGGAGAGCGATCATGCGCGTGCTGGTATTGGGTTCTGGTGTAGTCGGCGTGACAAGCGCCTATTACTTGGCGAAAAAAGGCTTCGAGGTCACGGTGATTGATCGCCAGCCAGCCCCGGGCCTGGAGACCAGCTTCGCCAATGCCGGGCAGATTTCCCCCGGCTATTCTTCACCGTGGGCAGCGCCCGGTATACCGATGAAGGCCATTAAATGGCTGTTCCAGCGCCATGCACCATTTGCCATGAAACCCGATGGCAGCTTATGGCAGGTGCGTTGGGCAATGAAGCTACTGCAAAACTGCAATACTGCCAGTTACGATACCAATAAAGAGCGCATGGTGCGCCTGGCCGAATACAGTCGTGATTGTCTTGACGAATTGCGTAACGCCACTGGAATTGAGTATGAAGCACGCACGCAGGGCACCTTGCAGGTGTTCCGCACCCAGCGCCAGCTGGACGCCGCTGCCAAGGATATTGCTGTACTTAGCCGCATTGGCGTACCTTATGAGTTACTGGATAGAGATGGCTGCGCCAGAGCTGAACCTGCTTTGGCCCTAGTGAAGGGCAAGCTGACCGGCGGCCTGCGCCTGCCGGGCGATGAAACCGGCGATTGCCAGTTGTTTACCACCCGCCTGGCGCAAGAGGCCAGCAAGCTTGGCGTCGTATTCCGTCAAAACATCACCATCGATCATCTGCTCACTAGTAATGGCAAACTCTCTGGCGTAGCGATTAGTTCTGGCGAAAGTAAGGCGGTGCTACAAGCTGACCAGTATGTGGTGGCATTGGGCAGTTACAGCCGTCAGCTCATGCAGGAAATGGGTTTTGATATTCCCGTGTATCCGGTCAAAGGCTATTCACTTACCGTGCCGGTGGTCGATACACAAGCCTCGCCAGTTTCTACCGTAATGGATGAAACCTACAAAGTCGCTATTACACGGTTTGATAACCGCATCCGCGTAGGCGGCATGGCCGAGTTGGCAGGCTTTGACCTGAGCCTGAATCCAAGGCGCCGTAAAACGCTGGAGATGATCACCAATGACCTGTTCCCCCAGGCCGGCGATATCCCCAATGCCAGCTTCTGGACAGGCCTGCGCCCCATGACCCCGGACGGCACGCCGATTATCGGCAAGGCATCTGCCCAACCGCAACATGATAATTTGTGGTTGAATACTGGGCACGGAACACTGGGCTGGACCATGGCATGCGGTTCAGGCCAGGTGCTGGCCGACCTGGTGGCGAACCAGCCTGCTGCTATCCGCACGGATGACCTGAGTTTCAGCCGGTATGATAAAACGCTACAAAATATTAAGAGTGCCAAGCACACGTTGTTAAACGCATAGCCATCACTAAAAAAGCTATAACTAAAAAAGAATGCAAAGCTAAACATCATGTCCCGCCCCGCTGTTGCGCATATCCGCCTGGATGCATTTCGTCATAACTACCGCGTTGCCAAAGAGTGCCATGGCGGCAAGGCGCTGGCAGTTATCAAGGCCAATGCCTATGGCCACGGTGCCGTACGTTGCGCGCTGGCGATTGCTGCAGAAGCCGATGGGTTTGCCGTCGCGGCGATAGAAGAGGCATTGCAATTGCGCGAGGCTGGTATCACCGGGCCGATACTGCTGCTGGAAGGTTTTTTCGAAGCGGCGGAGCTGCCCGTTATTGTCGAAAACGATTTATGGATTGTCATCCATCATGCCTGGCAGCTAGAAGTGCTGCTTGCCACTAAGCTCGCAAAGCCAGTGCAGGTTTGGCTCAAGATGGATAGCGGCATGCATCGCGTCGGGCTGTCGCCTGCCGAATATGCGGATGCCTATGCCAAGTTGAGCCAGCATGCCAATGTGGCGAAACTGGTGTTGATGAGTCATTTTGCCAATGCGGACAATTTGCAGTCTGCGCATACGCAACAGCAGATCGCAGTTTTTAAAAATGCGCTACTTGGTCTCGCCTCTTCAGCTACGTCGGTGGAAATCAGCCTAGCCAACTCTGCCGCTATCCTCGGCTGGCCGGAGGCACAAGGCAGCTGGTCGCGTCCCGGCATTATGCTGTATGGCGCCAGCCCAATACTAGAGAGCCTCACAGGCAAGCGACTACGTGCTGTCATGCAGCTTACTTCACGCATTATCTCCATACGCAAAATTGCAAAAGGTGAGTCCATAGGCTATGGCAGCATATTCACGGCAGAGCGCGATACCACCGTGGGGGTCGTCGCCATGGGCTATGCGGATGGTTATCCCCGTGCCGCGACTGGCGTCACGTCCGCTTTGCCCCCGGTTGCAGTTGATGGCAAAATGACGCGCTTGATAGGCCGGGTGTCGATGGATATGCTGTTTGTAGATCTCACCGATATCCCCGGTGCGCACATAGGCAGCCACGTTGAATTATGGGGCGACCAGGTATCCGCCAACGATGTAGCCACTGCGGCAGGGAGCATTGCCTACGAGTTGTTCTGCAACGTCAAACGCGTACATTTTCAATATTCGGATTAATTCGGTATTCAGGTTGGTTTAATATCCTGATGGCCCAGGCTTTCACTTAAATTACTATTTTAAAAAGGTTCTAACATGCAAGTCATCCAAACCCCTAACGCCCCGACCGCTATCGGCCCTTACTCACAAGCCATAGTAGTGGGGGACCTGTTATTTACCTCAGGCCAAATCCCCTTGCGCGCAGATGGCACGCTGAACGATGGCGACATCACTGCGCAAACCACGCAAGTGCTGGCCAACCTCAAGGCCATCGTCGAAGCTGCAGGTGCCAATTTATCCAAAGTGGTGAAGACCACAGTATTCCTGAAAAACCTGGACGATTTCGTGGTGATGAACGGCATCTACGCAGAAGCGTTTGGCAGCCATACGCCAGCCCGTTCTACTGTGCAAGTGGCGAAGCTACCGCGCGATGTGTTAGTGGAAATCGAGGCGATTGTTTCCCTAGGGTAGGTTGAGCGTTGAAGTCCGCCACTATCAGTTTACATTCAAACCGGTAGCGGCGGATTTGTATGGACTAGTATTGTCCCAGAGCGTTGATTCATGAATCTTTAGAACCATTTGCCAGCTTATGTAAAACTAGCTGTTTTTACGACGTGCTACAAAACCCATAAGTGTAAGGCCTGCCAGCAACATAGTATAAGCATCGGGCTCAGGAACTGCAGACACTGTTGGTACAGCAACGCTTGAGTTAACAGTGGCATTAAATTGAAGTGAAGAATCCATATCATCATAGAAGTAAAATTTAATAGTCTTAGTTACTGAGTATGGATCAGAAAATACATTCGATGAGCCCAAGTAAGTGTTGACCGAAGTGCCTGAAAATCCCAAGTCGAAAGAATTGCTATATAGATTCATAGATGCTGTGGAGTCGGCTTGAACACCATTAGTAACGCTTCCTCCGCCTGTAACCGTTGCTGTAGCTGAAATCAGTAATAAAGAGTTGGCTTTGTAATCGAAAAAGAAATCACTTGTAACACTTGATTGTGCATAACCACCTGAACTGATGCTTGATGAGAATATATTAAGAGATGTGTTAGTAGAGTTTGCTGTACCTGTCGAGGTAGTACCACCATCGGAAAGAGTAAGTGATGTATTAATCGGGGATCCATAACTGAACGAGTAATCAGATACTGGAGTTACAAAGTCATCCAAAATAAAAGCGTTGATATTGACACCTAATAAGCTCAGATCTGGAATTGTAGTGTTACCCGAAAGAACCGTAAAAGAAAAATTACTGAGTGATGATGTTGCATAACCATTTGCATGGGCAACTGTAGACAGAGCTAATAATGCTAACATTGTGGTGATTTTTTTCATTTTTTATTCCTGATGGTTTACGAACTAAAGCAAGCTGAATTATCCCTTAAGTATTCCTAATATCAATAGTCCATAAGAGCTATTTCATCTATATGAAAGCTTTAATTACTTGTGATAATGTAATTAAAGGCAGTTGTTACTTAGGCTCTTGCCTGCCAAATCACATAAATCTTCTTGATAGGTTCTATCGTTTCCCAAGTACCTTTAAAGCCAGCCGGCAATACAAACGTGCTGCCTGCCCCAAACTCTTTTGCGTTGCCGGCTTCATCAGTCAGGCGAACGCGCCCCTCTAAAATATAGCAGACCTCTTCTTCAGTGTAGTTCACGGTTTTGGCACCTACGCTGGAATGCCAAATGCCTGCGAAGAACTGCTCAGTAGGATCGGTGTAGTGGTTAAACGTAGTCATGTTGATTTCAACATTGGCATCGCTGGCGACGCCTGCCACTAGTCGTTCCTGCGGCACTGTGTTGTGCTCTGCTTCTACTTGATTCGTGGCAAAATCAATCACGTCATTGATGTTTTTAGTCATTTGCAAGTCCTGTATGAATTAATTTAAAGAGCTTTCGGCTGTCAGCGTCGCAAGGCAGCTATCAAACACCTTAACCAGCCTGTCTACATCTTCAGTATTGGTGGCAGGGCAGACCAGCATCATGTTATGGAAGGGCGTCAGTAGCACGCCGCGATTGAGCAGGTAGAGGTGAATCGCGCTTTCTACAACTTCATTCTGTGCTGCACGGGCTTCTTCTGCATTGCGTGGGGTGCTGGTGCAGAACTGCAATTCCAGACGGGCACCGAGTCGCGTGATGTTCCAGGGCAACTGGTATTTATCGATACATTCAGTCAGCTTCTGCTCAAGTACTTGGGCCAGTTCAAGCATATGACTGTAAGCGGCTTCGGTGGCGACTTGGGTCAGCGTGGCATGGATGGCAGCCAGTGTCATCATGTTGCCGGAAAGGGTGGTGCCGATGCCGGAGTGGCCAGGCGGTGCCTCGTCTTTTGCTGCTTTCATGCGGTGAGCCAGCTCGGCACTGAATCCATAGGCTGCCGCGGGCAAGCCGCCTGCGATGGGTTTTCCTACTACCAGGAAGTCCGGCACTACCCCATTGTTCCTGGCCCATCCGCCGCGTCCTGTGGAGATGGTATGGGTTTCATCCAGTACCAGCAGGCATCCGTATCGGCTGGTGAGTGCGCGCAGTTGTTCTATAAAGCCTGCGTCGGCAGGAACCATGCCGCAGTTGGTGAGAGCTGGCTCAGTGAGCAGGCAGGCGAATTCACCAGTCGCCAGTTCGCGCTCTACAGCTGCCAGATCGTTAAATGGCACCGCTACCGTGTGCAGGCCAAGATCGTGCACCTGGCCTAGCAGGCTGGTTCTGTTGCTTGTATTACCATTGATTACATCGACCATCGTATCGTCAACGGTCCCGTGATAGCAGCCGTCAAATACCAGCAGTTTTTTGCGGCCAGTGATGGCACGTGCCCAGCGCAATACAAAGCGATTGGCATCGGTCGCAGTCGTGGCTAATTGCCAGTATGGGAGGCCGAACTGATCTGCGAGTGCCGCGCCGACGTCTGCCGCAATGGTGGATGGCAGCATGGTGGTGTAGCCTTTATTCGCCTGATTGGAAATAGCTTCTGCCACCGCTGGCGGGCTGTGACCGAACATGGCGCCGGTATCACCCAGGCAAAAATCTACATATTGAATGCTATCGGCACAGGTGAAATGCGCGCCTTGCGCCTGCTTCACAAACAGCGGTACCGGCGTGCCCCAATCGTTCATCCAGTGCATGGGTACTCCGTAGAGAAAGTGGTGGCTCGCTTTAGCTGCAAGTGCTGCAGAAGTAGGATGCAGTTGCAGATAGTTAATGCGCTCAGCTTCTATCAGTCGGGCTGCGTTGGTTTTTAATTGTTGGGAATCGGGAGTTGCAGACTGCATGATTAACCTCAAAGTGGGTCTGTCAAATGTACATAAATGGCTCTGTTTTTACGACCAAAAGTTAGCTAGTATGCTACCAATAATTACACGCTCTGGATAAACAGTCTCTTAAAAATATCCAGACATTTCTTGTTTTCAGGAGTTATTGCATGAATCACGCGTTCGCCTATCTTTCTACCAGCGGCTTTCTTGGTTTGCCGATCAGTGCTGCTGAAGCCAATGCCGGCGTGCAAAAGAAGCCTTATGCCATCGCTGGTGTGAACTGGGATGGCAGCGTCACCAACCGTCCGGGCGCGCGCTTCGGCCCCAGCGCCATCCGCCATGCCAGCCAGATGCTATGCGATGCGACTCACCCCTGGTTTGATAATTCCCCGCTGGAGCAGTTGGTGGATGTTGGTGACTTGCTGTTACCCAATACCAGCCTAGACAGCATGCGTGCGGCGTTGATGCCGCAGGCTAGCGCCCTGATCGCAGGCCAGACCATGATATGGCTGGGCGGCGACCATTCGATTACATTGCCGCTGCTGCGTGCGTACCATGCCCATTATGGTCAGCCGCTGGCTTGTGTCCATTTCGATGCACATTGCGATACTTGGACTGACCACTTCGGTGAACCATCCGGTCACGGCACTTGGGTGTATGAGGCCATTACCGAAGGCCTGGTGTTGCCCGAAGCCTTTGTGCAGATCGGCATACGCTCTGCCGGGGAGCGTGCCGCGCGTGAATTCGTGAATGACCAGGGCGGCAAGATATACACTGCCCGCGAGCTGCGAGGAAAAGATGGTGTCGGCCTGCAATACGTGATCGACGAAATACGCGCGCGCATGGCCAAAGCTGGTAACCCGCCGCTATACCTGACCTTTGACATTGATGCTTTAGACCCCGTCTATGCGCCAGGTACCGGCACCCCAGAAGTCGGCGGCCTGACTACAGCGCAGGCCATGACCTTGCTCGAAGGCTTATACGACCTGAACTGGGTAGGCATGGATTGCACCGAGGTTTCCCCGCCGTATGACCATGCAGAACTGACTTCCAATGCGGCTGCGGTGATGGTGTGGACATGGCTGTGTGGGCGTATTGCGGCGCAGGCAAGCTAGTAATGTCATCCACCACCGAGCTTAAGCTCACGCAAAATTCCTGGTATGCCGCCAGCGCCAATGAGCAGCCTGTTTATCCTGAACTGCAGGGTGACGTAGAGGCTGATGTATGCGTGGTAGGTGGCGGATTCGCCGGACTCTCTGCAGCGATTGAACTGGCAGACCGCGGTTATTCAGTGGTGGTGCTTGAGGCCAAAACCATAGGTTGGGGTGCTAGTGGCCGCAATGGCGGGCAGATCATCGCCGGGCTGGCCTGTGAGCAGGCTGTCATCGAAAAAGCACTGGGCCTGGATGCGGCCAAACAGGTTTGGGGGATGACGCTGGAGGCGCTTGACTTGGTACATGAGCGCGTCAAACGTTTCAATATCCCATGCGATCTAAGGCCCGGGTTTCTCGGTGTGGCGGTCAATTCGCGCAAGGGGGCAACACTGCGCCAGTGGTTTGATGACATGGCGCAGAAATACCAGTACGACACCGATGCGCAATGGATAGAGCCCGCGCAGATCAACCAGTGGATCAACAGTCCGCGTTATCACAGCGGTTATTACGACAAGCGCTCTGGCCATTTGCATCCGCTTAATTATTGTCTGGGCCTTGCACATGGTGCTGCTAGTCTGGGTGTGAAAATTTTCCAGAATTCAGCCATACTAAATATGCAGCAAGGCGAAACGATCTTGCTTACAACAGCACAGGGGCGTATCAAAGCCAAACATGTGGTGCTGGCAGGCAATATGTATTTGCCTGAAGTGTCACCCAAGCTCGCACCTGCACTGGCGAGGCGCATCATGCCAGTAGGCACTTACATAATAGGTACAGAGCCTATAGATGCTGAACTGGCTAGTCAGCTAATACCCACGCAATCTGCAGTGTGCGATACCAATTTTGTGCTCGATTATTTCCGTTTCGCCGACGATACTGCCACACAGAAAAAACGCATGATTTATGGTGGCCGCGTGAGCTACAGCGCCATGACGCCGCCTAACCTCACCGCCGATATGCAGGCGCGCATGGCGCAGACGTTTCCGCAACTTGCCAATACAAAAGTGGATTACACCTGGGGTGGTTTTGTCGATATCACCATGAATCGCGCACCGGATTTTGGGCAGCTATCGCCGAATGTGTATTACCTGCAAGGCTTCTCTGGCCATGGCGTGGCATTGACAGGCTTGGCAGGCAAGCTGGTGGCGGAAGCGATTGCAGGCCAATCGCAGCGGCTGGACCTGATGGCTAAAATCCCGCATCACGACTTCCCAGGCGGGAAGTTGCTGCGCATGCCTGCGCTGGTGCTGGGCATGGCGTGGTATCAGTTGCGGGATAGGCTGGGTTAAACAACCTCTTTGCTATAACTATAAAACACTTCATCCCTCACCCAACCCAGCGATTCATATAGCCCCTGTGCTGTCAGATTGGTCTTGGCAGTAGTCAAATCCAGCCGGGAAAAACTATGCTCAGCCGCGTATTCATGGGCTGCTAACATCAGCGCTTTGCCAGCCCCACTTTTACGCACTGATGGGTCTACAAATAAATCGTAAAGCACGCCGATTTTCGCGGCGATCACGGAACAAAAGCTGGGATAAATCTGGCAAAAGCCAATCAGTTTCAACTCGCTATTCACTACCACCAGTATTGCCGAGTCTTTGTTCTCCAAGCGTTCTGAGATGAATTGCCCGGCCAATGTGATATCGGATGGCTGCTCATAAAACACCCGGTAGGCGTTAAACAAAGCAGCAAGTTGCGACAAATCATCAGGTCTAGCTAAACGTATCGTTGTCATTTTGCGCTTTGCATTTTTAATGGTTAAAAGATGCTGCAGGATGCTCTATCTTGCCATCGCCATAACTGCGGATGACCTGTGCAATCACTACCTGATACCCATCCAGCCAGTTGGCTTGTGCGGCTTTGGCTTCGAGGTGGTTGGGGTGCTGCATGAGTGCCTGCAAGGCTTCCAGGCTTTGCCAGTAGTAGACATTACAGATACGCCCGGTTTCGTTGTTTTCCCAGCTTTCCTCTCCCAGGTAGCCAGCGGCCTGCCTGGCGATTTCAGCAATCGCGGCATCCAGCGCATAAAAGCGCTCGTCATATTGTTTTTTGTCAAAAATGAAAGTGGCTGAATACATCGAATACCTTTCTAATTAAACGTGACTGTCTAGGTTCAGCACGATAACACCGCTTACCACCATCACCATGCCAACCAGTTTGAACATATTGATAGATTCGCCATAAAGTGCAATGCCAACTAGTGCCAGAATAGCTGAGGCGCTGCCTGCCCACACTGCGTAGGTAATGCCCATTTCAATATGTTTGAGCGAAAGCGACATCAGCCAGATCGCCAATAAAAAACAGCTGCCCGCGCCCAGCGTGGGTAGCAGTTTAGCAAAACCTTGGGAATGTTTGAGTGCGATGGTGCCAATGACTTCGGAGACGATGCTGGCTACAAGTAATAGCCAGGCGATAAGAGTGTTGCTCATAGGTAAACGCCTTAATCTGCGTGCCCACCACTTGTACCGAGTGGCGCGAACACGAAATTTAAAGCGGTACCTGATGACTTGTTACTGACCTTATTGTATAGGACGAAGATGACAAATGTATATTAATTATATGCCCTGCGAGGCAATAGGGACGGGATTTGCAGGGCATATGTTTTTTTTAGTTCTTAGCGTGCTAAGTGCCAATCAACCTCTAGCATGCATAACAAAAAGAAGCGTGGTTATGCTTACACCAAGCATTATGAAAATTACTGGTTTGGAAAATGCATAGATATAGCCAGCAATTACTCTGGTCTTATTTAAATCATTCTTTGAAATCACGGAGTGGAAGATAAAATCTTTCCTTGGTATTCCAATATGCATGTTGTGATGAACTTTCCGAAAGTCAAAATCTTCATATTTTTCTTGGTAAAAGATTTGGCAAAAGAATCGTATTAAAAGCGATGAGAAAATTATGGCTGGCGCAATATCTACTAAAAACCAAATTTCACTAGCTAGTGATTGCCCAATTAAAAATTGAAACGCAACGGTTAAAATAATGCCAATGGCAAAATAACTGTAGTAATTAACTTTTACTAAAGTTGATGAAATATTGTTTAGATAGTTTTTCAATTTGTAGTCTCACGGTTACTTTTTTTTAATGTCGTTCTAATAACATCAGCCAACATATTCCCATATTCACTAATCCGATCCGTCGCTGCATACGCATACCCAATAATCAGCCCCTTGCCCGGCTTCTTCCCCATGCCGTAATACGATAGTGGATTGACGCGTAAGCCCTTTTCCGCAGCCAGTTCTGCTATAAGTACATCGTCGACTTCCTGGTCGAACTCGACCACCATGTGCAGGCCGGAATCTACAGGTGAAAGCCTTGCGCCAACATCTGCTACCGAGGCCAGTGACTTCTGCAGCAGGCGTCGGCGCTCAGCATAGGTTTGCCGTAAGCGCCGGATGTGGCTGGCGAAATGACCTTCTTCGATGAAGTCGGCCAGCGCTGCTTGTATCACTACCTGCCCCGGGCGTTGCAGTTCGTACAGGCCGCTCTTGAAGCTATCGACCAGGTTGGGTGGCACCACAAGGTAACCCAGGCGTATGCCCGGATACATCACTTTGGAGAAGGTGCCCAGGTAGAGTACGCGGCCATTCTGGTCCATGCCTTGCAATGAGGAAATAGGGCGGCCTTCAAAGCGAAATTCGCTGTCGTAATCATCCTCGATAATCCATGCATTGCGGCTGGCGGCGTAATCGAGCAGCAGGCGTCGGCGACCATAGCTCATGACCATGCCTTTGGGATACTGATGGGATGGCGTGGTGTAGATCAGGCGTGGAGTAGCGCGAAAATCTGCTGTCGTTGGCGCCATACCTTCGTTGTCTACAGGCACTGGATGCAGCTCCAAGCCGTTTACTTCAAGCACACGACGTGCTGCCCAGTAGCAGGGATTCTCGATCCAGGCACGGTCGCCGTGGTCGGTCAGCAGGCGTGAGCACAGATCTATGGACTGTTGCGTGCCGGATGTAATCAACACCTGGTCCACCGTGAGATTGACTGCGCGCGAGATGCGCAGGTAATCGGCAATGGCCTGGCGTAAAGGCAGATAGCCACCTTCGTGGCCATAATCCAGCAGCTCTGGATCCGGTGCGCGCCACTGGCGATTGAGCAGGCGCCGCCATAGCATGGTGGGGAATATGGAGTGATCGTCTTCACCGGGGGTGAAGGGCTGTACTTCGTGGCTTTTTCGGTTGGCTGAGCCGGCAGCGGCCAGGCCTCGGCGGGAAAGCCCTATGCTTTCATCTGTTTTTGGCGATGCGATTTTAGGCTGAGTTTTGGCATCTGGCTTCGTAGCCGTGGGACTGATGGCTGCCGTTTTGGCAAAGCCGTCCGGCTGGTTGTAGGCGACGTAAGTGCCGCTGCCTGTCTGCGCTGCCACATAACCTTCATCCAGCAATTGCTCAAAGGCGGCCAGAATAGTATTGCGTGATACTGACAAGTCTTCTGCCAAGCTGCGGGTAGAAGGCAGGCGTGTGCCGGAGGGCAGGATGCGGTCAGTAATCGCGCGACGAATCGCCTCGTACACGCGCCTGTGGGTAGGCATGCGCACCGGGAAATCGCTCTGGTTGAGCTCGGTCAGTAACCATTCAGACAGTACGAGTTGTTTCATGCTGGTTTCTTGTGAGTTTGATGGTGAGTAATGTAAGTGGCTCTATCTAAATAATCTAAATGGCTCTTGTTAGCTTACCAATTTGAAGCAATAATACAGTTGAGATTTAACTATCGCAATCAATTGGTACTGCGCAGCAGCCAATCACAGAAACGCGTCATGATGAAACCGGCCATAGCCGAAAAACGTAAACCAGTGGTGCTATTACCTGCTGATGTAAAACAGCTGGGGGAGCATCCTTTTCACGTGGCGGGACAGAAATACATCATGGCGGTGGCAGAAGCGGCAGAAGCGTTGCCGCTGGTTCTGCCAGCTATCAGCCAGCATATTGATGTGGATGCCTTGCTCGAAATGACAGATGGCATCCTGCTCACAGGTGCCGTTTCCAATGTGCATCCTTCGCGTTTCGGCCAGCCAGTACACAATCCCGAATTACCCTTAGACCCGGCGCGCGATGCGATGACCTTCAAGATTATTCGTGCGGCCATTAAAGCGGGTGTTCCCTTGCTCGCGATCTGTCGCGGCTTCCAGGAAGTGAACGTGGCTTTCGGCGGCAGCCTGCATCAGGCAGTGCATGAAGTGCCGGGCATGATGGATCACCGTGAACCGAAAGATGCACCTATCGATATCCAGTATGCACCTGTACACCCGGTAAGCTTGGTAGCTGGTGGGCAACTGGCAGCCATGGTTGGCCGCAAGGAAATGATGGTGAACTCACTGCATGGCCAGGGCGTAGATCGCCTAGGTAGAGGCCTGACAGCAGAGGCCTATGCGCCGGATGGCCTGATAGAGGCGTTTCATGTCGATGGCGCACCCGCATTTGCACTCGCTGTGCAATGGCATCCGGAATGGAAAGTGCTGGAAAACCTGTCTTATCTTGCGATTTTCCATGCCTTTGGTGATGCATGCCTGGCACGCGCACAGAAGCGTGACCAGCGAGCCATCAGCGAAAATTACATATAGCTGGCCTTAATCATCTACCTCTAGCAGTAAAGCTAAAAACAAGAATATCAAGCAAGCTAAACCAGATAAGCAAAATAAACCAAAAGAAGTTGTGGAGAATTGAAATGTCAGACTGTACAAATTTTAGCCATAAGGATATGGATAAGTGGTTGACCGACAATAATGTCACCGAGATCGAGTGCCTGGTCCCCGACTTGACAGGCGTAGCGCGCGGCAAGATCTTGCCACGTGAAAAATTCACAACCGAGCGCGCCATGCGCCTGCCGGAAGCTGTGCTGGGTGTAACGGTAACAGGTGAATCACCAGAAGGTCATGAAGGCTATGATAATGTCTTCGGCTTTACCGACAAGGATATGGTGTTGCTGCCAGACCCGACTACCGTGCGCCTGGTGCCATGGGCCGTTGACCCGACCGCGCAGGTGATTATGGACTGTGTCAACCATGATGGTAGCCCGATTGATTTTGCGCCGCGTAATGTCTTGCGTAAAGTGACTGATCTATACAAGGGTCTGGGCTGGACGCCAATCGTGGCGCCCGAGCTGGAGTTTTATCTGCTGGCCCGCAATACCGATCCTAACCTGCCGCTGACCCCGCCTATTGGACGCAGTGGCCGCTCTGAAACCAGCCGCCAGCTATACAGTATTGATGCCGTGAACGAGTTCGACCCGCTATTTGAGGATATCTATGATTATTGCGAGATCATGGGCCTGGAACTGGACACGCTGATTCATGAATTCGGTGCGGGCCAGATGGAAATCAACTTCCTGCATGATGAGCCGATGCTGCTGGCGGATAAGGTGTTCTTCTTCAAGCGTACCCTGCGCGAAGTTGCCATGCGGCACAATATGTACGCTACTTTCATGGCCAAGCCCATGGAGCGTGAGCCTGGCTCTGCCATGCACATCCACCAGAGCGTGATTGATACCAAGACGCGTAAAAACATTTTCAGCAAAGAAGATGGCTCGGCTTCGCCTTTGTTTGGCAACTACATTGCCGGCCTGCAGAAGTACCTGCCAGCAGCCATGTCCATCCTTGCCCCTTACGTGAATTCATATCGCCGTATCGTGCGCGATGGCGCAGCACCCATCAACATTGAATGGGGTTATGACAATCGCACTGTGGGTATCCGCGTGCCGATTTCCGATCCTGATGGACGCCGTATCGAGAATCGTGTGGTCGGCGCAGATGCCAACCCCTATCTGGCGATGTCAGTGACACTGGCTTGCGGTTACCTGGGCATTATCGAAGAGTTGCAACCAACGGCAGTGACTACCGGTAGCGCGTACGCATCCGATTACCAGTTGCCGCGTGGTTTATCAGAAGCCCTGCGCGTGCTGGAGACTGCCAAGCCTTTGCATGATGTGCTGGGCCAGAACTTCATCGACGTCTATCTGGCGGTGAAAGAAACTGAGCACGATGAATTCATGCGCGTGATTAGCCCGTGGGAGCGCGAGCATCTGCTGATGCACGTATAGATTTAGTGGCAAGAGTTAGCAAATAAGCTGTAAGAAATGGAGAGCGGCATGACAACGAATACCAGTGATATCCAGGCAATAGATTCAGCGCACTATATGCACCCGTTTACTGACCACAAGAGTCTGTCAGCCAAAGGTGCGCGCATTATTACCAAGGCAGATGGCATTTATATCTGGGATTCTGAAGACAATAAAATCTTTGATGCCATGTCGGGCTTGTGGTGTGTCAATGTGGGTTATGGCCGTCAGGAGCTGGTAGATGCCGCTACCAAACAGATGCAGGAGCTGCCCTATTACAACAGCTTTTTCCAGACTACTAATATCCCGGCGGTGAAGCTGGCAGAGCGTATCGTTGGTTTGGCTGGCGATAATTTCTCGCACGTGTTTTTCAGCAGTTCCGGTTCCGAGTCGAATGACACCAATATCCGCATGGTGCGCCATTATTGGGCAACGCTGGGTCAGCCCGAGCGCACTGTAATTATCAGCCGTAATAATGCCTATCATGGCTCTACCATGGCAGGTGCCTCGCTGGGCGGCATGGGCTATATGCACTCGCAAGGCGGCTTGCCGATTCCCGGTATTGTCCATATAGAGCAGCCGTATCACTATGGCCTGGCGCATGCAAAGGACAAGGACGCTTTTGGGCTGGAAGCAGCTGGCTGGTTGGAGAAAAAAATACTGGAAGTTGGTGCAGATAAGGTCGCTGCATTTATCGGTGAACCAATACAGGGCGCTGGTGGCGTGATTATTCCACCTAAAACCTACTGGCCTGAGATACAGCGTATCTGCGATAAGTACGGCATCCTGCTGATTTGTGATGAAGTGATCTGTGGCTTCGGCCGTCTGGGCACCTGGTTCGGTTCACAATTGCTGGGCGCAAAGCCTGATCTGATGACGTTCGCAAAAGGGGTGACTTCAGGCTACCTTCCGCTGGGCGGCGTTGTCGTTGGCAAGCGCGTGGCCGATGTGCTCATTAATCAGGGTGGTGATTTCAATCATGGCTACACCTACTCCGGCCATCCGGTAGCCTGTGCGGTGGCGCTGGCGAATATCGATATCCTGGATCACGAAGGTTTGGTCGACCGGGTGCGCGAAGAAACCGGCCCTTACCTGGCCGCACGTTATGCCGAACTTGCCCACCATCCATTAGTTGGGGGTGCTGAAACCATCGGCCTGATGGCAGGCTTTATGCTTATGAAAGACAAGCAGGCGCACATTGTTTTTGATGAATCACTGGAAGTCGGCATGCGCTGCCGCAACCATTGTTTTGCCAATGGACTGATCATGCGCGCAGTGGGTGACCGCATGATTATTGCCCCACCATTGGCCATTACCAAGACCCAAATTGATGAAATGATGGCGCTTATTTACAAGTGTCTAGACGCCACACTAGCCGAGCTGGAAGCGTTGGGCTTTATGGGTAATGAGCAGCTTAATATCAATGCTGCATAGAAAATTTTTGGCATGATAAGATTATTTTGCTTACATATTTTTCTTATATAGGATCGCTGAGCGAGTTAAGTGATTGAGTGCAAGCATTTAGTAAGCTTAGTTTGCTATGTTTAATGCGATTTTGCCGATGTAGCGTCCTTACCTTGGCTTGATTAAATGCCAGGCTATTTTTCTGGCGAATTCTGTCTTATACGTTGATATTGAATGAATATTTAGGAGAGTTCTAATGAAATCGCTATTTAATAAACGCTTGATTAGTAAATGTCTGTCAGTTGCGTTAGCAGGCGCGGCTCTTAGCGCTGCGATTGTTTCAACAGCCAATGCCAAGGAAGAAGAAAAAGTACTCAACATCTATAACTGGTCTGACTACCTGGCACCAGATACCATCTCCAATTTTGAAAAAGAAACCGGCATCAAGGTACGTTACGATGTTTTCGACAGCAATGAAATTCTCCATGCCAAATTGGTCGCTGGTAAAACCGGTTATGACATCGTAGTGCCTTCCTCAAACTGGGGTAAGCTGCAGATGGATGGCGGACTGTTGCAGAAGCTCGACAAAACCAAGATCCCAAACTGGAAGAATCTGGACCCTGCGGTATTGGCGCAGCTTGGTAAACTAGACCCGGGCAATAATTATCTGGTCGACTGGCTTTGGAGCTACACCACAGTCGGCATCAACGTAGATAAAGTCAAAAAAGCGCTGGGCACCATGCCTATGCCAGACAATGCTTGGGATCTGGTATTTGATCCCAAGTACACCAACAAGCTTAAATCCTGTGGCCTGACTTATCTTGATACACCATCAGAAGTATTTCCGGTTGTGCTGCATTACTTGGGCAAGCCTGAATTCAGTACCAATGCGGACGACTATAAAGCAGCTTTTGACGTGCTGAAAAAAGTGCGTCCTGATATCAAGCGCTTTAACTCCGGCGGGCAGATTGAAGATCTGGCGAGTGGTTCAGTATGTGTGGCTTTAGGCTGGGCGGGCGATTTTAATCTGGCGCGTAAACGCTCGATTGAAAATAAATCTGCACAGAATATTGTTGCGCTTGTCTCCAACAAGGGCGGCCTGATGTTCATGGATACCATGGCGATTCCGGCTGATGCGCCTCACCCCGGCAATGCGCACAAATTCATTAACTACATCCTCAAGCCTGAAGTGCATGCAGGGCTGACGAATGCTGTGACCTATGCCAACCCGAACAAGGCAGCTACTGCATTTGTTGACCCTGAAATCAAGAATAACAAGACGATTTATCTATCGGATGCGGATATTGCCAAACTGATCGCGCCAGGCAACGTGGATAACAATACCCGTCGCACCATGACACGCCTGTTTACACGCTTCAAAACTGGTTTGTAAATCTGTTTGATTGTAATTGAAGGTAGGGCGCCCAGCAGTTAATAAAAGCTTGGAAAGCAAGATGGGCGCCCCTCTCGTAGCTGGTAAAGCATTCTCTGGTAATCACTTTATTTAGGGGTATTTATGGCCACAGCACCAAATGCCAATCCGGCAAAAACCACGGTAAGAAAGAGAGCGCCAGAAGAGTTATTGCGCGTAGAGGGCATCACCAAGATTTACGATGGTGCCGTCAAGGCGGTAGATAACATCTCGCTCACCGTGTCTACGGGTGAAATTTTTGCACTGCTTGGCGGTTCAGGCTGTGGCAAATCTACCTTATTACGCATGCTGGCCGGTTTCGAGACGCCGACCACAGGCAAAATATTCCTCGCAGGAAAAGACATTACCAGCCTGCCGCCATACAAACGCCCCATCAACATGATGTTTCAGTCCTACGCACTTTTTCCGCACTTGACCGTGTGGGAGAACATTGCGTTTGGCTTGCAACGTGATGACATGGCGAAAGAAGACATCGCTGAACGGGTTGAATCCATGCTTGGCCTGGTGCAACTGACCAAGTATGCCAAACGTAAACCGCATCAACTTTCCGGTGGTCAGCAACAGCGTGTGGCATTGGCGCGTAGTTTGGCTAAACGCCCTAAATTATTGTTGCTGGATGAGCCACTCGGTGCGCTGGATAAAAAGCTGCGCGAGAAAACCCAGCTGGAACTCGTCAATATTATTGAAGAAGTTGGTGTGACCTGTGTGCTGGTGACCCATGATCAGGAAGAGGCCATGACCATGGCATCGCGTATCGCGGTGATGAGTGAAGGTTATTTCCTGCAAGTCGGTTCGCCGGACGAAGTATATGAAATGCCGAATAGCCGCCAGGTGGCTGATTTTATCGGTAACGTGAATATATTCGATGGCGTGATTGAAGAAGACGAATCAGATCACGTGACAGTTCGCTGCGAAGAGTGCCTGCATTATGTCGGGCACGGCATCAGTGGCAATACCGGCATGTCGGTAGGCGTCGCACTGCGCCCGGAAAAAATCATGTTGAGTAAAGAGGCCCCCACCAGCGAGTACAACTGGTGTGCCGGTGAAGTCATTGAGATCGTGTATTTCGGTGCGCACACGACTTATCACCTCAAACTCGATAGCGGCAAAATCATCAAAGCGCAGGAGCTTAACAATACACGTGACCTGAGCTGTGGGCTCACCTGGGGCGACCGGGCGTATGCACACTGGAATGATCTGGCAATGGTGGTATTGACGCAATGATCCTGCCCTTGGAGGCGACGTTCAATACCAGCCTATTCGATCTCAATCCGTGCAATTTCAACACGTGAAAGTGAGCATGTAATGACTAAAGCTTTTAGTTACCTGCGTAGCCATATCCACGGTCGCCAGCTGGTGATCGGTGTGCCGTATTTCTGGTTCTTGTTGTTGGCTTTTATTCCCCTGCTGATTGTGCTCAAGATCAGCCTGTCAGAGATGGAGTCCACTTCAGTATCCAGCATGATCAGCTGGACCCAGGGCTGGCCAACCATCAAGCTGAATTTTGCCAGCTACATTTTCCTTGGTACTGATCCGCTCTATTTTGAAACCTACCTGTCATCCATCAAGTATGCCCTGATTACTACGGTGATATGCCTGGCCATCGGTTATCCTTTTTCCTACTTTATGGCACGCTCACCCAAGCATTTGCAGCCCATGCTGCTGATGCTGATCATGCTGCCATTCTGGACTTCGTTCCTGTTGCGCATTTATGCCTGGAAAACATTGATGGTGAGCAATGGCGTGATCAACAATGTGCTCATTGCAATGGGCATTATTGATACGCCGCTACCCATGATGAATACGCCATTCTCGCTGCTGGTGGGGATGGTCTACTCTTATTTGCCCTTTATGATCCTGCCGCTTTACGCCAATTTATCCAAGCTGGATCTACGCTACCTGGAGGCTGCGGCAGATTTGGGTACCAGCCCGTTCAAGACCTTCTGGCTAATTACCATACCGCTTTCAAAAGCGGGCATTATCGCCGGTTCCATGCTGGTCTTCATCCCCGCGGTGGGTGAGTATGTGATTCCAGAGCTGCTGGGTGGGCCGGATACGCTGATGATAGGTCGCGTGCTGTGGGATGAATTCTTCAGCAACAACGACTGGCCTATGGCTTCGGCGGTGGCAGTGGTGATGATACTGTTGATACTGATGCCGATGGCGATCTTCAATAAATACCAGTCTGACCAAACGGAGGTTAAGTGATGAATAAGACTTTCGGCAGATTATGGATGGTGGCGGTGTATATATTCCTGTACATGCCCATCATCACACTGGTGATTTACTCCTTCAATGCATCACCGCTGGTTACTGTATGGACTGAGGCTAGCTTAAGGTGGTATGTGGCGCTGTCTAAAGATAGTGACCTCATTGCCGCAGTAGGGCTATCGCTCAAGATTGCCTTCCTCTCGGCATTGATGTCGGTGTTTTTCGGCACATTTACCGCCTTTGCGCTCACCCGTTACAAGCGTTTCCCAGGTCGTACCTTGTTGTCATCCATGGCCAGCACACCGCTAGTGATGCCTGACGTGATTGTCGGTTTGTCATTGCTGCTGATGCTGGTTTCTTTACAGCACTGGTTGGGGTTCCCTGAGCGCGGGCTATTTACCATTCTGCTTGGGCATGCCTTGCTGGGTACTGCCTATGCCACAGTAGTGATTACATCACGATTACGAGAGATGGATGGCCGCCTCGATGAAGCTGCGATGGACTTGGGTTGCAAACCTTTTCAGGTATTCAGGCTGGTGACCTTGCCACTGCTTATTCCTGCATTGGTTTCTGCTTTCCTGCTGACATTTACCTTATCTTTTGACGATGTCGTGCTATCAGCCTTTTTGTCCGGGCCTGGTTATTCAACCATGCCTATGGTGATTTTTTCGCGCGCGCGCTTGGGCTTGAATCCAACCATCAATGCAGTGGCAACCGTCACCATTGTGGTGGTCAGTATTGCTGTGATTGCTTCGAGCATTTACCAATCACGCGCTGAACGACAACGCAAACGTGAGGTGGCAGAGGCTTACAGCGATGCTAATCACTAATCAGCTATTTAAAAATGTAGTGAGTCATACACCTATGGCTCACTGCAAGTCACGGCAGTACACAAAAATAAGGGTGTAAGTAAAAGCTGGCGTTTAAGCAAACCCAAATAAGTATTCAGAGGATCAAGTAGGTAATCTCATGGCATTACAATTAAAGCATTCATCTTTACTCAAGCACAAAAGCACATGGCTTGCCGGGCAGTGGGTAGGTGCCGATTCAGGCGAAACCTTTGCGGTGACCAATCCTGCCAATGGCGAAGTAATCGCCGAAGTGCCGATGATGGGCAGCGCAGAAACTGAGCGTGCCATTGAGGCATCGGCGGCGGCTCAAAAGTCCTGGAAAGCGCTCACTGCACAAGCGCGTGCAATCATACTCAAGCGCTGGTTCGACCTGATTATCCTGCACCGGGAAGACCTCGCGCAGCTGCTGACTGCCGAACAAGGCAAGCCATTGGCAGAAGCACGCGGTGAGATCACTTACGGCGCAAGCTTTATCGAATGGTTTGCGGAAGAAGCCAAGCGTGTCTACGGCGAAGTAATCCCTGCGCCCATGGGGGATCGCCGCTTGCTGGTGCTCAAGCAGCCTATCGGAGTTACCGCTGCCATCACGCCATGGAATTTCCCCATAGCCATGATCACGCGCAAAGCAGGCCCTGCCCTGGCGGCTGGTTGCAGCATGATCATCAAGCCAGCTGAGCAAACACCATTATCTGCAATCGCGCTGGCAGTGCTTGCAGAAGAGGCTGGTATCCCCGGTGGAGTATTGCAGGTTCTCACTGGCGACCCACGTCAGATTGGTGCTGTATTGTGCGCCAGCCCGGTGGTGACCAAGCTTTCGTTTACGGGTTCTACTGAAGTCGGTCGCATCTTGATGCGTCAATGTGCGGACACGATCAAGAAATTGTCGCTGGAGCTGGGCGGCAATGCGCCATTTATTGTCTTCGATGATGCGGATATTGATGCTGCCGTGGAAGGTGCACTTGTCAGCAAATTCCGTAATGCCGGACAAACCTGCGTATGTGCCAACAGGCTGTTTGTGCAAGATGGCGTATTTGACGAATTTGCCAAAAAGCTTGCAGTTAAAGTGAGTGAACTTAAAGTTGGCGCAGGCACGCTGGATGGCATTACCCAGGGGCCGCTTATTGATGATGCCGCTATCGAAAAAGTGGAAAGCCACATTGCCGATGCAGTCGCCAAGGGTGCAAAGATTATTGAAGGTGGCAAACCACATGCGCTGGGCGGTACTTTCTTTGAGCCCACAGTGCTGGCCGATGTCAGCCCGGATGCCATGATTTTCCGTGAGGAGACGTTTGGCCCGGTTGCGCCCTTGTTCCGTTTCAAGACCGATGATGAAGTCGTCGAGCTGGCCAACCGCACCGAGTTTGGCCTGGCCTCTTATTTCTTCAGCCGTGATATCGGCCGTATCTGGCGTGTGGCAGAAGCTCTTGAATATGGCATGGTAGGCGTCAATACCGGGCTCATTTCAAACGAGGTCGCACCATTTGGCGGCATCAAGCAATCGGGTCTTGGACGCGAAGGCTCGCATCATGGCATTGATGAATACCTCGAAATCAAATATGTGTGTATGGCAGGGCTCTAATTATGAATAAGGCAACGGATTTTCCGATTGACTGGCACGCACGTGCGCTTGCACTTATAGATGGGCCACTCAAGATTGATGGGCGCGCTTTCATCAACGGCCAGCGCGTCAATGCGCAGGATGGCAGCACTTTTGAGTGCTTCTCACCCATAGATGGCCGCAAGCTGGCTGATGTTGCTAGCAGTAAAGCGGCTGATATTGACCTTGCAGTCAGCGCTGCGCGCGCAGCTTTTAACGACAGGCGCTGGGCAGGAAAATCGCCACGTGAGCGCAAGCAGATCATGATTCGCTTTGCCGATTTGCTGATCGAGAACAAAGAAGAGCTGGCCTTGCTGGAAACGCTGGATATGGGCAAGCCTATTTCGGCCAGCCTCTCGGTTGACGTGAACTCTGCTGCCAACTCGCTGCGCTGGTTTGGCGAGGCCATCGACAAGGTCTACGACGAAATCGCGCCTACCGCCGATAACACCCTGGCGATGATTACCCGTGAGCCTATCGGTGTGGTGGGTGCCGTTGTACCGTGGAACTACCCAATATTGATGGCCTGCTGGAAGATAGCGCCGGCGCTGGTCACGGGCAACAGCGTTATCCTGAAACCCTCCGAAAAGTCACCGCTGACCGCATTGCGCCTAGGTGACCTGGCGATCGAAGCCGGTATCCCCGCGGGTGTGCTGAATGTGGTGCCGGGCTTTGGCCCGGATGCAGGTACGCCGCTTGCCATGCATATGGACGTGGACTGCATTGCCTTCACGGGATCTACCGGTGTCGGCAAGAAAATCCAGATCATGGCCGGGCAGAGTAACCTCAAGCGCGCCTGGTGCGAACTGGGCGGCAAATCACCCAATATCGTATTTGCCGATTGCAAGGATATGGATAAAGCCGCCGCTGCCTCTGCCGGGTCTATCTTTTATAACCAGGGTGAAAGCTGCAACGCCCCTTCGCGCTTGCTGGTCGAGCGCTCTATCAAGGATGAGTTCGTCAAGAAACTGCTGGCATATTTGCCGGATTACCAGCCGGGTGATCCGCTGGATGCCAATACCACTATGGGCGCCATGGTGGACTGCGGGCAGATGGAAAATGTGCTGAAGTACATCGCCAGTGGTAAACAGCAGGGTGCAAAACTGCGTGCCGGTGGTGAGCAGATGCGCACGGAAACAGGTGGTTTCTATATCAGCCCCACTGTGTTCGATGACGTTACCAATGACATGACCATCGCGTCCGAAGAAATCTTTGGGCCGGTGCTTTCCATCATTGCTTTCGATACGCAGGAAGAAGCCATCCGCATTGCCAACGAAACTGAGTATGGTCTAGCCGCTGCAGTGTGGACGCGCGATATTTCGCGTGCGCACCTGGTGGCGCAAGCCTTGCGGGCTGGCACTGTGCACGTCAATAGCTACGATGAAGATGACATCACAGTACCATTTGGCGGCTACAAGCAATCCGGCAACGGACGTGATAAATCACTGCATGCGCTGGAAAAATATACTGAACTCAAGACCACATGGATCAAGCTTGATTAGATCCAAGTCAGTAAATAATAAATAAAATTAAGACCGAGGAAGTGAGCCATGAATAAAGCGACTGATCCAATTGCAAGTAGCCAAGCCAGTAACCAGGATTTGCACCAGCGCCGCCTGGCTGCCACCCCGCGTGGTATCGGTGTCATGGCAAATTTCTTCATTGAACGTGCACTCAATGCTGAAGTATGGGATGTAGAAGGCCGCCGCTATATTGATTTCGCTGGCGGCATCGCAGTGCTCAATACCGGCCACAGGCATCCAAAATTGGTTGCGGCCGTCGAGGCACAACTGGCGCGCTTCACCCATACCTGCTATCAGGTATTGCCCTACGAAAGCTATGTAACCTTGGCTGAGCGTATCAATGCGCTTACTCCGGGCAAACATGCCAAGAAAACCTGTTTTTTCAGCAGCGGTGCAGAAGCAGCAGAAAATGCCGTCAAGATCGCGCGTGCCAGCACTGGCCGCCCCGGCATTATTGCTTTCTCCGGTGCGTTTCATGGTCGTACGCTCATGGCTTGCGCCCTCACCGGCAAGGTGGTGCCGTACAAGGTTGGCTTTGGCCCGTTTCCGTCTGATGTGTATCACCTGCCGTTCCCGATAGACCTGCATGGCGTGAGCGTTGAGGACTCCATCCATGCGCTGCATAACCTGTTCAAGTCCGATATCGACCCCAAGCGCGTAGCTGCCATCATGATCGAGCCGGTGCAGGGTGAGGGTGGTTTTTATATCGCGCCGCCAGCCTTGATGCAGGCCTTGCGTAAAGAATGCGATGAACACGGTATCCTGCTGGTATTCGATGAAGTGCAAACCGGCTTTGGCCGCACGGGTAAGTTATTCGCGGCAGAACACTATGATGTGCTGCCAGACATCATGTTGATGGCGAAAAGCCTGGCAGGCGGCATGACCCTGTCTGCTGTGTGCGGCAAAGCAGAAGTAATGGATGGCCCATTGCCTGGCGGCTTGGGCGGCACCTATGCCGGTAACCCGCTGGCAATTGCCGCTGCGCATGCCGTGATTGATATCATCGAAGAAGAGCAGCTGATTGCCAGAAGTAACACGCTAGGCGAAAAACTACGCGTCAGGTTAACTGCAGCCCAAGCCAAAGTGCCTAGCCTGAAAGAAGTACGTGGCCTGGGCTCCATGATGGCGGCCGAATTCTTTGACCCGGCAACCGGTGAGCCTTCGGCAGATATTGCCAAGCGTGTGCAACAAGCGGCGCTGGAAGAAGGGCTGATACTGCTGACCTGCGGTGTATATGCCAATGTGATTCGCTTCCTGTATCCGCTTACCACTGAAGATACCATATTCGATGAAGCGCTCGACATCATCGACCGCGCATTGGTAAAGGCCTGATAATTGGATAGCTCGATGCCACAAACCGAAACTATAGAAAATGCCAAGCTGCGCATGCAGGCCGCAGGCGTGCATACCGTTATCGCCCAGTTTGTGGATATCCACGGCTCGGCCAAAGGCAAATATATCCCGCTGGCACATCTGCAAGAAATCGTAGGCGCTGGTGCTGGCTTTGCCGGGCCTTCGATCTGGGGTACCGGATTGCCACGCAACGGCCCACGCTCTGAATTTTATGGGCAGGGCGACCTAGCGACTTTGCAGGCACTGCCGTGGATGCCCGGCTATGCACGTATCGTGTGTAGTGGTGTGGTTGATGGTCAGCCATTCGATGGTTGTTCCCGCCGTCTGTTATTGAAGCAGATCGCGCGTTTAACTGCTCGTGGCTGGACGCTCAATGTCGGTATCGAGCCGGAATTCTTCCTGGTCACAAAAGATGCCAACGGCAGGCCCTGCCCAAGCGAGGCTGACGATCTGGATAAGCCTTCGTATGACCTGAAAGCGCTGGCGAGGGTGCGCGATGTGCTGCACCGCATGGAGTTCGGCCTGACAGCCTGCGGCTTTGATGTATTCCAGATTGACCATGAAGATGCTAGCGGGCAGTATGAGCTTAATTACCACTATGGCGATGCGCTCACAGCAGCCGATAGATTCATCCTGTTCAAAATGGCAGCCGACTATATCGCCGAAGAAGCTGGTCTGACCTTTACGCTGATGCCCAAACCGTTTGCTGATCGCCCCGGTAGTGGTTTGCACCTGCACCTGTCACTCACAGATGCGCAAGGCCATGCTGTGATGGCAGATAAAGCCGACAGCCATGGTTTATCCAAGGCAGGGCGTGAATGCATCGCTGGCCTACTGGCACACAGCCCGGCACTGGCTGCTTTCCATGCGCCCACGGTCAATTCGTATAAGCGCCTGGTGATAGGCCGCTCGTTATCCGGCACTACTTGGGCACCTGCGCATATCGGCTGGGGTTATAACAACCGCACTACAGTGGCGCGAGTGGTGGCGGGCCGCATCGAGTTCCGCCTGAGTGACGGCAGCAGCAATATCTATGCAGTACTGGCTTCCACTATCGCCGCGATGCTGGACGGCATTGAGCAGCAGCTGGTGCCGCCAGCCGCGATAGATGAAGACATATACGAATGGCCGGAAGCTGAGTTTGAAAAGCGCGGCGTAAAAACCTTGCCGCAAACCATGGGCGAGGCGCTGGCTGCATTAAGCGCAGATGCCTCGCTGGCTAAAGCGCTTGGTGAAGAGTATGTGGCTGAGTACCTGGCCACCAAAAAGCCTGAATGGATAGACTATTGTCGTTCAGTGAGTGATTGGGAGTACAAGCGCTACCTCACGTGGCCATAGAATTCAGACGTAATCAAAACTTTC
Organism: Methylophilaceae bacterium; assembly: GCA_035459965.1. Lineage (GTDB taxonomy): Bacteria > Pseudomonadota > Gammaproteobacteria > Burkholderiales > Methylophilaceae > DATHXC01. The sequence goes on from DATHXC010000004.1 coordinate 225,954, forward strand.
TATTAAATAACTAGAGAGGCCATATGAGCCGCCGCTTTCTAACCGATACCAGTAACTCCGAAGACCGGCTGGCACGCCTCATTGCTGATCGCCTTGCGCCTGGTGCAGACAAAGAGAAGATAGATCAGCGTATCTGGGATCTGTTTGGCGAAGAGTGGTGTGTGATGTTCACCGACCTCTCCGGTTTCTCGCGCCGTGTGGCCGAGTTCGGCATTATCCATTTCCTGCAGACTATCTACGAATCCGAGCGCCTGTTATTGCCAGTTATCGAATCCCACGACGGATTTGTACTAAAAAGCGAAGGCGACTCGCTGCTGGCAATATTCCGTAACCCTTGTAAAGCCTTGCAAGGCGCAGTTTCGATGCAGCATGTACTTGGCGAATACAATCAAACCCGGCCTGATGAAGAAAAGGTGTTGTTATGTGTCGGCCTTGGGTATGGTCATATGCTACGCGTGGGCGATATCGACATTTTTGGCGCAGAGGTGAATGCTGCCAGCAAATTGGGCGAAGATATTGCCAAGGCGGGGGATATCCTGGTGACCGGCGCTTTCAAAAAGGCATGTGGCGATGGGCTTAACTTCCCATGCAAGCAATTGCCAAATACTCCTGCCGGGGCTGATTCTGCTTATCGCGTCCACTATTCGTAAAGTGAATTTGTAACACTAGTACTGTAAACAAGTCGCCGCATAATCTTCGCGGCAATTAAACTGCAACAAACAAATCTCGCCAACATAAGCTCGGCAATCGCTGTTTTTTCGTTTAAGCACTTGATATTCCGCTCGAAATCCTCATGTTTAACCATGCCCGTTCGGGTATAATTTCGTTTTTTAGGATCAGGGGAATCAATATGCCTATCTATGATTACCAATGCACTAGTTGTGGCTTCAAGAAAGAAGTCATGCGTAAGATCAGCGAACCCAATATCACGGTTTGCCCGGAATGCGCCAAAGAGACATTTACCAAGCAGCTTTCTGCCCCCAGCTTTCAGTTGAACGGCACAGGCTGGTACGCAACTGACTTTAAGGGTACCAAACCGACTGGCGGTGGCGAAAAAAAGACTGAAACAGCAGCGGCTGAAGTGGCTGCTCCTGCTGCTTCATGCGCCCCTGGTTGCGCTTGCCACTAAAGCTCTGCTTCTCCCAAGCTTTGGGTTTTTGACGAAAAGCTCGGCTTTACTTAACGTTCATACTTGACCTTAATTTAGACAGCTCATGAAAAAATACTTTATTACCGGCTTGCTGGTGCTGGTGCCTTTATTCATCACAGTATGGGTGGTTACCACGCTGGTGAATATGATGGACCAAAGCCTGTTACTGCTACCGGTACAATGGCGCCCTGAGGCGCAGTTTGGCCGTGCTGTGCCAGGCTTTGGCGTGATACTGACGCTGCTGATTATTTTTGTCACAGGTTTAATCGCCACCAATTTTTTCGGCAGGCAATTGCTGCTGTTATGGGAAGGCCTGCTTGCGCGCGTGCCTGTGGTCAAGTCCATCTATTCGAGCGTTAAGCAGGTATCCGATACCCTATTTTCAGATTCCGGCAATGCGTTTCGCAAAGCGCTATTGGTACAGTTTCCACGCGAAGGTAGCTGGACCATCGCATTCCAGACCGGCACACCCGGTGGCGATGTGGCGAATCACCTGCAAGGCGATTTTGTCAGCGTTTATGTGCCAACTACCCCTAACCCGACTGGTGGCTACTTTTTGATGATGCCGAGAACTGACGTGATTGAGCTCGACATGAGCGTGGATGAAGCGCTCAAATACATTATTTCGATGGGTGTGGTCTCGCCTGCCGCAAGACATAAATAACCCGAATACTTAAACAATTCTTCTAACTTTAAATACATAAGAAATCTGCATATGCGTACTCATTACTGCGGTCATTTAAACCGCGAACACATTGGCCAAACCGTTACTCTCTGTGGTTGGGCACATCGTCGCCGTGACCATGGTGGCGTAATCTTTATCGACCTGCGCGACCGTGAAGGTATGGCGCAGATCGTGATTGATCCCGATACCAAGGAAGCCTTTGCCATTGCCGAATCCGTGCGTAACGAATTCGTGCTGAAAATCATCTGTAAAGTACGCGCGCGGCCTGAAGGCACAGTGAACGCTAACATCCCGACTGGCGAAGTTGAGATGCTGGCTTCTGAAATCGAAATCCTGAATCCATCGCTCACGCCACCTTTCATGCTGGATGACGAGAACCTGACCGAGACCGTGCGCCTGCAACATCGCTATATCGACCTGCGCCGCCCGGCCATGCAGAAGAACCTGATGCTGCGTTACCGCGTGGCAAAAACCCTGCGCGATTACCTCGATACCAACGGCTTTATCGAAGTGGAAACACCGATGCTCACGCGTAGCACACCGGAAGGTGCGCGCGACTACCTGGTACCTAGCCGTGTCCATGCCGGCCAGTTCTTCGCCTTGCCGCAGTCACCACAGTTATTCAAACAACTGCTCATGGTGTCCGGCTTCGACCGTTACTTTCAGATCACCAAATGTTTCCGCGATGAAGACCTGCGTGCAGACCGCCAGCCGGAATTCACGCAAGTGGATATCGAGACTTCATTCCTGAATGAACAGCAGATCATGGACATCGTCGAAGAGATGATCCGCCAGATGTTCAAGAGCGTACAAGGTATCGAACTGCCTGCGCAGTTCCCACGCATGACATTCGCTGAAGCCATGACACGTTACGGTTCCGACAAGCCGGATATGCGCGTAACGCTCGAAATCACCGAGCTCACCGATATCATGAAAGATGTCGACTTCAAGGTATTCTCCGGCGCTGCCAATTCAGCCGGTGGCCGTGTGGCTGCCCTGCGTGTACCGAATGGCGCGGCTATCAGTCGTTCCGAGATCGACGCTTACACCGAATTCGTCAAGATCTACGGAGCTAAGGGCTTGGCTTACATCAAGATCAACGACATCACCAAGCTCAACGAAGAAGGCCTGCAAAGCCCTATCGTTAAGAACATCCATGTGACTGCGTTGCAAGCCATCATAGACCGCACGGGCGCACAGAATGGCGACATCGTGTTCTTCGGCGCAGACAAGCTGAAAGTGGTGAACGAAGCTCTGGGTGCATTGCGCCTCAAGGTCGGCCACGACAAGGGTCACGTCGATGGCCGTGCCTGGGCACCGCTGTGGGTGGTCGATTTCCCCATGTTCGAGCACGACGAAGAAAACAACCGCTGGGCTGCGCTGCACCACCCATTCACCGCACCAAAAGACGGCCACGAAGATCTGCTCACCAGCAACCCGGGCGCTGCACTCTCCAAAGCCTACGACATGGTGCTGAACGGCTGGGAAGTGGGCGGCGGTTCCGTGCGTATCCACAAACAGGACGTGCAGTCCAAGGTGTTCGATGCCCTTAATATCAGCAAGGAAGAAGCCCAAGAGAAATTTGGCTTCCTGCTCGAAGCGCTGCAATACGGCGCACCACCGCACGGTGGCCTGGCGTTTGGTCTGGATCGTCTGGTGACGTTGATGGCTGGTGCTGAATCCATCCGTGATGTGATTGCGTTCCCCAAGACTCAGCGCGCGCAATGCTTGCTGACGAATGCGCCGAATGAGGTGGACGAGAAGCAGTTGCGTGAGCTTCACATTAGGGTTCGGACTCAAAACCCTGTAGTTTAAATAAGGATGTGAGATGGAAAAGTGTTTTGTAATGCAGCCATTTGATGGCGGACTTTTTGACAAAAGGTATGAAGACACTTTTTCAAAAGCTATCCTTGAGGCTGGACTTGAGCCTTATCGTGTTGATCAAGATCCAAAAGTGAGTATACCTATTCAAGATATTGAATCTGGTATTAAAGACTCCAGGATTTGCTTTGCAGAAATTACGCAAGATAATCCTAATGTTTGGTTTGAGCTAGGCTTTGCTATAGCCTCAGGTAAAGAGGTCATTTTGGTTTGTTCAGCGGAACGTACAACTAAATTTCCATTCGATATACAGCACCGTTCAATCATTAGATATAAAGTTGAATCCGCTAGTGATTTTGATAATTTGCGAAAACAAATCACGACGAAAATAAAAGCATACCTTCATCGGGAAGAAAATCTCCCAAAGATTTCTGAACTCGCAAAGCTTAATAAAGTTGAAGGTTTGGATCAGCATGAAATAGTATTGCTTGCAGCTCTTGCGGAAAATTTAGAACATCCAGAGGATCATGCAAGCGCATATCAGGTTAAACGAGATATGGAAAGAAGTGGATTTACAAAAGTAGCAACAACGCTTGCCGTAAAAAGCTTAATTCAAAAAGAGCTAATTACATATGATAGGTATCAAGATTATGAAAGTGGCGGAGAGTACTACACAGGCTACGTTTTTACAGATAGTGGTTGGGCATGGGTTTTAGAAAATCAAAGTATGTTTCTTTTAAAGCAACCAGTTCAAGTCAGTGATTCTGACGATGTAATACCATTTTAGTTTGCCGACGATATTAAGTTAGATGTCACCTATAAAATCTCTAATCCGTACCATCCCGCATTACCCCAAACAAGGCATCCAGTTCCGCGATATCACGACCTTGCTGAAAGACCCCGTTGGGTTTCGCATTGTGATTGATGAACTGGCCAAGCAGTATTCTGGCAAGAAAGTCGACAAGATTGCAGGAGTTGAGGCGCGTGGTTTTATCATTGGCTCGGCGCTGGCTTATAAGCTGGGGGTGGGTTTTGTGCCTATCCGCAAACAGGGCAAGCTGCCTGCTGAAACGGTCGGCCATGATTATGAGCTTGAGTACGGCGCTGACCGCGTGGAAATCCATACCGATGCCATCGCCCGAGGTGAGCAGGTGTTGCTGGTGGATGACCTGATTGCCACAGGTGGTACGGCAGAAGCAGCGGCTGCCCTGATAGGCAAGCTGGGCGGTGATGTGGTGGCATGTGCTTTTGTGATCGACCTGCCGGATTTGGGTGGCAGTGAACGTTTGCGCCAGCAAGGCTACCAAGTGTATTCACTGTGTGAGTTTGAGGGCGAGTAAATCGCATCGGTGCTAGGGGTGCTTCTAGAAAGTCAAGTTTCTAAGTAAGGCAAGGCGCGAGTAAAAAATTGCGACGCCGCATATAAGTAATATGTTAGGAGTAATTTTTTTGAGCAACGCGGCATGACAACGAAAATTGAGTTTCTAGAAGTACCCCGTTATAAAACGCCGGTTTCGGTGATGGTCTTGATCTACACTACTGACTTAAAAGTATTGTTGATCGAGCGTGCTGATAAAGCTGGATTCTGGCAATCCGTCACTGGTAGCGTGGAAGCGGAAGATGCTACGCTAAGTGACACGGCAGTGCGTGAAGTGTTGGAAGAGACTGGCCTGCAAGCCAATCACTACGCGCTCGCTGACTGGCAGGTAGCTCATGAGTATGAGATTTATGAGCACTGGCGCTACCGCTATGCACCGGGTGTCACGCAGAATATCGAGCATCTTTTCGGGCTGGAATTACCCGCGCCTGTTGATGTCCAACTCGCACCTGATGAACATGTGCGCTATGAGTGGGTAGATTGGCGAGAGGCGGCCAAGCGTGTTTTTTCGTGGACGAATGTAGAGGCTCTGCGTAAGCTGGGCGAGCGACACAATCTTACTTTGTAATCTTTAAAAGATCATCGATATGGTAGAAACTTTAGAAAAACCCATCATCAAATCGGCGCCAATCAAGTTCGAGCGCTTCCAGGCTACGCAAGAGGCTGAGCTGCAGGCACGCATCATTGCGGCCAAGCAAAAGCTCGGCAAAAAGCTGGTAATTCTGGGCCATCATTACCAGCAGGAAAGCGTGTATCGCCATGCCGATTACACTGGCGACTCGCTCAAGCTGTCGCGCTTTGCAGCTGAGACGGATGCGCAATATATCGTGTTCCTGGGTGTGCATTTCATGGCGGAGGTAGCCGATATCCTGTCGCGCCCTGAGCAGATCGCAATCTTGCCTGACTTGTCCGCAGGTTGCTCCATGGCCGATATGGCCAATCTGGCCAAGGTTGAGCGCTCACGCCGAGAGCTATCGAAAGTGCTGGATTTTGATGCGACTATTACACCCATTACCTACATCAATTCTGCGGCAGACCTGAAAGCTTTCTGTGGTGAGCATGGCGGTATCGTGTGCACCTCGACCAACGCGACCAAGATTATCGAATGGGGCTTCAAGCAGCGCGAAAAAGTGTTGTTCTTCCCGGACCAGAACCTGGGTCGCTGGAGCGGTCACAAGATGGGCATTCCACTCGAACAGATGCCGGTATGGGACCCAGACCAGCCTATGGGCGGCCTGACTGAAGAGCAGATCAGGAGTGCGAAGATTCTGCTGTGGAAAGGCCACTGCGCAGTGCACCAGATGTTCCGCGAGCAGAACATCATCAATTTCCGCCGTGAGCACCCTGAAGGTTTGGTGATTTCACACCCTGAGGCGCCGTTCGAAGTGTGCGTGCAATCTGACTATGTGGGCTCTACCGAATATATCCTCAAGACTGTGAGTGATGCGCCAAGTGGCACACGCTGGCTGGTGGGCACGGAGTTAAATCTGGTGAATCGCCTGGCAGAACAGATGAAGCCGCAAGGTAAGATCGTGCAGTTCATGTCGCACGTGGTATGTGAGTGTTCCACCATGGCGCGTATCGATCCCCAGCATTTAGCCTGGACGCTGGAGAACTTGGTTGAGGGTAACGTGGTCAATCAGATCAAGGTGCCGGAAGCCGAGGCCAAATTAGCTAAATTGACGCTTGAGCGCATGCTGCAGGCGTCTTAAGCAAGGCATAAATCTAAACAATAGCGCGGCCAAGCGCTAATCGCGTGCAGCTGGCGTTCTGAAAAAAGAAGCGAATGAACAGAAGCCTACGCATTGCCACCTACAACATCCACAAAGGTCTCAGCAGCTTCAATGCACGCCTGGTGCTGGATGAGCAGCGCAAGCTGATACGCCATCTGCATGCCGATATCGTGTTTCTGCAAGAGGTGCGCGGCGCGCATAGCCGACATAGTGGCTTATTCAGCGGTGGCCAATATGAGTTTTTAGCCGACAGCATCTGGTCCGATTTCGCCTATGGCAAAAATGCTGTGCAATCCGACGGCCATCACGGCAATGCCATCCTTTCCAAATACCCGATCGCTAAATGGGAAAACGAAGACATCTCTGCCCATGTTACCGAACAACGCGGCCTGTTGCATTGCGAGATCGCCATTCCGGGCTGGGATCAGCATCTGCATTGCATCTGTGTGCATCTTGGCCTGTTTTCCCACTGGCGCAGCCAGCAGCTGGCATCGCTGAAAGCCCGCATCCACAAGATGGTGCCGGCCAATGCACCATTGATTATTGCCGGCGACTTTAATGACTGGCGGCAGAAAGTCGGTACCACGCTGGCCAGCGACCTGAACCTGAGGGAAGTATTCGAGCATGCGAATGGCAAGCCCGCACGTAGCTTTCCTTCCATCATGCCGCTGTTCAGGCTGGACCGTATCTATACCCGCGGTTTTCATGTGCAGCATAGCCAGGTGCATGGCGGTTTGCGCTTCGGCAACGCTTCCGACCATGCTGCGCTTTCTGCGGTGATGGTGAGGGATGTGCCTGCATGAACCACTATATTGATGGCAACCACATCACCTTGTTACGCAATGGGACTGAATTCTTCCCGGCGTTAGAGGCGGCCATCAATGCAGCGCAATATGAAGTCCATGTGCAGACCTATATCTATGCTGAGGACGAGACTGGCATCCGCATAGGCAATGCGCTGAAAAACGCCGCAAAACGCGGTGTGATCGTCAACCTGATGCTGGACGGTTTTGGCAGCAAGGATTTATCTAAAGGCTATGTTCAGGAGCTTGAGGAGGATGGTGTCACCGTCCTTTTTTTTCGCCCGAAAATATCGCCCTGGACACTCAAGCGTAACCGCTTGCGCCGCCTGCACCGCAAGGTTTCCGTGATTGATGGCGCTGTTGCGTTCGTGGGCGGCATCAATATTATCGATGACCAGAATTGCCCCGGAAATAATGCGCCCAGGGTTGATTACGCTGTGCGCGTAGAAGGCATGCTGGTGTCTTATATATTGGGGAGTGCACGCAGCCTGTGGCGGCGCATTTCTTGGGCGCATCTCAACCCGGCGCATTCAAGCTGGGTGCCTAAGCCAGTCTTGCCTGATACCAGTTTATCCATGCGCGCCATGTTCGTGGTGCGCGATAACGTGCTGCATAGACGTGATATCGAGCAGGCGTATATGCGGCTGATTAACAAGGCAAGTTATGAAATCATTATTGCCAGTGCTTACTTTGTACCCGGCCGCAAATTCCGCCAGGCACTGCTGATGGCTAGCAACCGCGGAGTAAAGGTGAAGTTGCTGCTGCAAGGCCGTATGGAGAATATGCTGATGATCGCCACCCACGCGTTTTACAGCGATTTTTTGCGTCACGGTATCGAGATATACGAATACAAAAAGAGCTTTATGCATAGCAAAGTCGCCGTGGTTGATGACCAGTGGGCGACGGTAGGTTCATCCAATATGGATCCGTTCAGCCTGCTTTTGGCACGCGAAGCCAATGTGTTTGTTGATGATAAGCAGTTTGCCACTGAACTCAGGCAAGACCTCGATCTGGCCATTGACCAAGGTGCAGTGCAGATAAGACCTGAAGATTGGGAGCATGGCCATATCTTCAAAAGAACTTTATCTTGGGTGGTTTTCAGCTTAGTGCGCTTTATATTGGGCGTGGTTGGCTACCCAAAAAATCACTGATTCAGGCCGATATTTACTCTTAAGGTATCCAAATTTTATAATGTGATTCAGTTGGTTTAATTTCATTATCGCCGGTGTAGCTCATTTGGTAGAGCAGCGCATTCGTAATGCGAAGGTCACCAGTTCGATTCCGGTCATCGGCACCGCTACTTACTTAATACTTCATATATATTTCATTTCTTAGCAAAAAATGAAAACGCCCTATTTCTAGGGCGTTATTATGCTTAAGACTTAAAGCCTAGCCAATTCTGCGACGACGAGCAATAACGCCCATCAGACCAAGACCAGCCAACATCATTGCATAGCTTTCTGGCTCAGGAACAGCAGCTGTTAAAGTGATGTTGCCATTATAAGAGCTGATGCCTGATTGCGTACCCATCACTTTAAGAAAGTAACCACCAGCAAGTGCATCACTGGTTAAATACCCAAATGACAATTTTGCAATAGGTGAAAATACATCACCTGTTGCTACTAAAGAGTTGACGCCAGTGCTGGAGCCTGAATAAAGATTGAAGCTAGTGAATTTAATGCCTGTATCACTGGTGCCGCTAAGCGTAGCTACCAAGTCGCGGTAAGGTGTAATTTCAAGATTAATAATATCTGAGAAGCTAGCAAGTGCTATTGGATTGGAGCTGAACTGATACTGTTCTGCAAATGCTGATGGGTTTGAGTCGGGGGTAGTAGCGATTGTTTCTGCCTGTGCATTGATTGTTGCGAATGCGGTTAAACCTAGTGCCAATACAAGTGCTTTAACGGAAAACGTTTTCATATTTAATCTTTCGATAAATTTATTTCATTAAGGGAAAATTTAGTTAAAAAATAACTAAATTGATATCAACTAGATTTCCTTTTACACATTCAAAAACGTTTAAGAATGTGTCCCTTTAGGGAAATCAATATTTCTATGAATAATTTTATCGACATCGCATTAGACATGGCATCAATCTTTATGGATATAGTCCATTCGGACTAATGTGCCTAGATGTCGATAAAAATTATTCAGAATAAATAAAAAAGCACCCGAATTAACGGGTGCTGTAAGGATTAAAACACCCGGGGGAGAGTGAGTTAATACAGCCGTGAAACTGAGTTCTTCACAACTGAATGCTCATCATATTGATTGTAGGTGTTTAAAGATGTGGGCTAATTGATGAATAGTTTGTAGGTAGTTGCTGACAAAGCGCCTAGATCAAGATGGCTAAATTTAAGTCTCAGTTTTTAAAATTAACTGTTTAACATCAAAGATATAAGTAGTTTCTTTTTGGAGGGTTTGCGATTGATCTTGATTTGGATTAGATTGCTTACTGCAAAAATAACAAATAAATCATCAAGCCAAAATAGAGCAAAGCGAAGATTGCTACTATCCAGAATACTTTAAGCATATTGTGATTGATGGTGGCGAGCTTGTTATTTACGCCTTCTAGTTGCTGGATGAGTAAGTCCTGTTTATCCATGTCGATTCCTTTGTATGATTGCTAAAAGAGTCATCATCAGCAGTTAAAACAGCGGATTTCTATCGCCGTCTGCATCTGCAAAATCAAGTAATTCGTAGGGTCGGCCACATAGGCCGGGCCTTTCATTAGCGCAATGATCAAGCAGGCTATGCCTATCACCATGACAAATGTCCAGTGCAAAATAATTAGGCTGATTACAAAAAACAGCAACAATTTGAAATCATGCGCACTCATATCCATGCAGTAATAGGCTATCGCAGTGAACAGCAAAGGTAGGGTAGTGCCTGCCAGTGTAATCAAGTGTATTTTGCGCAGTACCAGCTACTCTAAATCTATATGCGGATTGTCTAAAGCCGGGTATTTTTTTGAGGAATTCCATGCTAGTTACAGATATGGCTTATGGTCTGTGCTGTATAAATTCATGGTAAATGTTGCGGTGCTTAATGCATTCAGCACTGGTTTTATCTGCGCAATATTCCTTCAATTTACAAAAACAGGTATTGGCCACCACCTCATCAAGCGTAAAGCAGCTTTTTTGCGCGGTCCGACTGTTTTTTTTCATGCAGATTTAAAGGTTGGTTGTAGTCGTTGGCCATGCTGTGTCCTATTCATGCAGATTTTATCTGGATAATTTTAGCTAACCATACGACCTGAGATGCTGGAGATTGTTCTTACAACGACGTACTTTTTTAAAGCTACATTGAGTAGAGTCAATTTTTTCCTACATGAATATAGGACAAACCCTTATGCCATGTGCTTGGGCTTTGCTCTTTAATGGTATATCGGGTCTGCTTTTAACGCCCGTTTTGCTAATCATGACAGGAGATACACATGCGTAAATTCATACTATTAATAGGTTCAACCATGGTGTGGGGTTTCAGCAATTTAACGCTCGCTGACACGATTACAGACGATTCAACCAATACCTATGCACCGTCCAAGCAGTACAACGAAAAGCTACATCAGAAGCCTGTTGCAGAGGATGCTAACAGTGGCTCGGATATGAGCACCACTAAAGAAAAGACTACTACACATAAAAAGCATAAATCCAGTAAGAAAAATACGGATTCCAGTAGCGATGCTTCAACTACGAAAACGCAGTAGTTAATTAAGTGCATACAGCCGTGCTATCTGATTAGCATGGTTGCATGCACTTTGATTTTTGGAGAACGATATGTCAATAAAACATCAATCACAGAGATATCAAAAACAGCACCAACAATCCCGATTCGGTAACTTCACATATCAGGCATTAGTCATAAGTACATTGGCCGCCCTGATGCTTAGCGCCTGCGGAAAAAACGAGGATGTTTCATCCTCCACCGCCGAACCCGAAAATCCGGTTGCGCTAAGCGCACCGAGCGAATCTGGTGTTGTCTTCAGCAAGGTAACCCTTGGCCATACACTTGATGATCAAAAACGGGTAGTGGATGCTAATACCACCTTTGGCTCTAAAGACTCGGTATATGTCAGTGTGGAAACCACTGGCACGGGTAAATCTGAAATCAAGGTTAAATACAATCAGCTCAATACCCCTAATGCCGATCAGATTGAAGAGACTACCCAGAAAATTGATGCTACCGGAACGGCAGTGACTGAGTTCCAAATTTACCATAACGGTGGCTGGGAGCCAGGTATTTATACGGTTGAAGTTTCGATTGATGGTAAACCGGTAGCGACCAAGGAATTTACTGTCCAATAGCTCATTAATAAAATCGAATTTTACTCATTGATATTCTCTTTATTTTAAGGAATAGCGATCATGAAAAAACTGCTTTTTGTTCTATTGATTACTTTAAATGCGGGCTACGTTTTAGCTGCGCCTGTGCCTATCGACAATACAGTTCCACCTTGCGATAGCTCGCCTGTTGGCAATAAGCCACCTTGCGATATCGATGCTGGCAGCATAAAAACCGCACCTAAAATGCCTGATGCCACAGACGGCGCAATCATTACACCAGATGCGCCTATCAAGGGCTTGCCAGACCGTACCCAGCAGCCAGGTAGCGATATTATTGACAAGTCAAAATCGAAAAAATAAAGAAATGGAATAAAGACAGGAAATAACAAAATGGTTGTTAAAGCGAAACTGAAAAATTTGAATCAGGCGCCATCCCCTGATAATCGGGGTTTGGCAAAAGACACGCCTGAAAGCGTGGATGATGAAGCTGCTAAATCAAATAGAGATGTAGGGGCACTGGAGAAAAAGTCATCTGGCACTGCTAAAAATGCAGGACAAAAAAAGCCTCACTAGCCTACGGCTAACCTAAGTTTTTCTACTGCAAATTCAGCTGTCAATTGCTCAGCTGGCATTGGTCTGCCCAGTAAAAAACCCTGTAAAGCATCGCAACCAAGACTCTTCAGGAAGTTTTGCTGACTCTCTGTTTCTACGCCTTCTGCCACGATACGCAGATTGAGCGTGTGCCCAAGTGCGATGATGGCAGAGACGATAGCCCCATCGTCTGCGCCGTTAGAAAGGTTGTTGATAAAGCCGCGGTCAATTTTAAGCTCGTTGGCAGGCAGGCGTTTGAGGTAAAGCAGGCTTGAATAACCCGTGCCGAAATCGTCTATGGAAATATCCACGCCCAGATCTGCAATCTTTTGCAAAATGTCCAGGCTGGCCTTCACGTTATGCATGGCGGTGGACTCTGTGACTTCAAGCGTCAGGCAGCGCGCAGGCAATTGCCATGCGGCGAGTGTATTGCGCACGATATCAATCAGGCTTTCATGACTAAACTGCAATGCGGACAGGTTAACTGCAATTTTCCAGTCTCTATGGCCCAGATCATGCCATATCTTCATTTGCCTGCAGGCTTCATTGAGCACCCATTCGCCAATCGGGATAATCAACCCGGATTTTTCGGCCAAGGGGATAAACTGGTCTGGTGGTACCATGCCCAGCTTGGGGTGCTGCCAGCGTAATAGTGCTTCAGCGCCTATGATTTCCTCACTATCTGTATTGAATTTTGGCTGGTAGAACAGGCGAAACTCCTGATGGGGCAATGCTGAGCGTAAGTCGAGTATCAGCCCCAGCTTGTTATGTGCATTGATATTCATCGAAGCTTCGAAGAAATGGTAGCCGTTACGTCCAGCGCGCTTGGTGTGGTACATCGCTGCATCAGCATTGATGGCAAGCTCGCGATAAGTTTCCCCGTCGTTCGGGTAGGCTGCAATGCCGATACTCACAGACACCCTTAATTCATGGCCTTCCAGGTTAAATGGATTGCCAATCGCTTTCATGAGTTTTTCCGCAATCACTGCTGCATCTTCAGGTTCACCAGGTTCGACCAAGACCACGAACTCATCACCACCCAAGCGGGCAACCGTATCCTGCGCACGCAAAGCATGTCTGATGCGGGATGCAGTTTCCATCAGCATTAGATCGCCCATGTGGTGACCCAGCGAGTCATTGATGGTTTTAAAGCCATCCAGGTCCATGAACATTAGCACAAAGCCTGTATTGACTCGCCTAGCCTTATGTAGCGCCTGATTGACGCGATCTTCCAGCAAGCTGCGATTCGGCAGTTTTGTCAGGCTGTCGTGCAGGGTTTGCTGCAGGAGTTCGTGATTGGCCTTGGCAAGTGACTGCGCCAGTATTGCTGTGCGACTTTCCAATCGTGAGTCGAATATTGAAATCAGTAATGCGATGACCAGAATACCCACAGCCCCCATGATGACCATGATGGCGAGAGAATCTAAAGATGCTCCCTTACCAGCGGCACCGCAAATGCTACCTAGCGGGAATTGTGCGGCAGCCATGCCAGTGTAATGCATACCCACTATGGCGATGCCCATGATGAGTGCTGCACCCGCTCTGGCTAGCATTACATGTGGAATCGTATTTTTAAGCTTGAATGCTATCCATAACGCAGCCCCCGAAGCTGAGATGGCGATGATAATGGATGTGATTAATAATCCTGTGTCATACCAGATACCCGGCTGCATGCGCATGGCCGCCATGCCAGTGTAGTGCATAGTCGCGATGCCGGCGCCCATAATCAGTGCTGCCAGCAATAGACTTTGCATCGGTAGTGTGGGTTTAGTGACCTGCCATAGTGCAAAGCCCGAGACAGCAATGGCGATGACTAGCGAGAGCAGCGTGATGGGTAAGTCATACCCTAATGCGATGGGTAAGCGGAAAGCCAGCATGCCGATAAAGTGCATGGACCAGATGCCCACCCCCATGGCAAAAGCCCCACCAATAAACCACCAGCGGCTGGCATTGCCTTTAGTGGTATTAATGCGCTCTGTCATGTCCAGCGCGGTATATGAGGCCAGAATGGCCACCAGCAAGGATACAATGACCAGGAGGATGTCGTAGTTGGTTGTTAACATTTCAGGAGGTGTCAGCATAGGTTATTGCTAGTTACGACAAAAAAACACATATATTAATGGGCCCGCGTAAATAATTTTTACGCTACGGATTTCCACGTCATCTTGTCATCAAAATCCAGTCTGGATATGTCGAAAATTCGTTAATTCCCAGGTACTTCGTTTGAATTTTTGACATATTTATTTACCGAATCTCATCAATATTGGTAGCTGAAATAAACGCTAATATTTTTCTCTTTATTTATCATGGGTGTGAATTAATTCTTTGAAGCTGGCTTTTTTGGCATATAGCTTGCATTAGTTATTCTATAAAGTTAAGCAGCATGCTAATCCAACTAATTACGTATCTAGCTGGTGAGAATTTAATCATGATGAATTTGGTAAAAACGCTGTTTAAAGCCAAAAAGCCTGTAGCTAGTCGGAATAAAACGGTCAAGCCAGCACTGGATACATCACCGGCTAAAGTGGTGGCTAGAAAATATGAGGATCTGATTCTTTCACCCAATAACAGCAACTACGGAATTGAAGTGAAAGAGATCAGTATTGTTGAGTATGACAGACGCAAAAAGCCGAGATAAACTCGGCTAAATGTGTTTGGTTTGAAGAGAAATATTTATTTGGTTTGAATGTGTTTTCTACGGCGTACTGAGTAGCCTACCAATCCTAAACCAAGCAACATCATTGCGTATGCTTCAGGTTCTGGTACCGGGGAAATAGATAGCAGGAATGCTCTGCTCTCACCATTAAACAACCCAAACCCGGCAATTTGCCCATTGTTGTTGATTGCATTGGCCTGAAGCAGATTCCAGCCTGAATTTGGATCAATCAGCGAGTTTAAGTCAGTCATACTGCCGTTGTTGTATAGGAAGGCACGTTGTTGATCGTTCTCATCCAATGAGTAGCCCACTATCTGCCCGTTGTTGTTGATGCTGTAGGCATAACTGGAGCTACCACCCAGAGTACCTAGATCATTTATTCCGAGTGTGTCATAAACAAAGGCACGTTGAGTGCCATCATCCGTTGATGAATATCCGACCACAGCACCGTTATCGTTAATATCCAGCCCAACACTGACATTGCCACCTAAGGTTCCAAGATTTGTCATGGTGCCGTTGTAGGAGAAGGCAGGCTGTTGTGCATAACCTTCAGTGTAGGATTTGCCAGCGACAGCGCCATTGTTGTTAATCGCGTAGCCGTTAGCAGACGGCCCGCCTAATGTACCAATATCTGTAAGTGTGCCGCCAGCGTAAACAAAAGCCCTCTCTTTCTCTGTGCTATCAACAAAATAACCTGTCACTTGACCTTGATTATTCACCGCAGTGGCAACACTTGTAGCGCCACCCAAAGTGCCAAATGATTCTGTAACGCCATTAGTATATAAAAATGCCTGCTTATCACCGGCGAGATTATCACTGTAGCCCACGATGTGACCGTTATTGCTAATGCCAGTGGCAACACTGAGTGTATTGCCAGTGATTCCGATATCGCTGATTACACCGCCACTGTACAGAAAAGCACGTTGCGCACTGCTCCCTGTAGATGAGTATCCAACGACATCACCGTTGTCATTGAGCCCATAGGCTGTGCTGTATTCGCCACCCAGCGTACCAACATTGGTAACTCCGTAGCTATAAGCTTGGGCTTGACTAGAGATGGCCGCAGTTGATAGGGCCAACGCGATGATTAGTGGTTTGGTTTTGATAAGTGATTTAAACATTGTGATACCTCTGTAATATAATTCGGTTAGCAAGAAATAAGGCTTCTTTGAATATCAAAGAACGGAAGTTCTCCCCGATGAAACTCATATTACTAAGCGCTGCGTTTTTGCGTAGTCCGCTACCTGCTGATTAAGCTGTAGGACGCGGACTACATTAATATAATCAACGTGTTATATGTGAAAAATTTACCCAATGTATAGTATAAAAAGTTAATCTGTCATTGCCTATAGTCCATTCAGACTAAACATTTAATATGCTTTGCTAAAAAAGTGACGCTATGAATTGATTAGTCTGAAGTTATTGAGCGACTGTAATTGGCATTGTTGTGCAAATTTCTTTCAATATTTGTTTTTGTGAATTTGGCTATTCTCCGATAACATCCTTAGTTAATTTTAATCTCGGTTCAAGCGGTTCTCTATGCTCAAAATAGCTTTCTGGCGCTACCTCTCGCATTTCGGCCCCTATGCCCCTTTACTAGCATTGCTTCTTATCGGTTTGTTGTTTTTATCTTTGTCGCGTGCTGGTTTAATGTTGTGGCAGGCACCACGTGTTGCTACAAATGGGGTGTGGTCGCAGATGCTTATCCAGGGCGTACGTGTCGATATTATCCAGCTTTCACTGCTTTGCCTGATTCCGCTGATATTGCTGCCGTTGGCCGCGTTTAACGGATTGTGGCCGGCCTGGCAGAAATTCACTTTTTTCTGGGTCGTAGCCTGTATTACGTTGCTGTTTTTCCTGGAGGCGGCAACACCGGGGTTTATCGCGGAATACGATGTACGCCCCAACCGACTGTTTGTTGAATACCTGAAATACCCGAAAGAAGTATTGCCCATGTTGTGGAATGGCTTTCGTGTCCATGTGTTTCTTGGCGTGGGCGTAACGGCGCTGACAATATGGCTGATGTGTCGTTTGATGCAGCCGTGGCTAACGCAGCAGAATAGCTGGAGTGTGGCGGCGATATTAATCAGCTGGCCGCTGGTGTTTCTGTTACTGGCATTTGCGATTCGCTCTACCACCGGCCATCGCCCGGCCAACCCGGCCATGTTCGCCATTACTACCGACTCCATGGTGAATAGCCTGATCCTCAATTCCGCCTGGTCGGTCACGCATGCGATTTACAACCTCAAGCACGAGAGCAAATCGAGTGAGATGTACGGCAAGATGTCACGTGAGGACATGATCAGGCTGGTTGCAGATGACAGGGTGAATGATCCCGGTACTGCGCCATTTCTGGGGAATGACAGCATACCTACGCTGAATCATCTGGTACCTACGCATCAACGCGAGCGTCCATTAAACCTGGTGGTGATACTGGAAGAAAGCCTGGGCGCTACTTTTGTGGAGTCACTGGGTGGAGTCGCGGTAACGCCAGAGCTGGAAAAGCTAAAAGAGCAGGGCTGGTGGTTCGAGCAGTTATACGCAACAGGCACGCGCTCGGTACGGGGTATCGAGGCGGTAGTCACTGGGTTTCCACCGACCCCGGCACAAAGCGTGGTCAAGCTCTCACTATCGCAGCAGCATTTCTTCTCCATGGCCGATTTGCTGGGCCGTCGTGGATATCACACCGAATTCATCTACGGTGGAGAGTCGCACTTCGACAATATGAATGGCTTTTTCATGGGTAACGGCTTCCAAACCGTGACCGATCAAAAGGATTACAAAGACCCTGTCTTTGTCGGTAGCTGGGGTGCCTCGGATGAAGATCTGTTCAATAAGGCGCACGAGCAGATCAGCAAGCAGCATGATCAGGGCAAGCCATTTTTCACGCTGGTGTTCTCATCATCCAACCATTCGCCGTTTGAATTCCCGGATGGCCGTATTGAGCTGCATGACCCGGTGAAGGCTACCGAAAACAATGCGGTGAAATATGCAGATTACGCATTGGGCAAGTTTTTTGACCAGGCTAAAAAGAGTGATTACTGGAAAGATACCGTATTCATAGTCGTGGCCGATCACGACATTCGCGTACGTGGCGATAGCTTGGTGCCCATCAAGAATTTCCATATTCCTGCACTTATTCTTGGTGCCGATATCGAGCCACGCAAAATTAAATCGGTGGCTAGCCAGATCGACTTGCCGGTGACAGCACTGTCGCTGATGGGCATAGAGGCCGATCACCCCATGCTGGGGCGCGATGTGAGCAAGGCGCCAGCCGACGCGCCTGGTCGCGCCATGATGCAGTTTGAGCAGCATTATGCGTGGATGGAGGGTGATAAGGTAGTAGTGTTGCGAGAGGGCAAGGCGCCTACCCATGCGTTGTATGATACTAAAACCAAGAGTCTATCGATTGCACCAACGCCTGTCGATGCTGCCAAGGTAGAACAACGTGCGCTGGCTAATGTGTTGCTACCTGCCATGCTGTATCGCGAACGGCAATATCATTTGCCAGAATCCAAATAAAAAGTAAATGTCGATGCTCTGCGAGGCAATATTGGCGGGCTTCGCAAGGTAGTCTATTTATTGGTTTGAGTAATTTCAAGCAAGGTTTATATTTAACACAATTGTGATCTGAACCTCACTGAAAGGATGCATATGAAAAGCTACCGCAAAGAACTCTGGTTTAATCCACCCACCCGTGTTGCTTTTATCAATATCACGCCACAAGTGCGTGAATGCCTGCGCGAAAGCGGCGTGCGCGAAGGGCTCATACTCATCAATGCCATGCATATCACGGCCAGTGTATTTATCAACGACGATGAATCCGGCCTGCATCATGACTATGCACAATGGCTGGAAAGGCTGGCGCCACATGAGCCGATCCGAAATTATCGACACAACGACACTGGCGAAGACAATGCCGATGCCCACATGAAACGCCAGATCATGGGGCGAGAAGTGGTAGTCGCTGTTACCGATGGGCAACTCGATTTCGGCCCGTGGGAGCAGATTTTTTATGGCGAGTTTGATGGCAGGCGTAACAAGCGCGTGCTGGTGAAAGTCATCGGCGATTAGTAGGTGTTGGGCGATGTTAGTGGGCTTGCCCAATATGCCGTCCAGCAATCTATGTGTATAGGAATCTGGTATGTCGAATAAAGTCCTGGTTATTTTCTCGCACCCGAGTTTTGAAACCTCACGCATCAACCGTGCACTGGTCAATGCAATCCCTGAGTCTGGCGTGACGTTTCACGACCTGTACGAGCATTATCCGGAACAGATGATTGATATTCCCCGTGAACAGGCACTGATGGAATCGCATGATGTTATTGTGTTCCAACATCCGCTGTACTGGTACTCGTGCCCGGCGCTGATGAAAAACTGGATAGATTCTGTGCTGACTTACAACTGGGCGTATGGCCCTGATGGCGCCGCGCTTAAAGGTAAATTCTGGGTGCATGCCATCACCAGCGGTGGCGCGGCAGGGGTTTACCAGCGCATGGCCTATAACCAGTTTTCCATTGCCGAGTTGCTAAGGCCTTTTGAACAGACGGCCGCCTTGTGTGCCATGGACTACCTACAGCCACTACTGGCGCAGGATGCGAACAACATGAGTGAGGTGGATTTGTTGGCGACTGTGAAGCGATATAGTCGCTGGCTACAGGATCTGGTGGCTGGTGAGATGCCGCCCAGAGTGCATACCTTTCATGCGCCACAAACTGATTTCCTGGCAGAACACCTCGCCAATTAATGACTGAACAATTGAATAAGATAGAGATTTAGCAATGGCCGAAGCGCATACCTCTGGACTGCTGATTGAAAGCGCGATTTACCTCGGCGCGGCAGTTCTCGCCGTACCTGTCTCCAAGCGCATCGGCTTGGGCTCGGTGCTGGGTTACCTGATCGCCGGGATTATCATCGGCCCGTGGGGATTGGGGCTGATCGACGATACCGAAACCGTGCTGCAGTTCGCGGAGTTCGGTGTGGTGATGATGCTGTTCCTGATTGGTCTTGAATTGGAATTGGATAAGCTGCTTGAGCTACGCATGCCGATCTTTGGCGTGGGCGGCCTGCAGGTGGTGGGCACCACGGCGCTGGTGTTCGCGCTGGGGCTTGCACTTCATTTCGACTGGCGCCTGTCGCTAGTCGCCGCTATGGGCGTGGCCATGTCGTCTACTGCCATCGCCATGCAGACCTTGTCTGAGCAGGGCGTGATGAACCAGCCATCTGGCAAGTCCGCCTTTGGCGTACTGCTGTTCCAGGATCTGGCAGTGATTCCGCTGATGCTCATATTGTTACTGCTGGCGCCCGGTAACCAGACGGATGGCGGCCTGCACATGAACTGGTGGGCGATTGGCAAGGCGGTGGGCCTGGTCGCATTGATCGTGATAGGCGGTAATTACGTGCTGCGCCCAGTGCTGCGCTATATCGCCAACACCGGCTTGCGCGAGATTTTTATCGCCTTCTCGCTGCTGCTGGTGATCGGCGTTTCCATCCTGATGACATCCGTCGGGCTTTCGATGGCATTGGGTGCATTTATAGCTGGCTTGTTGCTGGCCGACTCCGAATACAGGCAAGAGCTTGAGCTGGATATTGAGCCATTCAAGGGTTTGCTGCTAGGTCTCTTTTTCATCGCAGTGGGCATGTCGGTGAACCTGAGCCTGATCTTGCAGCAGCCTTTGCTGGTGATCAGCCTGGCATTGGGCTTCGTGCTGCTAAAGATCGTGTTTTTATTCGGCCTGGGTAAAGTATTCAAGCAAAAAAGCGCTGATGCGCTGCTGTTTGCCGTCACGCTGTCACAAGTCGGTGAATTTGCATTTGTCATCTTTAACGCGGCAGCGGCCTCAGCTATCCTGAGTGAGGAAACGACAAGTTTATTGAATTCGGTGGTGGCGATTTCCATGCTTACCACGCCATTGCTGATATTGCTTTACAACATCTACCAGCGTCGTCGCATGCGCCTTAAAGACGATAGCCATGACGAATTCGAGGAGCAGCGTAAAGTCATCATCGCTGGTTTCGGCCGATTCGGCCAAGTGATCACGCGGCTGCTCCACGGCATCGGCAAGCCGCCAACCGTGATTGATTTTGACCCGAACCAGATCGAGTTGATGCGCCAGTTTGGGCACAAGGCCTATTACGGCGATATCACCCGGGCAGATGTGCTGCAGGCGGCGGGTATCGCCAATGCCAGCCTGCTGGTGTTGGCGATTGATAATTCCGAAGATGCGCTAACCACGGCGCGCTATGTACGCAAGCATTACCCGCACGTCAAAATACTGGCGCGTGCACGCAATCGGACGGTGGCATTTGAATACATGGATATGGAAATCGATAATGTGCGCGAGACGTTTCACTCATCGCTGCAGCTGGGGGAAAAGGTGCTGCGTGAGCTGGGATATTCCGCATTCCAGGCGCATCGTTCTGCGTGGCGTTTCCGGCAGCATGATGAAGCCTTGCTGCTTGAATCTCACCCCATCCGCAATGATATGCAGCAACTGGTCACGAATAGCGCCAAGGCGCGTAGCGACCTGATGCTCATCCTTTCTCATGAGCTAGGTGAGACTGAAGTTGGGGCGCCCAACGAGAGCTGGTTTGCCAATGTGGCGAAACCTAAGGCCTAGTTCTTCAAAGCCTAGTTTTCTAAAATATTAACCTTGAATATAACTTTCCATCTGCTTGATCAGGAACTCCTGGTAAGCAATGGTCTCCTTGACCAGGTCGCCAATAGATAACACGCCAAGTAACTTGCCCTTATCCATCACGGGCAAATGGCGAATACGCTTGCCAGACATCAGGTTCATACATTCATCTACCAAAGTATCAGGGCTGACGGTAATGAGTTTGTCTGTCATGACTTCTGAGATTGCGGTGGTTTTGGATGTTCTACCCTTAAGCACTACTTCGCGCGCATAGTCGCGCTCGGAAAAAATGCCTGCCAGCTGATCACCATCCAGTACCAGAAGTGCACCGATTTTGTGTTCTGCCATCATGACCAATGCGTCATAAACCAGGCTCTCGGAGCTTACCGAGAATATGCTGCCACCTTTTAAATCCAGTAATTGTTTTGCGGTTTTCATGGCTCTCTCCTTACAGATTTATTATTGATTTGTTATTGGTTTTTCTATGGATGTATAAAAATATACACCTTTAGTTTCCATAATCAAACCTTAAACGCTTGACATAGTTAGCTAGCTAACTATAATGTGACTAACTATGTTGCAGCTAAGAGACTTACCTAGCACTGAAGTGCTATCGAAATTCGCACAACGCTATCCGCAGGCGGATATCAGCGCGATTTCTACTTTCCTCTATTTGCTTAGAGTGGCTACTGATTTGTCCGCTTCACTGGATGAATGCCTGAGTCGCCATGGCCTACTACAAGGGCGCTGGTGGGTACTGATACTGTTGATGCGTGAAGATACACAAACTTCAACACCCTCAGAACTTTCAGAGAAGGCAGGCGTAGCACGCGCCACCATGACCGGGCTGCTTGATGGACTGGCACGCGATGGCCTAGTCACGCGTATTTTTGACCCCAATGACCGCCGTCGTGTCTCGATTCAGTTGACGGCAATGGGTCAAGACAAACTGGATGCAGTCATGCCTGACTATTACAGTCGGCTCAGCGATTGCATGGCTGGTGTAGATGAAGCGGCAAGAACACAACTCCAGCAGATACTGGGAATCGTCAATAAAGGCATGGGTGCCTTTACCAAGGACTAATGCTCTCCCCCCAGCTGAATCAACAATTTCAACCACAACTAAACTTATTTTTAAATCAATAGTGAAGGAATCAACATGCAATCAGTTTTAACCAACGATAAAGAACTCCAGGCAACTTTTACAAAAATGAATGCCAGCTGGAATGCTGCCTTTAACGCCAAGAATGCGGCGTTGGTAGCCTCATTTTATGATGCAGCAGCTACTGTTATGCCAGCCGGTGGCCCACAGACTTCGGGTAAGGATATCCAGGGCTTTTGGGAAAACGTCATTGGCATGGGTTTCACTGACCACAGTATCGACCTGATCGAAGTGATCTCAGAGGGCAACCTGGCATTTCAGCGTGCAACCTGGAGTGCTGCATCGGTAGAAGCGTCAGGCGAGAAGAAAACTTATGCCGGTAGTTTGCAATTGACTTACCTCAAACAGGCTGATGGCAGCTGGAAAGTGTTAGCCCAAATCTGGAACTAAAGCCAGCGCATATCTGAAGCTAACGCATAAGTATTTCATGAACTACAACTCAGATACCCAGGCTAAACCTGTCATCCGGGCGTTTCTTGCCTTGCTGCTGCTCGCTATCCTGTGGGGTTACAACTGGGTGGTGATGAAGCATGCATTGCACTATGCTGGCGCTTTTCAGTTTGGCGCGCTGCGCACATTCTTTGGTGCGTTGTGCCTGCTGGCTTTGCTGCTGGTATTGCGCAGACCCATGCGTCCGCGTGAAATCCCCACGCTGATCGTCCTGGGCTTGTTGCAGACTTGCGGCTTTACCGGCCTGATTATCTGGGCATTAGTAGGCGGTGGCGCAGGTAAAACTGCTGTGCTGACTTACACTATGCCATTCTGGGTGATGGTCATGGCGTGGCCGCTGCTGGGCGAGAAAATTCGTGATATGCAGTGGGTTGCCGTGCTTTTCTCACTGTTGGGCTTGCTGTTTATTCTGGACCCCCTGCATCTCGGTATGGACTGGTTCAGCATGATGCTGGCCATCATGGGCGGTATGAGCTGGGCACTGGCGGTGATACTCGCCAAGAAATTGCACCAGCGTGCGCCTGATCTGGATCTGTTATCACTCACCGCATGGCAGATGTTGTTCGGCTCCTTGCCATTAGTAGTCACGGCATTTCTGGTGCCGGCACCTCCTGTCAACTGGTCAACCAATTTCGTCGGCGCTGTCATTTTCAATGCAGTGCTTTGTAATGCGCTGGCGTGGATGCTATGGCTCTATGCCCTGCAACGCCTGCCCGCTGGCATTGCCAGCATGACCTCCATGCTGGCGCCAGTCATTGGCGTGCTTGCTGCATGGTTGCAGCTTGGTGAAAAGCCTGACGGACAGGAGATAGCAGGCATGATCCTGATAGGATTGTCGCTGCTCATCATCTCCATCCGCGCTATGCACAAACATGAACCGGTCGAGCCTGCAATGGGTCAGGACTAGGCTTCCAGTTATCTAGCAAGTCCTTTAGAACCCCACACCTCATGTGTTAGAATTCCGCAAGTTTTCAATAAGCCCAAAGTATATTTACAGGCAAAGATCTAGAGGATTTCAGACATGGCAGGGCATTCCAAATGGGCCAATATTCAGCATCGTAAAGGCCGCCAGGACGCAAAGCGCGGCAAGATATTTACACGGCTGATCAAGGAAATTACAGTGGCATCGCGTATGGGTGGGCCCGATGCTGCAACTAACCCCCGCTTGCGCATGGCTGTGGATAAGGCCAAGAGCGAGTCCATGCCCAAAGACAATATCGAGAATGCCATTAAGCGTGGTGCCGGTACGCTGGAAGGTGTCAATTACGAAGAAATTCGTTATGAAGGATATGGCATAGGTGGCGCTGCAGTGATCGTGGATTGCCTGACTGATAACCGCAATCGCGCGGTGGCCGATGTGCGCCATGCTTTTACCAAGTTTGGCGGTAATCTCGGTACCGATGGCTCGGTGGCATTCATGTTCAAGCATTGTGGCAGCCTGATTTTTTCGCCCGGCACCAATGAAGATCAAGTCATGGAAGCCGCCATGGAAGCCGGTGCCGAAGACATCATCAATAATGACGATGGCAGTATCGAAGTGATTACCAGCCCCGGTGATTTTACTGCCGTGAAAGACGCCCTCGAAGCTGCAGGCCTGACCGCGGTATATGCCGAAGTCACCATGAAGGCGAGCAACGAGACCGAATTTACCGGTGATGATGCAGTGAAGATGCAAAAGCTGCTGGATGCGCTGGATGATCTGGATGATGTACAGGAAGTGTATACATCAGCCGTCATTGATGAATAATTCCACTACGAATACATTGCACTGAGTGGAGCAAACGCTTAAGCCAGTAGTCAGAATTTTGGGCATAGACCCAGGCCTGCGGCTCACCGGTTTTGGCGTGATTGAAAAATCGGGCGATAAGATCAGCTATATTGCCAGTGGTACGATCAAGACTGCCAGCGCAAAAGTTAAAGGCGAAGATAGCGAGGGCCGCGAAGAGTTACCTGCCCGGCTTAAAATTATCCTGGATGGCCTGTTTGAGGTGATCCAGACCTATGCACCGCAAGAAGTCGCCATAGAAAAAGTATTCGTGAACGTAAATCCGCAATCCACCTTGTTGCTAGGCCAGGCACGCGGTGCAGCCATCAGTGCGGCCGTGATTAAAAACCTGCCTGTGGCAGAATATACTGCATTGCAAGTCAAACAATCCGTCGTGGGTAATGGCCACGCCGCCAAGGAGCAAGTGCAGGAAATGGTCAAACGCTTACTCAAACTCCCCGCAGCCCCCAAACCCGATTCTGCAGATGCACTTGCGTGTGCTATCTGTCATGCACATGGTGGTCAAGGCATGGGCAAGCTGGCTACTGCGGGCTTTCGCGTCAAAGGTGGGCGCCTGATATGATTTCCAAAAGTATTTCCAAAGCAGGAGCACAGGCATGATAGGGCGCCTCAAAGGCTTGTTGCTCGAAAAAACACCACCGCATGTCATCGTGGATTGCCATGGCGTGGGCTATGAGGTAGAAGTGCCCATGAGCACCTTCTACAACCTGCCTGCGCTGGGTGAAACGGTCACCTTGCTGACCCATTTTGTAGTGCGAGAAGATGCACAACTGTTATACGGTTTTGGCACTGACAGGGAGCGTGCAACCTTCAGGCAGTTGCTCAAGGTGAATGGCGTGGGTGCTAAATCGGCTTTATCGATTCTGAGTGGCCTATCGGTTGATGACCTGATCCAGGCCATCGCGCTGCAAGAAACAGGCATGCTGACTAGGGTGCCAGGGGTCGGTAAAAAAACCGCAGAACGGTTGTTGCTGGAGCTCAAGGATAAATTCAGTGTTGAGGGCCTCACCAACGCCAGTATCGGTGGCAGCAAATCCGCCAGCGGCGATGTGCTGAATGCCTTGCTGGCCTTAGGCTACAATGAGCGCGAAGCGCTGGCTGCAGTCAAGTTGCTGCCGCCGGATATCGTGCTTGCGGACGGCATCCGTCAGGCACTTAAATCCCTCTCCAAATCTTCATGAGCCCATATTAAGTTTATATATAGATGATAGAAACTGACCGCCTAATCGCTGCCGAGCCGACTAGCCCTCAAGAGGAAGCGCTGGAGCGTGCATTACGCCCTAAGGTGCTCGATGAGTATGTCGGTCAGGAAAAAGCGCGTGGCCAGCTGGAGATTTTTATCAATGCGGCGCGTGGTCGTTCTGAAGCGCTTGATCATGTATTGCTGTTTGGGCCGCCCGGCCTGGGCAAGACTACATTGGCGCACATCATCGCCAGAGAAATGGGCGTCAACATGCGCCAGACTTCCGGCCCAGTACTGGAGCGCGCAGGCGACCTTGCTGCCTTGCTGACCAATCTCGAACCCAATGACGTATTGTTTATTGATGAGATCCATCGCCTGTCACCGGTAGTAGAAGAGATACTGTATCCGGCGATGGAAGATTATCGGCTTGATATCATGATAGGCGAAGGCCCTGCTGCACGTTCGGTAAGGCTCGACCTGCCTCCATTTACGCTGGTTGGCGCTACCACGCGAGCGGGTATGTTGACCAATCCTTTGCGCGATCGCTTCGGGATTGTTTCGCGGCTGGAGTTCTATACGCCGGATGAGTTGGCACGCATTGTTGTTCGCTCCGCAGGGTTGCTGGAAGTCGCCATGGAAGGTGATGGCGCACTGGAAATTGCCAAACGCTCTCGCGGAACGCCGCGCATTGCCAATCGACTGTTACGACGCGTGCGCGATTACGCACAGGTGAAATCGGATGGCATCGTAACCTCTGATATTGCTGATGCAGCACTCAAGATGCTGGATGTAGACAAGCTCGGGTTTGACGTAATGGACAGGAAGTTGCTGTTAGCCGTGCTGGAGAAATTCGGTGGCGGCCCGGTCGGGCTGGATAACCTGGCAGCGGCCATAGGCGAAGAGCGTGACACCATAGAGGATGTGCTAGAGCCCTACCTGATACAGCAAGGTTACCTGATGCGCACACCGCGTGGCCGTGTAGCCACCAAGCAATCTTATGAGCATTTTGGCCTGTCTGTGCCAGGCGCATTAGCCAGTGGAGAGCTTTGGCAGGAATGAGCCAGTTTGTGTGGCCGATCAGGGTGTACTACGAAGATTCCGATGCCGGTGGCGTGGTCTATCACTCCAATTACCTCAACTTCATGGAGCGGGCGCGCACCGAGTGGCTGCGCAGCCTTGGCTTTGAACAAACGGAACTTCGCGAGCAAATGGGCGTCTTGTTCGTAGTGCGCAGTTTGCAAATGAATTACAGGAAACCAGCCAAATTCAATGATGCCTTGCTCATCAATAATCGCCTGCTGGAAATCGGGCGTAGCTTGCTAAAATTTGAACAAGTGATTAAACGTGGTGACGAAACGCTTACCGAGGCTGTTGTTGATGTGGTGTGTATTGATGCCGAAAAATTCAAGCCCGTGAGTATTCCAACGATCATCCGTACCAGTATGCAAAGCCTCGTGGATAATACATTAAGCCCTGATACATCCCATTAACATCAATGTATTTACAATACCGAATCCTGTCAATAATGGAGAAACAATGGAAGCCCCAGTAAACATCGCAGCCGATATGTCACTCATGACCCTGCTAACCGGTGCCAGTTTGCCCGTGCAAGTGGTGATGGGTATATTGCTACTCACCTCACTGGTTTCCTGGTGGTACATCTTTATCAAGGTGGCGACACTGAATCGTGCAGAGCGCGAAGCAGTCGATTTCGAAGAGTCCTTCTGGCGCGGTGGCGACCTTAACCAGCTCTATGACACAGTCACCGCAGGTCGCCGCAAGGTGCAGGGCATGGCCAGCATATTCGAGGCAGGCTTCAAGGAATACGCCCGGCTCAAGCGCCAGGGCGGCCTGGAAGTCAGCGACATCATGGAAGGCTCACGTCGCGCCATGCGCGCTGCCTACAATCGTGAGATGGATGACCTGGACGCACATTTGCCGTTCCTGGCATCAGTTGGTTCTGTCAGCCCGTACATCGGCCTGTTCGGTACGGTATGGGGCATCATGAACGCATTCCGCGGCCTGGCTAACATGGCGCAAGCCACGCTGGCTCATGTTGCACCTGGTATTGCAGAAGCATTGATTGCAACCGCTATCGGCCTGTTTGCCGCTATTCCGGCAGTGATTGCCTATAACAGGTTTGCTTCGTCTGTAGACAGATTAGCAGTTCGCTATGAGAGCTTTATGGAGGAGTTTACTAATATCCTCCAACGCAAAGCTTAAGGATTAAACATGGCCCGTATCCGCAAACGCAGAATGATGAACCAGATTAACGTCGTGCCTTATATCGACGTGACGCTGGTATTGCTGGTGATATTCATGGTGACTGCGCCGATGACTAATCCCGGGGTGGTCGAGCTGCCGCAGGTCGGGCAAGTGCTCAAGCAGGCCAGTGCGCCGCTGGTGGTTACTGTCAAGAAAGATGGTAGTGCCGAGCTGGATGGTAAATCTCTGCAGCGTGACGAACTGCTGTTTGAAGTGCGTACCAGGATAGAAAAAGAGCCACAGCGCTCAGTGGTGGTAGCGGCTGATGAAAAAGTGCAGTACGGCAAGGTGATTGAGGTGATGGATATGCTGAAAAAAGCCAAAGTTGACAAAGTCGGCTTGCTATTCAAGCCGGCGCCTAACTAACTTACGTGCAGCAAATTTACACGCCCTGATTTGATAGCAGAATGATACGAGCCCGCGAAAATACAGTTGCCTGGCGTGCCGGTGCCATGTCGGTACTGGTGCATGGCCTGCTGCTGGCGCTATTCCTGTTTTCGGTGAACTGGAAAAGCACGCCGCCCATGAGCGTGGCCGAAGTGGAGTTGTGGGATAACCTGCCGGTGACACCGCCTGTAAAACAACCGTCACCGCCTACACCCGAACCCACGCCAGAACCTCCCAAGCCTCAACCCCCAAAACCTGAGCCTAAGGCGGAACCCGACCCTGAGCCCAAGGCAGAGATTCAGCTCAAGCAGGAAAAACCCAAGCCTAAAGTGGAAAAGCCACCCGAAAAGCCCATAGAAAAACCTAAAGAGCTACCCAAACCAGATCCTGCTATCAAGGCAAAAGAGCTGGAAAAGCAGAAACAGGAGGCGCTTAAAAAGTTGCAGCAGCAATTGCTGGCTGAAGACAGCAAGGTTGAGCAGCATTCAAACCAGAAGCAGGAGGCTGTTGCTGGCTCCAAAAACAGTCAGGCAAGCGCGGGTGAGATTGAAAAATACATCAGCCAGATCAGCAGCAAAATTCGCGGTAATGTGAATAAAGAGCTATGCGGTACCGGCAACCCTGAGCTGCAATTTGCTATCAGCTTGATCCCCACGGGCGATGTTATTGGTGAGCCAAAGCTGTTGAAAGGTAGCGGAATGGCTGCCTGCGATGCGGCTGTAGAACGTGCCATTGTTTTGTCCCAGCCCCTTCCTGTGCCCAAGGATCCTGCCTTATTTAGCCAGTTTCGTGATTTAAAATTAAAATTTCGCCCGAACGATGGCAACTAGTTGTTAAAATAGCCTTGTTTGCATAAGGGAACTTTGCATAACTTTATTGTCTTAAAAGTCTCTATCTCAAAAAAATTCCTGATGACAAAAATCTACAGACTTTTCACATTACTGGTTTTATTCATGCCTCTCGCCAGCAATGCCGAGCTCAATATCGAGATTGTCGGCGGCGCAGCGCAACAAATACCAATTGCCATTGTGCCATTCGCTCAGCCTGCTAATGTGCCCAATCTTGCCCAGCAAGATAGCATTGCGACCATTATTGGTGCCGATCTGCGGCGTAGCGGGATGTTTCGTGTGTTGGAGACACGTGGTGTAGCCAATCAGCCGCATGATATTACTGAAGTGAAATACGCAGAATGGGCAGCCATACAAGCGCAGGCACTCACGGTGGGGAATATAGAAGTGTTGCCCGGTAATCGTCTTAAGGTTTCATTCCGCTTGATGGATGTGCTCAAGCAAAACCAGTTGGCAGGCTTGGAATACAACATCACCCCGGCACAACTGCGTACGACTGCACACAAGATTGCCGATGTGATTTATGAAAAGCTAACGGGTGAAAAGGGCGTATTTGCTACGCGCATCACTTATATAGCCAAGGCTAACAAGCGCTATTCCCTGCAGGTGGCTGATGCTGACGGCTTTAATCCACAGACAGTGGTTTCATCTAACGAGCCTATCATTTCACCGACCTGGTCACCGGATGGCACAAAACTCGCTTATGTTTCCTTCGAGAAGAAAAAGCCGGTGATTTTTGTGCAGTCACTGGTTTCCGGGCAGCGCTATGTATTGGCGAACTTTAAAGGTAATAATAGTGCGCCATCATGGTCACCAGACGGAAAAAGATTGGCGATTGTGTTAACGTACGGCGCCAACTCGCAGATATATACAATTAATGCAGATGGCACAGGCCTGCAGCCATTAATCAAGAGCAGTACCATTGATACCGAGCCGGTATGGTCGCCGGATGGGGCGTCGATTTACTTTACCTCTGACCGTGGCGGTAGCCCGCAGATTTACCGTGTTGCGTCATCCGGCGGTGATGTTAAGCGCGTGACTTTTGAAGGTGGCTATGTGGTGAGCCCTCGTGTTTCCTCAGATGGTAAATCTTTGGCTTACATTCGTCAGGATCAGGGTAAGTTCCGTGTAGCTGTGCAGGACATTGCGACAGGTCAGGTGCAGGTATTAGGTGATACATCGCGAGACGAGGCGCCCAGCTTTGCGCCTAATGGCCGCATGATACTTTATGCCACTACCGTGAATGGTCGCGGTACCTTGGCTGCAGTTTCGGTAGATGGTCGTGTTAAACAGCGTTTGAGTGAGACTGGTGGCGATGTGCGTGAGCCTGCCTGGGGCCCTGCTGCTAATTAATTTGTAGTAAATATGTACTAAATTTGTGGGTTCAGTAGTGTCGAATCCATGTTGATTGTGTAGTTCTACTTTTGTTTTAATTTTGGATTTTATTGATGTATTTTAAGGAGAGAAAAATGAATAAACGTTTATTAATGAGTGCATTGTTGGCAATGATGTTGGCAGCTTGCTCAAGTAAGGCTGTTAAAGACACCCCTGCGCCAGCGGTTGAAGACAAAAGCGCTACTTCGCAATCAACTGCCAAGGTGGATGATTCAGCATCAACTTCTGGTGCCAGCCAGTCTGACCTGAGCGTTAATCCACTTAAAGATCCTAACAATATCCTGTCAAAGCGCAGCGTGTATTTCGATTTTGACAAAGATGAAGTGAAAGCTGAATACCGTCCATTGGTAGAAGCGCACGCTAAATACCTGTTGGCTAATGGCAGTGCAAAAGTAGTATTGCAAGGTAATACTGATGAAAGCGGCAGCCGCGAATACAACCTGTCACTGGGTCAACGTCGTGCTGTAGCAGTTAAGAAAGTGTTGAACGTCATTGGCGTACAAGACAAGCAGATCGAAACTGTGAGCTTTGGTGAAGAAAAAGTCACTGGCGCGGCCGACAAAGATCGTCGCGTTGATATCGTTTACGACGGCGAGTAATCTTCATGCGTAATCTGGTTCTGGCAGGGATTTTTTTGTTGAGCTTGTCTCAGCATGCGTACGCTTTGTTCGGCGACGACGAGGCACGCAAGCAAATACAGGAGTTGCAGAAAAAAACCGACAGCCAGAATCAGGCCACGCAGGACACAATCAAGAAAAACCAGCAGGCTCTGGAACAGCGTATCGCAGCACTTGAAGCTGCGATCAAAGGCCAGGGTATGCTGGATTTATTGAACCAGATAGATCGGCTCAATCAAGAGTTAAGTAATGTCAAAGGCCAACTGGAGATCGCCAATCATAATATTGATAGCGCCCAGCAACGCCAGAAGGATTTGTATACGGATGTAGATGGCCGTATACGCAAGTTGGAGAGCGGCGCACCTGCGACCTCAACAACTGATATACCGGTAGCGAATTCAACCGCGGTAGCCGCCATTGAAAATGCCGGAGAAGTCAAAGATTATGAAGCTGCGCAAACATTGAGTCGTGCAGGCAAGCACAAAGAAGCGTTTGAAGCGTTTGGTAAGTTCCTGCAAACCTATCCCATCAGCAGTCGTGCCCCGGATGCCCAATACGCATTAGGCTATGCCCAGTTTTCACTCAAGAATTACAATGCAGCGATTGCCACGCAGCAAAAGCTGCTCAGGCAGTTCCCCGATAGCCCTAAAGCTCCTGATGCGGCATTCAATGTTGCGAACTCACAGATTCAATTGGCTGATATAGATGGCGCAAAAAAGACTTTGCGCGATTTGTTGGCCAAGTATCCCGCGAGCGAAGTTGCACCAAAAGCCAAAAGCAGGCTTGCTGTTCTCGACTCCATCAAGAAATAGTCCTTTTAAGGTTGGCTAAAACCTCCCTGTAAGGCTAGTCTATATTCTGGGGGTATAATGATGCCCCCAACACATTTCTAGATTTAGTGGCATCCCCATGACATTACGCGTTCATGAGATTTTCCATTCGCTACAGGGCGAATCATCCCGGGTAGGCTTGCCGACAGTATTCGTGCGCCTCACGGGTTGCCCCATGCGCTGTGTATATTGCGATACGGCTTATGCTTTCAAAGGCGGCCAGAATATGGAGATTGCGGACATCATGACGCGTGTCGCTGAGTATGGCGCGGGGTATGTCACAGTTACGGGTGGCGAGCCATTAGCTCAGAAAAAGTGCTTGGTACTACTAGAGCAACTTTGTGATGCCGGATATCAAGTATCACTGGAAACTGGCGGTGCGATCGATACTACAGGTGTAGACGAGCGTGTTGCTGTGATCCTTGACGTAAAAACACCAGGCTCGGGTGAGCTGGAAAATAATGTCTGGACTAACCTGGACAGGCTCAAGCCGCATGATGAAGTGAAGTTTGTGCTGTGTGATCGTGCCGATTATGACTGGGCAAAACAGATGCTTAATGAACACTCTCTCGGTAAAAAATGTAATGTACTGTTTTCGCCCGTATACAAGGATGTGAATCCAGCCGACCTGGCTGAATGGATATTGCAGGACAAACTGCCGGTGCGCATGCAGGTACAACTGCATAAGATTCTCTGGGGCGAGGTAGCAGGCAAATGAGCACGGTCGGTAAGAAGGCGGTAGTGCTTTTATCGGGGGGGCTTGATTCAGCGACTGTGCTCGCTATCGCCCGCAGTCAAGGTTATGAATGCTACTGCCTGAGCTTGGATTATCATCAACGCCATGTTGCCGAACTTGTAGCTGCAGAGAACGTAGCCAAGGCATTAGGTGCCGCCACACATCGCACTGTCAAGCTGGATTTGTCCATGTTCGGTGGTTCAGCACTCACTGATTCTGCTATCGATGTTCCAGAAAGTCCGACTGAGGGCATCCCGGTCACTTATGTGCCTGCACGCAATACCATCATGCTGTCGCTTTCATTGGCCTGGGCCGAGGTATTGGGTGCACAGGATATTTTTATCGGCGTAAATGCCTTGGATTATTCAGGCTATCCAGACTGTCGCGCCGAGTACGTGCAGGCCTTTCAGCGCATGGCCAACCTTGCTACCAAAAGCGCGGTAGAAGGTAAAACCATTACAGTCCACGCCCCTTTAATTGATATGACGAAAGCCGAGATCATCAAGCAGGGCAGTGCGCTGGGGGTTGACTACGGCATGACCGTTTCCTGCTACCAGGCCGATGCCGCAGGCCATGCCTGTGGGTTGTGCGATTCATGCCGTTTTCGCAGGGAAGGCTTTGCAGCAGCAGGGCTGCCAGACCCTACCAGGTATCAAAGCCATGCCTGAGCAGCAAAATTTGGGTTTTGCGCATATTTACCTTGCCAAAGTATTCAAAAATAACGTAAAATCCGCCCCTTTCTGTAAAAACTGATTAGAGAACACATATATGGTAATCATTCGACTGGCCCGCGGTGGCGCGAAGAAAACCCCTTTCTACAGCGTAGTGGTTGCAGATTCACGTAATCGTCGCGACGGCCGCTTTATTGAGCGCGTTGGCTTTTACAATCCACTGGCTAAAGAAGGTCAAGAAGGCCTGCGCCTTGATACAGCGCGTATCACTCACTGGCGTAGCAATGGTGCTCAGTTGTCTGAGTGCGTAGCGCGTCTGGTTAAGCAAGATGCCCAAGGCCCTGAAGTTGCAGCTGCAAAGCGTGCAAAAGAAGCTGCCAAGGTAGCGAATGCCAAGGCTGCTGTTGAGGCTAAGATTGCTGCCGATGCGAAAGCTGCTGCTGATGCCGCTGCTGCGAAGGAAGCTGAAGAAGCTGCCGCAGCCAAGCAAGCTGCAAAAGAAGCTGAAGCTGCTGCCAAGGCTGCAGAAGCAGAAGCTCCAGCAGTTGAAGCTGAAGCACCAGCTGCTGAAGTTACACCTGACGAACCAGCTGCTTAATTTATCCTCCTCGCTACGCTCAAACGAGCGTGCGGGTGGCATGAATATAGTGCTGTGTAGATTGGGTACGCTGTGAGCGAGATGGTAGTGATGGGGCGCATAGTCGCCCCATATGGCATTTTTGGCTGGCTTAAAGTACAGCCCAGCACTGAAGCGATTGATAGTCTGCTGGATTACCCTGATTGGTGGCTGGGCCGTGATGATAATTCCACGCAACCCGGTATCAAAAATACACCATGGCAAAAGTACAAGGTTGAAACGGTCAAGATTCATACCGATACTTTGCTGGTGAAGCTCAAGGGTATAGACGACAGGGACACCGCCCTCTCGTTCAAGAGTAAACATGTTGCCGTGCCGCGTGAGCAGTTCCCAGAGGCAGATGAAGGCGAATACTACTGGTCTGACCTGATAGGCCTGAATGTGAAGAATCAGCAGGATGTTGATTTCGGGCTGATCACTGAAGTATTTGAGACCGGTGCCAACGACGTGATTGTCGTAAAAGATGTAGCAGATGGACGGGAACGACTGATTCCGTTTATCGACCAGGTGGTGATTGAAGTAAGCCTGGCAGATAAGAAAATGCTGGTTGACTGGGATGCAGAGTTTTGAGCGTAGACTCAAAGAAGCCGCAGATACAGTTCGATGTGGTCACATTGTTTCCACAGATGTTCGATGCAATCAGCAAGCAAGGTATTACAGCAAGAGCATTAGATAACAAAATTTATGCATTATCGTTGTGGAATCCGCGTGATTTTACAACTGATAATCACCGTACGGTTGATGATAGACCCTACGGCGGCGGCCCCGGCATGGTGATGCTGGTGGAGCCGCTGGAAAAAACGGTACAAGCCGCGAAAGCGCGACAGCAAACGGCAGGCGTATCACAGCCGAAGGTAATACACCTCTCACCAAGCGGCAAACCGCTGACACATGAGATAGTGATGCAGCTGGCAGGCGAACAAGGCCTGGTATTGCTGACTAGCCGATATGAAGGTGTCGATCAGCGCCTGTTGGACCGCTTGGTGGATGAAGAGTATTCTATAGGTGATTATGTGTTGTCCGGCGGTGAGTTGCCCGCCATGGTGCTGATGGATGCGATTATCAGGCAATTACCTGGCAGTCTGGGTGATGCGGATTCTGCGGCTGAAGATTCATTCGTGAATGGCTTGCTGGATTGCCCGCACTATACGCGCCCGGAAGAATATGCAGGAGACAAGGTGCCGGAAGTATTGATGTCCGGTAACCATGCAAAGATCAAGCAATGGCGTCTGAAGATGTCGTTGCAAAGAACTCGGGATAAACGTCCCGATTTATTGGCCGCAAGGTCGTTGTCAAAAGAGGAATCTCGGCTGCTCAAGGAACTTGATTCAGAGTCTCACGACTCATAAGTTTTAAAGTGCAGGAACAAGATTCGCAAAACTAGAAGGAGCACGAAAAGTGGCAAATATTATTGAAATGTTGGAAAAGGAAGAGATTGCCCGTCTAGGCAAGACCATTCCTAACTTCGCCCCAGGTGACACCGTAGTGGTTGGTGTGAACGTGGTTGAAGGTACACGCAAGCGCGTACAGGCTTATGAAGGTGTTGTCATTGCAATCCGCAACCGCGGTTTGAATTCATCTTTCATCGTGCGCAAGATTTCATCCGGTGAAGGCGTGGAACGTACATTCCAGACGCATTCACCATTGATCGCCAGCATCGAAGTGAAGCGCCGTGGTGATGTACGCCGTAGCAAGCTTTACTACCTGCGTGAGCGTTCAGGTAAATCTGCACGTATCAAGGAAAAGCTGCAAGCGCGTGAAAAAGAAATCATGGCGCCTGAAGTGGCAGCGCCAGCAGCAGCCGAATAAGCTCCTGCATTGTCTTAAAGAGCCCCAGATTTCGGTCTGGGGCTTTTTTTATTTCCGTCGTTTTTATTTAGGCTATGATAATGCTATGGAAAAAGACCATATAGAAAAGGGCTATGACGCGATCATTCCTGCGCCTTTTGGGGCAATCGGCATCCATGCGCAAGATGACTTCTTGACCGAAATTACGCTGATTGCCGGCAAGCAGGCAGAAAAACAATCATCCCAACCTTTCGTGCAGGAAATAGCCAAGCAGATAAAGCAGTATTTAAACGATCCCACATCTCCACTGGATATACCATATGCCGTCAAAGGCACGCCATACCAGAAGCGCGTTTGGCGGGCTATTGCCGCTATCCCTGCAGGCCAGACCCTGAGTTATGGTGAGTTGGCTGAGAGAGTAAGCTCAGGCTCACGCGCTGTTGCGAATGTGTGTGGTGCTAACCAGGTGCCGCTGTTTATTCCCTGCCACCGTGTGGTCGCCAAAAACGGCTTGGGT
Organism: Methylophilaceae bacterium; assembly: GCA_035459965.1. GTDB lineage: Bacteria > Pseudomonadota > Gammaproteobacteria > Burkholderiales > Methylophilaceae > DATHXC01. The sequence continues at coordinate 262,967 of DATHXC010000004.1, forward strand.
GGCTTTATGCAGGGTAAGGAGAACGGCCTGGCGGTCAAGCAGTGGCTGCTGGACCATGAGCAAGCAGCCAGTCATCCGGGTAATAAATGAGCGAAGCCAGCCAGGTATTGCTAGATGATTTTATTGATCGCATCTGGCTGGAAGAAGGCCTTGCTCGCAACACACTCGATAGTTATCGGCAGGATCTCGAGCAATTCTCGGCCTGGGTGCAAAAGGCTAGCGAAAAATCCTTGCTGCAAGTCGAGCAGGCCGACATCCAACAATACCTGGCCTTTCGCTTCCCGACCAGCAAGCCGCGGAGCATTAGCAGATTAATCGCTAGCCTGCGGCGCTTGTACCGCTTTGCCTTACGCGAAAACAAGATGAGTGTTGACCCTACCCTGCAAATCGAGTCGCCCAAATTACCGCGATCCTTGCCTAAAAGTCTGAGTGAGGATGACGTAGTCGCTTTGCTTAATGCACCAGACCTGAATGACCCAATCGGCTTGCGTGACAGGGCCATGCTGGAAATCCTCTATGCCAGTGGCTTGCGAGTCTCGGAACTGGTTGGCTTGAAAGTGACAGAAGTCAGCCTGAGTGAAGGGGTGGTACGGGTCACCGGTAAGGGCAGCAAGACACGCCTAGTCCCGATGGGGGAAGTCGCGGTTGACTGGATATCGCGTTACCTAAACGAAGGACGTCCGCGGATCCTCGAAAAACGCCTGAGCGATAGCATGTTCGTTACCCAGCGTGGCAGCGCCATGACGCGTCAAGCATTCTGGTATCTCATCAAGCGCTATGCGCTATTGGCGGGTATCAACAAACACATGTCCCCGCATGTGTTAAGGCATGCGTTTGCTACGCATCTGCTGAATCATGGGGCGGATCTGAGGGTAGTGCAGATGCTGTTGGGTCACTCAGATATTTCTACTACGCAGATTTACACCCATGTGGCGAGGGAAAGGTTGAAGCAGTTACATTCGGTGCATCATCCGAGGGGATGAGATATATTGATGCCCTGTGAACCTCTCTGGTATTGCCTCACAGGGCATCTATTTGGCAACTTAAACCTTGCTACCTCGTTCAATCACTACACCCAATGCCTTTAACCCCGGCAATATGCCCGGCTTGGCCACTTTGATCTTCACCCATGGCGCACCAAATTCGGTGAGGATGATCTGGCAGAGATGTTCTGCAAGGGCTTCTACCAGTTTAAAGCTGCGCTCTGCTAACGTCTGGCGAATGCGCGCAACGACGATGCCGTAGTCTATGGTGTCGGTGATGTCGTCGGTCTGGCATGAGCTGCTGTTGGGCATGGCGATTTCGAGGTCGAGGATGATGGTTTGCTCCACCATGCGTTCCCACTCAGGTACGCCGAGTTTGGTTTGTACTTTGACTTCGCTCAAGAAAATGATGTCCATGCTGAAACCTTTAGCTGCCACCGCTACTGAGCGGGGACTTATAGTTTAGAATTGTTACTTTAAAGATTTTAGAGCATCTGTGATGGCATGGTTTGATTTTGATGGTTTAAATTTTCTGGGCTTGCGCGTACTGAGCCTGCTATTTATCTTGGCCGCCTACCTGCTGGGCTCGGTTTCATTTGGCATTCTGGTGTGCCGTGCCTTTGGCCTGCCCGACCCGCGAACCACAGGCTCCGGTAACCCAGGCGCTACCAATGTGCTGCGCAGCGGTAAAAAAGCGGCTGCAGCGCTCACATTGCTGGGCGATGCGCTCAAGGGTTGGATTGCCGTGTGGCTGGCGCTGCGTGCTGGCTTACTGATGTGGGAGGTTTGTGCGGTGGCGCTGGCAGTATTTCTTGGGCATTTGTACCCAATTTACTATCGCTTCAAAGGCGGTAAGGGCGTGGCGACTGCGCTGGGAGTGATGCTGGTATTTTCTCCCTGGTTAGGGCTGGCTGCCTTGGTGACGTGGGTACTGGTATTTGCAGCAACGCGCTTTTCATCATTGGCGGCCATCACCGCTGCTGCATTGGCGCCGATCTATGCTTACTTTCTGATGCCGGGATATATCGATTATGTGTGGACGACTCTGGCTTTGAGCGTGTTGCTGGTCTGGCGGCACCGCAGCAATATCCGCAAATTGTTGGATGGCACTGAAGCAGGGTTTGGCAAAAATGTGGCGTCTAAGTAATTTAGATATTCAAGCGCTAGGGCGTTTGCAGCTCGCTTAAATCCCAGCGTGGTTTTACCGTAAAACTGTGGTTTCCCTGTTGCGCATTCTGCATGCGCATGGCACCGGCAAAAGCAATCATGGCGCCGTTGTCAGTACAGAATTCCAGGCGTGGATAATGCACTTTGCAAAGCTTGCGTTTAGTGGCGGCATTCAGTTGTTCCCGCAAGCGCTTGTTAGCACCTACTCCACCGGAGACGATGAGGTTATCAAGCCCTGTTTGCCGTAAGGCAGCCATGCATTTAATGGTCAGTATTTCGGTGACGGCTTCCTGGAACTCATAAGCAATGTCCGCCTTGGTCTGTTCGTCTTTGTCGTTGCTATTAGCCAGTGTCAGTACTGCAGTCTTTAATCCGCTAAAGCTGAAATTCAAATCGCCGCTATTCAGTAAAGGTCTCGGTAACTTGAATCTACCTGCTTTGCCCTGCGCTGCCAATTTGGCGACTGCCGGCCCGCCGGGATAGCCCAGCCCAAGCAGCTTGGCTGTTTTATCAAAAGCTTCACCAGCAGCGTCATCCAGGGTGTCACCAAGCAGCTCATAATCGCCTATGCCAGTCACTCGCATTAGCTGGGTATGCCCACCGGATACCAGCAGCGCTACAAAAGGAAATTGAGGGGGATTTTCTTCCAGTAATGGTGCCAGCAAATGGCCTTCCAGGTGGTGTACGCCGACGGTTGGTACATTCAGCGTAAATGCCAGCGCCTCGGCAATGCTGGTGCCGACAAGCAATGCGCCAGAAAGACCGGGCCCCTGGGTATAGGCAATACCGTCAATATATTTCAATGTGAGCTGTGCCTGATCCAGCACGATCTGTGTGAGCGGCAGGGCGCGGCGAATATGGTCGCGTGAGGCCAGCTCTGGCACTACGCCACCGTATTCCGCATGCATCTCGATTTGTGAGTGCAATGCGTGCGACAGCAGGCCGCGTTCGGTATCATAAATGGCGATACCGGTTTCATCGCAGGATGATTCAATTCCTAACACTATCATTGGGTTACTACCACTAAGAAAGATCGACTAAATTTGGTCAAATTGAAAGAAGCGCTACATTAAATACTAGTGAAATTAATCACATAAACGTTGATAAATTGCTAATGAGCCGCTAGAATAGCAAACTTTTCCGCAATTTCGACCACAAATTTAAGCTAAAGAGAGACCGAATGTCTAGTGTACGTGTAAAAGAAAATGAGCCGTTTGACGTAGCCCTTCGCCGCTTCAAGCGCATGATTGAGAAGACTGGCCTGTTGACCGACCTGCGCGCTCGTGAATTCTACGAGAAGCCAACCTGGGAGCGCAAGCGTAAAGCTGCAGCTGCTGTTAAGCGTCACTATCGCCGTATCCGCAATCAAACACTCGCTCCAAAACTGTACTAGTTTTAGTTGTTGGAGTCTGCTGTGTCGTTGAAAGCGCGTATCTCTGAAGATATGAAAAACGCAATGCGCGCTAAAGAAAGTGCGCGTTTGGGTGCAATCAGGTTGTTGCTTTCAGCCATCAAGCAGCGTGAAGTAGATGAGCGTATCGAGCTCGACGACACACAAGTGGTCGAGGCGATAGAAAAAATGCTCAAGCAGCGCCGCGATTCAATCTCACAGTACGAAGCCGCCAATCGTCACGATCTGGCAGATGTTGAAAAGTTTGAAGTTGGTGTATTGCAGGAGTATCTCCCGCAAGCACTGACGGAAGATGAAGTCAGTGCAATCATCGAGAAAGTAGTGGCTGATACTGGCGCTGCGGGTATCAAGGATATGAGCAAAGTGATGGCTGCAGTCAAGCCGCTGGTAGTTGGGCGTGCTGACATGGGTAAAATCTCAGGCCAAATCAAGACAAGATTGAGTGCCTAAGCAGTAAGCGTATCTATAATAAGATTTGCAATTAAAGCCAGTGAATCACTAAGTAAAAATAAATAAGTAAGCAGAATCAAAAGGAGCTCAAAGCTCCTTTTTTGTTTTGACAGCTTAAATTATCATGCCTGTAGTACGACTCAGCGCATCAAACTTAAATTGTTGAGAAGGGATTGTGAATTTTTGAAATGAGCCACTCTTACGCGCCGCCTTCTCACTCAATAATTCTCAGTTTAATCATCACTACTGCATGATCCCGGATAGCTTTATTCAGGAGCTCATCAACCGCGTTGATATCGTCGACGTAGTTGATAAAAGCGTGCCCTTAAAGAAAGCAGGCGCTAACTACTCTGCCTGTTGCCCGTTCCACAACGAAAAATCACCGTCCTTCACGGTCAGCCCTACCAAGCAGTTTTACCATTGTTTTGGTTGTGGTGCGCACGGTACAGCGATTAGTTTCCTCATGGAGTACCAGGGCCTGAGTTTTGTCGAGGCGGTGAACGACCTGGCCAAGATGGTGGGGATGATCGTCCCGCAGGAAACGCGGGAAGTAAGTGCGGAACAGCATGCCCAGCAAAAAGCGCTTCCCGGCATGCAGGAGGTGCTGCAACAGGCATTGAATTATTACCGCGGCGAGCTCAAAAAGTCGCCGCGTGCCATAGATTATCTGAAAGCGCGTGGATTAAGCGGCCAGGTCGCTGCGCGTTTTCAAATGGGTTATGCACCATCCGGCTGGCAGAATCTGGCCGAGGTCTTTCAGAACTACGATTCCGATGTATTGCAGACAGTTGGCCTGGTCGTGGAAAACGAACAGGGGCGGCGTTATGACCGCTTCAGGGATAGAGTGATGTTCCCTATCCATGACCAGAAAGGCCAGGTCATCGGCTTTGGTGGGCGAGTGATAGACCCTGGGGCCGCAGGGGCCCTCCCCGGCGGAACGGCTGCTGAAGCAGCTCGGTCCGATGCGAAAGATACCCCTAAGTATTACAACTCACCGGAAACTCCGCTGTTTCAAAAGGGTCATGAATTATATGGTGTGTTTCTGGCGCGCAGCGCGATACGCGCTGCCGACCGTGTGTTGGTAGTCGAAGGCTATATGGATGTGGTGGCGCTGGCGCAATACGGGATTGAGTATGCGGTAGCTGCACTCGGTACGGCGACGACGCCTTTTCATATCACCAAGCTCATGCACCAAACTGACAATATCGTATTCTGTTTTGATGGCGATAATGCAGGCAAGAAGGCTGCATGGCGTGCAGCGATGAATGCATTGCCGGCACTCACGGATGGATTGCGCTTGAGCTTTCTGTTTCTGCCAAATGAGCATGACCCCGATAGTTATGTCAGGGAATTCGGCAAAGAAGCGTTTGAAGATGCAATGAAAACGGCCTTGCCATTGTCTCAATACATTGTGCAGTACCTAAGTGCAGAAAACCCATTGCAGTCACAGGAAGACAAGGTGCAGTTCCTGAACGAGGCAGAGCCCATCCTCAAGCAGATTCAGGCACCAAGATTGAGCCTGCTGTTAAGCAAGCGGATCGCAGAGCTGGCGGATGTATCATTGGATGAGATTCGCGGCATGATCAAGATGCCCAGCCCGCAACGCCAGCAAAAATCTATGCCGCGACAAGCGCGTACCACCATGTCCCTGCAGCGCAGGTTTGTATTGATGCTATTGATGCAGCCCGCACTGGCTAGCGCAGAAGACCTAGCATGGGCCATGGGCAGTAGCGAAGAGGATGTGCTGGTGAAAGTGTCGCTAGAAGCCGCGCTTGCTTATCCAAACTCCAAGCCTGGCGCCATTTTGCATAGCCTGGAAGGCAAGGTGGACGGGCGCATCATGCGTGAGATGGAACGGGAATTGCATCTGCTGGACGAAAGTTTGGACATCGCTCTTGAATTCCAGGGCGCGCGCAAGCACTTAATAGAGATGTATACGCAACGCGGTCATTCCGTGTTGCTGGATAAACTGAAAGAGAAAAGCTTAAGTGAACTGACCGAGCAGGAAAGAGCCCTGCTCAAATCGATGGGTACTAAATCTATGGTCAATGGTACTAAAAATAGTGTGTAGTTTTAAGGTATAATACTGGGTTTTTCCGTAACCACATATTAGGTTCAGGGGATAGAGGTCGCGCATGGCGAAAGATAAAGATAGAGATCAGCAAAACGAACAAGTGAACGACAAAGAGGTGCAGGCTGCAGATGGCCGCACCCGGTTAAAGCTACTGATAGTCCTCGGTAAGGAGCGCGGCTACCTTACCTATGCTGAGATCAATGACCACTTACCCGATGATGTTCAGGATTCTGAACAGATAGACGGCATTATCGGCATGATCAACGACATGGGCATCCAGGTGTACGAAGAAGCCCCTGACGCTGAAGTATTGCTGATGTCGGATGCACCACCACCAGTCACCGATGAAGACGCTGTGGAAGAAGCCGAGCAGGCGCTTTCAACTGTAGATTCCGAGTTTGGCCGTACAACTGACCCGGTGCGTATGTATATGCGCGAAATGGGTACAGTGGACCTGCTTACGCGTGAAGGCGAAATCGAGATTGCCAAGCGCATTGAAGATGGCCTCAAGCACATGGTACAAGCGATTGCCGCCTGTCCCACAACCATTGCCGACCTGCTGGCGATGGTGGATAAGGTTGAGCGTGACGAACTGAGTGTGGATGATTTGGTCGACGGCCTGATTGATTCGGATGTTGGCATGGTTGAACCCATGGCAGTCGAAGCTGAAGGCGCTGATGATGAAGAAATCGACGAAGAAGATGAGGAAGACGATGACGGCGCAAAAGCAGCCGCTATCTCTGCCGAGGCTTTAGCCAAGCTAAAAGAAGAAGTACTGACCCGCTTTGCCGTCATTCGCGAATCACATCAGAAAATGACAGTGATTCTGGAAAAAAGCGGCTCACAAGATAAAGAATACCAAAAGCTGCAAAGCCTGATTCTGGAAGAGCTCACTGCCTTCCGTTTCTCAGCCAAACAGGTTGAAGCACTGTGCAGCACCGTGCGCGATATGGTCGAAGAAGTGCGTGGCCACGAGCGTAAGGTGATGGAATTCTGCGTAGATAAATCCAGCATGCCACGTACCCATTTCATCAAGGTATTCCCGGGCAATGAAACCAACCTGGACTGGCTGGCTGGTGAGCTCGCTTCGAGCAAGCCTTATGTTGAAAAGCTGGAGCGCTTCAAGCACTCCATCGTGGATCAACAACAACGCCTGCTGGACTTGCAAGCCCGCGTCGGTATCCCGATCAAAGAGCTCAAAGACATCAACAAGCAAATGACCACGGGTGAAGCACGTGCCCGTCGTGCCAAGCGCGAAATGATCGAAGCCAACCTGCGTCTGGTGATCTCGATTGCCAAGAAATACACCAACCGTGGCTTGCAGTTCCTGGATCTGATCCAGGAAGGCAATATCGGCCTGATGAAAGCCGTGGACAAGTTTGAATACCGCCGTGGCTACAAATTCTCTACCTACGCAACATGGTGGATCCGCCAGGCTATTACCCGCTCGATTGCGGATCAGGCGCGTACCATCCGTATCCCGGTGCACATGATCGAAACCATCAACAAGATGAACCGTATCAGCCGCCAGATCCTGCAAGAGACAGGCTTGGAGCCTGATCCAGCAACACTGGCTGAAAAGATGGAAATGCCGGAAGACAAAATCCGCAAAATCCTCAAGATCAGCAAAGAGCCGATCTCCATGGAAACACCGATTGGTGACGACGATGACTCACATCTCGGCGATTTCATTGAAGATAACGCCACACTGGCCCCGGTAGATGCTGCCGTGTACGCCAGCCTGCGCGATGCGACTAAGGAAGTGCTAGAGTCGCTGACCGCTCGTGAAGCAAAAGTGCTGCGTATGCGTTTCGGTATTGAAATGAATACTGACCACACGCTGGAAGAGGTAGGCAAACAGTTCGATGTCACGCGTGAGCGTATTCGTCAAATAGAAGCCAAAGCACTACGTAAGCTGCGTCATCCAACACGCTCCGAACGTCTGCGCAGCTTCCTTGAGACAGGGCAAGACTAAAACTATAATACGTTTTTCGGCCCCTTAGCTCATGCTTGGTTAGAGCAGCGGACTCATAATCCGTTGGTACTGTGTTCGACTCACAGAGGGGCCACCAGAATAATTATAAGTAACAACAACTTAAGCCACCTTTCGGTGGCTTTTTTATTATTAAACCGTAACACACTAATGTTGTATATTAGAACTAATTAACTATCTGACAGGCAGCAAAATGGCACAATATAGAAAATGGTCTTTGCTTTTCAACGATGCCAATAGCCTAAGAAATAAGGTCAATATGCATAAAAATAATCTGTATCTAGTTATCTTGTCAGCTTTATTACTGTTTATCTTTACAAGCAAATCTGCTTTAGCTGGAGAACAACTCAGCGATCAACAACTACAAGCTTTAGGAATTTCACCATCAGAGCTCAAGACCCAGTTAGTTACTTATTACGGAGTTACTTCCCACTACACACATTGGATTGGGTTGTTGAAGCGTAACGTTGTTTTAACCAATGAATCGCTATATGTCATTGATGAAGATGGCCCGAGTATAGAGGTTGTTTTGCCATTATCAAAAATCAAAAGTGTGGAGATTGTACGTACTAGCTCACTATTCGGAAAAATGGCGAAGATAGAAGTGGACACCGATATTGCATTCTTAATGTTTATGTTCCAGCCTGGTAAAGCTGCAACCGGAGAAACGCTATATTCTGGTTTGATAAAGGAAGGTGTAAGAGAGTCTGTTAGCACAATGGTGAAAGATAATTCAGACGAAGGTAAGCACAAAGTGCGGACGCTTCTACCTTTAAAGGAAAAGGAGTTAAGTGATGGGAAAATTTAATCGGGCGCTGATTCAAGTCATATATGGAATGCTCTTTTCACTATGCCTATTGATTACTATCCCTGCTTACGCTGGTGCAGTGTTGAGTAATGAGAAAATGGAAAGCTTGGGTGTAAATCCTGCAAATGTTATTGATCAAATCTCTGGTGCATTTGCAATGACCTCATTACAAAGTGCATTTGCTTCTTACAACACACGCTTCTTCGTTCTAACTAATGACACTTTGTATGTGATCGCACCTGATGAGAGAGGTATAGAAATGACGTTGCCATTATCGCGGATTCAAACAGTGGCAGTTGAGTCTGGTGGCTTATTTGGTACAGGAAGAGATATTGAATTAAAGACAGATTTAGGAGTTCTAATTTTAAATTTTAGTATAGGCAGGAATGTCGAAGCCGATAAATTTTATGGTGAGATAACTGCAACTGGAATAAAAGTCGCCAAATTTATGGGTAAACGGACAAATAAAATGGAAGGTAGATATGCAATCCGTACCTATTAAATTCAGCTACGGCATTCTTGTGGTGAAATGATAATAAAAAGCCCCAGTTAGTGCTAATCAAATTTTCTTCACTAACGATCCTTCACACTACATATTGAAGGATGAAATTGGTAAGTCTTCAGATACGTTGTGGATCAAATTTTATCAGGCCGCCAAACCTAAAAATATGCATACGGAATACGATATTATTGATATGTTTCTTAAGGCTCATGCACAGCGTATTGCACCGCCAGCAGAAATTCCAGACTTTGATTTATAGTCAGCGACTGCCCAAGAAAGACTTTGTAAATACAAGTATTGTTATCCTTTTAACAGCTTAGGATTCCCCTAGATATTTTCTTAACGTGCTTGATATAACGAGAGCATTAATTAACTTGAAACCAACGCTACATACAGAAATAGAATTCACCGGCCGTGACCACATCAAGGACTTCATCCGTAGCGAAGAGCCTGATGATTTGGAGCTGAAGAAAGAACTTGTCCGCCGGATTAAATCTGGCGAATCACTTTTGGCTATTACTGAGTTTTACCAATGCCCGCTGGCATTGAAGTCATCCAGCAGGCCCGCGCTTATTGGCACTGAGGAAGGCGATAAACTTGTGATGGTTGAAAGGCTGAAGTAAACAATCCTATCTAGCCTATTTTTGCTGCTGCTCAAGTCTGTGACACGCAAGAACTGAGAGGTGATTCTCTCCTTCATTGGCTTAAGAATATCCCCGTTCGTGCCGGTAATAGCTTTACCAAGCGATTCGTTGTGAACAAGCAACCATGCGGTTTCCAGGCACACTGCTCAGTGTGAGTCCGACGCGAATTTCTACTTATCCTTTGGCCACTAATAATTTTTATCAAGGCCTGGACATCATATGAATAGATCTGTTTCTGCCGGAATATTGTATTTCGGTATTGTTTTTGCAGGCCATGCTCACGCAGATGGCGTTTATCCAACCGGGTTTCCCGGTACCAGTTATTTGGAAAGTTATATGACTGGTATATCAGCAGACGGATTGCATGCGATTGGTTTTGGTGCAAACGACTTAAATATTTTTCAGGGTAGTATTTTTAATTTTGATGGTAGTACATCTAACATCTTGTTGTTCTCCACACCGAACAGGTTAACCATCCCTTCGGCCATTAATGCCAATGGCACAGTGGTGGTGGGCTATTACGATGATGGAGCTGGTGGACCGGGCTTTCGCTGGGTTAAAGATAACAGTGGCTCGCCCTCAGGTGGCACATTTACCCAGCTTGCCTATTTACCTGGTGGTGTTGGAGGTGCAGCCCAGGGTATTAACTATGCAGGTGATGTGATGGTCGGCAAAAGCTATGAACCAGGGGTTGGCGATGTGGCAGTGCGCTGGGTATCAGACAATGCTGGTGGATTTACGATTACCTCCCTGGGCTCGCTGCCAGGAGGCTATGACAGTTATGCCCTTGGCACCAACGCTTTGGGTGACGTCGTGATCGGTTCTTCACGCAACAATACCGGGCAATTCGAAGCTTACCGATGGCAAGTCGATAATTCAGGTTCACCTTCTGGCGGCACGATGAGGGGCCTGGGCTTCCTTGGCAGCGATACCTCATCTTATGCCAGCGGCGTTAATGCCAGCGGAAATGTTGTCGTTGGCGAGTCTATTTCCGGTGCGGGGCCGCAAGCTTTTCGCTGGGTATTAGATAATTCTGGCAGTAATTCCAGCGGCACAATGACAGGCCTGGGTTTTCTTCCGGGCGCTACGACCAGTAGCGCTACAGCAGTTAACGCATCCGGGGATGTCGTGGTTGGTCGGTCTTTAGTAGCCTCCGATCAAATAGCTTTTCGCTGGACAGAGAATGGTGGTATGCAATCGCTTACAGCATGGCTTGCGCAATCGAATGTTTCTACGGCAGGCTTGGTCAGGTTATCTGAAGCTTCTGGTGTGAGTGCAGATGGAAACACTGTGGTAGGCAGGGCGGTGAATAGCAATGGCAATGTTGAAGGTTTTATTGCCAGGGCAACTGGTAATGTCGCAGATTCCGGTATTGTTGGGCTTAGTGACCTGGGTAATAGTATCAGCCAGACATTGGCCTTATCAGGCCAGATGGACAGCCTGACAGGCACGATGCTGAATGGTGCGCATCACCGCACGCTGATGGATAGCGCAATAGGCAATGGCGATAACTGTGGTTGGGTCAGTGGAGATGTTGGCCGTGTCTATCGTCAAGCCAATGGCTATATTGGCATGGCTGAAGTTGGCGCCTGCCATCGCTTGGCAGGGGATGCCGTGATGGTCGGCATTGGCGTTGGTAGCAGCCATGCAGACCTCGACCTGGCCAATAATGGTCATAGCCGCCTTCAAGGTACTTATGGTCTGGCAGAAATAGACTGGAAGCTACCAAACACTTCACTGGTGGCATCGCTACTGGGCTCTTATGGGCAATGGGATGCAAACCTCAAGCGGGGCTATGCCGTCAGCGGCACCCAACCCTCAACTGGCAGCACAGACGTGAATGTATACAGTGTGAGAAGCAGGATTGATTGGCAGAATGCATTTTATCTTGGGCCAGTGAATTTCACACCACGCTTGGCTTATACGGTAACCCGCTCTGATGTGGATACGTATCAAGAGAGGGGCGGCTCAGCGCCTGCTAGTTTTGGAGACCAGAACCACACTTCCCAGGAAGCTCGCCTGGGGCTGACCGGAAAGTACAGCCTGAATGAGAAAGTAACGCTAATGGGCCATGGCGAAGCCGTGCACAGGTTCGACAGCCATGGCGCTAGCTATCAGGCAAATATTAATGCGCTTGGAATTGGGATTAACCTGAAACAGACTGGCAACAGCGTGCAGCAGGATTGGGTGCGTATCGGGGCCGAAATTGATTACAAACTCAATCAATCAAATGTGATCAATGCCAGTAGCTTTATCGCGACTGCCGGCCAGGATGCCGACATCACTGCAGCGATGAGCTGGAAATATCTATTTTAATTTGGAAGTGGCTCTCCATTCACAAAAATAAGGTACATTTAAACTTGTAGCAGGATGCATTTATTTTCCTGCATCTATTTTATAGTTTGCTTGTCTCAAGCAGGCCAGTAAATCTGCTTAATGGTCGGGTGGCCGAGTGAATAGGCGAGAGATTGCAACTCTCTCTACGTTGGTTTAAGTCCAGCCCCGACCTCCATATTGATTAAGATCGCTGCCCTGGGAGGCAATACCAGAGCGCCTCGCAGGGCAGCAATCTTTAGTTAAATTGTGTGCTAGTAATTAAAAAAAGCCGTTTGTAGCGATACAAACGGCCTTTTCTTTTTTACTACCGGGTAGCTTATGCAACAGGTTTGCGCATCGTGACGAACTCTTCAGCGGCTGTCGGGTGTATGCCTATAGTCGAGTCAAACACGGCTTTGGTGGCACCTGCACGAATCGCCACTGCCATGCCCTGGATGATCTCTCCAGCATCCGGCCCCACCATATGCATGCCGACGACTTTGTCTGTACTGCGGACAACGATCATCTTCATCAATGTTTTTTCGTTGATGCCGGCAAGCGTATTTTTCATAGGTTTGAACACTGATTTATATATGTCGATATCATCAGGGTACTTGGCGCGCGCATCCGCTTCGTTCAGCCCAACCGTGGCAATGTTAGGTTGGCTGAACACGGCAGTGGGGATATTTTCATAATCCACCTTGCCTGCTTTATTCGCATACAGCTTGTTAACCAATGCCATGCCTTCTGCCGTGGCTACCGGGGTCAGATTGACGCGGTTAGTCACATCGCCCAAAGCGTAGATTGAGGCAACATTGGTCTGGTAATCATCATTCACCTTGATAGCACCCAAGTCATCCAGTGCCACGCCCAGCGCCTCCAACCCAAGACCGCCAGAGTTTGGCACACGGCCAGTGGCATACATCACGAGGTCGGTCTCAACTGTCTTGCCCTCTGTGGTGTGCACGTTGAAACCATTGCCATGCTTTTCAATGCGATCGACGCTGACATTGAAATGGAATTTAATGCCTTTGTTGGTCATCTCTTGGATGAGGAAGTCACGGATGTCCTCGTCGAAGCCACGCAATACTTTGTCGTTGCGCTCGAATATCTCAACATCTACGCCCAGCCCATGCAATATGCCGGCGAATTCCACGGCGATATAGCCGCCACCCACGATCAGTATGCGTTTTGGTAACTCTGCAAGATTAAAAATCTCGTTGGAGGTAATGATGTGTTCCTTACCCACCACGTCAGGGATGTAAGGCCAGCCGCCAGTGGCAACCAATATGCGCTCTGCGCTGTATTTGGTGTCGCCGACGACTACAGTGTGATCATCAATCAAGCGCGCACGCCCATTAATGACGGTCACGCCGCTGTCTTGCAATAGGCGATCGTACACGCCTTGCAATCTTGTTATTTCCTTGTCCTTATTGGCCACCAATGTGGACCAGTCAAATTCCGGTTTGCCAGGCTTCCAGCCAAAACCGACTGAGCCTGCAAAGCTCTCGCTGAATTGCGATGCATACACATAAAGCTTCTTGGGTACGCAGCCAACGTTGACACAGGTGCCACCGAAGTAACGGTCTTCAGCAATGGCTACGCGTACACCATGACCGGCGGCCATCCGTGCGGCGCGCACGCCACCAGAGCCTGCGCCAATTACAAATAAATCATAGTCGTATGTAGTCAATTTAGTTCTCGTTTCTATAGGTGTTTTCTACTGATTTTAAAGCACAACAGGGCGGCGCACTGCGCCACCCCTATTGTTTGCAGCTTTACTTATTTCTGTTTGATGAAGTTCAGGATAGTGTCAACATCACTCGCAACAAACGGATCTTCAGGGTGATTGTCAGCCTTGCCTGGTTCTTCGAAAATCTTCACGATTTTCTGGTCATCAACCAGCATTGAGTAACGCCATGAGCGGTCACCAAAGCCAAGATTTTCTTTCTTGACCAACATGCCCATACCGCGCGTAAAGTCACCGTTACCGTCAGGCAACATCTTCACATTCTTCACGCCAAGGTTCTTGCCCCACTGGAACATAGTGAACGCATCATTCACGCTCAGGCAATAAACTTCATCAATACCTTGATCAATAAATTCTTGATACTTGGCATCAAAGCCCGGCAAGTGCGTGCTTGAGCAGGTTGGTGTGAATGCGCCTGGCAGAGCAACGATCACTACCTTCTTACCTTTGAAAATATCGGCAGTTGTTACATCTTGCCAACGGAAAGGGTTCTGGCCGCCAATGCTTTCATCGCGAACACGGGTTTTAAAAACTACATTAGGTACTGTGGTAACCATTTTCTACATCCTTTTCTGGTGAATTAAAAATTATTTGCTTGTGATGTTTCTTAAGCATGGGATGCATATTAAACAACTCCATTGTATTTGTTAAATTGATTGTTTAAATAGTTTTGATAGTATTTACATATCAATAGGGATGCTCATATATATTTTAAATAACGTTGACCCATTCTCATCGCTAATAGTGCCCAGATCCAAGCCAGCTCATTATTTCGTTATACTCGTAGGTTAATCATCAGTCATTCAAGGGTTCGTCATGCAAGTGCGGTTCATGAGTTTTGTTAGCCTGTGCGCTTATATTTTAATGCTCTCTGGTTGCGCCACACTTGGCGGCGACAAATTACTGCTAAAGACAGCAGGCACAAAAGTTGTGGTGGTGAGCCTGCTTGGCAATCAGATGTATATCCAGCATGCCGGAACTACGGTATTCAGCAATCAGAAACGTGAGGTAGATGTCGCCTCCTGGAGCCTTGATCAGTTTGTTGAGGATAAAGCGAATGCGCTAATCGAAACAGGCAGTAAATTTACAGTAGTAAAAGCCAAGGCCGATGGTTACAGGCAGAAGTTTGGCAGTCTGGAGCAAAATTTCTGGACCGGTGATCGCAAATACCAGAATCAGGCTGAAGGTTTGCATGCCCTGGCAACTGAGTCAGGTGCTGACCTGGTCATCATCATTAGCCCAATAGAATATGGCGATGTATTTTTTAGCACCAATCAGCTGGTCTCAGGCTATGGTATTTATCAGCGTTCGTTTTTACGTTCTCAAAGTGCGGTCAATTTCATGACGATGGCGGTACATGTCATGGATGCCAAAACAGGCGAAGAGGTGAGTAGTAAAGCGCATTACGCCAGCAGCAAACGGAATGACCAGGACTGGATAGAAGGCGAGTCGCTGCCTTTGAGCACGGAGAATGAATTACTGACCAGGCAGGCAATCACGCTATTGGCTCAAGACCTGCTTGAAAAAGAATTGGCAGAATTGCAACTCACTGATTAAACATTCAATCGAGAGCGAATGCAGCCAATTGCTGAACTCTTTACGTTTTAGCCCATCAACATTTGGGTAATCTCAATTCAAGCACATCATTATTTAACTCATTATTTGAGTATGTCAGGAAAACACTATCACGATGACTGGTACAACAAAAATCACATGGCTTTTTATTTCTTTATGCACTGCCCTCATTGCAATGCCGATATCTCAATCCGCAGAAACAGGCAATGAGAATCTCCCTGTTCCCTCCTTCGTCCCATCACTCCTAATTACCAATGCGCCCGTAGACAAGGATGATACAGCGACGATTTCTTCAGTGTTTGGCACACAGACTCTGAAGAAATATACGCTGCCTTTTGAAGATAGCTATCCAACCGGCCCATTTGAGCGGCTGGAGAACAATCAATACTTGTTTATTGATAAGTGTGGTGAGGTCTATTTTACAAGGCTGGATGGTGACCTGAAGCTAGTGCAGCCGTCTAAAAGCCTTACCAAATATATTCCCGGCGGTGAAAGCTCCAACAATGAAAGCGACACCAAAAAAGTGGTGTATTGCAAAAACCTCTCCGGGGTAAAAGATTCCCTGCTGCTTAAGAACTCGTTGTTTGTGGCTTATACCACCTGGGATGATCAGCAGAACGGTGCAAGGCTGGCAGTCTCAGAGTTTGAGGTAGATGTTGCCAACGCTGAAGTCATATTCAAGCGCGAGATATATTTGAGCAGACCCGCTATTAAAGAGCCTTTCCTGGGGCATCAAGTCGGTGGCAAGCTGGTGCTGGGCGAGAATGACAACACGCTATTTTTGAGCATCGGTGATTTTTCCAAGCCGGAACGCGTGCAGGATATGACCACATCGGTAGGCAAGGTCATCAAAATAGACCTGCAAAAACTCAATGCAGAAGTCTATGCGACAGGCCTGCGTTCGCCCTCTGGTGGCATGTATTACGACAGGGGTTCCAATGAGCTGTGGGTGTCGGATCATGGCCCAAGGGGCGGCGATGAAATTAACCTGATCAAGCGTGGCAAGAATTACGGCTGGCCGATTGTTAGTTACGGCACTATCTATGAACGTGATGGCATGGGTAATTACTACGGTAATAAATTCAATAACCACGAAGGCTATGAAAAGCCTGCCATGACATTTATGCCGTCTATCGGGATCGGCCAAATTGCCAGATATGCCGATACTGGTAAGAACGATTACTGGGATAATGATTACTTTGTAGCTGGCATGGCTTCGACTACGCTTTACCGTATAAAGAAAGAGAAGCAGAACCTCATTTATGCTGAGCCAGTGCTCACAGGCTATCGTATACGCGCGCTCAAGATAGATCCTCAAGGCAATTTCTATATCAAGACGGACAATAACCAATTCCTGATATCTGATTGAAGGGTTATAAATAGGTCGTCAGCTATTTCTTACAAAGATTTGGGATTACACCTGATAGGTGGTCATTTCATAGTGCATTAATCTGAATCCTAGTTTTTTACAAAGAAAATTAGGAGAAAGAAAATGCTGAAGATATTTGTTGCAACAACTTTGCTGGCCTTAACTGGCTTTAGCTATGCAGCCCAAATTGAGTTTGTCGATACCCAAGAAGGCAAACCACTAAAAATCGCGCCGGACCTTTTTAATACTGACCAATCCAAAAAATTCCTGGCGACTGGGCAGAACCCTTATCTGGGCAATGCAGAGGCGATTGCTAAAGGTAAAAAGGTATACCAGTTATATTCTTGTACCCAATGCCATGGCGGCAATGCGCAAGGCCAGGTTGGTCCGGGACTCACCGGCCCCAATTACAAATATCCTAAGAACGCAACAGACAAGGGGATGTTTGAAACTATCTGGCATGGCACTAACGGCGGTATGGGCGCAAAAGGCATCGGCTTGATGGACCCTTCTGACCCCAAGAATGGTATGTCGCCTGATGAAGTGCTCAAGGTGATTGCATGGGTGAGAAGCGGTGCAAAATAATTGAGTGTTGCCGAGCATATAAAAAGGGCAGTTTATAACTGCCATTTTTATATTTAACGCTTAATGGTGTTTTGCATGTAAGCCATATCTTACAAACCAAATCAGAATTTCTGATAGCACAATCAGACGCTCGCTTACTTTATATGTAGTCTGAATTTCATATTATTTGTCTACGATGTAAATTTAATTGATATATCAATCGTTGACATGAATGGAGCTGATTATGGATAAGTACATTTTTGACAAGATGCTTGATCTTCCTATCCTGACGTTGTTGGGTATGTATCTATTATTCTTGTTCAGCACAATTTACGATTACACTCTTAATTGAGTTTTATTGAATAATTAGGTTTATAAAGCTTTACCTTACTTTTAATAATCATAATAAAGGATTAAAAATGAATTCAGGAATTATCGGATTACTGATTTTAATAGCAGATATTTTCGCTATCATCAAGATATTACAAAGCTCAGCAGATACGGGCGCCAAAATTTTGTGGGTGCTAGGTGTTTTGATTTTTCCAGTAGTTGGGTTGATCGTTTGGTATCTGGCCGGGCCCGGTGGCAAAAAGGTTTAGTCTGTCGTTAATCTTGATTTAAGGGGCATGCAAGTGAATAGAGGGTTGAGTGTTGCTTTATGCGGGATTTTGCTGATGCTTGGCAGCTATGCGTTTGCTGAGGGAATGTCGGCGGCTGGTAGTAAAGACCAGGGCTCGGCCGAGCTAAGGATTGATGATTCGGAACCCAAAACTGACTTTGGACAAGATAAGCCTGTTGATAAGCCAGTTTCCAAAAGTAAGCTCAAAAAACCAAGAATTGGTTTTAAAACTACAGTAAAGCCGGAAGAAATGAAAAGCTATCACCGCAGCGAAAGCGGTGATGTCAGTGCCCAGTAATAGCCATCATTAATAAGCTGAAGTTTTGCGATTGGATATGCTTGCCGGCCTTAGGTCGAATGCAATGCATATCCTTTCTTCATTAGAGCTGAATGGTATCGTCCTGTGGAATAGGGACGAGGGAAACAGTACGATATCCCCTACGTTGGGTGCCACATTACTTACCGGGAAGTTGCTGTGTTTTTGAGGGTAGCTGTCCCCATGCGTGCCGTATTCAAAACGTCCCTCATCAGGGTTAGTCTTATTTTGTGGCATTGCAAGGTAGACAGCGCCGCTGATCCAGCCTATTTCATGGATATGTGAAGTAAGGTGGCCACCTTGCTGCATTTTTACATACCACGAGCTGGTGAACTCCAGTTCATCAGGAAATGACCTGATCAATTCGCAGTCCGCCCCTGCAAAGCGCTCACGATAAGAAAGAAACTCTTTTTTGATCAGATCGGCCAGTATCCTGAACGATGCTTCAGAGCGCTTGAACAGATTGCCTGCTGATTGAGTGCCAAAGTGTAATCGGCCCTGTTTCCTCTCTGCAATTTCGGTGTTATTCACATCCCGCAGCAAATCCTGGAGCAATGTACCGCCATCAGCCGCAAGTGGCGCAAGACTATTCTGGTAAACATAATCCATCGCGTTTTTACAAAAATTGTAAGGGTCTTCAACGCCAAAATTGAGCGAATAGTGGGTCGATAAAGTGGCGAGAAATGGTGAAGTGTGGCTGGTGACAGCAATTAGCGCATCACGCCTCGTTTTAAAGGCATCAAATTTCTCGGCTTTATATAGGCAATACAGACTACGTTCTTGCCAGTCATCCAGCCTGGATCTTTCGAAGTGGGGAATAGCTTCGTCATACCTGTTGGCAAGATACAAGAATTCCGCCATGTTGTAGTTGGCATCCGGGTGCTGCGGATTAAGCGCAAGGGCTTGCTGGTAGCTCGTAATCGCTTCTTCCATCTTGCCTTGATCACGCAGGGTTTCCCCCAGGTTGTTATGGGCATCCGCATAATTGGGATGGATGCCAAGTGCTTTACGATAACTCTCTACGGCTTCTTCCAGCTTGCCCTGATCGCGTAATGCGGTGGCCAGATTGAAGTGCCCCAAGGCGTCCGAGTTGATGGCTAAGGCTTTACGGTAACTGGCTATGGCCTCTTCCAATTTACCTTGTTTCTGTAATACAGTGCCTAGATTGCCTAGCGCTTCAAAAAACCTTGGTTGCATGGCCAGTGCCTTGCGGTAGCTTGCCGCTGACTCTTCCAGCCGTCCCAGGTTAGCCAGCGCGATACCTAAATTAAAGTGCAGGTCAGGCATGTTAGGCTGCAATGTCAAAGCTTTGCGATAGCTGATGACAGCTTCTTCAAACTTCCTTTGCCCATCCAGTGCAATGCCAAGAACGTTATGCAATATAAATACGTTGGGATAGCTGGCCAGAAGTGCCTTGGCCCTGGCTTCCGCCTGCGCCAATTGCCCGCTATTGAGTAACTGCAATAAGGGTTGGATCTCTTGCTGGCCAGGCTGTTTTGATTGTTGGAATGGTTTTGTCATACTGAAGTTTTTTTAGGCTACCTTAGTGCTGTATTGAATGCATCTCAAAATAATCGCTAGCTTTTTAGTTGTCAATTTATAGTTGATTTGTGCGTGTTTTGTAGCTGAATTGCCATTTGTTTCAAAAAGCTCATGGCCACCTTAGGCTCCCCCAGTAGCAGAGTTTGAATGTTGGCAGTACTAACCATAACAATTTCCGCTTCCGCTGAGTCTACAATCGCATCAGCAATTCTATCGGTTTCTGCTAATACTGCCATTTCACCAAAATAATCTCCCGCACTCAGTTGCTTAAACACCCTGCCATCAAGCACCAGGCTAATCTCGCCAGATACGATATAAAACAGGTCATGCCCATTTTCTCCTTTTCGGAATACATACTCGCTCTGCTTATATAGGCGGCCATAACGGCTCATGAGCTCGCTCAGGTAATGGTTTTTATCTTTGGGCATCTCGCCAAATAACCCACGCAATAACAACACATGTTTTTTGTGCAAAGTGGAAATTAACTCAGTGCCCAGCAGGAAAACAGCAAAGGTGTAATAAAGCCAGCCTATCGAGATGAACATGTTTTTCATGCCACCGAAGATAGTCCCATATGACTGGTTGAGTGACAGGAATATGCCAAATAAAGGGCGCATGGCAATCCATAGTACAGCTGTGACTACAGAGCCTATGATGATGTGTTTGGCGGCAACCCGTGCCGGGAAGAACACACGGTAAAAAAGGGCAATCAGTAATGAGCTGATCAATATTGAACTAGCGAGATTGATCAGCTCGGAATGGCTGGCCGCCGGATTGAGAAAAGCCAGTACTTTTTCGAGCATTAAGCCAAAAAAAGTAAACATGAAGAACATCAATAATATGCCTAGCACGGCGAACACATCTTTGACTTTACGTCGAATAAATGAGGGCGCTTCTATCATTGCTGAGATGGTATAGAAGGCAGAGCGCAATGCACCTGCCAGTGGTGTGACTATCCACAATAAAGCAAACATGCCGAATGCTCCCCACACCGCCTGATGCCTGGATATGTTGTAAACCTCCAGCATGATGCGCTGACTGAATTTGGGAACCAAGTTGCTGGTGATAATCGCCAGCTTCACGATTGCATAGTCTGATGAAATGACCAAATGGCTCAGCATGAAGAATATGAGCAAAGCCATGGGTATAAGCGCAAACATGGCATAGAACGAAAGCGAAGCCGACAGGCCTAGCCCATTGTGCTGCCGAAACGCAATGAATGTTTCGCGCATTACAAACAGCGGAGTGCTGTAGTGATGCTTAGCGTAGGCCTCACGCGGTTTTGTAATGACGGGGTGATTGCCCAGGTCTTTAACCTGGCGGAATGTGTTTTTCAAGATGTAGTTTTTGATTACCTGGGAACTTAGTGATATTGCAAAGTTATTTGAGCGAAAGTGATTTGAATTGTTCAGTGGCTGCAACTAGGGCGGAAGTGGTGCCTGACTCCATCGCTGAGTGGCCAGCATCCACTACCATATGAAGCTCAGCGTGTGGCATGGTTTTCTTGAGATCCCAAGCCGTAATAGGCGGGCACACCATATCATAGCGCCCCTGCACGATAATCGTCGCGATATGGCTTAGCTTGCTGGCTTTCTGCAACATATCACTACCATCTATAAAGCATTCATTCACTATATAGTGTAATTGCACTCTTGCTCTCGCTACCTGGATATCGTCTGATACTGATGAACCAGTGCTAGTACTGGGCCGTAATGTCATGATGCTGCTCTCATAAGCATTCCAATGGGTGGCTGCCGGAGCATTGATGGCTGGGTCATTAGAGAATATACGTTTTACGTAAGCGCCCACAATGTCGTCTTGCTCATCAGCGGGAATAAATGCCAACAACTTATCCCAGGCCTCCGGGTAAAAATGCCTGACTTCATTCAAGAACCATACAAGCTCACTGCTGCGACTTAAAAATATACCGCGCAGTATTAGGCCGGTCACTCGCTCTGGATAAGCCAATGCATAGGCCAAGCCCAGTGTGCTTCCCCATGAGCCGCCAAAAACCAGCCAGCGATCTATATTCAGCTTTGCCCTTAAGCCTTCAATATCTGCAACGAGATGCTCTGTAGTATTTTGTTCAACAGAGCCGAGTGGCGTGCTACGACCGCATCCACGTTGATCAAGCAGTATTATTCGATAATATGCCGGGTCGAAAAAGCGCCGCTGTGCCGGATTGCAGCCGCTACCAGGGCCACCATGTAAAAAGACAACGGGCTGCCCATCAGGATTGCCACATTCTTCGTAATAAATCTTATGCAAATAAAGCGATTCATACCATCCGGCATGGAATGGCTCAATTTCTGGATACAAGTTGTAAGTGTCTGATAACATCTGGAAATTTAATCTTTCATATTGATTATTATGATATTTTTTAAATATCATATCATTGAGACCATATCTAAAACGACAAGATGCAATAAACATGTAAAAATATTTACTGAAATTGTAAATAAATTGTAAATAGACTATTGCAAATCGTGTGCGAGTGTTCTAACATCACTACGCGCTCACAAGAGTGAAGCGAAAAGTAAGGCTTCAGAATACTTGCAAGATCTCAGGCGTTTACAAATGAGAGAGGCAATATTCTGATTTTTTACTTTTGAATAAACCCTTAGTAGTAACAACTATGGAGATTGAAAATGGAGATGAGCAAAATCAAATTGGCTCTAGGTTTGGCAGTAGGTGCATCATTGGTAATGCCAATGGTTGCATCAGCCGCCGCTGACCAAGAAAAAGCAATTGCAAATGCTGACAACTGGGCCCACCCACGTGGTAACCACACAAATAATGCATACAGCACATTGTCACAAATCAACAAAGGCAACGTTAAAAACGTTAAAGCTGCATGGACATTCGCAACCGGTGTAAACCGTGGACACGAAGGCTCACCAGTTGTTGTTGGTAACATGATGTATGTACATACAGCATTCCCTAATAACGTATACGCTCTTGACTTAAGCGACAATCAAAAAATCGTATGGTCATATTTCCCTAAACAAGATCCATCAGTTCAAGCAGTTCTTTGCTGCGACAACGTAAGCCGTGGTCTTGGTTATGGCGATGGCAAGATTTTCTTGCAACAAAATGACGGTATGTTGGTTGCTTTAGATGCTAAGACTGGTGCTAAAGTTTGGGATCTGAAGAATACAGATCCTAAAGTTGGCGCTACTAACACTAACGCTCCACACGTAATTAAAGACAAAGTGCTGACAGGTTGCTCTGGTGCTGAATTTGGTGTTCGCTGCTTTATCGCTGCTTACAACATCAAAGACGGTTCTTTGGCATGGAAAGCATACAGCACTGGTCCTGACGCTGAAGTTCTGATCGGCGCTGACTTCAACAAAGAAAACCCACAATACTCAGCACTGTCAGTTTACGAAGATGTAAACGGTGGTAACAAAGAAGGTGGTTCTTTCAAGAAGCTGGCTAACGACAAGATCAAAATCGGCGAAAAAGAACTGGGCACACGTACCTGGGCTAAACCACAAGCAGTTAAAGATGGTTGGCAACATGGTGGTGGTTCTGTTTGGGGCTGGTGGCCATATGATGCTAAGTCAAACTTAGTATATTACGGTACTGGTAACCCATCAGTTTGGAATCCAGATGTACGTCCAGGCGACAACAAATGGTCTATGACTATTTTCGCTCGTGACTTAGACACTGGTATTGCAAAATGGGGCATGCAAATGACTCCACACGACGAATGGGATTATGACGGTATTAACGAAGTTATCCTGTTTGACAAGGGTGGCAAGACATACGCATGGCACCATGACCGTAACGGTTTTGCATACACTTTCCAAGCTAGCAACGGTACTTTAGTTGCTGCACAAAAAGTGCATCCATTCGTTAACTGGGCAACTGATGTTGACATGAAGACTGGCGTACCTAACAAGGACGGTAAGTACTCAACTCACCAAGACTACAATGCTAAGGGTATCTGCCCAGCTGCATTGGGTACTAAGGATCAACAACCAGCTGCTTACAGCCCACGTACTGGTCTGATTTACTCACCACTGAACCACGTATGTATGACATACGAGCCAGTTGAGTCTAAGTATGTTGCTGGTCAACCTTGGGTTGGTGCGACCCTGACTATGTTTGCTGGTCCTGACGGCGTAATGGGTGGCTTTGCTGCTTATGATCCTATGACTAACAAATCAGTTTGGTACAACAAAGAGAAGTTCTCAGCATGGGGCGGTGCTTTAACTACTGCTTCTGACTTGGTGTTCTACGGTACTTTGGATCGTTGGTTCAAGGCTGTTGATGCTAAGACTGGTAAAGAACTTTGGAAATTCCAAGTTGGTTCTGGTGTGATTGGTAATGCATTCACATACGGTAACAAGGGTAAACAATATGTTGGCGTACTGTCCGGTATCGGCGGTTGGGCTGGTGTTGCGATGAACCTTGGTATGACTAACGATACAGATGCACTTGGTGCAGCTGGTGGTTACAAAGAGCTGACCAAGTACAACGCTGCTCCTGGCGGCGGTGCACTGAACGTGTTTAGCCTGTAATTTAATGTCGTAAGATATTAAATTCACAGAACTAACCGTTAGTTAGTGTGTCATATAAACACCCCGCTTATGCGGGGTGTTTTTTATGTGTAAGCCTATAAATCTAACGGAAAATGAGGAAGAAGTAATGTTTAAAAATCTGCTGATATGTATGCTTTTAGGGGGCGCTTTTGTTAGTGCTAATATTTCTGCTGCAGAGCCTGAGATTCCGTCACTTAATCCTGATGAAGGAAGAATGGGTGAAATAAGGCGAGTAATTGATCCAACAGAATTCAAAGTATGTGCAGACCCAGAAAACCTG
The DNA here is from genome assembly GCA_035459965.1 of Methylophilaceae bacterium. GTDB lineage: Bacteria > Pseudomonadota > Gammaproteobacteria > Burkholderiales > Methylophilaceae > DATHXC01. The sequence continues at coordinate 287,877 of DATHXC010000004.1, forward strand.
CCATATTCAAATCTTAAGCAGGAAGGTTTTGAAGATAAAATTGCAGCACTGATAGCTGAAGATTTAGGAAAGAAATTATCATTTGCCTATGCATATTATCGCCAAGGTTTCTTAAGAAATACGCTTAATGCCAACAGATGTGACCTTATCATGAGCACGACTTCTGATAATGACTCCATGCTCACATCGAAACCGTACTATAGATCTACGCATGTCTTCGTTTACCGCAAAGACAGTGGCTATAATATTAAAGATTGGGATTCCCCAGACTTACGTAAAGCCGTCATTGGTATCGTTGGCGAAGGCCCTGCCACAAGGCCACTTGCTGATCATGACCTCATGGGCAATGCCAGGCCATATCGTATACAGCGTGACTTAAATCTACCGCCAAGCTTTATGATTGATGATCTTGTAAAGGGCGACATTGACGTTGCTATTGTGTGGGGGCCAATTGGTGGCTATTATGCTAAACAATCTAAAGTGCCGCTTGTTGTTGTGCCGGTTCCAGAATATGAAAATATTAATGTTCATGGGAAAATAGACTGGAACATATCAATTGGTGTACGTAAAAGAGATAAAGAACGCATGGCAATGATTCAGGAAGTATTAGATCGTCGCCAAAATGATATTCTAAAGATTCTTGATGATTATGGTATTCCTCATGTGCCTGTTGTTGCAGGAGATAGTATTGAGAAGAAAGCTCGCGAAGCTTTGAAAGCCCGCGAAGCCAATAGTAAGTAATAAAGTCGCAATGGTTAGCGTTATTTAAGGGCTCAAAAGTCAACCGATATAGCGCTAACTCGTTAAATGTATACAATTGATTTTTTGACTTACGCATCAATTGACGCATAGTAAAAATCAAAATGTAGTTGAAATTTACAAATTAGGAGATGACATGTTAGGCAATAAGGCAGTTAAAGCAGCATTTTTTATATCTATGCTTACCTTGGTAGGCTTAACTTTTTCGCTACAAGCAAATGCTGCATGTGATTTGGTATCAACAAAAGACGGTAGTCCTTTGGGTGTCAAGGCTGTAGACACAGATACACCTGAAGCGAAGCAATTTCTGGATACCTGTATCAACCCTTACACCAAGTTATTTGCTAATGATGCAGAAGCAGCTAAAAAAGGTAAAAAGTTGTTTGGTTTGTATTCATGCACGCAGTGCCATGGACCAAATGCAGGTGGTCAAGTTGGCCCAAGCATTACTGATGACCGTTGGCAATATGCTAAACACATCACTGATAAAGGTGTGTTTGAAACAATCGCAGGCGGCAGTAACGGTGGTATGTTTGCTTGGCACCAACAACTGGGTAGCCCAGATAATCCATCGACTGACGATATCCTCAAAATCATTGGTTGGTTACGTACTCAATACAAAGGTGGCGACGACAGGCCTTGGTTGAAGTAAGTAATAGTTGATTGTTCTATAAACGGCCACTGCTAATCAGCAGTGGCCGTTTTTTTATGCATAAGTCGCTATGTAATGGGGTAAAATTAATTACTTTTTAGAGGAGAGTAAAAATGCACAAAATCAATATAAATATAATATTAGTGGTTTTACTTGCAGGCTTGACAGCTGCATGTAGCAAAGGCAGTGGCGACTCGGCAGGCAAAGAGTCTACTGGCGCATCAAGTGGTACGGCAATTGCGTTTGTGACTACACAAGACAGTTCGCCATTGGAAATTAAGACCGAATTTTTTGATACCCCTGCGGCTAAAGAATTCTTGAGCACAGGTAAAAATCCCTATATCGGCAATGCTGAAGCAGTCGAAAAAGGTAAAAAAATATTTCAGTTGTATTCCTGTACCCAGTGCCATGGCCCCGAAGCTAAAGGTCAGGTTGGGCCAAACCTGACCGGCCCTGATTACCGTTATCCTAAAGATGCAACCAATAAAGGCATGTTTGAAACTATCTGGCATGGCACGAATGGTGGTATGGGTGCAAAAGGCAAAGGTTTGATGGATCCAACAGATCCTAGCAATGGTATTACACCAGATGAAACATTAAAGGTCATTGCATGGATTCGCAGCCATGGCGGCGTAACAGGTAATGAATAAGTATTAAAATCAGAAAAGGTAAGTTATGCAATTGCAATCTAAAGATGGGTCTGACATGCATCGCGTAGTGATCGTCGGTGGTGGGGCAGGTGGGCTTGAGCTTGCTACCCGTCTAGGCAACACATTGGGCCGTAAGGGTAAGGCGGAAATCACCCTGATTGACCGTACACGCACGCATGTCTGGAAACCTTTGTTGCATGAAATTGCTGCAGGTAGCATGAATCCAGACAAGCACGAACTGGAGTATCTGGCACAGGCGCACTGGCATCACTTTAAATTTCGTCTGGGCAGTATGGATGGGATAGACCGTGCAAAGAAAGAGGTCTATGTAGCGCCCTACCATGATGAGGATGGGGTTGAAGTTATCCCACGCAGGACGTTTGTATACGATACCTTAATCATCGCTATCGGCAGTACCACTAATGATTTTGGTATCAAAGGTGCCCGAGAGTATTCAATTGCCCTGGATACACAGGACCAAGCGGAACGTTTCCATCGCCGGTTGCATAACGCTTTGGTGCGTGCGCAAACCCAGGTTGAGCCAGTGCAAGCAGGCCAACTGGAAGTGGTGATCGTCGGTGCAGGTGCTACAGGGGTGGAGCTGGCAGCTGAATTGCATAATACTACTCGCGAACTGGCAGCTTATGGTCTCGATAAAATAGATGCAGATCGCGATGTGAAAATATCACTGATTGAGGCCACAGACCGTGTGCTGCCTGCACTGCCGCTTGCGCTATCGCATGCCGTGGATCTTGAGTTAAGGAAGTTGCGTGTCCATGTTTATACAGGGGAACGTGTAACTGAGGTAACAGAAAAAGGCATATACACGCACAGTGGACGCTTTATTCCGTCCGCACTGGTAGTTTGGGCCGCTGGGATTAAAGCCCCGGATTTCCTGAGCAATCTGGATGGGCTGGAAGCGAATCGCATTAATCAGCTAGTCGTTAATCGCACATTGCAAACGACATTGGATGAAGATGTTTTTGCATTTGGTGATTGTGCTGCATGCCCTTGGCCTGGTCATGATGGCAATGTACCGCCAAGAGCGCAGGCTGCGCATCAGCAGGCCTCAATGCTCATCAAAACCGTCAAGAGCAGGCTTGCAGGTAAGCCATTGCCAGAATATACCTACCGCGATTACGGCTCGCTCGTGAATCTTGGCCGTTACTCGACAGTGGGCAGTTTAATGGGCGCTATTGCTGGTGGCAGCCTGTTTATTGAAGGTATGTTTGCTAGGTTTATGTATCAATCCTTGTATCAAATGCATTTGATGTCTTTACATGGCTTTTTTACAGTGTTTTTACAAACATTGGCGCGCTTAATTACAAGACGTACTGAACCGCAAGTAAAATTACATTAGTAGTAAAGCGACGTTTATGTGACTGAAAATAAAAAGCCTGGCAACTGCCAGGCTTTTTATTTGGATATGATTTATATAGACTCAACGCTGAGTTCGGTACATTTTATATATGCCACTCATGCTCATGCTGACGAAAATTCCGAAGGCTATAATAATGATATTGATAGAAAGTTCTGACTTTACCATCATCGTATAAGTACCTATAAGCACCAGAATACCTAGGTTTTCATTAAAATTTTGTACAGCAATGGAATGGCCTGCACCAATTAATATATGGCCACGGTGCTGTAATAATGCGTTGAGCGGAACAACAAAAAACCCGCTCAGTACACCAATGATAAACAGCAGGGCACATGCTATCTGCCAGTTATGCACAAGCACCATAGCAACCACCAGAAAGCCCATTAAGATACCCGCCGGCAATACTTTAAGTGAGTCTTCCAGCTTGATATATTTAGCCGCAACGATAGAACCTACAGCAATACCTACAGCGACAATCATAATCAGTAGGTTTGCCTGGTCTAGCTGATAACCTAATGTCACTTTGGACCAATCTATAACAATAAACTGCAAGGTAGCGCCTGCTCCCCAGAATAGGGTGGTCACCGCCAGAGAGACCTGCCCACTGCCATCTTTCCATAACACTTTGAATGAGTGCCAGAAATCACGCAGCATAAATACGGGGTTTCGCCTCTTTAGCTTGTGATCAATTGGCAGTGTGGGGATGTACATATTGAACCCTGCAGCCGCCATGTAAAGCACCGTAATCACTATCATCGCCAAGTGTGGGTCATAGCTGGCCATTTTGCCGCCAAGAAAAGCGCCAAGGATAATCGCCATCACCGTAGAGCCTTCCATCCAGCCATTGGCTTTTACCAACATATGGTGTGGAAGATATTCGGTGAGGATGCCATATTTGGCAGGGGAGTAGGCTGCTGCGCCAATACCTACTATGCCATATGCCAGTAAAGGCGGTGCTCCTGCCATCATGGCGATGCTGCCGGCAAACTTGATGGCATTAGAAACGAACATGACGCGGCCCTTGGGATATGCATCCGCTAAAGAGCCTACGAAAGGGGCAAGTACAATATAAGACAGGACGAAAAACCACTTAAGCAGAGGCGTGAACCAATCTGGAGAGTTCATTTCCTGTAGCAATGCAATAGCTGCAAATAGCAGCGCATTATCAGCTAGCGCAGAGATGAACTGCGCTAGCAGGATGATGTAGAAACCTGAATTCATTGCTTTGTTACACCACTAAGTGATGCTTATCTCGTCCCGTTTAAATTGCCAGATTTATTATCTGAATCGGCTTTATATGAAAAATCTTAAAGCGCCTCTGCAGCAAAGTCAGCCAAGCGCGAACGCTCACCACGCACTAGCGTGACATGACCATTATGCTCCCAGCCTTTAAATCTATCGACCACATAAGTTAAACCAGAGCTGCCTTCGGTTAAATAAGGCGTATCAATCTGCGCAATATTTCCCAGGCAAACCACTTTAGTGCCAGGGCCCGCACGGGTAATCAGTGTTTTCATTTGTTTGGGCGTCAGGTTTTGGGCTTCATCGATAATGAGGAATTTGTGCAGGAAGGTACGACCCCTCATGAAGTTGAGCGATTTAATCTTAATCCGGGTACGTATCAAATCTTGCGTCGCAGCACGCCCCCATTCCCCTGCATCCTCATCAGTCTTATTCAAGACATCCAGGTTGTCTTCCAATGCGCCCATCCATGGCGCCATTTTTTCTTCTTCTGTACCTGGCAGGAAACCAATGTCTTCGCCCACGGGCACAGTAACACGGGTCATGATGATTTCACTGTAAATCTTCTTGTCCAGCGTCTGGGTTAATGCAGAAGCCAGTGTGAGCAAGGTTTTGCCAGTGCCTGCCTGGCCTAGAAGTGTAATGAAGTCCACATCAGGATCCATCAGCAAATTAAGCGCAAAATTCTGCTCACGATTGCGCGCGGTGATTCCCCAAACCCCATGCTTGGGCTGAGTGTAGTCTTTGACGATTTCCAGTACGGCAGTATTGCCATCCAGGCTACGCACGATGGCATGAAATGGCTTTTCATATTCATAGAACACAAACTCGTTGACCAGGAAGCTTTTGCATAATGGCCCTGTGATGCGGTAGTACATGCGTCCTGCATCTTGCCACGACTCCATGGCCTTGCTGTGCTTTTCCCAGAAGTCGGCTGGTAACTCTTTCATGCCGCTGTACAGAAGATCCGTATCTTCCAGTACTTTGTCGTTGAAGTAATCTTCAGCAGGGACACCAATAGCACGTGCCTTGATGCGGATATTGATGTCTTTGCTGACGAGGATGACCTGGCGTTCCGGGTTGTTTTTCTTCAGCTCCAGCACAACGCTTAATATCTCGTTATCTGCCTTGCTGCCAGCCAGCATCGGCAGCTCAACGGTAACGGCGCCAGTCTGCAGGAACAGCCGGCCGGTGATGTGTTTGTTATTACCATTGATGGAGAGCGGGCAACCATCATCAAGATTACTCAGGTTGGTGCCGACGATCTCTTCCAGATTGCGGCTGGCCTGTCGCGCGTTTCTAGCGACTTCGGTCATGCCTTTTTTGTTATTGTCCAACTCCTCCAATGTGACCATTGGCAGGTAGATATCATGTTCTTCAAAGCGGAATAAACTGGAGGGATCATGCATCAATACGTTGGTATCGAGTACAAAAAACTTGGTATCTGAAGAACGCTTTTTAGCCATGAATTGATATTTCCCCTATGTTAGAGACTGCACAAAATTGAGGACAGCCGGTACATGGCCATCCACTTTAACGCCACGCCACTCTTGTATCAGTACGCCTTTTTTATCAATGACAAACGTACTACGTTCTACACCACGGACTTCCTTACCGTACATCTTTTTCATCTTCATTACACCAAAAATACCGCATGCCAACTCTTCAATATCGGCAAGCAACTCGAATGGGAAACTAAATTTGGTTTTGAAGTTTTCATGAGACTTAAGGCTATCACGTGAGATACCTACAATTTCGCAACCCGCTTGCTGGAACGCTGCGTAATTGTCGCGAAAGTCCTTGCCTTGATTGGTACAGCCGGGAGTGTTGTCTTTGGGATAAAAATAGATAATCAGATTTTTACCTAGAAACTCAGAAAGTTTAAATACCTTGCCACCAGTGGAGGGAAGTTCAAATGCAGGAATGACTTGATTCAACATAGTTTGGATTTAGCCTTAGACAATAGCATTGTTGTGAAAAAAAACGCTTAAGGCAAGCCCATAAACACCCAAAATGAAATTAAATTTCCAAATTAAACTTCCTAAATTTCTAAGTGCTTGCGCGGTAACTCTATTTCAATAAGCGTCCCGCCACCTTCACGCGCCCTGAACTGAATACTGCCAGCTAATGCCTCGCACACTTTAAATGCAAATGGAATGCCGAGCCCGGTGCCAAAACGCTTGGTAGTCGGCCCAGGGCTCACAGCATGAGGGTCCGGCGTAAACGGCATACCTGGCCCCCTGTCTGCAATCAGTATGCGCAAGGAATCTTGAGCGATATCGGCATGAATCTCCAGCTTGGAGTGACTGGGGATAGCCTCAATAGCATTCAGTAGTAAGTTGTAGAGTGCCTGCTCCAGCAAATGTTCATCTGTATGCATGCTGTCATCGTGTTTTTCCCATGCCGGCAATTCCAGCTCGATCGATTTTTCACGTAATTTCTGCTGCAAAGGGACCAGTGAGCCATCAATAATTTGTCTTAAAGACGTAGCGTTAGGTTGAGGTTTTAATGGATGCAAATAGGCCAATAATGACCCAGTCCAGCGCTCCAGTCTATCCACTGAGCTGATGATGTCGAGGAAAGACTCACGTGTTTCCTCATCCAGCTGGTTGTTATCAGCTACCTGTGCAGTCGCGCGGATGCTAGCCAAAGGATTGCGGATGTTATGTGCCAGCATAGGCACCAAAAGCCCTTGAGCAGCCTGTTTCTCGGTCTTAATTAATGCTTCCTGGCTACGTGCCAGCTCTTCGGCCATATGATTGATGGCTTGTGACAGTGTAGCAAGCTCTGCTGCCCCTTCTTCCGGGGCCTTATGTTCAAGCCTGCCTGCGCTGATCTCTGTGGTCGCATGCAGCAACTCACCTATCGGTTTTACAATCGCCCGCTTGAGAAAGACGCGTGAAAACAAAAGCAGGATAGTCGCCAGGATGATAGGAATGGCAAGCAGTGCAATGGATATGCGTTTCGCTTCTTCCAGGCGCTGTTGCAACTCCTTCTGCTTGACTGCCAACAGCCCCTCTGTGCGTGTCGATACCACTTCATAACGTTTGAAGATGGTCGATTCCAGGTCACTATTGAGCGTTTTTTCTATGGATTCATTGGTAAATTTATGACGCATGCTAAAGACAACGCTGGTCTCGGTCACAAAGGCGTCATAGCTGTCATTAAGCTCTTTGATGGCCGCTTTTTCTTCTGTCCCTACCGTTAACTCTTTGAGCTTGGTGAAATGCTTTTGCACGGAAACCGTGTAGGCATGATATTCACCCTCTGCTTCTGGATCGGCCAGAAAGTAAGCATCAAATAACTCTTTCATCTGGCGATACAGGTCACCACGGGTTTGCTGAATTTCTTGAACCAAGGAGTTAATACGCTGAGATTCTAGCGAGGACTTATCGCCAAGCTGGATGCCGATGGCACCTGCAGCACCAGCAAGAACCACCAATAGAATAAACGCCAATTCATGGATCAGCAGTAAGTCATTGAGTGATTTTTGTGGGCGCACTAATCACTGCTCCAGACGGAACGACACGGGTACAAGGATGGTAAATGAGCGTCCTCGCAACGCTTCTGGTGGCAATGGAAAAGGGGATGCCTTTTTGACCATTTCCAGCGTTTGTTTATCGAGCACCTCGTAACTGCTGGAGTCATGCACTTTTGCTGACAACACATTGCCATTGCTATCAAGGTGCAGCTCTAACATGACGTCGCCCTGCCAGCCGCGCATTTGGGCTACTTTTGGATATTGTTTATATTTTGCTATTTCACGTGCCAGCAAACTGCCATATTGGTTACGGGCGGCATCAATATCCTGCTGACTGGGCCCAACAGGTTTAGCTGGTTCGGGTGGGGGCAGCGGTGCAGCAACAGGAGCAGTAATTACTGGTGGGCTATCAGCCTTGGGTGCTGCCGTAATAACCGCAGGGCTAGGGGATGGTGTCGTAATTTCAGGTGCTGGATTTGAAGGCGGTTCAGCGATAGGCGAAGGTTGAGGTATTGGTTTTTGTTTGATTACTGGTGGTGGTTTAATTACAGGTTGTGGCGGTGTGGACTCATTCTGTACAGGCTCAGGTGTGGCTACTGGTGCTGGTTCTGCCTGTTTCGGTCGAGCAATTTCAACAATCAGGGTTTCCGGGGGCTTTTTTGTATCAAACTCAATATTGGGTAGTATGAATGCCGCGAGTGTGTGCAATGCTATTGAAAGCGTAATCGCCCAGAATAAACCGTTATCGTGGTTGGGAAGTGGTTGGGAATAAGTTGCCAAGGCTAGCTGCTGATGATTGGTCTGTCTGAGTGAATGTTAGGGTTACATATATTTATATAGTTTATACGTTTGATTATACAACAAGCCATCGCAGTAAGCGGCTTTGAAAGCGCCTTGCCATGGTGTTTTTCAGCTATTTGGCTTGTGGCTATATACGACCATTAATGGCTGTTTTCAGCCGATTATTCCCACTCCAATACCGGGTAGATGTTGTTGACGTTACGACGGTTCACAATGTCAAATAATACCCACTTATCTTTCTCTGACGCTGCTGCTGTATCCATGGATTTTTCCATCACTTCCCCTTTTTTAATGCTGGCGCGAATGTCATTTAATAGCGTTGTCAAATAACGCTCCTCATTACTAAGCGCTGTTTTCCATTCTTTTACTGCTGGGCCATGCCCTGGTATTACTTGCTGTGCCTTAATAGCCTTAAGTTGATTAATAACGGTTAGCCAACCCTTGATATCGCCATCGATGGAAGGTGTTCTTTCAACAAATAATAAATCACCAGTCCATAGTGTCGCTGATTGATTATCCAGTACGGTGATATCAGTATTGGTATGCGCTGTGGGGTAAGCCGTGAGGGTGAGTGTTCGCTCACCTAGGTCCAGTTCCAGCGTATTTTGCACAGTCAGGTCAGGTTTTATTATTTCACTGCCTGCAAAATCTGTACCCAGCCAGATATTGTTGATGCGCATGTAATTCTCTTTACGACGCTCCATCGCATCGGCCAGTTTGCTATGGCCGACAAAAGTGGCTTTGTCATGTGTGAATGCGGCATTGCCGAAAATATGGTCTGGGTGCACGTGCGTATTGATGACATAGAGGATCGGCAACGGTGTGATTTTGCGGATAGCCTCATGCAATTCCTGCCCTACCTTAAAGCTGCCGCCAGTATCAATGACTGCAACCCCTTTGCTGCCAACTATGAAGCTTAGATTGCAGATATCACCGTGATAGCCTTCAGATAAATCTTCATGCGCACCATGATGCACATAAATGTTATCGGCTACCTTTTCCATGGTTAAGGGTGCTGCATGGACGTAGCTGGCAAGCAGCAACAGTGATGAAATACAAATTAAACGGTGCACGGCATGGTTCTCCTGTTTTGCATCTTATGGTTTTTTATTGAAGCCTGATCAGAGTATAAAGTAGGATGCGACTTCACTGCTGAAGTTGCATGGAACTGTGACTGGCTGTCTGCGTCTACAAGCTGTATCACTTAAGATTATGAAGCGCTTTGATCGTAGTAAGTACACCAAACAAGAACATCAAAAAAGTGTATATTCGTCAAAGAAATTTACCGAAAACACACTACGTTACATAAACTAGCTTTGAATAATTTACGATAGGGTTATCGCATGAGTAGATCTAATTCACGTTACACCAAAACAGCCGTTATCCTGCATTGGCTAATCGGCTTTGCCATCCTCGGTATGTTTGCCTTGGGTTGGTATATGAGTGATTTGCCGAAAGAAGCACCAAAATCGGCCGCCTACGATCTTTTTGACTGGGGTATTTACACCTGGCAACTATCAGAAGAAATCTCTCCTAGAACCTTCTATTACAATCTACATAAATCCATAGGCGTGACCTTGCTGGTGTTGATCGCATTCCGCGTATTGTGGCGCTTGACCCATCGGCCGCCTGCATTGCTTGCCAGCATGAAGGACTGGGAGAAAAAATTGGCTACCGGTGGTCATCACCTGCTTTATTTACTGATGGTTGCTATGCCGGTAAGTGGCTTGATTATGGCGGTGTATAGCAAGTACGGTGTTAAATGGTTCGGTATTCCGCTGATTTCAGGACTGGATAACAAGAGTATGCGCGAGATATTTGTTGAGGCGCATGAACTCATAGGTGTCATCCTGATCAGCGTTATTATTCTGCATGTACTCGCGGCACTAAAGCATAAATTCATAGACCGTGATGAGACATTAAAGCGGATGTCACTACACTAAAATCTATACTCGCTAGAGCAAAATAAAAAGGGCGCAATTAGCGCCCTTTTTATTCAGTACCATCTCTTAGCTTTTAACTTCGATCTCATGCTTGAAGGATGTGCCTTCATTATCTACTGCCTGCACATCCAGCTTACCAGGCGCATTCGGCACAATATCAAATCTTAGGTAAGGGTCTTCGCTGGTTCCTACACCAAAATCAACATTCATCAATGGCTTGCCATTAAAGGTAAAGGCAGCTTTCTGGATATAAAAGGCAGGTACAAAACCCTGTGATACCAAGTCGCGTTGCAGCCCAGTACGCATAGGGTGCTTGATGATGAATGTAGCCGGTGTGGCAACGCCGATTTTTACTGGAGACTCCACATTCATTTTGATCTTGCCTGCTGTTGCACGTATCTCAGCCTCATTATTATCCACGGTACCACCACAGCCGCCAGCAGCACGGATAGCCACTGCAGACATATAAAGCTTGCCATCCGCAGTTTCACCGATAGCGCGCACATAGGAGTCAGTTTCCATGCGGATTCGCGTGGATAGTTGCAGATTTCCCAGCGACTCTGTCAGGTGATAAGTCGCAGCAAGCTGAATGGGGTTAGCATCCACAATGATGTATACATTCTTGATCAGAGCAGCGCCGCTTGATTGATCCACCGAAAGGGTGATGGGCACTTGTGCACCACTTTCCGCACGTCGAGGACCAGAAATCTTGATGAAGTCGGCATTCTCAATCGTACGATTAGCAAAAAACGCCTCTTTAACCACGGGCCATAGCTGTTCAGATGCCTCAGCCCATACCGCGTTGCTAAAGACCAGTAATGTCGCCCCAGCCAATACTAATTTTGCACCTAATATCCTGTTCACAATGCTGCACTCCTCAAGGGCTGACTATTTTATTATGCGTATCATTTAAGACACTAATGGCTATCGCAACCTCATACCAGCAATAGCCTTAGTGCATATGATTCTAAATGATTTTATGCCATTGTCTGTGACCTAAGTCACCATAGTACATCACAATATAAAACTGCAATATGCCGGAGTGAATCTCACTAGTTAGAAGCTGTAATTGGCATTCAACCCGACTAGATAATTACTACCAGCGGCTGGCTCATAGAAGCGACTGCTGCTTTCATTCACCCGCACGGAGCCTATATATTCTTTGTCAAAAATGTTCTCAACTCGTGCAAATTCAGTGAAGCGCCATTGATGCAATCTTTGCTCGAAGCTAGCTCGCACGTTGTATATGGTGTATGAAGGCGCAATATCCGAATTCAAATCATCAACGTAGGATTTACTGTTGTGTCTGGCTTCAAATGCCGTCTTGAAGCCACTTGCCTCATGCTTCCAGGCAATTTCTGCATAGATCTGGTTATGGTAAGTGCCAGGAATGATATTTCCTGAGCTCACTGAATTGGTGTTGCCGTTGCTTGTATAGCTATAGTCTGAATCGAATTTGGCGTTGAGTAGAGTATAGGCGCCGTATAAAGAGATATTATTTGAGAAGCGCGAATCAATGGAAAGCTCTGCACCATTGCGTTTAGTTTTATCGGCATTGGTATATGAAGTTCGGCCAAGATTGTTATCCTGGATAACGATTTCGTCGTCAGTCAGCGTCTTGAAAATTGATAGATTAGCCAAGGTGCTGCTGCCAATAAATGCCTTTGCACCTATTTCCAGGTTGCGACTAGTGCTTGGCTTAAGTCCAAGATTAGGCCCGCTATTGGGTGCAGTTGTGGCGAATGCGGTTTCCACAAAAGTAGGAGTTTCAAAACCTTTACCATAGTTGGTATAGAAGTTGAGCGTATTTGTAGCCTTCCATACTGCGCCAATGACTGGTGTGGTTTTTTTGTAGCTTACATGGCCGCTGTTGTCGCCATTGTTGCCTAGACCACTCGTAAAGTTATCTTCAATTTCCAGTCTGACCTTGGTTTGTCTGACTCCAGCATGAATATCCAGGTTGTTCAACACAGACCATTTTGCTTGAGCATACTGGTCAAAGTTACTGGCGATATTTTTTTCGTCTCTGTTAAGGCGTCGAGTTTGTCCTTCTGCCCTCATGACACCATTGTCAGCATTCACATCCAGACGATCATCATTCATTTTTCCATAAGTTAAGCCAAGACTAAGGTTGTAGGCTTTGTTGAGAAGAGCTCCCTGATTATCCCAACGAACGTCAGTTCCATAATACTCGCGTGATATTTCGCTGGCTCGGCCATTTGCATTAACTGGAACGCTAGAAGGAATGGCCAAATATTGCAGGTTCCTACGAGTACCAACGTAGGTCATGATATTTAACGAATTGTTTTCATCAATCCTGTGTTGTAAATTGAAGCCTGCTTGCGTGTTACTTCTGCTTACGCGAGTGTTTGAAATTGATGATTGAGGAATAGAGCTTTTGGGATTAGAAAATGCCTGCACACGGTTTAAGCCAAGTGGATCTTGGGCATCCTGATCAAACCAATTTACCAAGGTGGTGAGTTTGGTATCTTCGCTGATATTAATCTTGAACTTAGCCGTGCCTTGCTCTTTTTGGCTTGCGCTATGGTCGCGATAGCCATTGGACTCAAAGTTAGAATAATTAACCAGATACTCTATACCTTCAGATGTTCCAGCTGCTTTCACATTTTGTCTTTTTGTATCGTAGCTACCAAAAAGAATGCCTGCAGATAATTCGGGAGTTTTGGGCGCATTCTCAGTAAATAGCTGGATAACGCCACCTGATGAATTTCCATAAAGCGCAGAAAATGGACCACGCAATACTTCAATACTTCTTACTACATCCAGATCAATATTACCCGGCTGGCCTATGCCATCGGGCATTGTTAGTGGGATGCCATCTACATATACACGCAGCCCACGTACACCAAATGATGAACGTGCACCGAATCCGCGTGTCGAAATCTGCGGGTCTTGTGCCATCTGACTGCGGTTTTGCGCGGTGATGCCTGGCACCCGGATCAGGCTTTCCGAGAGTGTCATTTTTAACTGACTATCTTGAATCTTCTCTTTCTCTACTACATCAATGGCTACCGGCAAGTCGAAGCTGTTTTGTTCCACTCGCGTTGCCGTAACAACGACGGGCGAAAGGCTGATGGTTTCGTTGCCTTCTGCTGCCACGGCTGAATTGGTAAGATTGCAAAGGCTAGCAATAGCCAGAGGGATAAGTTTTTTTGTGAACATGATGAGTCGCAGTAAAATGAATATGAATTAAGCCAGCGAATATAGGGGAAATCGCGATGATTTACATCAGGATTTCCATTAAATTGTTTGATTAGACGCTTTTTTGAACAAACAGGCGTGTCGGGAGTGTATGTATGGCTGTGAAAGGATTCAATCACTACAATATTCGGGCGCAACGGGTATTGCTTGATCAATTAAGGGATTTTTATTGTGATGTCGTTGGCCTGTCAGTAGGTGAGCGACCAACTTTACGAAGCTTCGGCTACTGGTTATACATCGGCGAAAAAGATGTATTGCATCTATCCGAGGCATCGGCAGATGAGGTGCGCGCCACTGATGTATTGACCACCTTTGACCATGTGGCTTTTACTTGTAGCAATCAGCCAGAAATGGAAGCACATTTGGCCCAAAAAGGCATTACCTTTAATACTCGTGTGGTGGCGACTACTGGAGTCAGGCAGATTTTTTTCCGGGACCCGGCTGGAAATGGCGTGGAATTTAACTTCTTGCCAAGTGAGTAGGCTGGCAAGAAGTTAGGCGGGTTAACTCAGTATTGCAGAATGTTGCTTGATAGCTTCGGTAACGATGGGGTGTAGCCCTTGGCCTTGATGCTCATGCACATGCGCAACAATCTGCTGGCGCATGCGTAGTGCCCAGAACCGCTTGATATGCGTGACAATGTCTTTCTTGGCTTGCTCATGGTCAGGATAGGATTTGAAGAAATCCCCGATCTGGTTGGCCATCGTTACTAAATTGTCGATACTCATGCTAATTCCTTGTGCAAAATCCTGTCAGCCCGGCTGTAGATCACATGCTGGTGGCTTCTGGCAAAACCTACTAAAGTAATGCCACAGCTTTGCGCTATCCTGATGGCTAGTCCTGTTGGTGCGGAGATGGCGACCAGCATGGCAATGTTGGCAACAGCTACTTTCTGTACCATCTCATAGCTGGCACGGCTGGTGGTGAGCACGAATCCGGATTCTTCAGGATTCACTTTTGCCCTGGCACCCAGTAGCTTATCCAGCGCGTTATGGCGGCCAACATCTTCACGTACCATCACTATTTCACCATCTGGCTTCACCCAGGCGCTGGCATGTGTGGCACCAGTCATTCCTTGTAAAACCTGCTTGTCCTGAATCGCTTTCAGCGCTTTGAATATGGCCTCTGGCTCAAACTGCTGGTCGCTGTTGATGACTGTCTCAGGCAACCGCAAGGCCTGTTCCAGGCTTTCTGCTCCACACAAGCCACATCCGGTGCGTCCAGTCATGCTGCGCCTGCGCTCTTTTAATTGGGCGAAGCTCCCAGAAGCGATATCCAGATGTAACTCTATGCCTTTGGGTTGATTCACAACCTCAATGTCATAAAGCTCGCTGGGTGAGCTGAGTATGCCTTCGGATAATGAAAAACCTAACGCAAAATCACTGAGGTCTTGCGGGGTAGCCAGCATGACCGCATGTGAGATGCCGTTGTAGATCAATGCAACAGGCACTTCTTCTGCGATGCAATCGCTCAGAGACTCAACTTCGCCCTCAATCTCATCCCCAGTCCCACTTCGGTGCCATTTGAGTACGGGATAGGTGCCAGTGGTGGACTCACTAACAATGCCTGCTTTAGTTTTATCGTTCACAACTACTCAATCTGTGCCTCTTGTAACGGGTTCTGCGCAAAGCTGATTTGCTCTTCGCTGAATTCTTCATAATTGCGCTGCCATTCTGAAAGCTGCGACACACGTGTTACCTGTACTGCAGTTACCTTGAACTCGGGGCAATTGGTCGCCCAATCCGAGTTGTCGGTAGTAATCACGTTTGCGCCGGATTCAGGGTGGTGGAACGTGGTGTAAATCACCCCAGGCTGTACACGCTCTGTGAGTTTTGCTCGCAGCACCGTTTCACCGGCACGGCTGGCAATCCCGACCCAGTCGCCTTCCTTGATTCCACGGTCTTCAGCATCATGGGGATGGATTTCGACCACGTCTTCATGATGCCACTCCACATTCTTGGTGCGGCGAGTTTGGGCACCCACATTGTATTGCGACAATATACGTCCGGTCGTCAGTATCAATGGATATTTTGCGTTGACCTTTTCCGTGGTTGCCACGTATTCGGTGATAAAGAACTTGCCCTTGCCGCGTACGAATTCATCAATATGCATGGTGGGCGTACCTTCTGGATGGTCGTCAGTACATGGCCATTGTACGCTGCCCAGCTCATCCAGCTTCTTGAAGCTCACGCCCTTGAAGGTCGGTGTCAGGCTTGCCACTTCATCCATAATCTCGGACGCATGGTTGTAATGCATCGGATAACCAAGTGCCTCGGATAGCTTGGCAGTAATTTCCCAATCCTCATACCCATTTTTTGGCGTCATCACACGGCGTACAGGTGAGATGCGACGCTCTGCATTGGTGAATGTGCCGCTCTTCTCCAGGAATGATGCACCCGGCAGGAATACGTGGGCAAACATGGCGGTCTCGTTAAGGAACAGGTCCTGCACGATCACACACTCCATGGATTCCAGCGCATGGGTTACGTGCTGGGTGTTAGGGTCGGATTGCGCAATGTCTTCACCTACGCAATACAGGGCCTTGAAGCCACCCTCAATGGCAAGGTCCAGCATATTGGGGATACGCAGCCCTGGCTCGTTGCTGAGCGGGCGCTGCCATGCAGCCTCGAACAGTGCACGGGTGGCATCATCCGATACATGGCGGTAGCCCGGAAACTCGTGCGGCATGGAGCCCATGTCACATGAGCCTTGCACGTTGTTCTGGCCACGCAATGGGTTGACGCCTACGCCTTCACGGCCGATATTGCCGGTGGCCATTGCCAGATTGGCAATCCCCATCACGGTCGTTGATCCCTGGCTATGCTCTGTCACGCCAAGGCCATAATAGATTGCTGCATTGCCACCGGTCGCAAACAAGCGTGCGGCTGAGCGCACCAGGTCTGCACTCACGGTCAGCTCTGCTTCCAGTGCTTCAGGGGAGTTTTCCTGTTTGGCTACGAAATCGCGCCAGGCCACGAAGGAATCCCATTCGCAACGTGCTTTCACAAACTCTTCATCCATCAGGCCTTCAGTCACAATCACATGAGCCATGGCGGATATCAGGGCAACGTTAGTGCCTGGGCGCAATTTAAGGTGGTAGTCAGCTTTAACGTGTGGGGACGAAACCAGGTCGATCGCGCGTGGGTCTACGATGATGAGCTTGGCGCCTTCACGCAGGCGACGCTTCATTTGCGATGCGAATACCGGGTGACCATCTGTAGGGTTGGCTCCCATCACCATGATGACATCTGACTGCATGACAGAGTCGAAAGTCTGTGTCCCGGCCGATTCGCCTAATGTTTGTTTAAGCCCGTAACCGGTTGGGGAATGGCAGACGCGCGCGCAGGTATCGACGTTATTGCTACCAAACACGGCACGTACCAGCTTCTGTGTCACATACACTTCTTCATTGGTGCAGCGCGAAGACGTGATGCCGCCTACCGAATCTTTGCCATATTTTTCCTGGATGCGCTTGATCTCGCTGGCTGCATAGTTGATGGCTTCATCCATGCTGACTTCTGTCCATGGATCATTGATGCTTTTGCGGATCATCGGAGTAGTGATGCGGTCTTTGTGGGTTGCATAACCCCAGGCAAAACGGCCTTTTACGCATGAGTGACCGTGATTGGCACCACCATCCTTGTTAGGCACCATACGTACTACTTCTTCGCCCTTCATTTCGGCATTGAATGAGCAACCTACGCCACAATAAGCACAAGTGGTGGTGACGGAGTGCTCCGGCACGCCATGCTCGACCACTGTTTTTTCAATCAGGGTGGCAGTAGGGCAAGCCTGCACACAAGCACCACATGATACGCATTCTGACTCCATAAAGGTTTCCGTACCCGCAGCGACTTTTGAATCAAAGCCACGGCCCTGAATCGTCAATGCAAACGTACCTTGCACTTCTTCGCAAGCGCGTACACAGCGCGAGCACACGATGCATTTCGATGGGTCAAACTGGAAGTACGGGTTGGAGGTGTCTTTCTCTGCATTGAGGTGATTCTCACCCTCATAGCCATAGCGTACTTCACGCAGGCCAACAGCACCGGCCATATCCTGCAGCTCACAGTCGCCATTGGTAGCACAGGTCAGACAATCCAGCGGGTGATCTGAGATGTAGAGTTCCATCACGCCACGGCGGATATCAGCCAGTTTCGGTGTTTGCGTGTGCACTTTCAAGCCTTCTGCCACCGGGGTGGTACAGGAAGCCGGGAAGCCACGACGGCCTTCAATCTCAACCAAGCATAAACGGCAGGAGCCAAAAGGCTCAAGGCTATCTGTGGCACATAATTTAGGGACGCTGATGCCGGCAATCATCGCTGCATGGATGAGCGAGGTGCCTTCTGCAACGCTGACCTGGGTGCCATCTATTTCCAGCGTGACATTCTTGGCCGATTGCTTTGCCGGCGTGCCGTAGTCTTTTTGCTGATGCTGGTGACCGCTTAAGTGATTGTCCATGGTGAATCTCCTCAATGCCTAATCAGGCTGCTTGCGCTTTGCTATTAGTGCCTATGCCAAAGTCTTCTGGAAAATGATTGATTGCGCTTAGTACCGGGTAAGGTGTCATGCCTCCTAGTGCACACAGAGAACCATTCAGCATGGTGTCGCTCAGGTCACGCACTAAGGCAATGTTCTTGGTGTGGTCAGTGCCTGCAATGATCTTGTCCATCACTTCAACCCCACGCGTCGAACCTATGCGGCAAGGCGTACATTTCCCGCAGGACTCAACAGCACAGAACTCAAAGGCATAACGGGCCATCCTGGCCATATCCACAGTGTCGTCGAATGCGACGATGCCGCCATGCCCCAGCACTGCCCAGATTTCGGAAAACTTTTCGTAATCCAACGGTGTGTCGAACTGAGATTCTGGCAAGTAAGCACCTAGAGGACCCCCAACCTGAACGGCGCGGATGGGTTTGCCGCTGGCTGAACCGCCACCAAAGTCATATAGCAGCTCGCGTAGCGTAATACCAAAAGCTTTCTCAACCAGGCCGCCATGCTTGATGTTGCCAGCCAGCTGGATAGGCAGGGTGCCGCGCGAACGGCCCATGCCATAGTTTTTATAAAACTCACCACCTTTATCCAGAATGATAGGCACCGTGGCGAATGAAATGACGTTGTTGACTACGGTAGGCTTGCCAAACAAACCTTCAATGGCGGGGAGGGGTGGCTTGAAGCGCACAATGCCACGTTTGCCTTCAAGACTTTCCAGCAAGGATGTTTCTTCGCCGCAAACATAAGCGCCCGCTGCACGGCGCACTTCCAGGTCAAAGCGTTTGCCGCTACCAAGTATATTGTCGCCCAGATAACCTGCGGTATATGCATTGCTGATAGCTTCGTTGAGTACTTGCAAGGCATCCGGATATTCAGAACGCAGGTAGATATAGCCTTGCGTTGCACCTACCGCGATACCCGCAATCGTCATGCCTTCAATCAGCACAAACGGGTCGCCTTCCATGATCATGCGGTCAGAGTAGGTACCTGAGTCGCCTTCGTCCGCATTACATACGATGTACTTTTGTGCCGACATATCATTTGGAAAGCAATCCAGTACGGTTTTCCACTTGATGCCGGTTGGGAAAGCGGCGCCACCACGACCACGCAGGCCAGATTCCGTGACCTGCTGAACGATATTGGCACCAATCATGACGATGGCATTTCTCAAGCCCTGGTAGCCATCGTGGGCGATGTAGTCATCAATGGAAACCGGATCGGTAATCCCCACGCGGGCAAAGGTCAGGCGCTCCTGCTTTTTGAGCCAGGGCAATTCATCTGTCAGGCCCAAAAACAAAGGGTGATCGCTACCTGCCAGAAAATTATTATCAAACAGGCTGCCTACATCATTAATAGTGACGGGGCCGTAGGCGACACGGCCTGCATCGGTAGCGACTTCTACCATAGGCTCCAGCCAGAACATGCCGCGGGAGCCGTTGCGTACGAGGTTGACGGCTACATTGCGCCTAACTGCTTCCTCTTTGATAAGTTTGGCAACCTTGTTAGCGCCCAGTGACAAGGCGCTGGAATCTCTTGGTACAAAGATTGTGGTCGTCATGCTGACTCCCTCGCTTCTGCGATAATTGCATCAAGCAGCAAGGCATCTACTCGCCCATATACCTGCTCATCCATTATGACAGCGGGAGAGCATGCACAGTTTCCCAAACAGTAAACTGGTTCTAGCGTGATGCTGCCGTCTTCCGTAGTTTGATGGTAATCCACACCCAGTTTGGATTTGGCCATTTTTTCCAGGGCTTCACTGCCCATGGACTGGCATGACTCGGCACGACAGATTTGCAGGATATGCTTGCCGGGGGCGTGCGTGCGGAAATGGTGGTAGAACGTGACGACACCGTGAACTTCGGCCACGGACAGATTCAGTGATTTGGAGATGGTCTTGTAACAGGCCTCTGGGATGTAGCCAATATCGTCCTGTATGGCATGTAATAGGGGCAATAATGCGCCCGGCAAATCGACATGCGCAGCAATGTGCCCATCGATCTTGCGAGCGATAGCTTCGGCAATGCCATCATCCTTGCGTGCGAGTTCGTCTGGCAACACAAATATCTCCTGATTACAGTTTATTATTATAATTTGTTACAAATTGTATATTCTATAGAAAGCCTATCAAATAACAAGTTCAATCACTATTAAAGCACTGACAGCACGTTGTTAAGCGCGCTTTAGCGATGGTGATAAATGACAACAAGCTGAGCTCGTATTCATGCGTATCTGTAAATAAATGTAACGGCAGTACTTGATTGAAACTTTAAGTTTTTTCTAAGTTTCATGGATGAAAGTGACAGCTAAATTACACCATCCATCACTTGTACCTGGACTGATGTTCCTGCATCAAGATTGCCAACATCATCATCAAGCACAATAAAGCAGTTGGCTAATGACATTGAGCTAAGAATGCCCGAGCCCTGGTTGCCAGTAGGTTTGACTTTCCAGCTGCCATCTTCTGCCAAGTAAAGAATCCCACGCTGGAATTCGGTGCGGCCTTTCAGTTTCTTGATAGGAGCAGTGCAGATGGCATCCAGTAAAGGTGTGGCTGGTGGTACGGGCTGCCCCATCAATACCAGCATGGCTTCACGCACAAACTGGTAAAACGTCACCATCACCGCTACCGGGTTACCCGGCAGACCAAAGTAATGCGCATTGCCAACCTTACCATAAGCCAGTGGACGTCCGGGTTTCATGGCGATTTTCCAGAACAGCACCTGCCCCAGTTTTTCCAGCAGTTGTTTCATGAAGTCAGCCTCACCGACTGATACCCCACCACTGGTCAGGATGACGTCAGCCTTGCTGGCGGCTTCAGTCAGAGTCTTTTCAAGTAAAGCAGGGTCGTCCGCTATTACACCAAGATCGTGTATCTCAACGCCCATGCGCACCAGCATGCCATATAGCGTGTAACGATTGCTGTCATATAGCTGACCTTCTTTTAATACCTGCCCGATGCTGACCAGCTCATCGCCTGTAGAGAAAAAAGCCACCCGAAGTTTCCGGTATACCTTGATTTCACCTGTACCCAGTGATGCGACCAAACCCAGATCTGCCGGGCGCATCAAATGCCCTGCGGCTAATACTGCCTGGCCTTGTTGCAGGTCTTCCCCGGCATAACGTACATTCATGCCGCGCTTGGGTGTTTCGTTAAAGCTGATCTGGTCGCCATCTGCGGTCACATGCTCCTGCGCGATGACGGTATCGGTATCTGCTGGCACAACAGCACCCGTCATGATGCGTATGCATTCCCCTGGCACGACTTTGCCGGCGAAGAGTTTGCCAGCGAATGCGGTACCGACGACTGTTAATTGCGTGGTGCCGGAGTCACTGATGCTGGCAGCATTGAATGCGTAGCCATCCATGGCTGAATTGTCGTGATTGGGTACATTGTGTGGGGAAAGGATATCCTCGGCCAATATCCGGCCCAAGCTCTCACGTAAGGGCAAAGTTTCTGTTTCGGTCACCGGGCTTAAAAAATCGCGGATATATTGCCTTGCCTGGGCGACTGGCATGGAATTTGGATCATAGTCATCCTGGCCGCTTGCAGCCTGGTTTTGTGCTGACTGAACTAATTCGGATAAGGATTTTTTTTGCATGGTAGTGATGGCTCAGTGTTCGGTTTTTAACCATTGCATGATGAATCGTGCAATGGCAGGAATGTCGTTCAAGTCTATCTGAGGTTGGTTGCAATTCAGCTTGCTGTCAGTGGCTATCGCAATAATCGTATGGTCATCATGGGCCAGCAATGGCGTATTGGTCTCTGCGCGGTAGACCTCAATTTTGCTGATGGCTGCGTTTCTGAAGCCCTCAACTACAATCAGGTCAGCAAGCGCATGATCCATCTCTGCCAGTAATTGTTCGAGGCTAGGTTCCTGCTCGGCATGATCAGTGCGGCTTAGCTCAGTCATCAGTGCCCAGCGTGCACTGGAGCCTACCATCATTTGCACAGCACCTGCTTCACGCAATCGATAGCTATCCTTGCCCGGGTGGTCTATATCAAACTTGTGGTGGGCATGCTTGATGACGGAAATGCGTAAGCCCAGTTGGATCAGTTCTGGAATCAGGCTGGTGAGCAGTGTGGTCTTGCCGCTGCCGCTGCCATAAGCACAAAAGCCTAGTAGCGGGGCCTGTTTTGAGGGTATGACAGTATTTTTGCTCATGACGGTTTGATCTAGGCGCTATGCTCTAGTTGCGATAGCTGTTGTGCGGTGTTGATATTGCTAAAGGCCATTGGATTATCATCAAATGCGACCTCAACCATACTCAGCGATTGTTGCCATGTATCCATTTTGCGTTCGCCACTGAGCAGATAGCTTTCCAGGCTGGCCAGAAGCGTAGTGCGACACAGGCAAAATACCGGATGCAGCTGCGCGCCTGTCCTGGCGACTGAGATATCTGCATCCTGCTCGATCAGGCTTTGCATGAGCCTCGAAGCCAGGTCTGTGGGCAGTAGCGGTGAGTCGCACGGAACGGTAAGCACAAAGGGTGTGCTCGCTGATTTTATGGCAGTATGTAGGCCCGCCAATGGCCCGGAAAATCCGCTGATGGTGTCTGGTATGACAGGATAGCCAAAAGCCTGATAACGCTCGATTTCACGATTGGCGTTGATGAGCAGTTCGCTGACTTGTGGTTGCAGGAGTTCAATCACATGCGCCACCATGGGCTTGCCCAGGAAGTTTATTAGGCCTTTGTCTGTTCCACCCATGCGACGGCTTAAGCCGCCAGCCAGTATCACGCCTGTTATCTGCATGATGCCAGCAATATCAGCCGCCCGTGTGCGACATAAAGCGTATCACTGCAGGTGCGGCGCGCTTAAGGTCGAAGTCGTGGCCTTTGGGTTTGATCTGCATACTGCCGATAATGGCTTCTATCAAGGGTTCGTCATCATCAGGGTAATTTCGCAGTAAAGGCATCAGGTCGACTTTATCTTCCTGTCCCAGACACAGGTAAAGCTCGCCCTTGCAGGTGATACGTACGCGATTGCATGACTCGCAGAAGTTGTGGCTGTGCGGCGAAATAAAGCCGATTTTGCTATTGGTGTGCGGAACGCGCCAATAGCGCGCTGGCCCGCCTGTGGTCTCGGTACTGCTGATCAGCTCGTAACGGCTTTGCAGTAACTTTAAGGTCGCCTCATTGCTCACATAGGTCGAGTCACGGGTGTGGTCGACATCGCCCAGTGGCATTTCCTCAATAAACGAAATATCGATGCCCTGCTCAATCGCAAACGCAGTGAGTGATAGAGCCTCATCGTCGTTGATGCCGCGCATGAGCACCGTGTTGAGCTTGATGTTTTCAAAGCCTGCCTGCTTGGCAGCAGCAATGCCGCGTAATACTTTATCCAACTCGCCCACACGGGTGATTTTGCGGAAACGTTCAGTATCCAGACTGTCCAGGCTGATATTGATGCGGCGTACGCCAGCATTCTTTAAGGCTTGCGCCTGGTGTTCCAGCTGCGAGCCGTTGGTGGTGGTCACCAGTTCACGCAGGCCCGGTAACTGGCCAATCTCCTCGAATAGCCAAAGCGCATTCTTGCGTACCAGCGGCTCGCCACCGGTGATGCGGACTTTGCTCACGCCCAGTGACACAAAGGCTTTAACCAGACGCGCGCATTCTTCGAGTGACAATACCTCATCGCGCGGTAAAAATGACATATCCTCGGACATGCAGTACACACAGCGGAAATCGCAGCGATCCGTGATCGACAGGCGAATATAGTCCACCTTGCGGCCAAAGCCGTCAATCAAGGTCGTGGGAAATGCTGTAGGAGAAATGCTGTTTATTTGCATGATTTCGGTATCATAACGCCAGTCCAGTTATCAGGCTAAATGCCACAAGGTAAAAAGGCTGGAAGGTTGGTAATTCTAAGACTTTCATAGTCACTATACAATCCTGTATTGTGCGAATGTATCAATCACTTTGTTATAGTGGTTTGATGCTGGCGTGCGGATAAGGTTTAAAACTTTTATAAAGTTAAATTAATGGCCGAAATGATCAAAATTCGTATTGCCAATGGAGGGCTAACTGCGATTGGACCGGGCAAGGCTGATCTGCTCGATGCCATACACAAATCCGGCTCTATATCTGCAGCCGCACGGGCTATGGGTATGTCATACCGCCGTGCCTGGGAGCTGGTAGATGCCATGAATCGTTGTTTTCAGCAGCCATTGGTCATCACTTCGCCTGGTGGCGTGCATGGTGGCGGGGCACAAGTGACGGAGTACGGATTCCATATTCTTAGATGTTACCGTGATTTGATTAGTAAGGCGCATGCAACTGCAGCCTTTGAGATCAGCGAAATCTCCTCGCAGTTCAAGCCGCAAGACTAGTTCCTTAGTGGCCTCAATATAAATGCATTAACTTCACAATTTTTCCGTCATTCGCTATTCCCATTTAAATATAACGTTAATTATGATTAAATGGGAATAGCGAAAATAGTTCGCAAATCAGGTCAGACGGTGAATTGAGATAAAGCTAAACATGGATAGGGGCGTCGGGATGAAAAGTAATCACAAAGTTTCTTTAATAGGGCTGCTGGTAAGCGCTCTGCTATTGCCTCAGGGGGCATCTGCCGATGAAGGCGATGCAGCTGCGCGTATCAAGCAGCTGGAACAAATGACGCAGCAATTACAGGCGCAACGCGCTGAGCAGGATAAGCAAATCGAGTTGCTGACCAAGGAGTTGGTGGGTGTAGAAAACCAGATCAGCCAATCCAAGATCGTAAAAAGTGAAGAAAAAGGTAAAAGCCAGGGCAGCCCGGTTTATGGCGCTTTCAAGGATGGGTTGGTATTTGACGATGGCACTGGCAAATGGAAGTTGCAGATCAATGGGCGTATTCAGGCCGACTACAAAAGCTATGAGCCGGATGAGTGGAGGAACGACACATTCAGTATCCGTCGTGCCCGCTTTGGTGGCACATTTTCTTTCCTGAAGGATTTTGCGGTACGTGTAGAAGGCGAATACGCAAATGACAACACTGGCGCGCGCGGCACTACAGCATTAACTTACGGGTACCTGGATTACACACGCTGGGCAGCAGCTAAAATCCGCGTCGGCCAATTCAAACCATTCTTCGGCCTGGAGCGCCCGCAGAGTACCAACTTTACCGACTTCACCGAGCTATCATTGGCAACCAGCAACGGAGCGATTTTTAACTCAACCTATGACCGTGGCATCATGGTATTCGGCGATCCCCTGACTTGGCTTAATTACAACGCTTATGTGGTCAATGGTACTGGCCAGAATAATGATGATGTGCGTGACAGCAAAGACGTTGGCGGACGTATCAATGCCAACTTTGCTGCATTGGGTGATATCAAGAATGCAGTTATCCATGTTGGCGCGTCTGCCAGTGACGGCAGCATTGGTTTCTCAACTTCAACCGGTAACAGCATTGCACAAAGTACAGAGAGCAATGGTAATCAGTTCTTCAGTGTTGCCAATATCAGTTCTACTACAGCCGGTACCACAACTACAGCATCCAGGTTTACATCAGACCGCAGTCGCCTCGGCTTGGAAACTGCATTGGCATATGGCCCTTTGAAATTCCAGGCAGAATATATCAAGGCTAACTTTGAAGGCAGGCGTGGCCCGGTAACAGTGACTGCCTTCGATAATGACATTAAAGCTTGGTACGCCGACTTGAACTGGATGGTAACTGGCGAAGCTTATTCTGAAGCTTACAAGAGCGGAGTGTTTGGCCGTATCAAGCCTAAGAATAATTTTGATGATAAGGATGGCTGGGGTGCATTTGAGCTAGGCTTGCGCTACAGCAAGTTTGACGCTTCCGACTTCAAATCCATTTTGCCGGCAGCCACTGCAACTACCGCCTTTACTAGCGAAGCTGATTCCTTGACTGCCGGTGCCAAGTGGATACTCAACCCAAATGCACGCATATTGCTCAACTATATTCGCACGCGTTTTGATAATGATATTCGCATCAATAGCAAACTGGATGATATAGAAAAAGCGGTTGTCGTCCGTGCACAGTACGATTTCTAATCTCACAAAATTTGAAAATTAATGATCTAAGGAACACAACAATGAACAAAATAATAGTGAAATGCTTGAGTAGCCTGCTGTTAGTGGTGGTGGCAACATTTGCTGATGCCGAAGAGAAGGTGACGGTATTCGCTGCAGCCAGCCTGACGAATGCCCTGGGTGAAATCAGCGCGCAGTATGAGAAAGCGAATCCGGTGAAAGTTGTACATTCTTTTGCTTCCTCATCCACGCTGGCTAAGCAGATTGAGGCAGGTGCTCCTGCGGACATCTTTATATCTGCCGATGCCAAGTGGATGAATTACCTGCAGGATAAAAAGCTGATCGACACTCCATCGCGTAAAGACCTGCTGGGCAATAAACTGGTGTTGATTGTACCTAAGGGAAAATCCTTTAATGTGCAGTTCGATAAGTCATTTGATTTCGCCAAGGCGTTTGATGGCCGTTTGTGTACAGGGGATGTAGATTCAGTGCCGGCCGGCATCTATGCCAAGCAGTCGCTGACCTACCTGAATTGGTGGGATGGCATCAAGACGCGCATCGTGGGTGCGCAGGATGTACGCGGTGCACTGGCGTTTGTGGAGCGTGGTGAATGTGGCGTTGGCATTGTCTATGAGACAGATGCCAAGGTTTCCAGTAAAGTGGACATCATTGGCATTTTTCCTGAAGCCAGTCATTTGCCTATCATTTATCCGATAGCATTCGTGGCGAATGCAAAAAATATAAACAAGGAGTATTTCAACTATCTGCAAGGGCCTGAAGGCCTGGCTATTTTTACCAAGTATGGTTTCAGCATTATTGGTAAACAGTAGCAGATGATTGATTTTGTAGCCGGTGATTAACTCTCTATTCGATTTTAGTGCCGCTGAGATAGCGGCACTTATTTTGTCTACCAAAGTAGCCATCTATTGCACTTTGGCTATATCTATTCCCGGCATTGCTGTAGCCTGGCTGCTCGCCCGTAAATCATTTTTCGGTAAATCCCTGCTCGATAGTGTGGTGCATTTACCTTTGGTATTGCCCCCAGTCGTTCCTGGCTTTCTATTGTTGTTGTTGCTCGGCAATCATGGCTGGATAGGCAACTGGCTATATCGGGTATTTGGCATCACGATTGCGTTTACCTGGGTGGGTGCGGTGATAGCATCTGCCGTGATGGCTTTCCCACTGATGGTACGTTCAGCACGGTTGGCGATCAGCCAGGTGGATATTGGACTGGAAGCAGCAGCCCAGTCCTTGGGTGCACATCCGGTCCGCGTATTCTTTACCGTGACTTTGCCTCTTGCCATGCCCGGTATCCTCACCGGGCTTATCCTGGCATTCAGCCGCAGCCTTGGTGAGTTTGGCGCAACGATTACCTTTGTAGGTAATATAGAAGGGGAAACGCGTACCTTGCCACTGGCCATTTATAGCTATACGCAAATCCCGAATGGGGATTTACCTGCCATGCGC
Organism: Methylophilaceae bacterium; assembly: GCA_035459965.1. GTDB lineage: Bacteria > Pseudomonadota > Gammaproteobacteria > Burkholderiales > Methylophilaceae > DATHXC01. The sequence continues at coordinate 315,955 of DATHXC010000004.1, forward strand.
CTCGTTGTCTTGAGCATGCTGATTGCGCTGGCGGCACTAATGGTGAGTGATGTGCTGGAACGTAGAGCCAGCAAGCATATAGGCCGGGGTCTACGCCATGATTGAGATGGATTTGCAGCGCACCCGCGGCGCCTTTAATCTTAGGGCAAAATGCACGCTGGATGAGCCTGTTATTGGTTTATTCGGCCCTTCTGGCGCCGGGAAAAGCAGCCTGCTCGGCATGATCGCGGGCCTGATCAAACCTGATAGTGGTCGATTGGTTCTGGATGGGCGCTGCCTGTTTGATAGCAATGCAGGCACTAATGTGCCCTTGCATCAGCGTCATATTGGCGTGGTGTTCCAGGACAGTCGGCTTTTCCCACACCTGACAGTACATGCTAACCTTAATTACGGCTTCAATTTATTAGCTGCTGAGGAAAGGCGTTTTGGATTTAAACAGATCGTGGATTTACTGGAGATAGGTCATCTACTGCAACAGAAGCCATACCAGCTCTCCGGGGGAGAAAAGCAGCGTGTAGCGCTGGGGCGTGCATTGCTGACATCGCCAAAATTGCTATTGCTGGATGAGCCTTTGGCATCGTTGGATACTCGCCTGAAAAACCAGATATTGCCATTCCTGCTGAGAGTAAAAGAACAGATTCAAATCCCCATGATTTACGTCAGTCATAGCATTGATGAGGTGTTATATCTCACTACCCAGATGGCGATGCTGGATAAAGGCGAGATGCTGGGGGTCGGGTCGTTTCATGAAGTGATTAAAGACCAGCGTGTGATGGCGCTCGCGCAATCGCTCGGCATCGAAAATGTGATGCATCTGCATGTGCTTGAGCATCACAACGACTATGGCTATTCGCTGGCTGGTTTGGCAGTGGATGCCAATAATCTTTCAGCCTCACAGCAGCAGTTATTCTTGCCGCTGATCAATGCGCCTGTGGGGGCGGCGGTATCGGTATCCATTGCTGCTGCCAATATAGCCCTGTCACGAGAACGCCTATCCGGCGTTACCATTCAGAATCAGCTATCCGGCGCAGTGATAGACATGCATCAAGTTGATAGCCGAGTGCTAGTCTCGATAGATATAGGAAGTACGCAGGCGCCATTGATCGCAGAAATCACTGCCAAAGCAGTGCATGAGATGAAGATTGAAGTAGGTAATCAGCTATATTGCCTGATGAAGACGCAGAGTATCAGGCCGCTAATCACTGCAAGCTAGATATGCTTGTAAAGGCGGAAGCTTTCTCGTCTGTCAGCAGGGCGCTTGCCATGCCACACCAGTTTCCAGTCTTGCCCAGGCTCAACTTTCTCACGTCCGCGCTCATCCTGTATCAGGTAAAGATCACAATCAAGTCGATCACCTACTTCCAGCGGCTGGGTGCGCAGGCTGGTGTAGTAATACAGCAAGTCTTGCTGGGTATTGCCGAGATTGCGGCTATTGATACAGGCATGGTGTCTTGGCACAGCGTTTTTCAGGCTAGTCATTACGCCTTCATAACTTTTTGCCGAATCGACCATAGGCAGCCACAGGGTCATTAACAGGCTCCAGGCCATGGTGATGCCTACCGCCCACTCAGTCACCGCAGCACGGTTGGAGCGCTTGGCATTGATCGTAACCAGCCAGATCGTGCTCACCAGCAATGCTGCCGAAAAACTGAGCCAATTGAAGTTCGCATCGGCTAGCCCAGATAAAATATGCATGCGCTCTGAAAGTTTGGCAGGCCAACCTGACATGAAGGCGATCCAGCCTAGCCAGATAAGACCTCCCATCAAGCCAAACAGGATGAGTCCAAACCAGTTTAGTGCCCCTGCTGCGCCGCGTTTTAAGGTTTCTACGCTGCCGCTGGCCAGTGCAGCAAGTGGTAGTAACAATGGTAACGCGTAAATTTCATTGGTCGTGGTGCCTAGGCCGATAATGGTGAGGCATACTGCAAAGAAAGTCAGGATCAACTGAAACTTGGGCTTGAATAGTAATTTTGCGCGGTAGCGCCATAATCCCCAGCCCGCAATAGGCAAGGCTGGCCATGAAAACCATGCCAGTGTGCGCAGGAAATACAGATGGCTTAGATGGTTAAAGCTATGGCTTTCTATATCCCACCAGGCGTAGAACGCTTGCGGTAGATAGTGCCAGCACAAGGCAGGCCATATCACTAGCCATGGGCTTGCTGCAACAGCACTCAACCCCAGCACAATTGCGAAGCTCCTAGTTCGCCAGGGGGCAAATAAAAAAGGCAATAACAAGGCCGTGATTAATAAAATACTGGCCGATGCCATGCCTGATGACATAAAGCTGATGCCGATCCCCGTGCCCAGCAATACGCTGGCCCTGAAAGGGCGACGCTTGGCTAATGCCAGCGCATAAAAGCCCATAGTCGTACCAGTTAGCGCGCTGACTTCAGGGGTCAACAAGTGGGCTGTCACGATCAGTCCCAGTGAGCTCATAAATATGAAGGTGGTCTGGCGGCCAACGCCTAATCCCCATAATTCTCGTCCTATCATGCCCACCAGCAATAAGGTGATCGCCATCCAGAAACCGGATGCTAGTCGTGCCGCATCATGCACTGCCAATGTAGGCGATAACAGCTTGGCCAAGCCTGCTGCGCTGAGATAGTAAAGCGGGGGGTTCTGGATGACATTTTCGCTAACGGGGATGGGCGCCAGCAGGCTGCCGCCATCCAGCATGGTTTTGACGACGCTGATAGTGGGTGATTCGGTTGGTTTCCATGGGCCATGGCCAAGCAAGCCTATGCAGATCCACACTGCGCACAGGATAATCAGCAGGCGATTTTTTGCGCTTTCACCAATGCGCGCGCGTGGCGTCGCAAGGTTACCCTGCCAGTCATGGTCAATCTCAAATGCCATTTGCTAATCTTTCGTGTGCACTAGCTAATACTGCTACTTCAACTGATCTGCACTGTATCAGACACGGCTCAAATCGCTTGGGAAATTCGTGGTGCCAGTACTCGCATTCTCAGGATATCCATAGGGCTGGCTTGATGCTCGGTGATGACAGGGTTATGTTCGCTAGCTTGAATGCTCAGGTAATATTTTAGCGTTGATTACTCGAATGTAAAATCAAAAACGCAGGCTAGCCTGAAAAGCCACTGATACTAGGTGACTAGCAAATAAAAAAGGCAGCTCGAGCTGCCTTTTTTATCAAAAATACAAAGATTACATGCCGTATTTTTGACGGAATTTTTCAACACGACCAGCAGTGTCCAGAATCATCTGTTTGCCAGTGTAGTAAGGGTGTGATTGTGATGAAACTTCAATCTTGATCAATGGATATTCTTTACCATCTGTCCATTTGATGGTGTTTTTAGAAAACGCGGTTGAGCGTGTTAAAAACTTGAAATCACAGCTTGTATCGTGAAATACAACTTGTGGATACTCTGGATGGATGCCGTCTTTCATGGTGTATGCCTCAAATGAAACTGGTAAATAGTTAAGTTAGTAAACTAAAATTAGCCGCGTATTATACGTCATGTCAACTAATTTGCAATTTTTATTAGTACATTAGCCTCTGCGCATCGAATCCTAGCCACGCCTCATCGAGTCAAAGAAGTCTGCATTGTTCTTGGTGGCCTTGATCTTATCCAGTAGAAACTCCATGGCTTCTAGGTCATCCATGGGGTATAGCAGTTTGCGCAATACCCAGATCTTTTGCAGCTTGTCTTTATCAATCAATAGTTCTTCGCGACGTGTGCCGGATTTGTTGACGTTGATGGCAGGGTACTGGCGTTTCTCGGCCATGCGGCGATCCAGATGGATTTCCATATTACCGGTACCCTTGAATTCTTCGTAGATCACATCATCCATACGGGAACCGGTATCGACCAGTGCGGTAGCGATGATGGTCAGTGAACCACCTTCTTCGATATTACGTGCGGCACCGAAGAAGCGTTTAGGACGTTGTAGTGCATTAGCGTCCACACCACCTGTGAGTACCTTGCCAGAAGCTGGTACTACGGTATTGTAGGCACGGGCCAGACGTGTAATGGAGTCCAATAAGATAACCACGTCTTTTTTATGCTCAACCAGGCGTTTGGCTTTTTCCAGCACCATTTCGGCTACTTGCACGTGACGTGTAGCTGGTTCATCGAAAGTTGAAGCAACCACTTCGCCCTTTACCGAACGGGTCATTTCAGTCACTTCTTCCGGGCGTTCATCGATCAGCAGTACGATCAGGCTGACATCAGGATGATTGGCAGTAATTGCGTGTGCAATATGCTGCATCATCACGGTTTTACCACTCTTGGGGCTGGCCACCAGCAAAGCGCGCTGGCCTTTACCTATCGGCGCAATCATATCAATGACACGGCCAGTGATATTTTCTTCGCCGCGTATATCGCGCTCTAATGTCAGTGGCTTGGTTGGGAATAGTGGGGTGAGATTTTCGAACAGGATCTTGTGTTTGGTGTTTTCCGGTGCTTCACCGTTAACGCTATCAACTTTAACTAGAGCAAAGTAGCGTTCGCCATCCTTGGGGGTGCGAATCTCGCCGTTGATGGTGTCGCCGGTATGCAGGTTAAAACGGCGAATCTGCGAAGGAGAAACATAAATATCATCAGGTCCTGCCAAGTACGAAGTATCTGGTGAGCGCAAGAAACCGAATCCGTCTTGTAGCACCTCCAGTGTGCCGTCCCCGAAAATGCTGTCGCCTTTTTTAGCTTTGTTCTTGAGCAAGGCGAAGATCAGGTCCTGCTTGCGCATGCGGCTGGCATTTTCGATCTCGTTGACGATGGCCATATCGACAAGCTCAGTGACGGGGAGGTGTTTTAAATCGGATAAATGCATATGGAGACTCGCTAAGATCGAAACTGCTGTCGAATTTCTTTTTAAGAATTAGTAATGGGGATGTGGTGAAGTGCAGGGAATAACTGCCTGATTCCTTAGCTTACTTTGCGCTGCCTAGAGGAACCGGGCAGTGGAATCAGGCTTAAGCGTAACTGGATTAAATATTGCTGTCAATAAAAGCGGTTAATTGCGATTTGGACAATGCGCCGACTTTGGTGGCTTCAACATTACCGTTTTTGAATAACATTAAGGTTGGAATGCCACGAATGCCGTATTTAGGTGGTGTCTGCTGGTTCTCGTCGATATTCAGTTTAGCGACCTTCAGGCGGCCTGCATATTCTTTGGATATTTCGTCCAGGATAGGAGCAATCATCTTGCAAGGACCGCACCACTCAGCCCAGTAATCTACTAATACTGGTACTTGGGATTGCAGCACTTCTTGCTCGAAAGCATCGTCGCTAAGATGGGTAATGTGATCGCTCATGGTAAACCTCTGTGAAATTGAATACTTGAAATGGGGTAAGTGAAAACTACGATGTTGCTATCCTAGCGAAAAAAATGCCTTAAGTGAAGCTTTGCCGAGAGTATATCTGGCTATATATATTGCGGACATGGATTTGTGCTGATTATTAACTGACTAAAGTCTGTAAATAATTAAATTTTTTATAAATAACTGAAATTAAAGTGCTCAAAGCTGTTAGTACGCTCGATTAATTTGGTAATAATGATACGTGAGACTTTGCCTGCATCATCTAGTTCCAGTTGCCCGGCAGGACTGTAGCTACCGATGGGCGCAATAATGGAGATGGCTTGCTTGAGCACTGCAATGCCCGGCAGTATCAACGCCTTTTCAAATTGCTCTTGTGCGGGTTTGCGTAGCTTTATGGCCTTGGCGGTGGGCGCAATGAGCTGGGTTCCTATATCGATCTGCTGCTCTTCATTGTTGGCCGCCCAGCGGACAACACCAACAGACCAGTGCTTGGCGTGCGACTCTCGCATGCATACCAGACCGCCTACACGTAGATTTTCGCGGATATTGGGTGGTTTTCTGAGTGCGACTCCCCCCGCACTCAGATTCAGCACTATCCAGCGTGAAGAGGTTATGGATTGTGGCATTGCCGTTGGATATTCTTTAATCACGATTTCATCGTCAGCATCTGCATGGTCACCCGTTAAATTTGATTTCTCATCATGAAAAAAGTGATGTGCAGCAGGAATGCCGATGGCAATCTCAACGCTATCATTTTTACGGGTACGATCAAAAACGCGCTTGGGTGAATCGCTCCACTGCTTGATCAGGTAGGTTAGCAGGTCAGCATAACGAGGTTCATCAGCATCGGATGGCAGATGATCCTTAAACTCGGGGCTCTGGGATCTAAGTGCATGGATATGCTTATGGATCAGTCTTGCCAGGTCGACAGTGATCAGGAAAATGTCGTGTTTTGCATCCCCTTCTTTTTTGTTTTTTGTATAAGGTATAGGAGGCGTGTCTGTATTTAAGCTCAGCATAAAGACGCCTGCTGGATTCTCAACCAAACCCAAGCCCAGTAGATGGGCGTGATGCCCATGGCGCTGGATGTAATCTGCAGTGCGTTGTATATCGACAGAAGCCAGTCGTTGCGGATCGGCAAGTGCCATGAGCAGCGCTTGTTTGTAGGTCAGGCTGATAGTGCTGCTATGGTCAGCATCTGTTGTCACGCTCACCTCATGCAGCGACTGCTGGGCAGCATAGAGATATAACTGGTTCAAGTCTGCCCACACACTATTTGGCAACGAAAAATAAGTCTTGTGATATACCATCGCCAGTTCGCGCATGGCTTCCATGGCGCGTTGCAGCATCAGGGCAGTGGATTTCTCTCCGCCAAGATTAAAAAGTTTTTTCTGTTTGTCGAGTAAGGCCAGCTTGTAGCCGTAACTGAGCTCAAGCCATAAGGATTCAGCCGCACTGGCGTGTAATTTTGCTTTTTCAGGCAAGGGCAGCTGTGCCATGTTGTAATGCGCTGCCAATTGCTCACTCAAGCTGATGACAGTGGGCCGATATATTTCCAGCGCGCGTAAACGGTCATCACACGCCACTTTTTGGCGATTGAGTATTTCCAGCTCCTCAAACAGGGTGCTTGCTGTATCGAGCAGATTGCCTACAGGCAGCCTGTTGATAAAGTCTGCAATTTTGTGGGTGCGGGTTTCCGCGACAATCAGTGGTTTTTCCGATAGTGCAGGGACTTTAAGACTTAAGGACATTGCTCGACTCCAGCGGGATTCCAATGATGTTAAATACTATTGCGGTTTTTGTCACGAGCTTAGGTCTATTGAGTGGTCCTCTGCTGACAGGGAGTGTTAAAATTAAGGGATGCTAAGCCGTTTATGCCTTGCTTTTATGCTGACACTTGCCTTTAACGCACATGCTGCGCCTGCTTTTTTGCTCAAGGATAATACGGGGAAACAGCATCGCTTGAGTGATTATAAAGGCAAATGGGTGTTGGTAAACTACTGGGCGACATGGTGTCCGCCCTGCCTGGAAGAAGTGCCGGATTTGGTCAGCCTGTATGACCAGCGCAAAGACAAAGACCTGATGGTGATTGGTGTTGCTTTTGAGTATAAGTCAGCGCAAGAGGTCGACAGGTTTGTAGATGATATGTTGATGTCATACCCGATTGTGCTGGGGGATGACAAAGTCACTGCACAAATCGGCTCCGCCGAGGTGTTACCTACTACTTATCTATATGATCCACAGGGCAGGCTGGTCAAGGTGAAGCGCGGCATTATTAATAAAAAATATATTGAGCAATATATAGAACCATGCAAAATAAAAGCCTGTTAAAAATAACAGGCTTTTATTTAATTCACTACATTTGAAGTGCTTAAAACGGTGTGGGAATGCTTTTTCCTTCTCCATCCAGGATATTGAGCTGGTTTTCCTCGGCAAAATGCATGAGTTGCAAGTAGCCTTCTGGGTTAACCTCTTTCAGCTTCAAATCGACCGCAAGACAGCGCACGCCATTCACCACTCTTGGCTTTAAATAAGGTGAGTAGCGTATCTTCTTGTCAGCACCGAAGCTGGCGTAAGTGCTACACATACGGTCTACCCAGTCACTGGGGCGAAAGGTTTTTCCCTCGCGTGTCAGGCCTTCAATAATGACTTCTGTAACTAGCGTGCTCATGTGTTTTTGCCGTATCTTGGTTGATTTAATAATAAGTTGATTGATAAATTATAGCAGTGCTTAGCCCCAGCAATTAGCGAGGCTTAGTCAATGTATTCAAAAACCTTGACTACCTTCTGTACGCCATCGGTGCCGCGCGCAATATCTACTGCATCATCAGCTTCCTTGTGCGTTACCAGGCCCATCAGGTAAACCGTACTGATTTCGGTCACTACTTTTACGTAGTTTGAAGGAAACTTGTTTTCCTTAATCATGCGGCTTTTTACCTTGGTGGTAATGTAGGTGTCGTTGTTGCGTTCAGTCAGCTTGCTGTTTTCGTCTATCACCAGTTCATTGGTAACGTTCTTCACATTCTCGATAGACTTCGCCACAGTTTCAGCCTTGGCCTTGGCCGCAGCATCGATTACTTCGCCTGTCAGCAGTACGCTACGGTTGTAGCTGGTAACGTTTACATGGATATTGGCGCTGCCAATGTTATCGACGATATTTTTACCTACTTTCAACTCGATGCTCTGGTCATCAATATAAGTACCTGAGCTACGTCTGTCTGCCGCCATCGCGCCGCCTGCTACCATGCCGCCTGCTACCACAGGGAAGCAGCCCGCAAGCTGAGTGGCCAATGCCGCTGCTATGATTAATCCAGCCAGAGGCTTGCCTGCAAACGCTAACTTGTTGAAATTCATTTAATCTACTCCCAGTAAAAGACAATCGATTGCATCGCATAAGCAATGCAATATAAGAATATATACTTCCAGCACACGCGAGGCGTTGTCGTGCGGAACCCCTATATGGATGTCCTCATCCCCCAGAAGTTCAACCAGGCTGCCGCCATCGCCGCCACTGAGCGCAATCACATGCATGTCACGCTCCTTCGCAGCTTTTATGGCCTTGAGCACATTCTTGGAGTTGCCGCTGGCGCTGATCGCCAATAGCACATCACCCGATTGCCCAAGCGCCATGATCTGCTTGGAGAATATCTGCTCGAAATGGCCATGGTTGGCAATCGAGGTCAGCGTGATGTTGTCGGATAAGGCAATGGCCGCCAGCCCAGGACGCTCGGTTTCATAATGGTTAAGCATGCGTGAGGCAAAATACTGCGCATTGGCTGCAGCGCCGCCATTGCCACAGGCCAATATCTTTTTTTCGCTAAGCAAGGCCTGCACAATGATCTCGGCAGAGCGTGCGATAGGCGCTGCCAACAAGTCGGCAAGCTCCATTTTCAGGCGTGCACTCTGCTCGAAATGCTGGCTGATGCGGCTAGTCAAGTCCATTAAGCTAAGTCCATCAGATGAGACTGCGTGCTTCTGGATTAAGTCGTGCTGATTCAAGCATCAAAGGCATTACGTATCCATTCAATATTGTTGGTATCAGCTTTATTCATTACTACAGCGTCAAAGCGACAGGCGCTATTACCATATTGCTGCAGGTAATGCTCGGCCGTGCGTGCCAGTTTCTGTTGCTTGCTTTTGGTAATGCTGGCAGCACCGCCGCCAAAATTGGCGTTGCTGCGTAAACGTACTTCGATAAATACCAGCGTCTTGGCATCTCTCATCACCAGGTCAATCTCACCGAATTTGCAGCGGTAATTACTGGTTAGCATGGTAAGCCCGTGTTGTTGCAGATATTCGGCAGCTAATTGCTCAGCTTCATTTCCCAGGGTATTCATGCCAAGGGCTTTATGGGCAAGGACTTCATGGGGTTCTTAAGGTGCTCTTTCCAGAACAACGCCATCTTTGCTGAATCTGCCCAAGGCAAGCTCGCGCGTGATGTCTCCATTGGCACTGATGCGGATTTTACCGGTTAGCCCGTTAAGCGTAAGCGAGGTATGCGGTTGCTTGATGGTGGCGGAGAGTATCTTGTAAGCATCAACACCCAGGGCAAACCAGCGTTGCATTTCGCCGGGAGGCAAGTCGGTGGAGGCCAACTGGTAACTGGCAAATGCTGGATTGGTGCTATCCAGTAGCCAGGGCATATCGACAAAACGGATAGCCGCGAGTGGTGCATCCTCGGCATTTTGCCAAATGCCGCTATATATATGTGAGATGGCAAAACATGGGGTCGCGATGTCTAGGTAGGGTCGGATCGTGCGCGCTGTTTCGGCATTGGTGGCGATAAAGATCATATCGCTAGGATTGCTGGCAATCTGCGATTTGAGCGCAACCAGCCCATTCTTGTCAGCGATACTGCTGTTCAGCTTGATCTGCCCACCATCAGCAATCCAGGCTTCGCTAAATGACTTGGCAATGCGGTTGGATAGTGCATCGTCGCTCATCACAATGGTTGCGGTCTGCATGCCCAAGTCGCGTGCGACCTTGACGATCTGCGCAGCTTCTATGTCGGCAGATAAGCCATAGCTACTTAAGTTTTCTGTAGGCTTGGTAGTTGGAGCGCCCGTATTTTCGGGATAATTTAATGTTAACGTTGGCACTGCCAGTTTGTTGATGGTCAAGGCCGTGGTTTCGTCACGGGTCAGCGGCCCTACTACATAGTGTGCACCTTCATTTAAGGCCTGCAGGTAGATACTGTAAATCTCGTTTTTGTCGCCCTGCGATGCATAAATCTTGACTTCCGCTTTGCCGCCCTCGGCCTGTTGTGCTGCCATGAAGCCACGCTCTATGGCATCGGCCGCCGGGTAAAAAGCCTCTGCGGAGAATGGCAGGATAAGCGCGATCTGCCCTGATATATCCTGTGAGCTAGTTACTGTCGTTGCCGCTGCAGTAGCCGATTTGTGTTGTTCGTCCAACTGCTGTGCTATCGCGTTGGCGGGATGGTCAGGATAGGAGATGCGCCAGTTTTTATATGCCTGTTTATCCTGGGTATTAGCAGCTAAAGCCAGATCGATCCAGCCCTGGATCGTCGTGTCAAGGCTGTTACCCCGCATTTCAATCAGATCTGCTTTCTCGGTTGCTGCTAGCGATTGCCAGATCCGAGACTGGTTGGCTTTTACTTCATCAGGGGTCTGTAAGAAAGACTCTGCCAGCACTCGGTGTTCCAGCGCATGCAGCGGATCACCCTGGTTGTCATAGGCTAGCGCAAGGCTTGCGTGTAAACTGGCGCTTGCTTCGTTGTTCAGGGTTTTATCGACTTGTAGCGGTAGCAGCAACAGGAAAACGCTATCGAAATCCTGATTGGCAGCGGCGATATTGCCATTGAGCAGTTTTGAATATGCAGACTGGCTGGGGATGCCCACCAATGCTAATTGCGCACAGGCCATGTCTGCTCTTTTAAGGCAGTTTAAGCCATCAGCATAATAGGCTTCCGGGCTTTTCTTGATCTTGGTCGTTTGAGTGGTGGATTCTGAGCTAGTGGATTGTGCAAGTGCAAATCCGGAAAACAGGCATGTCAGCGATAGTAGTATGGTAACGAAAGCGAGTTTGGTTTGAGTCATCCAGGGTCTGGTCACACAGTATCTAGTCATATGGCCACATTATATGTGGTAGCTACGCCAATTGGAAATCTCCAGGATATTACTTTGCGCGCGCTTGATATTCTAAGGAGCGTCGATGCAATTGCTGCCGAGGATACCAGGCACACCTCGCACCTGTTATCGCATTTTGCCATCCAGAAAAAGCTCATTGCCGTGCATGAGCATAACGAGCATAAATCCGCAGAGATCTTACTTGCACGCTTGCAGGCCGGTGAGTCGATTGCGTTAGTGACGGACGCCGGTACGCCCGGCATCAGCGACCCAGGGGCGATTGTGGTGGATGTGCTGCGCGATGCAGGCGTGCATGTGGTGCCGATTCCTGGGGCCAGTGCGGTGATTGCAGCATTGTCCGCATCCGGTATCACCGCAACCGGGTTCAGTTTTATCGGTTTTCTGCCAGCCAGTGGTGCGCAGCGCCGCAAAACCCTGGAGGTGTTGAAAGCGCATACAGATACCCTGGTCTTTTACGAAGCACCGCACCGTATCGTGGAGTGCGTAGCTGACCTAGCGACGGTATTGGGGTCAGAGCGCCGCATTACCATTGCTCGAGAGCTTACCAAAACCTTTGAGACCTTTCACCGTTGCGCGCTGGGCGAAGCTCAGGCATGGCTGGAGAGCGACTCCAATCAGCAGCGCGGTGAATTTGTATTGCTGGTGGAAGCAGCGCCCGCGAAAGAAGAGTCTGCCATAAGTGATGAAACCGTACGTATCTTGAAGCTACTTTTAGCAGACATGCCATTGAAGCAGGCGGTAAAATTGGCAGCAGAGATCACCGGGGTTAAAAAGAACCTTATCTATGAATTTGCATTGAAGCTGAAAAATGACGAATAAAATTACGATTACATGCCCGGACGACTGGCACTTGCATTTGCGCGATGGCGAAGCGCTAAAGGCTGTATTGCCCGATACCGCGCACCGCTTTGCGCGGGCCATTATCATGCCCAACCTGCGCCCGCCCGTCACTACTACGGAGCTGGCTTTCGCATACCGTGAGCGCATCATGCAAGCGTTGCCAGCGGGCATGAAATTTGAGCCTCTGATGACACTTTATCTTACCGATAACACATCGGCAGATGAGATTGCCAAGGCCAAGGCTAGTGGCATTGTGCATGGCGTCAAGCTTTACCCTGCGGGGGCAACGACCAACTCGGATTCCGGCGTGACCAATCTCGGGCATTGTGTTGAAGCGTTGGAAGCCATGCAAAAACATGGTTTGCCTCTGCTTGCGCATGCAGAAGTGACGGATGCTGATGTCGATGTATTCGACCGCGAAAAGGTGTTTATCGAACGCAATATGGTGCCGCTGCTTAAGCGCTTTCCGGGCTTAAGGGTGGTGTTTGAGCACATCACCACCAAAGATGCAGCTGATTTCGTCACTGCGACCCCAGCCAATGTGGGCGCCACCATCACAGCGCATCATTTGCTGATGAATCGCAACGCCATGTTTAACGGCGGCATGCGTCCGCATCACTACTGTCTGCCAGTGCTCAAGCGTGAAGAGCATCGCCAGGCTCTGGTGAAGGCAGCTATTTCTGGCTCACCCAAATTTTTCCTGGGTACAGATAGCGCGCCACACCCCAAGTCTGCCAAGGAGTCTGCGTGCGGTTGTGCCGGTATGTACACCTCGCATGCGGGCATCGAGCTATACGCTGAGGTTTTTGAGCAAGCAGATGCACTAGATAAATTGGAAGGGTTTGCCAGTTTCTACGGTGCCGATTTTTATGGGCTACCGAGAAATACCGGGCAAATCAACCTGGTCAAAGAAAGCTGGAATGTGCCGGACAGTTTGCCTTTCCCTGATGATGAGTTGGTTCCATTAAGGGCTGGACTTACGATTGCCTGGAAGTTAGCTTAAAGCTAAGTGCTTTCATTGCCGGAAGATGCCGTCTTAATAGATTGAGAGGCGATCTGCTACTGCATGTTAAAATCCAAGTAGAAGCTGGCTAGACAGTCGCCGCTTGCGCAAGCAGGGGGAGGAAAGTCCGGGCTGCAAAGAGCGGGATGACGGCTAACGGCCGTACGCAGCAAGTGTCAGTAATGACACCCAAGGCGAGGAATAGGGCCACAGAGACGAGCGTATTTAGTTACGGTGAAACGCGGTAACCTCCATCCGCAGCAAGACCAAATAGGCTGGCGTTTTAACTTCGGTTAATAAGGCGTGGCTCGCGCTGCCAGCGGGTAGGTTGCTTGAGCGCATGAGTAATTGTGCGCCTAGATGAATGACTGTCACTTGCCGCAAGGCAGGAACAGAACCCGGCTTATCGGCCAGCTTCTACTTTCACTCTTTACTTGCCGCTTCAGCGGCCTAGTAAATAGGGGAAGCCCCTTGCGGGCTTTATTGCAAATTTGAGATGGCTTTATAAAAAGTTTGGCACTTCTATTTATCAATAGGCGGTCTAAACCAAATCCCAAAACCTAAATTCATAGGCTTCCATCCAAGTTCTTATAAGTTACATTCAGTTAATTCCCTATCTTATTATTTTTAAAGGATAAATTTTTTATCCCAAAAATGCGCTAAGTCATTGTCCCGTAAAGGAAAAATCACAAAAAAGGGCTTGCATAGGCCATTTTTTTTATCTATAGTGTTTGGAAGTGGAGAAAAGTGGAGTTTTGTGGGGAATTGCTGACTGTAACCTTAAGACGCTCATCTCGGGGTGTGGTCAGTAATTAACCTTCAAAGCTTGTTTTTACATACTTAACTTTCCACATACAGGGATAAAGGGGTTTTATGTTTCGCGGTGCAACATCTTTGAATATGGATGTTAAAGGGCGGCTGGCTGTGCCAGCTAAGCATCGTGACGCCCTGCAAGCGCAATGCGCCGGTCACCTTGTGCTCACCGTTCACCCCCATCGCTGTTTGCTGATGTACCCCCAGCCAGCCTGGGAGCCTATTCAGGCCAAGATGATGGCCCTTTCCAGTTTTGATAAGCAATCCAGTGCCTTGCAAAGGCTCTTGGTTGGTCATGCAGAAGATATTGAGATGGATACCGCAGGCAGGCTTTTGGTATCGCCAGTATTGCGTGAGTTTGCTGGCCTTGAGAAGCAGGTGATGCTGGTAGGTCAAGGTAGCCATTTTGAGTTATGGAATATGGAAGCATGGCGCGCGCAGCTGGATCGTATGACGGGTGTCGATGATATGGTGCTGCCAGCCGAACTGGAAGGATTTTCACTGTGAGCCTGCGCTCACTACAGCCAACCTCTGCTGAATCGTTGTCCTCGCCACCTCTAAAAAACCCAGCTTCACAACATGTCACGGTATTGCTCGAAGAAGCCGTGGAAGCCCTGGCAATCAAGCCTGCAGGTATTTATGTGGATGGTACGTTTGGTCGTGGCGGTCATAGCCGCAAGATATTGGAAAAGCTGGGCGACAAGGGCCGTCTTATTGCGCTGGATCGCGATCTGGCAGCAATCAGTTCTGCGGCATCCATTCAGGATGCCCGCTTTCACATTGTACATAGTCATTTCGCAGCCATGAATGAAGTCCTGGCTGAGATTAGTGTAGCCCGCGTAGATGGGATATTGCTGGATCTGGGCATTTCTTCGCCGCAGATCGATATTGGAGAGCGTGGTTTCAGCTTTAGGTTTGATGGTCCATTGGATATGCGAATGGATCAAAGTCGTGGCCAGACGGCTGCGGATTTTCTTGCAACAACGACCGAAAAACAACTTGGGGAGGTCATAAAAAATTATGGTGAAGAACGGTTTGCTAAGCAGATTGCAAGGGCGCTTATTGCGGCACGCACAGGGGGGGATGTCATCACCACTACCGGACAGCTTGCCAAGATCGTTGCAGGGGCGGTTCCAAAAGTCGAGCCAGGTCAAGATCCTGCGACGCGTACCTTTCAAGCTTTACGGATTTTCCTCAATAAGGAGCTTGAAGAGCTGGCGTTAGTGTTGCCGCAATGCATGGATTTGCTAGCACCTGGCGGCCGACTGGTGGTGATCAGTTTTCACTCGCTGGAAGACCGCATCGTAAAGCGATTCGTGCGAGACGAGCAGGACAGGGATGACTTACCCGCCAATTTTCCGGTACGCGCAAAAGACTTGCCGCAGCCACGCATGATGGCGGTGGGCAAAACTATCAAGCCCAGTGCAGCTGAGATCAAGCGTAATCCGCGCTCTCGCAGCGCGGTCATGCGTGTGGCAGAGCGCACGCTTGTTAATTAGTAATGAATGTAAAACGTAAATGACGCGACTTAACCTGATTCTGTTTTTTGTGCTGATAGTGACTGCATTAGGGTCAGTCACGGCACAACACAAGTCGCGCAAATATTACTTTGAATTGCAGCAGCAGCAGGATGCCGCCAAGCAGTATGACATCGAGTGGGGTCAGCTGCAGCTGGAGCAAAGCACCTGGGCAATGCATTCACGGGTTGAGTCTGTTGCCAGCCAGCAGTTGCATATGCAGGTGCCAGATAACAAGCGTATCCAGGTCGTCGTCTCAACCCCCAAGACTGTGAGTAAAGTACTGCCAGCCATTGACGTTACACCATTAGCAGCTCCAGCGACTGGTATGGAAAAGCCTCAGCCATGATGGCCAATCAGCAAAACATCATCAAACTGCCGGTCTGGCGCCGTCGCGTCCTGTTGATCCTGGTGTTGGCGGGCTTTGCCGTGCTGCTTGGGCGCAGTATTTATCTGCAAAGCCTGCATAAAGCCTTTTTGCAAAAAGAAGGGGATGCACGCTACAGCCGTGGCATTACCTTGCCCGCCCATCGCGGCATGATAGTTGACCGTAATGGCGAGTTGCTCGCTATTAGCACTCCCGTCGAATCCATCTGGGCCAGTCCCCCGGATGTGAAGATCACAGCTGATCAGTTGAAAAAGCTGGGTGCGCTACTCAATATCAAGCAGGCCGAAATCACCAGGAAGCTCGCTAATCAGCAACGCGAATTTGTTTATATCAAGCGCCGCATCCCGCCTGAACTGGCAAGCCAGATCATGCGCCTGGCGATCCCCGGCATTTTCATGCAACGCGAATACCGTCGTTATTATCCAGCCGGTGAAGTAACTGCACATCTGGTGGGATTTACAGGCGTAGATGAAAAAGGGCAGGAAGGTTTCGAGCTAAAATACCAGGATTGGCTGTCAGGAAAATCCGGTAGTCGCCGTGTCATCAAGGACAGGCAAGGCCATATCGTGGAAGACCTGGAAGCGGTCAAGGTCCCGCAGGATGGTCATGATGTCACCATGTCCATTGACCGCAAGATCCAGTATCTGGCCTATCGCGAATTAGCGAAGGCGGTTGAAGATAACAAAGCCAAGGCAGGCGCTGCCATCGTGCTGGATGCCAAGACCGGTGAAGTGCTGGCGATGGTTAACCTGCCGACTTACAACCCTAACAATCCAGTGAACATGGCTGGCCGCTCGCGAAATCGCGCCATCGTGGATATGTTTGAGCCCGGCTCAACCCTCAAGCCGGTAAC
Source organism: Methylophilaceae bacterium (assembly GCA_035459965.1). Taxonomy (GTDB): domain Bacteria; phylum Pseudomonadota; class Gammaproteobacteria; order Burkholderiales; family Methylophilaceae; genus DATHXC01. The sequence goes on from DATHXC010000004.1 coordinate 332,760, forward strand.
GGCCGCCGCTGCACTGGAAACCGGCAATTTCACGCCGGACACTATGATCCAGACTTCCCCCGGTACCTTGAGCATAGGCCCTGCTACGATTCATGATGCCCACCCGCAGGGTCTCATCAGCGTATCGCAGGTCATCCAGAAATCTTCCAATGTAGGTGCTGCCAAGATGGCACTCACGCTCAAGCCGCAATATATGTGGGGGGTATTCAACCAGTTGGGTTTTGGTACACCGACCCATATTGGTTTTCCGGGTGAGGCTGCTGGCCAGCTCCGCAATTACAAGACATGGCGCCCGATTGAGCAGGCCACCATGTCCTTCGGGCATGGCATCAGCGTGACATTGCTGCAACTGGCCAGGGCTTATACCGTATTCGCCAATGATGGTGAGCTGCGACCAGTCTCGTTATTAAAGCTGAAAGATATTCCCGTGGGTCAGCAGGTGTTCTCTGCAGAAACGGCACAGCACGTAAAAGATATGCTGGAGCTGGTGGTATTGCCTGGCGGAACAGCGCCAAAGGCGCAGGTGGCAGGCTATCGTGTGGCAGGTAAAACCGGTACCGCGCATAAACTTGGTGTGGGCGGTTACCAGGCAGATAAGTATGTCGGGTCTTTTGTCGGCATGGCGCCAGCCTCCAATCCAAGGCTCATTATCGCGGTGATGATTGATGAGCCCAGCAATGGTCAGTATTACGGTGGTTCGGTGGCAGCTCCGGCTTTCAGCAACATCATGTCCGGCGCGCTACGTATGCTGGCAGTGCCGCAGGATGCGCCTAATGACAATGTGGTACTACCGCCAGAAGGCACGCCTGAAGTCAAGGAGGTGGTATGAGTCAGCAGCCACTTCAATTAATCGCCAAAGACGGCGTCACATTAAGCAACATTACAGCAGATAGTCGCCAGGTGGCTGCCAATAGCCTGTTTTTAGCTTATCCCGGCGAAAAGCTGGATGGACGTGATTTTATTGCACAGGCTGTGGCACAGGGTGCAGCGGCTGTGATCTGGGAGCAACAGGATTTTGCCTGGGACCCTCAGTGGCAAGTGACAAATTATGTTGTCAGCGGCTTGCGCAGCCAGGCCGGATTTATTGCAGATGAATTTTACGGTCAACCCTCAAAGCAGTTGTGGATGATAGGGGTGACCGGCACCAACGGCAAAACTTCATGCAGCCAGTGGCTGGCACAGGCATTTAACACCCTCGGTCGCAAGACTGCTGTGTTGGGAACGCTGGGCAATGGTTTCCCAAATGCCTTGTCTGCCGCCATCAATACCACGCCTGACCCAATCAAGCTGCATGGCATGCTGGCCGATTATCTGAAACAAGGTGCGCAGGCGGTGGCGATGGAAGTGTCTTCGCATGGCCTGTACCAGGGTCGTGTGAATGGCGTGCATTTTGATGTGGCAGTGCTGACCAACCTCACGCGCGATCATCTGGATTATCACGGGGATATGGCCGGTTATGCCGCTGCCAAGCGCAAGCTTTTTGATTGGGACAGCCTCGGTTGTGCAGTGTTGAATGTAGACGATGAGTTTGGTCATCAGGTATCGCAGGAGTTGACTGTGCGTGGCAAGCGAGTGCTGAGCTATGGCCTGAGTGCTGGTGATGTACGTGGTAGCGAACTCAAATTCAATGATAAAGGTTTCACCATGCAGGTAAGTACGCCATTTGGCAGCGACACCTTACGTGTGCCTTTGCTTGGACGTTTCAACGCCTATAACGCACTTGCCGTATTGGCAACATTGCTGGTATCGAAAGTGTCATTGGACGATGCGGTCAACGTGATGGCCCAGCTGGAGCCGGTAGCAGGTCGCATGCAGCGTTATGGTGGTGGCCATCAACCGATAGTGGTGATCGATTATGCCCATACCCCGGATGCACTGGAAAATGTATTGAGCACCCTGCGCGAGCAAGTCAAGGGTGAGTTGGTCTGCGTGTTTGGTTGTGGCGGTGATCGCGATGCAGGCAAGCGCCCATTGATGGGTAAGGTTGCCTCACAGCTAGCGGATAAAGTCATCCTCACTTCGGATAACCCGCGCAGCGAAAAACCACTGGATATTATCGATGCTATCAGCACAGGTATTGAAGGCGCATACAGCATCAACGCAGACAGGACGAGCGCAATCATGGGGGCAGTCACCTCTGCCGAGGCCGGCGATATCGTGCTGGTGGCCGGTAAAGGCCATGAAAATTACCAGGAAATCGCAGGGGTGAGGCATCCCTACAGCGATGCCGAAGTGGTCAGCCAGGCGCTGGAAAGGATGGCCGCATGATGCAGCTTTCTGAAGCCGCACTCGCTACCCAGGGCCATGTGCTTGGTGAGGACGTCATGTTCACCAGCGTTGGCAGCGATAGTCGCAACCTGGCGCCGGAGCAGTTGTTTGTTGCCCTGCATGGCGAGAATTTTGACGGGCATGCCTATGCCAAGCTGTCGCTGGAGCAAGGCGCAATTGCCGCCATGATTTCTACCCAGCAAGGCAATATCACACCGGCCCTGCTGGTGAAAGACACGCGTCTTGCGCTGGGTGACCTCGCGGCACATTGGCGCAGCAAGTTCGATATTCCACTCGCTGCGATTACCGGCAGTAACGGCAAAACCACAGTGAAGGAAATGCTGGCTTGCATCCTACGCGCTGCCGCAGAAAGCGATGAAGCTGTCTTGGCTACGCAGGGGAACCTCAATAACGACATCGGTCTACCCATGACACTGCTCAAGCTGCGTGCCTGGCATCGTTACGCCGTGGCGGAGATGGGCATGAATCACGCCGGTGAAATCAGTTACCTGACCAAGCTGGGAAAACCTACCGTCGCACTGATCAATAACGCGACTACAGCCCATTTGGGCGGTTTGGGTTCAGTCGAAGACATCGCCAAAGCCAAGGGCGAGATATTTGAAGGGCTGGCTGCAGATGGCATTGCCATCATTAATGCAGACGATGACTACGCTGAACTATGGAAATCACTGGCGGAAAATCACAAGATCATCACTTTTGGCCTCAATGCACAAGCGGATGTAAGTGCGACCTATCAGCTGCATACCGATGCCAGCGATGTGCAAATGCTTACCCCTGAAGGCACTGTCGAATATCGCCTGCCGGTTGCAGGTTTGCACAACGTACGCAATGCCCTTGCTGCCTCTACAGTGGCTCTGGCTATGGGTGTGGATAAGCAGAAAATCGCACTCGGCCTGAGCGCATTCGGTGGTGTTAAAGGTCGCTTGCAACATAAAGCTGGCTTGAACGATGCGCTGGTGATCGACGATACCTACAACGCCAATCCTGCCTCGATGAAAGCGGCCATTGATGTGCTGGCAGTGCAGGCTGGCAAAAAAATCATGGTGATGGGTGATATGGGCGAATTGGGTAATGACGCCGCGGCCATGCATGCCGAAATCGGCAGTTATGCCCGCCAGGCTGGTGTGGAAGCCTTGCTGGTACTGGGTGAGTTAACCAGGGAAGCTGCGACTGCTTTTGGTGCCGGTGCCCAGCATTTTGAGTCACCAGAATCTCTCGCAGAAAACCTGCAATTGCGCATGCAGCCGGGCATGACAGTCCTGGTAAAAGGCTCACGCTTCATGCGTATGGAGCGCGTGGTGAATTTAATTACGACAAAAAATACGGCAACACCTGAGGAGAAGCACTAATGCTACTGGAACTCGCACAATGGCTATCTCATGACCTGCATATCCGTACCTTTAATGTATTCAACTACATTACCCTGCGTGCTGTATTGGCGACCATGACTGCACTGACGATCTCATTCGTGGTTGGCCCGGTGTTGATACGTAAGCTGACCCAATACAAGGTAGGTCAGTCTGTGCGTGATGATGGTCCGCAAACGCACTTGGTGAAAGCTGGTACGCCAACCATGGGCGGCGCATTGATCCTGGTTTCCATTGCAGTTTCCACCCTGTTGTGGGCAGATTTGAGCAACCGTTTTGTGTGGGTGGTCCTGTTTACCACACTGGGCTTCGGCATCGTGGGCTGGGTAGATGACTGGCGCAAAGTGGTCTATCGCAATCCAAAGGGGTTGTCTGCCAAAGAGAAGTATTTCTGGCAATCGCTCATCGGGTTTTCAGTGGCTATCTATCTGTTCACGACAGCAACCGTACCGGCGGAAACTACACTGGTGTTTCCTTTCTTTAAGCACCTGGTATTGCCGATGGGCGCTGTGGCTTTCATCGTACTGACCTACCTGGTGGTGGTTGGCACCAGTAATGCCGTCAACCTCACCGATGGCCTGGATGGCTTGGCCATTATGCCTACCGTGATGGTGGCTTCAGCACTGGCTATCTTCGCCTACGCTACTGGTCACCTATATTTTTCCAAATACCTGGGTATCCCTTACGTGCCGGGTGCTGGTGAGCTCACTGTATTCTGCGCCGCCATGGCAGGTGCTGGGCTTGGCTTCCTATGGTTCAACGCATACCCGGCAGAAGTGTTCATGGGTGATGTCGGCGCACTGGCGCTGGGTGCTGCACTGGGCACTGTTGCCGTGATCGTGCGCCAGGAAATCGTGTTGTTCATCATGGGTGGCGTGTTCGTGATGGAAACGCTGTCTGTTGCAGCACAGGTGACCTATTTCAAGTACACCAAACAGAAGTTTGGTGTGGGTAAGCGCATCTTCCTCATGGCGCCGCTACATCACCACTATGAACAAAAAGGCTGGAAAGAAACGCAGGTTGTGGTGCGCTTCTGGATCATCACGATGATGCTGGTACTAGTTGGACTTGCTTCACTAAAAATACGATGAAATTAGAACTCAAAGACAAACAGGTGCTGGTGTTGGGTCTCGGTGATACCGGGCTCTCGGCCTTGCGCTGGCTCAAGAGCCAGGGTGCGCAGCTGTCTGTGGCTGATACGCGTGATGCGCCAGCCAATGTCGCTTTGGTGCAGGATGAGATGCCGGGAACGACAATCTATCTTGGTGCCTTTAACCACGCAACTTTTGCAGCGGCAGAGTTGATTGTGATTAGCCCGGGTGTGCCATTGGCCGAGCCACAGGTACAGGCCGCAATCAGCCGCGGGATTTCCGTCGTCGGCGATGTCGAGCTGTTTGCGCAATATCGTCCGGCTACGGCAAAAATCATCGCAATTACCGGTTCTAACGGCAAGAGCACAGTGACCACGCTGGTTGGTGAGATGTGCCAGGCTGCCGGGCTCAAGACAGTGGTGGCAGGCAATATCGGCCTGCCGGTACTGGATACGCTAGTGCCGGACTTTATGGGTGGCGAGACTCCAGACGTTTACGTGTTGGAGCTTTCCAGTTTCCAACTGGAAACCACGAGTTCACTACAGGCCGATGCGGCGACGGTGCTGAATATCTGCGATGACCACCTGGACAGGTATGCCGACCTCAAGGCTTATGCCGATGCAAAGGCACGTATCTTTATTGATGCGAAAACGCAGGTGCTTAATCGCCAGGATAGCTGGAGTTTGGCTATGGCTGAGATTGAGATTAATCAAATCACTTTCGGTACCGATGTACCCAACACAGCTAGCGATCTTGGCCTGATACAAGAAGACGGCCAAGCATGGCTGGCGCTAGGCGGCAATAAATTGATAGGCACAAGCGAAATGCGCATCGCCGGTTTGCACAATGCAGCCAATGCCTTGGCCGCCTTGGCCTTGTGCCGCGCCATAGACCTGGATACAGCGCCGCTGTTGAATGCGCTGCGCGAGTTCAAGGGCTTGCCGCATCGAGTACAGTGGGTAGCCGAATTGCTGGGCGTGGCTTTCTATGATGACTCCAAAGGCACCAACGTGGGTGCTACTTGTGCTGCACTGGCTGGCTTGCCGCAAAAAGTGGTGTTGATTGCAGGCGGTGACGGTAAAGGCCAGGATTTCTCCCCGCTGCAATCACCAGTTGGCCAAAATGCGCGCGCTGTGGTGTTGATCGGGCGCGACGCGACACAGATCGAATCTGTACTTCGCAATAGTGCTGTACCACTTATCCATGCAGATAGCTTGGAAGAAGCCGTACAAAAAGCCTTTGAGGTAGCGCAATCTGGCGATGCTGTATTGCTGTCACCTGCCTGCGCCAGCTTTGATATGTTCCGCAATTATGAGCATCGTGCCGAAGTATTCGTCGGTGCCGTCAATGCGTTGGTCGGCCGTGTTGTGAGAGGGTCTGCTTAATGTACATACTCAGCAGCCGCGACAAGATCAGCTCACCAACCTATGACCAGGGTTTGCTGTGGGTCACGCTTATTTTGCTCGGCATAGGCCTGGTGATGGTCTATTCCGCTTCGATTGCGCTGGCAGAGGCCGATAAGGCGACCGGTCACCAGACCACCTATTTCCTGGTGCGCCAGGCCATTTACGTCATTATCAGCATCGTTGCCGGGCTGATGGCTTTCCAAATACCGACTGAAACCTGGCAGAAGCTGGCGCCCTACCTGTTCCTCACGGGTATTGCCTTGCTGGTGCTGGTGCTTATCCCGGGCATAGGCCGTAACGTTAATGGTAGTCGCCGTTGGCTGTCATTGTTCGTCATCAATGTGCAGCCTTCCGAATTCATGAAACTGTTTGCGGCGATTTACGTGGCGGATTACACCATCCGCAAGGCTGCGCTAATGGATAGCTTCACCCGTGGCTTTTTGCCCATGTTGGGTGTGATGCTGCTGGTTGGGGGCCTGCTGCTGCGTGAGCCGGATTTTGGCGCTTTTGCGGTAGTCGCTGCCATCTCCATCTCCATCCTGTGGCTGGGCGGTATCAATGGCCGCATCTTTATTGGCCTGCTGATACTGCTGATTGTCGGCTTCATCATCCTGATCTGGAGCTCACCATACCGCCTGCAACGCATCATCGGTTTTATGGATCCATGGGCCGATCCTTATGGCAAAGGCTACCAGCTGTCACACGCACTAATCGCTTTCGGTCGCGGTGAATGGTTCGGCGTCGGCCTCGGCGCCAGCGTGGAGAAGCTGCTTTACCTGCCGGAAGCCCATACCGACTTCCTGCTGGCCGTGATCGCCGAAGAGCTGGGTTTTGTCGGCGTACTTACGGTGGTTGCACTGTTCGCCTGGGTTGTGCTCCGTGCGTTCGGTATCGCCAAGGAAGCCATCAACAACGAACGTTACTTCTCTGCATTGCTGGCACAAGGTATAGGCGTGTGGATAGGCGTGCAGGGCATTATCAACATGGGCGTGAACATGGGCATATTGCCTACCAAGGGCCTGACATTACCGCTGTTGTCTTTCGGTGGTAGCGGCATTTTGGCTAATTGCATCGCGCTGGCTGTAGTGCTGCGAATCGATTGGGAGAATAGGCGTTTGCAGAAAGGCCTGCCGGTATGAGTAATACGCTACTCATCATGGCAGCAGGCACTGGCGGGCACATCATGCCTGGTCTGGCTGTGGCAGAGGCTATGCGTGGCCGTGGCTGGAATGTGCATTGGCTGGGTACGCGACATGGCATGGAGAACAGCCTTGTGCCGCCACATGCCATCCCGATGACAAGCCTGAATTTTTCGGGCCTGCGCGGCAAGGGTTGGTCACATACCCTTAAAGGCATTTTCAAGCTTGTTGGTGCTGCGATGACCGCATGGCGCCTAATGGGAAAACTAAAGCCCAATGTCGTACTCGGTATGGGTGGCTATGTCACTGTGCCCGGTGGCTGGGCGGCGCGTTTACGCAGGCTGCCATTGGCGATTATCAATGCTGACGCAGCCCTGCTCATGTCCAACCGTGCGCTGGCTTCTTCTGCAACCAGCGTCCTGTTCGGCTTTGAAGGTGGTGCCGAGTCGCTGGGGAGTCTGGCTGGCAAGGCTCGCGTGACCGGCAACCCGGTGCGTGCGCAGATCGCAGCGATCCCCTTGCCAGATGCACGTTACTCTCTACGTAGCGGCCCCCTGAAATTGCTAGTGATTGGTGGCAGCCTGGGGGCGCAGGTCTTGAATGAAACAGTGCCACGCGCATTGGCCTTGATTCCAGCGGTGAGTCGCCCTGTAGTCACGCATCAGTCTGGCGTGCAGCACGTCACTGCTTTGCAGGTCGCATACGATGCTGCTGGTGTAAAAGCTACCGTACAGCCATTTATCGAAGACATGGCCAGTGCTTATGCCGAAGCGGATCTGCTGGTGTGCCGTGCCGGTGCGGTCACCGTGAGTGAGCTGGCCGTGGCTGGTGTGCCGAGCGTGCTGGTGCCACTCATTGTTTCCACTACCTCACACCAGCAGGATAACGCTCACTGGATGGCAGCACATGGCGCAGCTATCCATATCTCACAAAAGGAACTCACGGCAGAAAACCTGGCGCAGTTGCTGCGCAGCATATCCCGCGAACGGTTGCTCGATATGGCGCGGGCTGCACGCAATCTGGGTCGCCCACGTGCAACTGAAGCGATTGCAGATGAACTTGAAAGGATCGCCCTGCCATGAAACATAAAGTAAAAAATGTGCACTTTGTCGGCATCGGTGGTTCCGGTATGAGCGGTATCGCCGAGGTGCTGGTGAATCTGGGCTTTAGCGTCAGCGGCTCCGACCTGGCCGTGAATGCCACAACACAACGCCTGGTGAGCCTGGGTGCGAAGGTATACCAAGGCCATGCTGCCGAGAACCTGAGCGATGCAGATGTCGTCGTGGTGTCGACTGCAGTGAGCGAAACCAACCCTGAAGTGGTTGAAGCGCGCATGCACAATATCCCGGTAGTGCCACGAGCACTGATGCTGGCTGAGTTGATGCGCTTTCGCCAGGGTATCGCCGTGGCAGGGACGCATGGCAAAACTACCACTACCAGTCTGATTGCCAGCATACTGGCTGAAGCAGGCATGGACCCGACCTACGTGATCGGCGGTCGCCTGGAATCTGCCAATAGTAATGCACGTCTCGGTACTGGTGAATTCATCGTGGCCGAGGCTGATGAGTCTGATGCTTCCTTCCTGCACCTGACGCCTGTGCTGTCAGTCGTGACCAACATCGATGCCGACCATATGGATACGTATGGTCATGATTTCGAGAAGCTCAAGGGTGCATTTATCGAGTTCCTGCAACGCCTGCCGTTCTATGGCATGGCGGTGGTGTGTATAGATGACGCGAATATCCGCGCCATCCTGCCCAGTGTTTCCAAACCTATCATGCCTTATGGCTTCTCCGAGGATGCACGCATCCGTGCCATCAATGTAAGACCTGATGGCAGCCAGATGCATTTCACAGTGCAGCGCATCAATGGTGTGACTACCGAGTTTGATGTCACCTTGAATCTGCCCGGCAACCATTATGTGTTGAATGCCTTGGCCGCAATCGCGGTGGCCAGTGAACTGAATGTGCCGGATGCCGCCATCATAAAGGCGCTGAAAGAATTCAAGGGCGTGGGTCGCCGCTTTGAGCGCTACGGTGAAGTGAAGGCAAAAGATGGTGGTGAATTTACGCTGATTGATGATTATGGCCATCACCCTGTGGAGATGCAGGCAGTGATTGCCGCTGCGCGTGGCGCCTTCCCGGATCGCCGCCTGGTGCTTGCCTTCCAGCCACATCGTTATACCCGTACCCGCGATTGTTTCGAGGATTTCGTCAAGGTGCTGTCTGGTGCCGATGCTGTATTGCTGACGGAAGTCTACCCTGCCGGAGAAGCGCCGATTGTGGCCGCTGACGGCCGTTCACTGGTGCGTGCGGTGCGCGTGGCCGGCAAGGTCGAGCCGCTGTTTGTCGAGACTACAGCCGAGCTGCCACAAGCCATTCATGATCTGGCCAGGGCGGGCGATGTGGTGATTGTGATGGGGGCTGGTTCTATAGGCCAGGTGGCAGCAAAAACCAGGGAGGCAGCACAGGCATGATGGCTGAACGCAACATACCGTACCAAGGCACCTTGCGACTTGAAGAGCCGATGGCACGCTATACCAGCTGGCGCGTGGGTGGCCCTGCTGAACGTTTCTATATCCCGGCCGGTATTGCCGACCTGAGTGCGTTTCTACAAAGCTTGAACGAAGACGAGCCCGTGCATTTTATCGGGCTGGGTTCCAACCTGCTGGTACGCGATGGCGGCGTGCGTGGCACTGTGGTGCTGATGCACAACGTGCTTACCACGCTGAAAATCGAAAATGACTACGTGTATGCAGAAGCAGGCGTGACCTGCGCCAAGCTGGCCAAATTCAGCGCACGCCAACATCGGCACGGTGCCGAGTTTATGGCTGGCATTCCCGGCACAGTGGGCGGTGCGCTGGCTATGAATGCCGGTTGTCATGGCGGCGAAACCTGGGATGTAGTGAAAAAAGTGATGACCATCGATCCGCATGGTGTGGTGCGCCAGCGCCAGAAAGATGAGTTCGTGGCGAGCTACCGCCATGTAGAGATGCCGTCGCAGGAGTGGTTCCTGGCCGCATGGTTTGAGCTGATTGAGGGCGACGCCAGCGAGGCAGAGCAAAAGATCAAGAGCTTGCTCGCCAAACGCCTGGCAACCCAGCCGCTGAACTGGCCAAATGCGGGATCCACTTTCCGTAATCCGCCCGGTGACTTTGCTGCGCGATTAATTGAAACCTGCGGGCTCAAGGGCCATGTCATCGGTGGGGCGCAGGTATCGGAGAAACATGCCAATTTCATCGTCAATCTGGGTACGGCAACAGCAGCCGATATTGAGCAGCTGATCGCCCTGATGCGCGATACGGTGAAAACACAGACAGGCATAGATTTGCAGCAGGAAGTGCGCGTGATTGGTGAAGCAGTGAGAGGTGCGAGTGTATGAGTAAGAATTTCGGCAAGGTGGCAGTGTTGTTTGGCGGCAAGTCCGGCGAGCGTGAAGTCTCTATTAAAAGCGGCAGTGCTGTTTTGGCTGGGCTATTGCGTAGAGGTGTAGATGCCCATGCTTTTGATCCTGCAGAACGTGAACTGCAGGAACTGAAGCAATTTGATTGTGTATTTATAGCCTTGCATGGCCGCTTTGGTGAGGACGGCACGATACAGGGTGCACTGGAATTAATGGAAATCCCTTATACCGGTAGCGGTGTGATGGCTTCGAGTCTGGGCATGGATAAATGGCGTACCAAACTGGTATGGCGTTCAGCAGGGATTGCTACACCGGACTTTGAGCTGATTGATACCAACAGCGACTTTGCCGCCGTGGAGTCACGGCTTGGTCTACCACTCTTTGTGAAGCCTGCCAACGAGGGTTCCAGTATCGGTATTAGCAAGGTCAAGCAGGCGGGCGATTTGAAAGCTGCCTATGAGTTGGCAGCGAAATCTGACCCATTGGTTATCGCGGAGAAGTTCATTGGCGGCGGCGAATATACAGTGGGCATTCTGGGGGAGCAGGCACTGCCTGTTATCCGCATCGTGCCAGCTAATGAGTTCTACGATTTTGATGCCAAGTACCTGCGTGACGATACCCAATACTTATGCCCATGCGGCCTGACACCAGAAAAAGAAGCACAGATCCAGGCTGAGGCGCTACAGGCATTCCGCGCCATAGGTGGCCGTGGCTGGGGCCGTGTGGATTTCCTGATGGATGAGGCAGGCAAGCATTATTTCCTTGAGGTAAACAGCTCACCCGGCATGACCGATCATAGTCTGGTGCCAATGGGTGCCAGGGCTATAGGCCTCAGTTTTGATGATCTGGTCGTGCGTATTCTGGAATTGGCACATGTGGAATAGGCCACAGGCGCTTAATTGGATAGCGAGTTTTTTATACGCGTCTGCGTTTGTGATGTTTTTGTATGGCTTGCTCTTTGTGGTGATCCATCTGCCTATATTCCCGCTACGCGAGGTCAAGGTGGATGGCGAGTTGAATCATGTCACGCGTGAGCAGGTGAAGCTGATTGTGGGGCGCTATATACAGGGCAATTTTTTCACGCTGGATCTGGAAAAGACGCGTGATGCTTTCGAGAAGCTGCCATGGGCGCGCAATGTAAGTGTACGCCGCCGCTGGCCGGACAAGCTGGAAGTGGTCGTGGAAGAGCATAAGGAATTGGCACGCTGGGGAAATATTGCGCTGGTAAACAGCTATGGCGAGTTGTTTCATGCGGCATCGGATAGTGATCTGCCGGTGTTCTTCGGGCCTGGTGATGGGGTGCGTGAGGTAGCAGAGCACTACGGTATTTACAGCCAGTTATTAGCGGCTACCGGCATGAAAGTTTCGGAACTGGCACTGACACCGCGCCGTGCCTGGCAGATCAAGACAGATAAAGACCTGGTAATAGAACTGGGGCGCGAAGAAATGCAGGCACGGCTGGAAAAGTTTGCACGTGTTTACCAAAGCACCTTGGCGGGCTTGGGTGGCAACGTGAAGTACGCGGATTTGCGGTACCCAAATGGATTTGCAGTGCGCAGACCAATGCTGGCGAAATTGACTCCAGCTAAAGCGGAATCAATACCTGCAAAGTCAGAGACAGTGAAGCCTGGCGTCGTGAAACCGGACGTTGTAAAACCAGGCGCAAATAAGCAAACAGTTGATAAACAAGCGCTTGATACAAAAGTAATGAGCAAGACGGCACCGGCCTGAATTATTAGAAATGCAGATAGTAAATGGGAGTGATCAATGAGCAGGATTAAGGAAGATAAAAATCTCATCGTAGGGCTGGATATAGGCACATCGAAGATAGTGGCGATCGTGGCCGAGTTGCAGCCGGAGGGGACGCTCAAGGTCATCGGCCTCGGACAGCATACTTCGCGTGGCCTGAAAAAAGGCGTGGTAATCAATATTGATTCAACCGTGAATGCGATCCAGCGCGCAATAGAAGAAGCCGAGCTGATGGCGGATTGCAAGATCAGCACCGTGTTTACCGGCATCGCCGGTAGCCATGTGCGCAGCCTGAATTCGCACGGAATGGTGAAGATCAAGGATTCCGAAGTGACGCAGACCGATGTGGATCGCGTGATCGAAACTGCGCGCGCCATTGCCCTGCCTTCCGATCAGCAGATCCTACATATCCTCACCCAGGAATTCATTATCGATGGGCAGGAAGATGTGCGCGAACCACTGGGCATGAGTGGTATGAAGCTGGAAGTGAAAGTACATATCGTGACCGGTGCTGTAGCTGCCGCACAGAATATCGTCAAATGCATCAAGCGCTGCGGGCTGGAAGTGAGCGACCTCATCCTGCAACCGCTGGCGTCCAGCATGGCAGTGCTCACCGAAGACGAAAAAGAATTAGGTGTATGCCTAGTCGATATCGGCGGTGGCACCACGGATATTGCCGTGTTCAAGCAGGGCGCGATACGCCATACCGCAGTGGTGCCAATTGCCGGTGACCAGATGACCAACGACGTGGCTGTGGCTTTCCGCACGCCGACCCAGTCTGCCGAAGAGATCAAGATCAAGCATGGCTGTGCGCTTCGCCAGTTGGCGGAGCCGCGCGAAATGGTGGAAGTGCCGGGTGTCGATGGTCGCGAACCGCGCCAGCTCTCCGTACAGACATTGGCAGAAGTCATCGAGCCGCGCGTAGTAGAGCTCTATGAGTTCGTGTTGAGCGAATTGCGCCGTAGCGGCATGGAAGAAATGATCGCTTCCGGCATCGTGATTACCGGTGGCTCATCGATGATGCGCGGCATGGTGGAGTTGGGTGAAGAGATATTCCACATGCCGGTCAGACTGGGCTTACCTCGCTATGTTGGAGGCTTGTCCGAGGTTGTCAGCAACCCACGCTATGCCACTGGTGTCGGCCTGGTATTGATGGGTAAGCAGCAGGTTGAGCGGCATATGCAAGGGCAAATGGACTCGAGTTCGTTCGGCAATATTTTCCAGAAGATGAAGAGCTGGTTTCAAGGTAATTTTTAAGCAGTTGGATGGTTTGTAGTTTGTAGTAAGTGTTATCAGGGCGAAGTTTAAGGCAGACGTAAATACAAGGAGGCAACACAATGTTTGAGATTATGGATAGAGATGTACAAGAGGCAGTAATCAAGGTGATTGGTGTAGGCGGTTGCGGTGGTAACGCAGTAGCACACATGATTGAGAAAAATGTCGGTGGCGTGGAGTTCATTTGCGCCAATACCGATATGCAGGCACTCAAGAAAAGCCAGGCCAAAACTGTGCTGCAGATTGGTACTGACATCACCAAGGGTTTAGGCGCAGGCGCACGTCCGGAAATCGGCCGTGAAGCCGCACTGGAAGATCGTGACCGCATCGCAGAAATCATTGACGGGGCTGACATGCTGTTCATCACCGCAGGTATGGGTGGCGGTACAGGCACTGGTGCAGCGCCTATCATTGCCGAAGTGGCGAAAGAAATGGGCATCCTCACTGTGGCTGTAGTGACCAAGCCTTTCTCATTCGAAGGCAAGCGTACCAAGGTCGCGCTGGAAGGTCTGGAAGAACTTTCCAAGCATGTCGACTCTCTCATCATTATTCCTAATGAAAAACTGATGGAAGTGCTGGGCGAAGATGTACCTTTCCTGGAAGCGTTCCAGGCAGCGAATGATGTTCTGCATAATGCGGTTTCCGGCATTGCCGAGATCATCAATTGCCCGGGCCTGGTGAACGTCGACTTTGCTGATGTACGCACTGTGATGGCTGAAATGGGTATGGCGATGATGGGTTCTGCCATGGCAACCGGTCCGGACCGTGCGCGTATTGCAGCAGAACAGGCAGTCGCTAGCCCATTACTGGAAGATGTCAATCTGGCCAATGCGCGTGGCGTTCTGGTGAATATCACTGCCAGCACTTCCTTCAAGATGAAGGAATACTACGATGTGATGAACACCATCAAGGCATTCACTGCTGATGACGCTACCGTGATTGTTGGTAACGTGTTTGATGAGTCTATTGGTGATGGCTTGCGTGTAACCATGGTGGCTACTGGCTTGAATGGCGTTGTTGGCCGTCGTCAGCAAAAGCCTGAATTGCGCGTGATGACACAGGTGCGTGATGGTACAACCAACCAGCCGATTTATATGGGCGGTGGTGCTATTGATAATGATGCGCCTGCTGTATTCAGTTCAAATGGCCGTCGTGCCCAGGTTGAAGCGATGAAGTTGTCAGGTGTTGAAGAATATGACATCCCGGCATTTTTGCGTAAACAGGCTGATTAAATAGCAATAGCATCAGCTAGTTATATTGTGTTGGAGTAATGCAACAGACGCTGTGTTTGTTGCATAGAGTTGACGTCGGCGTTTCCGGCAAAAGCTGCAATATGCTATGATTTGGGTCGAATATTGAGAATGTCTCTTATTAAATAGAGACTTAAATAATAGAAATTTATAGTGCTAGGTATTAAATGTTAAAACAACGCACATTAAAAAAACCTATCAGCGCCACTGGCGTTGGGTTGCATACAGGCTATAAGGTCGAGATGACCTTGCGCCCGGCTGCGCCCGATGTCGGCATTGTTTTCCGTCGGGTCGATTTGCGTCTGCCCAATTCAAGCGCTTCGCCGGAGATCAAGGTTCAACCAAACTCAGTATGTGACACCCGTATGTGCTCAGCCTTGGAGCAAGATGGGGTGCGCGTGTCCACAGTCGAGCATTTGATGTCAGCTTTTGCTGGTTTAGGCATCGATAATATCTATGTCGACCTTACCGCGGCCGAAGTGCCCATCATGGATGGCAGTTCCGGCCCCTTCGTATTTTTATTACAGCAGGCTGGCATTGTCGAGCAGCCTGCGCTCAAGAAATTTATCCGCATCAAAAAAACAGTCGAAGTGCATGACGGCGATAAATGGGTGCGTTTCGATCCTTATTTCGGTTTCAAGATCGACTTCACTATCGATTTCGCGCATCCAGCGTTCGAGCATTCCGGCAATAACGTCAAAATTGATTTTGCTGACAATTCCTATATCAAGGAAGTCAGTCGCGCACGTACTTTCGGATTCATGCATGAGGTAGAAGCCCTGCGCTCCATGGGCCTGGCTCGTGGTGGCAGCCTGGATAACGCTATCGTGCTCGATGAATATCGCATTCTAAATACCGATGGCCTGCGGTATGAGGATGAGTTTGTTAAGCATAAGACATTGGATGCGATTGGTGACTTGTATGTGCTCGGTCACCCATTGATTGGCGCATTCACCGCCTATAAATCCGGCCATGCGCTCAATAATCAATTGCTACGTACTTTGCTGGCAGACGCAGAAGCCTGGGAGTTTTCCACCTTTGAGCGTGTAGAAGAAGCCCCTCGCAGTTTCCAGGCGCCTATCAGTGCGCCAGCAACACTTCAATACATCTAGTTTGTGAGCTAAAAGGCCATGCTAGTTCTTCGCCTTTTACTAATCCTGGGCATAATTTCAGTAGCTGTGTCCTTAGGTGTTTATTTTTTATCTGGCGATAAGCGTTATCTCAAGTTTTCCTGGCAAATCATCAAATTTACTCTGGTGTTGCTTCTAGTTGCCGCTGGGGTTGTAGCGATGGGACGCATCATCCTGTTTTAGTCTGATTTGTTTAGTTAGCTTACATCCCCGTACCCACCACATAGCGCCTGTGCTATGCTTTTCACATAGCTTTCACGCTATCTAATTACTGGTTGATTGATGCAACAGTTGCGCAAATTTTTGAGTTTTTCTTTACTGCTGGCCGCCTTACTGTCCAGCGGTGTTTGTTTCGCGCTCAATAACACTGCTTTTGCCATGACCGCACTGGCTGGCACTTCCCTTAGCAATGACGAGATGTTTAATGGTGCGCGAGTGGCATATCAGGCGCGTGACGAATTAGCGTTGTCGCAATATACGCAGCAACTACAGGCACAAAACTACATCCTGGCGCCTTATGCCGATTACTGGTTGATGTTGTTGCGCCTGAATCAAGCCGATACCAATACAGTGCGGGATTTTATGGCGCGCTACGCTACTTTGCCATTTGCGGATCGTGTACGTGGGGAGTGGTTAAAAGCGTTGGCCCGACGGCAGGATTGGGCGACCTTTCTGGATGAGTTGCCCAGGTTCCAGCGCGACGATGTCGCAGTAAGTTGTTATGCCATCGAAGCGAAAGCGCAGTCTGGGGATGACGCTGTATTAAGCCAGGGCAAAGCCTTATGGATGGTGGCGACCGAGCAACCTGCCACTTGCGCTAGCCTGTTTGATCGCATGCAGAGTGCTAATGTACTGACGGAAGAGCTCATCTGGGCGCGTTTCAGGCTGGCAATGCAGGAGGGAAAAATCACGCTGGCCAAGGCTATCGTCATGCGCCTGCCTCAAATCGATGCATCATCTGCCAAGCTGATCGACCGTGTTTACCAGAACCCGCAACAGGTATTGGAAAAGAAGTCGATTGCATTTAAATCGACATTTGGCCGCGCTTTGAATATGTATGCACTTGAGCGTCTTGCGCGCACCCAGCCCGACTATGCGTTGGAGATGTGGGATAAGGTGCAGTCATCTTACGATAAGGAAAATAAGCAGTATTTCTGGGGGCGCATGGCCCTGCATGCGGCGCGCAGGCATGATCCGGCAGCGCTGGATTATTTCGCACGGGCGCAGAATTTTGCACTCGATAATGAGCAACGTGCCTGGAAAGCACGCGCTGCCTTGCGTAGTGGTGATTGGGTGGCCCTGCAATCGGCAATTGCCGAAATGCCAAGTGCGCAGCAGGAAGAGTCAGTCTGGCGCTACTGGCAGGGCCGTGCGCTCAAGGAGCAAAAACAGATTCCCGCAGCCAATGCCATCTTTGTGCCATTGTCACGCGAGCGCAATTATTATGGCGTGCTTGCCGAAGAAGAGCTTGGGGATGTGCTGACGGCCTTGCCCAGCAGTTATAAACCCTCTGAAAATGAGGTGGATGCCGTTAAAGGTATGGCAGGCATCCAGCGCGCTATCGAGCTGCAACGCTTTGATATGCGCTGGGAATCGCGCACGGAATGGGCTTTTGCCACCAAGGATTTTGATGATAAACAGATGCTGGCAGCAGCAGAGCTGGCAACGCGTCAGGAATGGTATGACCTGGCGATTATCACTGCGGACAAGACCAAGTTCATGCACGATTACGGTTTACGCTACCCCACCCCATACCGTGATCGCATGCAGAGTTTTGCGCGTGATCAATCACTGGATGAAGCCTGGGTTTATGGGATTACGCGCCAGGAAAGCCGCTTTATGCATTATGCCAAATCCGGTGTCGGCGCATCCGGCCTGATGCAGGTGATGCCAGCTACCGCCAAGTGGATAGCCAAGCGCATGGGTCTGGATAGCTATCGCGGTGACATGATTCACCAGCTTGATACCAATATCCAGCTAGGCACTTATTATCTGCGCTACACGCTCGACCTGATGGGAGGCCAGGCTTTAATGGCCACAGCAGCTTATAATGCAGGGCCGGGCCGGGCCAAGCGCTGGGCGGCAGCACAGCCGCTGGAAGGGCCGGTATATGCCGAGACTATTCCCTTCAGTGAAACCCGTGGCTATGTACAAAAGGTCATGAGCAATGCTTATTTTTATGCCCATCGCCTCGGTACCAAAGTGCAGACCCTCAAACAGCGCTTGGGAAGTGTTGCAGGCACTGGTGGTGTGCTCGCTGCAGAAGAGCCGGAAAAGTCGGACAAAGAATAATCAGTAATAAAATGCTTAAAGTATAGACAGAGGAAAGCATGAAAATTCATCAGGTATGTGTATTGGGTGGCTCAGGTTTTGTTGGCAGTGCAATCGTACATCGATTGAGTAACGCGGGATATATCGTCAAAGTGCTGACACGCAGGCGCGAAGGCGCTAAACATCTGATATTGTTACCCAATGTACAGGTAGTGGAATGCGATGTGACTGATGACAACGTGTTGCACGCCGAGCTGGTCGGTAGCGATGCGGTGATTAACCTGATCGGCATCCTGCATGAAAGCAATAAGCTAAGCTTCAAGACCGTCCATGCCGACCTGCCCAAGCGCCTGGCGCGCCATTGTTACGATTTGGGCATCCCACGCTTGCTGCATATGAGCGCCTTGCAGGCCAGCGAAGGCGCATCTAGCGCCTATTTGCGGTCAAAGGCAGCAGGCGAGGCGGATGTGATGGCTTATGCCAAAGATGTCAGCATTACGATATTCCGCCCCTCGGTAATATTTGGCCGCAACGATTCATTCCTCAATTTATTCGCAGGCCTGGTGAAGCTATTGCCTGTCGTGCTGCTAGCCAAGCCGGAAGCCAAGTTCCAGCCGATCTGGGTAGAAGATGTGGCACAAGCGTTCGTACAGTCACTGTGTAATGTCGATACCTACGGAAAAGCCTACGACCTAGGCGGCCCGAGGGTTTACAGCATGCGTGAGCTGGTCGAGTTCGTCATGTTCGTACTGGGTAAAAAGCGCAAGATTGTTGGCCTTAACGATACCCTTTCCTATTATCAGGCTTATGCATTAGAGCTGATGCCAGTAAAGCTCATGACGCGTGACAATATCCATTCCATGGATGTTGATAATGTCTGTACTGGAGATTTTCCCGCTGTGTTTGGCTTCAAACCTACTGCGCTAGAGGCCGAGGTGCCGGAATATCTTGCCAACGATACCCCACGTGCCGCCTATGACAGATTCCGCAGCCAGGCTGGCAGGTAAGCTGGGCAGACGGGGCTGCTAGCGTGAAAGTCTTTACAGTCGGCGGTGCGGTACGCGATGAGCTGCTGGGTCTGCCTGTCAAAGATCATGACCATGTCGTTGTTGGCAGCACGCCTGCCGAGATGGAAGCTGCAGGCTACAAGGCTGTCGGCAAGGATTTTCCTGTTTTCCTGCACCCCAAAACCCATGAAGAGTATGCCTTAGCTCGCACCGAGCGCAAGACCGGGCCGGGTTACAAAGGCTTTCAGGTGCACGCCGAGCCTGGCGTAACGCTGGAAGAAGACCTCGCCCGTCGTGACCTCACCATCAATGCCATTGCCAGGGATGAAAACGGCAATTTGGTCGACCCCTATCATGGCGTAGCTGATATCAAGGCCCGTGTACTGCGCCATGTCAGCCCTGCATTCAGCGAAGACCCGGTGCGAATTCTGCGCGCTGCGCGCTTTGCTGCCAGATTCACCGAGTTCAGTGTGGCGCCAGAGACTTATGAGTTGATGCGGCAGATGGTACATGCCGGCGAAGTGGATGCACTGGTGCCGGAACGTGTGTGGCAGGAGCTGGCCAAAGGTCTGATGGAATCCAAGCCCTCGCGCATGTTCGAGGTGTTGCGTGAATGTGGCGCTCTTGCCAGGATATTGCCCGAAGTTGATCGCCTCTGGGGTGTACCGCAACCGGCGCTGCATCACCCCGAAATCGATACTGGCGTGCACGAGATGATGGTCATCGACTATGCCGCATCACAACATTATTCATTGCCGATACGCTTTGCCGCGCTCACGCATGACTTGGGTAAAGGCACTACGCCTGCTGATATATTGCCGCGTCATATCGGGCATGAGGAACGCAGTGTCGATTTGCTCAAGGATGTCTGCAAGCGCCTGCGGGTGCCTAATGATTGTAAAGAGCTCGCGCACATCGTGGCCAAGTTTCACGGCAAAGTGCATCGTGTAGAAGAGATGCGGCCAGATACGGTGATGCGCTTGCTGCAGGATACCGATGCCATTCGCCAGCCTGAACGTTTCAAAGAATTTTTGCTGGCTTGCGAGAGCGATGCCAAGGGCCGTACTGGCTTTGACAACAAACCTTACCCGCAAGCCGGGTATTTAATGACTGCCCTGCGAGCCGCTCTGGATGTGGATGCTGGGGCAGTGGCTAAGCAGCATTCTGAACCTGAAAAAATAAAATCAGCAGTCTATGATGCCCGCCTGGCCGCCATCAAACAGCTACAGTCCAAATAGCTTTACGCTTTTTTACATACATCAACTGTCAACGCATTACACTCTCCAGCCGTTTTAGCTACTGCCAATTCCTTTTAATATTTGTAGGAATCCTCCTACAAATATTTCAGCTTGAAACTGATTAGAGGCGAATTGGCCGCATACCATAATGCGTCGTGTTTTCGAGGAGTGTAGCTCCGATAATGATTACTTAAAAAGAAGGATGCTGATAATGAAACGTACAATAATAGTATTAACAACTTTGATGGCTACAAGCTTATTCGCTATACAAGCAGTGGCAGAAGTTGGTGTGTCAGTGAGTGTTGGACAGCCGGGTTTTTACGGTCAGATCGATATCGGTAATTTTGCCCCAGCTCCGCGTGTTATTTACCCACAACCAGTGATTATTCAGCCAGTTCCTGTTTATCAACGCGCGGAGCCGATCTATCTGCATGTGCCACCAGGCCACGCTAAACGTTGGTCAAGCTATTGTGGCCGATACAGTGCATGCGGACGCCCCGTGTATTTTGTGCAAGATACCTGGTATCGAGATGACTATGCGCCAAGATATCGTGAATATCGCGAGCGCGAAGGTGGTAATTACCACCATGATGACCGCCATGATTACAAAGGATCCAAGGGAAATAAAGGCCATGGTAACGGGCATGGCAAGGGAAAAGATAAACACTAATTAATTTGTGAGATAAAAATTAAAAGTCGCCTTTATGGCGACTTTTTTGTTGGAAATTTTTAGATAAGGCTAATCGGTATCTTTTAACTTATTGAAGCAATCCGCATATTCAGGGTGTTCTTTAGTTAAATGGTTAACCCACCAGTCACGCAAAAACTTCAATAATATTTGCGGGTCTTTCTCAATCATGGCTTCATTAGTCGCAATATCCACCATTTTTTCAAACTGTTTCTGGCAGTCTATGTGTGTAATCAGTGTTGGGTAACCCAGCTTATCCAGAAGGCCTTCTTCGGTTTTTGCATGAAACGCGCTGTAGCTTTTGATGATTTTGAGTGTTGGTGTCAGGGCTGATAAGCCCCAACCTTCCTGAATGAAAAAATACAGGGAGTTTATGGTGGCAACCAGTGCATGATGTTGCTCGTCAATAATCGGCACTCCAATTGAATAATCATCTTTCCATACAATATATAGGATGTTTTTCATGGGAGTTGTCTCGCGATTAGTGTTGAATTAAAAATCTCAAAAGCAACTTATCCGGTTGCCAATAAAGTAAGCTGGGTTTGCAAAAACTCCATCGGCTTTCTCTTAAACCCGCTTTTGGCAAACTGCTGCCAGCGACCAACCACATAGCAGATCATCAGGTTGGCTTGCGCTTCTGGTTGCATATCTCGACCGGTCTGGGTTTCCGCAATGCGCAGGCTTTGTTTTAGAGTGGATTCCAGTCGGTCATATAGCTGGTTAATTCGCAGCTGCAGTCTTGGGTCTTCGTTAACCAGTGCATCGCCAATTAGCACTCGGCTCATACCGGGGTTTTTCTCCGCAAATAACATCAGGATGCTGATGATGCGATTGACCTGTTTCAGGCCGTCGGTTTCTTCTGTGCTGATTTTGTTGATAATGCCAAACAGGCTTTGCTCGATGAATTCAATCAGGCCTTCAAACATCTGCGCCTTGCTGGCAAAATGGCGATAAAGTGCTGCTTCGCTTACATCCAGCTTTGCAGCGAGTAATGCGGTGGTGATTTTTTCCTGCTTTGGAGCTTCCAGCATTTTTGCCAGAGTTTCTAGGATCTGCTGTTTACGTTCGCCTGGTTTGGTTGCCATGTTTTACCTCAAATAGTTGTTCTGGTGAGTTCTAGTACGTTGTTGATTCTTGCATCTACAAAAGATGGTTTGCGTAGTTGCTTGCTGACATAGACGGTTCTCATGCCCATGCGTTTTGCGGTCATCAAGGCTGGTAGATTGTCTTCCAGCATCACGCAATCACTGGCCCTTGCATTGATGGTTTTAAGCAATTGCCTGAAGCCGCGTACCGATGGTTTGGGATGAAAGCGGGTTGATTCCACACTGAACACGGTTTCAAACATATCGTCTATGCCGAGTATTTTCAGCACACGCAAAGCATAACTCATCGGCGCGTTAGTGAATACTACCTTACGCCCAGAGAGGCGCTGAATCAAGTGCCGTAAGCCCTGTGTCTGTAACACCATGGTATCAAGATCCATCAGTGCATGCGTCTTTTGCAGGAAATGATAGGGGTCCGTCCCATGATGTCGCATCAGCCCTTTGAGCGTTGCGCCGTAGATGCGCCAGTAGTGCTGACGCAATTTAAAAGCAGCAGGCTCATCAAGATCCAGCGTGTCCATGATGTACTGTGTCATGGCGCGATTCATGACAGGGAATATGTGAGAAGACGCATCGTGCAGTGTGTCATCAAGGTCGAATATCCATACCCGAGTCATATTGAAGCCGTAGTTGGGGTGTTGAATATTGAGTGTAGTTGCAGACTACTTCGCCTTAATTAGGGTGCCTACCCCTTCATCCGTCAGAACCTCTAAGAGAAGTGCATGTTCCACCCGACCATCGATAATATGCACGGATTTGACACCGCTACGCGCTGCATCGAGCGCCGAGCTGATCTTGGGTAACATGCCACCAGAGAGTGTGCCGTCTTCTACCAAATCATCGATCTGCTTCGGTGTCAGGCCGGTGAGCAGGGTGCCGTTTTTATCCAGCACACCTGGCGTATTGGTCAGCAAAATTAATTTCTCTGCCCCTAGTATCTCTGCGAGCTTGCCAGCCACCACATCGGCGTTAATGTTGTAGGTTTCGCCATCCGGGCCTACGCCGATAGGCGCAATCACGGGAATAAAATCGCCGCTATCCAGGAAGTTGATGATACTTGGGTCTATCGCAGTAATATCACCGACCTGCCCAATATCAATGAATTCGTCGGGCTTATCTTTATTCGCCATCAGCAACTTTTCGGCATGAATGAAATTACCATCCTGCCCTGTGAGGCCGACTGCTTTGCCGCCATTCCTGTTGATCAGGTTCACGATCTCCTTGTTCACCTGGCCGCCCAGCACCATCTCCACGATGTCCATGGTTTCTTCATCTGTTACGCGCATGCCTTGGATGAACGTGCCTTTCTTGCCCAGCTTATCCAGCATCTCATTGATCTGCGGGCCACCGCCATGCACCACCACCGGGTTCATGCCGACCAGCTTGAGCAGCACTACATCCTGCGCGAAGCACTGTTTGAGGTGTTCGTCCGTCATGGCGTTGCCGCCGTATTTGATGACGATAGTTTTGTCGAAAAAACGCTTGATGTAGGGCAGGGCTTCAGAGAGTGTCTGGGCTTTTTGCACGGCAGTGGTATCAGTAAGCATCGGTGTTTTCTATCAAAATTAATTTGAGATTATTTTACCTTGAAACAACCGTGAAAGCGGTGTTCTAATGTGATGAAGTTTGTATGAAAAATAATAGGGTAGACCTCAATGATTAGTGACATCGAAATAGCCCAACAAGCCCGGATGAAAAAAGTCACTGAGATCGCCAGCTCGCTTGGGTTGCCGGAAGAGATAGTCGAGAGCTACGGTCATTACAAAGCCAAGATTGATTTTGAGGCTTACCCCGAGATAGCCAGTAGGCCAGATGGCAAGCTGATACTAGTTACCGCTATCAGCCCCACGCCAGCAGGTGAGGGCAAGACCACAACCACCGTTGGGCTGGGCGATGCCTTGAGTCGCCTCGGTGAAAAAACGGGCAAGAAAGCCATGATCTGCCTGCGTGAACCGGCATTGGGACCGGTGTTCGGTATGAAGGGTGGTGCGGCTGGTGGCGGCTATGCCCAGGTGGTCCCCATGGAAGAAATCAATCTGCATTTTACGGGCGATTTTGCGGCGATTGCTTCTGCACATAACCTGCTCTCCGCGCTTATCGATAACCATATCCATCACGGCAATTCCCTGCAGATAGACCCACGTCAGGTCACCTGGAAGCGCGTCATGGACATGAACGACCGTGCCCTGCGCAAGATTGTGGTGGGCCTGGGCGGCAAGGTAAATGGGCAAACCCGCGAAGATGGCTTTGATATCGTGGTGGCCTCGGAAGTCATGGCGATTTTCTGCCTGGCGGATTCACTGAAAGACCTTAAAAAGCGGTTGGGCAATATCGTGATTGGGTATAGCTTTGATGATAAACCAATCCGTGCTAGCGACCTGCAAGCGCATGGCGCCATGACGGTGCTGCTAAAGAATGCAATCAAACCTAACCTGGTGCAAACGCTGGAGAATACGCCAGCCTTCATTCACGGCGGCCCGTTTGCCAATATCGCACACGGCTGTAATTCCCTGATTGCCACCCGGCTGGCATTGAAGCTTGCCGATTATGTGGTCACTGAAGCGGGGTTTGGCGCGGATCTAGGCGCGGAAAAATTCATTGATATCAAATGTCGTAAATCCGGCCTCAAGCCTGCTGCCTGTGTGGTGGTGGCGACTATCCGCGCGCTTAAATACCATGGCGGGGTTGATGTGCCCGATCTTACCCAGGAGAACCTGGGTGCTCTGGATATCGGGCTCGCCAACCTGCAAAAACATGTGGAAAACGTGACTCAGCACTATGCACTGCCTTGTGTGGTGGCGATTAATCGTTTTACTGCTGACACCGATGCCGAGATAGCACTGGTGCGTGAGCATCTGTCACGGCTGGGGGTGAATGTAGTGCTGGCGGAGCATTGGGCTAAAGGTGGCGCTGGTGCAGAGGCGCTGGCAACTGAGGTCATTAAGCTGATCGACAAGGGCAGCGACGGTATGCACTATGTCTATGAGGATGAAGACTTGCTGTGGGAGAAGATGCGTAAAGTCGCCACTAGGATTTATGGCGCACTTGAGATCAGCGCGCCGAGACGCATCCGCGCACAAATAGATAAGTTACAGGCTGAAGGTTACGGCCATTACCCCATCTGCGTAGCCAAAACCCAATATTCATTTTCTACCGATGCCACCCTGCGAGGCGCGGTCAGCGGGCATATCGTGACGATACGCGAGGTGCGGCTAAGTGCAGGCGCTGAGTTTGTGGTGATGGTATGTGATGACATCATGACCATGCCAGGCTTGCCCAAGCAGCCATGTGCCATGCGTATTGATATTGATGAAAGCGGACGGGTGACTGGTTTATTTTAGAAGTAG
Organism: Methylophilaceae bacterium; assembly: GCA_035459965.1. Taxonomy (GTDB): domain Bacteria; phylum Pseudomonadota; class Gammaproteobacteria; order Burkholderiales; family Methylophilaceae; genus DATHXC01. The sequence goes on from DATHXC010000004.1 coordinate 358,515, forward strand.
CGTTAATAGAGCTCATCTAAATGTAGCTCTAATTTTCTCAAACTTCCGCCTGGGCAGGCTCTAGCAGCCTCAGGACACTAGTGCAGGTCTTCATATGGGGGTAGTATGAAGGTGAACTCTATTAATTGCTCTGCCTAGGGCGCTTTAAAGGTGTTTTGCTTTAAGCGTATCTATAGTGCGGGTATCTAACGCGTGATGCTAAAAAGACCAATTATTTTCCCCAGATACTCATTTCTCATCTTTAGTTTTTTGCTGATAGTGGCTTATGTTGTCACCGGCAAACTTGGCTTGATGCTGGCATTGCCGCCGGGCTATGCCTCTGCTATTTTCCCTCCAGCCGGGATCGCAATCGCCTCTGCTTTCGTTGTCGGCAGAAGAGCGCTGCCAGCCATTTTTCTTGGCTCGCTGATTCTTAACACATGGATAGGCTACAGTGCCAACCATACGATAAACGCGTTGGGCTTGGAAGTGGCTGTGCTTATCGCATTTGCCTCGCTTTTCCAGGCATGGCTCGGCGGCTGGTGGTTAAAGTACAGTATTGGTTATCCTACCGTCTTTGACGGTCCGCGCGATGTTGTGACTTTCTTTATATCCTCCCCCCTCATCTGCCTGGTCAGTGCAACTATTTCGGTCAGTGGCTTATTTGCATTGGGCCTGATCGACTCGCCCAGCTTCTTTAGCAGTTGGGCTTCATGGTGGATAGGCGACTTACTGGGGCTGATCGTGATGTTGCCGCTTACGCTGGTGGCTATCGGGCACCCAAGGAACATCTGGAAAAAGCGCCTCAGCACAGTGGCCTTACCCATGCTGATTGTCTTTGCCTTGCTGATTATCATATTTATCACCATAAGCCGCTGGGAGCAAAAAGATGCACTGGTTGAGTTTGATGGGTTGTCCAATCAGGTATCCGAGCAACTGAAAGTGCGCTTTGATTCTCAGGAGTCTGTGTTAATGCAGATCAGCGGACTGTTTACTTTCCGCAACTTCGAGCACATCAGCCGCAACGATTTCCACGATTTTGTTCAGAAAACCCTCAAGGGCTTTCCTATGATCTACGCCATAGAATGGGCGCCTAAGGTCATGCATGCGCAACGTACTGAGTTCAACAGGGAGCAGTCACGTGACTTTCCGGGCTTTGATATCAAACATCTAGACCCTGAAAAGAAACTCGTTCCAGCCTCTGTGCGTGACTACTATTATCCGGTTACCTATATCGAGCCTATGAGCGCTGACCTGCAAGAGGTTTTAGGATTTGATGTGGCTTATCTGCCTGTTCGCAAGGCTGCGCTTGTCAAGGCATTAACAGAACATGTCGCTGTGGCTACTCCGCCTATCAAGTTGGTGATCAACCAGGGCAAAGAGGCTGGGTTGCTACTGATGTACCCGGTGGATGGCAAGGCGAAAGAAGGGGTTGTGCTGACAATGCTAAAGGTGAGCGACTTTCTGGGTCAGCTGTTTACCCCCATGCAGGCATCACTCAATATCCGTCTGGTGGATGTTAAAAGCAACGAAGCCATATATGACGGGTTTGCCGACCCAAAAGCACAAGTGCTGTTTACGCGCGGTTTTGAGTTTGGTACCAGACATTATCGCCTGGAAACTTCGCCCACAGCCCTCTACTACCAGCGTCATCGTGGCTGGGAGAGCTGGGGCTTGCTGGCAGTAGGTATGTTTGGTACCGGTTTAATGGGCGCCTTGTTATTGCTGGGTACAGGGTATACCGCTCGTGTTGAGGCTTTAGTTGATGAAAAGGCGATTGCCCTTAAAGAGAGTTTTTCCCGCTTTCAGGAAATCACTTCAACACTTGGTGAAGGGGTGTATGTCATGGATATAAACGGGCTCATTACTTTTACTAACCCTTTTGCCCAGCAATTGCTGGGGTGGACAGAGCAAGAGATGCATGGTCAAAATGCCCATCGGCTTTTTCACTATAAAAGAGCTGATCAGTCTTTCTATGCTGAAGATGACTGTGTCATGCGCAATGTCATGAAATCTGGCCAGCCGTTTAAATCTACCGAGGAAGTATTCTGGAGAAAAGATGGCACTGCCATCAATATCAAAGTGACCTCTGTGCCGATGTTTAGAGATGAGAAAATTGTCGGCGCAGTGGTGGTTTTTGACGACATTACTGAGCGTAAAAAGATTGAAAATGCGTTGCGGGCAAGTGAGAAAAGCTTCAAGGAAATTATTGAATACGCCCCGATTGGTATGACGATAGTGTCGTTAGATGGTAAGTTTATTAAGGTTAACCAAGGCTTGTGCAATATTGTTGGGTATGACAACGATGAACTGCTGCAGCTGACCTTCCAGGAAATTACCCATCCGGATGACTTATCTGCTGACCTTGAGCATGTACGTCAATTGCTGAATGATGAGATTAAATCCTTTCGGATGGAAAAACGATACATCCGTAAAGATAAACAGATCGTTTGGGTTCAGCTTTCAGTCAGTATTTTTAGGGATGAAGACAACTTCCCACATTATTTTATTTCCCAGATTGAAGATATCACTGAACGCAAGCAACGGCATGAAGAGGTAGAGCAATATGCTTACTATGACACTCTTACCAACCTGCCAAATCGCCGAATGTTGCTCAACAGGTTGCAACAATCACTCGCCCAGGCAGAACGCTATAAGCGCTCAATGGCACTGCTATTTCTAGATCTGGATCATTTCAAGAGCATCAATGACACAATGGGTCATGAAGCTGGAGATGCTATTCTCAAAGAGGTAGCGCTACGTCTCTCGTCGTGTGTACGTATCGACGATACTGTATCAAGGCAAGGCGGCGATGAGTTTGTTATTATTTTGAATGAGATTGCACATGTGCCAGCCGCAGAATTTGTTGCTGAAAAAGTCCTTAATAGCTTAAGGGTGCCTATCACAGTGGATGGGCAGGATATTCTGATGGGCACAAGTATTGGTATTGCAGTACGCAGTAATGATATGAAGATCAGCGTGGACGAGTTGATAAAACAGGCGGATATGGCGATGTATGAGGCCAAGGGCGCTGGCCGCAATTGCTATCATGTTTACAATCAGGCTTCCTAGCTGGTCAGCAACTCTTTTATTGCAATGTTGATGTAGGCACTTTCTTTTGCGAACCTGCCGGGGGCGCCAGCACAATGGCCTGCGGATGAATGGATCGGCCTTAATTCAGCGCTGGCTGCCAGCGCTGCTTCAATCTGGTTTTCCGCGAGTGTGAAGTATTGATCCTGATCACAGGGCATGACGATAGTCCGCGCTGTGACTTGTGATAAGGCCAGCTCCAGATTGCCACCAAATCTTTCATGCGTACTCACATCGGCATGTTGCCAGGTCCAGAGTTTAGCCAGCAGGTTATTGGCATCCCAGCTTAAGTGGTCTTCTTCCCAGTCGTTCAGCAATGCGTCTTGTGTGGGAAAACCGATTTCCTTGTAGCGCTCTTCACGAAAGAACTCTGCTGAATACGCCCATGGCGCATAAGCGCGTCCGAAGGCTCTGAGGCCAGCAGTGGGTGGCGTAGTGTAGTAGCCGTCGGCATAGCTGGCATCGGCTTCCAGAGCCGATCGCACGCCTTTGAGAAACATCTGGTTGTATGGCCAGCATCTGCTTGCGCCACAAATGGGCAGCAGGTTTTTCACCATATCCGGGTAAAGCACTGCCCAATGCCACGCTTGTAATGCCCCCATAGACCAGCCCAGCGCCAGCTTGATGCTGGAGACGCCAAGGCTATCCAGCAGCTTCTTCTGGCAGGCCACATTGTCATATACCGTCACATTGGGAAAGCCACCACCTTGGTAACGATCTAGCGTATTGCTGGGTGAGATGGAGAGCCCATTGCCTATCAGGTTAGGCACAACGATAAACCACTTGTTGGGGTTCAACGCATGCTCTTCTCCGATGATGCGCGCATTGGATAAATGCGTACCCGTGTAATAGGTGGGGAAGATGATGCAATTGTCACCCGCTGCATTCAGCTTGCCCCAGGTGGCGTAACCCAGCCATGCATCATGCAGCGTTTGCCCGCTTTGCAGGCTGATGTCACCCAGGTCAAAGCGCTGGTAGTTGATCGCAGTCATTACGTGTTATATCTTTTTCACAAACACTTTGGAGCGTCTTTGCAGGTTATACAGCTCGCGTTTTCCTGTCGGCAACTTGCTTGCATCGGTCTCTACAAAGCCGCGCTCAAGAAACCAGTGTTCAGTGCGCGTCGTCAGCACAAACAGTGATTTTAGACCGAGCTCGCGTGCCTGTTCCTCGCAGAATGTTAACAGCCGGTCGCCGCGCCCACCACGCCGATAGGACTGATGTATGGCCATGCAAGCCAGTTCAGCAGTCTTGTCCCCGGTAAATGGGTATAGCGCTGCGCAGCCGATGACTCTGCCATCATGCTCCATCAGGTAAAAGTGATCGATCTCCATCTCCAGCCGTTCGCGACCGCGACGTACCAGTACCCCTTCAGCCTCCAGTGGCTCTATCAACTGCAGCAGGGCGCCGACATCGTCAATATTGGCCTGGCGCAGCGTTTCCAGCGGCTCTTCCGTCACCATGGTGCCTATGCCGTCGTGCGTGAATAGCTCCTGCAGGATCGCCCCATCGGTATGGCGACATATCAGGTGGGTTCGCGTTACCCCATGGTTACAGGCTCTGATCGCGGCAGGCAGGTAATAGCCCTCGTCCTCGCTGATGCCTTTTGCACCTTCGATCTGGGCATGATTAAGCAGGTTCTGCGCCTTGAGCGCGGTCATTTCACGTAACAGTTCACCGCGTACATTATTGACGCCTGAAGAGTCCATGAGGAAGATTAGCTTGTCTGCATCCAGCGCAATGGCGGCGCTTACGGCAACGTCTTCCAGCGTCAGGTTGAATGCCTCGCCTGTCGGGGAATAGCCAAGTGGTGATAGCAGGACTAGTTCGCCATCATCCAGTCGTTTTTGTATACCGATGGCATCTACTTTGCGCACCTCACCAGTGTGCTGCAAGTCCACACCTTCCAACACGCCAAGCGGCTTGGCGGTTACAAAGTTTCCGCTCGCTACGCGGATGTCCGAGCCAGCCATCGGCGAGTTCACCAGCCCCATCGATAGCAAGGCTTCAATCTCCACGCGTATTGCACCATTGGCTTCTTTTACGGCTTCCATGGCTTCGTCATCGGTCACGCGCAGACCACCCACATAGCGGGGTTCTATCTTGCCGCGTTTCAGACGTGACTCAATCTGTGGTCTGGAGCCGTGGACCAGTACGAGGCGCACTTCCAGGCTTGCCAGCAGGTTGAGGTCGTGCGAAAGTGCAACAAACTGGCCGTCATCGACCACTTCACCACCAAAAGCGATGACGAAAGTGCGTCCGCCAAAAGCATGGATATAAGGCGCGACCGAGCGAAACCAGCTGACAAACTCTTGCGGCCTTTGCAGGCTGAAGCGTGAGCTGGCTTGCACATGGGGTGCCGCAGATTCGGTCTGCGCGTAGAGAAAAGCAGGTGAGCAATCCAGTGCTGCACAAAGCTTGCGCAACATGACCTCAGAGACCCCCTGGCTACCGCGCTCTATGCGTGACAAATTGCCGCTATCAGCATCGACGCGTTTGGCAAGTTCCTGCAAAGTGAGGTTGAGAGATTTGCGCCGTTTGCGCAAGGCGAGGCCAAGAGACATTCGTTACCCTTATAAAAATTGCTTTAAAAGCATATTTTTATATAAATTTATATTTAATGCAAATTTAACTGCAAAAATCACCCCAGATGCTTTGCATTGCAGCAATGGCAGCCAGTGCCGCTGTTTCTGTACGTAAAACACGATTACCCAGTCTCACTGGCGTGAAACCCTGCAATGCCGCAAGGCTGATTTCATCTTCGGTTAAGCCGCCTTCTGCGCCGATAAGCAGGCAAATGTCGCCTGACGGTTTGGCTAGAGTTTTCAGTGTCTCACTTGCATTAGGGGCCAGTGTAATTCTTGTCGAAAATACAGGGGCACCAGCCAGCCAGTTGGCGAGCGACAAGGGTGCTGCAACTTGCGGCATCACTGCACGGCCCGACTGTTCGCAAGCTGAGATCACTACATTCTGCCAATGCTCACGGCGTTTTTCTGCGCGCTCACCACTTAACTTGACTACGCTGCGCTGACTGGCAATAGGCTGGATCGCGGTGACGCCCATTTCTACAGCTTTCTGGATGGTGAAATCCATGCGGTCGCCGCTGGATATGGCTTGTACCAGCGTGATGCGCAAAGGCGATTCATTGATAACGGGCTTGATCGATTTGATTTTTGCAGTCACTTCGTTCTTTTTAACGAAAGTCAGTTCGGCGAGGTAATCCTGTCCATCGCCATTAAAGAGGATGGCGTCGTCGCCCAAAGACAGGCGTAAGGCGCGTGTTGCATGGTTGGCAGCATTGTCCGGGAGTTTGATGCTGGCATCCAGTGCCAGTTTGTCAGAGATATCGGGCGCGCAGTAAAAACGTGGTGTGGACATGTTGTTTGGGCCGCAGTGATAGAATCTTGATGGTATGTTAAAAGTTAATTTCTTGATGTCATTTTAATGTAAGGAGTGCTCAAAGTGGTCAGTTTAAACCCACCAGTCTGCGATTTTGGATGGCAGGCACTGGATTTCAATTTGCTTGGTGTTGATGGCAAGTATTGGACCTTGGCTGAGAGCAAAGGCCCGAACGGGCTGCTAATCATGTTCATCTGCAATCATTGCCCCTACGTGAAGGCCATTCTCGACAGGCTCGTTAATGATGTGTTGGAACTGAAGGCGCTTGGCGTTAATACGATTGCTATCTCGTCCAATGATGTCGTCAACTACCCTGATGATTCCTATGAAAATATGCAGACCATCGCACGTGAATTCAACTTCTCGTTTCCTTATGTATTCGACGAGACTCAGCAAGTTGCCAAAGCCTACGATGCTATATGTACGCCGGACTTTTTTGGATTCAATAGCCAACTAGAACTGCAATATCGCGGCCGCTTTGATGCAGCAGGGCGAGGTGAACCGCCTGCGAATAACCCACGGGATTTGTTCAATGCCATGAAACTGGTTGCTGAAACTGGCAAGGGGCCCGCAGAGCAGGCTGCAAGTATTGGCTGTTCTATTAAATGGAGGTAGTAAATGGGCCTGGCAAATTGAAGTAATTTGAGCCTGGCTATTCAATAATTATTCTTAAGGGAAGGGTTAATCAGGGCATTATTGTTCTAAAAGTCTAAATTGAACGATTTTTAAACGCTTCGTCAATCGATTGCGGCATGGTAATTGCGTATAGGATTGTAGTGATATGTGGATAAAGCGTTTAATAATTGGAAATTTTGATTAACTTGAAGAATAGTGAGTGACCCAGACATTGCAACCCCCCAGCATACATTCTGTATTAAGCAAACTGATTGCCCTCACTAACGAGCGCGATGTCGCAGCATTGGAAGTGTCGTTGGCTCAGGCATTGTTTGATTTGATTGTGCATCCTGATGCTGCATCTTCCACAAATCATGATAACGCTAAATCTGTAGTAATTTATCGTGTTATTGATCTCACTAAACAACTCTTTTCATCTGTGGTGATCGGTAACAAGTCAAAAGAGCATGAGCTTCCCCTGTCTTTAAAGCAGGCGCTAGCAAACTGCTTTTACACTGGCGAGTACGCTGCTTATGTAGAAGATGACGAGCCATATGCAACGCTTTATCCGTTAAAAAATTCAACTGGTCATACCATGGCGATTATCGCTATCGAAGCGCCGACATGTGATGTGCATTTGCATGAAACCATCACTATGCTCTTGCAGATATATCAGAACTTTACTGGCTTGATTAACGATAACGAGCACGATACGCTGACAGGCCTGCTTAATCGCAAGACCTTTGAACTCAAGATCAACAAGGTGCTGGCGCAGATGCAAAGCGCCACCAAACGCCAGGATGACAAAGTCGATCGGGCGTATTACCTGGCGATTTTTGATATTGACCACTTCAAGAATGTGAACGATGAGTTCGGCCATTTGATAGGTGATGAAGTGCTATTACTGTTCTCACAAATGATGACCCAGTGTTTTCGCGATAAGGATCTGTTATTCCGCTTTGGCGGTGAAGAATTTGTGGGCGTGTTTGAATGTGCCAGTACGGCAGACATCGAGAGCGTGCTTAACCGCTTCCGGGAAATGGTCGGCAACTTTGCGTTCCCACAGGTGGGCAAAGTGACGGTCAGCTCTGGCTACACCGAGGTGACGGCATTTGATGCATCCAGCCAGCTGATAGACCGGGCAGACCTAGCGCTTTACTTTGCGAAAAATAATGGCCGTAATCGTATCTGTCATTATGAGCAACTGATTGCCTCAGGCGCGATGGAGGAAAGCAAAAAAGAAGGTGATATCGAGCTGTTCTAAATTGGTTTGAAGTCTTTTTGCAAAAGCCCGGACCTTTGCCTGATTAAGTTCTAATGAATCACAATGTTAATATTTCTTTAAATTTGTCAAAATACCGACATTTCAAGTGTCATCGGTCTTGCTCAAAATCTCCAACTAAGCAATAATTCTGCTCTTAACCCCGCATGAAACTAAGAAGTAAATGCCATGGATGCGATTTGATGTTCATCTATGTCATTCCTGTATTTTAGGGGATTCCAGAACTGAATTTAGTGCCCAGCTTGTATGCACATGGTTTCTCACTATGCCATGTACGACAAGCTAGGTGCCTTTTACGCTTTACTAAAGATTTAATGATAGGGAGATTGAAATGGCAACTCGTGTAGATTTAGCAAATGCCATCCGTGCGTTATCGATGGATGCAGTGCAAAAGGCTAATTCTGGCCACCCAGGCGCACCTATGGGCATGGCAGAAATCGCAGAAGTATTGTGGAACCATAACCTGAGCCACAATCCAACTAACCCAAACTGGGCTAACCGTGACCGTTTCGTATTGTCAAACGGCCATGGCTCCATGCTGATTTATTCGTTGCTGCACCTGACTGGCTACGATGTCACTATTGACGACATCAAGAGTTTCCGTCAATTGCATTCCAAGTGTGCTGGTCACCCTGAATATCATTACGCTCCAGGCGTAGAAACCACTACTGGTCCACTCGGTCAGGGTATTGCTAACGGCGTTGGTTTCGCGATGGCAGAAAAACTGCTGGCTAACCAGTTCAACAAGCCAGGTCACGACATCGTTGACCACTACACCTACGTGTTCCTGGGTGACGGCTGTATGATGGAAGGCGTTTCCCACGAAGCCTGCGCACTGGCTGGTACATGGGGCCTGGGTAAGCTGGTTGCATTCTGGGATGACAACGGCATCTCTATCGACGGCCATATTGAAGGCTGGTACACCGATGACACTGCAGGTCGTTTCACTGCCTATGGTTGGCATGTTCAATCTGTTGATGGCCACGATTCTGCTGCGATCCAGAAAGCGATCGAAGTTGCCAAGACTGTTACTGACAAGCCATCACTGATCTGCTGCAAGACCATCATCGGTAAGGGTTCTCCAAACAAATCAGGTAGCCATGATTGCCACGGTTCTGCACTTGGCGATGCTGAAGTTGCTGCAACACGCGCTGCAATCGGTTGGCCATCTGAGCCATTTGTTATCCCGGCTGATGTTTATGCTGGTTGGGATGCCAAGGCTAAGGGCGCTGCTGCTGAAGCTGCATGGGATGCCAAGTTCGCAGCTTACGCTGCTGCATTCCCGGCTGAAGCTGCAGAATTCAAGCGCCGTTCGGCAAATGAATTGCCAGCTAACTGGACAGAAGCAACCAACGCAATCATCGCTGAAACCAACGAAAAAGCAGAAGGTGTTGCAACACGTAAGGCTTCACAAAACGTCATTGGCTCACTGGCACCAGTTCTGCCAGAATTCCTCGGCGGTTCTGCTGACTTGACTGGTTCTAACCTGACCAGCACTGGCAGCTTTGTGCACGTTGATGCCAAGAAGCCAGGTAACTACATCTCTTACGGTGTACGTGAATTCGGTATGGCAGCAATCATGAACGGTGTAGCGCTGCACGGTGGCTTGCTGCCATTCGGCGGTACTTTCCACATGTTCTCTGACTACATGAAGAACGGTATGCGTATGTCTGCGCTGATGAAGCAACGTGTTGTTTACGTGCTGACCCATGATTCTATTGGTCAAGGCGAAGATGGCCCAACGCACCAACCAGTAGAAAATACTTCTGGCCTGCGTTATATCCCGAATATGAACGTATGGCGTCCAGGTAGCTCAACTGAAACTGCTGTTGCCTGGGTTGCTGCTGTTGAGCGCACCGATGGCCCATCCAGTTTGGTATTGAGCCGTCAAAACGTTGCTGGCATCAAGCATGACACAGCGCACTTCGACCTGATCCGCAAGGGTGGTTATGTGTTCTCTGACGTTGCTGGCAAGGCTGATGTCATCATCATCGCCAACGGTTCTGAGCTTGACCTGGCTGTGAAGGCCGCTGCTGAGTTGAATGCTGCCGGTACCAAGGTGCGTGTGGTTTCCATGCCATCTACCAATGTATTCGACAAGCAAGACAAGGCTTACCGTGACAGCGTGCTGACTCCTGGCGTGAAGCGTGTGGCTGTTGAGGCTGCGCATCCAGATTTCTGGCGTAAGTATGTGGGTATCGAAGGTGCTGTTGTTGGTATCGAAACCTTCGGTGAATCTGCACCAGGTGGCGTATTGCTCAAGCACTTCGGTTTCACTGTTGAAAACGTTGTTAACACTGTAAAATCAGTGTTGTAAGCGTCGCTTGATGTAAATCATCACAATCAAAGGCACCGCAAGGTGCCTTTGTTGTTTGCAGCACCTGTATTTTTGCTTCATTTGTATCTTTGCTTCGCTGTATTTTGCTTCACACCAAGGGGAAAATAACATGACTATCAAGGTTGGCATCAATGGCTTCGGCCGCATCGGGCGCATGGTATTCCGTGCTGCAATCAAGGATTTTACTGATATTGAGGTTGTTGCCATCAACGACCTGTTGGAGCCGGATTACCTGGCTTATATGCTCAAGCACGACTCTGTGCATGGGCGCTTCAAGGGCGATGTATCGGTCAAGGACAATCATCTGGTCGTGAATGGGAAAACTATCCGTCTCACGGCTGAAAAAGACCCGGCCAATCTTAAATGGAATGAAGCTGGTGCCGATGTCGTCATCGAATGTACCGGTTTTTTCCTCACGCTCGATACCTGCCAGAAGCATATTGATGCGGGCGCCAAGAAAGTGGTGCAATCCGCACCGAGTAAAGATGACACCCCGATGTTCGTGTATGGCGTGAATCATGATGAGTACAAAGGCGAAGCCATTGTTTCAGCTGCATCCTGTACAACTAATGCGCTGGCTCCTGTCGCCAAGGTGCTCAATGATGCATTCGGCATCAAGCGCGGCTTGATGACTACCGTGCATGCTGCCACAGCGACGCAAAAAACCGTGGATGGTCCGTCTAACAAGGATTGGCGAGGTGGTCGTGGCATCCTTGAAAACATCATTCCATCCTCTACCGGTGCTGCCAAGGCAGTGGGTAAAGTAATCCCTTCACTTAACAAAAAGCTCACCGGCATGGCATTCCGTGTGCCTACTTCCGATGTATCTGTAGTTGACCTGACCTGCGAACTCAATAAAGAAGCCACTTACGACCAGATCAAGGCAGCGATGAAAGCGGCCTCCGAGAGTGGTCCGCTCAAAGGTGTGCTGGGCTATACCGAGGATAAAGTGGTCTCTACCGATTTCCGTGGCGAGACTTGCCCTTCCGTATTCGATGCAGATGCCGGTATTGCGCTGGATCCCACCTTCGTCAAGGTTGTGGCCTGGTATGACAATGAATATGGCTATACCTGCAACCTAATGCGTCTGGTGCAGCACATCGGTAAGTAATGGGTGTTATAGGGGCTGGGAAACGAGCCTCTTGATTGAATAGTGCTTTTCGCTTAAACACCGCAAAGGAATAACATGTCCGTAATCAAAATGACTGATCTCGACCTTAAGGGCAAGCGCGTCCTGATCCGTTCCGACCTCAATGTGCCGGTCAAGGATGGCAAGGTCACCTCCGATGCCCGTATCACTGCCTCTATGGCCACCATCGAGTTTGCACTCAAGGCTGGCGCCAAAGTGATGGTGACCTCGCATCTGGGGCGCCCGGAAGAAGGCATCTACTCCGAAGAAAACTCGCTCAAGCCCGTGGTTGATGTGATCGTTGCCAAACTGGGTAACCCCGTGCGCCTGATCAAGGATTGGGTAGAAGGTGGTTTCGAAGTCGCTGAAGGCGAGCTGGTCATCCTGGAAAACTGCCGTTTCAACAAAGGCGAGAAAAAGAACCTGGATGAAACGTCACAAAAATATGCCAAGCTGTGTGATGTATTCGTGATGGACGCATTTGGTACAGCGCACCGTGCTGAAGCTTCGACTTATGGGGTGGCTAAATTTGCGCCAGTGGCTGCAGCAGGTATTTTGCTGGTGGGTGAACTGGATGCATTGACTAAAGCATTGCTAAGTCCAGCAAGGCCGATGGTAGCGATAGTCGGTGGCTCCAAAGTCAGTACCAAGCTCACAGTGCTGGAAAGCCTGTCGGAAAAGGTCGACCAGCTGGTAGTGGGTGGTGGTATCGCCAACACTTTCCTTAAGGCGACCGGACATGAAATCGGTAATTCCTTGAGTGAGGATGACCTGGTGCCGACTGCGAAAGCGTTGATCGAGAAGATGTCCAAACGTGGTGCTGCCGTACCGATTCCGGTTGACTTGGTCTGTGGCAAACATTTCGATGCGGCTGAACCAGCACTGCAAAAAAGCGCAGATGAGGTGCAGCCCGATGATATGATTTTTGATATTGGGCCAAAATCTGCTGCAGAATTAGTCGACATCATCATGAAAGCGGGTACAGTAGTGTGGAACGGCCCGGTAGGCGTGTTCGAGTTTGACCAGTTTGGTGAAGGTACTAAAGCTATTGCGTTGGCAATCGCCAAAACTAAGGCGTTTACCCTGGCTGGTGGTGGTGACACGATAGCCGCGATTCAGAAGTATGATATTTACGATCAGGTGTCCTATATTTCTACAGCAGGCGGCGCTTTCCTCGAATTTCTTGAGGGCAAGACACTGCCGGCAGTGGAGATTCTTGAGCAACGCAGCCACAGCTGAATTGAGTTTGGCCGCTGGGTAAAAGATTAAAAAGGACTCTTGCAGTCCTTTTTTATTTTGAAGTTATTGTTTTTGCTTTATTGATTTATTGGGGAGAAAACATGAGCTTACGCAAAACCAAGATTGTCGCCACACTCGGGCCAGCCAGCAACTCAGCAGAAATGCTCAAGAGCCTGATGGAGGCAGGCGTAGATGTGATGCGCCTTAATTTTTCACATGGCACTGCTCAGGAACATATAGAGCGGGCGCGGCTGATACGCGAAATCTCTCACGCGCGTCGCCGCTCAATCGGCATTCTGTGTGATCTGCAAGGCCCCAAGATTCGTATCGGGAAATTCGAGAACAGCAAAATCAGTATTGCGCCTGGCGACAAATTTATCCTGGATGCCAATTGTCCATTGGGCAACCAGCAACGCGTGGGGCTCGATTACAAGACGCTGCCCACCGAGGTCGATGCCGGTACCGTGCTGTTGTTAGATGATGGTCGCATCGTCATGCACGTGGATGCAGTGGAAGGCGCGGAGATTTTCTGCACCATCATCACCGGCGGCATTCTTTCCAATAACAAGGGGATCAATCGCCAGGGTGGCGGCCTTTCCGCCGAGGCGCTCACTGACAAGGATCGCGAAGATATCAAGACTGCCGCTGCATTAGGGGCAGATTATGTGGCGATTTCATTCCCCAGGAGTGCGGCTGATGTGGAACTAGCTCGCAGCCTGGTTCGCGAGGCAGGAGGCCATGCGCATATCGTCGCAAAGATCGAGCGCGCAGAAGCCATCGATGCCCTGGAGGAAATCATTGATGCCTCCGATGTCATCATGGTGGCGCGTGGTGATTTGGGTGTGGAAGTGGGCGATGCTGCCGTGCCGGGCTTGCAAAAGCGCATGATCCGTATCGCGCGTGCCAAGAACAAGGTGGTGATTACTGCCACGCAAATGATGGAATCCATGATCTCCAGCCCTATCCCTACTAGGGCAGAAGTTTCAGATGTGGCCAATGCGGTACTGGATGGCACTGATGCGGTGATGCTTTCAGCCGAAACTGCGGCAGGGCAATATCCGCTGGAGACTGTTGCTGCTGTTCACCGCGTGTGCATCGAAGCAGAAAAAGAGTATGACGACTTGCCAATCGCCCAACGTGCAGCTGATAAATTCAGGAAAATTGATGAGTCTATCGCCATGGCTGCGGTGTACACGGCACAGCATCTCAATATCAAGGCGATTGCCGCATTGACGCAATCAGGCAGTGCTGCTTTATGGATTTCGCGCTCGAATACCAGCGTGCCGATTTATGCCTTATCGCCAGAGAGCACTACCAGACGCAGGCTCAAACTTTACCGTGGCGTCTACCCGTGCCCCATGGAAATCACATCGCATAACCGAGATGAGATTTTGGCCTACACTGAAGATGAAGTGATCCGGCAGGGCGGTGCTGAACTGGATGACCTGATCATTATTACCATCGGTGAGCCTATCGGTTTTGCGGGAAGTACCAATACATTAAAAATCGTAAAAGTTGGCGAGCATCGCGAAAGTTAGGGGCTGCTAATGGCTCTAATTTCATTACGCCAGCTTCTGGATCACGCTGCCGAGTTCGGCTATGGCGTGCCCGCTTTCAACGTCAATAATCTGGAACAGGTTCAAGCGGTGATGCAGGCAGCACATGCGTGCGATAGCCCTGTGATCATGCAGGCCTCAGCAGGCGCACGAGAATATGCAGGTGCGTCATTTCTCAAGCATCTTTTTGCGGCAGCGGTAGAAAGCTACCCGCATATTCCCATCGTCATGCATCAGGATCATGGGGCTTCTCCAGCGATATGTTTACAGGCCATCAACTCTGGTTTTACCAGCGTGATGATGGATGGCTCATTGCGGGAAGATGCCAAAACGCCCTCCGATTATGCCTATAACGTCGAGGTCACCAGGCGCGTGGTAGAAGCTGCTCATGCGGTGGGCGTTTCGGTGGAAGGGGAGCTGGGGGTGCTGGGTTCGCTAGAATCAGGCCTGGCAGGCAAGGAGGATGGGGCTGGCGCAGAAGGTCATCTGGAAAAAGCACAATTGCTGACCGACCCTGAAGAGGCCGCAGACTTTGTCCACCAGACTGGCGTCGATGCACTTGCCATTGCCATCGGCACCTCGCATGGCGCCTATAAATTTACCCAGCCACCTACGGGCGAAACACTGGCGATCAGCCAGATCGAGGCCATCCATAAACGCATCCCCAATACCCACCTGGTCATGCACGGCTCATCATCGGTGCCGCAGGATTGGCTCAAGATCATCAATCAATATGGTGGTGAAATGCCCCAGACTTATGGTGTGCCTGTGGAAGAAATCGTAAAAGCCATCCAACACGGCGTGCGTAAAGTAAACATTGATACTGACTTGCGCATGGCATTTACCGGCTCACTTCGTCAGTTTCTGGGCGAGCCTAAACATCAACATGAGTTTGATCCGCGCAAAATCCTCAAGCAAACCACCAAGGCGATGCAGGCTATCTGCATGGAGAGATACCAGGCATTTGGCTCGGCCGGGCATGGCGGAAAAATTAAGCCAGTCAGCCTGAAAGATATGGCGAAAAAATATCAGATAAGTTAATACTTTCTGGCTTTTATCCTAATAATTTCGTTGAGCATGCCAGTTTTTTGTGACTATCCCTCTGAGGTATAATGTCACTCTAAATAATCCATGCAGGTATTGTCATGACTCCAAACAGATTTAGCCGATTTACCCAGCGCGGCCTTAGTGTAGTAGAGCAGTTTGTATTGATCATTATTGCTGGCGCTACCATTTTCGCCGTGTTTCAGGCTATTTTTCATATCTGGCAAGCACGAGCTATCTCCGTGGGCGATCTACTATTGCTGTTTTTGTATCTCGAAGTGATGTCGATGCTGAATCACTATCTCGGCTCCGGCAATCTCCCCGTGAGGTACCCACTCTATATCGGGATTATCGCCTTAGCCCGTTACCTGGTGCTGGATATCGCCGAGATCGACGCATGGCGCATGTTTGCACTGTCGGGCTCTATCTTCCTGATCGCTATGGCAATTCTTATCGTGCGCTTTGGCCATGTGCGCTTCCCGTACACGGATGGCACTGATTTACAGTCTAAATAATTATTCAGGATATTGCTTTGACTACTACCCTTACCCAGTCCAGCATCAAGAGCCTGCCACTGTTACATCGTGGCAAGGTGCGTGATATTTACGATATTGATGCCGATACCATGTTGCTGATCGCGACTGACCGCCTTTCCGCATTCGATGTGATTCTGCCTACGCCCATCCCCGGTAAAGGTGCGATTCTGACCGAGATCGCCAATTTCTGGTTTGAAAAATTAAAGCATGTGGTGCCTAACCACCTGACAGGTGTTGACCCTGACTCTGTAGTATCCGATCCGGCTGAAAAAGCGCAACTAGGTAAACGCGCACTGGTGGTGAAAAAGCTCAAGCCTTTGCCGATAGAGGCCATTGTGCGCGGTTACCTGGCTGGCTCAGGTTGGAAAGAATATAAAGCCAGCGGCACGGTGTGCGGTATTGCTTTGCCCGACGGGCTGCAAGAGGCTTCTCAATTGCCTGCGCCTATATTTACGCCTTCTAGCAAGGCCGATGTGGGGGATCACGATGAAAATATCACGCTGGAAAAATGTGCTCAATTAATCGGCAAAGACCTCGCTGAAAAAGTCGCCAAAGTGGCTATCCAGCTTTACCGGGAGGCCGCAGCGTTTGCACTTACCCGTGGCATCATCATCGCCGATACCAAGTTCGAGTTTGGCCTGGATGCAGCTGGTGAGTTGTATGTCATAGACGAAGTGCTCACCCCTGATTCTTCGCGTTTCTGGCCTGCAGATCAATACGTGGTGGGCAAGAATCCACCAAGTTTTGACAAGCAATATGTGCGCGATTGGCTGGAAGCATCGGGCTGGAACAAGGTAGCGCCTGGCCCTGAGCTACCGGCTGAAGTGGCTGCCAGGACGGGCGAAAAGTACGGTGAGGCTTATACCAAGCTCACTGGTAAAGCATTAAGCATCTAGGTTCAATACCTAAACAATGCGCGTAAATACCAGATGAAGCAAAAGCTCAGGCAGATCGCACAGAATTTAAAGGCAGAGTTTCAGGTATATCGACTGGTATTGCGTCATCCGCTGACACCCAGGCCTGCCAAGTGGCTGTTGGGCTTGGCGATAGGCTATGTATTGATGCCATTCGACCTGATCCCGGACTTTATTCCTATCCTCGGGCAGCTGGATGACCTGATCATTGTGCCCGGGCTGGTGTATCTGGCGTTAAAATTGATTCCCCTTGAAATTATCCAAGAATGTAGAAAAGAAATGGAAAGAGAGAAATGCGCATGAGTAATATCGATCAATTTATCGCTGGTTACCAACGCTTCCACGAAAACTACTTCGTTGGAGAGGTGCCATTATTTGGCGAGCTTAGCCAGGGCCAGAACCCGGATACGCTGGTGATTGCCTGTTCAGATTCACGGGTAGATCCTGCAATTGTGATGGATGCCAAGCCGGGTGACTTGTTTGTGGTGCGTAACGTAGCCAACCTGGTGCCGCCTTACGAAAAGGGCGGTGGTTACCACGGTGTGAGTGCGGCGCTGGAGTTCGGTGTCACCGGCCTCAATGTGCGTCATATTATGGTCATGGGGCACAGGCAATGTGGCGGTATTAAGGCCTTGGCTCATGGCGTACCCGAAGGTATAGATGGCGAGTTTATTCGGCCTTGGGTCAGCATTGCCGAACGCGCCCATGCAAAGGTGAGACAAGAGCATCCTAATGCAAGTGAAGGTGAAATCGCCTGTGCCTGCGAGCTTGCGGGCATTATCGTTTCATTGGAAAACCTGATGACCTTCCCTTTCATCAAGTCGCGTGTAGATGCCGGGACGCTGACTTTGCATGGCTGGTATTTTGATATCGAAACTGGCGTGATGTCTGCTTATGACCCGGAGACGTTAAGTTTTCAGAAGCTGGATTAGTTTTAATTTTTTAATTTTTATTGTAAGGATGAATTGTGGCTTTAATGAATGTGCCTACCGGCAAAGATATCCCCAATGACTTCAACGTCATTATCGAAATCCCCATGCAGGGCGACCCTGTAAAGTATGAAGTAGACAAGGAAAGCGGCGCGATTTTCGTCGACCGTTTCATGGGCACCGCCATGCAGTACCCCTGTAACTACGGCTATATCCCACACACCCTGTCAGAAGATGGCGACCCGGTAGATGTGCTGGTATTGACACCAGTGCCGCTGATCCCGGGTGTAGTCGTGCGCTGCCGCCCATTGGGCGTGCTGATGATGACGGATGAAGCTGGCCCGGATGCCAAGGTGCTGGCAGTGCCTATCGACAAGGTATGCGGCCTGTATTCCCACTTTAAGACCCATGAAGACGTTTCTGCATGGCGCCTCAAGATGATCTCGCACTTCTTCGAGCACTATAAAGACCTGGATAAGGGCAAGTGGGTGAAGATCGATGGCTGGCAGGATATTGAGCAAGCTAAGCATGAAATCATCTCTGGTGTTGAGCGCTACAACAATACTGAAGACAAGCCGCACTTCTAGGCTGTGTATTCAATCTGATTAGTCAGGTTGATGAATGAAATAAACCGCTACACTCATCACGAGTTGTCGCGGTTTTTTTATTGCTTTTCGCACATGGGCTTAATTAGGTGCAGATAGCTTTCGCTATGCACCGATTTGGGATAAGCTTCAAGCAGAGCATGCCTGTTGACGCTCGTGGGCATGAGTTTTTAGTAGCAAGATCCAGATGTTTGCAATGTGTTTCAAATCGCTTTTTGTACGGCTTTAAATGTAATGAAGTTGGGCTTTCGGGCTGGCTCATGAAATCAGCCTAATAATAAAAAAGTTGGAGGAGAAATCTGATGTCGCAAAGTCTTATGTTTGCATTGGCGTGTGCTGTCATCGCGCTGATTTACGGAGCTGTAACGATCAAATGGGTGCTAGCCCAGCCTACCGGCAATGATCGCATGCGCGAAATCGCAGCAGCTATTCAACAGGGCGCTTCCGCCTACCTCAACCGCCAATACACCACCATCGCTATCGTTGGTGTGATCCTGTTTGCTGTCATCTGGCCAGCGCTGGGTGGACTGACTGCAGTGGGGTTTGCCATCGGTGCCGTGCTATCCGGTTTGGCCGGATACATCGGTATGAACATCTCGGTGCGCTCCAACCTGCGCACTGCGCAAGCTGCACATGGTGGCATCAATGCCGCCTTGCAGGTGGCTTTTCGCGGTGGTGCCATTACCGGCATGCTGGTGGTAGGTTTGGGCCTGCTGGGCGTCGCTGGTTATTATGCTTATCTGCTGGGTATCACCCCTGAGGGCATGGAAGTTGATACCGCGCCTCTGGTGGGCTTTGCTTTCGGTAGCTCGCTCATCTCCATCTTCGCGCGTCTTGGCGGCGGTATCTTTACCAAGGGCGCCGATGTAGGTGCTGACCTGGTCGGCAAGGTAGAAGCCGGTATCCCCGAGGATGACCCGCGCAACCCTGCCGTGATAGCGGATAACGTGGGCGATAATGTAGGCGACTGTGCCGGTATGGCGGCTGACCTGTTCGAGACTTACGCCGTGACCATCATCGCCACTATGCTACTAGGCGCACTGCTGATGCCGGGCTCAGCCAACGCACTGGCTTATCCCCTTGTATTGGGCGGCGTTTCGATTATCGCTTCCATCATCAGCACCTATTTTGTGAAAGCCAGGGACGGCGGCAAGATCATGAATGCGCTGTATCGCGGCCTGGCAGTGGCTGGTGGTTTGTCTGCCATTGCTTTCTATTTTGTCACCAAGGCAATGATGTCAGATTCGCTACTTGCATTCGATGATGGCACAGCCATCGGCTTCATGAACATATTCCTGGCATCTCTTATCGGCCTGGCCGTCACAGCCGCCATGGTGGTGATTACCGAGTACTACACCGCCACTGAATATGGCCCGGTACGCCATATTGCACAATCCTGCACCACTGGCCATGCTACCAATATGATCGCAGGCCTGGGCATCTCCATGAAATCCACCGCTGCACCGGTGCTGGTAATCTGCCTGGGCATCCTCGGTGCCCACCATCTGGCTGGCTTGTACGGCATTGCGGTAGCCGCAACTTCCATGTTGTCCATGGCTGGCATTATCGTAGCGCTGGATGCGTATGGCCCGATCACCGACAACGCAGGCGGCATTGCAGAAATGGCGCAATTGCCAGCTGAGATCCGCAACATCACCGACCCGCTCGATGCCGTGGGCAATACCACCAAGGCCGTTACCAAGGGCTATGCGATTGGCTCTGCAGGCCTTGCCGCACTGGTGTTGTTTGCTGACTTCACTCACAAGTTGGGCGAACATGGTGGCGCGACCACCTTCGACCTTTCCAACCACATGGTCATCATCGGCCTCTTTATCGGCGGCATGATCCCCTATCTGTTCGGTGCCATGGCGATGGAAGCCGTAGGCCGTGCAGCTGCATCTGTTGTGGTAGAAGTCCGTCGCCAGTTCAAGGAAATCCCCGGCATCATGGAAGGTACCTCCAAGCCGGATTACTCCCTGGCGGTAGACATGCTCACCAAATCCGCCATCAAGGAAATGATCGTGCCGTCACTATTGCCAGTGCTCGCCCCGATATTAGTGGGTTACCTGCTGGGTGCCCAGGCACTGGGCGGCATGCTGATCGGCACCATCGTCACCGGCCTGTTCGTCGCCATCTCCATGACCACCGGCGGTGGCGCATGGGATAACGCCAAGAAGTATATTGAGGATGGGCATTTTGGTGGTAAGGGCTCGGAGGCACACAAGGCTGCCGTGACAGGAGATACAGTGGGGGATCCCTATAAGGATACCGCTGGGCCAGCGGTGAATCCATTGATTAAGATTATTAATATTGTGGCGTTGTTGATCATTCCGATTCTTTAAATTTGCTTTCTTTGCAAATCAGCAGCCTGCTGGATATTTGAAATATCTGGCAGGTTTTTTTATTTCATCTCCTGAGAGTTAAATTAGCAGCGTCAAGATATATTCTTTTTCGCCCCTAGGCGAGGTACTTTCTTTTTGCTGTTGAAAAGAAAGTGATTAACTGTCGGGCTACCCCCGACAAGCAATAAACTTAATCTGCAGTAACAACAAAAGCACTGCCCTGCCAGCCATTATCTATAAGCCTCCCAGCCCACTCATTTCCCACAAAAAAGAGGCCACCTCAACTCCCGTCAAGATGGCATCTCTAAATCAAAAACTACTTTAATCCACCAAATACGGTGCTACAAAAGCAAACCATACCCCCACTGCATAAATCAACACCGAAAAGTAATACACCCTTAACGATGTTTTCCGTGTTTGCGCACATACCGCCGCCAACTCCGGGTCTGCCGGGCAGGGTGCATTTCTGGCGCGCCATTGCATGCCGCCAGCAAGCAATAGCATGGCGCCTGCCAGGCCGAATACTAATGGCTTGTGCTCGCTCACCCAGATCAGTTGCGGTACGTTGCTGACCAGACTGGACAAGGCAGCGCCTGCGCCTATGCTCACTAGCAGCGCCGGTAAGGCGCAACATAGCAGGGTGGAGGTGCTGGCGAATAGCGATACCCAGTTGACGCTCTTGGCGTTGCTGATGGGGGCTGTGATGTCTTCAGCTTGCTTTAAATCCGGCTTGATGTCGGTTGTGGCACTCATTTTTTCGCCTCGTCATCTAGGTGCATCTCGCTTTTGATATCAGCCAGCGACTTGGCTACATACTCGGCCTTGGCTACATCGTAACCGGCGTCCTGGATGATCTTGTTGAATTCATCCAGGCTGATCTTCTGCTGATCCTTGATTTCCACCAGTACCACGCGGTTTTTGAGGTCGACAAATACTTGCTTGGCGGCATCCAGATTGTTCAGTTTCTTGGAAATGCCCTTGGCGCAAAACGCGCATACCATGCCTTTGACTTCGGCGCGGATGCTGGTAGTGGCGAAGGCGCTGTTGGCGAAAGACAGGCCGATGATCAGGGCCAGTGCGGTGCTTGATAATGTTTTTTTCATGATAATTTCCTTAAAAGATGTACATAAAGTTGAAGCGTAGCTGGCTGGAATTATTCACGCCGGCTTCGACAAAGTAGTTTGGGTTAATCAGGCGCAGCATGGGGGTGATCTCGGTTTTATCTGAGAGCCCGTTCATGCGGCGCGCTTCGAGGATGAACCATGGCTGGGTCTGGTCGTAGTGGGTTTCATAAAACGAAAACCCGGCGCGTACCGAGCTGTAATCATGGTTGATATCCTTGGCGCGATACAGCTTTTCAGCCACAGCAAAATAGATGCGCGTGGTTTCATAGTCGAACTGCAGGCCAGGCGACACCATGGTTTTGCTACCATCGAAATCGTTGCCGCTGAGCGTGCCGATGCCGCCGCTGAACCACAGGTTGGCTTGTGCATCGCGCATATTCCAGCGCTTGACCAGCCTTGTGGAGGTGAGCTCTGCCAGGTCACGCGTCTTGGTTTCGTCATCAGACCGCATGTAAGTGCCACTGATGCCGAATGCATCGCGCGGGGTGATGGCGTAGTTGATAAACGCCTCACGCCAGTTGGGGCTGAAATCGCCCATGCCCATCCATGAGTCTTTAAATCCCATGGGGCCTGCATTGGCCTGCACGGCAAATAGCAAAACGCTAATGCCTGCTATTCGAAAAAATAGACTTAGTTTGGACATGATGTCCTCCAGAGTGATAAACCGATTTAATTAAAGCGAGGGTTTAAGACTGGATGGGAGGACGGTGCTTAGGGGTGCTTAGATGAGGAGAGGATACCCAGGCGACGTGCGCGCTGAGTGGGTGGTGATTGCTGATAATTGGGGCAATATTGCTAGGGCTGTAGTAAACGATATTGATGCACAGGCCGCAGTGCTCGCACTTGTCATGGCTGGTTTTATTATTGTCAGATTGGCCAGTTTGCTCTGCCATGTGCATCTTGCAATGCTCCGGCATATCGTTGCTGGCTTGTGGCGCTGACTCAGTGATGTGGGATGACATCGCATCCATTGAAGCATCCAGCTGCATGGTAGTCGATGCGAAGCTGGCCGCGCTGAAGAACAGCGGCAACCATAACGCGAGCACCAGGCAGATGAATTTTTTCAAGGATGGGTTCTTTTGCTTATTTCAGAAAATTAAATATAGCTTACTGCAGTTGTAGGCTCAATGGCCAAATAAAGTTCATGTGATAGCGTCTAATCTTGACATGTTGCATCCCTATCTTAAATAGAGATGCAACTTAGAGCTAGTTTTTATCACGCCCCTGTCCGCGCTCACGCCCTTGATCTCGGCTCTGTTGCCTTTCTTGTTGGCCCTGAGGTCTGGGCATTTGCTGTTCTCGTGAGCTCATTCCAGGTTGCGGTTGTTGTCTACGATATTCAGGGTCAGGCCGCTGGGGCTGCTCAAAGTCTCTTTGCTGCTGCTGTGGGCGCTGATACGATTCCTCATCCTGTTGTCTCTGCCTTGGCGACTCTGGATTATTTCGTTGAATACTCTCCTGTTTGTAAGACCGGTCTTCTTGCTCGCTTGGATTTTTCTCACTAGGATTTTTTTGCTTAAACTCTCTCTGCTGGCCTGGTGTTTGTTCAACCTGCTGCTTGTAGTTTTCCTGTACCTTTGGATCGCGCGGTTGGTAACGGTATTTCTCTT
This sequence comes from Methylophilaceae bacterium, assembly GCA_035459965.1. Classification (GTDB taxonomy): domain Bacteria; phylum Pseudomonadota; class Gammaproteobacteria; order Burkholderiales; family Methylophilaceae; genus DATHXC01. Next base: position 382,246 of record DATHXC010000004.1, read on the forward strand.
GTTGGAGCTCATGCTGCTGCTCTACTTCCCTCGGATAGCGCTCACCTGAATACTGCTTTTGGTAAGTGGGTAGCGGTGCAGGGGCTGGCGTTGCATGGTGGTTCCATTTGTCCCAGCTACCTCTACGTTGCTCCCAATCACGTCCCCAATGTTCGCCCCAGCGTGGTGGGGCCTCTCTACGCCATCCATAGAAATAAGGAGGCGGCTGGCGGTAATAACGCACAGGGATGCGTAGCACAAATACCGGTACATATTCTGGCTCTACAAACCACCAAGGTCCGTTATACCAGGAGCTTGAATACCAGTTATCGTCCTGATAAATCCAGTACATGCCATCGTAAAAGAAGAAGTTTGCCTGGAGATTTGGCGCGTAATAAACCGGATAACCTGGTACTACCACAAGCTGTGGATACACAGGAAAATTGATACCGATACTTACTCGTACATCAGCGCTATTTGCAGTACTCACGAACAACATGGCAAGCGTAATAAACACAATGCGGATTTTTAGCATTTTATAGTCTCCTCATTTTTTATATGACTAGGCTTGTAGTTAACAAGTTGCTGGTAACTCTAACGCTTTACTTGCTATTAACGCTGACCAAGCAGTACATATAGTTTTACGGGACAAACTTAAGTGTTTACTCGCCAACCTGCAACAGTAATCCTCGTTGCCTGGCAACGCGGAAGAATGCAAGGAAGGCTGCAATGCCGCCAGCCAGGAAAATCACATTGAGCCCGCTCGCCATATAAAAGTGGTGGCTATTGAATGTCTGCTGGAACATCAGCTCGCGCATGCCTTCAAACACATGGCTGGCGGGCAGGCACCAGGCAATCGGTTGCAGCCATGTGGGCAGCACACTCACCGGATAGTAGATGGCACACAGCGGTTGCAGGGCGAATACGGTGACCCAGGCTACACTCTCCGCACCCAGCCCAAAGCGCAACACCATGCCGGAAACCGTGAGGCCTATCGCCCAGCCGAAGATGATGAGGTTGAAGAAGAAGCTGATGAGCGGCAGGCCCATATCGAAGAGGTTGTAATGAAACAGCGGGATCGCTGCCAGCACCGCACCGCCTACGCCAATCAGGGTGCGCAGCAGGCTCATCAGGATAAGCGAAGCCACCAGCTCATATGGCCTTAGCGGACTCACAAACAGGTGTCCGAGGTTGCGCGACCACATCTCCTCCATGAATACCAGCGCGATACCCAGCTGGCCGCGGAACAGTACATCCCACAGCAATACTGCCGAGATCAATATGCCTGCGGCTTGCGCCACGTAGCTGCTGTTATCTTTAAGCGAGAGCGTGATGAAGCCCCACAGAATCATCTGCACCGTCGGCCAGTACACCATCTCCAGCACGCGCGGCCATGAGGTGCGCATCAGGTAAAGGTGGCGCAGCACGTTGGCGTAGATGCGCCGGGGTGAGAAATTGATATCAGGGGTGAGTTTGGTATCGATCATCATGCGTCTTGCGCCTCGGCAGATCGGCTACGCGCGATGTCGATAAACACTTCTTCCATAGTGTTTCTGCCGAAACGTGCAATCAGCTCATCGGGCGAACCCACATCCACTACTTGCCCTTTCTTGAGCATGATCACATCGGCACACATGCGCTCTACTTCAGCCATATTGTGCGAAGCCAGCAGGATCGTCGCACCGGTGCGTTGCTGGTAGCGCTCGAGATGGCTACGGATGGAGTCTGCGGTATCGGGATCTAGCGAGGCGGTAGGTTCATCCAGCAATAGCAATTCCGGGTCGTTAAGCAGTGACTTTGCCAGCGATACACGGGTTTTCTGTCCGGCTGACAGCTTGCCGTACCGTCTATCCAGCAACTCGGTGAGGTTGAGCTCGGCAGCTAAAGACTCAATACGTTTGGCCAGGTTGTTCAGCCGATACAGGTGCCCATACACAGTCAGGTTCTGGCGTATGGTCAGGCGTTGTGGCAAATCGACATAGGGCGAAGAGAAGTTCATGCGATGCAGCAGGCGATAGCGATTCTTGAGCATGTCTTCACCGAGGATGGTAATGCGCCCGGAGCTCGGCAATAGCAGCCCCAGCAGCATTGCAATGGTGGTGGTCTTGCCAGCGCCATTGCCCCCGAGCAAGGCCGTGGTAATGCCGCGACGCACCTTGAAACTCATATTATTGACGGCTTCTACCTGCTCGAAGTTTTTATATAGCTTGTCTACTTCGATTACGTATTCAGGATTTGTTATTGCAATGCTCAAAGGATTCCCCACAACATTTTGATACCGACGAAAAACAGCAACAGCGCGAACAGGCGTTTGAGTACAGAAGTCGGTAAACGTTGCGCAATGCTGGTACCTAAAGGTGCGGTAAATATGCTGGTGACGGAGATGCCGATGAATGCAGGCAGATAAACATAACCGATACTATATTCTGGCAGTACAGCCTGTACGCCGTTCTCAGCTATTACCCCAGTCTCAGCCATTAGCCCGGTGACGACAAAGCCTATGGTGCCAGCAATGGCGATAGGTAGGCCGATCGCTGCCGAGGTGCCGATGGCGCGGCGGATATCTGCGCGACTGTAGGTGAGGTAAGGCACGGACAAGGTGCCGCCACCGATACCCACCAGGCTGGAAACTATACCTATGAACAATCCGGCGATGCTGTTCATGGCCAGGTTGGGTGGTTTGGGCTCATGGCTCACCGTTTTCTTTTTACCTGAGGTGATCAGCAGCTGGATCGCTATCGAAATCAGGAAAGCCGAAAAAATCCCTTTCAGCCATATGCTGTGCAGCTGTGCCGCAATCAGGCTGCCGAGCAGCGTACCAATCACAACTGCAGGGGCAATCTGTTTGAACACCGTCCAATCCACATTGGACTTTTTGTGGTGAGCCAATGCGGATGATATGGAGGTGAAGATGATAGTCGCCAGCGAAGTCCCCAGTGCCAGATGCATGATGCTGGCTTCAGGGAATTGCAGCCCGGTGAAGATAAAGCTGAGGATGGAGACAATAATGACGCCGCCACCCACGCCGAAAAGACCGGATAGCAAACCGGCACAAGCGCCGGCGATGAGATAGAACAAGAATTCCATGAGGGTGAACTTAGTAGTTGATAGGGTATGGGTTAAAGCGTTGTAAAAAGTATGTTGAGCTACGTTCTTCCGGAGAGTCTGGCCAGGATTTCGCCCAGCTTGGAGCCGGGTTCGGAATTGCTTAATTTTTGGGCCAGTTGATTCAGGCTGGAAGCCGCTTCAGCACTGATGCTGCGCAGGTGTTTGGGTGTCTTTTGCACGCTAGATTGCACTTGCACTTCGACGCGAATTGAAGTAACTTCGACAACCTGCTTTTCTAAATGCAATTTTTGTAATTTAGTCAACAAGCTAGGTAGCAACAATTTAATTTTAGCTGCCACAGCCCCGTTTTCAGTATATACCGTCAGGCGCTTGTGTTTTACATTGCCGGCTTGTGTATATGGCTTGAGGTTTTCCGGGACTATGGTGTTCCAGATTGTTTGCGAGGCAGTCAAACTGCTCGCTTGGCCGGATAAGGCTGCAAGATCGGGGTTGTCTCTAAATAGTGTGCTGAATCTCTGCATGCTTACTAGCTAGCCTTTCAAGCTATGGGCTCAAAAAATGAGGCCCCCGAAAAAGGGATATGCATGAATATTATTTTCGTCTCCAACAGCATGGCAAAACCCAGGGTGCTTACTGCGCCACAATTGCTGGCTTTAGTGCTGTTGCTGGTAGTGCTGGTGGCTGGCCTGACTGCAGCCATCATTTTGCCACAGGCTGACATCAAGCACCAAGGCGTGAAGTCCATATTACCATCTGCACTGCATTTACCCATCTTCAATGCGCAGGAGCACCTGGATGCGCTTGCCTTGCAGCTTGGTGAGATCCAGGCACGTGTCATGCGCCTGGATGCGTTGAGCGATCGCTTGTCCAAGTTGGCAGGTGTCAAACCCAAGGATGAAGTCCAATCTCAACTGCCCCCAGGTCAGGGCGGCCCTGAAATCCGCGCCTATGGCATGAGCGAAGCGCAATTGCAGCAGAGAATTACCGAACTAACCGCCGAGATTGAAAGTCGTACCGACAGGTTAAGCCTGGTGGAAGCGATGCTGCTGCAACAGAGTATGCAAAAAAACGCTTTGCCTACCAATTATCCGGTGCAGGGTGCTTACAATTCATCCAGTTACGGATGGCGTGTCGATCCTTTCTCCGGGCATATGGCTTTTCATGAAGGTCTGGATTTTACGGTGGAGGTGGGCACCCCTATCCACGCGGCAGCTGGCGGCATCGTAATGTCTGCTGAGCAAACCCCCGATTATGGTAAAATCGTGAAGATTGACCATGGTTCAGGGCTGGAAACGCGTTACGCACATGCTTCGAAGCTGTTGGTTAAAGCAGGTGAGCGGGTAGAAAAAGGCCAGCTCATTGCTGAAGTTGGCAATACCGGGCGCTCTACAGGGGCGCATTTGCATTTTGAGGTACGCCTGAATGGGGCTGCACTGGATCCTCGCAAGTATTTGCAGAGCGATATTCTGGTTGGCAAATTATAAGTGCCGATAGTTAAGGTCGCTAATAATTAAGGTCAAAGTGCAGTTTTATAAGGCTGTAGCTTCTACGAGCTTGTAATTTTTAAAAGTAACGCAATCTACTTAATAATTTATATCAATCTAACTTATAACAATCTACTTAATTATCTATAGGTTCCGTTATAGCGGAAAGTCGGTGTCACTCCATGTTATCCACGCTGTTTAAAAAAGTCTTTGGTAGTCGTAATGACAGGCTTGTCAAACAATACGCCAGCAATGTCCGTGTCATCAATGACCTTGAGCCAGCCATGCAAGCGCTCAGTGACGAACAGTTGCGCGCCAAGACCGAGGAATTCAAGCAACGTTATGCCAATGGTGAATCGCTGGATAAGCTATTGCCGGAAGCTTTTGCGGTAGTCCGTGAAGGTGGGCGTCGCGCACTGGAGATGCGCCATTTCGATGTGCAGATGATCGGTGGCATGGTGCTGCATGCAGGCAAGATTGCCGAAATGCGTACCGGTGAAGGCAAAACCCTGGTGGCGACATTACCGACTTACCTTAATGCGATTGCCGGCAAGGGCGTGCACGTGATTACCGTGAACGATTATCTGGCAAAGCGCGATGCCGAGTGGATGGCGCGCCTGTACAACTTTCTTGGCCTGTCAGTCGGTATCAACCTGTCGCAAATGCCGCATGACCAGAAAAAACAGGCATACGCAGCGGATATTACTTACGGTACCAATAACGAATTCGGTTTTGATTACCTGCGCGACAACATGGTGTTTACCGCCGAAGAGCGTGTACAGCGCAGCCTGAGCTATGCGCTGATCGATGAAGTGGATTCGATCCTGATCGATGAGGCACGTACGCCGCTGATTATTTCTGGCCAGGCCGATGAAAGTATCGAGCTGTATGTACAGATCAATGGCATTGCTGCCCAGTTGATTCGCCAAAAAGAAGAAGAGGGTGAAGGCGATTTCTGGGTCGATGAAAAGGCACAGCAGGTGCTGCTCTCAGAACAGGGCCATGAGCATGCCGAAGCCTTGCTGGCAGAAGCTGGCCTGTTGCCAGAAGGCGGCAGCCTGTATGACGCTTCTAACATTACGCTAGTCCATCATATGTACGCTTCGCTGCGTGCCCGTTCATTGTTCCACCGCGATCAGCACTACGTCGTGCGTGATGGCGAAATCGTGATTGTGGATGAATTTACCGGCCGCATGATGTCTGGCCGTCGCTGGTCAGATGGCCTGCATCAGGCAGTAGAAGCTAAAGAAGGCGTGGCAATCCAGAAGGAAAACCAGACGCTTGCTTCCATCACCTTCCAGAATTACTTCCGTATGTACGGCAAGCTTTCCGGCATGACCGGTACTGCCGATACCGAAGCTTACGAATTCAACCAGATTTACGGCTTGGAAACGGTGGTGATTCCCACCCATCGCAACATGCAGCGTAAAGACCAGATGGACAAGGTATATCGTACTGCCAAGGAAAAATACCAGGCAGTCATCGAAGATATCAAGGATTGCCAGAGCCGTGGCCAGCCAGTATTGGTGGGTACGACATCGATTGAAAACTCCGAACTGATTGCAACGCTATTAACGGTTGCCAAGCTTGAGCACCAGGTGCTCAATGCCAAGCAGCACGAGCGCGAAGCGCACATCATTGTGCAAGCAGGTCGTCCCGGCGTCATCACCATTGCTACCAACATGGCAGGCCGTGGTACTGACATCGTGCTGGGCGGTAATCCAGAGCCTGAAATCGCTCTGGTGCGTGACAATGCAGAATTATCGGATGCCGATAAAGAGGCGCAGATCGCAGCTATTAAAGCTGAGTGGCAAACCCGCCACAATGCCGTACTTGCCGCAGGTGGCCTGCATATCATCGGTACCGAGCGCCATGAATCTCGCCGTGTAGATAACCAGTTACGTGGCCGCTCTGGTCGCCAGGGTGACCCGGGTTCCAGTCGTTTCTACCTGTCCTTGGAAGATCAACTGCTACGCATTTTTGCCTCAGACCGTGTTTCCGCCATTATGGAAAGACTCAAGATGCCAGAAGGCGAAGCCATCGAGCATCCATGGGTAACCCGCGCAATCGAGAATGCACAGCGCAAGGTAGAAGGCCGCAATTTCGATATCCGCAAACAATTGCTTGAATACGACGATGTATCCAATGACCAGCGCAAGGTCATCTACCAGCAACGCAATGAACTGCTGGAAGCAACTGACGTGGGTGAAACTATCCAGGCCATGCGCGAAGACGTGATCAATGAACTGATCGCAACGCATATTCCGCCCGGCAGTGTCGAAGAACAATGGGATATTCCCGCGCTGGAAAGAACACTGGAAGCCGAAACAGGCCTTGAGCTGCCATTGCAGAAAATGCTGGAAGACAATCCAGACTTGCATGAAGAAACCTTGCGTGAACGTGTACAACAGGCTGCTGAAGAGGCTTACCAGGCAAAAGAGCTGCGTGCCACCGCTGGTGTCATGCGCCAGTTCGAACGTGCCGTCATGCTGCAGATTCTGGATAACGCCTGGCGTGAACATTTAGCCGCGCTGGATCATCTGCGCCAGGGCATACACCTGCGCTCATACGCCCAGAAAAACCCCAAGCAGGAATACAAGCGCGAAGCCTTCGAGCTGTTCTCAGCCTTGCTGGATAGCGTAAAGAGCGAAGTCACCAAAGTGACCATGCTGATACAGGTCAAGAGCGAAGCCGATGTAGAGGCCGTCGAGAAGCCAGTAGAAGCCGAAAATGTACGTTACCAGCACGCTGATTACGACGAAGCGCTGGGTGCAGCAGCACCTGATATTGAGCCTGATGAAGATGCAATCCGCCCGTTCGAGCGCGAAGGCATCAAGGTTGGCCGCAATGATCTATGCCCATGCGGCTCTGGCAAGAAATTCAAGCAATGCCACGGCAAGCTTGCCTAACTATTCAGGGCGTATTTCGATATGGCTGATCATCCAGAACCCATTGCCTCTCCATGTATCGGGGTATGTGCGATGAGCGAAGCAACAGGCTATTGCCATGGTTGCTATCGCACCATAGACGAGATACGCGCTTGGTGGGATATGTCGGAGCAAGACAAGGCGCAAGTGATGAGTACACTTGAGGCGAGACAGTCTGAGGGTGTTAGTTTTGACTAGCTAGAATGCGTAAGTGAATAAATTAAAACCGGGCTTGCCCGGTTTTTTATTTATTCAGTATCAGCACATGGTACTCAACAAAATTGTGTCTGAGCCTATTTAAAGCATTTACACGACGCACTGTAAACTAATGCGCCCTACGCGGGCTACCAATTCTTTGATTGTTTATACATTTGATGTAATTCACGCCATATAACATCCAGAAGCATCTGTTGTACAGTTGTCAATGTTTCTTGATGTTTTGGGGTTAATCTAGCTTGTTTGGCGTGAACAATCTCCCCCCGAAGTTGTAGTACTTTTATGTATTCCTTTGCCATATTGTTTCTTTGAGTTTTGCCCTTACCCATTAAAGTTGCAAATCTGTCAGTAAGTCTTTTTGACATTTGATCCATGTATTCATCTGTGCCCAGAAGGGCCTCTAACCCAATGCAAGCTGCAAGATATGAGAAAGTTTGATTGTCTGAATACTTAGAATCCTGATACCACTCAATAGCCGCGGAAATACTTAAAAAATCTGGATGTTTACTATGTAAAAAATAATTTGTGAGGGGATATAGCTTTGTTGTAAATGCATCAATTTTCTCTTGATTTGTATTAGGAGCTCTCCCAGGATCGCCCAACAGGGTAAATTCAGAATCCTTATCATAAATCTTAAGGTCTATTTCTATGGGTTTGATGAGATAACAATCTCTCATTGAGCCCGGTAACTCTACTGGAATCACATATTTTTGCTTCTTTGCTTCCAAAGTTGCACGCGCTTTACTTGGTGAATAATATTCTTTCTGCATAATTCCAAAAGTTGTCATAACAAAAGCACACTGTTTTGCAATTGAAATTGCAGAAGCTATGGCTGGAGAATTAGCTTGTTCATCTCCATACCCTTTAACATCTATCTGTAGATACACAGTTCCAGGATACCCACGCAAGGCCTGAACCAACCTACTAGCCTTTGGCAAATTTTCTATGTTGTAAGGATCAAAATCGTGCTTACCTGATACGATTTTTATTTTATCTGTAATCTTGATATCAAATTCACCCCAATCTGGGAATTTTGGCATTTCAAATCTCACTAAATACTCCCTTGGATATGACTCAAAAGTAGTAATTAATCGATTCTTAAGTTCAGATTTCAAGCCTTGATTTATGTCAGGAATTTTTTCGTTTTTATCTATTTGCTCTGCTACAAACTTATAAATCTCTGTCTCAATCATTTTTTGGGTATTAATTTCATAAAGATATTTTTTTTGAAGGGAGTAAATAGTGCTTACTAAATTTTGATACTGGGGTAGGGCAAGTACCTTCCACCATTCCTTCAGCACAAATATCTCTATAAAATCTTCAATGGCCTTTAGGTATTTACCTTTTATTTTTATCATTATTAACTCGCTGTTTTGTGGCAGGGTAAATAGGGTCAGACAAGATTTTGATGTTATTAAAGCAATTTATGATTAATAAAGCCGACGGCTAGGTTTAATGAGTTACCTATATAGAGCTAGTGCGGCAAGCTATTATCACTTAATGCAAACTGCCCTAACCTGTTTCATATCCGTCACGCCCTGCAATACTTTTTCTATCCCATCCTGTTTCAGTGTGCGCATACCATCTTCCAGCGCAGTGGCGAACATTTCGGCGACACGGGCATGTTCCTGGATATTCTTTTTCACGGCTTCGGTGCCTTCCATCAGTTCGTGTAAGCCCACGCGGCCCTTGTAGCCGGTGTTGCTGCATTTTTCGCAGCCAGTGGCCTTGTGCAGGGTGAGTTGGCCTTTGTCGTTGCCGAAGTTCTTAATCCAACTTTGATATACGGCTTTGAAGGCGGCATCCGGGTCTTTTTTCCAAGTCGTGGTGTTTTGCAGTTCAACGCAATATTCGTTGAGCATGCCTTTGATTTCTTCTGCATTGGGCGTGTATGGCTTTTTACAGTCGCACAGGCGCTTGCCGAGGCGTTGCGCGAGGATGCCGAGCAGGGCATCGGAGAAATTAAAGGGGTCCATGCCCATATCCAGCAGGCGCACGATGGATTCCGGGGCGCTGTTGGTATGCAGTGTGGCGAATACCAGGTGGCCGGTGAGTGAGGCTTCGATACCGGTCGATACGGTTTCCTTGTCACGCATTTCACCCACCATGATCACGTCCGGGTCGGCACGCAGGAAGGCTTTCATCACCATGGCGAAATCGAGGCCGGATTTCTTATTGACCTGCACCTGGCGCAAGCCTTTTTGCGTGATTTCTACCGGGTCTTCTGCTGTCCAGATTTTTCTTTCAGACGTGTTGATATAGCCGAGCGCGGAGTGCAGTGTGGTGGTTTTACCTGAACCAGTCGGGCCGCAGACAAAGAATAGGCCATAGGGTTTGGCGACCAGCTCTTTAAGCTTTTTGTTGTTGTGGTCGGATAAGCCCAGTTTATCCAGCGGGATTGGTTTGCCGCCAGCTAGGATACGCATCACCACATCTTCAACACCACCAGCGGTGGGGATGGTGGCTACGCGTAGCTCTATGTCAATTGGGCCAAATTTCTTGAACTTGATCTTGCCGTCTTGCGGTTTGCGTTTTTCCGAGATGTCCAGGTCGCACATGATCTTGATGCGAGCGATGATGGCGCTGCGGTAACTTGGTGGAATCTCAATATAGTTGACCAGCGTACCGTCTTTGCGGAAGCGCACTTCGGTCTTGCCTTTTTCCGGGTAGGGCTCGATATGGATGTCGGACGCGCCCTGGTTGTAGGCGTCGACGATGATTTTGTTCACCAGTTTGACCAGCTCATTATCACTGGCTGCAGAGACGTCTTCCTGCCCTGAGCTGCCTGTTTCTTCGTCATCGCCATCCATGCTGGAGAGCATGTCGCCAATGTCGCCGGACATATGCTGTGCGCCGTAGAACAGGTCTATCGTGCTTTCAAAATCGCGGCTCAGGCACACGCGATAGTTGATTTTATTGTGCTTGGGGAAGATGTTGCTGACGATACGCGAGGCTTTGATTTTTTCCGGGTCGTGCGTGAGGATGACCAGCCCTTCTTCCTTGGTTTCATCAATCGGTATCCAGCCATTGGCTTCTACGTACTCGCGTTTAAGCGCCTTGAGCAGGTCCATAGGCTTGATGCGGTCAGACTTGAAAGCCTCGAAAGGCACACCGAAAAATGCCGAAAGCGATTTGCCGATGTCTGCACTTTTGACTTCAAACTCTTCTATCAACACATCTTCCAGGTCTTTGCCTTTCTTGCGCGCGGAACGTTGCGCCAGATCAAGCTCGGCACCGGAGATCACGCCTTGCGCAACCAGGGTATCGAATTTGGTCTTGATGACCCCCAAGGGGGACTGCCGTTGGCTCAGCGCTATTGCCAATGTCTTGGATAGCTCCGGTGCACCTTCTTCTGCCATCGGCGGGAAAGATAGGCCGGACATGCTATTAATGACTTGGACTACGCCCAGCAGGCTGCTGTCTTCCTGGTCGAGGATAGGGAAAATCAGCATCTGCTTGCTGCGGAAACCGGTTTTTTTATCGACCTCTTTTAAAAAACGTATTTCCGGGCTGATCTTCTTGAGCTCGTCATCGTCATAGACATCGGCAACCTTGAGGATGGATTTGTTAAAAGCCACGTAGCCTGCGATGCTCTGCGGGTTGATAGGTAGCTTGAGCTCCTTGAATTCATTGAGGCCGGTCTTGACCTTGGAGATAATGGATTTGCCGTCTTCGCTGGTCACATAGAGCGTGATGCGTTCTGCTTCAAACAGCCCCCTGATTTCCTGGCTGACTTCTAGGATGATCTCGTCGATATTGCGCGTGGCATGGATTTTATTGGTCACCGCCTGCAGCTTTTTGGTGAAGGCAAGTTTGTTGCCCATTTCAGTCAGGCTATTGGCTTCTTTTTCCTGCGCAATGACGGGGTTGTTCATTCTGCGATAACCTTTAATCTGCTATGTTTTCATTAATTTAACACTATAGTAGCGAGCCCTGAAGTGAATTTGTCTATTGGGCTAATTTCTCAGGCGCTTTGCCGACTAAATGATTAGCAGGCTGCCATCAATAAGTCATGGCGAATGCGGTAAAATTACTGAATCTGAAATCATGAGTGAGTGTCGTTATGCCAGTTAATCTTTCTGCACCTCAAGCTGAAACCCTGTTGCCAGTAAAAGGTGTGCAGCTTGGCTTTGCCCAGGCCCATATCCGCAAACCCAACCGCAAGGATGTGCTGGTCATCAAGCTCAGCCCGGGTACGCGTGTGGCTGGCGTGTTCACCCAGAACAGGTTTTGTGCGGCACCTGTGACGCTTTGCAAAGCGCACCTGGAAAGTAAAGCTGAAATCCGTGCGTTACTGGTGAACACCGGCAATGCCAATGCCGGCACCGGCGAAGAGGGCATGCAGCGTGCACTGCAAACCTGTGAGGCGCTAGGTGATTTGCTGGGCGTAAAGCCGCAACAGATACTGCCATTTTCTACCGGCGTTATCCTGGAGCCCTTGCCTGTAGACCGCGTCATTGCTGGTCTGCCAGCCTGTATCGAAAACCTCAAAGAGGATAACTGGCTGAATGCGGCCGAGGCGATCATGACCACGGATATTGTCGCCAAGGGCTATACCAAACAAATTGAGCTGGATGGCAAGAGGGTCACCATCACTGGTATCGCCAAGGGTTCGGGCATGATTCACCCTAATATGGCGACCATGCTGGGCTATGTGGCTACCGATGCTGCGATTAGCCAGCTTGCGCTGGAAGCGCTGATTAAGCATGCGGTTAATCGCTCGTTCAACTGCATCACGGTGGATGGTGATACTTCGACCAATGACTCGCTAATCATGCTGGCGACCGGTCAATCCGGTACCGCTGAAATTACCGAAGCCAGTGCTGGATACATTGCATTGCGCGATGCTATGACCGAAGTTGCCACCCTTCTGGCGCAAGCCATTGTGCGCGACGGCGAAGGCGCAACCAAGTTCATGACCATCAACGTAGAAGCCGGGCGCGATGTTGAGGAATGCCGCAAAGTGGCTTATGCCATTGCGCATTCCCCATTGATCAAGACTGCATTCTTTGCCTCCGACCCTAACCTTGGCCGTATCCTTGCCGCGATTGGTTATGCCGGTATTGCTGACCTGGATGTGAATACGATGCAGCTTTATCTTGGCAATAATAGCGGCGATGTGCTGGTGGCTGAAAATGGTGGTCGCGCCAGGAGTTACGAGGAGCCACAGGGGGCCGCTATCATGAAGGAAGCTGAAATCACCGTGCGTGTGGTGCTCAACCGAGGTGATGCTGATGCCACTGTATGGACATGCGATTTCTCCTACGATTACGTCAAAATTAATGCGGACTACCGCTCCTAATCATTTGCTCTAAGTTTTTTTGAAAGTAAAAATGGCCGATTTTGAAAGCTTGATTTCCCGCGCAGAAAGCCTGCTAGCCAGGCTGGAGGCAGTATTGCCAGCGGCCACTGTGGCACCTGACTGGACGGCGATTGCCTGGCGTTGGCATGTGGTAAATGGTCGTGGGACATTGCAGGCAGTGCCTCATCCGCACCGCATCAACCTGGATGACCTGCAGAATATTGATGACCAGAAGACTGAGGTGGTGCGTAACACCCTGCAATTCGTGCGTGGTTTTCCTGCCAATAATGTGCTGCTCACGGGCGCACGCGGCACCGGTAAATCGACACTGGTTAAGGCATTGCTGAGCAAGTTTTCAAAAGATGGCCTGCGTGTAGTTGAGGTCGAAAAGCAGGATCTGGTGGCATTGCCTGAGATAGTGGATTTGCTGCGTAACCGTCCCGAGCACTTCATCATTTTTTGCGATGACTTGACATTTGATGCTGGTGAGCCTGGCTATAAAGCATTAAAAGTCGTACTCGACGGCTCCATCGCGGCTACCTCGGACAATGTGCTGGTGTATGCGACCTCCAACCGTCGTCACCTGATGTCTGAGTATATGGCTGAGAACCTCGAGACGCAGTATCTGGGCGAGGAAATACGCCCGGGCGATACGACTGAGGAAAAGATCTCCTTATCCGAGCGCTTTGGTATCTGGCTTTCGTTCTATGCATTCGATCAGGACGAATATCTTAAAGTAGCCCAGCAGTGGCTCAAGCATTACGGCATCAATAAAATGACGGATGAAATTCGTCAGGCAGCACTGTTGTTTTCCAATACGCGTGGCGCACGCAGCGGGCGGGTGGCGTATCAGTTTGCTCGTGACTATGCAGGCCGTTCCGCTTTAGCCCAAAAGAAATAATTGTGAGTAATGTCATCAATGCCGCCGTTGCGGTGTTAGTCCGCGAGGACGGCCAGGTGCTATTGGCCCAGCGACCAGAAGGTAAGCCATGGGCAGGCTGGTGGGAGTTTCCTGGCGGCAAGATGGAAGAGGGCGAAACCGCTCTCGAGTCATTGCAGCGCGAGTTGCAAGAAGAACTGGGTACGCAGGCGATTGATGCTTATCCCTGGGTGACGCGCACTTTTGCCTATCCTGAAAAAACCGTCAAACTGCATTTCTTCATAGTGCGCAGCTGGCTGGAAGAGCCGTATGGGCGTGAAGGTCAATTACTTAGCTGGCAGGTGCCTGACCAGCTTAATGTGAGCCCTATGCTGCCAGCTAATGAGCCTATTTTGGCCGCGCTATCATTACCCTCTATTTATGCGATTACGAATCTGGCAGAGGCGGGAGAATCGCAGTTTTTTGATCAGCTTGAGCGCGCATTAAAGTCTGGCCTCAGGCTGATACAGGTGCGTGAAAAGCAATTATCACAGCCGGCACTAAAGGATTTTGCGAAGCAGGTACTTGCTGTTGCGCATTTACACTGCGCCCGGGTGCTACTCAATGACGACATTGATCTGGCACTGGAGCTTGGTGCCGATGGCGTACACCTGAGTAGTCGACATCTCATGCAGTTAACAGAAAAACCACAAGGCCTGCTTTGTGCTGCCTCCTGCCATAACGCAACTGAGTTGGAGCATGCCCAGACACTGGCGCTGGATTTTGCGTTGCTCTCCCCGGTGCAACCTACACTTAGTCATGCCGATGCCCAGCCTTTAGGTTGGCAGCAGTTTTCGCATGTCATCAAGGACTGCGCTATCCCTGTCTATGCATTAGGTGGATTACAAGCCAATGATTTGATACACGCATGGCAAAGTGGCGCACATGGCATCGCCATGCAGCGTGGCGCCTGGTAGAGACTTATGCTAGCCCTGATGCGAAAGTCGCCCTGGATATTTGTGGTATTGCCACTACTACCATTAGTGTTGTTGCTACTGTTTTTTGGATCGCGCTATCTGAATGAACCGAGCACCATTCCGGTTGAGTTTATTCAGTGCTCCAATATTGTGGAGGGTTGTGGCCAACAAAGCTTCAACATTCGTTTTGACCAAGTGCCGCAGGTGATGAAGCCATTCAAGGTTTCAATTGAAGCTAGCGGAGCGGAACAAGCCCATGTCAGCTTTGCCATGCAAGGGATGGAAATGGGTTTGAATCGTTATCGCCTGATCAAGCAGGCTGATAGTACTTGGCAGGCTGAGGTCACTTTGCCGGTATGCGTGCAGGGACGTAGTTATTGGGCTGCGCTGATTGAGTTGAAAACCACTAATGGTTTAAAGCGTTACCAGATTGAGTTTGATGCGATACGCCAGTAGTAATCATTAGTAACAGCTACTGATTTTTAGTGGGTAGCATACTAATGTTCTGGCAGGTCTTCTGGCTTGATGACAGCGGGGATGCGATAGCTTTCGGTTGCCCATTCGCCCAAGTCGATGAGTTTGCAGCGTTCGGAACAAAAAGGACGGAACTTGTTATCCGTACTGTATTCGGATAGGGATTTGCATTGCGGGCAGCTTACCAGACGCTTTTTAGGGGATTTTTCCATAGATATTAGAGCTAAAACTTTGACGCTGAATTAAAGCTTAAAGATTACATAAAGTGAGTGCAAAGGCAACATCGACGTCGCATTGCTTGGGTTTTTCAGTGCTATCCAGACTATTAAAACGAATATTGATGGCGTATTTGTTGGCGCTGACTTCGGGGAAGCATTCGATATCGTCAGGCACTTCTATCATCAGCATTTGCGCCGGCTTGGCACCGCCTAGCATTTGCTGGTAGGCACCATGTACAGCCACCAGTTTGGTGGTGATGCCGCTACCACGCAGGATGTGCAGGATAATACGTAGCGCATCGTAAATCGGCATTAAGGGCTGCAGCCAGGTTTCCAGATCCAGCCTGCGCCGGGCATCGTTGAGCCCCAGCCAGTAGTGATAGGATGGCAAATCAAACTCGCAAACCCCGCCCGGAATACCCGCACGTTGCTTGATGCTCATGAGCCACTCATTATCGCGCAAGGTCTGGCCTAGCTTGGTCGCATTGTTGCGTAGGCTGAGTGCGGTGATTTCAATCTGCTGAAGTATTTCTTTCAATACATCTTCCGCAATCGAGGGGTTGCCCAGCAAGCCCGTCATCGTGATTTTCTGGCGATCCAGCTCTTGCAGTAAATCTGTCTTAAGTTCTGCGCGGTCAATGACATCCAGAATCTGGAATATGGAAAGCAGGGCACAGTGGTGATTAAACTCATGCATGCCCGCAACATTGTGCGTTACCTTGACGAATAGATCCTCAAGGCGCAATAACGTCCTGATACGTTCATTAAATGGGTAATCGTAGCTGGGCACAGGTTTATTTTGGGCTGGTCGGCTTTGGTGTATGTAAGTTACGGTGAATTATGAGATTTATTCGCTAACTATGCAAGCCTGCATGTATTTTTCATGTTTTTCTTTTACTTTTTCGGACAAATCTTCTAATGAGCCATTGTTATCGATGATGTCATTTGCCAGTGCGCGGCGAAAACTGCGTGAGGCCTGGGCCGCAATAATGGAACGAACTGCCGCTTCGGTCATGCCGTTGCGCGCTATAGTTCTGCTGATCTGTTGCGACTCTTCGCAATCGACCAGCAAAGTGTTTTTTACTACGCCGGAATAACGATTGGTTTCAAAAAACAAGGGGATAGCCAACACTTGATAGGCTGCATCAGTGTTTTTAAATAGTTCGCGCATGGCGGTAGCATGAATGACAGGATGCAAAATGGCCTCCAGCTTTTTTCGATCGCTATCCACTGCAAAAATACGCTCACGCATCACACTACGATTGAGTGCGCCATCTTCAGTCAGGAACTCTTTGCCAAATGCCACGGCAATCTCTTGCACGATAGGTTGCCCGGCAGAGGTGAGGTGGCGTGAGATAACATCGACATCCACAATGGGCACGCCTAGTGATGCGAATATGCGAGAGGCTTCACTTTTACCCGCCCCTATGCCGCCAGTGAGTGCAACAACATACATGATCTAACTCCCTAAGTATAAATTTGAAAGCTGCGTGCCAAAGAATAATGCAGCTATACCGCCCAGTGCCAGATATGGGCCAAATGGCATAGGCACGCTACGTCCACGCTTGGCAATGATGATCAGCGCTATGCCTATCACTGAGCCTGCCACGGATGACAATAATATGACTGCAGGTATCAGCTGCCAGCCGAACCATGCGCCAATGGCCGCGAGTAGTTTAAAGTCGCCATAGCCCATGCCTTCCTTGCCCGTGATGAGTTTGAACAGCCAGTAAATTGACCACAGGATGAGGTAGCCAAAAACCGCACCCAGTATGGCGGAATGGATATTTGTAAAACCATTGTTAAGGTTAAACAACAGGCCTAACCACAACAGCGGAAGTGTAATGTCGTCTGGCAGTAATTGAGTATCGAAGTCGATGAAGGTCAGCGCAATCAGCGCAATCACGAAGGCCCAGGCAAAAATAGTGGCGGCTGAATAACCGAATTTCCAGCTGACCAAACCCAGCATTGCGCCGGTGAGCGCTTCAATTAAAGGATAGCGCACGCTGATGGAGGTCTTGCAGCCCTTGCATTTTCCACCCAGGAAAAGGTAGCTCACGATGGGAATGTTTTCCAGCGATGATATCTTGTGCCCGCACCCAGGGCAGGCTGAGCGTGGTACCGCCAGATTGAACTTGGGCTCATCGGCTGGCTCCAGCCCCTGCAATTCCTGGCAGCCTTTATGCCATTCGCGCTCCATCATTTTCGGTAATCGGTATATCACTACATTGAGGAAGCTACCTATCATCAGACCTAGCACAATTGAGACGGCGATAAATATGGCAGGCTCTTCCCGCAATAAATCAAAAATATTTGCAAATAAATCGGGCATAAATGGCTTACTCATTAAACTTGCAGCATCTTCGCACCGTTATATATTCAAGGCAACTAGATATGGGCCTTGAAATAGTGAATGTCGTCGCCAATTACCACTAGACGCATCATTTTTGAGATGCAACATTTTTGAAAGGATACGAAAATGTCAGAAGCTAATATGCAGGATGCATGGGATGCGCCGGTTGTTCGCCGGGTTGAGGTGGATTTGTCCGGCTGGATGAAGCAGCTGACAGGACATGCCGAGTGGGAAGTCTTTGATGAGGAGCAGGACGAGAATTACATGAGCTTTGCCATGCGCTTTGGTCGCCAGCAAGCTGAAGTCACGCTATACCATAATGGCTATGCAGTGGTAGATGTAGATGGCGAGGCATTATTTGATGGCTCATTGACCACAACGACCAGTGAATGCGCGCATTTGAGCTATTACCACGCCGATAGCGGCGAGCCAATAATGCTGAACTAATCGTATTGAATCAGGCTATTTAGAGCGGTTTTAATTTAAGCTAGAAGTCGCGACTGACAGCAAACTCCGCCAGGCTGATTAAGGCTTGGTGGTGTTTTGATGGCGGCATGTGGGAAATCGCCGCACAAGCAATATCTGCTTCATTCCTCGCCAGTTTACGTACATGGTCCAGCGCGCCGGTTTCATGGACGGCCTTGATCACAGCAGGTAACTCGTCCAGTCCGCCTTCTTCAATCGCATGGCGGATTACCATGCGTTGTTGTTTAGTGCCATTGCGCATGGCGAACAACAAGGGCAAGGTGGGTTTGCCTTCCGCCAGGTCATCTCCCAGGTTTTTTCCAATGTTCTGGCTATCACCGCTTAAATCCAGTACATCATCAATTAACTGAAATGCAGTACCCAGGCGCATGCCGTATTCCGCCATCGCCTGTTCATCCTGCGCTGAGGTGTTGCAGATGATTGCGCCCAAACGTGTGGCGGCTTCGAATAGCTTGGCAGTTTTGTAATGGATGACCTTGAGATAAGCTTCGTCGGTAATATCGGCATCGTGGCAATTCAGTAGCTGTAATACTTCGCCTTCAGCAATGATATTGGTGGCTTCAGCCAGCACTTCCATCACGCGCATGTTCTGCACACCCACCATCATCTGGAATGCGCGCGAATAGACAAAATCACCAACCAGCACGCTGGCCGCATTGCCGAACAGGGTGTTGGCTGTAGCCCGGCCACGGCGCATGGCGGATTCATCTACTACATCGTCATGCAACAGGGTGGCTGTATGGATAAACTCAACAACAGCGGCTAATTCATGGTGACGTGCTGCTACCTTGCCGAATACCCCGGCCGAAAGCAGTACCAACGCGGGTCGCAGGCGTTTTCCGCCACTGTTGATGATGTAGTCAGCAACCTGGTTGATTAAAACGACATCGGAGTGGAGTGATTTGCGGATGACCGCATCAACAGCTTGCATGTCATCGGTGATGCAGGATTGAATAAATGCGAGGGACACGAATATCAGCCAAAAAAAGTTGAAATAATTTTAGCATAGAGCGCTGTTACTTATACTGACATAATGTCGAAGGCATAAGGCGCTATACAGGCCATTGCAAAACAAGCCATTAGCACAAGGTTTTAGCCAATAAAGTGATAATTTGATTTGCTTGGATGTGAATTTTACGTATAATGCGCGATTCATTTGAATGTGTAGCGAACGAGGCTAAATCATGTACGCAGTTATTAAGACCGGTGGTAAGCAGTATCGAGTAACCGCTGGCGAGAAGCTCAAGGTTGAAAAGTTATTGGGTGATGTAGGCAGCAGCGTTACCATTGATCAAGTATTAATGGTTGCAGATGGTGATGATGTCACTATTGGTGCTCCCCTGATTGCAGGCGCTACAGTGCAGGCAACAGTACTATCACACGGTCGTGGCGATAAGGTAATGATTTTCAAGTTCCGTCGTCGTAAACACTACCGTAAGACACAAGGTCATCGCCAAAGTTATACTGAAATCCAGATTGGCGATATTCTGGCTGGCGGCGTCAAAAAGCCTGCTAAAGCAGCTAAAGCAAGCAAGGAATAAAAAATGGCACACAAAAAAGCAGGCGGGAGTTCCCGCAACGGTCGTGACTCACACTCACAACGATTAGGCGTTAAAGCCTTTGGCGAGCAAGTGGTTTCAGCAGGTAGCATCATCGTGCGTCAGCGCGGTACACGTATGCACCCAGGTGAAAAC
Source organism: Methylophilaceae bacterium (assembly GCA_035459965.1). Lineage (GTDB taxonomy): Bacteria > Pseudomonadota > Gammaproteobacteria > Burkholderiales > Methylophilaceae > DATHXC01. The sequence goes on from DATHXC010000004.1 coordinate 402,284, forward strand.
GTAGGTATGGGCAAAGACCACACCTTGTTTGCCAAGGTTGACGGTAAAGTGACCTTCACTGTTAAAGGCGCACTGCGTCGCAAGCTGGTCAATATCGTTCCTGCATAAATTTTGCAGGAAGTTTAAAAAGCCCTATCAGTTGGTAGGGCTTTTTTGTTTTTAAAGCCATAATTTAGATATGCTGTTGGCGTGGGCATCATCCACCATGCATAACGTAAGGTTAAATATTCTCAAATGAAATTCATAGACGAAGCGACCATCAAGCTATACGCCGGCGACGGCGGCAATGGAGTTGCGACTTTTCGTCGCGAGAAATATGAGCCTATGGGCGGCCCGAGTGGCGGTGACGGTGGTCATGGTGGCTCGATCATTCTGGAAGCCGACCGCAATATCAATACACTGGTGGATTACCGATTCAAGCGTGTGTTCCGTGGCGAGCGTGGCAAGAATGGACGTGGTTCCGATTGCTACGGTGCAGGTGGCGACGATATGTTGTTACGTGTGCCGGTAGGCACAGTCATCAGTGATAAAGCCTCCGGACAGATGCTGGTGGATTTGTCCGAGCACGGCCAAAAAGCCACATTGGCAAAAGGCGGAAAAGGCGGTTTGGGTAATATCCACTTCAAGTCCAGCTTGAACCGTGCACCACGCCAATGTACCAAAGGCGATCCCGGCGAAGAAATCGAGCTTTACCTGGAGCTTAAGGTCTTGGCTGACGTCGGCTTGCTGGGCATGCCCAACGCAGGTAAATCTACCTTTATTCGTTCTGTTTCTGCAGCCAAGCCCAAAGTGGCAGATTATCCATTTACGACGCTTCACCCAAACTTGGGTGTGGTACGCGTTGATACCAACCGCAGTTTTGTCATTGCTGATATCCCTGGCCTGATAGAAGGTGCAGCAGAGGGCGCTGGCCTGGGGCATCAGTTTCTGCGCCACCTGGCAAGAACCCGTTTGCTACTGCATCTAGTCGATATTGCCCCTTATGATGAGGCGGTCAATCCGGTCAGGGAAGCGCGTGCCATTGTTGAAGAGCTGCGTAAATACGACGAAGACCTCTATAACAAGCCACGCTGGCTGGTGTTGAACAAAATCGACATGCTGGAAAATTCATCTTCCGATGTAGAAAAGTTCGTCAAGGAATATGGCTGGAAAGGCCCTTGTTTCGCGATTTCAGCAATTAGCGGTATCGGTTGTAAAGAGCTGATTTATGCAATCATGGAGCATCTGGAAGCCGTTCGCGTGCAAGAGGATGAAGAGGCCGAGGCGCTTAAAAATACCCCACAAGGTTTCTTGTAAGCGCTTTCTTATTATTGAAGAGTCTTTTTGTAGCAGAATTTTTTGCAAGGATAGCCGCAATTGAGTGAGATGAAGTCTCTGCTAGCAGATGCCAAATGCCTGGTGGTAAAGGTGGGGTCTAGCCTGGTCACCAATAATGGTGAAGGGCTTGATCAGGCTGCAATCGCTGCCTGGGCTAGCCAAATTTCGCAACTGGTAAAGAGTGGGCGGCAGGTAGTGCTTGTCTCCAGCGGTGCGGTCGCCGAAGGTATGCAGCGTCTGGGTTGGAAAAAACGCCCAGTGGCTGTCAATGAATTACAGGCTGCAGCAGCCGTAGGGCAAATGGGTCTGGTACAGATGTACGAGTCCTGCTTTAGTGAACATGGCCTGCATACTGCACAGGTATTACTTACGCATGATGATCTGGCTGACAGAAAGCGTTATCTCAATGCACGCAGTACTTTGCGCACTTTGCTGGATCTGGGTGTGATACCTATCATCAATGAAAATGATACGGTGGTGACAGACGAGATCCGTTTTGGCGATAATGACACTTTAGGTTCGCTGGTTGCCAATTTGATCGAGGCGGATACTTTGGTTATCCTGACAGATCAATCGGGACTGTACTCGGCTGATCCAAGAAAAAATCCTGATGCCCAGTTCATTCAGCATGCAACTGCGGGGGACCTAGCGTTGGAGAAAATGGCAGGTGGTGCCGGAAGTGCGATTGGCAGTGGCGGCATGCTCACCAAGATTTTAGCTGCAAAACGTGCTGCCCGCAGTGGCGCACATACCGTGATTGCCTCCGGGCGAGAGTCCAATGTGCTGGTTAGATTGGCTGCGGGTGAGGTAGTAGGTTCGCATTTACGTGCCGGGCAAGTGAAGACGCTGGCAAAGAAACAATGGATAGCCGATCACTTGCGTGTGAGCGGTCGTGTGATGCTGGATGCCGGGGCCGTGAAAGTCTTGAAAGAAGGCGGCAAGAGCCTCTTGCCTATCGGCGTTGTATCGGTCGATGGCAGTTTCGAGCGCGGTGATGTCGTCGCTTGCCTGGACGCCGCGGGGCATGAAATCGCACGTGGTCTGGTTAACTATACCTCGGCAGAAACTGCACGTATCTTGCGTAAACCCAGCAGTGAAATCGTCAATATCCTTGGCTATGTAGATGAAGCTGAGTTGATACATCGCGATAATCTGGTGTTTTTATAATGCATTTTAATTCTCTTGAAAACTGAGGTAGAGAGCCTTATGACTAAAATAAAACCACAAGTCGCCATCATTATGGGTTCAGATAGTGACTGGCCGGTGATGCGCATGGCAGCACAAATGCTGGCTGACTTTGGTGTGGAATATGAGGCCAAGGTAGTTTCAGCACATCGCACCCCGGATTTGATGTTTGAATTTGCCGAGAATGCCGCGACCAATGGCATTAAAGTCATTATTGCCGGGGCAGGTGGCGCAGCTCACTTGCCGGGCATGGTAGCAGCCAAGACCATATTGCCTGTGCTCGGCGTGCCAGTTCCATCCAAACACCTGCAAGGCCAGGATTCCCTATTGTCGATTGTGCAGATGCCTAAGGGCGTGCCCGTGGCGACCTTCGCCATTGGTGAAGCCGGTGCCGCCAATGCAGGGATTTTTGCCGTGTCCATACTGGCAATCACCGATGCTGCCCTAGCCGCAAAGCTGGCTAAGTTTCGTGCTGCGCAAACTGATAAAGTGCTAGGTATGAACCTCGCAGACCAGCCTTGATTGAATTGATTAATCGCTTAGCTATTTGAGTGGAACCATCTTGAGTAACCCCATCATTCTCCCACCAGCCATGCTGGGTATGTTAGGCGGCGGCCAGCTAGGTCGCTTTTTTGTCATCGCTGCTCATGAAATGGGCTATCGCGTTACTGTGCTAGATCCCGATAAAAACAGCCCTGCAGGCAAAATTGCCGATGTGCATTTATGTGCGGCCTATGATGACCAGGCAGCTCTTGAGCAGATGGCGAAAAGCTGTGAAGCGGTAACTACCGAGTTCGAGAATGTACCTGCATCTACACTGGAGTATCTTGCCCAGTCCCGCATCGTCCGACCAGCTGCTTCAGCAGTATCGGTAGCGCAACACAGGGTAATGGAGAAAAACTTTATTCGTGACTCGGGTCTTCCTGTAGCGCCTTTTGCCGTCATCAAACAGGTTGGCGATATTCCTGCTGATGGTTCAGATGTCTACCCAGCCATCCTCAAAGTTGCGCGTTTTGGTTATGACGGTAAAGGCCAGGCACGCGTCGCCAACAGTAAGGAAGCACTGGCAGCATTTGATGCATTCAAGCAGGAAGAGTGTGTCCTGGAAAAAATGCTGGCTCTGGACTATGAAGTTTCTGTAGTGCTGGCTCGCGGTAGCGATGGCGTAATTGCCTCATTCCCGACAGCGGAAAATAGTCACCTCAATGGCATATTGGATATCAGTATCATCCCAGCAAGAGCGCCGGAGCATATCCATGGTCAGGCACATCAGCTAGCAATGCAATTGGCAGAAAAGCTGGATTATGTAGGCGTGCTTGCGGTAGAGTTTTTTGTGAGTGATGGCAAGCTGGTGGTGAATGAAATGGCACCACGTCCGCATAACTCTGGGCATTACACCATTGATGCCTGCGTTACCAATCAATTTGAGCAGCAGGTGCGCGCTTTGGTCGGCTTGTCATTAGGTGATGCCCGCATGCACAGTTATGCCGTTATGGTGAATATCCTGGGGGATATTTGGTATGGCACAGATGATCAGGTTGCTGAACCGCATTGGGATTATATCCTGGCGAACCCACGACTGAAGCTGCATCTTTACGGTAAGCATGAGGCACGTAAAGGTCGTAAGATGGGGCACTTTACATTGCTGGACAGGGATGTGGAAACTGCAGTGGTGCTTGCGACAGAGGCGCGGAGTAGTTTGGGGATAGGCGACTAAGCAAGTAAAAACACCAGTAAAAAAAGCCGAACATCAGTTCGGCTTTTATTATTACTTATAAAACACGCTAACCTTAAGCCATCGCCTTAATAGAGGCGTTCAAACGGCTCTTATGGCGGGCAGCCTTGTTTTTGTGAATGATGTTCTTATCTGCAATACGATCAATCACACTTACATTTTCGCTGTAAGCAGTTTGTGCAGCAGCCTTGTCACCAGCTTCAACCGCTTTGATGATCTTCTTGATCGCGGTACGCAGGGTCGAACGCAAGCTGGCATTGTGGCCGCGTTGCTTAACAGCTTGACGGGCACGTTTTCTCGCCTGTGCGGTATTAGCCATGAATTTTCCTAATTGATTTCAAAATACGAAGCCGAGCATATTATCGTTTTTCGTACTAGATTGCAAGGCATTATGTAATCAGCCTCGTGGCATTTTAGCCTTACATGTTAAAATTGCGTTTGTGACTGAATTACACCCGCAAGTGCTCTTGAGTGCTAAAGCCTGTCAAGATATGGCTGGCTAATACGACTGTTATGCTAACGACTTTTGAATAATACAACATTGATGCGTGCGCAATGAATCTGCTTAAAGCCCTGGCAACTGTCGGGAGTATGACTTTTTTATCCAGGATACTGGGCTTTGTCCGCGATACGCTGATTGCACGCGTTTTCGGCGCGGGCATCTATACCGATGCATTTTTTGTCGCGTTTAAAATTCCTAACCTGCTGCGTCGTATTTCCGCTGAAGGAGCATTTTCCCAGGCGTTTGTGCCCATCCTCTCCGAGTACAAAAAACAGCGTAGCCAGGATGAGACGCGTGCGCTCATCAACCACGTAGCAACATTGCTAGGCCTGTTTCTGGTGGCAATCACTATCATCGGCATGCTGGCTGCTCCCTGGGTGGTACAGGTAAGTGCGCCTGGTTTTGCCACAGACAAAGCAAAATTTGATCTCACCGTTGATCTGTTGCGCATCACATTTCCCTATATCTTTTTTATTTCCCTGGTGTCGCTTGCTGGGGGTGTACTCAATACCTATGGTAATTTCTCTGTGCCAGCATTTACACCGGTATGGCTGAATGTGGCATTTATTGTGGCTGTGCTGTTTATAGCCCCTTACTTCGATAACTCCGTCATGGTATTGGCCTGGGCAGTATTTGCCGGGGGCATATTGCAACTGCTCTACCAGATACCATTTTTGCTCAAGATCGGCCTGATCCCCCGTTTCAGCCTGAATCTCAAGGACGAAGGTGTTTGGCGTATTCTCAAGCTGATGGGCCCAGCCGTTTTTGGTGTTTCTATTGCCCAGATTTCACTGCTGATCAATACCATTTTCGCCTCATTCTTAGTCAGCGGTAGTGTTTCCTGGCTTTACTATGCAGATAGGCTCATGGAGTTCCCCACAGGCATATTAGGCGTGGCGTTAGGCACGATATTGTTGCCTAGCCTGGCCAAGAGTTTTGCCGATAAGGCAGATGGCGAATACTCAAAACTGCTGGATTGGGGCTTACGACTCACCTTCATGCTGGCGCTGCCTGCAGCAGTTGCACTTGCCGTATTGTCTGTGCCATTGGTAACGGGATTATTTCATTACGGAGCGTTTGATCCACATGATGTAGAAATGACCCGTCAGGCTCTAGTCGCCTACAGCATAGGGTTGCTGGGACTCATCCTGGTGAAGGTCTTGGCACCGGCTTTCTACTCACGCCAGAATATTAAAACTCCAGTCAAGATTGCCTTGTTTGTATTGGCTGTGACGCAGGCCATGAACGTTTTGTTTGTTTATGGGCTGAATCTAAATCATGCCGGTCTGGCGTTGTCGATAGGCTTGGGCGCGTGTTTTAATGCCGGCTTGCTGTATTACCATCTGCGTAAGGCCAACGTGTATCAACCTCAAGCGGGATGGCTATGGTTCATGGCCAAGCTGGCGCTGGCGGTGATTGCCATGGCATTTGCCTTGCATTATGCGGCAGGCGCCGATACGAGGTGGCTTGCTTATACGATGATGCCAAAACTGATGCATCTTTTAGGCTTGCTGGTGCTGGGTTCGACTGTATATTTTGCTGCGTTATGGCTGATGGGCATCCGCATCAAAGACTTTATACATCGCACAGCGGTCTAGTTAAGCACATGACCATGCAAGCATTCCGCCATTTCCCGCAATCATTACAAGCTCCGGCAGCGTTGGCTATCGGTAATTTTGATGGGGTGCACCTTGGGCACCAGGCTTTACTCAAGCAATTGGTGATTACTGCGAAATCACGCAATCTGACAGCCGCTGTGCTCACTTTTGAGCCACATCCGCGAGAATTTTTTGCGCCACAGAATGCACCTGCAAGGCTGACGTCTCTGCGCGAAAAGCTGGAGTGGTTTATCGAGGCAGGTGTCGATACTGCCTATGTTTGCCATTTTAACCAGCGCTTTGCAGCGTTGAGCAGCGAAGCCTTCATGCAGCAGATTCTGCGCCAGTCATTAAATGCTCAGGCTATTTTGGTAGGTGAGGATTTTCGTTTTGGTGCCGGTCGCAAAGGTGGCGTCGCTGATTTTGTCGCTGCTGGTTTCGAGCTCGTAAGCTTGGCCCAAGTGGAACTGAAGGCAGTGCGCGTATCGAGTACAGCAGTGCGTGATTCCCTGGCAATCGGTGATCTGGACCGGGCTACAAGCTTGTTGGGACGGCCCTACAGCATTAGTGGCAAGGTTGTGCATGGCGCCAAGCGGGGACGTACCCTCGGTTTTCCTACCGCCAATGTGCATATGCGCCACGAGAGGCCTGCCCTCACCGGCGTATATGCTGTAAAATTAGACGGTTACGCTGGTGTGGCTAATCTTGGCGTGCGTCCTACAGTCGCTGGTACGCCCCGATTGTCGCTGGAAGTACATTTACTTGATTTTGATGGTGACCTCTATGGTCGCCATGTGCATGTCAGCTTCTTGAAGAAGCTGCGCGATGAAAAGAAATTCCCTGATTTCGATGCACTAAAACAACAGATTGCGCTGGATGCAACTGCTGGCAGGCAATACTTTGCTGCTGTAGCTGATTAAAAAATAACTAATTTTGATAAAGACTTTTATAGCGTCATGACTGACCAAAACTACAAATTAAACCTGCCGGAAACCCCATTCCCCATGCGCGGCGATCTCGCCAAGCGCGAGCCAGCCTGGCTCAAGCAATGGCAGGATAAAAAGCTCTATGAGCGCATCCGCAAAGCGCGTCAGGGCTCCAAAAAATTCATCCTGCACGATGGCCCGCCCTATGCCAATGGCGATATCCATATCGGCCACGCAGTGAACAAGATCCTGAAGGACATCATCGTTAAATCCAAAACCATGAGCGGTTTTGATGCGCCCTATGTACCGGGCTGGGATTGTCACGGCCTGCCGATCGAGCTGGTGGTGGAAAAAACGCATGGCAAGAATATTGAGCCAGCCAAGTTCCGCGAGCTATGCCGTGCCTACGCCGCCGAGCAAGTTGAGAAGCAGAAAAAGGATTTTATCCGCCTGGGTGTACTAGGCGATTGGGATTATCCCTACCTGACCATGGATTTTAAGACCGAAGCCGACATCATGCGCGCTTTGGGCGATATCTATAAAAACGGCTACCTGTATCAAGGTAGCAAGCCCGTGCATTGGTGCGTGGATTGTGGTTCGGCGCTTGCTGAGGCTGAGGTGGAATATGAAGATGTAAACTCGCCAGCGATTGATGTGGGTTTTAAGGTTGTTGATAACGCGGCCTTAAGTAAGGCTTTTGGTGTTGAAGTTACGGGCGATACTTATGCGGTCATCTGGACTACAACGCCATGGACGTTACCTGCTAACCAGGCCGTGAGTGTGCATCCAGAGTTTGATTATGATTTGATCCAGACCAGCAAAGGCTTGTTGATACTTGCGCATGAGCTGGCAGAAGCTACCCTTGCCCGTTATGGTGAAGTGGATGCCAAGGTGCTTGCCAGCTGTAAAGGCCTTGCTTTAAAAGGCCTGCAGTTACAACACCCATTCGATAACCGCCAGGTGCCTGTCATCACGGGTGAACACGTTACCACCGAGGCCGGTACCGGCTTGGTACATACTGCTGCTGCCCACGGTAACGACGACTGGCTGGTAATGCGTGCCAATTTCCCCAATGAAAAACCACTTGTGCTCATCGGTGGTGATGGCAAATTCTTTACCAGCGATCTGGTTGAGCTTGAGGCTATTCGTGGTCTCAACAGGCAAGAGGCCAACAAGGTAATCTTGGGTGTAATGCAGGAGAATGGCAGCCTGCTGGCCAGTGTACGTTTAAACCACAGCTTCCCGCATTGCTGGCGCCATAAAACGCCATTGATGCAGTTGGCAACACACCAATGGTTTATCGGTATGAATGCGCAAGGTGCTGATGGAGTAAGCCTGCGCGAGCAAGCTAACAAAGCCGTCGATGAAACTGAGTTCTTTCCGTCATGGGGTCGCGCACGTCTGGAAGCTATGATCAAGAACCGCCCGGACTGGTGCGTATCGCGCCAGCGTAACTGGGGCGTGCCTATGCCTTTGTTTGTGCATAAAGAGACTGGCGAGCTGCATCCACTGACTTCAGAATTGCTGGAAAAAGCCTGCCTGCAAGTTGAGCAAAAGGGAGTGGAAGCATGGTTCAGTCTGGATGGCGCGGCTTTCCTGCAAGCGAATGCGCCAGAGAATGCTGAGCAGTACAAAAAAGTAACGGATACCCTGGATGTCTGGTTCGATTCCGGCTCCACGCATGCCGCAGTACTAAAACGTCGCCCTGAACTTAATTACCCGGCAGATTTATATCTTGAAGGCTCAGACCAGCATCGTGGTTGGTTCCAGTCCAGCCTGCTGACAGGCTGTGCCATTGATGGTCGCGCCCCTTATGAGGCCTTGCTGACGCATGGTTTCGTGGTGGATGGCAGTGGTAAGAAGATGAGTAAATCCACCGGCAACGTGGTTGCTCCGCAAAAAGTGATGGATACTTACGGCGCCGATATCCTGCGCCTATGGGTAGCAAGTACCGATTATTCTGGTGAGCTGACTATTTCCGACGAAATTCTTAAGCGTGTTTCGGAAGGCTATCGCCGTATTCGTAATACCTTGCGTTTTCTACTGGCTAACCTTGCCGATTTCGATGCATCCAAAGATATGCTGCCAGTGAGCGAGTGGCTGGAAATAGACCGTTATGCCTTGGTGCTTACGGATAAGCTGCAAACCAGCATTCTAGCGGACTATGACCGCTATGAATTCCATCTGGCAATGCAGAAATTTGTAGGTTTTTGCTCGGAAGATCTGGGTGGTTTCTACCTAGATATCTTGAAAGATCGACTTTATACAGCTGGTGAAAGCTCGCATGCACGTCGTACAGCGCAGAGTGCTCTGCACCACATCACACATACCTTGATGCGTTTGATGGCGCCAGTCCTGAGCTTTACGGCTGATGAGATATGGCTGACACTGGAGCTTGGTGAGGATGCTACGGTATTTGAAGAGCTTTGGTATACCCTGCCAGAAAATGATATAAGCCAGCCACAAATTAATAAATGGATATTTGTCAGAAATTTGCGTGAACAAACTATCAACAAACTTATAGAAAATGAGCGTAGCGAAGGCAAGATTGGCTCATCACTAGCTGCTGAAATAGATATTTGGGAAACTGGTATACCTTATGATGGTTTGAATAGCTTAGAGGATGAACTGAAGTATGTTCTTCTAGTTTCTAGAGCTACTGTTCACCTAGGGGATAGAAATCCTAAGTATAAAGTTAGCCCAAGCCAAAACACTAAATGCGACCGCTGCTGGCACTACCGCGCTGATGTTGGTTCTCATGCCGAGCATCCAACTATCTGCGGTCGCTGCGTAAGTAATCTGTTTGGTGCTGGCGAGCCGCGCAAATATGCATAAGAGTTTGGCTAAATGGCTGGGCCTGAGTGCCATTGTGATTGCGATAGACCTCTATACCAAGCAGCAGATACTCAATGTATTTGCCTATGGTGAGCATCTGCAAATCACTTCGTTTTTTGACTTGGTGCGCTATCACAATGAAGGGGCTGCTTTCAGCTTTCTCGCCGGTGCGGGTGGCTGGCAGCGTTTGTTATTCAGTGCAATCGCGCTGATCGCCTCGGTAGTGATCATTTATCTTCTAAGAAAACATAGCCAGCAGAAACTTTTTTGTTTTGCACTGGCCTTAATTCTGGCGGGTGCCTTGGGCAACCTTTATGACCGCGTGACACTAGGCTATGTGGTCGATTTCCTATTTTTTCATTATCAGAGTTATTACTGGCCAGCTTTCAATATGGCGGATTCAGCCATCACTTGCGGGGTGGCTTTGCTCTTGCTAGATGGGTTTAAAAAACCTAAATAGTCTTAGCGTAAACAGACTTAAAAGCTGCTAAATAATGCAGCGGAATGCGCCAAAGTAGCGCGAGGAGAATGCGGTGCCGGATTGGAAAAAGCTGATAGAGGGAAAGATTGCCTTGGCTGCGCGCGCCAAAGAAGCAGCTAAAAACAAGCTCGGCAGCAAAAAATCCGTCAAAAAAACTATTCCGCCCAATGTCAATGAGCGTGTTCCTGCTGGCCAAAAACAAGTCACCAATTTTCCAGTACTTGATCTCGGCGTACGTCCCAATGTGAATACTACCAACTGGACGTTGCGCGTATTCGGTATGGTGGAAAATGAGCTAAAGCTCGACTGGGCCGCTTTTCGCAAGCTACCGCAAATCAGGGACGTTTCCGATTTTCACTGTGTCACGCGCTGGTCGCAACTCGATATGGATTGGGAAGGTGTATCTGCCCGCGAATTGCTGATGCTGGCAGCGCCATTGCCGTTGGCGCGGTTCGTCACTTTGCATGGTTACGATGGCTATACCACCAATATCTCGCTGGAAGCATTGCTGGATGATGATGTCATTATTGCGCATAGCGTATTTGGTAAATCATTAACCGCTGAACATGGCGGGCCAGTGCGACTGGTAGTGCCTAAGCGCTATGCCTGGAAAAGCGCGAAATGGCTGAAAGCCATAGAGCTGCATATCGATGATAAACCCGGGTTCTGGGAGGTGCGTGGATATCACAATTACGCAGACCCATTTCTCGAACAACGTTTTTCGGAGTAGACGTGCGTTTGTTAAAGATCATTGGCAGAAAGTTACTGCCACAGGAGAGCTTCATGGCAAAAATTAACAAGACCGACCAGGAGTGGCGCGAGCAACTCACGCCGATACAGTATCAAGTAACGCGCCATGCCGCGACCGAGCGGCCTGGCACAGGCGAATATGCCAATCATTACGAGCATGGCATTTACACCTGTGTGTGTTGCAACACGCCGTTATTTAAATCAGATACCAAGTTTGATGCAGGTTGTGGTTGGCCCAGTTACTTCGAGCCGATAGACCCTGCCAATGTGCGCGAAGAGCGCGATATCACCTTGGGGATGATACGTACTGAGGTGATCTGTAATGTGTGTGACGCACATCTCGGCCACGTATTCCCTGATGGTCCGCCGCCCACTGGGCTGCGCTACTGTATTAACTCGGCTTCCCTCAAGTTCGACCCGATTTAATTAGCTTGTTGGGTTTCCGTTTTCAATAAATCACACAGCCAATCCATAAAGATCCGCATGCGCTTAGATAAATTTCGCCGATGCGGGTACAGCACCGAGACAGGCATTCCGGGTGCACGGTAATCCTTGAGGATTTCTACTAGCTTTCCTTCCTCAAGTAAGCTGCGTGCGCCGAGGAATGGTGCTTGTGTAATGCCCAAGCCTTCTACGCAGGCCGCTCGATAAGCATCCACATTGTTCACGGAAACACGGCTTTTCATGGCAATGTGCTGGCATGTTTGCCCATCCCAATATTCAAATGCATCGAATTTGGTTGAGGTGTTCACATGGTAGTGAATCAACCAGTGCTTTTTTAGATCATCCGGTGTCATCGGCACTCCATATTTCGCTAGATATGCGGGACTGGCGAAGTTGGATTGTGGCATCTCACCAATATGACGAACAATGAGCCCGGAGTCAGCTAGGCTCCCTGTGCGCACTACGCAGTCAAATCCTTCGGAAACTGGATCCACGCGACGGTCAGTGCTGCTCAAATCCACCTGTAAATGCGGGTAGCGATCCAGAAATTCCTGCAAGTGCGGTATGACTATATTGCGTGCCATTGGGTATGACATGTCCACTCGGATTAGCCCGCTGATGCTGGCATCATCGCTCTGGAACAGGCTATCCAGCTCATCCATTTCAGCCAGTACGTCTTTGCCGCGCTCGTAAAATACTTGACCATCGGGGGTGAGTTGTACTTTACGCGTGGTGCGGTGCAGCAATTGTGTTCCCAGCCGGCTTTCCAGTTGTTGCACCGCCAGCGACACACTCGCCTTGGGTAAACCAAGTGAATCCGCCGCCTTGGTAAAACTCCCCAATTCAGCCACACGCACGAAGCGTTTGATCGCATCTGTATTTTCCATACGGTCTCAACTGTCAATAATAAGTGAACAGTATATTCATACTATCAATATTTATCGCGTTAAATATAAACAATAAGATGACAGCACTTTCATTAACTATTGGAGAAATATGATGACTCAGAAAATTGGTTTTATTACAGGTGCTAGTCGTGGGCTTGGCAAAAACACAGCGTTGGCAATGGCGAAACAAGGTATCGATGTGGTTTTGACCTACCACAGCCAAAAGGATGCAGCAGATGCAGTGGTTGCCGAGATTGTTGCGATGGGACGTAAAGCGGTGGCGCTACAATTGGATGTTGCCAACGCTGCTAACTTTGCAGGATTTGCCGAGCAGTTGAAGCAGGTATTGCAATCGAATTGGCAAACTACCCGTTTTGATTACTTAATTAATAATGCAGGCACCGGGGTTTATGCTTCTTTTGAAGAGACCACTGAGGCCATGTTTGACCAGATGGTAAACATCCATCTCAAATCGGTATTCTTCCTGACTCAGAAACTATTGCCACTCATCAATGATGGCGGTCGCATCGTGAACATCTCCAGCGGGCTGGCGCGTTTTGCTATCCCTGGATACATCGCCTATTCTGCGATGAAGGGTGGTATAGAAGTGCTAACCCGCTTCATGGCTAAAGAACTCGGTGCGCGAGGCATTGCCGTCAATACGGTGGCACCGGGCGCCATCGAAACAGATTTTGGCGGTGGTCTTGTACGCGATAATAGTGACGTTAATGCTTATATCGCATCTCAGACTGCGTTAGGCCGTGTGGGTGTAGCAGATGATATCGGGCCGATGATCGCATCGTTGTTATCGGAAAATAACCGCTGGGTGAATGCGCAACGCATTGAGGTTTCTGGTGGGATGCTTATTTAATTACAGCAGCTGTATAGATAAGGCTGTCAGGTCAGGTTCTGGCATTGATTCAATTATGCATTGAATCAATGCCATTTTATTTTGGGTCTGGTTTAATTCGAATCTTGCTCTTCTGATGGTAGCTCGTGCTCCAGCCACATGACATTGATAATACCAAAAGCCAGCGCCAGCCCGACGCCCAATATCCAAGTGAAATACCACATCGTTTTATCCTCTTAATAAGCAGTATGCGTGTTGTCCTGTATTTGCTTCACCGTCACCTTGCCACGCATTACGCGATACACCCAGGAGGTGTAGAGCATAATCAAGGGCAGGAAAATAATGGCAACGATAAACATGATATTGAGTGTTCTATGGCTTGATGAGGCATCCCACAGTGTCAGGCTGCTGGTGGGTTCGGTGCTGGATGGCATCACGAACGGGAACATGGAGAATGCCGCGGTGAGGATGATCCCCGCAATCGCCAGGCTGCTGCTGATAAATGCCAGTTTTTCATATTTAAACCTGGCAGCACTTAGTGCCAGCGCTATCCCGGCGAAACCGACCAACGGTGCCAGCATCATCCATGGGTAAGTGCTGTAGTTGGTGAGCCATGCACCAGCCGTTTTTTCTACTGTTTTAGTGAGCGGGTTCAGTGCCGTATTGACATCATGAATGCTCACAATGCGATAGCCATCTATCCCTATTGCCAACCACACCCCTGCAATAGCAAACAGCCCGGCACAGATCAGACCGGAAATGAAAGCCGCTTTTACCGCGCGCTTTTGCACCTCGCCATCAGTGCGCAATTGCAGGTAGATTGCACCGTGCATCATTAACATGGATAAGCTCACCAGCCCGCAAAGCAAAGAAAACGGATTAAGCAACTGCCAGAAGCTGCCAGTGTAGAAAGAGCGCAAGGTGTCGTCGTAATGAAAAGGCAGGCCGATGAGCAGGTTGCCGAATGCCACGCCAAATATCAGCGCTGGCACTGAGCCACCAATAAACAGGCCCCAATCCCAGCCGTTACGCCAGCGTGGGTCTGGTAACTTGCTGCGATAGTCCATACCAACTGGGCGAAAAAACAATGTGAATAATACTAACAATAACGCAACATACAGCCCAGAAAAAGCGGCGGCATACACTAGCGGCCATGCGGCAAAAATAGCCCCTGCCGCCGTGATGAGCCAGGTCTGGTTGCCCTCCCATACCGGGCCTATGCTGTTGATGATGACGCGGCGCTCATCATCGGTTTTTCCCAGGAACGGCAGCCATGCCACAACGCCCATGTCGAAGCCATCCATAATGGCAAAGCCGATGAGCAAGATGCCAACGAATGCCCACCACAATAATTTTAATGTTTCGTAATCAAATAAAGTCATGGTGTGTTCTCTCAGACGTGGGCAGGTTGAGCTGAGGCTTGAGCTTGGTTCTTCTCAAAGTGATAACGCCCGCTATGCAGGCTGGATGGACCTAGCCGCGCATATTTGAACATCAGGAAAAGCTCTATAACCAGCAGTAGTGTATAGAAGCCGATGAATCCGGCCAGGCTGAAATAAAGGCTGCCCGCAGATAAAGACGACGTAGATAAATGCGTAGGCAGTATGCCGGAGATCGTCCAGGGCTGGCGGCCCATCTCAGCGACTATCCAGCCCATTTCCGAAGCGATCCAGGGCGCAGGCAAGGCAAATAGCGCAATGCGTAACAGCCAGGTTTGTTTTTCGATAGTGCGTTTGGCGGTGAAATAGAAAGATGCGGCGAAAATAAACAGCATGAGTATGCCCATGCCGACCATGATGCGGAATGACCAGAACAATGTGAACACGTTCGGAATGGTGTCTTTGGCAGCCAGCTTGATCTGCGCTTCGGTGGCATCTGTCACATTAGGTGTGTACTTCTTGAGTAGCAAGCCATAGCCGAGGTCAGTCTTGGTTTTCTCGAATGCAGCGATGGCTTCAGCACTGGTGTCACCACCTTTCAGGCGCTGCAGGTCAGCGTAGGATTGCATGCCTTTGCGGATGCGTTGCTCATTCTGGTTTTTGATGTCGATCAGGCCAGTGACTTCTTCATCCAGCGAACGCGTGGCGATCATGCCTAATACGTAGGGAATCTTGACGGCATAGTCGGTGCGTTCTTCTTCGCGATTGGGCCAGCCGATAGCTGTAAATGCAGCCGGTGCCGGCTCGGTATGCCATTCGGACTCTACGGCTGCCAGCTTTACCTTCTGCACTTCGCCAGTGGTGTAACCGGATTCATCGCCCAATACAATCACGGACAGCACCGAGGCAAGGCCGAAACCTGAAGCTACGGCGATGGAGCGTAAGGCAAAGCCGGTGTCGCGCTTTTTCAGTAAATACCAGGCCGAGATGCTCAGCACAAACATGGCCCCGGCGGTATAACCCGCTGCCACGGTATGCACGAACTTCACCTGCGCTACCGGGTTGAAGATCATCTGGCTGAAACTGGTGAGCTCCATGCGCATGGTTTCGTAGTTGAATTCTGCCCCTACCGGATTTTGCATCCACGCGTTGGCAATCAATATCCAAAGCGCTGAAAGGTTGGAGCCGATTGCTACCAGAAAAGTAACCATCAAATGCTTTTGCTTGGAAAGCCTGTCCCAGCCGAAGAAGAACAGACCGACAAAAGTGGATTCCAGGAAGAAGGCCATCATGCCCTCAATCGCAAGTGGCGTGCCGAACACATCGCCTACATAGTGCGAATAGTAGGCCCAGTTAGTACCGAACTGGAATTCAAGCGTGATGCCGGTAGTGACGCCCATGGCGAAGTTGATGCCGAATAACTTGCCCCAGAACTTGGTCATGTCCTTGTAGACCTGCTTGCCTGTCATCACATAGACTGATTCCATGATCACCAGCATCCAGGTCATGCCCAGCGTGAGCGGCACGAATAGAAAGTGATACAGCGCAGTAGCGCCGAATTGCAAGCGGGAAAGGTCGACGACTTCAGCGGAGGGCAGCATAGATAAACGCCTGATTAGTTAGTGAACATGCTCAGTGGTATTAGGATACGAAGTTTAGAATGTGAATGGCGCATCAAGGTTCAGGATGATTCAATATCATACGTGTTACGGCCGATTGCCGCGCATCTTTAGGCACGGCATGCGAGAAAAATAGTGCCCATATCAGCCATAACAGCAATGTCTTGAATATGAGCACCACCGTGATTTCAAGCGCCAGCCGGCCAAACTTTTTCGCACTTTTCAGCTTTTTTAAATGATTAACTGCATCTTTAATCCACATGAGCCAGTTTACCAAAAAATGAGGCTAATGCTTGTGCAAGCGTGACTTCTTCATGCTATTGATTGCCAGCTAAATGCAATGACTTTACTTAGCTGCCCTGGCACCAAGCTTCAAGTAAATCGTATTCTCCTTACCAGCTTTATCCTTGGTCACCAGTGCAATCGGCACGATTTCGCCTTCCTTAATCTGGTGGCGCAGATCCAATAGCATGAGGTGATAGCCTCCTGGGGCCAGCTCGACAGCTTTTCCGGCTTTGAGTGGCAGCAGCTTTACCTGCCGCATCTTCATGACTTCGCCCGCCATGCTCATTTCGTGAATCTCTACGCTACCTGCCACATCTGATGATGCGCTGACTAAATCTACATCGCTGTCCGAGGTGAGTTGCATATAGGCGGCTGCTACTGGTTGACCGGGCGCAGTGGTTCTCACCCAGGCGTCATTGACTTTAACTTCCGCCTGGGCGGAAAAACATAAAACCATTCCTGCAAACCCCAATAAAAACTTATTCATTTTGATTCTCCATTCAGTTAAACGAGTATTGGAAAAACTAGATAATAACTAGGCCTGCCTTCTGGAAAATAAATACAAGCCCATCAATGCCACCATGATATTGCCAAGCGCAAACAGTGAAACCAGGATATCGCGGAAATACTTATTGGCATCAGCAAAATTCCATTTGTGGATATAGGCAAATATCCATCCCTCCAGCGCATCACCATCGGTAACTTTGGCAGATAGTGCGCCGGTAGCAGGTTCAATAAAGTAGCGCGGATTGCCTTCGCCTTTGAATTGAGCGCGGACAACCGGCAGGCGCTTGAACAGAAAGCCATACTCGCCGCCGAATAGGCTGACTAGCGAGATCTTTACGACATCACTCGCGGCAAGGTTGGCGTAGGTTGCGGCCTGTTCTGCTGCCAGTGTCATGATATCTGCTGGTGTCGCATCGAGGGTGGATGCATTGACCAGCAAGGGACCAGCAAGTTTAACTTTGGCATCCCCTTGATCGCCATGGTGATGTTCCTCCTGCGCCAATGCGGCTACTTGGGCTCTTGGTCCCTCGTTTTGTATTAACCAGTATGGCTGGCCTTTGAAGCTGGTCAGGTCAAGTTTATGCACGGGGCTATGCATGACCAGATGCCAGGTTTCAGGCGATAGTTGGCTGGTAGCAATACTGGGGTAGATAGCGACGATTTTATTGGTGGCTTGCTGGTAACTGACGATCAAGTGCAGCAAGCCGCTGCATGCAAACATGAGCGTAGAAACCGCGACCACAAGACCTAGCCTCCGATGCCAGCGTTTTGCGGGCTGATGCGCAAAGCGGCTTTTAGCATGATGACGTCGTGAAACGTACAAATACAAACCGGAACATGTCGACACCAAAGCCGTGGTTAGCACTAAAGCCATCAGGCATAGCTGCAAGCGGGGAAAATCCTCAAGAAACGACCAGTTGTGCCCAAAGCGGAACATTTTGGTAAGGGTGAGCCGGGTATCGTCTACCAGCGCTGATAGCCGTGCCTGATCAGTATCGATAAACGCCCTTAAATGCTGGTCGCCAGCATACTCAATACGCCATACCGGTAGCAACTGATTGACAGCGTGGTAATCGTCACTGAATGCCGTAATGTACTTCGCGCTGGTAATGCTGGTTTGGGGCAGGCCTGTGTAGTGGCTTGCCAGCATTTCGGCATAGCGTCGGTCACCATCCGGCAATTCCTGCGCATCGGAACTGGCGAAATAGCGTGCAGGTGTGCTGGCCGACTCTGCTACCCGAAAGTAAAGCGCATTATTCAATGCAATGACGCCCAGACGCTGAAATGCCTTGATCTTGTGCATGGCCAGCACATCATTCGGAAACACGCTATCCTCCAGATGCATGGTGCTATGCGGTGGCATAAAGCTAACGGGCTTGGGCTGCAGGTGCGACATGATGGGATGCGACATACCAGACACGCCCCACAGCAGGATACCAAAGCAGGTCACAACACCGATGCGCCTATGCCATTTGAACCAGCTGAAATTGCCCATGCGGTTTATCTTCAATAGCGCCATTGCACGCCCAAATATACCGTGCTGCCATCACCGGGAAGGAATATGGCCTGGTTGGCAGTAGCCGTCCTGGTCACACCTGTCGTGGCTGCATATTTCTTGTCGGTCAGGTTGCGGCCTTCGAGAAACCAAGACAGGTTCTGGTTGTATTGCTGGCCGAGTTTGAAACCCAACAATGTGTAACTATCGTTGTAGAGCGTTTCTGCAAAGTCTACGGCGTAGCGTTGTGGTGATACCTCAATGGTCGGGCCTGCATAAAAACCATTGTTGCGATACAACAGCTCGCCACGTAGCAGTGAGCGTGGTACGCCAGGTAGCCTGTTATTGCCAAAGCTCGCGTCATCATCCAGCTTAAAATTATTGATGAGCAAGCTGTGGCGCCATTCAAGACTGGCAGGCAAGCGCGCTGTCATGCCCATTTCCAGCCCAGTGTGCACGGTACGGTCTGCATTGACCGTAGTGCCAAAAAAACCTGGAATTGTTGATACGCTGAGCAGCTCGTTGCGCAGTTTTGCGTGGTAGAGTGACACATCCCAGTCCACATATTGGCTATTGCCACGCGTGCCGACTTCATATGTCGTGCCTTCTTGTGCTTTGAGGAAATTGGCAACCGAATTATTCAGCTCACTAAAGGTTGGAGGCTCGAAGCTGCGGGATACATTGGCATACAGCTCTACTGCTGGCTGTAACTGGTAAAGCACGCCTAGTTTAGGGTTGACCTGTGAGTAGGTTTCATTGATGCTCTGGTCGCCGCTGGGCGGTCTAATCAGTTCGTCCTCTGACTTACGTTTAGAGTGGGTATACTGCAGGCCAGTAATCAGTGTGACATCTGGAAGTACATTCAACCGGTTTTCAACAAAGGATTCGTAGTTGGTGGCTGTCTGGTCAGCCTTGTTAATCAGCGCGCCACGGTGTGCGTTGACGTTACGATAGTTTCTTGCATCAACCGTGCCATATGTTGGCGAAATACCTGCAATAAACTCGTTTTTCAAACCGAATAACTGACCTTGATGACTGAGTCTTGCAGTCAGTCCGTAATCATCTGATTTCTGGTCAATCACACCAACCGTATCAAGAAACGGGAAATCAATGATGGGGTGAAACAGATTTTTATTGGAGTAAAACGCACCTAGCTCCAGCTTGGTCCTGTCCCAAATAAAGCTGGTTTTATTGGCAATACGCCACAGGTTAACGTCGCGCTGGTTAATACCTTGCCCGGGCACAACTGTGGCCTGTTTCGGGTCATCCTTGAGTCGCGGCTTACTCAGGTTGCTGGATAGTTGCGAATCATTGTTGATATAGCCAAAGTAAAAACGGGTTTCTGCGCTATCGCTGATTTTATAGCCTACATTACCCGTCAGTCGATCTGCACTTTGCTGGGCGTTGTCGCGAAAACCACCTTGGCCATAAGTGCTGGCGCTGACGTAGTAATCAAGATCGTCAACCACGCCGCCAGTAGCAACGCCAAGCCGGAAATAGCCATAACTCCCGCCTTCAGCACGCACTTCAAATTTAGGTGTGGTATAGCCGGTATGGGAAACAAAGTTGATAGCGCCTCCCAAATTGCTGCCTCCATACTGCAAGGCATTAGCACCGCGATACACCTCAATATATCGTGTTGCCATCGGGTCTATAGATGGAAAATCAAAGCCGCCATCTGCCAGATTGACCGCAATGCCATCTTGCATCAGTTTGATACCACGGCCATGAAAGGTGCGTTGAATACCGGAACCACGGATAGACAGTCGCGTTTCTTCAGCCCCGAATCTGGATTGCGCCAGCACGCCTGTTGCCATGCCCAAAGTGTCTGCGAAGTTGGAAGTCCTGCCTTCTTTCACTTTGTCCATATCTACAATCGTGACGCCACCAGCGGTTTTGTTGATATTTTCCTGCGCCTGTTCAATATCAGGTTGAGTAATCGAAGTCTTGATTGATTTTTCTGTGACCTTGACTGTTGGTAAAGTTAGCTCTTTTTCTTGTTCTGAACTAGCTGCCTGAGCGCTGCAGCAAATGGATGCCAATACCATAATAGATAGTTTTTTATGTTTAAAATGCATGTTGTCTCCCAAGATTATTCAGGGAAATCCTATCCAGACTATTGATTAGCTAAATTAGCCGAAAGTTACGTCAGGATTAGAGATTTCCAGGCTAGGCTGAGCGGCAACTGCAATGCCACTTCAAGCCAGGTCTAGTTGGTGGAGATAACGGGTGGGGCGCGGGGATTGGATGCCGCCCAGATAAACAGCTTGTCTGGTGACGAGTAAAATAGTGCAGGGAATAAGCGTAATGCGGTTTTTGTGGTAGTAAGTGCGAAGGATTTTGCAGAAATAGAGTCACTGCCGGCATGCGTTACACAATAGCCGCAATCCACTATCGGCATGTGACTGGCTGGATTTTTATCGTTTTCCTGGGTGGTACTATTGGCGTAACGGTCAGTGTTTTCAGCAGTGCCGGTAAAGATCAGCTTGATACTGTTCTGGGTACAGATTTCCTGCCATGGCAGTGTTTGTTTACTCGATAGCGCATGAGAAATGCTGGGTGCGAGTGCATTCAACAAAATAGCCAGCATCGCAATGAATGCGAGTAAGCGTTTTTTGTTGAGCGAGAAATTCATGGAAACATCTTAACAACATAGATTTTAATATTCAATCCGAGTTTTATATTTGAATGCGATTACCACGACTGTCAT
Organism: Methylophilaceae bacterium; assembly: GCA_035459965.1. GTDB lineage: Bacteria > Pseudomonadota > Gammaproteobacteria > Burkholderiales > Methylophilaceae > DATHXC01. The sequence continues at coordinate 423,789 of DATHXC010000004.1, forward strand.
GAAATCCGATGAATAAATACCTGATGTTTTTTTTGACTATTATTCCAATGCTGTCTGTTGCAGCGGATAAAAGCCCGCCTGCGGACCAGGATGGCCTATGTGTTGCAAAGGTCCAGCACCTGCCGCAAGGCGATGTCATGGTCTGGCAACATCTATTCGATGATGGGGTATTTGATCTGGCCATTGCCCAGGTCATAGATGGGCAGCCTGTCCATTTAACGCGTTTGAGTTTTAAGGGAAGCAAAGTAGCAATGTGTCATTTCCCTGTATTTGTCGTCATGAAAGGTGGTGACTGGGGATGGCATATCGCCTGGAGCTCGTTGCATAAACAGGCGATTTATTATGCGCGGGTGGATCGCGAAATGTGGGTATCTTCACTCCCCAAAAAGATCAGGAATGAACCGACTGACTTTCTGGAGTTGACTGGAAAAGATGGCCTGCTGATGTTGAAGTACGTAGATAAGCCAGGTTTAAATCCCGCTTTATCTATCGCGACTTCTGCGGATGAAGGCCGGAGCTGGGATCTGCCGCCGCAGCAATAAAGCCAAACATAGCAGCGTTGTCATGAGTAGCATCATGGCGCTGTCACCAGGTCGGTATCAATAAAGTAACTCACACGCTTGCGTGGATTCAGGTAGCGCAGTGCTTCTTCCGGTAGCTGATGGGGCCGCAGGCATACGCAGATATTGATGCTGAGCTCTTCACGCAGGTCGATAATCTGTGGCGAGTGCCTTTCTGTCAGTGCATCATGCACCATCACAAATGGACGCAAAGGCTTGTTGGGGTTGACGGAGATGACAACCCCATGCAAGCCGTTGGACAACTGTACTATGCTGCCTGGCGGGTAGATGCCCAGGGACTTGATCAGGTGCTTGAGCAGCGACTCGTCAAATTTTGAGCGCTGGTGCGCAAACATATGCGCCAATGCTTCATAAGGCGTTTTAGCCGTTAACATGTTTTTCGGGTTGCACAGATTGTCGTAGCTGCTGATGAGCGATACCACGCGTGCCAGCGGGTCTGTTTGCTCCAGCTTGAGGTGCTTGGGATAACCACTGCCATCCGCGTGTTCATGATGTTGCATGACTACTCTGGCGATGCGATCCGACATGCCGACCTGCTTCACAATACGTGCACCCAGTTCGCTATGCTGTTCGTAATACGCCTGTTCCGATTTAGTCAGCGGGTCTACTTTCATGAGGATCTTGTCGGGCACCTCCATTTTTCCGATGTCATGGAATAAAGCTGCCATGCCCAACTGGCGAGTGTCTTCCTCGGAAATACTGAGTGAGCGTGCCATCATCAGTGACAGCACGGTGACATTCAAGGAATGTACATAATTGCTGTCATCCGAGCGATTGCCGTTGACCGCATGAATGGCAATTTCACTTTCATTCAGCGCACAATCTGTCATTTCATGGATCAGCTTTTCAGCCTGCTCGAGTGACTGCTTAGGCTGGGACAAGATATTTTTCGTCGCCATGCGGGTAGTATTGCCAGCGAGCATGAATTTCTTTTCACTCTCATCCAGCAAACGATGCAGCTGGCGCAAACGCTCAGTACGTTGCTGCTGGATTAGCTCAGCACTCAGTTCCTGGTGTGTTGTCGTCAGTGCCGTTCCCGTTTCCGCTTCTAAAGCAGCCTCTGAAGCTGATCCAGCACCATTCTCAATGATGACGCCACTCGCGTTTATATTGCTTTCAACAGAGTCGTTGATTCCAGGTAGTGGTTCCGCAGTCGTAAGAGGCTCTACCCCAGACAAGTCTGCTGCGGAGTCGTCCGATATGCTTTTTTCAGCGATATGCTGCACGATGGGCAATGGTTCGCAATCACTGCGCTTGGGGTCATACCTGAGTTTTTTCAGACCGATTTTCTTGATTTTGGATATCTGGTCTTCATCCTTAAGCTTGAAGTTACTCACGGTGAATGGATGATCCATCCAGCCCAGATCCAGATGAACAAAAAGGCCGACACGGAGCTGACCGACTTCTATGAAGTAGTTTGGGTTATTTTGCATGATCTTGCTTATTCTGTCTGAGTTGGTCTGCTTGTAATAAAGCCGAGAAAGCAAGTGATGTGACAGGTTTGCTATATAGATAGCCTTGCGCTTCTTCACATCCCATTTCCCTCAGGAAGTTGGCTTGCTCGGTGGTTTCTACCCCTTCGGCGATTACAGAGAACCCCAGGCTGCGCGCCATGGCATTAATCGCATTGGCAATGGCTGCATCATCTAAATCATCTGGTAAATCACGCACGAAAGACTGGTCTATCTTGAGCTTGTCCAATGGTAAACGCTTGAGGTGGGATAATGAAGAATAGCCGGTGCCAAAGTCATCGATGGCCAGCCGCACGCCGAGTTTCTTGATGCGGTCAAAAGTATCGATCACATACTCGGTGTTATGCATGACCGTGCTTTCGGTAATTTCCAGCTCTATCATGCCCGGGTTGCAATCGGTTTCGACCAGTATGCCGTACACCGTATCAGCAAAACTGCTGCGCATGACCTGCACACCCGACACGTTGACGGAAACCCACTGGATGGAATAGCCAGCTGCCATCCATTGCATGACCTTGACTGCTGCCTCACGCAGTACCCATTCACCTATCGGCACGATAAGCCCGGTTTCCTCTGCCATCGGGATAAATTTGGCGGGTGATACTAGGCCCAGTTCCGGGTGATTCCAGCGTATCAGTGCCTCAGCCCCTATGATATTGCCGCTAATCAGCGATATTTGTGGCTGGTAATACACTTCAAACTGGCCGCGCTCGAGAGCTCGGCGCAAGTGGTTTTCCATGGTAAAGCGCTCAACCGCGTCTTTACTCAAGTCTGCGGAATAGAAGCAATGGTTGTTCTTGCCGCGATTCTTGACCTGGTACATCGCGATGTCGGCAGCCTTGATCAGGCTGTTCACATCAGGGCCATCTTTAGGGTAGATTGAAATGCCTACGCTGGCGCCGATAAATATCTCGCGGCCGTCAATACTGAACTCAATCTGCAAGGCATGGATGATTTTTTGTGCGACTAGAGCGGCATCTTCCTTATCGCCGAGCTCATCCATCACTACCAGGAACTCATCCCCGCCCAGCCTGGCCACTACGTCGCTTTCGCGCATGGCACGGCTGATTCTCCTGGAAACTTCATATAACAATTTGTCGCCCACTTGGTGGCCAAGTGTGTCGTTGATTGCCTTGAAGCGATCCAAGTCCACAAACAATAAAGCGATCTCATGCTCTTCACGCTCTGCGCGCTTGATGGCATGTTCTAGTAGCTCATTGAGCAGGCGACGGTTAGGTAATCCGGTCAATGCGTCGTGGTTCACCAGTTCATGCAGGCGGTTCTGTGAGCGCTTGGCCTCGGTAATGTCGGCAAACACTCCCACGTAGTTGATGATGCGGCCTTCATGGTTTTTAACGATAGTCAGTGTTAGCCACTCTTGGTAAGTTTCGCCATTTTTTCTTTCGTTAACTACTTCACCACGCCATTTTCCATCACGCAATAGTGTGTTCCACATATCAGTCTTGCCCGCCTGAAATGCTTTAGGCGTAAAGCCCAGCACATCTTCTTCAGAATAACCGGTAATTTCTGTAAAGCCCTTATTAATAGCAGTGATGCGTGTGTTTTCATCAATAATCATGATGCCTTCAGCAGCGCTATCGAAGGCGATTTTGGCTTGATGCAGTCGCTTGCCTGCACTTTCGCGGAGTATTGCTACACCAAACGAGCGCCCAACTGCCATCAACGCGCCCAGCTCATGTGAGGAAATCTTTTGGGTGACATCGGAGCGTTCCATGATGGCGATGCCCCACCACAGGTCGCCAGCAAAAATCGGTACGATTAATACTGACTGAACGCCATGCTCCTGCAGAAACTTGCGTTCGCTGGGGGGGAAATCATCGATTTCGCCAAATACAGGGTTGCCTTGTTGCAACTGGCCCAGCCAGCGGCTGCAACCGTCGGTCTCATAGAGGATAGAGGTGAATGCTTCGCCAAAGCTTACGCGGCCAGGGGCTGACCATTGGTAGATTCGTGTCGAGTGGGTTTCTACATTATTGTTGAGATGGGTAGTCTGTAACAATGAGCCGCGGCTGAAGCGCGATGCCAGGCACAATTGTTCCAGTACCTGCGGTGCAACGGTCTGCCACGATTCAGATGAATGCAATAACCAGTCGCATGAGATCAGAGCATCCAGGATGGCGCTGCGGTCACGCAGATGGCTTTCTGCCATTTTGCGTTCAGTAATGTCGCGGCCTAGAGTAACAAGACCTTGCCGGCTACCGTCATCATGGAATAACGGCACCTTGATGACGTCGAATACCTTTTCCCCGCCCTGCGGTAAGGTAATAACCTCTTCATCACGCACAATGCGCTTAGCATTCCAAGCATGCTCGTCGGACGCTCGTGAATGTTTGAAAGCCTCTTTGAATACCGGGTGAGCGATATGTGCCAACTCGCTATCCGTCTTGTTGCGGTAATTATCCGTGGTTAGCTGGAATAGCTCCAAGCCACTGCTATTGGCTTCCAGCCAGCGATTTTTGCCGTCTTTGAAGCAGATAAAATCCGGGCTGGCATCAATCAGGTTGCGCAGTAATTTTTCGGTGTGCCTAAGTTGCAGTTCTGTGGCTACGCGGTCGGTAATGTCATGCATATAGAGCACATACCCGGATGGCAACTCATGGTCGCTCAAGCTTGAAACCATCACTTTTAGCGTGCATACACGGTTGGCGGAGGCGTACTGCAATATGAATTCACTGCTGGATTTTTTTAACTCAGAAACAATACGTTTGTGGATGGCGGCAGGTAATTTGCCATTGCCGGCGGCCACTAGTTGCGGGTCGAGATTGAATATCTCGACGGCAAACGGATTTGCATAACTGACACCGCATTTCAAATCGGTGGCAATAATAGCTACGCCCTGCAAGGAGTTTGCGAGGCTTTTGATCAAATAAGATTCAATGTCGTTTAAAGCATGCATCTCTTTCTCGCTATCGGGAGGAGATTTTTTTTGTGCTATTAAGCCTGTTTTTTTCTTAGCCTGCATCAATAATCTCGAATGAAATAGCTTCAATAGCCATGCTGGTATTAAATTCAGGCACTTACCACGATGCTATTGCAAACAAAAAATTGTATTGAGCTTTTATCGGCAGATACTGGTAAAACTTGAAAAATAAAAAAACTCCCTCATCTATGTTTTAACTTAATCCAGGGTTATAACTTAATCTAGGTTCTAACTTAAAAATATATCGGAGTACGCAATGCGTTTTGACAAACTGACTACCAAGTTCCAGCAAGCCATCAGCGATGCCCAAAGCCTTGCTGTTGGCAACGACAATCCGAGCATCGAAGCCCAGCATCTGCTGGCAGCATTGCTCAACCAGGATGATGGCGGCACGCTATCTATATTAGCGCGTGCGGGCGTTAATCTTGAACCTTTAAAATCATCGTTGCAACAGGCAATCAGCCGATTACCAAAAATCGAGAACAACGCGGGCGAAGTCGCTATTTCCCGCGACCTTAACAACCTGCTTAACGTCACAGATAAAAATGCCCAAAAACTAGGCGATAGCTTTATCGCCAGCGAAATGTTCCTGCTGGCGCTGGCTGAAGACAAAGGGGAAACCGGCCGCCTGCTCAAGCAGGCAGGGCTGAATAAGAAGGCCCTGGAAAGCGCTATCCAGGCGGTTCGTGGCGGTGATGCCGTCAACGAGCAAAACGCTGAAGGTAGCCGCGAGGCCCTCAAGAAATATACGATGGACCTGACCGAGCGTGCCCGTGCTGGCAAGCTGGATCCGGTCATTGGCCGTGACGACGAAATCCGCCGCGCCATCCAGGTGCTGCAGCGCCGTACCAAGAATAATCCGGTGTTGATCGGTGAGCCGGGCGTGGGTAAAACCGCCATTGTGGAAGGATTGGCACAACGTATTGTCAACGGCGAAGTACCTGAAAGCCTCAAAGGTAAAAAAGTGCTGTCCCTTGATATGGCTGCCTTGCTGGCTGGTGCCAAATACCGCGGCGAGTTTGAAGAGCGCCTTAAATCGGTACTCAAGGAACTGTCGCAAGACGAGGGCCAGACCATCGTCTTTATCGATGAATTACACACCATGGTCGGCGCGGGTAAGGCCGAAGGCGCGATGGATGCAGGCAATATGCTCAAGCCAGCACTGGCGCGTGGCGAGCTGCATTGTGTGGGTGCGACTACGCTGGATGAGTATCGCAAATACATCGAAAAAGATGCTGCGCTGGAGCGCCGTTTCCAGAAAGTGTTGGTGGATGAACCTACGGTTGAAGCTACCATCGCCATTCTGCGCGGCTTGCAGGAAAGGTATGAGTTGCATCATGGTGTCGAAATCACTGACCCGGCGATTGTGGCAGCGGCTGAGTTGTCGCACCGTTACATTACTGATCGCTTCCTTCCCGATAAGGCGATCGACCTGATAGATGAGGCTGCTGCGCGCGTCAAAATGGAGATCGACAGCAAGCCGGAAGAGCTCGATAAGCTTGACCGCCGCCTGATTCAGCTTAAGATCGAGCGTGAAGCGGTGCGTCGCGAAAAGGATGAAGGCTCGAAGAAACGCTTTGCGCTGATAGAAGAAGAGATTGATCGACTGGAGAAACAGTCTTCCGATCTCGAGGAAATCTGGAAAGCCGAGAAGGCACAGGTGCAAGGTTCTGCACATATCAAAGAGGCAATTGAGAAGGTCAAGCAGCAGATGGAAGAGGCCACCCGCAAGGGCGAGTGGCAAAAGGTCTCCGAGCTGCAATATGGCAAGCTGCCGCAGCTTGAGGCGCAACTGAAAGAAGCGAACAACGAATCAGAAAGCCACCAAAAAAAGCATAAATTGCTGCGCACCCAGGTGGGCGCTGAGGAAATCGCGGAAGTTGTCAGTCGTGCCACCGGCATTCCAGTATCCAAGATGATGACAGGCGAACGCGAAAAGCTGCTCACCATGGAAACCAAGCTGCACGAGCGCGTGGTCGGCCAGGATGAAGCAGTGCGGCTGGTCTCGGATGCCATCCGCCGTTCACGTTCCGGCCTGTCCGACCCCAATCGGCCGTATGGATCCTTCCTGTTCCTTGGCCCTACCGGCGTCGGTAAGACCGAGCTCTGTAAAGCTCTGGCAGGTTTCCTGTTCGATTCTGAAGATCACCTGATCCGCATCGACATGAGCGAGTTCATGGAGAAGCATTCGGTATCTCGCATGATAGGTGCGCCTCCCGGCTATGTGGGCTACGAAGAAGGTGGCACCCTCACGGAAGCTGTACGCCGCAAGCCATATTCAGTCATCCTGCTGGACGAGGTGGAAAAAGCGCATCCTGATGTATTCAATATACTGTTGCAGGTGCTGGATGATGGCCGTCTTACCGATGGCCAGGGGCGGACTGTGGATTTCAAGAACACCGTCATCATCATGACCTCCAACCTGGGTAGCCAGATGATACAAAGCATGAGCGGCGACGATTACCAGGTGATTAAACTGGCGGTGATGGGTGAGGTAAAAACCCATTTCAGGCCTGAGTTTATTAACCGTATTGATGAGGTCGTAGTATTCCATGCGCTAGGCGAAGGCCAGGTCAAATCCATCGCTGGCATACAGTTGCAATACTTATCCAAGCGCTTGGTTGCCATGGATATGAAGCTGGAAGTTTCTGCCGCTGCTTTGGCTGAAATTGCCAATGCGGGATTTGATCCTGTATATGGCGCACGACCATTGAAGCGTGCTATACAGTCCGAGATTGAGAACCCGCTGGCACGTGAGATTCTGGCAGGCAACTTTGCTGCTAAAGATACAGTCAGAGTAGATTACAACGGTGGCAAGATGGCATTCACCAAGGCCTGAACGCCAATGAAGTGAATGCCAGAAAGATATTCCCGCCAATTGATGGCGAATGAAAAGGCTGTATGCCAATAAAAGTTGCTCTACACAAATGCGTTGTGCTGGTGCTTGTTATCACCAGCACACTCATGGGTGTTGCAGCATGGGCAGATGAAGACTCAACGTTTGCCACTGAGCCACCGGCAGTCCAGTTGCTGCTTGAGAAAGCGGTCAATTACGAACGTATTGAAGACGAGCGGGAGGCTGACTGGCAGGCTGCAGGCTTGTACTGTGAGGCTTCGCGTCTGGGTAGTGCAGAAGCGCAGTATCGACTGGGTATGCTGTACGCTTTTGGTAAGGGTGTGCCTAAAAGCCGCGCGTTGGGAGCCTCTTTATTTTCGCTGGCTGCGGCGCAGGGTCACTTTGAAGCGCAAAAAATGCTCGAAACCATCGAACTCAGTACCACCGAGTTACCAGAATGCCTGCTGGCCGATGTATTACCGGAAAAAGCACCTTTGGGTGCTGATTCCGTGGCGACGGCCAATATCGATTTCCAGATCAAAAGCCTACCAAAAAATAAACGCTGGGTGGTCGATCTAGTCGGTACCCTGTCTAACTGGTATCAGGTAGATCCCAAGCTTATCCTCTCACTGATTGCTGTTGAATCGGACTTCAATATCCAGGCAAAATCACCTAAAGCGGCGATGGGCCTGATGCAGCTTATCCCCGCTACTGCAGAACGCTTTAATGTTCGTAATGCCTATGATGCGAGCCAGAATATCAAGGGCGGTATTGCTTACATGCGCTGGCTGTTGTCTTATTTCAGGGGAAATGTGAAGTTGGCTGTAGCCGCTTATAATGCAGGCGAGGGCGCTGTAGATAAGCACAAAGGTGTACCACCCTATGCTGAGACTAAACAGTATGTGCGTAAGGTGATTGAGCTCTACCGTTACAAGCAACATCCTTACGACGATAAGCTGACTGAGCCATCACCGCTGGTCATGCGTAAAGTCAGCAGCTAAAAGTTGAGATATTTTAGTGAGTGTTTGAATCACTGGGGAATTTAATGCAAAGCACATTGGTCATAAGATCATCAATACTGTCACTATGGGGAAGCATATGCACATACCTTTTGTTTTAATCATTGGCGGCCTGTTATTCCTGCTTGCTGGATGTGCCACTACTTCTCCACAAGAGCCACAGATCAAGCGCATTTCGGCGGAAGAGCTGGAACGCATCATGCCCAAGCCCATTCCTAACCTGACACTCGATGAGATTGTCGCCTTATCCAAGACGACTCCCCCTGATGTGATCATCGAAAAAATCAAGGCGAGTAATTCCCGCTATGACCTGACTCCTACTCAGGTCGTGGATTTAAGTAAACAGGGTGTAGATAGCAAGGTGCTGGATTACATACACAATGCGCGTGAACAGGCTTTACGCGATGGTTTTGCTGATGAAATTAATAAGCGTGAGAAAGAAAAGCAGGCAGAAAAAGCCCAGCTTAAACGCCAGTATCAATACAACTCACAGCGCTACTATGATCCGTTCTGGGGCTATGGCGGCTATGGGCCGTACTGGCACACTCGTCCATATTACGGCCCAGGTGCAGGCTTTAACTATCGCTTTGGCTGGTAAGTCTTTACAGACTTAATGCGTAGTTAGATCCTGGGTGGCAGCTTGCCATGCCAGTTTCTGTGAGTGGCGATAACGTGCACGCAGGCGCTTATCGGTCAGTATAATTTCCAGGGTTTCACCCAGTACCATCACCACGCCGAGAATAGGAATAGCCAGCATTAATCCTGGTATCCCTGCAATTGCTTCGCCTATCAAGAACATCATCACAGTAAGCAGTGGGTGAATATGCAGGCTTTTGCCGATAATGATGGGCAGGAACACGAAGTCATCCAGTATGCGCATGGTGGCAAACAAGGCGACGATACCATAGAGCATGGAAACATTACCGGGGAAGTCAGTCGCTGTGACCATCATCACGATCGAAAATCCGAGTATCGGCCCAAGATAAGGTATCCAGCACAGCACCGCGACCAGCACGCCCAGCACGATAGGGTAAGACAGCCCGAGCAGGGCAAATGCAAGTGCCATGATGAGGCTATCTACCATAGTCATTTTCAGCAGACCAATGAAATAAAGGCGGGCAGTGCGGTCTATAGCGTGAATCAAATAGAGTGTCTTTTCAAAAAATGCATTCGGTACTGCATCACCCAGCATTTTCCTGATGGAAGCTCCGTCCTTTAGCATGAAGAATGTGATGATGGGGGCCAGCATCAGCGATGGCAGCCACGCCGCCACACTAAATAACAGGCTGCCCATATATTTATCGGAAAAATGCTCGGAGAAGTCACGAAACTGCCGGTAAACATCCTGTCCAAATTCCGCATTCTGCAGGAAGGTAAAGCGATGTTGAAGGCCTTGTAGTATCTGGTCCAGCAGCACCGCTCCACCAGAGAGGTAACGGATAATGCTGGCCTGCCACATATCTGCGTTGGCTATGGTCAGTGGGTAAAACAGCAGCACAGCCGAGCCTATGCCTACCAGTAGCGAGCCGCTTAAAGTCACGGCTGCAAGCTGATTGCTAAAGCCCGATAGCACCATCCTTTTGACGATGGGCGATAAAAGGTAGAACAGGATAAGTGCTAATAAAAATGGCACCACCAGCCACAACATTTTCTTGAATATGAACAGCAGCAGGCAAGTCGCCAGAAGGATGCCAACCCAGGTCACGGGGCCTGGGACATTAGGCGTATTTGCCAGCGCATTAGCATCATCATCGCCCGTGCTGATAGGCTGGTTGATGTCGCGGAAGGTGGCATGCTCCGTGATTTTCGCTGCAATCTGCGGGTGCGTCTTGAGCAGGTTGAGGAAATCTTCGCGGAATAACACGGCAAGTACGCAGTTTTCTGCTGCCCTGGCCTGCGCGATACGTGGTACATCGGCCATAAGTGCGCGCTCACCAAAAAACAGGCCTGCGCCGAGTTCTGCAATGGGATTTTTTTGATTCTGGCGACTAATCAGCACCTTGCCGGAAAGCACAAAGTAGATGGCCTGGCCTTCTTCATTCTGATCAAAAATGATTTCATTGGTGACGTAGCTGCGCTGGTGCAGCAGGTCATTCAGCGTATCAAGCTCATGGGTGCGTAATCCTGAAAATAAAGGCACATTGCGCAATGCAGTTAGATGCAAAGGTTCTATTGCTCGACGAAAGTATCGTAATAGCATGATTGTTCTTTATTTTTCGCTAGATTATTTTGACCAATTTTAATCTTAACAGTAGTTAAAGCCAAATAGCATCTATAGTTATAATTACTTAATCAGTGTTATTTGCCAGAAAGCCTAAGCATGCGCCAATCCAGCCATCAGATTAGTGTCAAAACCCAGGGACGTCGCTTATACGACATTACGCCAGAAGTGATTAAGCTGGTGGCGAATAGTGGCCTGCAGACCGGCATTATCACCCTTTATATACAGCATACTTCCGCCAGTTTGCTCATTAATGAAAACTACGATGCTGAAGTCCTAGTTGATATGGAGCGGTTTTTCGCGCGCCTTGTACCTGATGGAGATTCCTTGTTTATCCATACTGCGGAAGGCCCGGATGATATGCCAGCGCATGTGCGCACTGCATTGACGCAAACCTCTCTTTCCATTCCTCTGCTTGAGGGTAAAGCCGCGCTTGGCACATGGCAAGGGGTCTTTCTTTATGAGCACAGGCTCGCTTCGCACCAACGGCGCATTCTGCTTCATCTTCTAGGCGAGTAATGGCCCTACCTATTCTTTACTCTTATCGGCGTTGTCCGTATGCCATGCGTGCGCGTATGGCGCTGCATTATGCAGGGGTAGGTACTGAAATCCGGGAGATTGTATTGCGTAATAAACCGCAGCACATGCTGCAAATCTCGCCCAAAGCGACTGTACCTGTGCTGCTACTGCCAGATGGCGAGGTAATAGATGAGAGCCAGGATATCATGCGATGGGCACTTGCTCAGAGAGATAGTGAGGACTGGCTTTTAAAGGAAGATACTGGCTTAAAGCAACAAGCCATCGCGCTTATTGCCGAGAATGATAGCGAATTTAAACAGGCTTTAGATCGTTACAAATACGCAATCCGTTTTCCCGAAAATTCGCCAGAATTTTACCGGGTGCAAGGTGAATTGTTTCTGCAAAAGCTGGAGCAATGTTTAAACAACACAGCCTATTTTTGTCGCAATACACGCTGTATAGCAGATATCGCTATTTTTCCATTCATCCGCCAATTCGCAGCTGTAGATGAGGCATGGTTTGCAACTGCGCCTTACCCTAAGTTAAGGGCTTGGCTCAATGTGCTAATACAGTCGGAATTATTTTTGAATGTGATGCAGAAGCATCCGGTCTGGCAAGACTAATATTTTCTAGCCAGGCCGGAGTTATGAGATTGCAAGATTAAGCTACGTCTGTTGCCAATGAAGAAGTATCTTTGGACTCAGCCGGTTCATCAAACACCAGTTTGACTTCGTCCTTGTCATCGATATCCACGTTGACATGACCGCCATTTACTAAACGACCAAACAGCAACTCATCAGCTAAGGCGCGACGAATCGTGTCTTGTATCAAGCGAGACATCGGGCGTGCACCCATGAGCGGATCGAAGCCATGCTTGCCAAGATAAGTTTTAAGCTTATCACTGAAGGTAGCTTCCACTTTCTTCTCGTGCAATTGATCTTCCAACTGCATCAGGAATTTATCCACCACGCGGATGATGATTTCTTCAGACAATGCAGCAAATGAAACTGTGGCATCCAGGCGGTTGCGGAACTCAGGGCTAAACAGGCGTTTGATTTCAGCCATTTCATCACCGACATTTTTGCCCAGCGTGAAGCCTATGCCAGTCTTGGAGATGGCTTCAGCACCTGCGTTGGTGGTCATGATAATCGTGACATTACGGAAATCAGCCTTGCGCCCGTTGTTGTCGGTGAGCGTGCCATGATCCATTACTTGCAACAGGATATTGAAAATATCCGGATGCGCTTTTTCGATTTCGTCCAACAGTAATACGCAATACGGTTGCTTGGTAATCGCCTCAGTCATGAGGCCACCCTGTTCAAAACCAACATAGCCAGGAGGCGCGCCAATTAAGCGTGACACGGCATGACGTTCCATATATTCAGACATGTCAAAACGCACCAGCTCGATTCCCAGCGTGTAGGCCAATTGGCGGGCGACTTCTGTCTTACCTACGCCAGTGGGGCCTGAGAACAGGAATGAGCCAATCGGTTTTTGTGAGCTACCCAAGCCACTGCGTGCCATCTTGATGGCAGAAGCCAGTGTTTCAATAGCTTTGTCCTGACCGAATACCACGGCCTTCAAATCACGCTCAAGCGTTTTGAGTGCATTGCGGTCATCAGTAGAAATATTCTTGGGTGGAATACGGGCGATCTTGGCGATGATGTCCTCAATCTCCTTGTCACCAATGACTTTCTTCTGCTTGGATTTAGGCAGTATACGCTGGGCAGCACCTGCCTCATCAATTACATCGATCGCCTTGTCAGGCAAATGGCGGTCGTTGATGTACTTGGCAGAAAGCTCAGCAGCCGTATTCAACGCAGAAGCAGTGTATTTAACATGGTGGTGCTTTTCGAAGCGTGATTTTAATCCCTTCAGGATTTGCACCGTTTCAGCAATGCTAGGTTCTTCCACATCAACCTTTTGGAAACGACGTGACAGCGCATGATCTTTCTCGAAAATGCCACGGTATTCCTGGTAAGTGGTTGCCCCTATGCATTTCAGTGAGCCGTTGGATAGTGCCGGTTTAAGCAAGTTGGAAGCATCCAGCGTACCGCCGCTAGCTGCACCGGCGCCGATCAGGGTATGAATCTCATCGATGAAGAGCACGGCATCTGGTTGTTCGGAAAGCTTCTTCATCACAGCTTTCAGGCGCTGCTCAAAATCACCACGATACTTGGTGCCTGCAAGTAAGGAGCCCATATCCAATGAGTAGATGACAGCATTAGCCAGTATCTCAGGCACATTGCCCTCAATGATACGACGTGCAAGGCCTTCTGCAATGGCAGTCTTGCCCACGCCAGCCTCACCAACCAGTAATGGATTGTTTTTACGACGACGGCATAGCGTTTGAATCACGCGCTCCAGCTCCTTTTCGCGGCCAATGAGCGGGTCTATCTTGCCAGCAAGCACTTGCTGGTTGAGGTTTTGCGTAAAGTTTTCCAGTGCACCTGCTGGTGCGGCTTCGGCCTCAGTTTCCTGGTCAGTTTCTGTGCGCTTGGGCGCGCCATCAGTCACCTTGGCAACACCGTGGGAGATGAAGTTCACTACATCCAGGCGAGTAACCCCTTGCTGGTGCAGGAAAAACACAGCATGCGAGTCTTTTTCACCATAGATCGCAACCAGTACATTAGCACCAGTTACTTCTTTTTTGCCAGACGATTGCACGTGCAGAATCGCACGCTGAATCACGCGCTGAAAACCCAGAGTCGGTTGAGTATCAACTTCTTCGGTACCGTCTACGGTTGGCGTATGGTCTTCAATGTAGGTGGTGAGCTCGGATCTGAGATTGTCCAGGTTAGCCCCACAAGAGCGCAACACATCAGCAGCGGTAGGGTTGTCTATCATGGCAAGCAGCAGATGTTCTACTGTAATGAGCTCGTGCCGTTTCTGGCGCGCGTCCATGAATGCCATGTGTAATGAGACTTCTAGTTCCTGAGCTATCATTTTAGTGTTTCCTTAAACTTCTTCCATGGCACATTGCAAGGGATGTTGATGTTCACGGGCGTAACTAACTACCTGGTTCACTTTGGTTTCGGCAATATCAAGCGGGTAAACCCCGCACACGCCAATTCCCTTTGTATGTACTTGGAGCATAATTTGTGTCGATTGTTCACGCGTTTTTTGAAAAAAGCGCTGGATCACTTCGACAACAAACTCCATAGGTGTGTAATCGTCATTAAACAGAATAACTTTAAACATAGACGGAGGTTTTGGCTTCTCCGTCTTTACTTTCTCAATCGTAGTGTCTTGATGCTTGGTGCTTGCCATATTTGATACCTATTCTGAGCTTAATTAAAAAAAATTCAAGCCTGAATTAAGTGTGGGTAATTAGGTTAATTCTAGCCTTCACCTAACAACCTTAATGTTTTGCTATACAACATGGCCTAGCAAAATTAAGTTAGCAAGTTGGGTGCCAGAAGTCGCCCTAAGGATATATCCGTACGCTTTTTACAATCCTGTCCTGGGTTTGCACGATTTCCAGTGCGTGTGTCCCAATTTTGAAGCTGGTTCCAGGCTCAGGAATATCCTCAAAATGTTCGAGTACTAGCCCATTCAAGGTGCGTGGGCCATCGAGCGGTAAGGACAGAGATAGTTTCTTGTTCAAGTCGCGCAGATTGCTACTGCCATCCACCAGCCAACTGCCGTCTTCATCCTGGTGGTAAGTATTGTTGCGCAATGGTGACTGGGAAGTGAAATCACCAATAATCTCTTCAACGATATCTTCGAGTGTGATCAGCCCTTTGAGTTCACCATATTCATCGACTACCAGTGCAATGCGTTGCTGATTTTCCTGAAACTGCTGCATTTGCGTATATAAGGGTGTACCACACGGGATGAAGTAAGGCTCTGAAATGACTTCTTTCAGGCTTTCCAGATCCAGTTCACCGCTCCGTAGCTGATTGATCACCTTGCGGATATGGATGATGCCAACGATTTCTTCGTTTGCGCCCTGGCGTACTGGCAGGCGAGTGTGGTGGCTGGATGATATGCGCTGGATAATTTCTTCTATTGGCCTGTCAAAATCCAGTGACTCGATGTGGGTATGTGCCGTCATCACATCATCTACCGTGGCTTTTTCCAGGTCGAACAGATTGAGCAGAATGGCCCGGTTCTTTTTTGGGATATAACTGCCGGCTTCCAGCACGATGCTGCGGAGCTCTTCTGTAGAAATCGCATGCGAGGCATCTGCGAAGTTGATCTTGATACGTAGTATTTTAAGTAGCCCCGCCACGAACAGGTTGGTGAACCAGATGGCGGGATACAAGACCTTGATGAGTGGATAGAGGATGTAGCTGTAAAAGAATGCCAGTTTTTCGGCGTAGGCCGCAGCAATGACTTTAGGGGTGATTTCACCAAATATCAGGATGATGAAGGTGACGGACAGGGTGCCGACTACCAGCCCGATTTTGCCATCACCCAGCAACTTGAAGGTGATGTCATCGCTGATAGTGGCGATGGCAACTGCAGCAAACGTGTTGCCTAATAGAATCGCGCCTAACAGGTGGTCGGTTTTTTGTAACAGAGCCTGTGCAAGCCGCGCGCCACGATGGCCATCTTTTGCAAGATGGCGCAGCCGGTAGCGATTGAGGGACATCAGACTGGTTTCAGCACTGGAGAAAAATGCTGATAGCAGGAGCATAAAGATTAATATGCAAACCTGCAGGTATATGGGTATATCGTCCAAGGGGGGATCTTGCTTAAGGGATGCTTAAGTGTCCCCGCTTTAGGTCAACCTTGTCAAGGCGTGGCATCAGCAGCTTGTTGTTTTTCAGCACCTGTCATCAGGTTTTGGCGTGATACACCCAGATACATCGCAACCGGGCAAGCTACCAGCACCGACGAATAGATACCGAAAAGAATACCGATGGTGAGTGCGAGCGCAAAATTGTGTAGCGTCTCGCCGCCGAACAGCAACATCGAAAGTACCATCAGTTCGGTACAAAAGTGGGTAATGACAGTACGCGACATGGTGCGGGTGATGGCATTGTCAATCACATGCGTCACAGTTGCCTTGCGCATCTTGCGGAAGTTTTCACGCACCCGGTCAAATACCACTACAGATTCGTTCACTGAGTAACCCAGCACTGCCAACACCGCTGCGAGCACCGTCAGATTGAATTCCCACTGGAAGAAGGCAAAAAAGCCCAGGATGATGACTACGTCATGCATATTGGCGATGATGGCCGATACCGCAAAGCGCCATTCAAAGCGCATGGCCAGATAGGCAACAATACCAAAAGAAACCAGCAATAGCGCCAAAGCACCATTTTCATACAGCTCCTGGCCGACTTGGGGGCCGACGAATTCAACACGGCGCATTTCAACGCTGCTATCTGACTTTTGCAGTGCCGTGAGCACCTGTTCGGAAAGTTGTGCGCTGGATAACCCTGCTTTTACCGGTAGGCGGATCAGCACATCATGGCTGGTGCCGAAGTTCTGTACCGTAGCTTCCTTCAGGCCGACACTGTCGACAGCGCTACGCACTTTGCTGAGGTCGGCTGATTGTGGATAGCTGACCTCCATGATGGTGCCACCAGTAAAGTCCACGCCGAGGTTGAGCCCCCGGTGAGCCAGGAAAAATACCGCCAGGATAAACGTAATCAACGAGATGGCCGTGGTTAAGCGGCCATAGCTCATGAACGGAATATCATTTTTGATTCTAAAAATTTCCATGATCTTTTACTCTTATCTCTTGCTGCTTGATGATAGATGTTGCATCTAATTCAGTTAATCGGCTGTTAGCCAATTGCCAGTTTGGTGACCTTGCGGCGATAACCGTATACCAGATTCACAATGGCGCGTGAAACCACGACTGCGCTGAACATGGAAGTCAGTATCCCCAATACGTGAACTACAGCGAAGCCCTTGACCGGCCCGGAGCCGAACATGAATAGTGCCAGGCCTGCAATCATGGTGGTCACGTTGGAATCCAGGATGGTATCGAAAGCACGGTCGTAACCCGCATGGATAGCCGCTTGTGGGCTATTGCCATTGCGTAGTTCTTCACGGATACGCTCATTGATGAGCACGTTGGCATCAATCGCCATACCCAGTGTCAGCGCAATAGCTGCGAGGCCGGGTAAGGTCAGCGTAGCCTGGAGCAGGGAAAGCAATGCCAGCAACAGTAACAGGTTGATCCCCAATGCCAGTACCGAAATGCCACCGAACGCCATGTAATAAACAATCATGAAAGCGGCAATCGCAGCAAAGCCCCATAAGGTGGAGTGCATACCGCGCTTGATATTTTCCTCACCCATGCTCGGACCAACGGTACGTTCTTCTATGATATCCATCGGCGCAGCCAGCGCACCTGCACGCAGCAGCAGGGAAACGTCAGTTGCCTCCTGCGTATTCGCCATGCCTGAAATCTGTACACGTCCACCGCCGATTTCCTCGTTAATCACAGGCGCGGTGATGACTTCAGCCTTGCCTTTTTCGATAAGCAGTATCGCCATGCGCTTTTTAACGTTTTCGCGGGTTACTTGCTGGAATATGCGCGCGCCACGTCCATCAAGTGTCACATGCACTACTGAACCACCACTCTGTTGATCAAGCCCAGGACCTGCGTCAGTGATGTAGTCGCCAGTCAGCACTACGCTTTTCTTGACTAGAATCGGGTTGCCGCTACGGTCTACATAATATTCATCGCCAAAAGGTACCTGGCCTTTACCGGCATTTTCCAGCGTGAGTGCATCGCTCTTTTCTTCATCCACCATGCGGATTTCCAGGGTGGCAGTACGGCCCAGAATCTCCTTGGCCTTGGCTGTATCCTGTACGCCCGGCAGTTGCACCACTACGCGGTCAGTTCCTTGTTGCTGGATGATAGGTTCAGCTACGCCCAGTTCGTTGATGCGGTTATGCAGGGTCTGGATATTCTGCTTGAGGGCAAAATCCTGGATACGTTTTTGTGATTCAAGGCTTAGGCTGGCAATAAGCAGTTTGTCGGTGCCGTTGTCACTATCCTTGATGGTCAGGTCAGGGTATTCCTTGCCCAATACCTTTTTAGCCTTGGCTAATTCGGTAGCATTGCTGAATCGTACCTGTACCGTTTGCCCTTCGCGCGAAACGCCCAGATAAGTGATGCGTTCTTTACGCAATGAAGCGCGGAAATCGCCCACGTAACGCTCAGCAGCCTTATCCAGCGCTGCTTTCATGTCAACCTGCAGCAGGAAATGTACACCACCGCGCAAATCCAGGCCCAGATACATCGGCAAAGCACCTATGCTTTTAAGCCAGTTGGGTGAGCGCGAAATAAGGTTGAGCGCAACGACATAATCTCTACCCAGCTTGCCTTGCAGTAAGTCTTTGGCCTTGATTTGTGTATCTGTATTGGCAAAGCGTACCTTTACACCACTGGTGTCCTGAAACAGCGAATCATAGGGAATGCTGTCCTGCTTAAGCACATTTTCAACCTGGCTTAAAAGCGCTGGGTCAAGTTTCGCGGTGCTTTTTGCGGTGCTGATCTGAACTGCTGGTGATTCGCCAAAAATATTGGGCAGTGAGTAAATCAGGCCCAGGATAAGTGTGGTCAGCACTAACAGGTATTTCCACATGGGGTAACGGTTCATGATGCGGCTCGTGTCTTGATTCGAATCCAGCCATTATTCATTTTAGCTTTAGTCTGCTGCATGATTTTTTGAGTTCTGGATTCGGGAGTGATATTGGAAGAGTAGTTAATTAACGCTTCTTAATTACAGCGTCTTAATAGTGCCCTTGGGCAGCAAGGTTTGTATCGTGTGTTTCTGCACATTGATGGTCACATCGGTAGCAATCTCAAGCCCGACAAAACTATCACCGACCTTGGTTATTCTGCCTACCATGCCGCCAGTTGTTGTCACTTCGTCGCCTTTTTGCAAAGCTTCGATCATTTTGCGTTGCTCTTTAGCTTGTTTCATTTGCGGACGAATCAGCATGAACCAGAACAATACAAAAATCACGACCAGTGGTAGAAAACTTGTCCAGTCTGCCGATGGGGTTGCGGCTGCAGCATATGCGGTACTGATAAACACAGGCATTACCTTTCTAAATTAAATTCTTAAAATTAAATTGCGGTATGACTCGAAGCCCAAAATTTTAGCATAGAGTGCTACGCCTACGCGCGAATTCCTCGGTAAATGCCGCGAAAGTGCCTTGCTCAATTGCCAATCGCATACCTGCCATCAGTTCCTGGTAATAGTGCAGGTTGTGGATCGTATGCAGGCGTGCGCCCAGAATCTCACCCACGCGGTGTAAATGATGCAGGTAGGCGCGGCTGAAATTCTGGCAGGTATAGCAACTACAGTCGGCATCGAGCGGAGCTGTATCTGCCTTGTATCGCGCATTCTTGATCTTGATGTCGCCATGCTGCGTGAACAGCCAGCCATTGCGTGCATTGCGTGTGGGCATGACGCAATCGAACATATCCACACCACGTGAGACAGCTGCCACCAGGTCTTCCGGCGTGCCTACGCCCATCAGGTAGCGTGGTTTATCTTGTGGCAGTTGCGGCGCGGTATGGGCCAAGATGCGCAACATGTCTTCTTTGGGTTCACCGACCGACAGGCCACCGATGGCATAACCGTCAAAGCCAATATCCACCAGTCCATTCAGTGAAATATCACGCAGGTCTTCGTACATGCCGCCCTGGATAATCCCGAATAAGGCGTTGGTGTTGCCAGCATGCGCATCCTTGCTGCGTCTTGCCCAGCGCAGGCTAAGCTGCATGGAGTCGCTGGCTTCCTGATGCGTGGCAGGGTAGGGCGTGCATTCGTCGAAGATCATCACGATGTCTGAATTCAGCACTTTCTGGATACGCATGGATTCTTCCGGCGTCAGGAAGCAGCTGTCCCCATTAATAGGTGAGCGGAATTTCACACCTTCTTCCGAGATTTTGCGAAGATCGCCCAGGCTCCACACCTGAAAGCCGCCAGAGTCGGTCAGGATTGGGCCATCCCAGCTCATGAAGCCATGCAGGCCGCCATGTGCGGCGATGACATCCAATCCTGGACGCAACCATAAATGAAAGGTGTTGCCCAAGACGATGTGCGCGCCGATATCGCGTATCTCGACCGGCGACAGGGTTTTAACTGTGCCGTAGGTGCCAACAGGCATGAAGGCCGGGGTTTGTACCTCGCCGTGAGCGAGTTTTAATGTGCCACGACGGGCAGCGCCATCCTGGCTAATGAGTGAAAATTGCATAGTGGGTAGTCATTAAATCAAGACGCGATACTATCATAGTCAATTGATGCCGCTTTGATATACTAGACTAAAGTTAACCTGAGGAAGCCCAACCATGGCTGAAGTTACACCACGCATCCGTCGTAAAAAACCGCTATTAAAGCCGGGCTTGCGTGAGCGCAGCATTTACCTGCTGCCCAATTTATTTACTACTGCTGCGTTGTTCGCTGGCTTCTATGCGATTGTGCAGGCCATGAATGGTAATTACGAGCATTCTGCAGTGGCGATTTTCATTGCTATGGTGATGGATGGGCTGGATGGCCGTGTTGCTCGCATGACCAATACGCAAAGTGCGTTTGGTGCTGAGTACGACAGCCTGTCGGACATGGTGTCTTTTGGCGTGGCACCGGCATTAGTCTTATATGTATGGGCCTTGAAACCGATGGGTAAACTGGGCTGGATCGCGGCTTTCATCTATTGCTCCTGCGCTGCATTGCGCCTTGCACGCTTCAATACCAAGCTTGATGAAAGCGACAAACGCTACTTCCAGGGCTTGCCTAGCCCAGCCGCGGCGGCCTTGCTGGCTGGCCTGGTGTGGGTTTCATTCGATAATGGTGTAAAAGGCGATGAGATTTTCTTCGGCTGGATGAAAATGAAATGGCTGGCCTGGACGGTGACTTTGTTTGCCGGATTGTCCATGGTAAGTGACCTGAAGTTTTACAGCGGCAAGGATATCAACCTGCGTAGCAGTGTGCCGTTTGCCGTGATCCTGTTCATTGTGCTGGCATTCGTATTAATTTCTTACAGCCCGCCAGAAGTGCTGTTTATGGTATCTCTGGTGTATGGCGTTTCCGGCTATGCGCTGTGGATCACCAGCAAAATCAGGCAGCGCAATGCCTTGCCGCCTGCTGGCGAAGCCTGATCCTGGGCTGAGCTAATGGCTGAATTGGCTGCGTAAATAACATTACAAACAATGGCTTGTGCCACTTGCTAGCTTGTAAAAATATGGATATAGTGCTGCCTATGTTTTCAAAACGCATCATCTCAGTTACTTCCTCACATATCAGCCATCTCCTGGCTGGTCTGCTGCTGCGCGGCGCGCGCTAAATATCCCACACAATCTGGTAGTGCCTATCTCCGTCATTGTTACAATTGACGGTAAATAAATACAATTTAAATATTTAGGAAGTAAAGCTATGAGTACCCAATCTACTAATAAGCAATTAATCATATTCGACACCACATTGCGCGACGGCGAGCAAAGCCCGGGCGCCGCAATGACCAAGGAAGAAAAAATCCGCATCGCACGCCAGCTTGAAAAGCTTGGTGTGAACGTGATTGAGGCCGGGTTTGCCGCAGCCAGTCCAGGCGATTTTGATTCGATTTATGCCATCGCAGAAGTCATCAAGGAATCCACGGTGTGTTCACTCGCCCGTGCCAGCGAGAATGACATCCGCCGCGCCGGTGAAGCTATCAAGCCAGCTAAAAAAGGCCGCATCCATACCTTTATCGCTACGTCACCCATCCACATGCAGAACAAATTGCGCATGACGCCTGAGCAAGTGTTGGAGCGTGCTGTCCAGGCGGTGAAATGGGCCTTGGAATATACCGAGGATGTCGAGTTCTCTGCTGAAGATGCCGTGCGTTCGGATATGGATTTCCTCGTGCAAGTCTTCGATGCCGTGATTGAAGCGGGTGCCAAAACCATCAACGTGCCAGATACCGTCGGTTACTCTATCCCCGCCCTTTGGGGTGAGCGCATGCAACAGTTGATTGCGCGCGTGAAAAATTCCGACAAAGTCGTATGGTCGACCCACTGTCATAATGACTTGGGTATGGCCGTCGCCAATTCCTTGGCCGCTGTGATGGCGGGTGCGCGCCAGGTTGAGTGCACCATCAATGGTCTCGGTGAACGCGCAGGCAATGCCAGCCTTGAGGAGATCGTGATGGCAGTGCGTACGCGTCGCGACATCTTCAATCTCGAAACCAGCATTGATACTACACAGATCGTGCCGACTTCCAAGATGGTCTCCACCATTACCGGTTATCCGGTGCAGCCTAACAAGGCTGTGGTGGGCGCCAACGCCTTTGCGCATGAATCCGGTATCCACCAGGATGGCGTATTGAAGCACCGCGAAACTTACGAAATCATGCGGGCCGAAGATGTGGGCTGGGGCGCGAATAAGCTCACCTTGGGCAAGTTATCAGGCCGCAATGCCTTTCGCTCACGCTTGGTCGAGTTGGGTATCGAGTTGGAAGGTGATGAAGCCCTTAACGCTGCCTTCGCACGATTTAAGACCTTGGCAGACAAGAAGTCAGAAATATTCGATGAAGATTTGCATGCATTGGTAAGCGATGAGTTCGTCAGTGATGCCACCGAGTATTTCAAGCTTGTGTATTTGCAGGTGTGTTCGCAAACTGGCGAGATTCCACATGCTGTCCTCACCATGCTTGATAATGGCGTTGAAAAGCGTGCTGAAGCCGATGGTGGTGGCCCGGTGGATGCTGCGTTCAAGGCCATCGAAAGTATCGTGGACAGCGGTGCCGAGTTGCAGTTGTATTCAGTCAACAACATTACCAGCGGTACTGATGCGCAGGGCGAAGTGACTGTAAGGCTTTCCAAGGGTGGCCGCATCGTCAATGGACAGGGGGCAGATACCGATATTGTGATCGCTTCGGTCAAGGCTTACTTGAATGGCCTTAACAAGATACTTTCCAAGTCAGAACGTGCTCACCCTCAGGTTGAAGGTTCGCAAGTTTAAAATCTAATTATTGAATTCACTGTAATGAGCTTATTAGATCAGATGAAAGTTCAAGCACAACAAGTGCTTGAAGAAAAAACCAGCTCCAGCCAGCTTGCCGCAGAGACGCTGGCAGAGCGCAATGCTAAATTGAAGGAGATTTTCCTCTATTGGCAGGAGCTGGCTGATCTCATTAAGGTGATCCAGCCGGATTTTGGGTTCCCCATTACTTTGCCCTTGGTAGGCGAGATGACCGGGCTGAAGGTGGTCGAGCCCTTTGCGGATTATCGTTATGAGGAACTGGCCAACCAGAATTTTACGGATGAAATCAAGTATGTAAGGATGCACTTCTTCTATAAAGCCCCACAGGTATTCAATATCCAGCGCGAACTAGGCCTGGCTGCACGGGTGGAAGATGAGCTTTGGCGTTATGGTGTGGTGCACACTAAAGAAGACATCAAGAACGAACAGCAGCGAGTTGTCGAAGCTGCTTTCAGTGTGCCCTGGGAAGTGAAAGGCTCGGTCACTGTCACGCCTATTCCGCATTCCAAGCAATTGCATTTTTCACTCAAAAATATAGGCAAGCTTGGCGAAGTCGATCTGGAAATGGCGTTTGATAGTCTGGGTAGCGAGTTCCTGGATGAGCTTGCAAAACTGATCATGGGGCAGGAAAACCGCTTCTGGAAGCTGGTCAGCTTCTAATTCCTCCTGTTTAATTATTCGCCCTTGAAGCTGAAACACAATTACCCGCTTACGCATCATGAGCACTGAGGCTAAGCCGGCGCTCAGCCATCGTTTATTAATTGTGTTGTCGCTAATGGCGCTTTATTTCATCTGGGGCTCCACCTACCTTGCCATGCGCTTTGCCATGGATAGCCTGCCACCGTTCATGATGGCAGCGTTACGTTTTGCCATTGCGGGTTTCATTTTATATGCAGGGCTACGCTGGCGCGGTCATCCTGCGCCCAGCTTGCAACAGTGGCTAGGTGCAGCTGCTGTCGGTACGCTGCTCCTGGCAGTGGGCAACGCAGGTGTGGCCTATGCCGAGAAAACGGTTTCCAGCGGTGTTGCCGCTTTGGGCATTGCTACTGTACCCATCTGGATGGCGCTATTCTCAGGGCTATGGGGGCAATGGCCCACACGCCGCGAATGGTTGGGTATCGTCATTGGTACTACAGGGGTGGTTGTCCTTAGCATGGGCGGCGTGATGCAGGCCAGCCCGCTTGGCGCTGCCCTAATTATGCTATCAGCCGCTTCATGGGCATTTGGTTCAATATGGGGCAAGCACTTACCCATGGCCGAAGGCGCCATGGGTAGTGCCAGCCAGATGATCGTGGGCGGTCTGGTACTGGTATTGGCCAGTCTGGTGGCAGGTGAGCCATTGCCGCAACACCTGAGCGCCAGGACGATGTATGCCATGTTGTTCCTGATCATCTTCGGTTCGTTAATTGCTTACAGTGCTTATCAGTTCCTGCTACATAACGTGCGGCCCGCGCTCGCTACCAGCAATACGTTCGTCAACCCGGTAGTAGCTTTGCTATTAGGCGCATGGCTGGCCGGGGAAGTGATTGGCCCATCAGAATATGTAGCGCTGGCGATTATTGTCGTTGGCGTATTGCTGGTGCTGCCGTTTGGCAAGAATCAATTACCGGGTAACCATTTGTCGAATAACAGGTAGGCCTTATTTGGTCGCTTAAATTTTTTGTTGGGAGAGATGTTTTGCAACTAGCTTTATTTGATTTGGATAACACATTATTGGCGGGTGACAGTGATTACCAGTGGGGCCAGTTTCTCATGGAAGAAGGCCTGCTGGAACGCGAACTGCACCAGGCCAGGAACCTCCAGTTTTATGAAGACTATAAAGCCGGCAGGCTGGACATCTACGCCTTTCTGGAGTTCCAGCTCAAGCCACTCTCTGAACACAAACGTACCGAGCTGGACAAGCTCCACGCGCTTTATATGCAGCGCAAGATCTTGCCGATGATGACTGAAAAGGCTAAGGCGCTGGTAGAAAAACATAAGGCCAATGGCGATCTTTTATTGATCATCACTGCCACCAACAGTTTTGTCACCAACCCCGTTGCCAAGGCCTTTGGCATTGACTACCTGATAGGCACTACGCCAGAAGAGATCGATGGCGAATTTACCGGGCGCGTTACAGGTACGCCAAGTTTTCAGGAAGGCAAGGTAACCCGCCTGAATCAATGGCTGGCTGAGCGTGGACAAACGCTGGGCGATTTTGAAACTACCTGGTTTTACAGCGATTCACACAACGATTTGCCGCTGATGAAGCTGGTAGATAAAGCGGTCGCGGTTGATCCCGACCCGGTGTTGAAAGCGTATGCAGAAGAGCAGGGCTGGCCAATAATCAGCCTGCGGTAAAGGTGTTTGGGGTATGCCCTGGGAGCCGCTATGGTATTGTCTCACAGGGCATACCTGTTGTAGCTTCTAAACCAGTTTATAGCTTAAATGCGGTGTAGCAGCACCTCCAGCACAAACTTACTTCCGATGTAGGCCAGTAGTAACAGCACAAAGCCAGTCAGCGTCCAGCGGATAGCGGTACGACCACGCCAGCCATAGATAGCACGGCCCAGCAGCAAGCCGCCAAATATCAGCCATGACAGTATAGTGAACAGGTTCTTGTGGTTGAACTTCAGCGCCTGGTGGAATATCTGTTCCGAAAATAGCATGCCGCTGATCAGCGTAAAGGTGAGCAGCACGAAGCCGATGCTAATCACCTTGAACAGCAGTTTTTCCATCGACATCAATGGTGGGAAATCCGGCAGCTTAACCAGCGTGACTTTCTGGTGCAGGCTGCGCTCCGCAGTCGCCATCAGCAAGGCATGCAGTGCGGCAAAGGTGAACAGGCTATAAGCCAGCATTGCGATGATCAAATGTGCCATGAATAAAGGTTTGTCGGCATACGGCAGTAAATGCGATTCAGGCATGAATCTTTGCAGCAGCACAAAAAATGCGGCTGGTGGTAGCACGAAGGCTTGCAGGATGTGCAGGCGATGCTTGATGTCGGTGAGCCAGTAAATCAGAACCGTCAGCCAGAATATCGCCGATAGCGCATTGGCAAAACCGAGGTTCAATCCCTCATCAAACAGCGATTGATAAAGCAACCAGCCATGCAATAGCAGGCCCAACGCAATCGCCGCTGAGTTCCAGCGCATACTGGTACCGGAGATGCCTTTTGAGGCGCCTAGCCAGTAACTGGCGGCAACCGCAGCATAAATGAATGCGACGATGAAATAAGGCATATTGGATAGTAATGCTTGCATGCGAATGTTTGGGTTAAAATCTCTTGGGTAAAAGTCTAGCGTTAAAGTCTATAGTGATTAAATCACACTTTAGCCTGCGGCGAAAAGCCAATTGAGGCATGCGACCCCTGCCTTACACAGGAGCAGCAAAGAATCACCGGAATTCAGCCAGTAGTACTAACGAGTTATAGAGCCAATTATTAAACCGAATATTGAAGGTATGCAATGTTAGAAAATCTAAGCGGTAGATTACAAGGCGTTATCAAAAACCTGCGTGGCCAGGCAAGGCTCTCAGAAGACAATATTGCCGATGCCATGCGCGAAGTGCGTATGGCGCTGCTGGAGGCCGATGTCGCGCTGCCTGTGGTGAAAGATTTCATTGCGCAGGTCAAGGCGCGTGCGCAAGGGCGTGAAGTGCTGCAAAGCCTCACCCCTGGCCAGGCCGTTATCCAGGTGGTGCATGAAGAGCTCACCAAGCTCATGGGCGAGCAGAATGCCGGGTTGAACCTGGCTGCGGTGCCGCCAGCGATCATTCTCATGGCGGGTTTGCAGGGCTCCGGTAAAACCACCACCTCTGCCAAACTGGCAAAATTACTGAAAGAACAAAAAAAGAAAGTGCTGCTGGTCAGCGCCGACGTGTATCGCCCAGCTGCTATCGAGCAGCTTAAAATGCTGGCAAAAAGCCTGGATGTCGAATGCTTTGATTCCAATGCCACTCAAAAGCCCCATGACATCGCAGTTGCCGCGCTGGATCACGCCAAACGCCACTTCCATGATGTGATGATTTTCGATACCGCAGGCCGACTGGGTATTGATGAAGCCATGATGGCCGAGATCAAAGACCTGCATAACCTGCTTAACCCGATAGAAACCCTGTTCGTAGTCGATGCCATGCAAGGCCAGGATGCCGTTAATACCGCGCGTGCCTTTGGCGAAACCCTGCCACTCACTGGCGTAGTCCTCACCAAGATGGATGGCGATTCTCGCGGCGGTGCAGCCTTGTCAGTGCGCCATGTCACAGGCAAGCCCATCAAGTTTATCGGCGTCAGCGAAAAGGTGGATGGCCTGGAGCCGTTCCACCCAGAGCGCATGGCTTCGCGCGTGCTGGGCATGGGCGATGTGCTATCGCTGATCGAGCAAGCACAAAAAAATGTAGACATGGACGAGGCCAAGAAATTTGCCGACAAGATCAAATCCGGCAAAAGCTTTGACCTGGATGACTTCAAGGCGCAGATGAGCCAAATGCGCAATATGGGCGGCATGGCCGCATTGATGGACAAAATGCCCGCGCAAATGGCGGGCATGGCCGGGCAGATGAGCGGGGACGCTGGCGACAAGGCAATACGCCGCATTGAAGGCATCATCAACTCCATGACCCCATTAGAGCGTCGCAAACCAGAGCTCATCAAAGCCACCCGCAAACGCCGCATCGCAGCTGGCTCCGGTGTTCAGGTGCAAGAAGTCAACCGCATGCTGAACCAGTTTGAAGAAGCCCAAAAAATGATGAAAATGCTCTCAAAAGGCGGTATGGGCAAGATGATGCGTGCTATGCAAGGCAAGTTTCCGGGCCTGCGTTGATTTATTTTCTGGCTGGCCTAGATTTATCCGCACATAAGCAAGCTTTTAGATTGACGCAGTAGCTCCTTTTCTGGATAATTGCGCCCTTTCCATCGGATAGCTTCTAGCTACTGATCAGTTCTCGGGTTGTTAGCTCAGCTGGTAGAGCAGCGGACTTTTAATCCGTTTGTCGTGGGTTCGATCCCCGCACAGCCCACCAATAAAATCAAGGGGTTACGATAGTTTCGTAACCCCTTGATTCATTTTAGTAGCCCTATAGTAGCCCATTTGTAAGTAATCTTAATTACGCTTTCTTTGAAGTGTAAAAAACCACCATTTTTTTTTGCTCAAAATTATCTATGGATTGATGTTTCATTTAGGGATACGCTAATGAAAAAATTATCCAAATAAGTCATGAATCCATCAGCAACAATTAAATTGTTTTTACCATTTGGCGATCCCAAAAAAATCAGAACCGCAGAAATCTCAAACTGGTCAGGGAAAGCTATTGCAGCTCCTAGAACAGACCTTGAGTTATTGTTACCGCGTGAAGAGCTTTCAAAGCCTGGAATATATTTTTTGCTAGGCGTAGATGCTTTGGATGGAAGGCCAATGGCTTATATCGGCGAAGCCGAAACAGTGTCCTCTAGGATAAAACAACACAAAAGTAAAGATTTTTGGAGCTCCATAATAGTTTTTGTTAGCAAAGATGATAATTTAACTAAAGCTCATATACGTTACTTGGAAGGACGTTTGATCGATGGAGCAAATAAAATTGGTAGGTCAAAAGTTGAAAATTTTCAATCTAGTGGTGCTAGATTGCCCGAATCGGATCAGCATGAAATGGAAGTTTTTTTAGAGAGAATTACACAGCTTTTGCCAATCCTTGGCTCAGAGCTTTTAACTCCCATAATTCAAGTAGATCCGCAAGTTGATCGATCTGAAACTCTTATATGCTTGAAGAAGGGTGCTCGTGCAACTGGTAAGCGGGTTCCAAATGGTTTTATCGTCTTCGCTGGATCTACGGCTATAGTTCAGGATCGTGAGTCAGCTAAAACTCATGGTCAATGGATACTAGATCTAAGAGAAAAGTTAAAAGAGGAAAATCTGCTTGTTGAATACGAAGGGTATTATAAATTTATACGAGATGTGGAATTTTCCAGCCCTAGTGCGGCGGCTGGGGTGGTTTTTGGAGGAAATGCACCTGGGCCGATTGCATGGAAAAATGCTGCTGGAATTACTTTGAAAGAATTAGAAGAAAGTTCAAATACCTAATCAAGTAAGACCTTGATTGAGTTCATCATATGCTTTTATCCATTCTTTGATGATAATTGGAAATCTTGCTTCAATTTCTTTACCAATGATTAATTCATCAACATAGCCCATATGGAGCATGTCAACTAACCTACATAGATATGACCGCCCCATAATCCACCAAGTAAAAAATGCATCGATGAATAACACATGTTGAATTTTTCTTTGCGCTTCTTGCTCAAGTTCCTCCAGTTCTAATCCATCTAAAAGAGTTTCATATACCCCATCAGCCACGCGGCTCCCAAAAGTTGTAGTGTAGTAATACTCTTTAATTTCCCATATAGCTATGGGATTAACTACCTCTGGAAATGCTCCGTCAACCCTTCGGGCCATTGTCCTAAAAGGCATTTTATTATGCGTAATAGTCGTTAATGCTCTTGGATCGAAATTGCAAGGTAAGCCTTTAATATTTGCTTCTAGTATCATGTTCACCATTCCTGTTAAGAATGCATATTTTTGTTTTTCACCTGTTTGTTTATTGAATGGTAAAGGACACTTAGGGTTAAATTTTGAATGAAGCTTCTGGAATAAAATTTCAGCCTCATCCTTGTCCATGAGATTTGGTTTAACAGAATTTTCTAAAATAGCTGCTCTATATTCAAAATACTCTAGTAAAGTAGCCCCTAGAGTGGTGGCAACCTTATTTTCATCGCAAATATGCAAATAGTTTAAATTTAGTTTTTTATACGCCTTTATAATTTGGTCAAACGTTGGAATAAGTATTTTCTTTGTTTTTCGATCTGAGTATCCAACTTCTTGGCTTATTGTTCTAACATTGGCCCAGAATACCTTTTCCTGTTTTAAAAATTTGATTTCAGCTTTCAAGATATTTTCCTATGAATACCGGCAATGGTACTTCCACAGCATTACAAACTTTTTCTAACTCAATGAGATCCAACCGCTGTTCTCCACTCTCATACTTGCTGACATAAGATTGAGAGTGACCTAATTTCTCAGCTAAAAGAGATTGCGTTAAACCAGCATCCAATCTCAGTTGCCTTAATAATTTTGTGAGATGATTTTTTTTCATTAGAAGTAGGGTATATTCCAATATTGAATATTCAAACTTAGAATATTAGACGCTGTATGAGAAACTTTTAACTATGCTTATAGAAACTTGTAATTTGCCTCAAATCCGCCAAGATAAATTTAATCTATCTGAGCCTATAAAACCCTTATCTTCTCAATTATTGAAATGGATAGGAAATAAGCAAAGGCAAGCACCAGATATCATTAATTATTTTCCGAGTAACTTTGGGACCTATTTTGAGCCCTTTCTGGGGAGTGGCGGAGTTTTGGGTGTACTGAGCCCAGCAAATGCTATAGCTAGCGATACTTTCAAGCCTTTAATTGAGATTTGGTCCCAGCTTCATGCATCCCCAATTTTGTTAAAACATTGGTACTCTGATCGCTATGAATTAATGCAAGATTTAGGAAAAAAAGAAGCTTACAAAAAAATTCTTGAAAATTACAATCAAAAGCCTAATGGAGCGGATTTATTATTTTTGTGTCGAGCTTGCTATGGTGGCGTTGTTAGATTTAGGAAGGCCGATGGCCACATGTCAACTCCATGTGGTGTACACAATCCAATTTCCCCTGAAAGCTTTTCTACTAGAGTAGATATTTGGTTTGAAAGAACTAAAAATACCAAGTTTGTTCATGGCGATTTTGAACAGATAATGGATCAAGCATCAGAAGGAGACCTCATTTACTGTGATCCACCATACATAGATAGTCAAACCATCCTTTATGGAGCTCAGTCTTTTTCATTAAAAAGATTGTTTGAAGTTATTGAACGATGCAAACGACGTGGTGTTTTTGTGGCATTAAGTATTGATGGCACTAAGTTCTCAGGTACAAAACTTTGTGATGTACCAATTCCACCAGGTGTTTTTGAAGAAGAAGCATTTATCAAAGTTGGACGTTCAATGCTAAAACGATTTCAAATGGACGGTAATAGTTTAGAGTCACATGAGGTTACCGATCGTTTGTTATTAACTTACTAACTCTAAACTGAGTCTAAACGACTGAATCTTTAGCTATGCTATCGTAATATTTTTGCGTTAGTTCTGATTGCAATAAGTCATCATTCAGAAGTTTTAAAAATAAATTTTGGGAGATTTTTGTATTCAAATCAAACATAGTACCAGTAGGATTCAAATGGAATCTCCCCTTCAAAGCCGGATGTTGATTAGTAAAGGCTAAGATGTGATTGAAAGGTACTATTCCAAGTACGGGAGAATTTTTTGAAGCTCTCAATAGTTTTCTAGCAAATGGGAGCTCATTTAGCCTACCCACTAGCATATTCATGTTATGAACTAAGTTTGCTTGTTGAATTACCTGTATGGCCGCTTTTGCCCCATTTTGAATAGCTTCCTCAAAACCAAAAGATCTTTCCAGTAGTTTCAAATCTAGTACGAACAATTCTTTCTCTATTTGAAAAAAGTCAAAAGAGGGAGTTATTTTTAAAATATCTTCCTCAACTTTTTCAAATCTATTGAGAGCGCCCTTACGACGTAAACTGAATTCCTTATGTCTATTCATAAGGTAAATTGGATATTGATGTTTATACAAAGCAATCTGGGATGTGTGATTGCCTAAAACAACAATTATTCCGTCAATAGTTGATAAATCATCTGTTTCAAAATTGAAAACGTCAAAATTATTGTTGTTCAAAACAGCAGATAAAGATTTCAATTTGTCAGGAATTTTGGCGAGATCGTATTCATAAACCACATTATTTCGATCATCCGCTTCAGTGATTTTGAAGAGGGCAAGCTCCTGATTTTTTACTAAAGTATTTTCAATTGAATTTTTAAATTGATTAGTCAATGATGCTTGGGACGTTTCATCAAGATCCGCTGACTTGATTTCAACCCCTTTGGCAGTTTTCATCAAAAAATAGATTTCTGCCGTAACATTTTTAGCATTTATTACGTTATTTATACGTTTTAATAATTCCTTCATCAAACTAATCCCCCGTAATAAACTTTTTCATCTAATTCTTGGTATTTGATTGAGTCACCGACTTTAATTTTATCTTGAGTAATTACAATAATATCTTTTACTGATCCTAACCTTGTTTTGAGACTAATTTTATATATTCGATACCCCAATATTGCTAGAGTTGGATTAGCATAAAACTTATCTGTCTTAACATACATTATTCCGATAACAATCAGGAGAATACCTAACGCTATTAGATAACGCATATCCGTTAAGTTAAAACAAATTAAAGGAATAATATAAGTTGTTAAAAATGTTAAGTGTTCAAAATTTACATCTTCCAATGAGCTTATTTCCGCACTAATTTTTTTACTACCCCGAACTAAGAATCTAAATCTTGAATAAAAAAATACCCCAGCAATTAGAAATGCTATCGAAATTAAAGGAATAACATTGGAAAGTAATAACTTTTTTACCCCAATAAATTCCCAATCATCACCAAAATAAATTGGTACTTTCAGTGTAATCACGATTAATAAGAAAAATAGAAACCATAGCGAAACTATATAAAGTTCTATTTTTGTCCATAGTCCATTGTTGTTCATAAGCACTCTGTAAGCATTTAATGGGATTGAGTTTAATCCAAACTTGCAAACTTATACTGATTTTGTTGTATGCAAGCCCGTACAGTTATTGACAGAACTCCAAGGAGATCAAAAGCCACCCCAACTATTAAAATATTCCCCGTTGGATAGCCCTCTATATCGCGCAGCATCCTCCTGGTTCTGGTCATATATAGATACGTAGCTATTAGGTACGTATCCAATAGCCACCCTCCCATTAGGAGGGGTACCAATGGGAGGGGTACCAAGAGGGGTATCTATAGTGGGGGTATGGGGTACCCTCCCAATGGGACCCCCGCTAAGAGGGGTTCTTTTCTCACGGTACTGGATCACCCATTGATGGATACGGGTAGGAATAGTCAGGGTGCCATATAGGATGCCTATGATTTCTTTTCCAACGGGTTCCAGGTATTGATTCAGTTTGTCTGTTACCTGCTTGGCAATGGAAATGATGAGGTCTTTGCGTTTCATTGCAGGCCCTCCTAACAATTCAACGAACTCACCCCATTTGCCGTCATTGGCAGCTTGCCAGATGGATTTAAGTTGTCCGCTTAAGCCATGACCATCCAAACGACGTAATTCACGCCATAGACTCACAGGCGGCCCGCCAATCTGTTGAAACTGGCGAATGCCCCAGTGACTCTTCCAGGTCGTCACCCGGTCTGTCATTCCTTTGACTTCTCCACCGTCAATATCGCAATCCAAACCAAAGGCATCAATATTCTTAGCTATGTACTTGGCAATATATCCAGCGGCACTGCCTTTACCTGGATCAATATAAACTGCCTTAAAGCGATATTCGGCTGCACCTGGTTCATTAGCATCCGCTTTCAGAGAGTACGTCTTCATTATGTCTGTTACAGTTTGCATGTGCCCTTTTGCCATAAAGAGCAATAGGTGCCAATGCGGTGTGCCGTCATGCTGTGGTTCGGCAGTACGTAGGCCATAGATAAAGATGCCTTTACGGGCTAGCTTGGCACGCATCCTTGCCCATATCTTCACCAGATAGTCTTGGGCCTCTTTAGGGGAGGTGCCATCGTATTTTGGATTGGGTTTCCCTGATTTAGCTATGCGGGCATGCATGCGAGATGGGCAAGTAATGGTATAGAACATGCCACTATGATTTAGGGATTTGGACAGCTCTTCAAATCCAGCAATGCGGGTCATGATTTCGGCTCGTCGTATCTCTGGATTGGAGACAGATCGATCCGATAAATCCTGTAAAGAGAATTCCTGACCATCTTCATTGATGGCGATGGTGTTTTCTAAAAATGTCTTGTTCCGACGATATTGCTGTAAGTAGCGGGCGACTGCCTCATCTGAAGCATACTTACCTTTACGGCTATGCACACGTCCTTTCAAAATGGCCTGGCCTTCGAAATAGCGTTTGTAATGCTTACGGAGAGTACGACGCCACCAGACTTCATCACTCAATCGAAACAATGTTCCTGTTACCGATACCGTTACAGCGATTCTTGGCAGATTTAAGTCCTGTAACAGCAAATCACCAAATGGAGACAGACTAGAATTTCCAGCGAATTTTCTCGGTAACGGTACTGTTACCGTTACAGCGTTTTCTCGTGATGGATTGGGTAATGGTGGATGCATGCCATATTTGCTATAGGCAATGTCACATACTGCCTGTACCAGACCTTCATGATGCATGTATGTGGCAATGAACATCCTAAAGCGGTATGCAATCTTGCGGGCGTAGTTAATGATCTCGCCATCACTCCGGATGTTTTTAATTTCCTGGCGCATATCGGCGGTCAAGTTATCTCTGAAATAATATTCAGCCAGGGCACTTAAATCCGAGGGAGCGAAATATTCTGGATCGTGAAGGCGATTGTTAAACACACGGCGTTTCATAAGTTCATGCGATAACAGGCTCACTTTGTTGCACCTGTATCACTGGTACTCATACGCACACGCGTGAGGATGTAATCTTCCAAATCCTGTAAGCGATAACGAACGGCACGATCACTGATTTTGATGAACGGGACTTTAGCGCCCGCCCACCGATCACGTTCTAGGAAGGCTTTGCTTAAGCCTAAGAATGATGCTGCTTGAGTAGTATTGAGTAATTGGGTTTGCATATGACCTCCTTGTTAAGAAGGTCCCATGCTCAGTCAGAAGATTTCGGGAGCGTTATACCCGGGCATTGCACACGTATACGTATGCATTGCAGACGTACATATTAATTAACATGCAAATAGCTTTTAAGCCTTTGCCGTATTTCATCTCGGGAAAGTCCATGATGGGCTTGTTTGTGACAAAGCGGACACAAGGCTACAACATTGTTAATATTGTCATTGCCCCCTTCAGATAGAGGAATTACATGATGGCTTTCCAGATATATAAGATTGTTATGAGTGATAAATCCGGCGGTATTGCATAGTTCACAATTACCTTTAGCCCTTAACAAAACTCTTTTTCTAACCAAGGAACTTCTAGGGTAAACACTGGTGCTGGATAATTTTTTCTCTAATGGGCCAGGTTCACTTAGTAAATCAAATTGATCAACATAAGGGCTAGGCCTTAAGCCCCTCGAAATAATGCACTCCCCAGTTTTCCAATCATAGAATTTGACTGCCCATTCCACAGTGTCTAGAGTTCGTGTATAAACATGTGATGCCTTTGACTCTAAAATCTCAGCGTTTTGCATGTCCCCATCAAGTAATATGACTCGAATTGGAAGTCCCAAATTGGAAGCATGTTGGAGAGCAACGTCCATTGAAACTGCTCTTTTTTCAACAGTCTTCTTATTCAGTTTCCCCATTTTGTCAGCAAACAATCGTAAATTCAGAGATTGATAAATTTCACCATTTTCTTCAAGAGTATTGCTGTGCCATAAGTTCAGAACTATTAATGCGTCTTTAATTTCAAATGACCATTCATAACAATATTTAGGATTTGATGCGGCTTTCTTCAGCCCTCCTTTAAAATTTGCCCAGTCAGAAACATCAATCCCTGCTAGTTGAACCAAATCCATAACTCTATTTTTAGTGGTTGGCTTTAATTCATCAAGAGTTGTCATTTTTTATTTAGCTTTTAAAGTTTTTTCCAGCTCGATTATTTTTTGTGGCTGCAAGGATTTGCGATGACCTTTGAGGTAGGCCGATAAACCTTCAGTCAAAGTTCTTATGGCGTTATAAGGTGCAAGATGGGCTATTTTATCGGGATTTTTCTCGCAATAAATTTGCGCTGCATTACGCATGGATTTGAACTTGGCTGATCCCATCATTTGAGCAATTTCTAAAATTGCGGCATTGGTTTTTGCATGGCTGAGATTTGCAGCTGTTTGGTTACGCAGAGAGATTTTTTCTTGTGCCTGATTGAACATGATTTGAGCGTTATTTAAGCCTTCAGCAATTGTAATGGCTTCTACTGCTTCCAAATACTCTGGTGAACTGCGCCCCAAATTATTCCATGTCTGCCAGGCTTTATCTTGTGACGCTTGATTAGCACCTTTATGTACAGCCTGGGAAAACAATGCCAGCCCTAATACCGCATATAATTCATGCCACTGGAGATTAGATATTCCAGATAGCGGTAAATCCATGTGGTGTTGCTGATAGCGTTTGAGGGCAAATAAAGGGGAAAAGATATTTCCTATGGATGCCATCATTAGATACGGTCTATCCACCAGATCAGCATTTTTCTGTACTAGCTGATAGCGTGCAGTACTGACGCTAGTTTCTGAATCTAATCCGTTAATAATTTCTAGTATGGACTCTACTTCTGAGTAGGCTCTATGTTTTATCAGCCGACGAGCTCTCAATAATATTTCTACTGAATTCGCATATATGTAATCTGGTGGATCACCAGTTAACGGATGGAAATATTCAAAGGTTAAATTCATGTTCTGTCGTCATTTTTATAATAAGTTAACAAGGCCATACCTAATTCTGTGCATAATTATCTAAGCCATTCTTGCTCATTAACACAGAAACAATATACTTAAACTACTGTTAAAAATCAGATTAATGTTTCAGGTCATCAGCGGGGACAATAAAATTGAAAAACACAATTATTTTTAGCGCCTTATTTTTATCAGCTTGTGTAACAGCCACGCCAACTTACGCTCCAGATGGTTCTAAAGCTCATAGCATAGACTGTTCGGACGAATTTTTGACTTGGGGTAGTTGCTATGAAAAAGCTGGAGAAATTTGCAAAGAAAAAGGTTACACGGTAGTGGCTGGTGGGACAGACTCCAAAAGCACCGTATCTGGTAATCAATATGGTGTGGTTGGAAGTACCACTCAAACTCGTAGCCTTGTTATTAAATGCAATCCGTAATGAAGGTTATTAGGGTAATTTGGTAATGAATTAATTATTTATCTGATCTTCTTTCATGTTTTCAATAAGGTAATCTGTAATCCTCTGCATCGGTATCCTAAGCCGTTCAGGATCATTGATAATATATCCGGCTGTCACATCATTAGCCATCTTATGGTTGAGTAATCGCTTAAGTGCATAAGATGCAATATCCAGACTTTCAGCAATCGTGATGAATGTCCTTCTCAGGTCATGCGGGGTAAAGATCACCCCTGACTTTTCCACCACGATCTTCATCTGCTTGTTCGGGTCATCCATATAACCCTTAATGCCTGTACCTGCAAATACGAAGGGATTTTTCTCATGATTGTCGTCACTACGTCGTTTAAGTAGGTCATAGAGGAAATCACTTAAAGGCAAGGTATGGGCTTGTCGGTTCTTGGGGTCAGGAATGGTCAGGGTCTTGGCCCTGAAATCCACATCACGCCATTGCAGGGCCAGTCCTTCTTCACGTCTTAGTCCCGTAAATATAATTAACAGTAGGTAATCTTTTACAGCCCATCGGTTAGCTCCGTTTGAATAGGTAGGTAATTCATTGACAGCTTTAAACCATGCTGGCAGGTCATGGGGTTTGATAACAGTTTGCCTTCGCTCCACCCGATACCATGAGCGGGTTTGAGATATTCGCTTGACGGGATTATCTGCAATGATTGGATTGCCCTGGCTATCCTCATATTGGCCTAGTGCGAAATTAAAGATGGCACGCATATAACGCATGGCTAGGTTGGCTTGGGCTTCGCTTCGTTCACCAATCTGCCGATGCTTGCGCTCGATCATATCTTTACTGATCTCAGCTAATGGCTTGCCTTGCCAATCTTCGAAATGGGTTTTGGCGAAGCGGTTGTAATCATAGATGGTACGGGGCTTTAGGCTATTACGGGCTTGCAGATAGGCTTCATGCACTTCTGCCAGTGTAATGCTCTTTGCTCTACGCGCTTTATCAGCATCATTTGGGTTGACGCCACGGGATAGCATGCCCAAGATGCTTTTCGCTTCATTACGGGCCTGTTCTGGAGCGTATAGGCCATGCCTGCCTATGGTGACCCTGATGGTTTTACGATCTATCTTGGCTTCTGCATAATAGACCTTGCTACCTGATCCAACTCTAAGGCCAAAACCTTTTAATTCAGAATCACGGTAGAAGACCTGGCCTGCATCTGGATAGGGGATTTTATCGACGAAAGACTTAGTTAATTTATCTGACATTTTGGGCTACTAACTAAAATTAGTAGCCCTATAGTAGCCCAGATAAATAAAATTGTGTAAAACAGTTTAAAGCTAATTAAAATATAAATACATTAAATACAACAACATATATAACAATTTCAAACTTAATAAAATCCCGTAAAACCTATATTTGGGAACTTTTAATCCGTTTGTCGTGGGTTCGATCCCCGCACAGCCCACCAAAAAAACAGGGAGTTACGAGAAATCGTAGCTCCCTGTTTCATTTCTGTAGCCCTATCGTAGCCAGCACAACTGATATCCTGTCAACGAATATGAATTTCATTGCGGTGAAAGTGTAGATAATCAATTTGGGATTGATTAAATGATCCTACGTTTTTAAATGGATCTATATGCCATTTAGATAAAATACTTTTATCTAGATGGCTAGAAACTATCAATAGCCCAACATCTGAAAAGCTAAGGTAACCTTTATCAAAAAGGTGATCTATATGAGGTGCGAGGAGTAACCCATTATTACCGTCTAGCTTTTCTCGATCGCTAGACTGTGACCAAGGTTTAATGTGGCTAGCGATTAAGTGAGATTTGATATTCACACCTGTTACACGACATTTTTTTTCAATAAGCTGAACGCGCGCTCTAAATAAGCCTTGACCTCTTCTTGCTCGTATTAATTGTTCTTTTTGAGTTTCTAAAATATCGTTTCTTTGATCAACCTCATACTCTGCTACTACATCTGAGGCTGTCAAATCCTTGGGAATTATTATTTGGCTCGCAATTTCTTCAACTTGCCCATTCAGAATACTCTCTAAAACTTTACCCATTATTTGAGGTACTTCTGCTAAATAAACGCCCTGATTTCCTCTTCCATTTAGTTGTAATGGTGAGTATTTGTGAGGAAGAGTATTTGCCAAAAGATGCATGTAAGTTGAGGGTTTAATCGGCGATGCTAATTCGAAAAATTCTACTTTCACGAACCATCCATCAGCATTCCAGTTTGCGCCTAAATTCCCGAACTCAGTCGGCTTGGGTGAGGCTGAAGCTTTTTCTGTGACAATGCCGACAGCTTTTATGTATGTATCACAAAAGGAAAAAATAACATCACCCAGCTCAACATGAAGCATGTTGATATAGAACTGGTTTTTTCCGCCATTAGCATTGGTTTTTGGCGACCATAAATAGCCCCCATTGATTTCATGCTTATATGTCTGGTTCTGATTAACCCACCAATAACGCATATATATGCCTAATAAAGTCGGAGTGAAGTATCTGTTTCAAGCATGATCACTTTATCAAAGCTTCCTAAAAAATCTAACACAATAATTTTTCATGAAATTATACGTCTACTTAATTTACACCATAGGCTCTGTGCATTTCTTCACACTCAATGTGTATTTATGCGGGGTTGTGCATGAAGCTGCTATTGGGGATGATGTAACAACTAAAATTGTCCTATCGTTGTCTCTTAGTTTCTGCAAGTTTCTATCTAGCTCAATCTCGTAAGGAATTAACTATGGCGACCCTTAATATCAATGGTGTGCCTCACCAAGTGGATGTCCCGGGCGATACGCCGCTGCTTTGGGTGATTCGTGATGTTGTGGGTTTAACCGGTACCAAGTTCGGTTGCGGAGTTGCCCAGTGTGGGGCTTGCACGGTGCATATTGATGGTAAGGCAACGCGATCCTGTGTATTGCCGATTTCTGCGGTGGGCGATCAGAAGGTCACTACGATAGAGGCCGTGGGCAAGAGTGCCAGCGGTAAAAAAGTGCAGGAAGCCTGGCTGGACCTAGAAGTGGTGCAATGTGGTTATTGCCAGTCTGGCCAGATTATGTCGGCGGCAGCTTTGCTGAGCCATACACCTAACCCGGATGATGCCCAAATAGATGCTGCGATGGCAGGCAATATCTGCCGCTGTGGCACTTATCCCCGTATTCGCGCTGCTATCAAGCACGCAGCAAAAGAAGGAGCCTGATATGTCGCAAGGCTTAATACAAGCATTATCTAGTACCCATACCGTACCCAACCCACCGCGTCGCAATTTTCTCAAACTGGCAGCTACTGTTAGCGCTACCGCGGGTGGCGGCATGTTGCTGGGCATCAGTTTCCCGGCGAACAGTGATGGCAAACCTTCACAAGCTTACAGCGAGGCTGGTGCGGGTAAAGCGGTTTTCTCGCCTAATGCGTTTATTGAAATTAACGCCGCAGGCCAAGTCACGCTGATTATGTCCAAGGTGGAAATGGGGCAGGGCGTGTATACCTCTATCCCCATGCTGATTGCGGAAGAGCTGGAAGTTGACCTTGATAAAGTGAAGCTGGAGCATGCGCCGCCAAACGACAAGCTATATGCGGACCCTATGCTGGGTGCGCAGGTGACGGGTGGTTCTACTTCGATACGCACCTTGTGGCAACCTATGCGGCAAGCGGGTGCGACTTGTCGCACATTGCTTATTGCAGCCGCTGCCAAGACATGGAAAGTCGACCCAGCCAGTTGCCACGCGCAATCAGGCCAAGTGATACACGATGCCAGTGGCCGTAAGCTGGGCTATGGTGAGCTGGTGAAAGTAGCGGCAACGCTGCCTGTGCCCAAAACCGTGGCATTGAAGGACCCCAAGGATTTCAAGCTGATCGGCACACCAGCGCGCCGACTGGATAGCCCGGACAAAGTGAATGGCTTGGCCAAGTTTGGTATTGATGCGCAGATACCCGGGATGAAGTTTGCCGTGATTGCCACCAGCCCGGTGTTTGGTGGCAGGCTGGTGAGCGTAGATGATAGCCTTGCCTTGAAAATGCCGGGCGTGCTGCAAGTGGTGAAAGTAGATAATGCCGTTGCGGTGGTAGCCAACAATACCTGGGCCGCCAAGCGAGGTTTGGGTGCGCTCGATATTAAGTGGGATGAAGGTAAGAGCAGCAATGTCAGCTCCGCAGACTTGATTGCAGACCTCAAGCAGGCGGCCAACAAGACTGGCGCGGTGGCTCGCCGCGATGGCAATGCGGCCAAGGCTTACAGCAAGGCAGATAAAACGCTGAATGTGGTCTATCAGCAGCCTTTTCTGGCGCATGCCACCATGGAGCCCATGAACTGCACGGTGCAGATCGGCCCGGATGGTTGTGATATCTGGGTGGGCACGCAAATCCCCACGTTTGCGCAGGGCATGGCGGCCAAGACTGCAGGTATCCCGGTAGAAAAAGTGCGATTACATAACTATCTGATTGGTGGTGGCTTTGGCCGTCGTCTGGAATTCGATGGCGTGGTGCAGGCAGTGAAGATCGCTATGCAAGTGAAAGGCGCAGTGAAAGTGATCTGGACGCGTGAAGAAGATATCCAGCACGATATGTTCCGCCCCTATTACTACGACCGCATTTCCGCAGGGCTGGATGCCAACGGCAAGCCGATTGCCTGGACGCACCGTATTGTCGGGTCATCCATCATGGCGCGGTTCGCGCCGCCAGCAATTAAGAACGGGGTCGACCCGGATGCGGTGGAAGTTTCTTCCGAGCCACCCTATGACTTACCCAATATCTACGTGGATTACGTGCGGCAGGAGCCACGCGATGTGCCTACTGCATTCTGGCGTGGTGTTGGCCCGACGCGCGGCACCTTCGTGGTGGAAAGCTTTATCGACGAGCTGGCCGCGCTGGCGAAGATCGATCCGGTCAAATACCGGCTTGATCTCTTAGGTAAAACACCAAGGCTTAAAACTGCACTTGAGCTGGCGGTTGAGAAAAGTGATTGGGGCAAGCCTGTGAGCAAAGGCCAGGGCCGTGGTGTATCGGCAATGCATGCCTTCGGCAGTTTCCTTGGCATGGTGGTGGAAGTCACAGTTAATGACCAAGGAGAAGTGAAGGTAGAGCGCGTGGTATGTGCCGTAGATTGCGGCATGACAGTTAACCCGAATACGGTCATCGCCCAAATCGAAGGTGGCGTGATTTTCGGGCTGACCGCAGTGCTCTACAACGAAATCACCATCAAGCATGGCCGGGTGGAGCAGAACAACTTCAACGATTATCGCATGCTGCGTATCAATGAAGCACCCAAGATAGAAGTGCACCTGATCCCCAGTGCGGAAGCGCCGGGCGGTATTGGTGAGCCGGGGACTGCAGCTATCGGCGCAGCATTGACCAATGCGGTATTCGCGGCGACCGGCAAGCGCATCAGGACACTGCCAATCGGAAATCAACTGCAAAAAGCATAAAGGATATTTCGATGAGCCTATCTAGCCAATACATTACTAGCCGATATATGCGACTGTTTGCCGGTTTATTTATGCTGGGCGCGTCCATTTATGCGCAGGCAGATGATCAGGATGCCATCAGCAAAGGTGCCTATCTGGCGAAGGTCGGCGATTGCATCTCTTGCCATACTGCGCCGCATGGCAAGGAGTTTGCGGGTGGCCTGCCCATGCTCACGCCATTGGGAGCGATCTATACCACCAATATCACACCCGACGCCGGAACCGGCATAGGGCGCTA
Source organism: Methylophilaceae bacterium (assembly GCA_035459965.1). Lineage (GTDB taxonomy): Bacteria > Pseudomonadota > Gammaproteobacteria > Burkholderiales > Methylophilaceae > DATHXC01. The sequence goes on from DATHXC010000004.1 coordinate 466,974, forward strand.
TTCAGAGGCTGATTTCGCCAGGGCTGTGCGCAAGGGTGTGGCTAAAGACGGTCATCATTTATATCCGGCCATGCCTTATCCCTCGTACACCAAGGTGAGTGATGAAGATATTCACTTGCTGTATGTGTACTTTATGAAGGCGGTAAAACCCGTCAGCCAGGCTAACAAGCAGAGCGAGATTCCATGGCCATTGAATGCACGCTGGCCTTTAGCTGCCTGGAATTTTGTGTTTCTCAAAGATGGTGTTTATAAAGCCAACCCCAAGCAGGATGCGAGCTGGAATCGTGGTGCATATCTGGTACAGGGCCTTGGCCATTGTGGCGCTTGCCATACCCCGCGTGGATTCGCGTTCCAGGAAAAAGCGCTGGATGAAACACGCAAGAAATTCCTCACTGGGGAGACACTAGAAGGTTGGTCAGCAAGCAACTTGGCCGGTGACCATAATGCCGGGCTGGGCCGCTGGTCTGAAGGCGACATCACGATTTACCTGAAATATGGAGCCAACCAGCACAGCTCTGCATTCGGCACCATGACCACCGTCATCAATAACAGCACTGAGGCCATGACGACCCCAGATTTGGCTGCTATATCGAAATACCTGAAAACACTGCCAGCGGCAGTAGAGAAAGGGCAAGCGCCTTATCAATACAAGGCAGAAGATACGCTGGCACAGCTTAAGCAACCCACGAAATACACAGGTGCCAGGTTGTATCAGCAATATTGCCTGGCTTGCCACGGGGCAGATGGCAAAGGCGTTGCACCTTACCTGTCTCCGCTAGCGGGCAACCCGGCGATGATGGACCCGGATCCATCTTCGCTGATCAATGTGGTGCTGAACGGGTCACCACAACTGCGTCCACAAGGTATCGCCGCGCCTTACAACATGCCGAAATTCCGCACGGTACTCAACGATGAGCAGATCGCCCAACTGGTGAGCTTTATGCAGGCAAGCTGGAACCATAATCTTTCGGCCACTGACGCAAAAGCCGTCGCAAAGATCAGGAAATTGCCACCATCGGCACATTAATAACTTTATTCCTCTTTTAGTTTTATCAGGGTAGTTTGTGAGCTAGCGTCCAATCAAGAACCAACCCATTGAATACTAAAAATAAAAACATGACAGCGCGGATGATTTGCTGAATGCGGCTGACAAGCTCTGTATCAGCAAAAAAATGAAAATCGCTAAGGAGGCTTTAAGTCTAATCTAGTTTGGTCGGAGCCTTGTTGGCAGGTTTCGCCAGGCTTTTTGTGGCTTTCTTAGCCTCTTTACGCTGTTTTCTCGCAATACGCCAATCGGCAATTCTTTGCTGCCTGGCCATAATGGTAATCACCAGAACCGCCCACGCCAACGCTGCCAGAAACACCAGGCTGCTGTATATGCTCACTACCATCAAGTGTGGGAATGCCGTGGTCATGACCAATGGTAGTATCGCTAGTAGCAGACCTAGCAGTATTAACAACATGATTTCTCCTCATTATTTCTATTCATCTGTCACTCTTGAAACTGAGTTGCTGTGACAGCCCAATTTTATCAACTATTCATTATTTGCAAATTTCAGCAGCATTAAAGCTGACGTCCGCAATACAGAAAAGTTGCGGCTGACTATAGTCCGTTGGACTTCTGTCCGTTGTGGCTTTTGACACTAGCCACTACTCTTGCGGAACAAAAAATCTCAATCCAAGGCCATATGGCAATATGTTCGACCTAAGCATTTACGGTAAAACACTTAAAGATATCAGGACACAAAAAGGGATTTCTCAGCAAGAGCTGGCTTTTATGACTGAGCTGGATCGAACCTATATTTCGATGCTGGAACGTAACCTGCGTCAGCCCAGCCTGGAAACTGTATTTAAAATCTCCGTCGCGCTAGGCTTCAAGGCATCTGAGTTTATTGCCTTGATTGAAACTACGCCGCCCCAATTAAATTCCTGAGTCGGGCCTTCAATATTATTTACGGATATCACTGACGTCGGATAAAAATCCGATGATTTCCTTGGGGTTGCCGGCGTCATCCAGAATCAGCATGGCTTCGTCCGAAATCAGGCGCCATTCACCACTGGCTGTCTTGATACGGTATTCATCTGTTTGATATTCGTGCTGCAAAAGTTTGGGCAGGCGCTCTGCGACTTTATGCCAATCAGCCTCATGAATGTGGTCTTTCCAGAAGCTAGCTGAAGCCAGCACTGCACTTTTGCTGAACCCAAGCTGGTGCTCCACGTTGCTGCTGATAAATGTGATGTGGTAGTGAGCATCTGGCTCACAGGCATACACCATGACGCGCCCGGCATTGATGATTTCTGCTAGTCGTTGGGCTTCTTCATTTAAATAGTTTACGTTGCCAATTAATTTTGAGTGGTTTCGATTTTCCGACTCAATCATGCGTAGCAATTCCGATGGGCGAACCTGCAGGGATTTTGAAAGCCGCGTAATCGTGATGAGGCTGGGAGAGCGTGCTCCGCGTTCGAGCAGTGAGATGTAAGTGCGGTCGAGGCCTGCCTCATGCGCCAGAAGTTCTTGCGAGATGCCGAGTTTTTTCCTGAGTCTTTTAAGCACTATGCTGAACGCGGAGCTTTTGATCACTGCATGCCACCTTATTCTTAATCGACAAGGTTAATCGCTACCTCAATCAACTATCTTACACCTAGCAATTTGAAAAAACACATCAAAATGCAGCTGATTTTTAGCCTCTGTATTTCGCCGATTTATACAGATACCTATGTAAAGGTGACAATAGTCCGTTCATAAAAAAGCAATACTTGGTTAGCATCCGGGTACGAGATTTTTTGCATGAACTTACTGTATCAATGCGTAGATTTTTTGAGGGAACAAAGACGAATCAATGGTTGCAATACCTATCAAGTTTGGACTTATTTTAAAGCAGCAAAGAGAAAAAGCCGGATTTTCACAAGAGTACATTGCACTTCAGTCTGGTCTGGATCGAAGTTTTGTATCGATGCTAGAGCGTGGCAAGCGGCAACCTTCGTTATTGACTATTTACCACCTTTCCAAAGCTCTATCCATGAAGCCTAGCGAGCTGGTTGCGTTGGTTGAGGAGTGCCTGGATTAATTCTGTTTTAGTCAAAATTTAAGTCAAATTCCAGCCTGGTTTTGACTACGCTTTATTTATGCTTTACTCGCTGCAGCTTTAACCCCCTTTGGACAATTAATGAACAGTTCATCAGTACAAAATTTTCTCCAGATTCTGGACGAAATCTCTGACGCGACCGCCGATCAGGAGGTTGTATCGCTGGTGGATGACTTTCTTGCTGAGCATGTAAAGATTGCATCAGTGGAAAGGCGCAATCATGCACCTATGTTTGCGGGAAAGCGAGAGTTTCTGGTGACTTTCACCAGTCACGAAGATGCTGCTTGTGCCGGTGTCACGCTTAACTCGCACAGATATGGACGCTTCCGACGACATGGCTATTATGGTCTCGTTATTGAGCTTGGTTGATTGAACGCCTGGCTAATTGAATCCAAATTTCTCCACCCTGTAGTTTTCTGCTTTAATCCCCTCGAAACTTCCATTTTTAATCTCGCTGTAGGTAGATTCTTACTTCACTATCCTGCGCTGTCCTATTTCCGCAAGTTGGGCTAATCGCCACAATGTTCACGGCCTTACAGACAAAAGCAAGATAGAATGCACTGACAGGCTCAAGAACCCCATCATCAACAAGCTCAAGAGCTGAATAAACAAAAGGAACCCCCGCTGTGTGGCTACGTACTGGATGTGATATTACCTTTGACGTTAGCGTCGAGACGCCATTTATCCTCATGTTGCGTCCACGCAGTGGCACGCATCAATGGGTGGCGCGCGAATCCTACACCATGAAGCCCAGCGTGCCGGTGGTTGAATATACCGATAATTACGGCAATCTTTGCCAGCGTCTGATCGCACCTCCGGGTGAGTTTTCCATAAGAACTTCAGCCGACATCCTCACTGCAGATGGTATCAATGTCAGTCCTGGCGCGCCTTTCGAGGATGTGCAGAATCTGCCTAACGAGGTGCTCACCTATCTGCTGCCAACACGCTATTGTGAGTCGGATCGCTTTATAGACTTGGGCCAAGAAATTGTTGCTGGTGTAGAGCCCGGCTATGACCAGGTGGCCGCTATTGAGACATGGATACGCAATAATATTCATTTCAATCCAGACTCTATCCATTTCCAGTTATCCGCAGTCGAGGTGAATCAGCAGCGAGAGGGAGTATGTCGCGAGCTGGCGCATCTGGGTATCGCTCTATGTCGTGGCTTGTGTATCCCCGCGCGGATGGTGGTCGGCTATCTGCATAAGCTCGAACCTATGGATTTTCATGCCTGGTTTGAGGCTTATGTCGGTGGTCGCTGGTATACCTTTGACGCAACCCAGCCTCACCCCAGAGGCGGGCGCGTTACCGTCGCCTATGGGCGCGATGCCGCCGATGTGGCGATATTCAACCAGTTTGGTCCGGCTTTATATCCAAGGGAAATGATAGTAAGGGTTGAGGAACTGGATTCGGCCCCCGACTAAACTCAGCATGCCTATCAAAACTCACATTTCGTTGTGATGCTGCGTTGCTTATCAAAAAGTTCTCCTTACATATTAACTATATGCCGCGTCGAATTTTTTGGTTCGCGCCCTTGGCATCAAACCGAGCTGCTTTAGCAGCCGTTTTGATGGACATGCCCTTTACGGGTATAAATTGTAAATCTGAATTTTTAGAGACATGCTGACATGCAAAGACTACGCATTAAACACCTGACGGAATACGTATTCCCCACTGAGGTTACGCTTAACCAGCACCGGCTTCTGCTTCGTCCGCGTGAGGGGCATGATGTGCGTATCGAGTCATCCAAGCTGGAAATCAGTCCTGCCTACACCATCAAGTGGCAGCGTGATGTCTTCGATAATTCGCTCGCAGTTGTCAATTTTTTAGAGTGTGCGGATAGACTTACAATTGCCAGTGAAGTTGTCATTCAGCACTACGAGCAGGCGCCCTATGATTTTCTGGTGGATGACTACGCTGTGAACTACCCCTTTGTCTATGCAGTAGGGGAGCAGGTCGATCTGGCTGCTTTTCAGCAGCCTGTGTTTTTTAACGAGCAACACATCATCAACGACTGGCTGCAACAGCTTGGTTTATACGGCATGGAAACCTTTAGTTTGCTGGTGAGAATGAACCAGGCCATCAGTACCCAGTTTCGTTATCAGATGCGAGAAGAGGCTGGCGTGCAACCGCCGAGCCAGACATTGAACCAGCGTAGCGGTTCGTGCCGCGATTACGCTACATTATTCATTGAAGCTTGTCGCTGTCTTGGCTTGGCAAGCCGCTTCGTCAGTGGCTATTTACATGCCCCGGCGACAGAGGCGGGCAATGCCACGACCCATGCCTGGGTTGAGGTTTACCTGCCCGGCACCGGCTGGAAAGGGTTTGACCCGACAGCTGGTGAAGTCACTGGTAGCCATCATATTGCCGTTGCCGTTGCGCGTGATCCGGAAACGGTACCGCCCGTCTCCGGCAGCTTCATTGGGCCGGGCCTGATTACACCGGGGCTATTGGTCAATGTGCAGGTTAATCTACTGACCTGATTTAATAGCCTGATGTAATATCTGGTTTGCATGCCTGCACGCTTATTGCTACTGGAGTCAAACTTTGAAAGATAAAACCATCGCCATTCTGGAAAACCGAACCGGCGAGCAGTTTGCCGATCTGGTGAGAAAGTACGGTGGCACCCCATTTCGTTCGCCCGCCCTGGCTGAGATCCCGGACATTGATCCGGTATTGATCGCTGAACTGATCAAAGCCTGGCAGGTCGACTTACCTGACATTTTTATCTTCCAGACAGGCGTTGGTGTCAAAGCACTGTTTGCGGCGACCGATGCCTTAGGCATTACCGAGCCATTATTGCAGGTGCTGGCTTCCACCATGATTGTAGTGCGTGGTCCTAAACCTACAGCCGTGCTGCGATCGCGCAGCGTGCGGATAGACCTGACGGCGCAGGACCCCTATACCACAGCAGAAGTGCTGGTAGAGCTGGATGCAGCGACCTCTATTGCTGGCAAGCGCATTGTGGTGCAACGCTATGGTGACACCAACCTTGAGCTGCAAGCGGCACTGGAGGCCAGGGGCGCTCAAGTGAGCGAGATTACAACTTACCGTTGGAGCTTGCCGGAGAATACGCAACCCATGATAGACCTCATGGATGCGTTGGATGCTGGAAAAATTGATGTAGTGTGTTTTACCAGCGCCTCGCAGGTGTATAACCTGTTTGCGCTGGCACAGCAATCTGGTCGTGAGCAGGCGTTACAACAGGGTTTGAATCGCAGCCTGATTGCATCCATCGGCCCGGTGTGCACCGTGGCACTGGGCAAATATGGCATCAAGATAGATATTGAGCCGCAACCTCCCAAACTGGGGCCATTCATCACAGCAATTAATAGTAAGCTGGCTTCTCTCGAAGCCAGTTAGTCTCACTGCTATATAGTCTAGTTACGCCAAACTTAGCCTGCCCCACCCCTTAAAATCTGTTTTTTTCTTTGCTTGAAAGCTTATTGCATTTCAAGTCTTATATAAGATATAAAACTGTAGACTTGAAATGCCGCTCGTGATAATTTTACACAGATGAATGTAGCGTTAGATTGATATGGATAGCATCGCCCTCACATCCCCCAGTTTTCGCCCGCTTTACCAGCAGATCAAGGTATTGCTGACGCAGAGCTTGATTGCAGGCGAGTGGCGTCCCGGAGAGGCTATTCCCAGCGAAATGGATCTGGCTGCCAGATTCAAAGTCAGCCAAGGTACCGTCAGGAAAGCGGTGGATGAACTGGCTTCAGAAAATATACTGGTGCGTCGGCAAGGTAAAGGCACCTATGTGGCCACCCATAATGAAGAGGGTATCAAGCAGCGTTTTCTAAGGCTGACTGCTACCAGTGGCCAAAAAGAGGTATTACAGAATCAATTGCTTGAGTTCTCCCGTGCCAAGGCATCCGCCGAAGTAGCCACACTGCTAGAGCTCAAAGCTGGTTCTGCCACTATTGAAATCAAGCGCTTGCTTTCATTCTCTGGCCGTGCGGTTATTTACGATCACATCATCCTGCCAGCAGCCCCGTTCAAAGGGCTTAGTGCAGCACGTATCGAGCAGAAACAGGAATCCATGTACAGCGTATACGAAGGCGATTATGGCATCCGCATGGTGCGTGCAGAAGAGAGGCTTAAGGCCGTCGCAGCAGATGCTGACGTTGCCGGGCGGCTGGGATTGGCTGCCGGATCACCCTTATTGAGCATAGAGCGCATCTCCTATACCTATGGCGATAAACCCATGGAATGGCGGCATGGACTTTGCATCACCGATGATCATCATTACCGCAATGAGCTTGAGTAATGAATGCCGATTAACAACCGCTCCCCGAATATGTTGCTTTACCTTCTCATATGCAATCCAAGGCCCACATGGACAACCTGAAACAAAAAGCGCTCGATTATCATGAATTCCCCAAGCCGGGGAAACTGTCAGTTGATTCTTCAAAACCATGCCTGACTCAGCAGGATCTCTCACTGGCTTATACCCCTGGCGTGGCAGAGCCGGTGCGGGAAATCCATCGTGACCCTGAGAATGCCTACCGTTATACCAATAAAGGCAACCTGATTGCTGTCATTACCGATGGTACTGCGGTACTTGGTTTAGGCAATGTAGGTGCGCTGGCGGGCAAGCCAGTCATGGAAGGCAAGGCCGTCCTGTTCAAGCGCTTTGCGGGTATAGATGTATTCGATATCGAGATCAAGGCGCCCAGTGTCGAAGCGTTTATCGAGACCGTGGTGAATATCGCGCCTACTTTTGGCGGCATCAACCTGGAAGATATTGCTGCCCCACATTGCTTCCGTATCGAGAAAGAACTGCGAGAACGCCTTGATATCCCGGTATTTCATGATGACCAGCATGGCACTGCCGTCATCGTCAGCGCAGCGCTAATCAATGCGCTTGTGCTACAGGGCAAGCAGCTGGATACAGTCAAGATTGTGTTTTTAGGGGCTGGAGCAGCAGGCTGTGCCTGTGCGCGTCTGCTTAAAGTCATGGGGGCAAGCAATATCACCATGGTGGATAAAGATGGGGTGCTGACCACTGACCGCAAGGACTTGCATGACATGAACCGCGATCTGGCAAGCAACACCGATGCAACAACGCTCGCCGAGCTGATGGTGGATGCAGATGTGTTTGTCGGGGTCTCTGCTGCCAATGCGCTTTCACCCGAGCTGTTGCGCCTGATGGCCCCTAAACCAGTAGTTTTCGCGCTGGCCAACCCTGACCCCGAGATACTGCCGGATGTTGCTAATGCGATTCGGGATGACCTGATTATGGCGACGGGGCGTTCTGATTTCCCTAATCAGGTCAACAATGTGCTTGGTTTCCCGTTCCTGTTTCGCGGTGCGCTGGATGCGCGTGCCAGGCAAATCACAACTGCGATGCAAATCGCCGCAGCCAGGGAGCTCGCGGCCATAGCACGTGAATCGGTACCCCAAACCGTGCTGGATGCATACCAACTGAACGAACTCAGTTTTGGTAAGGATTACATCATCCCCAAGCCATTCGATCCTAGGCTTTTGGAGCGTGTTTCTTCGGCTGTTGCCAAAGCAGCTAAAGAGTAAGCAAAAAATGAGTGTGAATCCCGCTATCAAGAAGAAGCGCCCCAAGAACCTTAACCTGACCAAGGTGCGCCTGCCTATACCGGCGCTGGTTTCCATTCTGCATCGAGCCAGTGGGGTGTTTTTATTCTTGATGATCCCGCTATTGTTGTGGGCTTTGCAGTCGTCACTTGAGTCCGAACAGGGCTTTCAACAATTGCAGGCAATTGCTGCCCACCCTTTAACAAAACTGCTTTTGCTGGTATTCGCATGGGCGTTTCTGCATCACTTTTTTGCGGGTATTCGCCATCTGGCACTGGATGCACGCTGGGGTGTGGAGCTCAAACAAGCCAGGCTGACCAGTAAGCTGGTACTGATCGTGAGCGTGTTGCTCACACTGGCAACCGGAGCTTGGCTATGGTGATGCAGATTTTTACTAACGCGTTTCATGGCCTGCGCGATTGGGTGGTCCAACGTAGTACGGCCGCCATCATGGCTATTTACAGTTTAACGATGCTGGTGCTATGCCTGATCTACCAGCCCACCAGCTATGCCGTATGGAAAACGTTGATGGGCAATGCCTGTTTAAGGCTGATGACATTGCTGTTTCTGCTTAGCCTGTTCGCCCATGCATGGATAGGTGTGAAAGACGTGCTGGTTGACTACATCAAGCCTCTACGCCTGCGGCAATTCCTGCATTACTCAACGGCAATTTCATTATTCGCTTATGCGGCGTGGTCGGCGCATATTTTATGGAACGCATGATGGCTTCTGAAACTCCACAACAGTCACGTAAGAAGCCCGAGATCAAGCAGTTCGATGCCGTCATAGTCGGTGCCGGCGGTGCTGGCTTGCGTGCGGCATTGCAGCTTTCAAGTTCCGGCATGAAGGTGGCAGTGATTTCCAAGGTGTTCCCGACTCGCTCCCATACCGTGGCTGCGCAGGGCGGTATTGCAGCTTCACTGGGCAATGTCGGCGGCGATAACTGGCTATGGCATATGTATGACACCATCAAGGGTTCGGATTACCTGGGTGACCAGGATGCCATTGAATTCATGTGCAAGGGTGCAGCAGAAGCCGTTTATGAGCTGGAGCATTTCGGCATGCCGTTTGACCGCATGGAAAACGGCAAGATATACCAGCGCCCATTCGGTGGCATGACGCAGAATTTTGGTGACACACCAATCTCGCGCACCTGTGCCGCGGCAGACCGCACTGGGCATGCCATGTTGCACACGCTTTACCAGCGTAACATCCAGAGCAATACCAATTTTTTTATCGAATGGCTGGCGCTGGACCTCATTCGTGATGCTGAGGGTACGGTGCTGGGCATCACCGCCATGGAAATGGAAACCGGTGAAGTTAGTATCTTTCATGCCAAGGTCACCTTGTTTGCCACTGGCGGCGCAGGCCGTATCTTCCAGGCCAGCACCAATGCTTTCATCAATACCGGCGATGGCCTGGGCATGGCGGCGCGGGCAGGCATACCGCTGCAGGATATGGAGTTCTGGCAGTTTCACCCAACCGGCGTGCTGGATGCCGGGGTGCTGATCTCCGAAGGCGTGCGTGGCGAGGGTGGCTATCTGGTGAATAGCGAGGGCGAACGCTTCATGCAGCGCTATGCACCATCCGCCATGGACCTGGCCAGCCGCGATGTGGTGTCACGGGCTATTGCCACGGAGATCAAGCAGGGACGTGGTATAGGCAAGAACAAGGATGCCGTCTACCTGAAGCTGGATCATCTTGACCCGGACATCATCAAGCAGAAGCTGCCTGGTATCCGCGAAATCGCCATGAAATTCGCCAATGTTGATCCTATCGACTCGCCTATCCCGGTGGTGCCTACCGTGCATTACATGATGGGTGGTATCCCCACCAATATTCACGGCCAGGTATGCGATACCGTTACCCGCGATGCGGTTCCAGGCTTTTATGCCGTGGGCGAATGTGCCTGTGTCTCGGTGCATGGCGCTAACCGGCTTGGCTCAAACTCGCTGCTGGATCTGATGGTTTTTGGCAAGGCAGCAGGCGTGCACATGACCGAATATGTAGCGCAGCATGCGGCACACAAACCATTACCTGCGGATGCTGGCGAGGTCAGCATGGCAAGGCTTTCCCGGCTCGACAGTCAACAAGGTGGGGAGAATGTCACCGAAGTGGGTGCTGATATGCGCCGGGTGATGCAGGCGCATTGCGGTGTGTTCCGTTTCGCCGACCTGTTGCAGGAAGGGCTGGAGCATATCCATCAGGTGGCAGATCGCATCAGGCATACCCAGATAGGGGACAAGAGCATGGTATTCAACACCGCGCGGGTAGAGGCGCTGGAACTGGATAACCTGATTGAAGTGGCTGTCGCTACCATGACTGCTGCCCATGCCCGTCAGGAGAGTCGCGGCTCACACTGTAGGGAGGATTTCCCTAAGCGTGATGATGAGCGCTGGCTCACCCATTCCCTGTATTACGCATTGCCGAAAAAGCTGGCTTACAAGCCCGTGAATATGCAACCGCTGACGGTTGAGTCGTTCCCTTTGAAATCGCGAGTGTATTAGTCAGGAGTCCGATATGCGCTTTTCCATTTATCGCTACAACCCGGAAGTCGATGAAGATCCTTACATGCAGGATTACGACATCGAGCTACAGCCGGAAGACAAGATGTTGCTGGATGCGCTGCTACGCATCAAGGCGATGGACGACACGCTCAGCTTGCGCAAATCCTGCCGGGAAGGGGTATGCGGTTCCGACTCTATGAATATCAATGGCAAGAATGGCCTGGCATGTGTCACTAAGCTGGAAACCCTCAAGGAGCCTGTTGAGATTCGCCCGATGCCGGGCTTGCCGGTGATCCGCGACCTGATTGTGGACATGACGCAGTTCTTTACCCAATACAATTCGGTCAAGCCTTACCTGGTGAACCATGACCCCGAACCTGTGACCGAGCGTCTGCAGTCGCCCGAAGACCGTGCCAAACTGGACGGCTTGTATGAGTGCATCCTGTGCGGTGCATGTACTACCTCATGTCCTTCGTTCTGGTGGAATCCGGATAAATTTGTCGGCCCCGCCGGCCTGTTGCAGGCTTACCGCTTTATTGCGGACAGCCGGGACCAGGCGACGGAAGAGCGGCTGGAAAACCTGGAAGACCCTTACCGTTTATACAAATGTCATAACATCATGAACTGTGTGGATGTCTGCCCAAAAGGCCTGAGCCCGGCTAAAGCCATCGGCAAGATCAAGGAAATGAAGATGAAAGGCTTGCAGGGGCAGGGCAAATTCAAGGCAGCCTCGCAAAAAGAAATCTCGATTAAACGAATCGGCTGATCTGGATGGACAATACTTGAGCACCTCCGAAGCTGCTGATTCTACGGACGCAAAACGCCTGAAATGGAGATGCCGGCGTGGCATGCTGGAACTGGACATTGTGCTTGGGAAGTTTATCGCACAACAATTTTCTACCCTGACCAAAGCGCAATTTCGCCTGCTGGAGACGTTGCTTGACTACCAGGATACTGAGCTACTGGAACTCGTCACAGGAAGGGTGCAAATGGAAGATCCGGCGACAGCTGAACTACTTACCCTTATCAGAAATGCACATGACGATTTAGTCTCTCATCACACGATTGCCCAAACTAGCAGTAATCCCTGATGTAAAATAAAGCATGGCTACCGTACATGCAGAAGATTTCATTGAAAGCATCGCAGATGCGTTGCAATACATTTCTTACTTTCATCCGCTGGACTACATCCAAGCGCTGGATGCCGCTTATCAGCGTGAGGAATCGCCAGCCGCCAGGGATGCCATCGCGCAGATACTGACCAACTCCCGCATGTGTGCTGAAGGCCGTCGTCCCATTTGCCAGGATACCGGCATCGTGGTCGCCTTCGTCAAGGTAGGCATGGATGTGCGCTGGCAGGCTGGTCAAAGCCTGAAGAATCATAGTGTAGAAGAGATGGTCAATGAGGGCGTGAGGCGCGCTTATACCAATATCGATAACCCATTACGTGCCTCCATCGTCAGCGATCCAGCCGGCCTCAGGAAAAATACCCGCGACAATACACCTGCTGTCACACATATCTCACTGGTGCCCGGTGACAAGGTCGAAGTGACCATCGCGGCAAAAGGCGGCGGCTCTGAGAACAAGGCCAAGTTTGCCATGCTCAACCCCAACGACAGCTTGGTGGATTGGGTCATGAAAACCGTGCCCACCATGGGTGCGGGCTGGTGCCCGCCAGGCATGCTGGGTATCGGCATAGGCGGCAGCGCAGAAAAAGCCATGCTCATGGCCAAAGAGTCGCTGATGGACCCTATCAATATCCAGGAATTACAGGCACGCGGTCCGAATAACAAAATAGAAGAGCTGCGATTGGAGCTCTATCAAAAGGTCAACTCCCTCGGCATAGGCGCTCAGGGCTTGGGCGGCCTGACCACGGTGCTGGATGTGAAGATACTGGATTACCCCACGCATGCTGCCTCGCTGCCTATCGCCATGATTCCCAATTGCGCGGCTACACGCCATGCCCATTTCGTGCTCGATGGCAGCGGCCCGGCGCAGATTGACCCACCTGATCTCGATGCCTGGCCTAAAGTCACCTGGACGCCCGCTGCAGATGCAAGGCGTGTGGACCTGGATAGCGTGACACCTGACCAGGTAGCTTCATGGAAGCCTGGTGAAACCTTGCTGCTGAGCGGCAAGCTACTGACAGGGCGCGACGCTGCACATAAGCGCATTGCTGACCTGTTTGCCAAAGGCGAGCAACTGCCAGACAGCGTCGATTTCACCGATCGTTTCATCTATTACGTTGGCCCTGTAGACCCGGTACGCGACGAGGTGGTTGGCCCTGCAGGCCCTACCACGGCTACCCGCATGGATAAATATACCGACATGATGCTGGATAAAACCGGCCTGTTAGGCATGATAGGTAAGGCCGAGCGTGGGCCTGCAACGGTAGATTCCATACGTCGTCATGGCTCGGTTTACCTGATGGCGGTAGGTGGTGCGGCTTACCTGGTTTCCAAGGCCATCAAGTCTTCAAGGGTGGTTGCCTTCGCCGATCTCGGCATGGAGGCTATTTACGAGTTTGAGGTTAAGGATATGCCGGTCACGGTGGCTGTTGATTCAAGCGGCAATTCTGTCCATGAAACCGGGCCTGCGCTCTGGAAAAGCAGGATCAGTGAGATCCCTGTAGTGCTTGCCTAAAAATTCTCGCAGCTCTCCATCTGAGTCAGGGGCGTTAAAAAAACGCCTAATTGATGAAGCATTCCAACGCTGAGTGCTCTCCTTTTTGGTGCATTTGCCCCATGATTAACATCGTATTTGCCCCTGAGATCTATTGCAGCCCCACATCCACATTGATTATTTAACCCCCCTCCCATCGGCTCGCCCAGAAAAGTAACCCCTTTGCAGCTTTGTTAGCCCTGATCAACATGATTTTTTGGTGCTCAGGTATGTTTATTGCTGCCTGTCAGTATTAGATCAATTATTTACCTGATGTCTGTTCTAGCACATCAATCTTAGTCAAAAGGGGAAGTTGTTATGCGACTTACTGGCGCTCTGTTTTTCTTTGGCATCGGCTTGTTCACTATGTATTCCGGATATGCAGCTGAACCTTTCGTGCCAGAGCGAATGACTGTCGAAACAAAGATCCGGCCCGGGCCGAATGCTTTTGTTCTGGATCAGAGCTGGAATGGTGTCAGCCGCATCAATGTATTGTCCACTGGAGATCTTTCTACCAAGGGTAACCTGAGTGTTGGTTTGCTTGGCGAGTTCACCCTGACCAAAGACCACAAGACTGCCTACACCACATCGGTTTACCCTAAACGTATCATCTCCGGCCCAACCGAAGCGGTGTTGCAGGAGTTTGATGTAGAGAGTCTGACGGTCAAGCGTGAGATTATCATCCTGCCCAAGATGGCGCAGGCTTCGCCGCAAATCACCATGCTGCAGCTCTCGGCTAATGAACGCTATGCCTATGTGCAAAATGCGACGCCAGCTACATCAGTGACCATTGTTGACCTTAAAGCCGGCAAGGTGCTGGTTGAGGTACCAACGCCGGGTTGCTATGGGATTTATCCTGCACTGCAAGGCAATCGTTTCAGCAGTTTATGCGGGGATGGTTCCCTTACTACTTATACATTTAGTGAGAAAGGTGTCTTAGCCAACCCGATCAAGAGCGCAAAGATTTTTGATGCGGAGACTGATCCACTTTTTATGCATGGCTTACGTGCGGAAAAGGACCTTCTATTCACTTCATTTAACGGCAATCTATATCGTGTCTCAGATGCAACTGACACGCCACACCTGCTGGATAAATTTGCCTATACCGAAGGTATTGAAGGTGGCTGGGCACCTGGTGGGGTCGGGGTGATGGCCTACAATCCGGCGCATAAGGTACTGTTTGTCAGCATGCACCCAGATGCCGAAGAGGGTAGCCATAAGAATGCGGGCAAGGAAGTATGGGCGATCAGCCTGGCAAACAAGAAAGTGCTGTATCGGTCAGTAGTTGAAGGTGCGACTTCCCTGGGGGTGACCACTGGTGATAAGCCCATGCTGTTTACGGTGGATGTTGATAATGGGGTGTTGACCCGTTACGAAGTCGACCCTGATGCCAAGTTCGCTGCCAAATTTTCCGCCAAGGTTGAGTCCATGGGCAAATATGCATACCTAGTTTGGGTAGATGACTGATGGAGTTGACTGCCTTACTCAGTCTGGGATCAGTTGCCGGAACCACTTTCCTGGTGTTGCTGTTGCTGGGCGCGATGCTGCATAAGCTGGGCGATATCGAACGCTTTTACGGGTTTCTGGCAAATTATCAGCTATTGCCGGAGGCTTTGGTAAAAGTCTCGGCTCACCTGCTGATTTTGGCTGAGGGCTTGATCATGGCCATGTTGCTCATACCTGCGTTGAATCAATTAGGCGCATGGATGGCGATAGCTTTATTGATGCTCTATGCCACTGCGATCACCATCAATCTGTTGAGAGGCAATGTGCATATCGAGTGCGGCTGCGGTGGGCCGGCAATCCACCTCTCATACGGACTATTGCTGCGTAATCTTCTGATTGCTTTGGTGGCGCTACCTTCGGCGATCTCATCACATACCCAGCTCAACTTTATAGATGCTGGAATAGGTATTCTGTGTGGAGTAATTCTTTGTCTGGTCTATACCGTCGCAGAACAGCTAATCGCTAACTTCAGTCATGCCCAGACTTTATCGCAAGCCAAGAGTTTTAATTAAATTTACTGTTAAATCACTCATATGAAATCGACAACATGATCAATACCCTTATTTTCGTCGTGAGCATACTTTCAATTCTGGTGATCGCGCTGCTTATTATGGTCTTTGCCATGGCACGGCAAATCGGCATACTTTTTGAGCGTATTACGCCTGTTGGCGCCATGATCAATGACGCAGGCCCAAAGATCGGCGATGCCAGCCCAGTATTCAATTTAGTCAGCCTGATGGGTAATGAAGTTGTGATCGGCAGCAAACGACCACACAGCACGCTGGTATTTTTCCTGTCGCCCACCTGCCCGATATGCAACAAGCTGTTGCCAGCCATTAAATCCGTTCAGAGCAGTGAAGGACGCTGGCTGGATGTGGTTCTTGCGAGTGATGGTGAAGCCGACAAGCACATAGATTTCATTAATAAGCACGGCCTTGCCGATTTTCCATACGTGTTATCGCAACCGCTAGGTACTGCTTATCGCGTGTCACGCCTGCCATTTGCGGTTTTGCTTGATGCTGATGGGGTAGTGCGCGCCAAAGGGCTGATTAATAGCCGGGAGCAATTGGATAGCCTATTTAATGCGGCTGATACCGGATATGGGTCGATTCAGGATTATGTCAGCCAGCAATCTCTAATGAGTGACAGTTTTCAGCCATTAACAAAACGTACGGTAAAACCATGAGAATAAAGGAGATCAAATGTTAAAGATAATCGAAAAGCTGCTTCAGTCGCTCGATAAACGCACTGAAGCGCGCATGCGTCGAACTGCGGATATAGCGGGTCGGCGCAGTGCACTAGCCAAGATAGGCGGTGTACTTGTCGGAAGTGCACTTATGCCGATACTGCCCTTCGATCGTTCTCTTGGCGTGGCCTTTGCAGGCGATGCAGTGGCTGAGACTTCCTGTGATTACTGGCGCTACTGCGCGCTGGATGGCACGCTGTGCAATACCTCAGGCGGTACCCTGACCTCGTGCCCTGCCGGTTCCGAGGCCTCTAAAGTTTCATGGATCGGCACATGTAAAAATCCCACGGATAACAAAGACTACCTGGTTTCCTACAACGATTGCTGTGGTAAGGCGGAAGTCAACGGTGGCACATTCTGCTTCACCAATAAAGCGGAACGGCCTGGCTATCTGATGGGACTGCACAATGACATCAACTGGTGCATGGCCAACGAAAATAAAGGCTATCACTGCACAGTGGCGGTGCTGGTAGGGATGGTCGATGCATAAAGGTAATACCCCAAACAGGTATATTTTGTTTGGATGGTTATCTTGCCATGTAAGGGGAATTCTTTTTTTTGCTGCCTGTTTAATGACTACAAGCGCTTTTGCGGCTGGTCACACACCACAGGTCAACTATATCCTGCGCTGTGCCGGATGCCACGGACTCGATGGGACAGGGTCCAGTATTGGTGGCGTGCCACCTTTAGGCTTAATTAAAACCTTTACCTCCGACCCTGAAGGCCGACTCTACGTCATGCATGTACCCGGTGTGGTCAATAGCGGCTTAAGCAACCAGGAAATCGCGGATGTCATTAATTATGTGGCGCAGCGTTGGGGTTCGCCCGATTTGCCGTTTGAAAGCTTTGGCCTTGAAGAAGTTAATCACCTGAGATCAATCAACATATCGGATGTCGTCAGCTATCGACGCGACCTGACTAGCCGTTACATTTCTGAGGGCAAGCGAGTGCCCGAGTACCCCTGGCCTTAATCTTTGCTTGATCAATTCTGTGGTCATTTGGCCTTATCTTCACACAGTCATTTGAAATGTTATTTCTAAATCTCCGCCTTAAACACTCTTGGTATTCAATTCAGCTGCTCCCCGACAGATATTAGTGCGTTTTAAAGTAACCCTAAATATTGCCGATAATTATTTACTAAGCTTAATGTATCAAGGGAAATATCACTGAATACACTGGCCCTGTTCACCTAAAATAAGCCGCTAAAAGGCAATTATAAGGAACAGATGTGAAAGAAAATAAGGATAAATCTGTTCTCATCATTGATGATATGAATACCGCACGCTCGTCGCTGCGGATCACGATGACGCATCTTAATTTTGGCAAGATACTCTGTGTTTCCGGCGTGAGGGAGGCGATGGAGGCTATAGGCTCCAAGGATTACGATGTGATCCTGTGTGACTATTACATGGGCGAAGCGGCGGATGGTCAGCAGTTTCTTGAGTTTTTACGCTCCAAGGCCGTGATTAAAAGCAGTACCATTTTTGTAATGGTGACTGCCGAGCAGGGGTATACGCATGTGATGTCAGCCGCCGAGTGTGCGCCGGATGACTATCTGCTAAAGCCGTTTACCGCTGCCGCAATACAAGCCAGGCTGGCCCGGCTGTTTGACCGCAACAAAGCCTTGGCCGAGGTTTTTTTACTGCATGATGAAGAAGAGTATTCAGGCAGTGTGCTCGCGTGCGACAAGGTGATTGCAGCTAAAACCCCGTTCAGTATTGATGCCATGCGGTTTAAGGGTGAAGGGCTATTGAACGCGCAGCGCTGGACAGACGCTATCGACCATTATGAGGGTATTCTCGCAGTGCGTAACCTGCCGTGGGCTAAGCTGGGGCTTGCCAAGGCCTATGCAGGTGATGGTCAGATGGATAAGGCTGAAGCCGTGACTCGCAGTATCCTCAAAGATAACCCCAAGTATCTTGCCGCTTATGATTTCCTGGCCAATATATTAAGACGTACCAACAAGAAAAAAGAGGCGCTTGAGGTATTAACGAGCGCCAGTGAAATGTCTACCAAATCAGTCAGCAGGCAGCGTGTCATTGGCGCTGTCGCTTACGAGTCAGGCGATCTGGAGGCTTCTGAGGCCGCCATGCTTTCTGTGATCGCGCGCAATAAAAACTCTCCCATGAGAGAGGCTTCCGACTACACTACGCTTTCCAATATTATGGTGGAGAAGGGCCAAGCCGCCAAAGCGCTTGGCGTTCTCAATGAAGCGCGTAACGCCTTGAAAGATATGCCCGATGCCGACAGGGCCGTCGTAAGCTCTGTCGAGGCGATTGCCCACAAGCGCAACGGCAATCACCCTGCGGCCAAGCGCTCGATGCAGGAGGCCATGTCTATCGTCACCTCCAACGACAATCTCTCGGAAAATCTTTCCATGTCGCTGGCCAAGGCCTGTCTTGAGAATGAGGAGTCTGAACGCGGCCTGCAGCTCATGAAAAACATGCTGCAGAAAAATCCCGATGATAAGGAGATGCAAGCTGCAATCAAGGCAGCGATGCTGTCTTCAGGGATAGCTTCGGACATGGTCGACTCCATCATCAAGTCGAACCTAGCTGAGGTTCAGGAGATCAATAATAAGGGTGTGCTACTGGCACGTAACGGCCAGTTTGAAGAGGCAGGAACACTGCTGAAAAGCGCCGCCAGCCGGGTACCCACCAATCAGCAGTTCGTCAGCAATGCCGCTGCCATCATCTTGGCCGATCTTGAAAAGAATGGCTTTGATCCAACAAAACTACAAGAGTCCCAGCAATTAACCAAGGCATTGCAAAAGCTCAACCCGTCCCACCCCAAGCTGCAAAGCTTACTTGTGGCGCTGGATCGTATCAGCAAGAAAAATCATGTCGACCATGAGGAGGCCGCCCTTGAATAAGCCAGAACAAATCAGGACTAACGAATTCTTTAATGTCGACATCGCTGCAGCTTATATCCACGATGTAAAAAACAATCTTAACTTCCTGATGACAAAAGCCGATTTAGAGCAAGACATGGAGGCTATGCAGGTACTGATGGATGCAGATTTCAAGCTGAACAATTTGCTTGTCCTGTATAAGGCACAAGGCGATATGCTCTCAGTCCAAGTGGATGCAGTTTCCCCGCTCTCCATGCTGCGTATGCTGGCTGTGAGCTACCAGCCCATCACTAAAAAGCAGTTGATCGTGCAAGAAGGGGATGAGTCGCTGATTGCCTATATCGATCAGGGCTTGATTGAGCTGTGCCTAGGCAATGCCATTCATAACGCTGATCGCTTTGCCCGAGATGAAATCCATCTATCTGTCAAAGCTGAAGAGGGCATGACCGTATTCAAGGTAAGTGACGATGGCGATGGCTACCCAGCAAATATCATTGCTTCAGGAGGCAGTCAGGTAGCCAAGTCATCCAGCAGCTCCGGCCTTGGATTTTACCTCTCTTCCAAAATAGCCTCTCAGCATGTTAACAATGGTGAGCAAGGCTTCATTCGCTTGCGCAACGATGGCGGCGCGGTATTTGAGATGTTTTTGCCTTAATTGCTTGTTGGCTTGTTACATATTTGAGCGAACAGAATTAGAAGAAGGCCGACTAAGTTAACTATTTGAGGTATCTGGCGCGCCCGACAGGAGTCGAACCTGTGACCTTTGGCTTCGGAAACCAACACTCTATCCAACTGAGCTACGGGCGCATATGACTGAATTGCGCTGAATTATAGCAAATAGGGGTGTGCTTGTCCTTTTACCCAGCAGGGCTTACCAGTATAATCAGCGCATTCGTATGTTTTATATAATTCGCACGCTTTATATGGGGATAGATAGTCATGAGTGAGCACGATCACGATTTTCCAGCTACATCGGGTAGCCAGGTTGTTTTAGCTATTTTGGGTGCCTTGATTGCCCCTACCTTAGTGATTGTACTTATTG
The DNA here is from genome assembly GCA_035459965.1 of Methylophilaceae bacterium. Taxonomy (GTDB): domain Bacteria; phylum Pseudomonadota; class Gammaproteobacteria; order Burkholderiales; family Methylophilaceae; genus DATHXC01. Next base: position 487,429 of record DATHXC010000004.1, read on the forward strand.
CCAAACTGTTCATGGGGATTGAGGCTTCGCATATTCCGGATGCTGACCCTGCCATTGCGGATTCCAAAATTGAAGAGCGTATCAAGCCGGTGGCTGTGGTGGAAGTTGCTGCAGTAGAAGCCGGGCCGCACGTCGATAAAGGCGGCGAAGAAGTGGTGACTGCAGTGTGCGCGGCCTGTCACTCGGTCGGCGCATTAGGTTCGCCAAAAATTGGTGACAAGGCAGCCTGGGGCCCGCGTATTGCCCAGGGCTACGAGACTTTGATCAAACATGCCATCGAAGGTATACGTTCGATGCCGGCGCGTGGTGGTAATCCAGCGTTAACCGATGGTGAGATCGCGAATGCTGTTGCCTATATGGCCAACCAGGCAGGTGCCAAATTTACCCCGCCTGCTGCTGGAGCAGCCTCTACTGCACAGGAAACGCCGCAAGTAGCCACCGCAACAGAGCCTGCCCCTGCAAAAGCTGCTTCAGCTACAGCATCGTCATCAGCCGCCGCTCCAGCAGCACCCGTTGCGGCTGCGCCAGCAGCCAAGGCTGAAGAGGCAGCCAAGCCAGCTGTGGTTGCTGAAGCAGAAAAGCCAGCCGTAGCTTCAGGTAAATCTGGCGAAGAGGTTGTGAAGGGCGTATGTGCGATGTGCCATGGCACTGGTCTGATGGGTGCGCCCAAGATTGGTGATGCAGCAAGCTGGGGACCACGCATCGAGCAAGGCTACGATACTCTGGTACAACATGCTACCAAGGGTGTCCGCATGATGCCAGCCAAGGGTGGTAACCCTGGCCTTAGCGATGTTGAAGTGGCGCGCGCCGTGGCTTATATGGCTAATCAGAGTGGCGCAAAATTCAGCGAACCCAAGTAATTTCGGCCCAAGTCAATCTGTGGTCCAATAATCAAGCAGCCCCTGCCATTCAGGCAAGGGCTGTTCCCAATGCATGAGTACTTATGCCATAGGCGACCTTCAGGGTTGTTATCACGCCTTCCAGGACCTATTACAAAAGATTAATTTCAATCCCCGGACCGATAAAATCTGGCTGGTCGGTGATCTTATCAATCGTGGTTCCGGCTCACTGGAAGTCTTGCGCTGGGTTTACCAGCATCGTTCAAATGTAGTTGCAGTGCTGGGTAACCATGACTTGCACGCGCTGGTGGTGGCTGAAGGCTTTGTTGCGGCGCATCGCAGCGATACCTTGCAAGATTTGCTGGCAGCGCCGGATCGCGATGAGTTGCTCACCTGGTTGCGGCATCAATCCATGGTGCATTATGAGCATGGCTATTTGATGGTGCACGCAGGCTTGCTGCCGCAATGGACAGTAGAGCAGGCGCTGGCACTGGGTGCAGAAGTTGAAGCGGCATTGCGTAGCGATGGTTATCGTGATTTCCTGGTGAAAATGTATGGTAACCAGCCTGCAAAATGGAGCAACACGCTGACAGGCATCGACAGGCTGCGGGTGATTACCAATGCCATGACCCGCCTGCGCATCTGTACTGATAAAGGCGAAATGGAATTCAAGTTCAAGGGCGAGCTGGAGGATATCGGCGAAGGCTATATGCCCTGGTTTGAAGTGCCAGCACGTAAGTCAAGAAATAACACCATCATCTTCGGCCACTGGTCTGCGTTGGGTTTGCAGCAGCGGGAGAATCTATTCGCACTGGATACGGGCTGTTTATGGGGTGGCCAACTGACAGCCTTGCGACTTGAAGACAGGCAGCTTTTTCAGGTTGACTCTAATCCGCAAGACTCAACAAGGTCTATTCATGAGGCAGGTTAAGTTTTCCTGCAATCGTATTCCTGACTAAAATCGTGAGGCCGCGGCGCTCATGCCCGCGTGGTGAAACCTGCGGTAAAAACTCCAGCTCTACCACTGGTGAACGTTGTGATAACACCAGCCATATCGAATCCACCAGGCTCATTTCACCCCAATAAGCCATGTCGGTATTGGCACTGCCATCGGCATTGGGGTAGCGCACGGTAAACGGCCACACCATGGATTCGGTATTGATGGCGGCCTGCAGGATGCTGCCTTTAAATGCTTTCAGTTCGGTGCCATCAGTCGTAGTGCCTTCGGGGAAATAGCACAGGCAGTCTCCAGCGTTCAGGCTTTCTGTGACTACTTCTACGATGCGACCGGCATCCTGCTTCTTGCTACGGTCTATAAACAGGGTGTTGGATTTTTGTGCAAACCAGCCAAATACAGGCCAGCCACGCACTTCAGATTTGGCGATGAAGCGCACTGCACGCACCGTATTAAGCGCATGAATATCAACCCACGAAATATGGTTGGCCACAAACATGGTACTGGTCACATCCGGCCCCGGCAAATTGCCGCGCGTGACAACACGCACATTTAACAGGGTTAATAAGCTGGTGGACCAGCCGCTGATGATGGCATCACGCTGCCTGGGGTTGGCGCGTGGCAAGAGCAAGGTGGCGATGATCATGCCATAGAGCGTATGGATCACCATGCGAATGATACGGAAAACGCGTGTGACGGCAGATGAGTGAGCGTTAGGCAATATGAAGGCTGCTTTTTGAAGTAGAAATCCACTATAAAATGGCGAAATACGCTGTATTTCGCCAAGGATATTGTAATGAATTTTCAGTTTACAGCAGCGAGTTTATTTAAAGAAATGCGCCGCATAGCGTTTGTTCATACGGGACAAAGGCAGCATCACCAACATGTCAGCGCTATTGAAATCAGGATCCCATGCGGGTTCGCCGCAGATATAGGCACCCAGGCGTAAGTAGCCTTTAATGAGGGGAGGGCAGGTCACTTCCATGTCTTTGGATAATGCTTCCAGCGGCAAGGGGCAACGTGGAAATACGCGGTATTCAGCAGGTGCGAGGTATTTTTGTTGCAGCTTGGTATACAGGCTGGCTGCCATATGACCGCCATCTGCCATGCCGATGCTGCCGCAGCCGATCATGTACTCATAACGGTTAGCCTGCATGTATTTGGCCAGACCTGCCCATAGCATGGTGATGGTGCCGCCATTGCGGTAGTCTTGATGCACACAAGCACGGCCGACTTCTACGGTGCGGTCAAACAAGTGCTGCAATCGGCTTAGATCAAATTCGCCTGCAGAGTAATAACCACCAGCCTCATTGGCCATCTTTGGGTTGAGTATGCGGTAAGTGCCGACAACCTCGTTATTGCGGCTGTCGCGGATCAGCAGGTGGTCGCAGTAAGCATCAAAGCCATCACGGTCCAGGCCATCTTTGCTGGTGATATTGGCGCCCATCTCATCGGCGAATACTTTGTAACGCAGACGCTGAGCTTCTGCCACTTCGGATTGGTTGCGTGCAAAGCTCACATAGAGCTGTGCAGGTTCTTGATGTAGGCCGCTGTATTCTTCGTACTCAACATGCGAGGTGCGCTGATCAAGCATATGGTTTCCCTTGGCTGATTGATGACAGGGGAAACTTTACGAATTTTTTATGAAGAAATTGTGACTTGAGTTTGAAGGTTCAGTGAATCGGATTTCTCCGATTCGCTGATATGACAGGCTTGAAAAATCTAGATTCGAAATGATGCGATTGGATTGATTTAAAAGCTAACCAGCTTAATGACTGACACGTGTCGTACCGCCGCTTTCCAGCAAGCGCACTTTTTCACCTGGCTGAAATACTTCGTTCGCTTCCTGCACGATAGCGACCATAGGGCCACTGTCCAGTTTTACCGTAATTTCAACCCCATCCTTACGAGTTACACCTTCTTCTATGGCAGAACCGGCTAAGCCACCCGCTACAGCACCAATCACAGCTGCAATCGTGCTACCTGCGCCATGCCCCACGGTGCTGCCTGCAACGCCACCAACGACGCCGCCTGCGACGGTGCCAATCGGTGTTTTCGAGCCTTCCAGTTTGACTTGACGCACGCTTTCGATCACCCCGGTTTTTACGGTTTGCACCTTGCGTGCTTCGTCGCGGCTATACACATTGCCGGCATTTGAACTGGCGCAAGCGCTAAGCAGCGAGGCTACCAAAGCAGCAAGAGATAAACCAACCATTAATCGTCCACTTACATATTGTGTAGTGCGCATGCTAACAACTCCTTAATATTTCAGTTAATACATCCATCATGAATCAAGGCTTAGGCTAGGCCGTGATTTTCTCTAAGTTGCTAAATTGGCTAAGATGCCAAATTTTCTTTTAATACCGTTTCATGTACCAGTGCTTGGCTATAAATCTGTTCTATCTCTGCACGGGTTGGTTTGTGGTTCTGGCCGCCGCGGCTGCCAATTTTAATGGCCCCCATAACAGAGGCTAATCGTCCGCAGGTAAGCCAGTCCCAGCCATTAGCAATACCATACAATAAACCTGCACGATAAGCATCACCACAACCCGTTGGGTCAATGACTTCAGTGGCTTTAACGCTAGCAATATCAAAGCGTTGACCATCTGCATAAATTGTTGAGCCATTCGCACCCAGAGTCACGATTAACGCTTTTACCATCGTTGCTAATGTGTCTATGCTATGACCTGTTTTTTCCTGTAAAAGTTGCGCCTCGTAATCGTTCACTGCCAGGTAATCTGCCAGTTCAATAAAGTGCATTAACTCTTCGCCATTGAACATCGGCAAGCCTTGGCCCGGATCAAACAGGAAAGGGATGCCAGCTTCATGGCATTCCCGCGCATGCTGAAACATGCCTTCGCGGCCATCGGGGGCAATGATCGCCAGCGTTACATCCCTGGTGTCTTTTACGCTGTTCTGGTGTGACTCGTTCATGGCGCCTGGGTGGAAGGCGGTAATCTGGTTGTCATCCAAGTCTGTCGTGATAAACGCCTGCGCGGTAAAACTACCGGAGACATTTTTAATATGGGTGCGGTCTATGCCATTGCTCTCCAGCCAGGATGTGTATGGAGCGAAATCTTCGCCTACCGTGGCCATGATTAATGGCTTTCCCTCAAGCAGTTGCAGGTTGTAGGCAATGTTGCCAGCTGTACCGCCAAATTCACGACGCATTTCTGGCACCAGAAACGCGACATTCAGCATATGTATTTTTTCAGGCAGGATATGGTGTTTGAAGCGATCCGGGAACACCATGATGGTGTCGAAAGCGAGAGAGCCACAGATGAGGGTTTGCATTTGAAAATCTTTGCGATTGGAAAACTGCCATTATCCCGAGCAAGGCCTTCAGGAGCAAGCCGTAAGCAGGTCTAATCGGCTATATTTTGCTGGCTAGTTCTGTAGTTAACTAGCCCTTAAGCGCGGACTCAATCAAAATCTTGGATGCCTTTTTGGCATACTTGATGGCGCCGGAGCCACGTTTCATCTGTTCGGCCTGCATGGCGCCTTCTATCAACAATGAAAGTTGCAGTGCCAGCCCTTCGGTATCCTTGACACCTGCTTCACTGGCCAGGCCTGCCAGGTATTGCTTGAACTGACGTGACTGGTCTGAAGACAGGCGATGCACTGCATTCTCTTCATTAGGGAACTCGGCAGCAGCCTTGATAAAAGCCATGCCGCGAAAATCGGGGGCAGTAATCCACTCTTCAATGAAATCAAAAAGCTTTTGCAGCTTCTCTGCGGGCTGTTTTGTATTTTGATTGAGCTTGTCATTGAGCCAGGTTTCAAAATCCTGATGACCTTTTTGCAATACCTCCAATATCAATTCTTCTTTACTGTGGAAGTATTTGTAGAGCGTCATTTTGGTGGTCCCAGCGACAGCCACTATGGTGTCAACCCCGGTAGAGTTGATGCCTCTCGTCTGAAAAAGATCAGACGCTACATGGAGTATTTTTGCGCGGAGTGTAGACATGATGATGTCTCGATAATGATTAACTTGGCAACTTTATCACTAAAGTTATTGCTTCGCTATATTTACTGGTAAGTAATATCTTTGAGCTGGCAGAATAATTAAATAGCCATGATTTATATAAGATTATTTATTTATTTAACCCTATTTTAATGCTGTTAATTGTACTGGTCAGTATATTTTATTGGGTAATGGGATGGTATAGCGCTGGCAGCTAAGCTTTAGTTGACCGAGTTTTTCATCAGCATGGGCGTATAGCTGCAATTAATTTTTTGCATATAGCTTTGTGCCAGCGCCATGTCTTTCTGGTTGGTGGGGATTTTTCCGCCAATGACATTTTCTATGTAAACCTTCTTGTCAGCATCCGGTATCTGTAGCGCCTCTACATAGCGGCAGTCACCATGGCGCATTTTCTCCGCCAGCGCATACATCTCGGCTGCCTGTTTAGGGCTGGCAGCAACATCTTCCTCTATCTGCTCGGGTGAGTTGATAGAGGCAATTGCAGCGCTAATCATGGTGCTGGCTTGTCGCTGATTATCATTGTAGAGAAACAGGCCGCTGGCAATGATGGCGACCAAAAGCGTGGCTGCCATGCCGTAGATGACAGGCCTGGTCATGACTGCCGGCTTTTCGGTTTGTGCAGCAATAAGCGCCTTTGCGGCTACCTTTGCATGGGTAAAGTGATTATGGTCTGGCGAACGCAGGCTCTCCTGCAATGCACTCAATGCGATAAAATATATTTGCTGGGCAAGCGCTTCCGGCATTTGGGCGCCGCAGGCCAGGGCTTCCTCACAGAGATAGTCAAGCAAATGATCGGGTGTGCTCGCTGTAGCTTGCTCATCAGTCAATGCACCACGCGTGTGGGGCGCATCAGCCCAGTCTGCGAGTACATCAAAAATTCCCAGAAGTCTGTCCTGCGGCGATTTGCCAGACTTTTTGAGCATTTTGATCAGCCATGCGGAGTCAAAAATTTGCATAGAATTAATTAGCCTGAGAGCATTTTCTTAAAACGGTTTTACTTCAACCAGAATCACAATCGCAATCAATGCCAGCACGGGTGCCTCATTAAACCAGCGATAGTAAGTATGGCTGTGGCGGTTACGGTCATGCTTGAAATCCGAAACCAACTTTCCACAATAAAAATGATAAATCACCAGTGCCGCGACCAGTGCCAGCTTGACATGCAGCCAGCCGCCAGTGAAGCCGTACCCGAGCATAAGCCATAACCCGAAGCCTACCGTTAATACTGCGCCAGGCGTCATGATGCCGTAGAACAGCTTGCGCTCCATGATCTTAAAGCGCTCATTGCTAGCCTTATCGTCAGACATCGCATGATAAACAAACAACCGCGGCAAATAGAACAGCCCGGCAAACCAGGTCACCATGAAGATGATGTGCCAGGCTTTAATCCAAAGCATCAGATTTTGCCTGCCAATTGCGCATCAAGCAGGGCGCGCAGAGATGAAAAATCCAGTTCGCCTATGACTTTGCGGATGATTTTCCCCTGCTTGTTGATAATGAAGGAGGTCGGCGTTAGGCGCACATCATCGAATCGTGTAGAGATTTCGCTTAAACCATCATGCATCACCGGGAAAGGCAGCGCATTTTTTTTGGTGTAATTGAGCACATGGCTGGGTGGGTCGTAGGGCATGGCCACCGCAATCACTTCAAAGCCTTTGGCTTGATATTGCTTGTAGGTTTCAATCAGCGCTGGCATCTCCGCGATGCAGCCGGGGCAATCGGTCGCCCAGAAATTCACAAGCACGATCTTGTCTTTCAGGTCAGCCATCTTGATAGTCTTGCCTTCAATGGTCGTGAAGGTGACATCAGGCGCTTGTGATTTATTGGAAAGCGATAAAACCAGAATTGCCAGCAGGCCGATAATGGCGAGTGGGATAAACAGTTTGCGCGGCGATTTAAGTAATTGCTTCATGCGTCATCATATGCCTGTAAAGGGTTGCTATTGTCGTGTCTTTTCAAAAATTTGTCATCAGATGTGCAATGTCACCCGGTCTGGGAGCAATGTGGCCAGGAATTGGATAGCTTGCATGCTATTCATGAGCTGTATTTGCAATAACCACAATCAATCCGCGCTTAATTTGCCTGCCACCTGCATGTTATAATTGAATCTTTGCTTACCGTAAAAATCCATGGCCACCCGCTTGCGCGAAATCCCCTATAACTACACCTCATTTTCAGACCGCGAAATTGTCATCCGGTTTCTGGGTGAAGACATCTGGAATGTGCTCAACGAACTTCGTGGCGAGCGCAAAACCGGCCGTTCCGCCCGCATGCTGTTCGAGGTGCTGGGTGACCTCTGGGTAATTACGCGCAACCCGTATCTGCAGGATGACCTGCTCGATAATAAAAAGCGCAGGCTGGGGCTGATCGCAGCCCTGCATCATCGCATCAACGCGATTGATGAGCGCAGCCAGAACAACCCATTGGTGTTGAAGCTGATTGTGGCTGCCAGGCAAGCTGTTACCGAATTCGAGGCTGAATTCAGGCAGATTTATGATTTGCGCAAAAAAGCGCTGGCCAAGCTGGGCAAGATCACACGTAAAGACAATATCCAGTTCGATGGCCTGGCACGTGTTTCCCACGTGACTGACGCCACCGACTGGCGCGTGGAATATCCGTTCGTGGTGATCAATCCCGATACAGAAATCGAGATCGCCGCCATCGTTAAGGCGTGTATTGAGTTAGGGCTGACTATCATCCCGCGTGGCGGTGGTACTGGATATACCGGCGGTGCTATCCCATTGACCAAGCTATCTGCCGTGATCAATACAGAGAAGCTGGATACCCTGGGCCCGGTAGAAATGCGTACCCTTCCCGGCGTAGGTCGTCAGGTGCCAACAGTGCATTGTGGCGCCGGCGTAGTGACGCGTCGTGCCATGGAGGCAGCCACCGCTGCTGGTCTTGAATTCGCTTGTGATCCGACTTCTGCTGATGCTTCATGCATAGGCGGTAACGTCGCCATGAATGCAGGCGGCAAGAAAGCCGTGCTATGGGGCACCGCGCTGGATAACCTCGCCTCATGGCGCATGGTGACGCCCGATGCCACCTGGTTGGAGGTCGAGCGTCTGGATCACAATCTGGGCAAGATACATGATGTCGCTGTTGCCAGCTTCCGCGTCAGCCGTTATGGCATTGATGGCAAGACATTGCAGTCTGAGCCCGAGATATTACAGATTCCTGGCCCTAGCTTCCGCAAGGTTGGGCTGGGTAAGGACGTGACTGACAAATTTCTCTCAGGCCTGCCCGGCATACAGAAAGAGGGCTGCGATGGCCTGATCACGTCAGCCACTTTTATCCTGCATCGCATGCCCAAGCATGTGCGCACAGTGTGCTTGGAGTTCTTCGGCCACGTGGCGCTGGCTGTGCCTGCGATTGTCGAGATCAAGGATTACCTGGATGCGACAGAATCCACGCTGCTGGCTGGCCTGGAGCACATGGATGAGCGCTATATCAAGGCCGTAGGCTATGCCACCAAGGCCAATCGTAGCGAGCGGCCCAAGATGGTGTTGATCGCCGATATCGCCAGCGATGACGAAAATGCCGTGGGCGAAGCCGCCTCGCATATCGTGCGTGTAGCCAATGCGCGCGGTGGCGAGGGCTTTATCGCCGTATCTGCCGAAGCCCGTAAGAAATTTTGGCTGGATCGTGCCCGTACTGCTGCCATCGCCAAGCATACCAATGCCTTCAAGATCAACGAAGACGTGGTGATTCCATTGCCGCGTCTGGGCGATTACTCGGACGGTATCGAGCGCATCAATATCGAGCTGTCTATCAAGAATAAGCTCAAGTTGGCTGATGCGCTGGAGACTTTCCTCGCCGGTGATTTGCCGTTGCAGCAGGATGATGACACACAGGCTGATCCCGATATGCTGGTGGCCAAGCGCGAACAATCATTACAGCTCATCCGCGAGATACGCAGCCATTGGGTCAAGATACTCGACAACCTGGATGAGCCAGCTGTCGTACTTGGCGACGAGTTCGCTAACCTGGCGGTAGAGAATATCTTCCGCGCGGTGCAGGAACACCAGGTGCGTGTGTCATGGAAGCGCGAGCTGAAAAAACCGCTGCACAGCATATTCACCGGCCGCGAATACCAGAAGATCCTGGAGCGTTGTGACGAGATTCATAAAGAAGTGCTCAAGTCGCGTGTGTTCGTGGCGCTGCACATGCACGCGGGTGACGGCAATGTGCACACCAATATCCCGGTCAATTCTGATAACTACGAGATGATGCAGGAGGCGCATACCGCGGTGGCACGCATCATGAAACTAGCGGGGCACCTGGATGGCGTGATTTCCGGTGAGCACGGTATCGGCATTACCAAGATGGAATTCCTCGATGAATCGACCATCACCACCTTTGCTAAATATAAAGAAAAGGTAGACCCGGAAGGCCGCTTTAACAAGGGCAAGCTGATGGCGGGCTCTGGCCTGCACACGGCTTACACGCCCAGCTTCGGCCTGCTGGAGCAGGAATCCATCATCATGGAGCAATCCGCGATTGGCGAGATTGCTGATTCAATCAGCGATTGCCTGCGTTGCGGCAAGTGCAAACCGGTTTGTACCACGCATGTGCCGCGTGCCAACCTGCTGTACAGTCCGCGTAACAAGATCCTCGGTACTTCGCTGCTGATCGAGGCCTTCCTGTACGAAGAGCAGACGCGACGCGGTATCTCTATCAAGCACTTCGATGAGTTCAACGACGTGGCCGACCATTGCACGGTCTGCCATAAGTGCCTCAACCCGTGCCCGGTCGATATTGATTTCGGTGATGTCTCGATTGCCATGCGTAACTTCCTGCGCGAGCAGGGCAAGAAGCATTTCAACCCTGGAACTTCGCTGGCAATGACTTTCCTTAATATCAAGGATCCAGCCACCATCAAGCTGATGCGTACTGCCATGGTCGGTGTGGGCTACAAGGCCCAGCGCCTTGGGCACTGGGCTGCAAAGAAGGTCGGCCTGCTCACCAGCTTCAAGAAACGGCCGCCAGCCACTATCGGTAAGCCTGAAATCAAGGCGCAGGTGATCCACTTCCTGAATCGGCCCATGCCTAAAAACATGCCGACCAAGACTTCGCGCGCCCTGCTGGGGATAGAGGACGACACCATGGTGCCGGTCATCCGCAACCCGCAAAAAACGGGTGAAGATTCCGATGCCGTGTTCTATTTCCCTGGTTGCGGCTCAGAGCGCCTGTTCTCCACAGTCGGCCTAGCTACGCAAGCCATGCTGTACGAAGTCGGAGCGGTCACTGTATTGCCGCCGGGTTACCTGTGCTGTGGATATCCACAGACCTCCAGCGGTAATCATGACAAGGGCAGCCAGATCACGGCAGAAAACCGCGTGCAGTTCCACCGCATCGCCACCACGCTCAATTACCTCGATATCAAGACGGTGATCGTGTCTTGCGGCACGTGTATGGATCAGCTGCAAAAGTACGAATTCGAGAAGATATTCCCAGGATGCCGCCTGCTGGACATTCACGAATACCTGATGGAAAAAGGCCTCAAGATCGAAGGCGTGACCGGTACCCGATATATGTATCACGATCCATGCCACAGCCCGATGAAGACCTACGCACCGCTCAAGGTCACTAACGCGCTGATGGGGCAGGACGTCGCGCTGAACGACCGTTGCTGCGGCGAATCCGGCACCTTCGCCGTGAGCCGCCCCGATATTGCCACCCAGGTCAAAATGCGCAAGCAGGAAGAGCTGGAAAAAGGCATGCTCAAGCTCGGCCTGACGCCCGGGGCACCGGAGCAGGATGTGAAGATACTGACTTCATGCCCATCTTGCCTGCAAGGCTTGGCACGCTATGGTGAAGATACTGGCGTGCAGGCTGATTATATTGTGGTGGAAATGGCGAAGCATATTCTTGGGGAAAACTGGATGCAGGAGTATGTGGAGAAGGCGAATAATGGAGGGATAGAGAAGGTGTTGTTGTGATTTGGGTAGTTTAAAAATTAGGGGAATAACATGTTTTCTAAGATAGTAACTCTCGCTGCAATACTCTTTCTTGTTGGCTGTGCATCAGCGTCTAAAACATATACGGCTGAGGGAAAAGAAGGTCAAGTTATCAACTGCTCGGGTACAGCTAGGAATTGGGGCATGTGTTACGAAAAAGCTGGCCAAATTTGTGGTACAAAAGGCTATGAAGTTTTAGAGAAGACTGGAGATAAGGGTTGGGTTGCCAGTGCGAGCACAACAAGTGCTAATGCAGGCTCTACTATTTCTCGTAATCTTCTAATTCAGTGCAAGCCCTAAGAGACATTCCATTTCGCCTCTAGGCGAGGTACTTTATTTTGCTTGTCCAAAAAAAGTACCCAAACAAAAAGACACCCCCTCCCGCTTGTATCCTGTGCTGCTCACCCTCATGGGCGTCAATCAAACTCGCCCTAGCGGCTTATAAAAATCATAAGCCACCGCGGAGCTCGAACAGGTGATTGACGAAAACTCCCAGGAGGACTCCGCTGCTCGGCGCGGTAGAAGGGGATTGGTAGGTCAACAGCGTACTTCAAGCCCAACGTCAAAAACCAAATATCACCGTCGTCATTCCCGCGAAAGCGGGAATCCATTGGTTTTATATGTATTGAGATGGCTAGAATCCAAGCTAAGTATTGATAGCATCAATAATTAGGCGCAATATTCAAGCATCCATGAGGGGAGAGATGCGATGAGATGGCAATGTGGGAATGAAGATTGTCTGTTTCTTACCGATGCGGAGCCTGCTGATGTGTTTGAGGAGGATGACCGCATGTATTACAACTGTCCGCATTGCGATGAGAAGACCGAGCTTTTCCTGATCGGTGCCGATAAGGGCAGCCCCAGTTATAAAACCAATACACGAAAAATTCCTAGAGCAGCCTAATCTGGCTTGCCTTCAATAACTTAATTCAAAACAACCGTGAAAACTGCATTTCTAGCGGTGCAATAAACAGCATTAGCAACAATTGCGCGATGATAAACACAATAATTGGCGAGAAATCAAAACCACCTGATGATGGAATGCGTTTACGTATTGGATTAAGTATTGGCTGAGTTAACGCATCCAGAACTGGGCTAAGCGCATTGTATGGGTTGAGCCAGCTGAGTATGGCCTGTGCAATCACGGCATACAGGAATATATAGATACTCAGTTTCATGATCTCGGCCATCGCAAGCCCCAGCAGGGCCAGCCAGATTGAGCTGCCCGCGACGAGGAACGGGAAGTCGCTCAGCCAGCGTATCGCGATTAGCAGAACCAGCTGCGTAATATAAGCTAGGAACAGGCTGGAAAGATCAAGACCACGCCAGCCTGGGATAACGCGCCGTAATGGTTTTATGGCGAAGTTAGTGACGGCTACTACGGCTTGTGACACTGGGTTTTGAAATGGAGCGCCTGTCAATTGCAGGTAAAAGCGTAGTAGCACCATCAATGTGAATAAGCCAAGCAGCGTTTGCAGGATAAAAGCCAGTGCGTTTGCAATCATTTGTATATCGTTTCCTTAAGTATGCTTTATCTAAATCTATTGCTTGCCCAGCTGGTCACCCAGCTCGACAGACCTTGCTGCTGCAGCTTTTGCGGCTTTGATAATGGCAGATTTCACGGCTGCGGATTCCAGCGCCATGATGGCGCTTTCGGTAGTACCGCCTTTGGAAGTGACCTGGCTGCGCAAGGTGGCTGGTGTCTCTGCGCTCTGTGTTGCTAACTTGCTGGCACCGATGAAGGTTTCCAGGCTTAGCAGTCTCGCCTGCTCTGGCGTTAACCCCAGCTCCAGCGCCGCCTGTTCCATTGCCTCTATAAAATAGAATACATAAGCAGGGCCGCTCCCTGAGATCGCGGTGACTGCGTCCATTTGCGATTCTTCATCCAGCCAGATGGTCTTGCCAACTGCGGAGAGGATAAGTTCGGCTTGTTCATGCTGCTTAGCGGTGACTTCGGGCATGGCGTAGAGCGCGGAAATGCCAGCCTGTATCTGTGCCGGCGTGTTGGGCATGACGCGTACTATATTCTGGTAACCGCCTAGCCAGCGCGCTAGGTCCTGGCTACGGATGCCAGCAGCAATGGATACCAATAACTGGTTTTGCAACACGCTTCCAAGGAAAATAGACAAATCACGCAACTGTTGTGGCTTGACGGCCAGCACTATGACATCAGAATGACTCACACTGGGCAACTGCTCGGTGACATGTACGCCAAAATCTTCACTTAGCTTGTCGCGTTTGGCGGCGTCTGATTCCACTACGCTAATAGCGGCCATAGCGAAGCCATTGGTTTTGAGCCCACTAATCATGGCTCGTGCCATGTTGCCGCCACCTATAAAACTGATTCTCATAAATACTTTCGATCTCTACTAATTAAATTACTCAATGCTTGGTTATTCATTGCTTGATTTGGCCTGCCGCGCACCGAAAATGGCTGTGCCTATGCGTATCATCGTAGCACCTTCTGCAATGGCGATGGCAAAGTCATCTGACATGCCCATGGATAACGTATCCAGCCTGTATCCCTCTGCATTCAGTTGCTGGTAAAGCGTACGTACAATAGCGAATTGTTGATGCTGTAATGCAATATCAGTAGTCGGTGCAGGTATCGCCATCAGGCCGCGCAGTTTTAGTCTTGGCAGATTTTTGATAGCGCTCACTAGCGATTCTACTTCGTGAGTCGGTACGCCACTTTTACTTTCCTCTTCACTCACATTCACCTGAATGCAGACTTGTAGCGGCGGTAAATGGTCCGGCCTTGCATCATTCAATCGCTGTGCGATTTTAAGTCTGTCTATGCCATGCACCCACGCGAAGTGCTGTGCAGTCTGCTGTGTCTTGTTGCTCTGGATCGGGCCGATGAAATGCCACTCAATATTTAGGTCGCTGAGTTGAGCCTGTTTATCCAGCGCCTCCTGTAGGTAGTTTTCGCCAAATAAACGTTGCCCCTGATTAAACGCAGTCCGAATGTTAGCGGCTGGTTGCGCCTTGCTGACGGCAATCAGCGCAATATGCTCAGTTAGCCTGCCAGCATTTGTCACAGCCTTGTGAATACTCGCTTGCACTGCTTGCAAGCGCTCAGCAATTGTGGTCATATTCTCTTGATTTCATTTTTTAAAAATTATAACAGGAGCGCTTCGTGGATATTTCGGATTTACTGGCATTTTCAGTTAAAAACAAAGCTTCCGATTTGCATCTTTCAGCCGGTTTGCCACCAATGATTCGTGTTCACGGGGATGTGCGCAAGATCAACCTGCCTTCCATGGACCACAGTCAGGTGCATGACATGGTGTATGACATCATGAATGATGGTCAGCGCAAAATTTACGAAGAAACGCTTGAATGTGACTTCTCTTTTGAAATCCCCAATCTGGCACGTTTCCGTGTCAATGCCTTCAACCAGAATCGTGGTGCTGGCGCCGTATTCCGTACCATTCCTTCCAAAGTGTTAACCCTTGAAGAATTGAATGCCCCGGCTATTTTCAAGGAAATAGCCAATAATCCACGCGGCATCGTGCTGGTGACTGGCCCTACAGGCTCAGGGAAGTCCACGACGTTGGCTGCCATGGTGGATTACGTCAACGAAAATGAATTTGGCCATATCTTGACAGTAGAAGACCCGATCGAATTCGTGCATGTTTCTAAAAAATGCCTGATTAATCAGCGTGAAGTCGGGCCGCACACCCTTTCCTTTGCCAATGCCTTACGTGCCGCATTACGTGAAGACCCGGATGTGATTCTGGTAGGTGAAATGCGCGATCTGGAAACGATACGCCTAGCCCTAAGTGCAGCCGAAACTGGTCACCTGGTGTTCGGTACCCTGCATACCAGCTCTGCTGCCAAGACGATTGACCGTATTGTGGATGTGTTCCCGGCGGCGGAAAAAGAAATGGTACGTTCCATGCTTTCTGAATCCCTGCGCGCTGTAATCTCGCAGACACTGTGCAAGAATAAAGATGAGACTGGCCGTGTAGCGGCGCATGAGATCATGATCGGCACACCAGCGATTCGTAATCTGATCCGTGAAGGCAAGGTAGCGCAAATGTATTCTGCGATACAGACCGGCCAGAATGTTGGTATGCAGACTTTGGATCAAAATCTGCAGGATTTAGTAAAACGCAATTTAATTTCTGTTGCCGAAGCCCGGGGCAAGGCCGCCAATAAGGAATCCTTTCCTTGATGCAGGTGCTGTTAATCGACAATAACAGGATGAATAACTAAGGTTGAATCATGGATCAAGGTCAGGCAGAAAAATTCGTATTTGATTTATTACGAATGATGATTTCGAAGAAGGCATCAGACCTTTTTATTACTGCTGGCTTTCCACCAGCGATGAAGATTGACGGCAAGATGACGCCGGTCACTACTCAGGCACTAACAGCGCAGCATGCTAAAGAGATCGCCAGATCTATCATGAATGACAAGCAGGCCTCAGAGTTTGATGCTTCCAAGGAGTGCAATTTTGCTATTGGCCTGCCTAATGTAGCCCGTTTCCGGGTCAATGCATTTATCCAGCGTGGCGCAACCGGCATGGTATTCCGTACGATTACTTCCAAAATCCCCAAGCTGGAAGAGCTCGGCCTGCCTGATGTGCTTAAAGATGTAGCGATGACCAAACGCGGTCTGGTTATCTTTGTCGGCGGTACGGGCTCTGGTAAATCCACTTCATTAGCGGCGATGGTAGGTTATCGCAACGAGAACAGTTATGGTCACATCATCACAATCGAAGATCCGGTGGAGTTTGTACATGATCACAAGAACTGCATTATTACCCAGCGTGAAATTGGGGTGGACACCGATAGCTGGTTTGCAGCACTCAAGAACACCCTACGTCAGGCGCCAGATGTAATCCTGATTGGCGAAATCCGTGATCGCGAAACCATGGATTACGCCATTGCCTTCGCTGAAACTGGCCACCTGTGTATGGCCACGTTGCATGCTAACAGTACTAATCAGGCCCTGGATCGCATCATTAATTTCTTCCCTGAAGAGCGCCGACATCAGTTGTTGATGGACTTGTCATTGAATGTGCGTGCTTTCGTTTCTCAGCGCCTGATTCCAAAGAAGGAAGACAAGGGCCGTGTAGCTGCGATGGAAATCATGCTCAATTCCCCATTGATTTCCGACCTGATTTTCAAGGGTGAGGTGCATGAGATTAAGGAAATTATCGCCAAATCGCGCGAGCTTGGTATGCAAACTTTTGACCAGGCACTTTTTGACCTGCATGAGACTGGCAAGATCAGTTACGAAGATGCCTTACGCAATGCAGACTCTGTGAATGATATCCGCCTCAAGATCAAGCTTGAGGGCAAAGGCGCCCAGGATAAGGATATGTCAGCAGGGTTGAGTAGTTTGGGTATTGTCTAGATAGCTATCTACAAATATAAAACCCTAACAAAAAGCCCCAGTGAATGGGGCTTTTTGTTAGGGTTTTAGGTGCTGATTAATTTACAGGCTTTGGTGAACTACCTGGCCGTTTACCAAGGTATAGCGCACTTTTCCAGCCAATTCACGGCCCAGGAATGGGCTGTTCTTGCCCTGACTTATCAACGCACTTGTTTCCACAGTCCAGTATTGTTCAGGGTCGAAAATACAGATGTCAGCATCTTCATTGAGCCCCAGATGGCCCGCTTCTATGCCCATGATACTGGCCGGGGCAGTAGTCATGCGTTCAATCGCATCTGCTAGCGCTACCTTATTTTCTGTGGCCCACTTCAATGTCAATGGCAACAGCAACTCAAGGCCCGTTGCACCGGTTGAGGCTTCGGCAAAGGGGAGTAGCTTTTCATCATCATCTACCGGAGTGTGGTCAGAACACACCGCGTCTATGGTGCCATCTTTCAGGCCAGCCATCAGCCCATCCTTGTCGCGTAGAGTTCGCACTGGCGGCTTAAGATGACATTGGGCGTCGAAGAAGCCAATGTCATGTTCTGTCAGGTGCAAATGGTTGGCTGCCACATCACAGGTCACTTGCAAGCCTTGCTGCTTGGCCTGTCTGACCATATCTACGCCTTCTGCGGTGGATAGTCTGCATAAATGTACTTTTGCGCCGGTTTCCCTGGCGATGCGTAGTATGGTGGCAATTGCTAGGGTTTCAGCGGCACTAGGAATGCCTTTCAGGCCTAACCTCGCGGCTATTTCACCATCATGCGCTACGCCGCCTTTAGCCAGGAAAGGTTCTTCCGGCCTGAGCCACACGGTAAAGCCAAACGTAGCTGCATATTGCATGGCGCGCCAAAGTACCAGCGTATCGGTGATTGCTGTATCAGCCTGGGAAAAGCCTACGCAACCAGCTTCTGTCAGCTCGCACATTTCGGTGATCTCTTTGCCGGCCAATTGCGTGGTCAGTGCACCCAATGGATAGACATGGGTCAGATTGAGCTGCTTGGCGCGATGTTTAAGCATTTCCACCAGGCCCGGTTCGTCAAGTACTGGGTCAGTATCCGGCGGGCAGGCCAGACTGGTGATTCCTCCCGCAACTGCTGCCTGCATCTCGCTTTCAAGTGTAGCTTTGTACTCATAGCCCGGTTCGCGCAGGCGAGCTGATAAATCCACCAGGCCGGGACATACGATCAGGTTACTGGCATCAATCACCCTGTTAGCCGCAAAGCCATCGGGTGCCTGGCCTATACCGACGACTTTTCCTGCAGCGATAAAAACATCCAGTTTGGCGTCGATGCCATTTTTGGGGTCTATCAGCCTGCCGTTTTTGATGTGTTTTTTCATTCTGGATTTCCTGCGAGTATCGACATCACCGCCATTCTTACCGCAATGCCGTAAGTCACTTGTGGCAGGATGACGGATTGGCTGCCATCTGCTACTGCGGAGTCGATCTCTACCCCACGATTCATCGGGCCGGGGTGCATGACGATGGCATCCGGCTTGGCCAGTGCCAGTTTTTCCTGGGTCAGGCCGTAGCACTTGAAGTATTCCTGCGCACTGGGCAACATGGCGCCGCTCATGCGCTCGTTCTGCAGGCGCAGCATCATGATGACATCAACATCCTTCAAGCCTTCGCGCATGTCGTGGAACACTTGCACACCCAGCTTCTCTACATGTTCTGGTAACAATGTTTTTGGGGCGATAACCCGCACTTCCGGCACGCCTAGCGTGGTCAGTGCATGGATTTCCGACCGGGCTACCCGGGAGTGCAACACATCACCAACCAGCGCAACTCGCAGATTCTGCATATCGGGCTTGTAGCGACGCACCGTGAATACATCCAGCAAACCTTGCGTCGGGTGGGCATGACGGCCATCACCGGCGTTAATCACATGGATGTGCGGTGCCACATGTCGCGCGATCAGGTGGGCGGCGCCAGATTGGGAGTGGCGTACCACAAACATGTCGGCATGCATCGCAGTCAGGTTATCTACCGTATCCAGGATGGTTTCACCCTTGGATTGCGATGAGGTATTGACGTTGAGGTTGATTACATCGGCCGACAGGCGCTTGGCAGCAATCTCAAACGTGGTGCGGGTGCGGGTACTGTTCTCGAAGAAAATGTTGCACACCGTCTTGCCACGCAGCAGCGGGACCTTTTTTACCTCACGCTCAGCGACACCGACAAACGACTCGGCGGTGTCGAGAATCTGGTTAAGTATGCTTTTGGGTAAACCTTCGATGCTAAGGAGATGTTTGAGTTTTCCGTCTTTTGTTAATTGCGGATTCAGCACTAATTGCTCTCCTCAAGCTTAAGGTAAAAACGACCATCGTCGTGGCGTAGCAGTTGCAAGTTCTGGTTGGCTGCAACTTCCAGGTTGCAAGCAGCGATTTGGGGGGCTATTGGTAATTCGCGGCCACCACGGTGTACCAGCACAGCTAGTGTGATGCTTGCGGGGCGACCATAATCAAACAGTTCATTCATGGCAGCGCGTATGGTACGGCCGGTATAGAACACGTCATCGATCAGGATGATATGGCTATCCTGCACATCGAACGGGATATGCGATGGCTTGGTATCGGCATGCAGGCCGCGCTTGCTATAGTCATCGCGATAAAACGAGCTATCCAGCATGCCATGCGCCAATTCATTACCTAGCAATGGTAGGAGGCGTTCGACGATCCATGCGCCACCGCTATGGATACCAACCAGTGCAGTACCGGGCTTGATCAGCGGTTTGATCTGCTCTGCCAGTGTCTGCAACAATATCTCGGCATCAGGTAGTTGGGTTGGCATGCGCTTCCTGACTGTTGGTTTGTTGGCTTAGGGTGTCAAAATAAGATTGTAGTATATGTTGTGCGGCAACTTGGTCCAGCATGGGTTTCTGGCGGCGTCCGCCTATTCCCATCTCTTTCAGCGTTTGGCTTGCTTCAGCAGAGGTAAAACGTTCATCTATCATGACGACTGGGATGCCGAAGCGGCCATCCAGCCTGCGTGCGAATTTTTTGCTAAGCTGCGTCATCGCATGCTCTTTACCATCCACCGATAACGGCAGGCCAACAATCAAGGTGCCAGGTTGCCATTCGGCAATCAGTGCAGCGATCCTTGTAAAGCGCACATCGGTGGCTTCAGTTTCTATAGTTTCAAGCGGATGCGCGATGCCAAGCATATGCTCGCCCATCGCAACGCCTATGCGTTTTTCACCGAAATCAAAACCAAGCACGGTGCCTTGTGCAGTCAATTGCTTGGTTTTATCGTTGTTAATGGCCTGCAATTTTACGGGCTCAAGCATGGCCAGCTTCATCAGAGAGTCTTGCAAAATCAAGCCCGAGCAGGCCCATGGCTGCATTGAGTTTGCCGCTACTGGGCGTATCAAAAATCACTGACTCACTTGCCGGCACGGTCAGCCAGGCATTTTGTCCCATTTCCTGTTCCAGTTGGCCGGGTTGCCAGCCAGCGTAACCCAGCGTCAGCAATATCTTTTGAGGGCCTGTCCCATTTGCTACTGCTTCGAGTATGTCTTTGGAGGTGGTTAGTGCAGTATCACCGGTGATGGCGATGGTCGAATCCCAGTCGCCAGGAGGCTGGTGCAGGACAAAGCCGCGTTCAGGCTGAACCGGGCCGCCAAAGTGGACTTGCTTTTCTGCGATTGGGTTATTGCTGAGGTCTAAATTGATTTGCTCGAAGAGCGCGTTGTAAGTCATGTCTATCGGGCGGTTAATTACCAGACCGATAGCACCATCCGCATTATGCTCGCAGATATAGGTGACTGATTTTGCAAAACGCGGGTCTGTCATTGCAGGCATGGCAATGAGAAAATGGCCGGTGAGATTGACGTTTTCCACGAAATTCATTATCTCATAATTTATGTGTAAAGCTAATGCTAAAAGCAGCAGTTAAACCCACTGCAACTCCATAGAGCTTATGGATCAGGTGGCTTCCAGGTAAGCAGTTACTTCCAGGCCAAAGCCCACCATGCTTGGCATCTTGCGTGGGGTTGCCATCAACTTCATTTTGCGCACACCCAGGTCCAGCAATATCTGTGAACCTATGCCGTAATTGCGTAAATCCTGTTTCGGGCGTATGGCTTCGTCGGCATGCGCGATGCGGTTAGTTAGTTCCGCACCGTCTTCGACTCGATGTAAAAGTACAATCACACCGCAACCAGCTTCGTTGATGGCCTGCATAGCCTTTAAGGTATTCCATGAGTGTGATGTGCTGGAAGTATCGATCAGGTCAAACACCGACAACGGCTCATGCACGCGCACCAGCACTTCCTTATCTGCACTGATATCACCCTTGACGAGCGCCAGATGGGTTTCATTGGCAATCTTGTCAGCGTAAGCGATCAGGCGCATTTCGCCATAGGGCGTTTGTACCATGCGTTCCGTAGCACGTTCAATTAAACGCTCTGTTTCGCTGCGGTAATGAATCAGGTCGGCAATCGTGCCTATTTTTATCTTATGCTGCGCTGCAAACTCAATCAGGTCGGGCAGGCGTGCCATGCTGCCGTCATCTTTCAATATCTCGCAGATAACAGAAGCGGGTTCCAGCCCGGCCAATGCTGCCAGGTCGCAACCAGCTTCAGTATGCCCTGCACGCACCAGCACACCACCATTTTCGGCAGCTAGCGGGAAAATGTGGCCGGGGCTGACGATATCTTTTGGCACAGCATTCTTCGCGACGGCGGCCTGTATGGTACGTGAGCGGTCAGCGGCAGAAATGCCAGTGGTAACGCCGGTTGCTGCCTCAATAGACACCGTGAAGTTGGTGCGCATGCTGGAGCCGTTTTTTTCTACCATTGATGGCAGGTTGAGTTGCTCGCAGCGTGTTTCGGTGAGGGTCAGGCAAATCAGTCCGCGCCCATACCTGGCCATGAAGTTGATATGTTCAGGGGTAGAAAACTGGGCAGCAAGTACCAGGTCGCCTTCATTCTCGCGGTCCTCTTCATCCACCAGTATCACCATGCGGCCCTGGCGTATCTCTTCGATAATTTCCAGCGTAGGGCTTACGCAGCAGTCGGTTTTGATGGATTGCAATGGGTTAATATTTCCTGACATCAGGCTTTTTCTCCGTCGTTCTCAGATTCCCAGTGGGTGATGCGTTCAACGTAACGCGCAATCAGGTCTATCTCCAGGTTGACCCGGCTACCAAGGCCTAATTGCTTGAGTGTGGTCATTTCCAGCGTATGGGGAATCAGGTTGACGCTGAATGTGTCCTTCTCCACAGTGTTGACGGTCAGGCTGACGCCGTCGATACAAATAGAGCCTTTTACCGCGATATAGCGCGATAGATTGTTCGGTGCACGCACGACCAGCTGCCAGCTATCGCCGACCTGCTCAAAGCGCAAAGTCTGTCCGACGCCATCCACATGGCCGCTCACCAAGTGGCCACCCAGGCGGTCGGAATAGCGCAGTGCTTTTTCCAGGTTAACCAGTTTTGGGCTATCCAGGCCGACCGTGCACGAGAACGTTTCTTTCGACACATCTGCCTCAAAATAGTCTGGCTCGAGATGTACCGCAGTCAGGCAAACGCCATTCACCGCGATGCTGTCGCCGAGTTTGACGTCCTCCATGTCGAGTTCACCGACATGTACCCTGAGTTTTGCATCGTCCCCCTTGCGGGTGACTTTTTCTATTTGGCCGATGGCCTGAATGATTCCGGTAAACATACTGCAATTTTAACAGATTCACTGCGCTAGCCTGACAGAAATCACGCTGAGAAATTAAGTATGATTGAATGGCTAGATTGAATCTAAGTGCAGAGGCGTGATGCCAGTGCTAGAATCCGAGCCTATGTCTTTTCCAAAATCGTTACCTTTCGAACTGTTCGTCGGCCTGCGCTACACCCGCGCCAAACGCCGCAATCATTTCATCTCCTTTATTTCCCTCACCAGCATGATAGGCATCGGCTTGGGTGTTGCTGCGCTCATTGTGGTGTTGTCGGTGATGAATGGTTTTCAGGAAGAGCTGCGTTCCCGCATTCTTGGGGTTGCCTCGCATTTACAGATCACAGGCGCCAATAGTGTGCTGGATGAATGGCCAAGTGTGGTGGCTGGCGTAAAGAATGAACCCCATGTGCAGGCGGCAGCGCCTTACATCATGGCACAGGGCATGCTCTCATACGGGCAGGCCGTGAATGGCGCCATTATCCGTGGGGTATTGCCGACGGATGAAGATAAAGTAGCCGAGCTTGGCAGCCATATGAAAGCAGGCAAGCTAACAGATCTGCATCCTGGTGAATTCGGCATTGTTCTTGGTGTAGAGCTGGCGCAATCCTTGGGCGTGGTGCTTGGCGACAAAGTCGTGGTAATGGCGCCCCAAGGCCAGTTCACGCCGACCGGCGTGGTGCCACGTATCAAGCAGTTCCGCCTGGTTGGTTTGTTCCAGATCGGCATGTTCGAGTATGACTCCGGCCTGGCGCTTATCCACATGGATGATGCAGCCAAGCTATACCGCATGGGTAATACGGTCTCTGGTGTGAGGCTAAAACTGGATGACTTGTTTCTTGCCCCAGAAATCGCAAGGAAAGTCGCCAATAAACTCAGCACCACCGGTGATTTTTACGTGAGTGACTGGACCGAACAACACGCCAATTTCTTCCGTGCCGTGCAGATGGAAAAACGCGTCATGTTCATCATCTTGGCGCTGATTGTGGCGGTCGCTGCATTCAATATCGTCTCTACGCTGGTGATGGCGGTGACTGACAAGCGCGCCGATATTGCCATCATGCGCACCTTCGGCGCCAGCCCGCGCAGCATTATGATCATCTTCATTGTGCAGGGCGCATTAATAGGGGTTATCGGTACCTTGGTAGGCGCATTTTTTGGCATCATCGTCGCGTTAAATATCGGCACTATCGTGCCCTTTATCGAGCAGGTATTCCATGTACAGTTCCTGGCGAAAGACGTTTACTACATTAGCGACCTGCCATCGCATTTAGTATGGTCGGATGTCATCACCATCACCATCATGTCGTTTGTGTTGAGCCTGCTGGCAACGCTTTACCCAAGCTGGAAAGCGTCGAAAATGAATCCAGCGGAGGCGCTCCGTTATGACTGATGATTCTATGACTAACAACACAACAATTCTTGCCTGCAAGAACCTGCAAAAAACCTATGCCGGACTGGAAGTAGCCGTGCTTAACGGCATCGATTTCGAGACCAGCGCCGGTGAGCAGGTGGCCATCGTTGGCACATCCGGCTCTGGCAAGAGCACATTGCTGCACCTGCTGGGTGGGTTGGATGCACCGACTGCTGGTGAGGTGAGCATCATGGGCCAACCGCTGGCCAAAATGAGCGAAACCAGGCGTGGCGAGTTGCGTAATCAGTCGCTGGGTTTTGTCTACCAGTTCCATCATTTATTGCCGGAATTCACTGCGCTTGAGAATGTAGCCATGCCGCTATTGATCCGCCGCACACCGCGCGAGCAGGCACTGGCAACAGCGGCAGAAACCCTCACTAAAGTCGGCCTTGCCCACAGGCTGGAGCACATGCCGGGCGAGTTATCTGGTGGTGAACGGCAACGTGCCGCCGTGGCGCGGGCATTGGTGACTAACCCGCAATGCATACTTGCCGATGAACCGACAGGCAACCTCGATCGCGTCACTGCACATGCCGTATTCGATCTCTTGCTGGAACTGAACCAGACCCAAGGTGTGAGTCTGGTCGTGGTCACCCATGACTTGGAACTGGCTGGTCGTATGCAGCGGCAATATCGCCTGCAAGATGGTTTGCTGGTTGCTAACTAACGCCTGAAACTGTGATTGTATTTGCCCTCGCCTTTGTTTTTGGTGCCTGGGTGTTGCAGCACATGCCCCATCTGCCTCATGCCTATTGGGCGCTGGCGTTTTTGCCACTTGCTGCGTTTGTTTACTTTTCCCGCAAACATTCCTTTCCGCATTTACTTACTATACTGCTGCTTGGTTTAACTGCAGGCTTTTTCTGGGCTGCACTGTTTGCCCAGCATCGGTTATCACATGTTTTGCCTGCGGAGTGGGAAGGCCAGAATATTCAACTGGTCGGCGTCATCGCCAGCATGCCACAGCGGCAAGAGCGTGGTGACAGGTTCGAGTTCGATGTAGAGCAAATCCTCACGCCAAATGCCGTTGTTCCAAACCATATATCGCTTTCACAATATTCCACCGAGTTTGCACGCAGCAGCAAATTACCTGCAAAAGCTGCGATAAAACCACTGACTTTTCACGCGGGTGAGCGCTGGCAATTGACGGTGCGCCTTAAGAAACCGCATGGCACGGCCAACCCCTATGGTTTTGATTTCGAGGCATGGGCGCTGGAGCGCAACATTCGCGCGACGGGTTATGTAAGGCCCGCAGCCGATAACCAGTTGCTTGCCATCAACGTACTCAAGCCTGCTTATCTGGTAGAAATGTTGCGTGAAAGCATCCACCAGCGCATGAGTCGCGTGCTCGCAGGCGAGCCATACGGCGGTGTGCTGCAAGCGCTGGCGATTGGCGATGAAAGCGGCATTCTGCAAGACGACTGGCAAGTGTTCCTTCGCACTGGCACAAATCATTTAATGAGTATTTCCGGCCTGCATATCACCATGCTGTCAGGCCTGATCTTCTGGCTGACATACGCCATCTGGCGCAGGTCGGAGAAACTCACGCTCAGACTGCCTGCGCGTAAAGCGGCTGTGTTGGCAGGGGCTCTGGCAGCCTTGATGTATGCACTGATTGCAGGCTATTCAGTGCCAACCCAGCGCACCATCTATATGCTGGCGGTTTTCGGCTGGGCCTTATGGTCTGGCCGCAATGTAGCAATCACGCGGGTGCTGGCTTATGCCTTGTTGCTGGTTGTGGTGCTGGATCCATGGGCAGTGTTGTCACCCGGCTTCTGGCTCTCATTCGGCGCGGTGGCCGTTATCAGCTATGCCGTTGCTGGCAGGTTGCAGCAACCAGGTTGGCTACGTGCGGCCATCCATACGCAATGGGCAGTCAGTCTTGGTTTGGTGCCACTGCTCCTAGTGCTGTTTCAGCAGGTTTCCATTATTTCACCGCTGGCCAATGCAATCGCTATCCCGCTGGTGAGTCTTGTTGTGGTACCGCTTACCTTGCTGGGCAGTATGTTGCCAATTGATAGTGCCTTACAGTTAGCGCACTTCATCATGACAGGTTGTATGAAACTGCTGATCTGGCTTGCCAGTTTTCCCCTCAGTACCTGGCAACAGCACGCGCCACCCATGTGGACCTTGCCGATAGCCATGTTGGGTGTGTTATGGCTACTGTTGCCACGCGGTTTCCCCATGCGCTGGCTAGGCATGTTTGCGTTTATGCCGATGATGCTCATCACGCCTCCGCGACCTGAGCTGGGTGCGATGAAAGTCTCGGTGCTGGATGTCGGCCAGGGGCTGGCTGTGGTGGTGCAAACAAAAAACCGCACTTTGCTCTACGACACCGGCCCCCAGTATTCATCGCAAAGTGATAGCGGTAGCCGTATCGTCGTGCCTTACCTGCGCGGTAGCGGCATCAAGCAGCTAGATGGCATGATTGTCAGCCATAATGACCTTGACCATAGCGGTGGTATGGCTTCGGTGCTGTCGCAGGTGCCAGTAAGCTGGCTGGCAAGTTCGCTTTCAGATAGCGAGTTAGGCGTTAGTAAGTTGGTAAACGGCAAATTAACGATGCCCGCTCAGCCGCCTCTACATTGCTTCGCAGGGCAGGTATGGGTGTGGGATAGCGTCAGGTTCGAGATGCTGCATCCCACTTACGCCAGTTATCAAGACCAATTAATCAAGGACAACAATCGTAGCTGCGTGCTGCGCATCACCAGTCAATATGGCAGCCTGCTACTCACTGGCGATATTGAAAAGCCAGCCGAAGCGCAATTGCTTGAAACCATGCCAGATCATTTGCTGGCAGATGTTCTCATCGCGCCCCACCATGGCAGCAAAACCTCATCAACGACAGATTTTGTCGCAGCGGTAAACCCCAGCGTGGCGATTTTTACCGTAGGCTACCGCAATCGCTTCGGGCACCCCAAGCAGGCCGTGGTTGATCGCTATGCAGAGATCGGCAGCAAACTATATCAATCTGATACTGACGGTGCTGTGCTGCTGGGTTTTGCTAAAGATCAAGGCATTCAAATCGTGCGTTGGCGCCAGCAAGATCAGCATTATTGGCAAGAATCCTATAACTTAGGAGTCATAAAATTAAGGCAGCTAGATAATTATTGAATCTACCTGCCCTAATTGAAGACTACCACCACAACTCTTTTCTTAACGGTTGTGAAATTCGGTTCGGCGCATCTATAACAAAAGAAGCGATTTTCTTTAGCGTTCCAATCAAGCCATAAGTTCGATTAACCTTTATTCTGTTTCGATTTCTGAAGTTGTGTTGGGATACATAACCTAAATTTTGTGTTAGTGATGAGATATACATAGCCACTCCTTCATGTTTAGCCGGCGTTTAATTACAAAATGATTACAACAAATGCAATTATCTCTGGATTAAAGCGCCTTTTCTGTAAGAATAGGCTGTATTTTTATGTAATATCTCTCCTACGCTAAAAGCAAGTCTATAGAATTTATGATTCGCTAAATTTATAAAAAGCCAGCCTAATGCTGGCTTTTTAATTCCTACTTCTTTACATACTTTTACACCATTTTGCCGGCTGCCCGAGAACGGCGAAAAAGGCTTTGAGTCATACTATCAGTCAATGTTGACTCAATGGAATCGAAGTCATGAACGTAATACAAAAAGGTGCCTTTGCAACATTAGCCCCGGTTGCAGTATTAACCTTAGGCTTGCTCGCTAGTGGGGCTGCTACGGCTGGTGGTGGTCATGGCGGCGGTGGCTGGGGTGGGCACGGCAGAGGTCATTCACATAGCAGCATCGGCATCTACGTCGGCCCCGGCTTTGGCGGCGGCGGTTATTATCCGCGGCCCTATTACCCCAGGCCTTACTATCCTGCCTATTATGGTGACCCCTATTTTTATGGTTACCCGCCAGCCGTGGTTTACCAGCCACCTGTGATTGTGACCCAGCCAGCACAGCCGCCCGTGTATGTCGAGCAACCGCAGGTGCAACCACAGCCACAAGTCCAAACCGCGCCTGCTCCAACTCCCGCACAGGCTGCAGCCCCCGCTCAAGATTACTACTGGTATCACTGTGATAAACCAGAGGGTTACTACCCCTATGTAAAAGAGTGCCCGGGCGGTTGGCAAAAAGTAACGCCTGAGCCACCTAAATAAGTAATAACAATCATCATGAAAACACTCGCTTTAGTAATAAGTGGCGCACTGATTATTTCCGGCTGCACTACCATCCCCGATGGCCCGAGCCGCATGGCGCTGCCCGGCACAGGCAAAAGCTTTGACCAGTTTCGCTACGATGACAGCAGCTGCCAACAATACGGCCTGGAGCAAAGCGGAATCTCAGCCAGCAAGGCTGGTAACGACAGCATGGCCAAAAGCGCAGCAGTTGGCACGGCCGTAGGTGCAGTATTAGGTGCCGCAGTTGGCGGCAGGGATGGCGCAGCAATCGGCGCAGGTACCGGTTTATTGGTCGGTACAGCCGCTGGTTCAGATGCCGCCGCTGTCTCTTCATACACCGCACAACAGCGTTACGACAATGCCTATACCCAGTGCATGTACGCCAAGGGTCATAAAGTACCTGTCTCAGGTAACCTGGTTACGCAAGCCAGACCTGTTGCGCCAGTGGCCCCACCCGTAAAATATGCCCCGCCAGCCCCGCGTGTTTACTACCCGCCACCTCCACCACCCGGCTATGTAAGGTAGGGCTTGATTTTATCGTAGTCATTATTTGTCCTGCCTGAATTGTCCTACGTAAAAATCAGCATTACTCCTACTGCGCTCATTTCCCAGGTTGATATTCTATTAAGATCGCCTGGGAACACAGGCATATTTAAGGAGATAGTGATGAACCAGATTATCAAGTTAGTCATTGCAGCTTTATTCGTTAGCGTAACCTCTTTGTCTTTTGCAGATACTGCAAAACCAGATCCCCACAAGAAGCCCGTGGAATCTACTAAACAAGGCGATTACCTGAAAGACCAGCCAGGTGATACATCTGGCAGCGCAAGTGATGCCGCTGGCGCGACAAACAATGATGGCAAATCAAGCCTTGAGAAGAGCAAAAGCCATAAGGAAAAACCTGATGCTGGCGGTGTAGATGTAAAGAACAAATAGGTTGTAGTTGCTCAGAAAAGAAAAAAGCCACTCTATTGCTAGAGTGGCTTTTTATTGGTGGTGATGGGGGGACTTGAACCCTCGACCCCAGGATTATGAATCCTGTGCTCTAACCAGCTGAGCTACATCACCGGGGAAACCTGTCTGACTAAATCAGGGATTTAATCAAGCCCGCCATTCTATTGTTTTGAGGGGGTAATGTCAAAAACAACTAGGCTTATTAATGGCTAAAACGGCCTTGATTGATGCGATTGTTAAACGTTGAACAGGAAATGCATGACATCGCCGTCTTGCACGATGTAGGTTTTGCCTTCCAGCTTCATCTTGCCTGCTTCTTTTGAGCCTTGTTCGCCCTTGTTGGCGATGTAGTCTTTAAAGCCGATGACTTCTGCACGGATAAAGCCACGTTCAAAGTCGGTGTGGATAACACCGGCGGCTTGCGGTGCGGTGGCGCCTTTTTTAACTGTCCAAGCGCGTACTTCTTTAACACCAGCAGTGAAGTAGGTTTGCAGGCCCAGCAGGTCGTAGGCGGCACGAATCACACGATCGAGGCCTGGTTCTTCCAGGCCCATTTCTTCCAGGAACAGGGTTTTATCTTCGTCTTCCAGGTCGGCGATTTCACTTTCGATCTTGGCGCAGATGGCTACGACCGGTGCTTTTTCTTTCGCGCCTAGCTCTGCAACCCTGGCGAGTAGCGGGTTATTTTCAAAGCCGCTTTCATCCACGTTGGCCAGGTACATCACGGGCTTGACGGTAATGAGGCACAACGGCTTGAGCAGGTGCAGTTCATCTGCATCCAGCCCCAGGGTGCGCACCATGTTGCCTTGATCCAGGCATTTCTGTACTTTTTCCAGCACGGCACATAAGGCGATGGCGTCTTTATCACCAGACTTGGCTTTCTTGCCTTCGCGTTGCAGCGTTTTTTCCACGGTTTCCATATCGGAAAGTGCGAGTTCGGTATTGATGGTCTCAATATCGGAAATCGGGTCTACCTTGCCTGCTACGTGAATCACGTTGCCGTCATCGAAGCAGCGTACTACGTGGGCAATGGCGTCTGTCTCGCGGATATTGGCGAGGAATTTGTTGCCCAGGCCTTCACCCTTGGATGCACCTGCGACCAGGCCGGCGATATCGACAAACTCGACAATGGCAGGCTGTACTTTTTGCGGCTTGACGATGTCGATCAGCGGCTGCAGGCGCGGGTCTGGTACTTCCACGATGCCGACATTGGGCTCGATGGTACAGAAGGGATAGTTCTCTGCCGCAATACCCGCGCGGGTGATGGCGTTGAAGAGGGTGGATTTACCAACGTTTGGAAGACCGACGATGCCGCATTTCATGTGATGTATTTAGCCTTTTATAAAACGATGCCAAGCGGGTGTTTGCTCTGGCTATCGTTTTGGGTGACAGGTGTTATGGCAGAACGCAGACTTTAGGGGCAATTAACTTGGACTCGATTAAAAAAGCCCAGCCACAAATCTGCGTCTTTTAAAAAGTCGATATTGTAACTCTCAGGCGGGTTTACGCCAAAGACTATTGTGGAGTGAAGCGCTTGTTTTGTTGAGATAAAGCAGCTGGCCAAGCTTCATTAAATGCCCCTTAGGTGCCGATATTTGTCAGTACTATTCAGTATCTGTAGTGATAGCCGTTATCTATACCGAGGGGTATTTCAATTACTTGTAATCAGAGTAATCTTGATTTCGGAATTCGCATTTTAAAACTTATAAATATAAATAGTGATGCTACACAGCAAACTCATACGCGGCTTATTACATAGGGCTAATCAGTTCGGCGCTAGCATTTCTAGCGCCAGGCTGTCTGCGTGGGTTAACCTGGACAAACTATTACCATGGCTGGTGGTGGTGATTGCGTTACTCGTTTCCTGGCAGATGTGGCGCTACGAGCGTGCCTCGGAATTCAAGAAGCTGCAAACCAGTTTTGATTTCCGCGTTAAAGATGCCGGTAACCTTATCGAGCAGAAGATTTTGATCTACAAGCAGGCACTTGTTGGCTTACAGAGCTTCTTTGAAGCCTCGGATGCTGTGGAGCGCGACGAATTCCACAATTATGTTTACAAGCTACTATTGGCTGAGCAGCACCAGGGCATTGTCGCTGTGGGTTTTTCCGAGCTTGTGCCTGACACCCAGTTAGACCAGCATACCAAGGCCGTGAGGCGTGCTGTGCCTGAATACAACGTTTTTCCTGAAGATGTGCGGGATATCTATGCGCCGATTGTATTTATCGAGCCGCAGAACGGCATCAATCTGCAGAAGATAGGCTATGACGCCTATTCGGATGACATTCGCCGCGAGGCCATGGATAAAGCCAGGGACAACGACCAGGCCACAGTGTCTTCCAAGGTGCAGTTTTTTGATGGGGCGGACAGTGACAGGCGTACCGGTTTTTTGCTGTATTTGCCTATTTATCGCAATGAAAGCGAGCATGCAACTATCTCAGATAGAAGGGCGAATTTGGTTGGCTGGGTGTTTCTCAAGCTGGATTCTGATGAGCTGATCCGCAGCACGTTTCGGAATAGTGCGCCGGATGTCGATATGCAGATATATGACGGAAGCAGCAAATCCGAACAGACACTTTTATTTCCCAATGTGAAAAATGGCCGTAAAAAGGACAAGGCTGATCCGCAATTTGAAGCGGTTAAACACTTGCAGGTGCTTAACCATGACTGGTTTCTGGTGGCCAGGACAACGCCAGTGTTTGATGCTTCAATCAAGCATCATGAATCAAATTTTGTGGCGATTGTTGGCATACTGGCCAGCCTGATGCTGATGGCGTTGGCGCAGCTACTGGTGACGCGGTCACAAACCTTGAGCTCCATTAATGCGATCAATGAAAAATTACTGCTGAGTGAGCAACGCTGGCAGTTTGCGCTTGAGGGCTCTGGTGACGGGGTGTGGGATTGGAATATCGAAACTAATGAGGCGCAATTATCCCAGCGCTGGAGAGAAATGCTGGGGTACGACGAAACAGAGATTCTGGATGGCGTGACGGTTTTTGAAACCTGGGGATCATTGGTACACCCTGATGATTATCCATTGGCTCTGGATACCCTCAACCAGGCCGCTTCGGGCGAAAACCCGACTTACTCGCAAGAGTACCGCATGAAATGCAAGGATGGCAGCTGGAAGTGGATATTGGACCGGGGCATGGTGGTGAGCACAGACAGCAAAGGCAAGCCTGTGCGCATGGTCGGGATACATACTGATATTTCATTCTTGAAGCGATCGGAAGAGGCGATCTGGCAGCACGCAAATTTTGACTCACTGACGGGGCTGCCTAACCGCCGTATGTTTTATGACAGGCTGGAACAGGAAATCAAGAAAGCACATCGCAGTGACTTGAGTCTGGCGTTAATTTTTCTTGATCTTGACCGATTCAAGGAAGTGAACGATACGCTGGGTCATGACCAGGGTGATATGTTGCTGCAAGAGGCGGCAAAACGGCTGATTGGTTGTGTGCGTGAATCGGATACCGTTGCGCGGCTGGGCGGTGATGAATTCATTATTATCCTGGGTGAGCTGGATGATGCCGGGGTGGTCGAGCGCATTGCGCAGAAGGTGCTGATCGGGCTCACGGAGCCTTTCAAACTTGAGAATGAAATCGCCTATGTGTCTGCTAGCCTCGGGGTGACGTTTTACCCAGGCGATGCAAAGAAGATTGATGACCTCATGAAAAATGTCGATCAGGCTATGTATGCAGCCAAAAACCTGGGAGGCAATCGATACAGCTATTTTACGCCATCCATGCAGGAATCGGCGCAGGCCAGAATGCAAATGGCAAACGATTTGCGCGCAGCCATTGCGACTGAACAGCTCTGGCTGGTATACCAGCCGATTGTGGAGCTTAAGACAGGCGACATCAGCAAGGCTGAGGCGCTTGTGCGCTGGGAGCACCCCACGCGCGGCCTGGTCAGCCCGGCAGAGTTTATCCCGGTGGCAGAAGATACCGGCCTGATAATCGAGATCGGGGAATGGGTATTTCATGGCGCGGTGGACCAGGTGCATTACTGGCGCGAAACGATTAACAGGGATTTTCAGATCAGTATTAATAAATCACCGGCACAGTTTTACAGCGAGGCCAAAACCCACAACAGCTGGTTTGATTACGTGAGGGAACTGGGGCTGTCTGGCCAGAGCGTGGTAGTCGAGATTACTGAGGGGCTGCTACTGGATGCCAACGAGCATGTCACCGATAGGCTGCTTGAGTTCCGTGATGCGGGGATTCAGGTATCGCTCGATGATTTTGGCACCGGCTATTCTTCCTTGTCCTATCTCAAGAAGTTTGATATCGACTATCTCAAAATCGATAAATCGTTTGTAGCTAACCTGGCAGATGGCTCGGATGATCTGGCTTTGTGCGAAGCCATTATCATGATGGCGCACAAACTTGGGATCAAGGTGGTTGCCGAGGGGGTTGAAACAGCAATACAGCGCGACCTGCTCGTCGCGGCAGGATGTGATTACGGGCAGGGATACTTTTTCTCACGGCCGGTTGTGGCCGAGGAATTTGAGCAGATGATTAAAGCTAGAGTTTAGCCTTAGTCTCAATTTTGGGTTCTGTCGCAGATTTTGGTTGTGCAGGCTTGGTATGCAGTTTCAGCATGGCATCTTCAAATTTGCCTGCCAGCAACATAGGCAAAAGGGCGAGGCTGTCATCAATATTCTTTTCTATGGCCTGCATCTCATCACGGCTTGGGGGGTGTAGCACGAAATTGATCACGGCATTGCGGTCACCGGGGTGGCCTATGCCTAAACGCAAGCGCCAGAAATTGGGTGTCCCCAGATTGGCAGCAATATCCTTAAGGCCATTGTGTCCACCATGGCCGCCACCGAGTTTAAGCTTGACCGTGCCGGGCGGCAGGTCCAATTCGTCATGGATCACCAAAACAGCCTCAGGCGGTATCTTGTAAAACTTGGCCAATGCGCCGACTGCACGTCCGCTGGAATTCATGAACGTGGTGGGCTTTAACAGCCATG
This sequence comes from Methylophilaceae bacterium, assembly GCA_035459965.1. Classification (GTDB taxonomy): domain Bacteria; phylum Pseudomonadota; class Gammaproteobacteria; order Burkholderiales; family Methylophilaceae; genus DATHXC01. The sequence goes on from DATHXC010000004.1 coordinate 521,712, forward strand.
CTTCATCGCCAGCAGATTTAAGCCGCCCGGCATGGCCGAAAAACTTGGCTTCCAGATTGAGCTTGCTGGCACTCTGCGCGCATAGCTGATCGACCCACCAGAAGCCCGCATTGTGCCTGGTCGATTCGTATTCTGGGCCGGGATTACCCAGACCGACTATTAGCCTAATTCCACTCATTTGGTGCTCATTGTATCAGTCGCTATAAATAAAAACGCGCGTCCGGATAAACCGAAACGCGCGTTGCTTAGTACTTGAAGCTAAAACAGCTTGCCAAATTACTCGGCTGCCAAATTACTCAGCTGCAGGTGTAGCCGCTTCTGCAACAGCAGCATCTGCTGCTACGTCAGCTGCAGATGGGCCGCGTGGCTTGGTCACGTTAGCTACAGCTGCGTCATCACCGTGGGCCAGTTGTACAAACTCAACACCCTTAGGCAACTTGATTTCTGACAAGTGAACTGCGGTGCCAACTTCAGCAGCGCCCAGATCCACTTCCAGGAATTCTGGCAGGTCTTTTGCCAGACAGGTGATATCCACTTCAGTAAAGATGTGGGTAACGATACCGCCGCCAGTCTTAACGCCAGGGCAGGTTTCAGCGTTAATGAAGTGCAATGGCACCTTAACGTGAATCTTCTCTGTGGCGCTAACGCGTTGAAAGTCGATGTGTTGAATAGTGTTGCGAACCGGGTGCATCTGGTAGTCACGTAATAACACGGATTCCTTCTTGCCATCCAACTCTAAAGTCAGGATGGAAGCATGGAATGCTTCGTGACGGAACTGAAGAAACAGCGCTTTATGGTCCAACTCAAGCGGCACTGCATCTTGATGTGCGCCATAAACAACACCTGGCACTTTACCAGCGCGACGAAGACGGCGGCTCGCACCCGTACCTTTGTCATCACGCTTGCTTGCTGCGATTAAAATTTCCATTTTACTACTCCTAATTTACTGTCATCCGCGACCAGATAACAGGGTTGTGATCGACTTGCCAGATGGCAGATTGATCGAAACTTGTACTATGTAAACTGCTTTAATCTAAAAACAATGTGCTGACTGAATCTTCGTTACTAATGCGGCGTATGGTTTCAGCCAGTAATTCTGCTGCGCTTAACTGGCGTATTTTTTTGCAGGCCAGCGCTTCGGCACGCAATGGGATGGTATTAGTAACAACCAGCTCATCCAGATTCGAGTTGGTGATACGCTCAGCCGCAGTGCCCGATAATACTGCGTGTGTGCAGTACGCAAACACCTTAAGCGCACCTTGTTCTTTTAACGCCGTTGCTGCTTCACACAGGGTATTGGCAGTATCCACCATGTCGTCCATCAACACGCAGGTACGGCCTGCCACATCGCCGATGATATTCATCACTTTTGCCACGTTAGCTTTAGGACGGCGTTTATCAATAATCGCCAGGTCACAGCCGATCTGCTTGGCAGCTGCACGCGCACGCACAACACCGCCTACGTCAGGTGAAACTACCACCAGGTTGTCATAGTTGCGACGCCATAAATCGCTCAACAGCAATGGCGTGGCATAAATATTATCTACCGGGATATCAAAAAATCCCTGGATCTGGTCCGAGTGCAAATCCATCGTCAACACGCGGTTTACACCAACACTGGTTAGCATGTTCGCTACCACTTTGGCGGTGATTGCGACGCGTGCTGAACGCGGACGGCGGTCTTGCCTTGAGTAGCCGAGATACGGGATCGCTGCTGTAATGCGGCCTGCAGACGCACGGCGTAGTGCATCTATCATCACCATGACTTCCATCAGGTTGTCATTGGTGGGCATGCAGGTGGATTGCAGAACGAAGACATCCTTGCCGCGTACGTTATCCAGCAGCTCGATCATTACTTCGCCATCGCTGAAACGATCTACTGTGGCACGCCCCAGTTCCATACCGAGGTGGTTGACCACTTCTGCGGCAAGCTTGGGGTTGGCCGTGCCAGTAAATACCATCATGTCGCCTCTGGCCACAGTCGGGATTCCTATAGATAAAGTGAAACAGCTTAAAAAATAAAAGCGTGTATGGTCTACACGCTCTTCTGGCAAATCTAGCTTCTAGTAATTCTGGCTGGGGAAGAAGGATTCGAACCTTCGCATGCCGGAATCAAAATCCGGTGCCTTAACCAGCTTGGCGACTCCCCATTTGATCTTTAAAACACTTACAACTTAATCGTTGAGTAAATTATATAACGGATGCTGCTCTAATCCCTGTGTTTCATATGCAAATATTGGTGTGCCAGCAATTTCTGGCGGTACTTGGTCCAATATTTCTTTCGCTAGTACTTTAGCTGAATTCTTTTCATCCAATAACGAATCCTGGATTTCTATAAACACTGAAGCGCCGGATCCACTCATGCGTGCTTGTGAGAACTGGTTAAGCCAACTCAAACAAGATGCGACAGCAGGGTAACGTTGACAGACTACAGGCTCTAAATCGTTTCGAAACTGGGTTTGCTGCTTTTCTTTTTCGGGGAAGACCCCTGAAAAGGCCGCTATTGTCGTGGGAATCGTGCTTCTTGTCAATTCCTCTGCACTAAAAACTTGTGCTGTAGAGACGTGTATTTTCGGTGTGAGAATGACGTAATGTGCCGGAGGTAGTGCGATTTCCTGTATTTTTTCGCCTATACCTTCAACCCAGGCATTTTTGCCGAAAATAAAAAAAGGGACGTCCGCACCGAGCTTTAGCCCTAAATCCATCAATTCCTGACGGCTCAAATTCAAATCCCACAGTTTGTTTAAAGCGATCAGCACAGTGGCGGCATCTGAACTTCCACCGCCAAGACCGCCACCCATGGGGATGGATTTTTCTACAGCAATATCTACTCCCGATTGACTGCCCGTATGCTGTTTGAGTAGCTGTGCAGCTCGTATGGTGAGGTCTTGTGATTCGGGCACGCCAGCCATCTCTTTACTGCGGGCAATGACACCATCCTGGCGCGGCCTGAGCAGTATGGTGTCATTGAAATCGACCAGCCTGAATACGCTTTGCAACAGGTGATAGCCATCAGCGCGTCGACCTGTTACATGCAGGAACAGGTTGACTTTGGCTGGTGCTGGAAAGGGCTGGAAGTCTTGCATGTTTAGATGTTAGTTTGATATTGGCTTGGGTTTGCTTATTACTTTAATGCATTTACCTGCAGATTATCGGAGGTATCCCAGCGTTCGATAATCAGTTTCAGGTACAGCTTTGGGTTGCGCAGGGTCAGTTTGCTGGGCAGCGAATTTCCGCTGACATCACGATATTCTTGGTATTCGACTTCCCAGCCATCCTGCACCAGCTTGGTCAGCTTGCCTGACTCGTCCCATGATGCTTTTTCAATCGCACTTTTGGTCGGGCGACCAACTACCCAATCGGTCAGGTTGGTTACCGGCAGGCGCCACCCCAGCGTTTGCTGCGTGAGTGTTTCGGCATCGCTGGCAACATAGGTTTTGCCATCGCTGCTGGTCAGGGTCACATTCTCATCGGTGGTTTTGACAGCAGCTATTTTGCCTCCCATAGGCGAGTAGAAAGCGATGTCATCTTTTTTATCCAGATGCTGCCAGTGGATGGTGCCAGAAACGCCCCGCCCATCTGTTTGTACGCCGATACGGCCATCGATAATAAAGTTCTGGATATGCTCAATGCTGGCCAAATGCTTTTGATTGGCATCCGCGGCGGCTGCACTTGGTGTTGAAGTTTCCGTTTTGGCAGGCAGTGAAGTGCAGCCTGTAGTGACCAGCAGGCCGGCTATCGATAATGCACCTGCAATTAAGCGTAATTCAGGTAAGCGTATATGAGCCAGGCTCACATTTAATAATGCGGACATTCCTGGTTAACGCTTGAATTTTTTAGAAGTGTTGATCAGCACTTCATTGTCCGGGTAGGCGCGCAATGCATCCTCCCAGGTTTGCTGTGCTTCATCATGCTTGCCCTGTTGCCAAAGTACTTCACCCAGATGCGCTGCAATCTCCGGGTCAGACTGTGTTGAGTAAGCCCGTTGTAGATAGTCTGCAGCCTGATCCAACTTGCCAAGGCGATACTTGACCCAGCCCATACTATCCAAGATGTAGTGATCATTCGGGCTCAGGTACAACGCTTTCTCAATCAGCTTGTTGGCTTCGTCGAGCTTCTGATTGCGGTCTGCCAGCGAATAGCCAAGCGCATTGTAGGCTTGCGCAAAATCAGGCTTGATCAGAATTACTTTGCGTAACTCCCTTTCTGATACCTCGATCTGGCCGACGCGTTCTGCGGCCATGGCAAAGTCATAGATGATGTCTGGCGTATTCGGGTAAGTGTTGACCGCTTTGTTGAGCAAATCGTAGGCTTCCTGATAACGTTTGGCCTGGTTAAGCAAGTTGGCTTGAGCTTGGCTGACTACAGTCATCTGCTCGGTGTTGACCTCTTTTAGCTCACTCAGCATGGTGATGGCAGCATCTACATTTTGAGTGCGCGCAATTACGCCAGCAATGCTGATTTTGGCTTCTAGGTAGCGTTCGCCGGGCTGCACCTTGTTGTAGTAAGCCAGTGCCTGGGTGTCATTCTTTTGCTTTTCCGCGATTTGCCCGAGATATAGATAAATCTGATCCGGGTCCTTAAAGTCGGCTTTCAGCGCTTGCTGGAAATAGGATTCGGATTCTGTGAATTCCCCGGCCTGAAATGAAAGCAGGCCGACAACAACGAGGATTTCCGGGTTGTTATTAGAAGCCTTAACCAGCTTTAAAAACTCTGGCTTGGCCTCGGCAAAACGCTTTTGGTTCACCAGCAGCCGCGCCATGGTCAGGCGTACTTCATTGGATTCAGGGTATTTCTTCAGGAACTCACGATAAAATTTCAGCGTTTCATCCGGTGACTGGCTGAACAGCACCTGCCCTTGCAGGATCGCATTCATTTCCCAGCCGGGATGCAGTGATTCCGCAATTGACAGTTCGTAAAGTGCCAGCTCATTTTTACCCGCTGCCCAAGCCGAATGACCCACAGTAAAGTGAGCTTCCGGTACTTTAGGATAGGGCTGTGCCAACTCCTGAACTAACAGGAGCACCGCATTCTTGTCTTGCTGGCGTGCCAGTAAGGTGTTCAGGTATAGAAAGCCGTTGGCACGCGTATCTTCCTTGGCTAGCAGTTTTTGTAAATATGGTTTGGCTTCATCCAGTTTGCCAGACGCGACCAGCATCTGCGTGCTGGCTTGCTGTGCTTCAATTGAATCAGGGTCAAGGTCTGCCCACAGGCTCACGGCCTGCATCGCTACCTGTGGATTATTTGCGGATACGGCCACTTTGGCCGCGCGCTCTGCCAGGCGAGGGTCTCGGCTGGACTTGGCAAGATCCAGAAACAGGTTGCTGGCTAGATTAAGGTCACCACGTTGCCCGGCAATCTCGCCAACCAGGTATTTAAAGATGAATTCACTGGAAACCTGGGTCTGTGGAGCTTCAGTTTGTTGAACTGCAGCTACTTTGATATCGTCAGCAGCGTGTGCATTTAAATTCAATGTGAGTGCAATAGCCACGCTGGATAAGGCTAGCTTGAAAGTACGCTGGCTAGATAGGTTCTTATGAGCAGGCATGCTTTTAGGATTAGGCATAATTTTTGAGATATTCTCGTTGCTTGATGGATTAGGGATCAGGTTTCCAGCACTTCAGGATTATCAACACATCAAATTCATGAACGCCTGATTTATAAATACATAGGATTGCAAACCCCAGGATATAGCTTAGTCCGTGACACTCATTGCAAGTTCATCCATAATGAAGCCTGACTATAGCTTTTTGCAGCGAACTTTCCAATAGCTTTAGTCTCCAAATGTTGCTGCAAAACTTTGCTTGCTGAATTGAAAAGGAGCGCTTGACAATTGTCAGGCGTTTTTTTAATTTAGCAAGCCTAATTTGCGGTTACGAAATTTTGCTAGCCAAAATTTGGATATATATTAAGTTTAGCTCGATTTTATTGGCGTTTCGCATAACTCGGAGTGTTTCAAATTACTTATGACTACTGTAACCGTTGAGGCGATCGACCTTACCCGCATTTATGGTGGCCGCGAGGCAGTGCGTGATGTGAGTTTTTCATTGACTAAAGGCGAAGTGCTTGGTTTTCTTGGCCCGAATGGCGCAGGAAAATCCACTACCATGAAGATGCTGACCGGCAATCTGGCGCCTAGCAAAGGCAGTGTCAAGATTTGCGGCATCGACATGATGGAAAACCCGAAAGAAGCCAAGGCGCTGATTGGCTACCTGCCAGAGCAGCCGCCTTTATACCGCGAACTGACTGTAGATGAGTTTCTGGAAGTAGCCGCCCGACTGCATCGCGTGAAAAGCAGCCATATCAAGAAAGCCGTGCAATCCGCGAAAGAGCGATGTGGACTGACTGAAATGGGCAAGCGCCTGATTGAGAACTTATCCAAAGGCTACCAGCAGCGTGTCGGGATCGCCCAGGCCATTATTCATAATCCCATGGTGGTCATCCTGGATGAACCTACCGTCGGCCTTGATCCCATCCAGATTCGCGATATCAGAACCCTTATCAAAGACCTGGGCAAAGAGCATAGCGTGATTCTTTCTACCCATATCCTGCCTGAAGTTGAAATGGTGTGCGGCCACGTACAGATTATCGACAAGGGACAGCTGGTGTTTAACGGCTCTATCGATGTACTTGCCCAGCAGCGTCAGGGCAACAAGCTGGTCCTTGGATTGCATAATCCGCCTGCTAATGAAGAACTGCTGAAAATTCCCGGGGTAGTCAGTATCGACAGCCTGCCGAGTGGCCTGTTGCGAGTCAATTATGCTGAGGGCCAGGCCCCGGCAGAAGCTCTGGTGCAGGCTGCCGTCAGCCAGGGGTGGGGTTTACATCAGATCAATCCAGACCAGACCAGCCTGGAAGATGTCTTTGTGCAATTAACCTATCAGGAAGCTGCTTAAGTCACTAAACGCTTAATCCAGTTAATGAACAAACTAGCCAGCAAGATAGTTGGCATCTATTCAAATAAGGTGGTCTATTTATGATTCTCAATATTGCCAGAAAAGAACTCAAAAGCCTGTTCGCTTCGCCTATGGGCTGGGTGATCCTGGCTTTGCTGCAATTCGTCTTTGGTACATTCTTCCTGATCGGTATCGACCAGTATTTCCAGACCATGTCCGGCGTCATTCGACCAGAAGAACGCCTTGGGGTGACAGAATATGTGGGCCACAATGTATTCAGTATTGCCTCCATGGTGATGCTGTTCGCAGTGCCATTACTTTCCATGCGCCTCATCAGTGAAGAGCGCCGTCAGCAAACACTAACATTCCTGTTCAGCGCACCGCTCTCACTGACCGAAATAGTCCTAGGGAAATTTTTTGGCCTGGTGTCATTCCTCTCTATCGTGATCTTGTTTATTGCCGCCATGATGAGCGCCCTGAACTTGTGGTCTGATATTGATTTCGGCTATGTGATCTCCAATATCATTGGCCTGTGGTTCTTGGTTGCCAGCTTTTCTGCCCTGGGTATTTATGTGTCCAGCCTTACCCAACAGCCTGTAGTCGCGGGTATTATTACCTTTGTCGCTTTATTTGCCTTGCTGATCCTCGATTACTTTTTTGCTGGTGACCCTAGCAGTAACATCGCCTATCTCTCACTCATGCGGCACTTTGAGCCATTCTCACGCGGATTGATGGATACCCGTGACTTTGCTTATTTCCTGCTATTCATCATTACTTTCTTGACTCTGACAGTGCGTCGTCTTGACGCTGACCGTCTGCGTGGCTAATCGGGTATTTATCATGAAAACAAACCGCAAACTACGCTTCCAGTTATTTATGCAAAACAGCTTTTTCGTGCTGTTATTTCTTGTGCTGGTCTTTATGCTGGGCTTCTTGTCCCGCGAATATCATTATTCCAAGGATATTACCCAGAGTGCCCGGAACACCCTTACTGAAGGCAGTATCAATGTACTAAAGGCAATGAAGGGCCCAGTGCAGGTGACGGTATATGCATCCAAGGATGATGAGTATCGCAAAACCATCAATGCCTTCATCGCACGTTACCAACGCTCAAAGTCCAATATCCATGCGGAGTTTATCAATCCTGCCGAGCAGCCCAAAGTAGCCCAGGATGCAGGGATCAAGGCTGAAGGCGAATTGGTGGTGACTTACGAAAAGCGCGAAGAGCATTTGATGCCGCCGTATACCGAGCAGGACCTGACCAACTTGCTGGTGCGTTTATCTAGAACCAGCCAGCGTACCGTGATGTATCTGGATGGTCATGGTGAGCGCAACCTGATCGGCGTGAAAAACCATGACCTGGGCGAGTTTGGCGCACAGCTGGAAAAGAAGGGCTTTAAATTAGCTAATCCTGATTTGACTATTGCCCAGCAGGTCCCAAGCAATGGCGCCATGCTGGTTATTGCCAGCCCGCAAGTGGATGTGACGGATATCGAAGCGAAGAAGATTAAAGAGTACCTGGAGGCTGGCGGCAATTTACTATGGCTGCTAGATGACGAAAAAATGCGCGGACTGCAACCAGTTGCCGAATACCTCGGCCTGCAAATTACTCCGGGCATGGTGATCGATCTATCTTCTGCACAGCAGGGAGCTGACTCAAAAGTGGCGTTTGCCAACCAATACGGAGAGCATGCCATCACTAAAGGCTTCATGCTGCGAACCTTATTCCCTGAGGCGCGCATGGTGGAAGCCCACGGGACTGATGACAATGGCTGGGAAGTCAGCCGCTTGATCGAGGTGGCTGCTAACGGCTGGTTAGAGACTGGCGTGGTTGACGGTAAGCAGAGCTACGATGAGAAAAAAGACATTCGTGGCCCTATCAATGTTGCGGTTGCGCTTGAGCGCAAGTACGGTAAAAAAGGTCAGCGTGTGGTGGTGGTCGGTAACGGCAATTTCCTGGCGAATACGTTTATCGGCAATGGTGGCAATCTCGACCTTGGCGTGAATATGGTGAACTGGCTGGCAGGTGATGACAGCCTGATAACTATCCAGCCCAAGCCACTTAAAGACGTGAACGTGAATATACCGACCACGGCCTGGGGCAGATTTGTCGCCATGGCAGTATTCTTCGGTTTCCGTTTAATCTTGCCTATCGCATTGCTGATTGCCGGCGTGACAATTTGGTGGAAACGCAGAAAAGCCTGATGAATATCAGCGCTAAGGAAATCTCTTCATGAAAGCACGCTGGTTCGTTAATTTAATCCTACTGGTCCTGATTCTAGGCGTAGCGGCGTTTATCTATACACGCCCCAGGACTGAAGCCAAGGTCAGCCAGAGTTATGAAATCTCTACACTTAAACTGGCTGACATTAACAGGGCTAGCGTGGAGCAACCAACCAAGGCACCTGTCGTATTTGAAAAGATAGATGGCTACTGGTATGTTGCACAGCCTTATAAAGCCCGTGCTGACCAGATGATGGTGAACAGGATGCTGTCTATTGTGGCGGCTAAAAGTAGTGATAAGTTTCCTGCAGATGACCTAGCACGTTTTGGACTGGATAAACCTCGCCTGAAGTTGAAGTTGGGTGATGATGAGTTCCTTTTCGGCACTTTCAATCCGGTGACTGAGGCGCAATACGTGGTCTATAAAGATGCGGTGTATATGCTACCGGTGAGTTACTCGGAGTCGGCACAGGTGCAACTCACGGAGTTCCTCGACAAAAGCCCGATGAAGCCAAGTGAGAAGATAGTCGGTTTTGACTTTTCGCATCTGGAGCAATGGGAAGAAACACGACTCAATGTGGATATGGTCAACGGCAAGTGGACGGCCACTGCGCCCAAAGCCAAGATTGACCAGAACGAGATGAACGAGTGGTTCGATTCCTACTGGACACACATGAGTGTGCAATCGGTTGAGCCCTATACGCCTGACCGTAAAGCGACATTGCCTTCATTTGAAGTCAAACTCAAGGATGGCAGTAAAGTGCATTTCGACAAGTTGCAGGAATCGCCTCAGTTGCTGCTGGGTCGGCCCGATGAAGGCATGCTGTATCACATCACCCAGGATATAGGCTTTACACTGTTGAATCCGCCAGTCGGCATTGTTCCGTAAAGCTTTTCCTGCTTAGATAGCTGACTCGCCATGCCTGAATTACCTGAAGTTGAGACCACGATGCGGGGCATGGCGCCGCTGTTAAACCTCAAGGTCGATCAGGTTATCATCCGCAACGCTTCATTGCGCTGGCCTATCCCAGGTCATCTTGCTGAAACCTTACCTAAGCAAACACTTCTGTCTTTAACTCGCCGTGCCAAATATATTCTGGCACGGTTTGATACAGGCACGCTTATTCTGCATCTTGGCATGTCCGGCCGTATTTGCCTGTTGGAACAAAATGAGCCTGCAGCCAAGCATGACCATTTTGATATCCGCTTTATGAGCGGCCATGTATTGCGTCTACGCGATCCACGCAGATTCGGTGCCGTGTTGTGGATTGACGGTGAACCTAGCGAGCATATGCTGATTGCGCCACTAGGGCCGGAGCCTCTTGAAGAGGGCTTTACAGGCGAATACCTTTACCAGCATATTCGCACCCGCACTGCGGCCATCAAGACTACGATTATGGATAGTCATCTGGTGGTTGGAGTAGGCAATATCTACGCGAGTGAATCGCTATTCCGCGCAAGAATTCATCCGAAAACGCCTGCAAACAAGCTCACCAAGGCCAGTTGTGTGCGTTTGGTGCAAGAAATCAAGGGCACCTTGGCAGATGCCATTCGGGCAGGCGGTAGCAGTCTGCGCGACTTCTTCGGTGCTGATGGTAATCCAGGGTACTTCCAGCAGGAGTATTTTGTGTACGGCCGCACCGGCCAGCCGTGCAAAATATGCCAGTCTCAAATCATGTTGTTGAAGCAGGGTCAGCGCTCAACTTTTTACTGCTTGGTCTGCCAGAAATAGTCGTATCCTTATCCCCTCGTAAACGTTGTTTGCCTGGTTACAGGCTCATTTATCAGCAGTTACCCAATTCATCAGTTAGCAACAGGTTTACTGCTCTTTTCGGGGCTTGTATCCGGCTACCTTGCGATTATGCTGTGATGAAATGCCAGTAAAACTGCATGGTGTCCAAGTCAGCCTTGAAAAATTGAGGTAGTTGGCGATAGCAAGTGAGGAGATTAATGAATGAGCCTGGAAACAGATAACACCAAGCCGAAAGATATCAATGACTGGGTAGTTTTTTTAAGCAAGGCGGATATTCCTGTACTCAAGCATACCGCCAAGGAAATGGCGCGACTGCAGGAAGACGAAGACAAGATCAGTGCCCGCAGCATCAGTTCTGTCGTGGTACAAGATCCGATGATGACTTTCCGCCTGTTGCGCTACGCCCAGACCCATAAACATAAAAGCCAGCAGCAGGATCTGGTCTCTGCCGAGCAGGCCGTGATGATGATGGGCATGACCGCGTTCTTCAAGAATCTGCCTCCTGAGCCACTGGTACAGGATGTGCTGAAAACCAATCTGACTGCATTAACACATTTATTGAAACTGATTCATCGTGCGCATCGTGCGGCCAGGTTTGCAGGTGATTGGGCCGCAATGCTTTATGATTTGCGCGCCGAAGAAGTGTATATGGCATCTTTGCTGCATGATCTCGCTGAGATGTTGTTGCTGTGCTTTGCGCCGGATAGTATGAATAAAATCTATGCGCTGCAAAGTGCGGATAAAACCTTGCGCAGCCATGTAGTGCAGGAGCAGGTGTTGGGATTCCGCATCCTCGATCTGCAAAAGCAGCTGGACGATGTCTGCCAGCTACCCGGGCTGCTATCCCAGTTAATTCAGGAAGGCAATTCTAACGATCGCCGGGTGAAGAATGTGAGTGTGGCAGTTAATCTGGCAAGGCATTCCAGTAATGGCTGGGATGATGCGGCCTTGCCTGACGATTATCGCGATATTGCAGAGTTGTTACGAGTCGATGTGGAAAAAGCAAAGCGAATTGTTGGTGCGCCGTGAAACGTTACTAAATGGCAATCCATTTGCAATAGCGCACGCACTCAATCACTAGCAGTGCAATTAAACCCAGCGCCATCAGCCTTAATGCCAGTGTTTGATGTTTTTGTTGCTGCCTGATTTTTTCAAGTTCCAGAACCAATTCAGCATTATTATTCCGGCGCAGGAATGCGTCGATTGTTCTTGGCAGTGTCGGCAAGATTGCGCTCCAGGTCGGCGCTTCTTCCTGGATGCGCTTGAGCACACTGCGCCAGCCAATTTGCTCTGACATCCAGCGTTCCAGGAATGGCTGCGCTGTTTTCCATAAATCCAGATTTGGGTCAAGGTCGCGCCCAAGGCCTTCTACATTCAATAGAGTTTTTTGCAACATTGTAAGCTGGGGCTGGATTTCCACGCCAAAACGGCGAGAAGTCTGGAACAGGCGTAACAGCACGCGGCCAAAAGAAATCTCATGCAGCGGCTTATCGAAAATAGGCTCGCAAACTGCACGGATAGCGGTTTCAAACTCATCCAGCGGCGTGTCTTTTGGTGCCCATCCTGATTCAATATGAGCGCGCGCTACCTCGCGGTAATCGCGGCGGAAGAACGCAAGAAAGTTACGGGCGAGGTATTGTTTATCGGTATCGGTCAGTGTTCCCATGATGCCGAAATCCAGCGCGACATAACGGCCATCATCGGCTACCTGGATATTGCCCGGATGCATATCAGCATGGAAGAAGCCATCCCGGAACACCTGGGTGAAGAAGATCTCCACCCCATCGCGTGCGAGCTTCGGGATATCGACCCCTATGCTACGCAAATGATCTACCCGATTGATCGGTGTGCCATCCATACGCTGCATGACCATCACCTGTTCACGGCAGAAATCCCAGTAAACTTCTGGCACAAGCAGCAGGCGACCATCCTTGAAGTTGCGGCCAAGCTGGCTGCAATTGGCAGCTTCCAGCATTAAATCAAGTTCGCTATGAATATGCTTGCCAAACTCAGCAACCACTTCACGCGGCTTCAGGCGCTTGCCGTCCGACCATATTTTCTGCAACAGCCAGGCTGCGCTATCCAGCAAGGCCAAGTCTTTTTCTATCACGATGCCGATGTTGGGGCGCAATATCTTCACCGCGACTGGTGTGCCATCAGGCAGATGCGCAAAATGCACCTGCGCGACGGAAGCACTGGCAACCGGTACTACGTCGAACTGCGAGAAGACCTGATCCACAGGCGCGCCAAAAGATAGCTCAATGATTTGTGCTACCGACTCGTAGGGGAATGGGGGAACCCGATCCTGCAGCTTGGCCAGTTCATCTGCGATATCGAGTGGAATGAGGTCGCGGCGCGTGGATAACATCTGCCCGAACTTAACAAATATCGGCCCCAAGGCTTCCAGTGCCAGTCGCAAGCGTTTGCCGCGCGGGTCGTTGGTGTTGCGCCAGAACAATGCCAGGCGGACTATGTTTTGCAAAGGCCTCAGCTTGGTGTGGCCGAGGATGAACTCATCCAGGCCAAAGCGCAGCGTAATGAAAATAATTTTAACCAGCCGGAATAAGCGCATCAGTAATTTTTATTCTTTGTTTTCTATTATTTGGTTTTGTTGCTCAGTACTGGTTTGCTCAGGAGTTTCGTTTGATTTTGTTACCACTTGTTGGGCGGATAGTTTTTGCATGCGTTTCTCGATACGTTCTGCATCTTCACGCAGGGTGTCGACATCCTTTACAAACTGTTCAACATGACGCTTTTTCGCGATTGAAGCACTTTCTTCCTGCAAATATTCGGTCAACATCTCAGCCAGGTTGATGGTCTGCTGCTTTGCCTCAGTCGCAAACTTCCTGCTGAACTCCCCAACCTGGTAGGCGGGAGCATCCCCAATCACCTTGCTTAAATCTTCTTCAAAATCCCAGGATATATTGCGTAATACCTTGGATAGCGCAGATGCCAGCTCAGCATCGCCCTCGATCTTAATCTGGGTCATGGCGCTTTCATCATTGGCGAGTATCCTCAGCGCTGTGCTTGGTGAAATAATCACAGTGGCATCTGCTTGATTACTTTCACCGGAGATTGCCAAGCCGCCATCTTCCAGTACAGTCAGGCTGGCAGTAACAGGGAATATCTTGAAGCTGACTGATTTTCCACCGAAGGGCAACAGCTCGGTTTTTGCCCAGCTGTTTTGCCGGATGATATGGTTTAGAAGTCGCGTGAGGGTAGATTTGAACATGTGGTGGCCTAGATTTTCCAGCCTTTATGCAGCGCGACCACGCCGGCTGCCAGGTTGTAGTAATCAACCTTGGCTAATCCTGCTTCCAGCATCATCGTGCGCAGCGTTTCCTGGTCCGGGTGCATGCGGATAGACTCTGCAAGGTATTGGTAACTGTCTGCATCCTTGGCAAACAGTTTGCCCATGAACGGTAGCAACTTGAATGAATATGCGTCATACAGAGGTGCCAACGGCTTCCAGACCTGAGAGAACTCCAGCACTAAGAGGCGTCCGCCAATTTTAAGTACGCGCTGCATCTCTGCCAGCGCCTTGTCTTTGTGCGTCATATTGCGCAGGCCAAAAGCCACGATTACACAGTCAAAATGCTGGTCTGGGAAAGGCAATTTTTCGGCATTGCATTGCAGCGCTGGTACTGATACGCCATCATCAATCAGGCGGTCGCGACCTACAGCAAGCATCGAGGCATTGATGTCAGTAAGTACGACTTGACCATTGCTGCCCACTTTCTTTGCAAACAGGCGTGATAGGTCACCACTGCCACCTGCTACATCCAGCACGCGATCACCGGTTTTTACACCGCTGATTTCCACTGCAAAGCGCTTCCATGTGCGATGCAAGCCGGCTGACATAACGTCATTCATCAGGTCATATTTTCGTGCGACCGAATGGAAAACTTCACCGACTTTACGTGCTTTATCGTTCTCGGCTACTGTTTGAAAACCAAAGTGGGTTTGTGATGGTTCATTCATGCTCATTCCTTCAGTCTGATACTTTGTGCTCGGGCGCTTTGCGAGTGATGCCAGCCAGTTCCAACCTGCTGATATATTCCATCCAAAGCGTTTCGTAGTTGGTGGCAATATCGTACAGGTAATCCCATGAATACAGGCCAGTGTCGTGGCCGTCTGAGAAGCTTAATTTGACGGCGTAGTGACCAACTGGTTCTATGCCCACGATATTCACATCTTCTTTCCCTATTTGTAGCACCTCCTGCCCAGTGCCATGTCCACGAACCTCGGCGGAGGGGGAATATACACGCAGGAATTCGCACGACAGCATGCAATTGGTATTGTCATCAAACGAAATCTCCAGCAGGCGTGATGCCTGATGCAGGCGAATATCTGTGGGGCGAGGTGAAGTTGGAGTGAGGCCGCTCATTGCGTATGTGATAAAGCCATTAAAAAAGAAAGATGATAGCAGAATCGCCATGCTCGATTGCGCTAACAACGTCAGTGTTATCCAAGAAATATCGAAAATCTCAAGATTTCCGGAAGATTTTTCAAGGGAATTTATAAACGTGACAAATTACGGCATGTTATGTGACTTAGTTGGCTGATTGGTTTGAATATTTACATAGTCATGCTAGAGTGATATTAATAAAAAACCATCTTGGGAACAATCATGGCCGAAAACAAGTTAGCAAATCAATTTGCCGCTTACACCGAATGGCGTAAAGCGCTTGTGGATACGATTTGCGACTATCACAGCTGGCTGAATGAGCAAGAGCTGAATGATGCGCAAATTGACCAGCGTATAGAACAATTGCTAGAGCGCCTGCACGAAGATAAGTTGCACGTCGCGTTCGTTGCCGAATTTTCCCGTGGTAAATCTGAACTGATCAATGCTATTTTCTTTGCCGATTACGGCAAACGCTTGCTTCCATCCAGTGCTGGCCGCACCACTATGTGCCCAACCGAATTGATGTATGACTCAAGCAAGCCATCATCTCTTCAATTATTACCGATTGAAACCCGTGCTTCAGATGCAACGACCACCGAATACAAGCGCTACCCTGATGAGTGGCGTGTTTTTGAATTCGATGTTGAATCCAGCGAGAGCATGGTGACTGCATTCAATGAAGTCAGCCAGACCAAACGTGTTTCCGTGCAGGACGCAGAGCGTTATGGCCTGTATGACCCTACCAGCGCTGATGATGTAATGACCCTTAACCCTGATGGCACAGTCGATATTCCTTGCTGGCGCTATGCCGTGATTAACTTCCCGCATCCATTGCTAGAACAGGGTTTGGTGATTCTTGATACGCCAGGGTTGAATGCGATTGGTACTGAGCCTGAGTTGACATTGAACATGTTGCCTAACGCCCATGCAGTGCTGTTTATCCTGGGTGCCGATACCGGTGTTACCAAGTCTGAGAGTGACGTATGGCGTAAATATATCAGCGGTGCACGCTGGAAACAGAAGGGTCGCCTGGCTGTCCTGAACAAGATCGACGGGCTCTGGGACGAAATGAAAGACGAAGACCAGATCAATAAGGAAATTCTCAAACAGGTCAATACCAGTGCTACCTTGCTGGGCCTGAATGCTAATCAGATTTTCCCGATCTCCGCTCAAAAAGGCCTGTTGGCAAAAGTTAATGATGATGCAGCTTTGTTGGAGAAAAGCCGTTTACCAGAACTTGAAAAAGCGCTGTCCAATGAGTTAATAGACTCTAAAAAAGAGATCGTCCGTGACAACACCCAGGGCGAAATCTCTGATCTGATTAACAATACCTTACTGATACTCGAAGCACGTTTGCGTGGTCTGGCTGAACAACTGGAAGAGTTAAAAGGCCTGCGCGGCAAGAACGAAGATGTAGTCGAGCACATGATGAATAAAGTTAAGCTCGACAAAGAGAACTTTGAGAAAGGCCTGCAGCGTTTTCAGGCGTTGCGTAGTGTGTTTTCGCAACAGACTAATCAGTTGTTTACCTTACTGGGCATGGAAGTATTGAAGGCGCAGGTCATCAAGACCCGTGAGAACATGATCTCCGCCAAGTTCACTAAAACCATACGTGATGCCATGGATGATTTCTTCGCAGACCTTAAGAATCGCCTGATTCAGTCTGATGAACAGATTGAAGAAATCAAGAAGATGATGGATGCCATGTATGAGAAATTTGCTGAAGAGCATGGTTTGCGTGAAGTGACTCCGCCAGTTTTCTCAACCCTGCGTTATCAAAAAGAGCTGGCTAAACTTGAGCGCGCTTACAAAGAGCAGTTTAATACTGCCCTTAATATGCTGACCAATGAGAAAATGAACCTGACTTCGAAGTTCTTTGAAACGCTTGCCAGCCGGGTGATTCATGTCTATGAAGTTGCAAACCGTGATGTTGAAACCTGGCTGAAAGCCGTGATTGCGCCTATGGAATCGCAGGTGCGTGAACATCAATTGCAACTGCGTCGCCGCCTGGAAAGTATCAAGCGTATCTACAAGGCAACAGGCACACTGGAAGACCGTATCAGCGAACTCGAAAGCATTGAAAAAAGCATACAGAGCCAGGTGAATGATCTGCGTGTGCTGCGTCAGCATATGTATAACGCTCTGGCTTTTGAGGTGGCTGCTGAGGAGCAAGAGCAGGTCGCATGAGCTTAAACACGCTCTTTTTCCAGTTGGGGCTGACAGTGGTTTTTATTTGTCTGGCTGCTGCTGGTATATTCTGGGCAATTAGAAGTGGCCAGTATGATGACTTGGAAGGTCCGGCACAGCGCATATTAATGGATGATGATGACCCAATGATCCCATTTAACCAGTTGAAACAAACGCCTAATCAGCATAAAATTGATACTTAAGTTTTGAAAATCTGAGCAAGGCTACGTATGAAATCTTATTTTACTTTTGAAAATCTTCCTTTGACGATAGTAGTGCTACTGATCACATGGTCATGGTTGAGCGCTTTATCAGTCATATTCTTTGCTTGATATCGAAAGCCTGATATTTAAGTTAATAAAAAAGCTGCCATAGGCAGCTTTTTTATTAACTATATTTGATGGCGACTGAAGACTAATTGCAGTGCACATTAATGTGCACTGATTAATAATCCCTTCATCTTCTCCATTGCTTTTTGTTCAATCTGGCGGATACGCTCGGCAGAAACGCCAAACTCAGCCGCTAAATCATGCAGTGTTGAGCCGCTGCCTTCCTGCAACCAGCGTGCCTGAACAATACGGCGACTGCGTTCATCCAGACTTTCTAATGCCTTAGCTAATCCCGTAGCTTGGCCTTGCTCATCTTCCAGGTCGGCCAGCATGGTGGATGGCTCTGGTCTCTGATCTTCAAGGTAGGCGATCGGGCTGAAATTGTCTTCCGTATCATCATCCGCATTTCCTTCCAGCGAAATCTCATGGCCTCCCATACGGGACTCCATTTCCAGCACTTCTTCTGGCTTTACCTTAAGCTCGCGGGCGATATGTGCAACTTCGTCAGGTTGCAGGCTGCCTGTGCCTTGTTTCATGCTACGTAAATTAAAGAATAGCTTACGCTGTGCCTTGGTCGTCGCAATCTTGACCAGGCGCCAGTTACGCACGATATATTCGTGAATTTCAGCCTTGATCCAATGCATGGCAAAAGACACCAGGCGCACACCACGGTCAGGATCAAAGCGCTTTACAGCTTTCATCAACCCGATATTGCCTTCTTGAATTAAATCAGCTTGTGGCAGTCCATATCCTGCATAGCCGCGCGCAATGCTCGCAACCAGGCGTAAATGGGATACGATTAGCCCTTTAGCAGCCTCAAGGTCATTATTGGCCTTCAGGCGTGTTGCAAGGCTGTGCTCTTCCTCTGCGCTCAGCACAGGGAAGGCCTTGATCGTACGCATGTACTGATCCAGACTATCTAGCGCAGAAATGGTAGGCAATGTTAAGGCGTTGCTCATATAGTTAGTCTCACTCATAAAATGATTTTAGCACTCAACGTTAGAGAGTGCTAGAGGGTGAAAGTTTCATGTATGGGCTTTTTTCATACTTTCTCCTTTTTTGATACTTTCTGTAATTACACATGCTGGTGGCTCTTGCATTTGCAGGTACTATCTGGCTTCACCAATTCGAGAGATGTTATTTCCTAATGCAAAGTGAAGTAAAAGATTTACCCAGATACGCTGTCGTTGCGGCAGTTCAGCTGCCGAGTGTGAGTGACATTGAGTTAGAGGCTTCGCTTAGCGAGCTACGCGAACTTGCCAAAACACTGGGCTACGAGGTCGTTCATACGTTTGTGCAAAAACGCTCAGGCTTCGATATCACGGGCTATCTTGGCGTGGGTAAGCGCGAGGAAATACGTAGTTATGTGAGCGCTCTTAACGAAACTGAAGAAGCCGCTCCGGGTTCGCGCTACATTGACGCTGTCCTGGTTGACCACGAAATTTCCCCATCGCAGGCGCGTAACCTGGAAAAAGAAGTGGGCTGTGAGGTGATGGACCGCACCATGGTCATCCTTGAAATCTTTCACCGTAATGCCCGCTCGCGCGCAGCACGCGCCCAGGTAGAGATCGCGCGTCTTGGTTACATGGCCCCACGCTTGCGCGAGGCCGCGAAACTGGCTGGACCACAAGGTCGGCAGCGTAGCGGTGCCGGTGGCCGGGGAGGCGGTGAGTCACATACCGAGCTGGATAGACGCAAGATTCGCGACCGCATCGCCGAGCTGCAACAGGAGATCGTCGTGATGGATGGCGAGCGCAGGACGCAGCGTGCGCGCCGTCAAGAGCGTCAGGGTCTGGCGGGTGTAGCCCTTGTTGGTTATACCAATGCAGGCAAGTCTACTTTAATGCGGGCACTCACCGGTAGCGAAGTGCTGGTGGCGAATAAGCTTTTTGCCACACTGGATACCACGGTGCGTGCAATCTACCCAGAAAGCGTGCCGCGCGTGCTGGTTAGCGATACCGTCGGCTTCATCAAGAATTTGCCACATGGCCTTGTTGCCTCTTTTAAGTCGACGCTTGACGAGGCACTTGATGCATCGCTGCTGCTGCATGTTATCGATGCAAGCGATCCCGGCTTTGAGCGGCAGCTTGAAGTCACAGATAAAGTGCTTGAGGAAATCGGCGCAGATGTCGTACCGCGCATTCGCGTCTTTAATAAGATTGACTACGTGGGCGATGCAACAGCGCAAGCTGAGTGTGAGGCTGCATTGCGACTACGTTACCCGGATTGCGTTGTGATGAGTGCTCGCCGTCCAGATGAAGTTGCGATGCTGCGTCAGAAAATCGTCGAGTTTTTCCAGCAGGATCTACTTGAAACCGAGATTTTTCTACCCTGGTCAGCACAGCAGCTACGAGGCAAAATCTACGCCAGCTGCCAGGTACTTGGCGAACGCTCAGAGAGTGAGGGCACCTTCTTCACGGTTCGTGGCGAGCCCAATGACATCAATAGCCTGCGTGAGCAGTTAATACTGGTGCAATGAATTTAGCAGCATGTATGGATTTGGTTGAAGTTCGTAGGTGAGGATTAATCAGGAAGCAAGGAATGCATGCAGCGATTGGATAGCAGCGGATCCTTCGCCCACAGCTGCTGCCACTCGTTTCACGGATCCACTCCTGACATCACCCACTGCGAATATTCCGGGGCGGCTGGTTTCAAGGAAATAGGCCGCACGCTCCAGCGGCCAGTCCTGGTTCTGGGCATCAGGCCCTGTTAACACGAAGCCATTGGCATCCAGCTTTACACAATCACTTAGCCAGCCGGTATTGGGTTCGGCACCTAAAAACAGGAAGACATGCCCAATCGGCAGATCGCGTACAGGTTCACCAGCACGCTTTAGTTGCACAATCTCCAGATTGGTGTCTCCCTGCAGCCCCTCTATCTCGGTATGGGTGTGCAATGTAATGTTGTGCGCGGCTTCGATGCGCTGAATAAGATAATGCGACATGCTTGCAGCAAGCCCGGGGCCGCGCACTACGATATGGACATGTTTGGCATGCCCTGCCAGGAATACAGCGGCCTGTCCTGCAGAATTACCCCCGCCATTGACGATGACTTCCAGCTTGGAGCAAAAGGTGGCTTCCATAAATGAAGCGCCATAATAAACGCCGCGCCCCTCGAATTTTTCCAGGCCGGGTAAAGCGGGTTTGCGATAACGTGCGCCTGTCGCAATCACCATCGCTCGGGCAAACACTTCTTCGCCATTATCCAATTGGATATTGAATTTCTTGTCAGCACCACATATCAGCTTGCTGACTTCTACCGGTACTGCAACTTCCGCACCGAATTTACGTGCCTGGGAAATGCCCCGACCAGCCAGGGCTTGCCCGGATATCCCTGTTGGGAAGCCAAAGTAATTTTCTATCTTGGAGCTGCTGCCAGCTTGCCCCCCTGGCGCCTTGGCATCCAGCACCAGCACGCTCAAGCCTTCTGATGCCGCATATACTGCCGCCGCCAAACCGCCCGGCCCGGCACCCACCACAATCACATCAAAGGATTTACCGTTGAGCTGGTCGGGGCTGATGCCAATTAAATCGGCTGCTGCCCGATTGGTTGGCTTGCTCAACATTTCAGATTGCGCATTTATAAGTACGGGGATATCAGCTGCGGTAACGCCGAATTTACTCAACAGCCTTTCTGCTTCAGGGTGCACGTCAATATCGAAATAGGCAACCGGATGGGCATTTCTTGCTAAAAACTCACGCAGCCTTGAAGTCTCTGCAGATGACTGGGAGCCAATGATGATTACCCCGCCGTGTTCCTCCTCGATGAACTGCACGCGTCGCAGGATGAATGCACGCATGATGGTTTCACTCAGCTCGGCTTCTGCAATGACCAGCGTACGCAGCGAGGCCTCGTTGATGACAATGACTTCTGTGTCCTCAACCACTCGCCCAGTGGCAATGGCCGCCCTGCCTGCAAGGGTGCCTACTTCCCCAGTAAACACGCCTGGCCTGTGCGTGGTGACAAGGTGCGGTCCATCAACGCCATTACGTTCAATCGCCACCGCGCCGGAGATAATCACATACATGGGGATATGACGCTCCCCTTCACGAAAAAGGATATCGCCTTTGCGATATTTCTTTTGCTCGCCATATTGCATCAGCACCAGGTATTGCGCTTCATTAAGGGTGGGGAATATTTGGTGGCGACGGCTTTCCGCTATGTTTACACGTGTCTTTTCTGGCGGTTTTTCTGGGGTCGTCATATTTGCTACCTTTTTAAGGAGTGTTTATCACTCAAGGTGAGTTCATTGTTAAATGGCACTACAATATGAGCCTATGTCTTGACGTCATTATCTTGACGTTATTGCCCCGCTACATCAAGCAGTCTGTAAAAGCGCTACCTGGCACTAAGCCCGCCAGCCCCAAAAAACTCCTTGATCAGGAAATCTTCCAATCCATCATTGTCCTGCTGCCTTGCTGATAGAATGACTGTGCGCCCAAGGCGCTGGGATTCCCAATTGAAATCGCCGCTATAGTCCCTGCGTATAATCGCGATCATTTGTTTAACGATAGCGCGGTTTATATCCCCATCTGCCCCGGCTTGTACCTCAATCAGTTCCTGTCTCGCATTGCTGTAATCATTTTTCCAGCCTTTGAAGCTGAACTGTGCGGTGCGTGACCGAATCTCCCGAATCTGGAAGATGCCATTCGTACCGTCCGGCTGCAGATTGCGTTTGATAATGGCATTTCTTCGGTCATCTTCACTCATGGGATGATCTTTAGCATTAACCTCGGATGCATCTTTTTCTGTATAGCCTTGTGCAGCAAGGCGACGTTCTCGTTGTGCCTTGACATACGATGCCATGTCAGTGGGTGCTGACTGGTCTGGGGTTACTGTGCGTGGCGGTACTTTCAGACTATTGATTGCTGGCTTGTCTACCGCCATCACATCCGGTACAGATTCCGGTTGTGGTTTGGTCTTTGGCTTTACCTCGGGCTTGCTTTTGATTTTGGGCGCAGGCTTGGGCTTAGGTTGTACCGGGGCAGGTTCCGGTGTGTCAGGCACCGGCTCGACTAACTCCTGCTTTTTAGCTGGCGGCTGACTTAGTTGCACTACAAGCGATTGCTGGCCTTCTGGCGGAGGCTCACCTATATTCAGCAATTTTGGCGCAAGGGTTATGAGCAAGAGTAAATGCACCAGTAGCGAAAAAATAATCGCAATGCTGGTGTTGCGGCTGATGCGGAATTGGAAATAGCTATCTCCGCGTGGAGGCATTTCCCAGACAAGAGCAGTAGTGCTAATCATGTCTTTTGCTGAATTGCTTTGAGTTTTCTGATCAAAGTCTTGCGTGCTGCTCAAGCGTATACCCTCAATTTTGATGCACGTTTATTGGCAAGTAGACAAATGTGGAGGAAACATTGCGAATTATTAAAGCCTGATATCAACCAAGCTTGATCCAGACTTTCGACTTGATTCAAGCTTTCGAATAGCTAAGCTAAATTAATTAAGCTTAAGCCGTGCCAACGATCGACCAACAGCAATATACGATCCCAGCCAGCCCAGGCACACCGCACTCAATACCATGGCTATGTTGGCAATTGGCTGCGGTAACATGAGACTGAAGTTACTGGCATAGAGTTCGGCAATATCTGCCACCGAGAAATTAAATAGCTGGATCACTCCAGCCAAAATCAACCAGGCAGCAATACCACCACCCAGACCATAAAGCGCCCCGGCATACAGGAATGGGCGGCGTATAAACCTGTCAGTCGCTCCTATCAACGTACTGACTTCAATCTCCTCGCGCTGCGTGAGTATTTGCAGACGTATGGTATTGCCGATAATGGCGATGAGTGCGAAGCCTAACAACACCCCCAGCACCAGGATAGCCTTTTTACCTAGTTTGAGTACTGCATCAAGTCGTTTAATCCAGTTGGCATCGGCTTGAGCCAACTCTACTCCCGGCCATTGCTGCATCTCTTTTTGCAGGCGGTCTATCGTGTCAGGATCAATGGCTTTGGGGTACACAAAATACGCATCGGGTAGCGGATTTTTTTCAAGGCTATTGGCAACCCCTGCAGTGCCAGCATTCAGTTGTAATTGTTGCCAGGCTTTATCCTTATTCTCGAAGCGGTAGCTTTTGATATCAGGGTGATTCTGCAACTGTTTATCAAGTGTTGCGATAGTCTCAGCCGAAGCATCGAGTTTGAGAAACAGGCTGAGTTGCGGTTCATTTTGAACTACACCAGCAAGGCGATTCAGGTTATCTACTATCACATACAGGATGCCAGGCAGGCAAAGCGTCACGCCCATGACACAACACATCATCAAGGTGGCGATGAGGTTAAGCCGCATGCGGCCGAGTACCTGGTGCAAAGCCTGTGTATGCTGGTTAAGCCACTGCTTCATGGGTGTTCACTCCCTTATTTAGCGCGGCATTATTTAACACGCCATGATCCAGCTGCAATATCTGGTGTGGGGCAGGTGCGCCAGCAGGTGGCTCATGGGTAGCTATGATCACGGTCACGCCAACTTGCTGGAAGGCATAAAGGAAGGACATGATCTCGGCAGCATAATTCTCATCCAGATTGCCGGTAGGTTCGTCAGCAATCAGGATAGATGGTCGGCTGACTACTGCGCGTGCAATCGCCAGGCGCTGTTGTTCGCCGCCGGAGAGGGTAATCGGCATGGCTTTTTCCTTGTCCAGCAGGCCAACTTTGTCCAGCGCTGCACGGATACGCTTGCCAGCCTCGTTGCCGCTGACACCGTTAATATAAAGCGGTAGCGCTACATTCTCGAAGCAGTTGCGGTCATACAACAGTTTGTGGTCCTGGAAAATCAGGCCGAATTTTCGTCTTAGATAGGGCACAGCGGCTGGACGTAATTTACTGACATTCTGGTTGCCGATGAGCACAGTGCCGGAAGTGGGGCGTTCGATCGCCGCAATCAGTTTTAACAACGTACTTTTGCCTGCACCTGAGTGACCAGTGACAAACACCAGGCTGCCTTGCTCAATTTCAAATGAAATCTGCCGTAGCGCCTCATGGCTACCGGGGTAGCGTTTACTGACCTGGTCAAATTTGATCATGTGAATTAGTCTGTCCTACTTAAGCAGTACTGAATTAGTGGCAATTTTATGCTTGGCATCAATCTAATCCTGTTATTCAAATAGCGCATCAACAAACTCACTGGCTTTGAATGGTCGCAAATCGCCTATGCTCTCGCCCACGCCTATATAGCGGATGGGAATAGGGCGGGATTGTGCGATAGCTGCAATCACTCCACCCTTGGCGGTCCCATCCAGCTTGCTTAGTACCAGTCCAGTCACGCCCAGGGCATCATCAAATGCCTTCACTTGCGTCACTGCATTCTGCCCGGTATTGGCATCCAGCACCAATAACACCTCATGCGGCGCACCCGGCAAGGCTTTGTCGATGACGCGTTGTACCTTGCGTATCTCATCCATCAGGTTGAGCTGGGTAGGCAGGCGTCCGGCGGTATCTGCCAGCACGATATCAATACCTTTGGCGCGGGCAGAATTCACCGCATCGAAAATCACGGCTGCCGGGTCACCGCCTTCGCTCGCCACCACATGCACATTGTTACGTTTCCCCCACGCTTGCAATTGCTCGCGCGCGGCAGCCCGAAAGGTATCTCCGGCTGCAATCAGCACCGACTTACCCTGTGCCTGGAACAGGTTAGCCAGTTTGCCAATGGTGGTGGTTTTACCCGCACCATTCACACCGGTCAGCATGATAATAAACGGCTGGTGGCCTGTTGTTTCCAGTGGTTTTTCCAATGGGGCCAGCAGTTCCAGTAAAGATAGCTTCAATGCTTCCTTAAGCTGGCTGGTATCACTCAGGTTCTGTCGTTTGACACGCCCCCTGATCTGCTCAAGCAATGCATTGGTCGCAGACACGCCAACATCGGAAGTGAGCAGGATAGTTTCCAGCTCTTCATAGACATCTTCATCGATCTTGCCGCCGTTAAACAGGCTGGCCAGTTGATTGCCAAGCTGGCTGCGTGTCCTGGCAAGTCCTTGTTTCAGGCGCTCAGTCCAGCTGGCTTGAGTCTCCGGCACATTGGCATTGACACGTACGGGACTATTCTGGCCGCCTGCCTGCGGGGCAGTGTTGATGACTTCGCCAGCGCTTTGCGCTGTGTCTTGTGCAGGTTTTGGGGATTTGTCTTTTTTGAAAAAATCGAACATGGCAGTTAACTTGTAGTGTTGCGTTATTTTAGTCGCAATTACCCATGCACGCTACGAACTAACATAGTTTTACCTTGGTCAGACTGGTGCTTTGTATGATGGGCCTGAGCGCATACCGCTATAATGCAGGCAATAAAAGGAGAATCCTGGCGTGACTATAAGAAAAAGTACCAAGCAATTATTAATGCTGTTAGCTTTTGTGCCCATTGCAGTTCATGCGGCTGATATTACAGAGTTCAAGCTAGACAACGGATTAAGGCTGATCGTTCAGGAGGATCACCGCTCACCGGTAGTAGTGTCGCAAGTGTGGTATCGCGCCGGTAGCCTGGATGAAGTCAATGGTAAAACCGGGGTGGCCCATGTGCTTGAGCACATGATGTTCAAGGGGACTAAAGAGTACAAGGCAGGACAGTTTTCACGACTGATTGCTGCAGCTGGTGGTAAAGAGAATGCTTTTACCTCGACCGACCAGACCGTTTATTTTCAGCAACTTGAAAAATCCCAGTTGCCGCTATCGATGAAGCTGGAAGCGGATCGCATGGCTAATCTGCAGCTGACCGAAGAAGAGTTCTCCAAGGAAATCAAGGTGGTAATGGAGGAGCGCCGCTGGCGTACGGAAGACAAGCCGCAATCAAAGGTCAACGAGCAATTTCAATCGACCATTTATAAAGTGCATCCTTACGGTCGCCCGGTAGTCGGCTGGATGAATGACCTGGAAAACATGAAAGTAGAAGATGCGCGTGAGTGGTACCACACCTGGTATGCACCGAATAACGCCATCCTGGTAGTGGTTGGTGATGTGAAAGCGCAGGAGGTATTGAAGCTTGCCAAACAGTATTTTGGCCCAATCAAGCCACATGTCTTGCCAGCGCGTAAGCCACAGGTGGAGCCGGAGCAGATAGGCGAACGTCGGCTTATCGTCAAGGCACCAGCCAAGCTGCCCTATGTGCTGATGGGCTACCATGTGCCAGCGCTGAATGATGCAGTAAAAGACTGGGAGCCCTATGCCCTGGAAATCCTGGCAGGCGTGCTCGATGGCAACCCCTCTGCGCGACTTAACCAGAACCTGGTGCGTCAATCCCAGGTAGCCGTGGATGTAGGTGCAGGTTACGACATGGTGGAGCGCGGGCGCCAGGCCATATTCGAGATTGAAGGCACCCCCAGCGAAGGCAAGACAGCAGCTGATATCGAGGCGGCATTATTGCAGCAGATTGAGCTGATCAAGGATGCGGGCGTAACTACCGAAGAGCTTGATCGCGTGAAGGCGCAGGTGATTGCTGCAGATGTCTACCAGCGTGATTCCATGTTTTACCAGGGTATGCAGATCGGCCAGCTCGAGATTTCCGGCTTCTCATGGCAGATACTGAAAGATTACCCAGCCAGGCTGAAAGCCGTGACGCCAGAGCAGGTTCAGGCTGTTGCTAAAAAATACCTGGTGAAGGACAACCTCACTATTGCAACCCTGGATCCCCAGCCTATAGATGCAAATGCCAAGCCACAGGGGAAACCACATGTACATTAAGACATTCATAAAGAATTTATTGTTAGTTGCTGTCGTCGGCCTGTTCAGTTTACAGGCACAAGCAGGCTTGAAGATTCAGCAATGGCAGACTGCAGAAGGCAGCGAAGTTTATTTCGTTGAGAATCATGATCTGCCCATCATTGACCTGAGTGTCAATTTTGCTGCAGGTAATGCACGTGATGAATCGCCCTCCAAGGCAGGTATTGCTGCGGTGACTAAATACCTGATGACGTTGGGTGCCGCAGGCATGACCGATGAGGCGATCTCCAAGCGCATGGCAGATGTAGGTGCTGTGTTGGGTGGTGAGCTGGATGCAGACCGTGCTAGCTTCAAGCTCCGTACCTTGAGTAGCGCACGTGAACGTGATCAGGCACTGGACGTATATACCAGTATCCTGCATAAGCCTGACTTCCCGCAGGCCGTACTGGAGCGTGAAAAAGCCAGGATCATTGCTGGCCTTCGTGAGTCAGCCACACAGCCTGCAAGCATTGCCAGCAAGGCCTTCATGAAGGCCTTGTATGGCAGCCATCCTTATTCTCTGGATGAGGAGCCAGAAACAATTGCCGCCATCAAGCGTGATGATCTGCAGAAGTTTTACGGTACTTATTACGGCGCTAAAGGTGCAGTCATTGCCTTGATTGGAGATATGAGCCGTGCTCAAGCTGAACAATTGGCGGAGCGTATTTCTGTTGGTTTGCCTCAGGTGGCTGCTACATCACCGCTACCGGCAGTACCTTATCCTGACCAGGCTAAAGAAGATCGTATCCCGCACCCTGCCAGTCAGTCACACATCCTGCTGGGGTATCCCGGGGTCAAGCGCGGTGATGCTGATTACTTCCCGCTTTATGTCGGCAATTATATTCTGGGGGGTGGCGGTTTCGTATCACGCCTGACAGAAGAAGTACGCGAAAAGCGCGGCCTGGTATATAGCGTCTACAGTTACTTTATGCCTATGTCTGAGCTCGGCCCATTTCAAGTCGGCTTGCAAACCAAGCGTGACCAGGCGGATGCTGCGCTCAAGCTGGTGCATGAGACGCTGGATAAATTCATTGCTGACGGTGTGACTGAAAAGGAGTTGAAAGCGGCCAAGCAGAATATTACGGGTGGCTTCCCCTTACGCCTGGATAGCAACGCCAAGATTCTGGATTATCTGGCGGTGATCGGCTTTTACAAATTGCCATTGACCTACCTGGATGATTTTAGCGCACAGGTCAGCAAGGTGACTGCAGGCCAAATCAAGGATGCATTTAATCGCCGTATCAAGGCTGACAAGCTCGTGACGATTGTAGTCGGTGGCGGCAACTAACCGCGTTCGTATAGGCGGAGGGGAGTGGCGCAGTCGCTTGCTGACATTCCCTGATGTGCCCGGTTTAAGGCCAACCCCCGACCGGGTCAGGCAGACCTTGTTCAACTGGCTGGGGCAAGAACTGCACGGCCTGAGCTGCCTTGATTTATTTTCTGGTACCGGTGTCATGGGATTTGAGGCGCTGTCGCGTGGCGCAAAGCTGGCGGTGATGGTGGAAAAAGCGAAGCCAGCTTACCTTGCATTGCAGCAAAATAAGCAACTGCTAAAAGCGGAAGCAGCGCAAGTCTTGAATCTGGATGCCATGCAGTTCCTAGCACAAAACAGGCAACTGTTTGATGTGATCTTTCTCGACCCGCCTTACCATCAGGACTGGCTGGCTAAGCTCTTGCCACTGATGTCACAGCATATTGCTGCGGATGGCCTGCTATATGTCGAAGCGGAATATGCGCTAACTGATGATGTACAGTGGCAAGTGATCAAGCATGGCAAGGCCGGTAGTGTCTTTTACCATCTGTTGAAAAGCCGTTAGCTCGTCAAAACGCTAGTAGTCAAAAGCAGCCAGTTATTCAAAAAATCATTAGCCTGTTAAAATTGGTGTAATGAATCAATGCAATTAATTAAGACATTGCCCTAAAGTACTTGCAGTTTTCACAGGTAGCCTGAAATGCAGAAAAATCTTAAAGTTGTTTACCCCGGTACCTTTGACCCCATGACCCTGGGCCATGAAGATATTGTGCGACGTGCCGCCGGCCTGTTCTCCGAGGTGATTGTCGCAGTGGCACAGAATCCCGGTAAAAAACCATTTTTTGATCTGGATGAACGTGTGGCATTGGCCGCCAGTGTACTGAAAGACTGCCCCAATGTGACCGTGATGGGCTTCTCGGGATTGCTCATGCATTTTGTCCAGGAGCAGGGGGCACGCGTGATCGTGCGTGGCCTGCGCGCTGCATCGGATTTTGAATATGAGTTCCAGTTGGCGGGTATGAACCGCAAGCTGTTCCCACAGGTGGAATCCCTGTTTTTGACGCCTTCAGAGCAATATATGTTTATTTCTGCCAGCCTGGTGCGTGAAGTGGCGATGCTGGGTGGAGATGTGACCAAGTTCGTATCACCGCTGGTGCAGGATCATATCCAAACCAAACTGCATGAAATCGCCCAGAAAAAATAGGCAAAGAGCATGGCATTAATGATTACCGATGAATGCATCAACTGTGATGTGTGCGAGCCCGAATGCCCGAATGGGGCAATCTTCCAGGGCGAGGAGATTTATGTCATTAATCCTGATCTGTGTACTGAATGTGTCGGGCACTTCAATACCCCGCAATGCCAGGAAGTGTGCCCGATAGACTGCATCCCGTTTAACCCGGATGTGGTGGAAAATAAAGAGCAACTGATGGACAAGTACTACACTATTACAGCCACTAAAAGCACAACAGTTAAAACCGACTGAGGAGAAAAGCATGCGTTTATTACACACGATGTTAAGGGTAGGCAATCTTGAAAGCTCAATCAAGTTCTACACAGAAGTATTAGGCATGCAAGTGCTAAGGCAGCATGATTATCCTGACGGAAAATTTACCCTGGCTTTTTTGGGGTATGGCGCAGAAAAAGACCATACCGTGCTTGAGCTTACTTACAACTATGGCGTTGAAAGCTACGATATGGGCAAGGCTTACGGCCATATCGCTATCGAGGTAGATGATGCCTATGCGGCATGTGAAAAGGTCAAGTCAGCGGGTGGCAAGGTCATTCGTGAAGCGGGCCCGATGATGCATGGCACCACAGTAATTGCCTTCATCGAGGATCCTGATGGCTACAAGGTGGAGTTCATACAGGCTGGTACATTCTAAGCTCAGATATAAATTGGACAATAAAAAAGCCTGCATATGCAGGCTTTTTTATTGCTTAAATATCCAAAACAAAAGGCCTAAAGATTAAATCTCTATTTGTACGCGCGGTGTTTCTGGCCAATCCACATGGAAGAACTCGCCTCTAGGCTTGTCGGTACGTTCGTAGGTATGTGCACCGAAATAATCACGTTGACCTTGCAGCAGATTGGCTGGCAATACTGCACTGCGGTAGCCATCATAATAAGCCAGTGCCGCCGCAAAACCTTGCGCAGGAATACCATTGGTGACTGCCAAGGCAATCACTTTACGCCATCCAGCCTGACCTTCGTTCATGGCATTGGTGAAGTAAGGGTCCAGCATCAGGTTCTTGAGGCTAGAATTCAATGCATAAGCGTCGGTGATCTTTTGCAGGAAGCGTGCGCGGATGATGCAGCCACCACGCCAGATTTGTGCGAGTTCGCCAAAGTTAAGATTCCAGTTGTATGCAACCTGGGCTTTATCAAACAGCTGGAAGCCTTGAGCGTATGCGCAGATTTTTGAGCAATATAAGGCATTCTTGATGGCTTCGATAATTTCTTTTTTATCGGTCTCATGCTTGATGACCGGGCCTTGCAGAATCTTGCTGGCTGCCACACGCTCTTCTTTCAGGCTTGAAAGTGCACGGGCATACACTGCTGCAGCAATTGCATTTGCTGGTGCGCCAAGCTCCAATGCGTTTGCGGCTGTCCATTGACCAGTGCCTTTTTGACCTGCGGTATCCAGGATCTTATCCACCAGGAATCCATCCCCTGCAGGGTCTTTTTGTTGCAGGATGTCGCCAGTGATTTCGATCAGGAAGCTGGAGAGTTCACCTTTATTCCATTCCTTGAACACAGCGCCAATTTCATCTGCCTGCATGCCCAGCAGATTCTTCATCAGCCAGTACGCTTCACAGATCAACTGCATATCAATGTACTCAATACCGTTATGCACCATCTTCACATAATGGCCGGCACCGTCCGGGCCCACATATTCTGTACATGGAAAGCCACCAACTACTGGCTTGCCTGGTTTTGCACCTTCAAGCGGTTCGCCAGTCTTTGAATCGACCTTGGCAGCGATATCGCGCCAGATCGGCTCAAGCGATGCCCATGCCTTGCGTGTACCGCCCGGCATGAGGGAGGGGCCGAAACGCGCGCCGGTTTCACCACCGGAAACGCCGGAACCTACGAATTCCAAACCTTTGGCGCTGAGCTCTTTTTCGCGACGGATGGTATCTGTCCACAATGCATTACCGCCGTCAATAATGATGTCGCCTTCTTCCAGGAAAGGCACCAGCGCGTTGATAGTGACATCAGTCGCACTGCCAGCCTTGACCAGCAGTACGATCTTGCGCGGACGCTTAATACTGAGCACGAAGCTGGCCATATCCTGGAAGCCAATCAGGTTGTCTGCTGAGGGTTCGCTCTTTTTGCAGTACTCGATAAATTCGGTGGTTTTTTCGGGATTACGGTTGTAAACAGAAATCTTGTAACCATGATCCGCAATATTTAATGCAAGGTTCTGCCCCATTACTGCTAGACCAACGAGGCCAATGTCTGTGTTTTTTGTAATCATAATCCCGGTTTCTTTTAGGTTGGTTAGATGGAAATGAAGAACGAATATTAATGTTATTATGTACTTGTAATACTATCAGTTTTAATTATGTCTTGTACCAGTTTTGCGCGTGTTTTTATTCAGCATTTATCTAAAAGATTGTCATTGGCTACTTCAATGGTCGGCTGAATTTTACTTAAGTTTGAACTTCGCCCCTAAATCTTAGGACTTAATTGTGAAGTAATAAAGAAAAGTCATAATCTCACCACCTGAATACTCATTCTCTTTAAATCACGTTTAATCAAGAAAGTTGTTTGAATGCCTCATGACGTTAGCTTAATTTCCACCATTTCTGCCGCGCTGGGTCTCGCCTTGATTATGGGCTTTGTCGCTGCAAAGTTGCGTATGCCGCCATTGGTCGGTTACTTGCTCGCTGGGATCGTGATCGGCCCAGCAACGCCGGGATTCGTTGCCGATGTGGCACTTGCTGGGCAGCTTGCCGAAATCGGCGTGATGTTGCTGATGTTTGGCGTAGGTTTGCATTTTTCCCTTAAAGACTTGCTGGCAGTACGCAGAATTGCAATTCCCGGTGCACTGTTCCAGATATTGGTGGCAACTGGGCTTGGCGTGGGTACTGCCATGTACTGGGGCTGGGATATTGGAGCTGCGCTCGTGTTTGGTCTTGCCCTCTCGGTAGCCAGTACGGTGGTGTTGCTGCGTGCTTTAGAGAGTCGTGGTGCGCTGGAATCGGTCAACGGGCAGATTGCAGTAGGCTGGCTAATTGTAGAAGACCTCATCATGGTACTAGTACTGGTGTTGCTCCCCGTACTGGCAGGCTTGCTTGGCGCCAAGCCCGATTCGGCAACAGCAGCAACACATGCTGTTGCTGCCAGCGACAGCGGGATATGGGTGACAATCGGCATCACCCTGGCGAAGGTGGTGGCATTTATTGCCATCATGCTGATCGTTGGCCGCAGGGCATTCCCCAAACTGTTGTGGCTAGTGGCGCGTACCGGTTCGCGTGAACTGTTCACGCTTTGCGTGCTGGCGGCGGCGGTAGGTGTTGCCTATGGTTCGGCCAAGATGTTCGATGTTTCTTTTGCGCTCGGTGCCTTTTTTGCGGGCATGATGATGCGGGAGTCTGAGTTCAGCCATCGCGCGGCAGAAGAATCCTTGCCACTGCGCGATGCATTCTCCGTTCTGTTCTTTGTCTCGGTCGGTATGCTGTTTG
The DNA here is from genome assembly GCA_035459965.1 of Methylophilaceae bacterium. Lineage (GTDB taxonomy): Bacteria > Pseudomonadota > Gammaproteobacteria > Burkholderiales > Methylophilaceae > DATHXC01. The sequence goes on from DATHXC010000004.1 coordinate 555,144, forward strand.
ACCCTAGCGTGTTGCTATCCGAACCAGTCAAGGTACTTGCAGTAACCGCCATCATCATGGTCGGTAAGACATTAGCAGCCATTCTGCTGGTGCTGGCATTTCGCTATCCACTGAATACCGCTTTAACGGTAGGTGCCAGCCTGGCGCAGATTGGCGAGTTCTCATTTATCCTGGCTGGAATGGGAGTAGGGCTTGGCTTGCTCTCCGCAGAAGGCCAAAGCCTGATACTTGCCGGTGCGCTGATTTCAATTGCATTTAACTCCTTACTGTTTAAAGCCATACAGCCTTTGCAAACTATATTGCGTCAGCGTTCAGCATTGGCGCGGCGACTGGAATCGCGCGAAGATCCTCTGGCTCAATTACCTATGACGGTAGAAGAAGCTTATCTTTCCCGTCAGGTCGTGCTGGTAGGCTATGGACGAGTTGGCAGGCGCATAGCTGAATCCTTGACCGAGCATAAAATTCCTTACGTCGTGGCAGAGCAGAACCGGGATATAGTCAAGAAACTGCGCGCTCGTGATATACCTGCTGTATCCGGTGATGCCTCAGAGCCAGCAGTACTGATACAGGCCCATATCGCAAAAGCGGGGATGCTGGTGATTGCCACCCCTGACACTATCAGCGTACGCAAAATGGTGACTATAGCCCGGGCATTGAATCCAGCGATTGAAGTCGTGGTGCGGACGCACAATGAAGAAGAGTCGCGCATGCTTGAAAAAGAGAGTGTCGGTAAAGTGTTTATGGGTGAGCATGAGTTGGCAAAAGGCATGACCGAGCATGTGCTAGACAGAATGGGCTATAAAGATCCGGCCTATGATGCACAAGCAAATGGCCACTAGAATAGTATCCACATTTTCTTAGCCAGACCTTTATAATAAGCGGCTATTTTTTAAGTGTGAAACGCTGCATATTCAGCCGTTACTAAAATGAGTCCATCCCAAAAAATCGCGACAGATGATGTCCGCATCATCGAGATTAAAGAGCTCAGGCCGCCTTCAGAGCTGCTCGATGAGCTTGAGGCGAGCCAGTCGGTGACCGACAATATCCTGACTACCCGTGCTGCTATCCATAAGATTCTGCATAGTGGCGATGATCGCCTGCTCGTCATCATTGGCCCATGTTCCATCCATGATTATGCTGCCGGTATCGAGTACACCAAGCGCCTGATAGAGCAGCGTGACAAGTTCGCTAAAGAGCTGCTGATTGTCATGCGCGTGTACTTTGAAAAACCGCGTACTACGGTGGGCTGGAAAGGCCTGATCAATGACCCGCATCTGGATGGCAGCTTCAAGATTAATGAAGGCCTGGAGCTGGCACGCCGCTTCATGCTTGAGGTCAATGAACTGGGTATGCCAGCCGGCACTGAATTCCTGGACACCATTACGCCACAATACACGGCTGACCTGGTGAGCTGGGGCGCCATCGGTGCGCGCACTACCGAATCGCAGGTGCATCGTGAGCTGGCGTCTGGCCTGTCGTGCCCGGTCGGCTTCAAGAACGGTACTGATGGCAATATCCGTATCGCCGTGGATGCGATCAAGGCTGCTGCAAGCCCGCACCATTTCCTGTCTGTGACCAAAGAAGGGCATTCTGCAATTATCTCTACCGCAGGTAATGAGGATTGCCATGTCATCCTGCGGGGCGGAAAGACGCCCAACTACGATGCTGCAAGCGTTGATGCGGCCGCTCATGAGCTTGCTACCTCAGGCCTGACAGCCAAGGTGATGATTGATTGCTCACATGCCAATAGCCTCAAGCAGTACAAGCTGCAGATGGAAGTTGCCAGGGACGTGGCCGGACAGCTGGCGAATGGGGATGACCGTATTATTGGCTTGATGGTGGAATCGCACCTGCATGAAGGGCGTCAGGACCATACTCCAGGCTGTGCGCTGGAATACGGCAAATCGATCACTGATGCTTGCCTGGGTTGGGACGACACGCTGGAGTTGCTTGATGTGCTCGCAACGGGTGTGCGTGCGCGCCGCTATGAGCATCAGGCCGATGTCCAAGAGTAAGCATCGAAGAGTCAATAGTTAGTAAAGATATCTGGTTGGCTATTCTCGCCAACATTATGCTTTTCTAAAGCACGCAGGAGCAATCAGGATGCGTATTTTGTTGGTTGAGGATGATGCCACTCTAGGTGACGCCGTAAACCGATCCCTTATCAAGTCGGGCTACGCCGTAGACTGGGCGCGCGATGGTGTTGAAGCTGATCTGGCTATGCACAACCAAGTGTACGAAGCGGTAGTCCTGGACCTGGGCCTACCTCGAATTGACGGCTTCGAAGTATTACGGCGCCTGCGTGCCAGAAAAATCACCACCCCTGTCATCATACTCACCGCGCGTGACAGCGTGGATGACAAGGTCAAAGGCCTTGATCTGGGCGCTGATGACTACCTATCCAAACCATTCAAACTGCCAGAGCTGGAAGCGCGCTTGCGTGCGCATATCCGGCGCAGCCACACTGTCACCACTTCTTCCATTAAATACGGGCCGCTATCTTTTGATACGACCGACAGGCTGGTCACTGCCAATGGCGAAGCCCTGGATTTCTCCCCGCGCGAGCTGAGCGTGCTGGAGACCCTGCTATTAAGGGTGGGGCGTGTGGTCAGCAAGGACAGCATGGTGGAAAATCTGTGCAACTGGAATGAAGACGTCGGCAATAACGCCATTGAGGTCTATGTGCACCGCCTGCGCAAGAAGCTGGAACCCTATGGCATCAATATCCGTACTGTACGTGGCCTGGGCTACCTGCTGAATAAAGAGCAAGATGGCTAATCGCTCCCTGCGCAAAAAGTTGTTGCTATGGCTACTGGTGCCATTGCTGTTCCTCATTGCTATCGACTCCACCATTCTCTACCGAATCGCCATGCATTTTCAGCACAAGGCATTTGATCATGCCCTAGCGGATGAAGCTTTTGCGATTGCCGAACTGATCAGTGAATCGAAAGAACCCATCCACCGCTTCCAGTTAGGCCCGGAAGTGCGCATGGCTATTCTGTCCGACCAGGTTGACCGCGTGTATTACAACATCATGGATGCCAATGGCAAACTGATCGGCGGCGATCGTGATCTCGGGTTCCAGAAGCGACCACAGAGCCAGGGTACCAGGCCATATTTTGCCTACAGCACAGTCCGCGGTGAACTCACGCGTGTAGTGAGTAGCTATGTTGAAATCAACACGCACACCGTTTCGCGCCATGTCTATATCCAGGTCGCGGAAACCCTTAAAAAGCGTACCCGCCTTGCCAATCAAATCCTTGTAGGTATCGTCGTGCCGCAACTGGTGCTGGTACTAGCAGCTGTCGGGCTACTATGGTTTGGCACCAAACGCGGCCTGCAACCACTTTGGGAGCTGCATAGTTCACTATCACAGCGTTCGCATCGCGACCTGAGTCCCGTGTTGTTGCCGGATATTCCGGAGGAAGTGAAAGTACTGGTTGATTCGGTCAATCTGTTCATGCAACAGCTTAACAATGTGCTGGAGTCACAAAATCGTTTTATTGCAGATGCTGCACATGAGTTGCGCACCCCACTCGCGGGTATGCAAGCACAGCTAGAGTTGGCACAGCAAGAAAGAGATCCCGTTGAACTGCAGGCTAATCTGGCAAAAACTGCAAAAAGCTTGGAGCGTTTATCTCACATGGTCAGTCAATTGCTGATGCTGGCACGTAATCAGCCAGAAGTGATGCGGACCATGGATATGCAGTTATTGGATATTGCTCAGATTGCACAGGAGGTGACTATAGATATGGTGCCTGCTGCGTTGCAGAAGAGTATTGATTTAGGCTATGAAAATACTGATGAAAAGCCTATCGGCCTGATAAACCAGCTTGTAATTAAAGGTGATGCCAAGCGCCTGAAAGAGTTGCTCTACAACTTGATAGACAATGCAATCCGTTACAGCCATCAGGGAGCGAAGGTGACTGTACAGACATTTAGCCGGGATCATGAGGTGATCTTGAGCGTGGTCGATAATGGATCTGGTATTCCAGTTGAAGAAAGAACTCGCGTATTTGAGCGCTTCCATCGCGTGATTGGCACGCAGCAAGAGGGTAGTGGGTTGGGCCTGGCCATTGTGATGGAAATTGCGCATTTACATCAGGCTAAAGTGACTTTGGGAGACGGAGATCACAATCAGGGTACGCGAGTCAGCGTAATTTTCACTGCAATTCAATAGGTTTTCTACGTAGCTGGATTACTGGCTATTAGAGCACTGTTTGCTTGACCTTCCTGGATATGGCCTCTGCAGTTTCCTTGCGCTCACTATAGCGATCAAGCAGCAAGCTGGAGACGTCCCTAGTCAGCAGGGTGAACTTCACCAGCTCCTCCATCACGTCTACCACTCTATCGTAATAAGCCGAAGGTTTCATGCGACCTTCATCATCAAACTCCTGGAAGGCCTTTGCGACAGAAGATTGATTCGGGATGGTGATCATGCGCATCCATCTTCCCAGCACCCGCATCTGGTTTACGGCATTAAATGACTGTGAGCCGCCAGATACCTCCATCACTGCCAGCGTCTTTCCCTGCGTTGGCCTGATTGCGCCTATGCTGAGTGGTATCCAGTCTATCTGTGCTTTCATGATGCCGGTCATGGCACCGTGCCGTTCCGGCGAGCACCACACCATGCCTTCTGACCACAATACCAGTTCGCGCAACTCCTGCACTTTGGGGTGAGTTTCTGGTGCGTCATCCGGTAATGGCAAGCCATGCGGGTCAAATATTTTTACCTCGCCACCTAAGGCCTCCAGCAACCTTGCGGCCTCTAGTGTTAATAGTCGGCTGTAAGATCGCTCGCGCAATGAGCCATAAAGCAGCAAAAATCTAGGTGCATGCTTTGCTGGTGTTTGACTGAATAGCGCAGCTGAGTTGGTACGGTGAAACAGTTTGCTATCGACATTGGGCAGGGACTCCAGATTGGGCGAACTATTTTGATGATTAGTCATGTTCATACCACGCTTTAGATTGATTCACTATTTTGACTACTGACAGCATCACTGGCACCTCAATCAACACGCCGACGACAGTGGCGAGTGCCGCACCCGAATTCAGCCCGAAAATGCCGATGGCAGTGGCTACTGCCAGCTCAAAGAAATTGCTGGCACCTATCAAGGCAGATGGCCCTGCAACACAATGCGCAACACCTAATTTGCGATTAAGCAGGTAAGCGAGACCGGAGTTGAAATACACCTGAATCAGGATAGGAACAGCGAGCAGTACAATGACGGTAGGCTGGGCGAGAATCTGTTGTCCTTGAAAGCCGAACAGCAATAGCAGCGTTGCGAGTAACGCCAATATCGACAAGGGTTGCAGGGTGGTCAGTAATTTATCCAGCCCATACGTACCCGTATTTTTCAATACTAGCTTGCGTATCAACTGACTAATGATGACGGGAAAAACGATATACAAGCCAACCGATATTAACAGCGTCGCCCATGGAATAGTGATTGAGGCTAGTCCAAGTAACAATGCGACGATAGGCGCGAAGGCGACCAGCATAATCGCATCATTAAGGGCTACCTGGCTGAGTGTGAAGTGTGGCTCGCCATCACACAAGTTACTCCATACAAACACCATGGCGGTACAAGGAGCAGCTGCCAGTAAAATTAAGCCAGCAACGTAAGAATCAAGCTGTTCTGCAGGCAGGTAATCTGCAAATAATATACGGATAAACAGCCACGCCAACACCGCCATCGAGAATGGCTTGACTGCCCAGTTAATAAACAGCGTAACTCCTATGCCTTTCCAGTGTTGCTTAACATCTGCCAGTGCGTGGAAATCTATCTTGAGCAGCATCGGGATAATCATGAGCCAGATCAGCACGGCCACCGGCATATTCACTTCCGCTACTTGCATTGCACCTAATGACTGAAAAGCGCCGGGCATCATTTGTCCCAGGGCTATGCCAATCACTATGCATAGCAATACCCAGATACTTAAATAACGCTCAAAAAAACCAATGCACTTGTTAGTTGTTTTCATCGTGCTTTCGATCTATATCTGTTGGGTGGTTTAAAGCGGCTCTTGAAAATTTCATTTGACAGTATTCCATATTTCCATAAATATAGAAATATGGAAAAACAAAAAATCATTGATGCACTTAGCGCGCTAGCGCAGGCAACCCGGCTGGATATTTTTCGCTTGCTGGTACAAGCGGGCGATGCAGGTCTACCAGTCGGCACTATCGCTGAAAAACTGGGTGTGCCCAATGCCACGCTGTCATTTCATTTACAGCAACTCAAACATGCGGAGCTGATAACGACTGAGCGAAAAGGCACCACAATTACCTGCAAAGCTAATTATGGTGGGATGAATGGTTTGATTGGCTATCTCACAGAAAACTGCTGCCAAGGTTCTGCTTCTGAGGATTGCTCACCACAAACCGCTTGTTGTCCCGCAGCAACAGGCGAATACGCTCGCGTTGAAACCACCAATCCAAAGTAGCATCAGCAATATCTAGACAAGATTAGGGGTCTCAGATGGAACAGAAAACATACAATATACTTTTTCTTTGTACCGGCAATTCAGCGCGCAGCATCATGGCCGAAAAACTGATGGAACACTGGGGTAAAGGTCACTTTAAGGCCTATAGTGCAGGCAGTTTCCCAAATGGTCAGGTGAATCCATTTGCTATTCAAACCTTAAAGGCTCACGGCCTGGCAACTGAAGGCTTGCGCAGTAAAAGCTGGGATGAGTTTGCAGTTGATGGAGCGCCGCATCTGGACTTTGTATTTACTGTCTGTGATAACGCTGCGGGTGAGGTTTGTCCGATATGGCCTGGGCAACCAATGACTGCCCACTGGGGTGTAGAAGATCCGGCAGCGGTGGAGGGTACAGATCAGGAAAAGCTGGCCGCTTTTCGCAGGATATGCGGCTATCTGGAAAACCGCATCAAGATGTTTGCAGCTTTGCCTTTAGCAAAGCTGGATAACCTGAAAATTAAAGAACAGATCGACCAGATTGGGCAATCACAATATTAATCTCGAATATGGTTACTGGGGTGCTTGTCAGAATAAATTTTCTACATCATGTTGATAATTGCCAGCCGTTCAATCTCTGACTGTTGAATTCTCTTTAATTCGTCGTTGTAGCCCGCGATCCACATGCCTATAGCGTAATAGTTGAGTGATGTCGGGATATCAGACAACGCTTTACCTTTGCGGGCGGCCAAAATTCCTTTGTAAAAAGCGTTTCTCTCTTCAACTCTTAACATCTATTGTTCCTGAACCAGCCTTCGCTTGTGACTATTGAAAATAGCAAATAATCCCTTAGTCTTCTAAGACAAAACATCACAGTCAAAGTTACCTTCACTGCACATGTATTTAACTATTTCTTGAATCTGCTCAAACATTGTTTTTAGTGGACACTAAAGGCGGAGTTTCTTCTAACTTAATTCGTAGCTTTATTCAGCATGTATATTTTGCTCAAATTCCTGGATCGGCATTGGCTTGCCAAATAAATATCCTTGGTATAGTTTGCAGCCTTCGCTTGAGAGGTGTTGCCGTTGCTCAAGAGTTTCAACACCCTCCGCAATGACTTCGAGATTAAGGCTTTGTGCCATCAGTATAATGGTGCGTACAATTGCTTTATCGCAAACGTCTACGGTTAGATCTCGTACAAATGACTGATCAATTTTTAATTGATTTAAAGGCAAGCGCTTCAGGTATTGTAAGGATGAATATCCAGTCCCAAAGTCATCCAATGAAAACTGAACGCCAATTTCTCTCAGCAAAATCATCGAAGCGATGGTTTCTTCTATATTTTCCAGTAATAAATTTTCCGTTAGTTCCAGTTTTAGGAGCGCTGGGTTGATTGAGTAACGCTCTAGAGTCGCTTGCACTTGGTCTGCAAAATCAGCTTGCCGAAATTGATTAGCACTCACATTAACCGATAAGGTGAAGTTCTTGGTTAGCGGACTCTGTTGCCACCTCTTGATTTGGGAGCAAGCCATATCCAGAACCCATAATCCGATCGGAATAATCAACCCGGTTTCTTCTGCAAGTGGAATGAATTGTGCTGGAGAGACCAAACCGTGATTGGGATGTACCCAGCGAATTAATACCTCAGCCCCTATGGATTGACCATGCGCATTGACCTGAGTCTGATAGTAAAGCTGGAATTGCTCCTTCTCTAGTGCCAGGCGTAACTCTGCTTCCAGAAAGGCTCGAGAGTTAACAGATTCCTGCATCTTTGTATCAAAGAAACGTAGGATGTTGCGGCCTGCTTTCTTTGCTTGGTACATGGCAATATCAGCCTGCTGCAGTAGAGTCTCCATTGATAATGTATGATCATAGAAGAGCGTGATACCTATACTTGCAGTGCTATGCCGTTGGTGTGCAAGAAGGGTATAAGGCTGATTAATCGCATTTAGAATTTTGTTGCCAACAATTTCAGCCTCTGCCGCTGCAGTAATCCCCTTAGCCCCAAGGCCTTCAAGTAATACCACAAACTCATCGCCCCCAAGTCTAGCAACAGTATCGCCTCTACGAACACATGCAGTCAGCCGTTGTGCAACTTGCTGTAGCAACATGTCACCTATCCCATGCCCTAGTGTGTCATTTAATGTTTTGAAATCATCTAAATCAATAAACAGAAGGGCGCCATCCTCTTCACTATGGGCGCTGGATATTAATGCGAGATTAAGACGATCTAGCAGAAGTCTACGATTAGGCAACTGTGTAAGCGCATCATAGAATGCTAAGCCTTTAATCACCTCTGCTGCGGATTCGCTCATTGTGATTTCGGCTAATGTGGCTACATAGTTGGAGACCTTGCCATTTTGGTCTTTAACAGCAGTGATCGTAATGTGCTCTGGATACGTTTCGCCATTTTTGCGACGATTCCAGATTTCACCTTTCCACGCACCATCACTTTCGATTTTATTCCACATTGCTGCGTAAAAGTCTGCATCATGGCGTCCAGAGCTGAGAAAGCGAGGGTTCTGACCTATCGCTTCGTCACCTTCATAACCAGTAATTTCAGTGAATGCGCGGTTGACTCGCAGGATAATGCCTTTGGCATCGGTAACGATGATGCCTTCTTGGGTTTCAAATGCAATTGCAGAAACTCGTAGTGAGTTTTCAGTCAGTTTTTGCTTGGAAACATTGCCGTGGTAAACAACGACATGAGGTACACCTCCCCAAAAAAAATTGGTGACTCTACACAGATACCAGCGGCTTTCATCAGGAGATGGGCAGCAGTATTCATGTAAAAATTCTGTTGTCTCTCCACACATAACGGCACGGATACCAGCTGCGATTGCCATAGCATCATTCGCGTTTTCCCCTTTGATTTGATCGCATAAAGTCAGGTAATTGATCCCTACATGAGATTTAGCGCGATGCACAGGCGAATTTTCAATTGCAAATAATTGCCATGCCTTATTGGTAAGAATAATGGTGCCTGTTTCATCAAGAATGGCAATCTGTGCTGATAGTGAATTAAGTGCTTCTTCGGCAAGTTGGGCTGACAACGACATAGTACGAGCACCCAACTGTTTGACTGAACTAAGTGCTTTTTCAGCAATGTGAGTAGATTGCCGCTTGGAGCCAATGGTAATTTGATTCGCTTTACAGGTGCACATAGCCCACTCTAATTGCAGTTTAAGTTTGAGGTACTCATAAAACGTCATTCAGAAATAGAAAGTCAGTGAGTGCTGGACTAAACTTGCCAGTCCAGCACTCCTCAATTTAAAACTGCTCCCAATCACCTTGGTCATTAGTCCCTGTCATCACATGACCAGACTTAGACTTACCTTTGTTTGCTAGGCTTAGCATCGGCTTTTTGCCTGATACCGAAGCAAGTTGAGGCCTTCTACCCTGCGTAGTTTCATCTACCTTAAATACACTCACGGCTGCATTTAGCTCTTCCACTTGATCCATCAGGGACTCGGCGGCGGCGGCGGCTTGCTCAACCAGTGCCGCATTTTGCTGGGTCACTTCGTCCATCTGTGTAATGGCAGAATTTACCTGATCAATCCCAGAGCTTTGCTCAACTGAAGCGGCAGCAATTTCGGCAATAATGTCGCTCACTCGTTTGACCGAGTTCACAACTTCATCCATAGTCTTACCAGCATTTTCTACCAGCGTAGTGCCCGCTGTAGTTTTATCGACAGAGTCATTAATCAACTCCTTGATTTCTTTTGCGGCAGAAGCTGAACGTTGCGCTAAGTTTCTAACCTCACCGGCCACCACTGCAAAACCTCGACCTTGCTCACCAGCGCGTGCTGCTTCGACAGCTGCATTAAGCGCCAGAATATTGGTTTGGAAGGCAATCCCGTCTATAACCGAGATAATCTCCTCAATCTTGTGCGCGCTGTCACTGATGGCTGTCATGGTGGCCACAACTTCTGCAACCACTTCACCACCCTTTATCGCGATGCCAGAGGCGGACATTGCCAATTGACTGGCTTGCTTGGCATTATCAGCGTTCTGTTTAACGGTGGAGGCAAGCTCCTCCATACTGGAAGCAGTCTCCTCCAGTGAGGAGGCCTGTTCTTCAGTACGTTGAGATAAGTCGGTGTTGCCTTGAGCAATTTCTTTTGCTGCGGTGTTAATGGTTTCAGCAGATTGTTTAACTACGATGATAGGTTTAACAATGGTTTCCAGCGTTGCATTCACGCCTTCAACAATTTTGCGGAATTCACCATGATGCAGTTCACTGTTTGCGCGCACTGTTACGCGACCTTCAGTAGCTGCATCTGCCAGCATCAAAGCATCGCTTACCAACCGATTTACTGCATCTATACAGGTATTCAGGTTGTTCTTGATGATGTTGAATTCACCCATATAGTCATCGGTAATTTTGGCGGGAATGTTACCTTTGGAAATATCATCTACATACTGTGCGGCTACATTCAGGGGGCCGATTACAGAGTCAAGCGTACCGTTTACACCCTCAATAATTTTGCGATAATCCCCCTGGTGTTTACTTGCATCAGCACGCGATGTTAGCGTGCCTACATTAGCCGCCTGAGACAGCATATTGGCATCTGCCACAAGCGCATTCACGGCATCAATACAGGCATTGAGGTTGGTTTTGATAGTGTTGAAATCGCCGTTGTAGCTATCGGTAATCTTGGCGGGGATTGCGCCTCGGGATATGTCATCTACATATTTTGCGGCCACATTTAACGGGTTGATAACCGCATCAAGGCAATTGTTAACGCCTTCAACAACTTTGCGGAAATCTCCTTGATACTTGCTGGCATCAGCTCGCACGGCAAGGCGACCCTCAACTGCTGCTTTTTCCAGGCTCTTGGCTTCAGCCACCATGTTGCTGACTGCATCTATACAGGTATTCAGGTTGTTCTTGATGTCATTGAAATCGCCGTTATAGCTATCGGTGATTTTGGTCGGGAGATCGCCTTTGGATATGCGATCCACATAGTTTGCAGCAACATTCAATGGCCCAACTACCGCATCCAGTGTCGAGTTGACACCTTCAATCACTTTACGAAAATCGCCTTCATGCTTGCTCGTATCCGCACGGGTTGCCAGCTGGCCTGCCACTGCTGCTTGTGAAAGTGAGGCTGCGTCACTCACCAACAATTTGATAGAGTTGGTCATGCTTTGCATGGCCGACATCAATTGACCAGTCTCATCTTTTGAGGTGACTTCGATGCTACCGCTCATATCCCCTTTGGACAGGTTGTCAGCCACCTGTGCCGCCTGGCGTATGGGTTTTGCAATGGTGCCTGCTGCAAACCACAGAAACAGGATGCCGCCGCCGGCGACCACAATCCCGGCCAGCAATTGCCATATAGCGCTCTGAGTAGCACGTTTGGATAGATCCTGATCCAGCGCATGCGCTTCAGCCAATACAACCGCAGTGGGCACTTTGATCATGACCGCCCAGGGCTTGCCTGTGCGGCCCAGGGTGATAGTGCCAAGCGCCACCATGTCTCCCGATTTCTCATTCACTGTAACATCCGCCCGGCCAGCCTGAATTTCAGCCACCTGCTTATCTGCATCGTCTCCAACAATAGCCTTGAATGACTGACCGATCAGTTTCGGGTTCGTGCTATCTGCCACTACCAGCCCCATATTGCTGACAATGGCAACCTCGCCCTTACCACCGAACAGATTCTTGTTGGCTTCTTCAGCCATTTTCTGCACAAAGTCCAGATTATAGTCAGTCCCTGCTACCCCATAGAATTTTCCATTATGGGTGATCGGTACGGATAAGGTAGTCAGCCATACCGGAGTGCCTTGAACAATATAAGGAAACGGATCAAGCACGCTTTCTTTATTGGTATCGTGTGGGCCTATATACCAGCCGCCTTTCATCACGCCATTGGGGTGGCGATCCTGGGTGTCGTACTCCACCAAAGGCTGCACTGCGATTTTGCCCTGGGCATCGCGATTCCAATACGGGGTGAATCTACCCGTAATACTGTTATTGCCGTTTCTTCCTGTACGGAAATTGTCATCCCGGCCATCTAATGCATTGGGCTCCCAGCAGGAGTAGGTGCCATTCAACTCGGGGTTATTTTTTAATACATTCAGCAGAATGGAGTTGATTTGATCTCGCCCCAGCTGAACGCTACTGCTACCGTCTTTGCTTAAAACAAAGGTATGCGCCATAGTACGCGCCGCATCAAGTGCCACATCAAATTTGGCCTGGATCTTACCCGCCTCTGAGCCTGCAAGGTTTTTAAGATTTTCGCGTGTTCCTTGATCTACCAAGCCTGATACACGCTCAGAGACCACCTCTTGATTATTTTTAGCGGAGAAAAATGAAAAGCCTACAAGTAGCGCCCCACTAATTAGCAGAGCAACACCAGCAACACTGGCGATTTTCATTTGAATGGAATTAAAGTTGAAATTCATTTGATACCTCTTTTCTAAACCAACTATTGGAAATTGCTTGCTATTACACCTTTTGAGGTATCGCAACACGCGTGCCACGGTTTAACTTGTTGCTATGGGGATAAATAATTTAATTTAATCAATTTGTTATGTTGTTATCTGCATATGGTCGCGACATCACTGTCCCCATTTTCTTCTTTTCCCAACCTGCACACTTGTTCAGTATCGGTACAGGTGTCTTGCGTAAAATGCGATCTTTAAATTTAGCCTGCCAAGCTATATAAACTAATGGACTAAATGTGAAGCGTTAAGAAAAATGAAAATTTAATCTCGCTTCTAGATTCATGCTACGCGGCGATTTCATCGATTACTTTGACTTGGATCAAACAAGCATCAGTAAAGTCGAGCGGCGGATTTTAAGTGGGGTGGCCCTAAATATAGTCAAAGAAACAAATTTCTCAGCACCTCTAACAGGCGAAAATTTTGACTTCTCAGGGAAGGGGAGTGGAAGGCCTGGCTTGGGACCTGATTGTGGCGACAGAAATTTAAAAAGCCTGCAATTGCAGGCTTTTTAAATACATTCATAGTTAAGCGTTACTCAAAAAAATCTTTTACTTTATCTAGCCAACTCTTGGCTCTCGGACTGTGTTTGTCTGAGTCTTGCAGATTGATAGTTTCCAGCTCACGCAGCAACTCACGTTGGCGTTCAGTCAGCTTGACTGGCGTTTCTACCACTACATGACACATCAGGTCGCCATTTTCGTTGCTGCGTAAGGGTTTGATGCCTTTGCCACGCAAGCGGAAGGTGGCGCCAGTTTGTGTTTCAGCAGGAATCTTCATCTTGGCATGGCCATCCAGCGTAGGGATCTCGATTTCTCCACCCAATGCTGCAGTAGTAAAACTGATCGGCATCTCGCAATGCAGATTGCCACCATCGCGCTGGAAAATATTGTGTGCTTTAAGATGCACCACTACGTATAAATCGCCTGGTGGGCCGCCATTGACGCCTGCTTCGCCTTCCCCAGTGAGACGAATACGATCCCCTTCGTCCACGCCAGCTGGGATTTTGACAGAGAGTGTTTTGTGTTGCTTGACGCGACCAGCACCCTGGCAAGTTACGCAAGGTTCTTTGACCATCTTGCCGCTGCCATGGCACTTTGGGCAGGTCTGCTGTACTGAGAAGAAGCCTTGCTGCATGCGCACCTGGCCGTGCCCGCCGCAGGTGGTGCAAGTGACAGGCTGAGTGCCCGGTTTGGCGCCAGAGCCATGGCAGGTATCGCATTCCGCCATCACCGGAATACGGATCTTGGTCTCGGTGCCGCGTGCGGCATCCTCTAACGAGATTTCCATGTTGTAGCGCAGGTCAGCGCCACGATAGACATTGGTGCGGCGTCCACCGCCCGCTGCACCACCGAATATATCGCCAAAGATATCGCCGAAAGCATCGGAGAAATTACCAAAACCCTGGCCGCCTGGCCCAGGGCCGGAACTAGGGTCTACGCCAGCATGACCATACTGGTCGTAGGCCCCGCGTTTCTGGTCATCCGAAAGCATCTCATAGGCTTCTTTTGCTTCCTTGAAGCTTTCTTCGGCTTTGGGATTATCCGGATTGCGGTCCGGATGGTGCTTCATCGCCAGCTTGCGATAAGCCTTCTTGATTTCATCCTCAGATGCATCACGATTAATGCCGAGGACTTCGTAGTAGTCACGTTTTGCCATGTATCACTGCCAGTTAATAATGTTAAGTGCCATATGCAACAAAACACACTGGCCTGAAATAGCACCAGTGTGTTTTTTATTGCGTATTGAGTTATTTCTTTTCGTCTTTAACTTCTTCAAACTCCGCATCGACAATTTCTGCATCCACTGTCTTCTCGGTTGGCTCTTTATCTGGGCTGGCTTGAGTTGTGTTGTTCTCAGCCTGTTGCTCTGCATAAACCTTTTCACCGAGCTTTTGTGATGCTTCCATCAGGGCATTGCTCTTGGCTTCGATCGTGTCCTTGTCATCAGTCTTGATGGCTTCTTCAGCTTCCTGTATGGCAGTTTCGATCTTTTCCTTTTCGCCAGCCTCAAGTTTATCACCATGCTCAGCCAATGACTTCTTCACGCTGTGGATCATGCCGTCAGCCGCATTGCGGGCATCGACCAGTTCACGCAGCTTGCGGTCTTCGTCGGCGTGAGAAGCTGCATCTTCTTCCATGCGCTTGATCTCTTCTTCACTCAAGCCGGAATTAGCCTTGATGGTAATCTTGTTTTCTTTGCCGGTGGCCTTGTCTTTTGCAGACACATGCAGGATACCGTTGGCATCAATGTCAAAAGTCACTTCGATCTGTGGCATTCCACGTGGTGCAGGTGGGATGTCGCTCAGGTTGAACTGGCCCAGGCTCTTGTTGCCGGATGCCATTTCACGCTCACCTTGCAGCACTTGAATAGTCACTGCATTCTGGTTGTCGTCAGCGGTGGAGAACACTTGTGATGCCTTGGTAGGAATCGTTGTATTCTTCTTGATGAGCTTGGTCATCACGCCGCCCAAGGTTTCAATACCCAGAGACAATGGGCTAACGTCCAGCAACAGTACGTCCTTCACATCACCTTGCAATACGCCACCTTGAATCGCAGCACCAACTGCTACTGCTTCATCAGGGTTCACGTCCTTGCGTGGCTCCTTGCCGAAGATTTCCTTAACCTTTTCCTGCACCTTAGGCATACGACTTTGACCACCAACCAGGATCACATCGCCGATGTCTTCAATCTTGACGCCAGCATCTTTCAACGCGGTACGGCATGGGGCAATGGTGCGCTCGATCAGGTCTTCTACCAATGATTCGAACTTGGTACGGGTAATCTTCACGACCAAGTGCTTAGGACCTGTTGCATCAGCTGTGATGTAAGGCAGGTTCACTTCAGTCTGTTGTGCTGAAGACAGCTCGATCTTGGCTTTTTCTGCGGCTTCTTTCAGGCGTTGCTTGGCCAGCAGGTCATTGCGCAAGTCCAGGCCGTTTTCTTTCTTGAATTCGTCAGCCAGGAAATCGATCATGCGGTTATCAAAGTCTTCACCACCGAGGAAGGTGTCACCGTTGGTGGACAGCACTTCAAACTGGTGTTCGCCATCGATCTCAGAAATTTCAATAATGGAAACGTCGAACGTACCGCCGCCCAAGTCATACACAGCGATCTTGCGGTCGCCTTCCTGCTTGTCGAGGCCGAATGCCAGTGCAGCAGCAGTCGGCTCGTTGATGATGCGCTTTACGTCCAGACCAGCGATACGGCCAGCATCCTTGGTTGCCTGGCGCTGGCTGTCGTTAAAGTACGCTGGTACTGTGATCACGGCTTCCGTCACTTCTTCACCAAGGTAATCCTCAGCGGTCTTCTTCATTTTGCGCAATACTTCTGCAGAAATTTGCGGTGGTGCCATTTTTTCGCCACGCACTTCTACCCATGCATCGCCATTATCGGCTTTCGCAATGGTGTAAGGCATCAGGCCAATATCCTTCTGCACTTCTTTTTCGTCAAAACGACGGCCAATCAGGCGCTTAACTGCGTACAGTGTATTTTTTGGGTTGGTCACAGCCTGGCGTTTAGCCGGTGCGCCAGCCAGGATTTCGCCATCATCCTGATAAGCAATGATGGATGGCGTAGTGCGCGTACCTTCTGCGTTTTCAATCACGCGTGGCTTGCCGCCTTCCATTACTGCAACACATGAGTTTGTGGTGCCCAAGTCAATACCAATGATTTTTCCCATAATGATTTCCTTTGTAATTCTTAGCTAATGTTGTTTGTTAAATCGAAGTTTGTAATACCGATGTTCTAAAAGTGGGGACTTATTTTTTTGTTTCAAGTCCCACTCTTAAATTTAGTGGGTGAGTTCACTATAGCTTAGCCTTTTGCCTTGACTACCATCACTAGGGCTGGCCTGAGCACACGCTCATTCAGGGTGTAGCCTTTTTGCAGCACGCTCAATACAGAATTAGGCTCGGCATCTGCTTCAATGGCGCTGATGGCCTGATGCTTATTGGGGTCGAATTTCTCGCCTATCGGGTTGATTTCCGCGATATTGAATTTCTCGAATACTGCACCCAGCTGTTTGGCTGTGAGCTCAACCCCGTTCTTGTAGCTTTCCAGTGTGGCTGTGTCTACGTTCAGCGCAGCTTCCAGGCTATCCTTGACTGCCAGCAACTCATTAGAGAATTTCTCCAGCGCATACTTGCGGGCTTTATCAATATCGTCTGATGCGCGGCGGCGAATGTTTTCGCCTTCAGCCTTAACATAGAGCACTGCTGCCTGTTGTTCGGCAAGCTGCGCTTCCAGTTCTGCGATTCTGTCTTCAGCCGATATTGTTGTTTCAGTCGGCTCAATCTCTGGTTGCAGCTCAGGGTTCTGATCTTCTTGTTGCATGCGAATTTCCCTCAATGATTATTTATAGCGTGATTCGTTGTTTGCCAGGTATAAGTTGACCGTTTACAAACATATAGAAAACTAATGGGGATGACTTTTGTCATTTCAACCCCATTGGGTAGAAAATTTGATGCGCTATTTAAATAGATGCGCCATCCCAGATGCACCAGATAATAAAAGCAATCAGGAAATGATAGGGGTCAATACGGCGATGACTTCCTGAGGGGAGGTCGATATCGACTTGCCACCAAGGTTGATAGCAACGGTGTTTTCGCCAGGATAAATCCCGGTCAGGCTGGGGTCGGTATCTGTATAAATAGCGATAGTGGGGCGCTTAAGTGCGACAGCCAGATGTGCCAGCCCGGTATCAACGCCCACGGCAGCTTTTGCCCTGGCAATAATGGCCGAGAGTCTCGCCAACCCCAGCTTGGGCAATATCATGGCTTTAGGTACCTTTTGCGCGATGGCTTTAGCGCGATCAAGCTCTGCTTCTGTAGCCCAGGGTAGCAGCAATGTAAGCTCCTGCTGCGACAAGTATTGACCCAGCGTCACCCAGTGTGCGATTGGCCATAGCTTGGAATCTCGGCTGGTGGCATGCAGCCCCATGACATAATCCTGTGGCAATGTCATATTGGTTTGTGTGCTGGCCGCGAGCTCAGCTGCAGGCAGGCCATAGTCAGGCAGATTGGTTGGTACAGGGTAAGCCAGCGCCAGGGCTGCAAGCTCACGATTCCTGCTTACCGCATGCTGGTTGCGGGCGCTGTCGTGCTGGTGCTGATAAAAGCGCGCCGCAAGAGGTTCGCGTGCTGATTGCTTGTTCTGCCCATGACGACTGCCTTTGGCAAGTTTGCTGATGATGGCGCTCTTGATCAAACCCTGTGTATCCAGGATGAAGTCGTAGCTTTGCACCCCTAATTGCGATTTGAAAGCCTTCATTTCCTGCCAGGTAGCCTTGGCTAACAAATGCCTGCGCCAACGTCTAATCGCCACTGGAATCACTAGGTTAACATCAGGGTGCAACGCGGGAATATCGCTGAAATTTTCTTCAACCACCCAGTCAAAAATAGCCTTTGGATGATGGGCGCGGATGTCGGCAATCACTGGCAGATTGTGGATAACATCGCCCATGGACGAGGTTTTTACGAGAAGGATACGAGGCATATCCTTCATTTTCGCATACAATTGATACTTTACTTAATCGCCGATGCCCCGTTGAGATTCGCCTTCCTAATTTTCAAATACTTCCCGTTCGGTGGTGTGCAGCGCGATATGTTGCGTATCGCTAATGACTGTGCGGCAAGCGGGCATGAGGTCACGATTTATACTGGCGAATGGCGTGGCGATAAACCAGCTAACACTAATTTAGCTGGCAGTATCAAGGTGGTATTGCTGAAAAGTTCAGGCTTGTTTAACCATCAACGTCATCAGTCATTGATTAAAGCCATGGCGAATGAAGTGCTTCTTGCCAAGCCAGATCTGGTGGTAGGGTTTAATCGTATGCCGGGCCTTGACGCCTATTATGCGGCTGACCCATGTTTTGTCGAACGTGCTCATGCTGAACGTGGCTGGTGGTACAGATTAAGTGGACGGTACAGGTTTTTCGCAGCGAGCGAGAAGGCAGTCATGTCAACTGACACTCACTGCCAGGTATTGTTGCTCACGTCTCACGACCAGGCAGTTTTTCAGCATTGGTATGGCACGCAGGATCATCGTTTTCATGTATTGCCGCCCAGTATACCTGCGCAGCGTTTTGCCAATATAGATCGAGCATCTGCTCGGCACCATCTGCGCCAGGAATTTGGCCTGCAACAAGATGCTGACGTGATGCTGATGGTCGGCTCTGCATTCGTGAGAAAGGGATTGGATCGCGCCATTGTTGCCCTGGCGCAATTGCCGGAGGCTATCAGGAATAACACCTGGTTGCTGGCAGTGGGTGAGGATGAAGCGGAGCCCATGATTGCGATTGCGAGACAGCATGGCGTTGCTGACAGGGTGTTTATTGTTGCGGAAGGCAGGGCTGATGTGCCTGACTTGATGATGGGTGCCGATGTGCTGGTGCATGCTGCACGCTCTGAACTGGCGGGAATTGTCATCATCGAGGCACTTACCGCCGGGTTGCCCGTCATAGTGACTGGTGTCTGTGGCTATGCTGGCCATGTCAGCGATGCAGGTGCCGGTAAGGTATTGCCAGCGCCTTATGAGCAGGCTGATTTTAATCAGGCACTCGCAGAAATGCTAAGCTCACCCAATAGGGAGCAATGGCATGCGGCAGGTTTACGCTACACAGCCAATATACTGGCTAATACATCTGCCACTGTTGAAGCCGATTTACTGACGCAGTTTGCCAATGACAAAAATGCCACTAGTAATGCCACCGCTACTAGAACCAATAGCAAAAAAGGTTAACGCTTGTTTTTAAAATCTACCCAGACGCAGATGGTTATTCCGCCGCATATTGCCAAGGCGCTTGGCGAGCATGCGTCTGAGGATGCGATTTTTAATCACATCATGCAGATGGATGGCGAGGTATTTCGTGATGTTCCGGGGCGCCGCACCATCAAGGTCAAGCTGGCTAAGAAGTCTTATTTCATCAAGCAGCATTTTGGTGTGGGCTGGGGGGAGATATTCAAGAACCTGCTTACCTTCAGGCTGCCAATTCTCAGCGCGCTCACCGAATGGCGTGCTATCCAGAAGCTGAACGCCCTCGCTATACCAACTACACCTGCAGTAGCTTATGGAGTTCGCGGTGACAGCCCGGCACAATTACAGTCATTCCTGATAACGGAAGACCTTGGGGATATCGTTTCGCTGGAAACCTTGTGTGCTGAATGGCCACAAAATCCACCGGGGGCCAGGTTCAAGCGCCATCTTATATTGGCAGTTGCACGCATCGCACGCACCCTGCATGACAATGGCCTGAATCACCGTGACTTTTATATCTGTCATCTATGCCTGGATAAGAAGCGCCTGGCTACTGGCGAAATTTATCTCTATCTTATCGATCTTCATCGTGTCGGTATTCGGGACCAGATCCAGAGCATTGCACGCATGAAAGATATGGCGGCTTTATACTTTTCTGCCATGGATATAGGCTTAACCCGACGTGATTACCTGCGCTTTTTGCGTGCATACAGGCAGCAGCGTTTGCAGCAGACATTTGTTTCCGAGCAATCTTTCTGGACAAGCGTAAGCGCCCGTGCAGTCAAGCTCTATGTAAAGTTTCATGGCAAAATGCCTACGCTGGATATCCCAGACCTTCGCAAAACTATAAGGTAATTCAGTGATTGCGTTTATTGCCCCTGAATATCGTGTAATGCTCGAACACAATGGATTGGCAGGGTTTGAGCAGGCGTGGGATTTTGAGGTCGAGTGGGTAGAGACGCCTAATGATAACCGGGGTGGACTGAGTGGCGTGGGCAGGATATTGCTGCGTCAGCCAGAGGGTGTTGAAGTCGTAGCCTTCCTCAAGCGTCAGCAAAACCATACCAGGAAAACCTGGCGGCATCCCTGGCGTGGAGAGGCGACATTCAGCCGAGAATTTCGAATGATCCGGCATTTGCAGCAGCATGACGTACCAACTCTGGAGCCAATATTTTTTGGGGAAGATTATCAGCCAAGATCTGCGCGCGCAGTATTGGTGACAGCTGCCCTTGATGGTTATCGGCCCTTGGACGACCTTGGATTGATTGCTGAATTAAAACAGCAGCCATTAAGCAAGAAGAGGCAGCTACTTGATGCGACTGCTTATACTGCCAGGAAAATGCATGAGGCTGGAGTACAGCATCGCTCGCTTTATGCAAAGCATTTGTTCGTTAAAGAGCTGCCAACAGGCTATCGAGTTGCTGTTATCGACCTAGAAAAATCCAGGCTGAATTTTGTTCCCTGGTTGCGACAGTTTTACGATCTGGTGACATTGAACTATCGAACACAGGGATGGAGTCGCAGCAGCAGGCTTTATTTTTTTAAGCAATATTATGCTATCCAATCGCTAGGGCTTTGGCAAAAAGCGCTGATTAGGTTGATCATGCGAAGATCTAAAAACAAAAGCATGCAAGCGGCTAACGAGGAAGATATTTAAGGTGAGTGGGATGGAAAGTGTCACTATTAAGGCTGGCGACAAGCTGCTGATTCTATGCTCTGGAAGTACGGGCAATAATATTTTCTGTACTCCAGCCATACGCTTTCTGCGTAAGCACCTGCGTGGCATTGAGATTGATGTGGTTGCACTCAACAAGCTGAGTGCCGAGGTGTTTGAGGGTAACCCTGACATCAACCATCTTTACGTCATTGATAAGACACGCAAGTTTGACGAGTTGGCAAAAAAGTACACCAAAGTATTGTGCCTGAATATCAATGCGACCAAAAAGCTGACTGCCAGCAATACAACCCTGTTGCTGGTGCCGCCTTTTGTGGGTGATGTTGCGCGCGGTGAGCAAATACTGCAGTTTGTTGCGGGCTTAATTGATAAGCCCGTGGTGGATGAGGACCGTAAATATGTGATCTGCTCGGGTGTTCCGGGCGCAACAAATATACTGGACAAGTTTGCTGTCAACACGGACAACATACTCATCAATATCCATATGGGTTGTGGCCGGACGTTATTACATGGCTGGAAGTTTTTTTACAAAGACAGGGCGAACGACGTCAGGTTATGGCCCGTAGAAAACTACGTTAAGCTTGGTAATGCCCTGATCAGCAGGAATTCAAAAATCCGTATTGTCATTACCGGTACGCGCAATGAGTCATTCCTTGCCAAATCTTTTGAGAAGAATGTACCGGGTACCATCAACCTAGTGGGTAAAACTTCTGTAACAGAGTTGTTTGACATGATGCATCAACTGGATCTTTTTGTATCCCAGGACTGTGGCGTATTCCATGTGGCCTCTGGTACAGAAGTCCCTATGGTTGGCCTGTTTGCGCCTACCAGCCCTTTGTTGGCGGGACCTTATCCGCTAAGGCAACAGCATCTGATTATCGAGAAGGAAACCATGGCGGATATCCATGTTGCGGAAGTTGTCGATGCTGTCTTTACGCAGCTCGAAAATTTCCCCCGGTAACAGATACCAGCCACATGAAGTTTTTCCCAGCCTGAACAAATTGATGACTACCGATTCACCATCTGATTATGTGCCATTGGTTACTGCCATCAATCTTGCTGCATTAGTCGATCTAGGGCCATGCGAGTTTTCACTGGCATTGCAGAACGCGGGCATTCTTCTCTGCCATGAAATTGTGCGCATTGTTACAGGCCGTAGGCTGGTATGTAAGGGAACCTGGACTGACAAGGCCGGGCGCAAGCAGGCGGTTTATTGCAAGCTATTCATTGGGCCTGCCGCAAAAAAATATGCAGGCCGCGATCTGGATGGCGTAACTGCACTGCTTCAGTCAAATATTGCAACCCCTGCCGTGCTATACGCTGGTGGTAGCAATGCCAGCTCGCCTGATCATCAGGTAAGGGTGCTGGTTTTTGAAGCGCTTGCCGATAGCATCAATGCTGATCAGGCTTTAAACAGCATTGATTCACAACAGCGATGGGTGTTGATGCGTGACCTGGTGATGGCTGTCGCTGAACACCATGGAGCGGGGTTGATGCAGGCGGATCTGTACCCCAAGAATTTTCTGGTACAACAGGGGCGTATCTACACTATTGATGGTGATGGCATTCGACAATTGCCGCGTATTCGAACGTGGTGGCATGCAGCAAAAAACCTGGCAATACTGATCTCTAAATTCGATGTGGTGGATATTGAAGGACGTGTGGCTGAGCTACTGGAAGTTTATCGGCAGCGATGCAAGCTCGGTGAGCGCATGGATGCGCAAATGCTGGCAAAGATAGCAAGAGGTCATCTTAAAAAGGTGGTGCATGGTTATGTCGATAATAAAGTATTTCGCCAGTGCACCGATGTCGCAGTCTGGAAAAATTTCACTACCTTCCTTGCCATCAATAGAGCGTTTGAAGCAGGTAAAATCGCCACTGTTTTAGAAGCGCCAGATCATCTGCTGGAGTCGACGACTTCAGTTACGCTTAAGCAGGGCAATACCTGTACAGTTGCGCTGGCGGACATCGATGCAGTCAAGGTAGTCGTGAAGCGGTACAATATTAAGAGTTTCTGGCATGGTGTTGGGCGTGCTTTTAGAACAAGTCGCGCTGCAGCTTCCTGGTCCAATGCCTTCAGGTTGCGTATGTATGGCATTGCTACACCCTTGCCAATCGCCTTGCTGGAAAAACGACTGGGGCCGATCCGGCGTGAGGCTTATTTGCTCACAGAGTATTTGCAAGCGCCTGATGTGGATGTCTATTTTTCCGATCCTGAAGTACAGGATGTCGAGCATGTAAAAACTGCCCGTTACATTGCAGAGATGTTTTACCGGCTGAAATTGCTTAAAATTACGCATGGTGATTTGAAGGCGAGCAATATCAAGATCAGCAATGGCTTGCCACAACTGATAGATTTAGACAGCCTGAGTGATCATGATTGCCACTGGCAGTTTAATCGCCAGCATATACGTGACCTGCGCCGTTTTATGCGTAACTGGCCATCGCAATCAGCGATCAGCATCATGTTGGCGAATGCATTGAATGACATTTACCAGGATGACTCGCTATTGAAAAAAGCAGGTATCTTAACCAAAAGCAGAATTAATTAAGACCAATCAATTAAGACAAAGACCAGGCAAAGCGAACAATAATGATTATTTTAGGTTTATCCGGCGCACTGGGCCACGATGCTTCTGCCGCGATTATCGTAGACGGCAAAATCATTGCTGCAGCAGAAGAAGAGCGTTTCATCCGCGACAAGCATGCGAAGAACAAATTTCCCTATGAGGCGACCAAATATTGCCTGCGTGAAGCCGGCATCAAGCCTGAAGATGTAAATGTCGTCACCTTTCCTTACGGTGAAATTCCACTCTTGGGTAGCAAAGCGCGCTGGCATTATGCCAAACGCTACTGGTATGCACCGGATCGCGCGCTGGATGCGCTATTTAACGGCAATCGTCGTTTCCGCCGCAATCGCGATAAATCCCTCAAGCTGATGGCCGACTTGGGTATCAACAATGCCAAGTTCATGCCGGTCGAGCACCATTTGGCGCATGCCAGCAGCGCTTATCACCTGAGCGGGTTCAAGGAAAAAACCGCTATCGTCGGCATCGACGGCAAGGGGGAGTATGCGACCACCTTCTTCGGCTATGGCGAAAACGGCAAGATCCACAAGATCAAGGAATTCTACGACCCGGATTCACTAGGCGGCCTGTATGGTGCGATTACCGAATACCTCGGCTTCGAGATGCTGGACGGTGAATTTAAGGTCATGGGCATGGCGCCTTATGGTGATGCCAGCCGTTACGATCTTTCGGATTTGGCGACGTTTGAAGATGGCGAGCTAGTCATCAATACCAAGTACGTGAATGTGGTCGGCCTACGCCGTTACAAGGAAAAAGGCAAAGGCTTCTATTTCACGCCAGCCCTGATTGAGCGCCTGGGGCCGAAACGCGAGGGTGATGAGATTGATGATCCTTACATCCATTACGCAGCCTCCATCCAGAAACTACTGGAAGATATCGCGCTGAAGATGATCGACTATTACCTCGGCGATATCATCCGCGAAACCGGCCTGATCTGCATGGCTGGCGGCGTCGCGCTCAACGTGAAACTGAACCAGCGCATTATCGCCATGCCGCACGTCAAAGAGTTATTCGTGCAGCCTGCAGCCGGCGATGCAGGAACGTCACTGGGCGCAGCGAGCTATATCGCGCAACAATTGGGCGAGCAGGTCGAGCCTATGCCCCATGCCTATCTAGGGCCTTCATTCACAACGGAAGAGTGCATTGCCGCTTGCGAACAGCATCCAGCCAAGCCCAAGTTCCAGCGCGTAGAGAATGCCTCGCTAAAAGGCGCGGAACTGCTGGCTGCGGGTAACCCTTTAGCCTGGCTGCAGGGTCGCATGGAGTTTGGTCCTCGTTCATTAGGGTGTCGAAGCATCCTGGGAGATCCGAGCTTTCCCGGTGTGGCGGATCGCATCAATGCCCAGATCAAATACCGTGAGCGCTGGCGCCCATTCTGTCCGAGCATGCTGGACAGGGTTGCAGAAGATATTTTGCAAACCAGCCACCCAGCGCCCTACATGACATTTACCTTTAATGTGGCCGAGCACTGGAAATTACGCATCCCCGAAGTAGTACATGAGGATGGCACGGCGCGTGCGCAGGTGGTCACCAAAGCCACTAACCCGCGTTATTACGCCTTAATAGAAGAGCTGGAGCGTTTGCGTGGCGTGCCAGTGGTACTGAATACTTCACTCAATCGTCGTGGTGAGCCCATGATTTGCAGCCCTACCGATGCGCTAAATATGTTCTATGGCTGTGACCTGGAATATTTGCTGATGGAAGATGTGCTGGTCAGCAAGATATAGTCAAACTTAATCAGCTAGCTTCTTGATTATTAATGGTATGGTTCCAGGTAGCCACTTGATTTGACGATGCCCCCTGCTTTAAGGATAATCAAAGCAGGAGTCTAGCCTTTGTATCTTCATGCGAAACTGTAGACATGAATGCAGGGGTGAATTATTAAAGATATGAAAAATAAGGATACGAAACAAAAGATATGAAACAAATCTTGAATGAAGTTACCGAACGTATCCGTGAACGCAGTACACCTACCCGTAAGGCGTATTTAGCGCGTATAGACCAAATCATCAATCGTCCGCGCGGTAGTGATCGTATGGGCTGTGCCAACGTAGCGCATGCATTTGCTGCGATGCCGGCCAATGACAAATTGCGTATCGTTGCTGAAAAAGCACCGCATATCGGTATCGTGACTGCATACAACGACATGTTGTCAGCGCATGAGCCATATCAGACTTACCCCAATATTATTAAGGACGAGGCCCATAAGCAGGGTGCCACCGCACAAGTTGCCGGTGGTGTACCTGCGATGTGCGATGGTATCACCCAGGGTGAACCCGGCATGGAGCTCAGCCTGTTCTCACGCGACACGATTGCGATGAGCACGGCTATTGCCTTGTCTCACGATGTATTCGATGCTGCATTATTGCTGGGTGTATGCGATAAAATCGTTCCCGGACTGTTGATCGGCGCTTTGCAATTTGGCCATCTACCCTGTGTGTTTGTACCCGCTGGCCCAATGAGTACTGGCCTGGACAACACTGCAAAATCCAAAGTACGTGAAAAATATGCACAAGGCCTGGTGGGCCGTGAAGAGCTATTGGCTTCAGAGTCGGCTGCCTATCATGGCCCTGGCACCTGTACGTTCTATGGCACAGCCAATAGTAACCAGATGTTGCTGGAAGCGATGGGCCTGCACGTGCCAGGCTCTGCTTTCGTTCACCCACATGACAATATGCGGGAAATGTTGACGCGTGAATCTGTACGTACGGTGCTTTCCAATATTCAAAGCCAACGATTCATGCCAATTGGCCGCTTAGTCGATGAGCGTGTGATTGTGAATGCAATCGTGGCATTACTGGCTACGGGCGGCAGTACTAACCACTGTATTCACTGGGTGGCCGTTGCGCGTGCTGCCGGTATCCTCATTGACTGGTCAGATTTCTCCAAGCTTTCACAGGCTACCCCATTACTGGCGCGTGTTTATCCAAATGGATCTGCGGACGTTAACCAGTTCCAGGAAGCTGGTGGTCCAAGCTTCGTGATCCGTGAGCTGATCAATGGCGGCTATATGCATGATGACGTATCATCAGTAGTGATCGGCGGTCTGCGCGACTTCTGTAAGAAACCGGTGAAGAGCGACGACAACCTGACCTGGGTAGATTTGCCTGAAGAGTCGCCAGATGAAACGATCTTGCGTACTACCAGCAAGCCATTCAGCGCATCTGGCGGTTTACGTTTGTTGACCGGTAATTTGGGTCGTTCAGTCATCAAGAGCTCTTCGGTTCCAGAAGATCGACAGATCATTGAAGCCCCGGCCATCGTATTTAACGGGCAGGAAGAGTTACTCTCTGCATTTGAGCGCGGTGAACTGGAAAAGGACTTTATTGCTGTTGTGCGCTTTCAGGGGCCACGTGCCAATGGTATGCCAGAGCTGCATAAACTGACGCCGCCACTTTCTGTACTTCAAAACATGGGCTTCAAGGTTGCGATTGTGACTGATGGTCGTATGAGTGGTGCATCAGGCAAAGTACCGGCGGCGATTCATGTGAGCCCTGAAGCATTGGCAGGAGGCTCTATCGGCAAGATTCGAGATGGCGACATTATTCGACTGAATGCCATTGTTGGCACACTCAATGCACTGGTGGATGAGGATGAATGGCAGTCACGCCCTAACGCTACCATGACCGAGGCGCAGCGTAACAGTAATGGCCATGGTATCGGCCGTGAGCTGTTTGGTGGGATGCGTAGAAATGTGCATAGTGCCGAAGAAGGCGCCGTCACCTGGCTTTAAGCTGTTTGAAAATATAATTTATACTGCGTTACTTTCGCTCGCCGTACTATGCGTACTGTCTTCGCTCAAGTGCCTTGTCTAAATTAATTTTGAACCAGCTAGCTTAGCTTAATGAAATGCCTGCAAATTTAAATTCAATATCAAAGTAGAGATAAATATGAACACATTAGAACTAGCAACCCACGGCCCAGTCATCCCGGTCATCGTCATCAATCGCGTTGAAGATGCTGTGCCTATGGCAGAAGCTCTGCTTGAAGGCGGCATCAAGGTGCTGGAAGTGACATTAAGAACTTCCTGTGCGCTGCAGGCGATGGAAGCGATTGCCAAGGCTGTGCCTGATGCAATTCTGGGAGCTGGCACAGTGCGTAGCGTGGCTGACGCAAAAGCGGCCAAGGATGCCGGTTGTACCTTTGCGGTAAGCCCTGGCTATACCAGCCAGGTTGGTTTGGCGTGCCGTGATATTGGTTTGTCATTATTGCCTGGAGTTTCAACTGGCTCCGAAATCATGATGGCGAATGCGGATGACTACTACTTCCTGAAACTTTTTCCAGCTGTGGCTGTGGGAGGTATCAATCTGTTGAAGGGTTTTGCAGGTCCATTCACTGATGTTAAATTCTGCCCGACAGGCGGGGTTACCGTTGAATCTGCCCCACAATTTCTAGCATTGCCAAACGTGATTGTGTGCGGTGGTACTTGGTTGACTCCGGCTGATGCTGTAGCCTCTGGTAACTGGGCACATATCACCAAGCTGGCGCGCGAAGCCAGTGCTATTAAAGCTTGATTCAGAATCTGTAATATAGCTGCTCAGGCAGAAATTAAAACCTATATTTGGCAATGCTAAATATAGGTTTTTAAATGTATATCTTTACGAAACAAGCCCCTCAAATATGCCACAGCTCAATATATCCAAATACAAAACCATTGTTTTTGACTGTGATGGCGTATTGCTGGATTCCAATCAGCTTAAAATCCAAGCCTATTTGGATACTGCGATTAAATTTGGCGCAACCGAGCAACAGGCCAAGGCACTGGTTGATTACCATGTGCTGCTTGGTGGTATTTCGCGCTATACAAAATTCGAATATTTTTTACGTGAAATTGTAAAACAGCCTGTTACTGATAAAGCCATGCAAGAGCTGTTTGAAGATTTTGGTGGCGAAGTCAGGCGATTATTGAGCAATTGTGAGATTGCGCCAGGGTTAGCTGAGTTGCGCAGTGCGATACCTGACTGTCGCTGGCTGGTGGTCTCAGGTGGCGACCAGGCAGAAATAGGTCAAATATTTACAGAGAGAGGCATCGCAGATATGTTTGATGCAGGCATATTCGGCAGCCCTGATAATAAAGACCAGATTCTCGCGCGCGAGCTTGAGAGTGGCAATATTGTGATGCCTGCTTTATTTGTCGGGGATAGTAAATACGACCATATAGCTTCCACAGGAGCGGGTCTGGATTTTGTGTTTTTAAGCGGATGGACAGATTTTGATGGTTGGCAGCAATACTGTCAGTCCAATAATATTAAAGTGCTGCCGGCACTTAATCATCTGGTTGTTTAATATCACAAAGTTCGCGTTGCTTTATCCCGTGCGCTGGGGTTGATGCTAAGTAATGAGCTTGGGTGAATGGTATAAAGCCCATTATCCGGCTACAATTTAGTCATCATCAAATTGTCATATTAAAGAGTCAGATATGCAACGAGTCTTTGGGTGCTGGTTTCGTCACAGCGAGTTAATTACTGCAGATGCTTACAAGCAGTTATTGCAATCATCCACAGAGATTCTTGAGCAGGATCAACATGGTATCAAAGTGGTTCGCCTGAGTAATGGCGATATCCTCAAGACATTCCGGGTTAAACATTTAATCAGTAGCGCGCGTTTTTTCTCTTATGCGCGTAGTTTTTGCAGAAATGCGGAGCGGCTTAAGATTCTGGCTGTTCCAACTGTACAGATTAAACACTTGTACCACTTTAAAGAGTCTACTAACACAGTTGTCATTTACCAGCCATTAGTGGGTGAAACGGTGAAGCATTTGCTTGATAAGAAAATGCTGACTGAGGAACTCGCAGAAAAGCTTGGTAAATTTATTGCTGATCTGCATGATTCAGGCGTTTATTTTAGGGGCTTACACCTAGGTAATATCGTTCTGACGCCCACAGGGGATTTCGGTCTGATTGATATTTCCGAGATGAGCATATTCCCATGGAGGCTCGGTTGTCGTCGCAGATTAAGGAATTTTGCAAGATTCTGGCGGGCATTCGAGGATAAATTCAGCTTTGGTTATAGCGGTATTCATGCCCTGATCAAAGGCTATCATGCCAGTTGCAACAAGGTAGATATGAAGCTCAAGGAAATTGAGAAAAGATTGTTGTAATGGATTCGGTAGTATCGAATTTCCTGAAGGATCGAAATATAAATGCAATTAGTAACTCCAGGTTTGTCAGTACTCATCATCAACTACAACTCAGGTACATATGCCTGTGACTGCATTGATTCCCTGCTAAAACAAGAGAATGTCGCACTTGAAATAATAGTGGTAGACAATGCCAGTCAGGACAATAGTCTGGCTATGTTGCAGGAAATGTTTGGTGACAGGATTGTCCTGATTGTAAGTAAAGAAAATCTGGGCTTTGGTCGGGCCAATAACCTGGCAGCAAAGACTGCCAGTAAAGAGTTTGTGCTGGTACTCAATCCGGATACCCACCTTGCAGATACGCATGCCTTGTCCAAGTTGCTGGCCTATCTGCAGCAATATCCTAAGTTCGGTATGGTAGGGCCTGCCATTTTGGAGCCACGAAAAAATAAACAAGTATTGCCCAGGCTACGATACCCATCTGCACGCTCTCTAAAACATACACCTCAACTACAAAATCTGCCCGGGAAAATTGCCTGGTTACTCGGTGCATGTATGCTGATGAGGCGATCAGTGTATGAGGAACTTCATGGATTTGATCCCGATTATTTTCTGTATGGAGAAGACGCCGATATATGCTTGCGTTTACGTCAGAATGGCTATGAAATTGGATATTGTGCGGAGGTTTCCATCACCCATGTTTCGGGTGCTAGTGAAATCGGCGCAGACTCTTTTGATAAATGGCTACGCAAAAAACGAGGGGTATTTCTATTTTTCCAGAAGCATTTTGATGTTAGGGATACACGGAAAATAGCTAAAAATGCAATCGCCAAGGCCTCTATGTATTTGGCCATTCTGAAGCTGACACATATCTTTTCTTTTAGGAATGCACAACACGCTTCAGATAAGATAAATAGACTCAAGGCTACAAAAGTCGCAGCAGCAGAAGTCCTCATGCAAATAAAAAGCAGTAGCTAGATCATTATTTTCTTTGCTTTCTTGAAAAAATCATCATTTTCTTCTTAGCCTTAAACCCTACAAACTGCTTGATTAATTCATGATTAGGCAGCGCTTCTATTAATTGTGTTTCCCGTTCGGGATGATCGTTATTCATATTGATTACTAAGTAATCGTATTGTTGAATCGAGCCATCGGAAATCGCTTTGCTTACAAAACTCCAATAGTTATAGCCTCTACCTAGGTATGGTGCCCCCGCGTAGTATCTTGCTCTAGGACTGACATAAAAAATATTATCGTTGTATGGGTTAAGTTGTTTTACAAACCTGACAGCATCCTGCTCATAATTATAGCCATGCTTTTTAGCGGCCAGATTACTCATCAAGCTCCCACTCATGACAATAATAATCAGAAAAATAAGGCCCTTTTGTTTATAGTCTGGATTAGGATGGGTCCGAAAGCGCTTTAAGAGTGAGGCAAGGCTGAAGGCTGCTAAAATTAGTAACATGAATGCCAAGGCAATCAGATATCGCCCAGATAAAACAAATGTACTTAATATGATGACATAGGCATTCAGAAGCGCCAGTAAAGCCACCCACAAAATCAATTTGCGTACACCTTTGTCCAAGGTGGGCAATACTGTTTTGCGGGTGCCTGCAATTAAGCCAACGGTAAGCCAGCCAGCCGTAGACATTGACTTAACCAGCACAATACCAATCAATGTCAAAACTAGACCGAATAGGCCATATTCGTCCAGAAAGTCTCCTAATATTTGCTGGCCGACCACTTGAGACTTTGTAGCCAAGTCATGGCTAATTTTTAACGAGGTGTAGTCAAAAAGATTAAAAATTTCCTGAATACGACCAAAATCAGAAAGCTTGATTGAGGGGATGAATATGGCAGTAGCAATCCCCAATAAGCCCAAAAGTATAGTAAGTAGATGGCATTTTAGGACGCGCCTTATTCTTACAGAGACTTCAATGGTGCTATCTGTCAATAATACAAATGGTAAGCATGTCAGAAATATGACTGCTTCTATTCGAAATAGTACTGCAAAAGTTGCGAAAACTTGCCATTGCAGGCAGTCCTTTAATTTCCCATCACGATAAAACTTGAAGAAAAATGCAATGCTAGTAAGGAAACAAGCCCAAAAACCCTGGTCACGCAGCAACATGGATAAAATGTCACCAGAAATATAGGGGGAGCTAAATAGCAATGCTGCGCCACAGGCTATGGTGGTTTTGTTGCCACCTGCTAGTCGGATCAACGTAATAAAGCTGAAAGTTGTCAGTGAAAAGAACAATACATTCAGAAGCTGTGCTGCGTGTTGAAAACCGATTCCACTTATTTTCTGAATGATGGCGATGAGGGCTGGGAATAACGGCCAATTGTAAAGTGCAAAACCTTGCTTCCATTCGTTGAGCGAAAATAGCCTAGCTACCTCGAAGTATAGAACTGAATCGTCATTGATCCAGCCATGTTGAATATAAATCACTCGGCATGTGATGAGTGCGGCAACTAGTGTTAATAGCCATTGCAGCTGACATTCATTTATTGCAGATATTCTTTTTACAACTTTGAGATCTGAAATTTTTTCGAGCATGGTTTTTATGATTTTCTTTATTTTCAGGTATTCACTAACAAGTCTGACTTCTCTATAGAGTCTAAACGATTGTATACACCTAGCAAGATGTCAATTGCAGTCAAAACCTGCTGGTAATTTAGCTCTGCCAGGCTCTTTACTTCAATGGTCTGTCGAAAAGCGCTTGTTGGATAGGGGCCTGTGCGTATAGCATTAGTTGGCCCAAATAGTGCGACCAAGGGCGTGTTCATTGCACAAGCCGCATGCATTGTCCCTGTATCTGGAGATACATAAACAGCCAACTTTTCCATTACTGCAGCAAGCTCTAGTAGATTAGTCTTGCCTGTAAGGTCAATTGCATCTGGAATATGTTGTTTGAACTGATGTGCCAGAATCTGCTCGTTTTCTCCCCCAGTGAGTACGATCTGAGATTGTGGGTACTTGAGCTTTAACCCATTGGCTAATTCGATAAACTGCTTGATTGGCCATAATTTTTCATGGTGCGGCCTATACCAAGGTAGCCACACATCTTTTTTATTAATGCCGTGGCAACCCAGATGCATCCCTATATATTTTATATTTTTATTGAGTAGATGCGAGGCAGAAGCTCGGTCATCTGCGCTCGGAAATAGCTGATAGTGCAAAGACTGCGTCGTTAAATTACTTTCAGAAAATCCTCGTTGGATGAAGTTTAACGCCTGTTGTGACTGTGCTTGTTCTTGATCTGCTTTTTCGATCAAAAATACAGGCTTTTTTAATTGATCTACTAACTCCAGTATCCTGTTGTCCCTATGTGCAGCAACCATGAAGTCATAGGGTTCAATAAAATCATCTGCCTGATTGATTTCACTATGCAGGTAAATGTGCTCACAATGCGGATTATTATAGTAAACGCTTGCACCTAAATTACTAAGGCTCAATACATCTATTTGGAAATTGGGTTTTAATGACTTTAGCAATGCTAATGCTGGTGTGATCATTAGCGTGTCTCCCAAACGGGCGGGAGAAAGAAAGAGAACTTTTTTTCGTATCATTCTGGGATTTTGATTAACGATCAATCATTTGTAAAGGCATGTACTTGCTTGATTACTTGCCTGGCATCAATGTCTTTCAGGCACTTCAGGTGACCTAATGGACAGACCCGCTCAAAGCATGGGCTGCATTCCAGGTTCAGATAAAGTACGGTGGCCTTAGCGCTCATCGGCGGTGTATGATGCGGGTCTGACGAGCCATAGATTGCCACTAGCGATTTCCCTAATGCGGCTGCAACGTGCATGAGGCCAGAGTCGTTGCTCACTACTGTTGTGGTGAGCGACATCAAGTCGATAGCTTCGCCTAAGTTAGTTTTTCCACCAAAGTCTCGGCATCGGTGCATGCATAATCGATTAATTTCACTGGTGACTGGTACATCTTTATCTGACCCACAAAGCCAGACTTCCCATCCTTCAGAGAGCGCTTCATTTGCTACTTCAGCATAGTATTCGGCAGGCCAGCGCTTAGCTTCACCATACTCGGCACCTGGACAAATCCCAAGTACTTTTATAGTAGGTACTGGCATACCAAGTTTTTGCAGGGCCTTTAAAGCATGCTGATTATCAGCGATGAGGCGCGGCTCATGGATTGTTTCTGGCAAGGTATTCTCAGGCAAGCCTAAGGCTACAAACCTGTCTACTGTGCGTGGTAGCTTGATTTTATCCAGTGTACGAATGTCATTCAACAAGCCATAGCGAAATTCACCTACAAATCCTGTACGCAAAGGTATGCCTGCGGCAAAGGGCAGAATAGCTGATTTGAGGGAATTGGTGAGGATGATGCTTTGTGTATAGCCTTTATTTCTCAGACTTTTACCAAAACGGATGCGCTCCAATAATGCCAGCTGGCCATGCCTGAAGGGCAGGGCAATCGCCTCATTGACTTCGGGCATGCGCTCCAGTAATGGCAAAGTCCAGGCAGGTGCTGCCACATCAATCAAGCATTCTGGATGCTGGAGTTTGAGTGTCTTGAACAGGCTTTGTGCCAGTACCATGTCGCCTACCCATGCCGGACCTAAAACTAAAATTCTTGCAGGCATAATGTTTGGACTAAGGGATTGTTCCGGCATGAGGCAGGATCAGGTCAGGAAGCGAGTTTTTTGATAATTTTGCTGGTGCTCCGGCCCGGCACAATATCAATCAAAGCTACTTGTCCGCCCCATGACTTGACTTCAGCACCACCGACAACTTG
Source organism: Methylophilaceae bacterium (assembly GCA_035459965.1). Lineage (GTDB taxonomy): Bacteria > Pseudomonadota > Gammaproteobacteria > Burkholderiales > Methylophilaceae > DATHXC01. Next base: position 589,876 of record DATHXC010000004.1, read on the forward strand.
GGCTTCACTGTAATCACTGCCTTTTACGATGACATCAGGCCGTATAGCCTCAATCAGACTCAAAGGCGTATCTTCGTCGAACAGGACGACTGCATCGATAGACTCTAGGGCAGCGAGTACGCGTGCTCTGTCCTGCTCGTGGATAACCGGCCGGGTGGGGCCTTTGAGTGCGCTCACTGAGCGATCGGTATTAAGCCCAAGTACCAGTCGATCGCCTTTTTTGCGTGCAGCCTCCAAGTAGGTGACATGGCCTGCATGTAGTAAGTCGAAACAGCCATTGGTGAATACGATTTTTTGCCCGTTGCTACGCCAGGCAGTAACACGATCAACCAGATTAGTCAGGTTGCATACTTTGTCTGACTGCATGGCGGAATTCTGTGAAACCAGTTCGCCAATCAGGTCCTGCCGGGTAATCGGTACAGTACCAACTTTGCCGACCACAATGCCTGCTGCAATATTGGCAAGCTGTAATGACTCCTGATAAGTCAGGCCATGTACCATGCCGGCTGCGAGGGTGGCAATCACGGTATCGCCAGCCCCAGATACATCAAATACCTGTTTGGCTGTGGCTGGTAGATGCAAGGTGGCATTTTCGTCGGTGACGGTAATGCCTTCTTCACCGCGAGTAACAGCAAGGAATTGCAGGCCTAGGGTTTTTCTTAGGACATTCACTGCGCTTAGCAATGCAGCGTTGTTATCTATATTTACGCTACAGGCTTCAGCCGCCTCGCTCTTGTTAGGCGTGAGCGCTGTAGCCCCTTTGTACTTGCTGTAGTCGCGACCTTTGGGATCAACTAGCACAGGAATGTTTAATTGTTGGGCTTTTACGATGATTGCTGTACATAGGTCTGCGCTAAGCACACCTTTTGCATAGTCAGACAGAATGACAATCGATGGTTTGTCCGATAGTTGCTTGATAACCAAGGCTTGCAGCTGGGCGTTTTCTTCTGTGCTGAAAGCTTGCTGGCTCTCCTGATCCAATCGCATCATTTGCTGGTGGCCACTGAGTATCCTGGTTTTGGTGACAGTGGGGCGCTCAGTAGACTTCAGCACGCCTTCGGTATTAATACCAGCATCGTTAATCATTTGCAGCAGCAAGCTGGCATCAGCGTCATCGCCCACACAGCCTGCAATTCTGGTTTTCAGTCCTAGTAATGCCAGGTTTACGGCCACGTTTGCTGCACCCCCTGCGCGGTCATTCTGCTGCTTTAAGAGGACAACAGGTACGGGGGCTTCGGGGGATATGCGCTGAACTTGTCCGATTAAATAGCGATCCAGCATCAGGTCGCCTATGACAAGTGCCCAGGCATCGGTCAGCCCGAATTTGTTGCGAACGGCATCAAGCAGTAACGATTGCATTTTCTAATGGGTCTCCAGGCTAGTCGCCGTGTGCAGGCATCTGTGTGGTGCAATGCTCTTCAAGTGGTAGCCATTAACAATAGGGGTCTGGCTGTGTGAGATAGTTTTGTACGTAATCACGTACGCCTTCCTCAAGTGTGTAGAACGGCACTGTGTAGCCTGTAGCGCGTATCTTGGACATATTGGCTTCGGTAAAGTATTGATATTTACCATGAAGATCCTGCGGCATATCGATATAGGTGATCAAGGGTTTCTCACCCTGACTGGTCATGACTGCTGTAGCCAGATCCTTAAAGCTACGGGCTTTTCCCGTGCCAATATTATATATGCCGGAGTATTCAGGATGCTGCATAAAGTGCGCAACGATAGCCGCTGTATCTTTAACGTACACAAAGTCGCGCAGTTGCATGCCATCCTCGTAGCCGTCTTTATGGCTTTTGAACAGTTTGACAGTGCCCAGCTCGCGAAACTGGGTATAGCTGTGCAGAGCCACGCTTGCCATGCGTTCTTTATGGTATTCGTTCGGGCCGTACACGTTAAAGAACTTGAAACCACACCATTGAGGAGGGGTTGGCAGGTTTTGCTTCACTTGGCGCAACGCCCATTGGTCAAAGAAATGTTTGGAATAGCCGTAGCCATTGAGTGGCCGCAATGTGTCTATCGCATGTTCATCATCATCGTATCCTTCTTCACCAGCACCATAAGTAGCTGCTGAACTGGCATACAGGAACGGGACTTGATGCTTGGCGCACCATGACCACAGGTGCTGGCTGTAACGGATATTTTCCTGGACCAACTTGTTGAAGTCGCGCTCAGTGGTGGCACTGATGGCACCCATATGAATAATGGCATCGATCTTATTGTCACTACTGGCTTTGAAATTGTCCAGCCAGGGTAGCAATTCGTCTTTATCAAGATAGTTGGCATAACGGCGCTTGACCAGGTTTTGCCATTGCTCTTGGTGAATGAGCCGATCAACAATCACAATGTCATCTCGGCCCAGCGCGATATTCAAGTGCCAGGCAATTACGCTACCTATCATACCGGCGCCGCCAGTGATGACTATCATGTCAGGGTTTCCAATACGTGGGATTTGAGAATGTGCTGCATGCAGGATTATAACAAAGCTTGCGCATATTTTCTGAAGCGCTGTTTTCTGAGGAAGGCACTATCATTAAAGCTGGGGTAATTATAAAGCTAGGGTAATGAAGCAGATTAAGCGTGCTGGCTTAAGGCATTTGCGCGCAGGGCTGTCATTTCCGCCTCTTTTCTCGCTGCCGTTGTATCCCATTCGGCGCTGACCCAGCCATGCAGATTTTCCATGGCAATGTCACACATGGCATGTATCCACGGCTCACGTTCGTTTAGTGCAGGGATATAGTAGTAATCACCGCCGCCATTGTGCTGAAAGATTTCTTTACCTTCCATGGCGATTTCTTCCAGAGTTTCCAGGCAGTCACAGGAAAAACCGGGGCAGATCACATCAATGCGCTTGAGTTTCTGCTTGCCCAAGGCTTCAAGAGTGCTGGCAAGATAAGGTTTTAGCCACTCAGCTTTGCCAAAGCGTGACTGGAAGCACACCATGTATTGATCTTTTGAAAGTTGCAGCGCCTCTGCCAATAGCCGACCGGTTTTATGGCATTCGCAATGGTACGGGTCACCTTTGTCCAGGGTGTAGCGAGGTACGCCATGAAAACTCATTACCAGCTTTTCAGGTTCGCCATTCAGTCGCCAATGCTCACGCACGCTATCAGCCAATGCAGATATATAAGCTGGGTGATCATGGTAATGACGAATGGTCCGTATTGCCGGCACATTACGGGTTTTAAGCAGCACACGCCATACCGCATCCAGTGCCGATGCTGTGCTGCTGGCAGCATATTGTGGATAAAGCGGTAGCACCAATATGCGGTTGCATTGCTGTGCAGTCAGCTTGTCGATGGCTGACTTCATGGATGGATTGCCGTAGCTCATCCCAAGCTCGACCACAAAAGGGGAAGCAATGCGTTGGCTCAGGTAACCCTGTAAAAGTTTTGCCTGCTTTGTGGCATGTACCAGTAATGGCGAGCCTTCCTTGGTCCAAACCTGTGCGTATTTAGCGGCCGATTTTTTGGGGCGGATGAGCAGGATGACGCCATTTAAGATCAGCCACCATAAGGCACGCGGAATCTCGACTACCCGTCGATCGCTCAAGAACTGCTTGAGATAGGGCTTGAGTGCTTTTGCAGTGGGGGCTTCAGGGGTGCCCAGGTTGGCGAGAAGAATGCCGACTTTTGGTTGATATTGATGGTCGAACGAGACATTTTTTTGCATGCAGTATTATCTACGTAAACACTAGAGTTCGTCGAGCTTCTCGCCTGTCAGTGCCTGGAATATATAGCTTTGCAAAACTATTTTGTCTTGAAAGCGGATTTCTTTGAACTGGATACCCTGTTTGTAAAGCATGCGGCCATCGGCCTGCTTGGTTTCTACAATACTGCGCAATATGGCAGGAATCACAAATAGCGCCTCGCCACCTTCCATATTGATCTTGAACGAACACTCAAGAGACTCGCCAACTTTACCCGCGGTTTTGTAGGCTTCTATCATGGCGCCGCCAAGACTCATATCGATGATACGCCCGGCAGACTTGCCAGTTTCGCCAGAGGGTTGATCGAGGCTGGTCATGGAAATGATGATGTTGACATTAACACGCTGGTTCTTGCGCAAGCGGTTGGAATACACTTCGCGCGGGAACTTGAGATGCATATGCGGATAAGGCCGGTTCAATACGGCATCCACCATGGTGTTGAACCTGAATACATGCTTGCCACTGAACATCCTGACTGAATAGCCTGTATTTTCCTTAATAAAGGCAACCTTATCATCTATTGTGGGCAGGGTGCAGATCAGGCTTTTTTTGTCGATTCCGCCAATGAACTTCACAAAATATTTGGTGGAACCCGTTTCATCGGAGGTTGGTGAGATTTGTAAGGTCTCACCTAGTTTCAGGCTTTTGAAAGGCAACTCCGTGACAATTTCACCTTCGGGCTGGCTGTCTTCTTTCTTGATGGCATCCGAGACAAAGCTTTTTTTCCCGCCAGGTTTCAGGTGTAGCATTTCACTGGTTTTTTGATCTACATACAGGCCACGCTCATACAACTTCTCGAGCTGGCCCTCAGACTCAATCACAACGCCTGCCTGCATCAATAGCTGGCCGCCGGAATCAAAAACCGGATACCCGATAGGGATGCCGATCTTAATGATGTCTTTAGGAAGTCTTTTGACTTGTTCTGTGGTGGACATGGTGGTTTTCGGGTAAGTGCTTATCTTGTTGAAAGTGCACTTGAGAGTAGTTTTGCGGTAACGTCTACAATCGGGATTACCCGTTCATAGGCCATCCTGGTCGGGCCTATCACGCCTAATGTGCCCATTACCTGGCCATTAGCTTCGTAAGGGGCGGTGACCATGCTGCACTCATCCAGCGGCAGGTAACCTGATTCCCCGCCTATGAATATCTGTATGCCTTCTGCACGTTGGCTGTTATCCAGTAATTGCATCAATGATGTCCTGCGTTCAAATATCTCGAATAGTTTGCGTAAAGACGTGACATTGGTGGACAGGTCGTCCAGTTGTAGCAAGTTATGCTCGCCGGAGATCACCACGTTGTCTTTGTCGTCATCCATTGCCTTGCTGCTGGCGTTCATGGCCGCCGTCATCAAATGGATCATGTCTGATTGCATCTGCTTCAGTTCCTCATGCAGTAATCGTTGCACCTGCTCAAAAGTTTTTCCTGAGTAATTCTGGTTGAAAAAGTTGCTTGCCTGGCTTAGCTCGCTATCCGTATAGGGTTTATCGGCAGAAATAATCCGATTCTGAACATTGCCGTCCGTAGTCACAATAATCACCAGGACTCGTTTCTCTGATAACGGCAGGAACTCAAGATGCTTGAATGCGATACTTTTACGCTTCGGGATCATCACCAAGCCGGCAAATCTGGTCAGGCTTGATAAAACATCGGCCGCCGAGGAAATCAGCTCTTGAGGATCGGGAGAAGACAACACATGCTCTACACGCTGGATATCCCTGCTATGCAAAGGTTGTATGGTGAGCAGGGTATCCACAAAAAAGCGATAGCCACGCTGCGTCGGAATGCGTCCGGCAGAAGTATGGGGGCTGCTGATAAAGCCTAACTCTTCAAGGTCTGACATCACATTGCGGATGGTGGCCGGGCTTAAATCCAGCCCGGAGCACTTGGAAAGGGTACGCGAACCGACAGGCTGGCCATCGGTAATGTAATGCTCAACCAGGGTTTTTAGCAGGATTTGTGCGCGTTTATCTAACATGCCGATAGTGTAATGCTTTGTGCCTGATAATTTTGTATGAAATACATCAGTAAAAATTATCAGGCACAAGTGCTTACAGCGCAATAAGTATTATTTTGGAGAGCTATGCTTATCCAGAAACTTAGTCAGATCCTTGATGGTGTCTAGCATGGCGGACTGCTTGGTTTCCATCACTGCATTAATCTGGTCACCACTTATCAACTCGTCACTTGCTGTTGTGATGTGCTTGCCAGCGTAACCCTGGATACTGACGGGCTGAGTGATCTTGACGTCCTTGTCGACATAGGTCACACGACTCCAATCAGAAATATAGGTAGAACTGCGCTGCTGGGGCGAGAATAGATCATAACCAGTGGCGTAGTCACTAATCGGGTTGGTCACGCCAAGTAACGGCATGATGGTAGGCACGATGTCCATGTGGCTGGTCATTTCATCGCTGACTCTTGGTGCTTTGCCTGGCACCCAGATGACGAGTGGTGTGCGTACCTGCTGATCTACAAAAGTAGAGTTGTGTCCCCAGAACCCATGCTCCATAAACTCTTCACCATGATCACCCACGACAACGACGATGGTGTTGTCTAGCAGGTTTTTCTCTTGCAGATAGGTAAATATGCGTTGGAACTGGCTATCCAGATGATGTACTGCATTAATGTAGCGATTCTTGATTGGGACGATGTCGGTACGCAACTCCTTCTTGCTGAGGGTCGCATAGTTAATATCATCACGGTAAGGCTGGCGTATGACGCTTTCGGGCGGGAAGTCATAGCGTGCATGTGGTGATTCAAAGAACATGAAAGTGAAAAACGGCTTTGTCGGGTCGCGCTTGTCGATGAAATCAAGCAGCTGACTTACATTGGTACGATCACGCTCCCAGCTTTTGCCGCCTTCTGACAATGAGTGCAATTGCGCAGGTGGAATCTGGCTGAAAATCGTTTTATCAAACTCGGGGTACGAGAATTTTGCACTGGTGAACAGGTCCATCTGATAGCCCTGTTTTTGCAGGACATCAATCATGGCCGGGCCACGTTCTTCTCTCATGAATTGGAACCAGTAATTGCCGGGTATGCCCATGAACATCGAAAACACGCCCATACGCGTTCCGTTGCCGCCACTATAGTTGCGGGTGAAGCGATTGGCTTTTTGTGAAAACTGCCAGGTTGCAGGCATGATCTCGGCATCCAGCATGTCTGCACGCAAAGATTCTGAGGTCAGCCAGACAATGTTGTATGGTTTTGCCGGCTGTTTAAATAAGATGGGGTTAAGCGGGTAATGCAAATGCCCTTTGATATTGAGCTTTTGGGATTTATTAGCCTGAAATCCCAGCATCGAAAAGAAGTGCCCTGCACTGACCGGGTGGAAGAATGGCACGCTCTCGGCAAATGGTGCCAGCCTGCTCTTATTGAAAGTGTCTGCAGCGTAAATTAAATGCACAGAAATACAAATGACCAGAGCAGCGATCAAACTGTATAGGCCTGTTTTTCCTGGTAATTTTTCTAGTAAGCTGGTTCGCTTGGCAATCCAGTAAGCGATCCATAAAAGCAGTGCCTGTAACAATAGGAATCCACCAGCAATCAGTGCGAAGCCTATATCTGACTGGCTGCTGCCTCCCAACGATTCAATCCCGCCTGGTGTCATTAATAAGTTCAGGATGAATCCATTAATGAACATGCCGTATAGGGAAAACACTTTCGCATTGGCATAAAACAATAAAGTGCTGAAGCCGCCAACCACTACCGCTACAACATTCACAATGATGGTGACTAATCTGGCTGACTTGGTAACACGCACACTCAGCAACCAGGCAAGGTATGTGATGGCGATGGCAGGCAGCATGTAAAGTAGGCCATAACACAGCCATGTGACCGTCAGAAATAAGCCTGAGGTAATGCCATCGTTGAATGCCGTTGCAAAAGTGATGGAGTCTGCTGCGAATCCAAGCACAACAAGGTAAGTCAATAAAAAGTAATAAGCTAACTGAAGTTTTTGGGTGGATTTAAACGGGCGTGTAAGCAAGTGATTTTCTCGGTAATTTTTTAATTGATTATTAATATTTAGCTTGGCAATATCGTATGCAAGTTAACTAAAAGATGGGCTTAGTAGCGCAAGCCATATGCCAATAGACGAGGGATGTGTATGGATCCCTTCAAGTTATTGTTCTGAATTAGATTTATTTGGCTGTGGAGCAGGAGGTAAATATTGGATGCTGCAAAAATAAGTAGTTTTTATTTGATAGACATACGTTTATTGCAGGATATGGATCCATGGCCGCAGATTGGCAGGCGCTGTTTATCTGTGCGTGTTGGCTTTCTGTCTTCTACGCCATGGTGATATATGATTTAATGCCAACCATGAAAACTGCATTCCAACGAGTTGCCCTGATAGGCAAATATAACAACCCTGAAATGCGGGATCAGATTCTTACCTTGGCCGAGTTTCTTCTGGAGCGCGAGGTCAGTGTTTTCGTCGAAGAAAACACGGCCCAGCATTGTGAACTTACCGATTACACCACCCTGCATATTGACGCGATTGGCAGCAACGCCGATCTGGTTGTAGTGCTTGGAGGCGACGGCACCATGCTCTCCGCAGCGCGTGCCCTGCTTGATTCTAAAATTCCGTTGGTGGGCGTGAATCGTGGACGTTTTGGTTTTTTGACGGATGTCAGCTCAGAGAGCATGTTGGATGCGATGAACAAGATTCTGCTGGGGGAGTTCAACATCGAGCAGCGTATGTTGCTGACCGCCAGTATTGTAAGAAATGGGGCAGTAATCACTCGCGGTTCTGCGCTGAATGACGTTGTCGTCAACAAGAGCGGCATGTCACGCTTGATAGAACTGGAGATTTACATTGATGGCCAGTTTGTACACAAACAGCGCTCAGATGGATTGATCCTGGCTACCCCTACCGGTACAACAGCCTATTCTTTGTCGGCAGGCGGTCCGATATTGCATCCTACGCTGGATGCAATTGCCCTAGTGCCCATCTGTCCGCACACCCTGAGTAACCGGCCTATCGCCATAAATAGTGCAAGCAAGGTAGAGATTACCCTAATCCATGGTGAAGATGCCGGCGTGCATTTTGATGGTCAGTTGCAAGTCGGCCTGGAACCGGGCGACAAAGTCATCGTGCAGCGTGCCGAAAAAACCGTATCACTGCTGCATCCGCTCGGGCATAGCCATTTTGATATGTTGCGCGAAAAACTCAACTGGGGCTAAGTTCAAATGAAGTTAGTGCTTTAAATGCTGCAAACGCTTTCTATACGCGATTTTGTCATCGTCGATAAGCTTGATCTGGAGTTTAATCGTGGCTTTACCGTGCTCACTGGCGAAACCGGCGCAGGTAAATCCATACTGGTGGATGCCCTTTCACTGGCGCTGGGTGCGCGTGGCGAAGGGGGAGTTACCCGCGCAGGCTGCGAGCGTGCTGAAATAGTAGCCAGTTTTGATATCGCTGCTTTGTCGGATTTGCGCGCATGGCTGAATGATAACGAAATTCCGCTGGATGACGCCGAGTTAATCCTGAAGCGGGTAATTTATGCCGATGGCCGCTCGCGCGCCTTTATTGGCGGTTCGCCGGCTACGGTGCAGCAATTGCGCGAGATCGGCGAGTTTTTAGTCGATATATATAGTCAACATGCGCATCACTCACTATTGAAACAAAGTTATCAGCGACAAATCCTTGATGAGTATGCGAGCCTGGGTGAGTTGAGCCAGCAGCTTACAGCGCAATTCCATGTCTGGCAGGAGTTACAGCGCCGTGGGTTGGAAGTGGAGCGTAATGCCTCACTGTATGCAGATGAGTTGGCCGAATTGCGTGACCAGGTACGTGAGTTGGCACAACTTGCGCCATCGGCGGACGAGTGGGAGCCGCTGCAGCAGGAGCATAGTCGCCTTGCCCATGGCGCCAGCCTGCTATCCGGCAGCGAGGAGTGTCGCGACTTGTTAAGTGAAGGTGAGCTTGCCGCGATGCGCCAGCTCATCGCCGTGCAGCATAAGCTACAAGCCTTGTCGGAATACGACAATAGTATGCAGGAAGCTTTGGATGCGCTGGACTCTGCTGTGATCCAGCTGGAAGAGGCAGACCGTTTTCTAAATCGCTACATTCAGCGCGCTGATCTTGATCCTGCAAGACTGGCTGAAGTTGAGGGGCGCATACAGGCAATACACGCTGCTGCCCGCAAGAACAAAGTGCGTCCTGAAGACTTGGCCGAACTACTAGTGAGCTGGCAATCGCGCATAGCCGAACTTGAGACTTTTGCTAACGATGGCGAACTTGCCAGGCAGGAAGCTACAGCCAAAACAGCTTATCTCCAGTCTGCTGAAACGCTCAGTGCAGGCCGTAAAAAAGCCGCTGCCATATTAAGCGAAAAGATTACCGTGGAAATGCAGCGGCTGGCACTGGCAGGTGGCAGCTTTGTGGTGGACTTGGTCAAGCAGGAGCCCGCAGCCACAGGCTTGGAGCAGGTAGAGTTTTTGGTCGCAGGCCACACTGGTGTCGCGCCGCGTCCGCTGGCGAAAGTGGCCTCTGGTGGGGAGCTGTCACGCATTAGCCTGGCCATTCGTGTCACAACTGCCCAGCAGGGCGTTATCCCGACCATGATTTTTGATGAGGTGGATGTGGGTATTGGTGGCGGTGTTGCAGAAATCGTTGGGCAACTACTCAAGCAACTGGGTGAACAACGTCAGGTATTAGTCATTACGCATTTGCCGCAGGTAGCTGCGCAGGGCAAACAACACCTGCGGGTCAGTAAGTCGGAAGTAGAAGGGCAGACGCTGAGCCGTATCGAAGCCTTGCCGGCCAGGGATCGGGTGGAAGAGGTGGCGCGTATGCTAGGTGGCGTTGATATTACTGAGACTACACGCAAACATGCTACTGAAATGCTGGAAAAATCTGTCGGGTAATTCCAGAGATAGCTAGCGACGGAAAAATAGGGTAACCCCAATAGCTGCAAGCCTACTACTTTCGCCCAAGTACTTAGCATCGAAGTATTGGTAAATCATGAGGCATAGCCCGCAGATGAGCGGTGTTGTAACAATTTGCTTCTTACCGTAAATGAAATAGTCTAAGCCGATAGAGCTGAAGATAATGCCCCAGAAGATTTATATCGGGCTACTCAAGATATTTTGTTCCTTAAGTATATTTTCGGGAGTTTTACCAACATAATATCTAAATATGTAGATTCACTCAAAGCTGATCAATTGATATTGATGCAAAGTAACCTGCTTTTTCATTTCTCATGTGACGAAAATTGTCAATAAATTTAATCTACAAAAGTAATTTATGGGAGTCTTTTACATGGATTGAAATAATTGGGCTACTATAAATGACGGCAAACTCAGATGAAAATCGAGGACGCAAAGTCACCGGTCTAAAGAGTCCAATAATCTAATTGTGATTTCATGACAGCGGGACCGCAAATCAAATCGCTTCGATTTAGTAATCGAATCCTTTGGCCTTACGGTTAGTCCAAATGACATTGACTTTATATTCTCCAAATCAATCGGGTGAGCCGTAATTGTTACGTTAATATGCAGATAGTCTGCTTGATACGTAATTTAAACTATTTGATATAGTTATCTAGCCCGAAGGAACAGCCATGGAATCGCATACCTTTTCTCTTTATCTAAAGTTTTTGACTTACTTGTCGCTTTTGGCATTCTCTTCTATAGTTTATGCGTCACCTGAATCCCCAATATATAAGTGCTGGGAAAATGGCGGTAAAGGCAAACAGTACTATACAGACAACAAAGCGGGTCAGAATTGCGTAACGCTTCGAGTGGAGGCACAGAAAGCCGTTGTACCAAGTACTGAATTGCCAGATGCTGTATTTTCTAGATCCAGTTTTTGGTACAAGCCACTCCCACTCGACGTGAAATTAGATCCCAACACAATTGCATTGACAAATGAGTTTATTCGTCAAAAAACTAAATATTACGATAATGTGGCTATTAATTTAAAAAGTTACGCGAGCCCAGTTTATTTTCCTGACTCTAAGGTCAAAGCCGTGAAAGTCGGGTTCAACAACTGCCAGAAGAAAACTTGGATAGATCCTACATTCATAAATATGATCAGTAGTGTACCCATCCCTTCTTATGCCATTCCGTCCGGAGGCTCAGATGGGGAGATGACGATATATGATCGTAGGACTGATACGATTTGGGAGTTGTGGAAGGCAAGCAGAGACAGTCAAGGCAGTTGGAGTGCCTGTTGGGGTGGTAAAATGGAAAATGCATCTTCCAATTTAGGTGTGCATCAGAAAGGATATGGAACAACAGCAACTGGACTGCCATTTCTTGGTGGGCAAATAACCGCCGAGGAGTTGTCAAAGAGCGAAATCAAACACGTGATTGGAATATCTATGGTTGAGGTTGCTCATAACAACATAGTGTCATGGCCAGCAAATCGCTCTGATGGCTTCAATCTTAACAATATGCCTAACCGCATTGCAGAAGGTCAAAGATTTAGGCTGGATCCATCAGTAAATGTAGATAAGTTGCCCATGACCAAGGCGGGAAAGGTAATTGCTAAAGCTGCTCAGAAATATGGATTTGTAGTTTGGGATAAGGCTGGTTCCGTTTCGATTCGTGCACAAAATTCTTCCACTTATACTACGCTTGGTAAACCAGATCCTTATCCTGTATTATTTGAGAGCAAGCCATATTATGCTGTATTAAATGGCTTTCCTTGGGATAAGCTTCAGTTTTTACCATTACATTATGGTAAACCCTAATATCATTCATATAAAAAAACGCCCATTAATGGGCGTTTTTTTATTCGATTAAATCTAAATCAATTTATTTTTAGCTAGTCATTAGTTACATAGATTTATCTAAATTTAGCAAAGTCTTTATTCAATCTAGTTTGCTTGAGTTAATCCTTGCGGTCGCAAGGCTGCTTGGCACAGATGCCATAAATAGTTAATGCATGTTCCTGCATGATGAAGCCGCGCTCGGTTGCTGCGCTTTTTTGCCGCTTTTCAATTTCTTCATCATAAAATTCAGCGACTCGGCCACATTTCACACATACGATATGGTCGTGGTGTCCGCCTTGATTCAATTCGAACACTGCCTTACCGCTTTCAAAATGATGTCTGATCAGCAGGCCAGCCTGCTCAAACTGTGTGAGTACGCGGTATACCGTGGCCAGGCCAACGTCTTCACCGGTATTGAGTAATATCTTGTAAACGTCTTCTGCAGACAAATGGCGTTGCTCGCTGTTTTCAAATAGGCTCAGTACCTTGAGTCTGGGTAAAGTAGCCTTTAGGCCGGCATTCTTTAATTCGTCGGGTTCACGCATGATAGATGGGTCGCTATATTAAAGGTTGATACGTCGGAGTTGCTATGTTGAGGCCGCTGTATCGACATCTGTATTGAGATATTAGTGTCATGGTATATTAGCGTCATTTCTTATTAAAGTCATGATAATGCGATACGCCATCATTTTACTCGCACTTTTATCTGCTTCATGCAGCTCGACTATCCCGTCGCTCAAGCCTTATCGCATGGACATCCAGCAAGGCAATGTCGTTAACTCCAAGATGATGTCGCAATTGCGCCCGGGGATGACAAAGTCGCAGGTCAGGTTCATTTTGGGTACGCCGCTGATCCAGGATAGTTTCCATAGCAACCGCTGGGATTACTTTTACCAGATGCGCAAGGGCGGTGCGATTATTGAGCAGCGTCGCGTGATTCTTGATTTCGAAAATGATCTGCTTAAAGGGGTGCGTGGCGATGTGATTCCTGCTAGTACCTCTGAGGATAAATCAGAAACTCCTGCCACCGGGTCAGATGCGCTGTCAAAATCTGAAGCTAAACCAGAAGAGAAAAAAGGCCTGACTGATAAGCTCAAATTCTGGGACAAGGATGCTAAGCCTGCTGAAAAGGCACAACCCAAAGCGAATAATGAAGCCAAGTTGTCAGTGCCAGCAGCCTTAGTGGAAGGTGCCGCTGCAACTGAAGCGGCAGTGCCTGTTGCTGAAGTTGCAGCTGCTACTGTTGCTGCTGAAGCAACCCCTCAATCTGCAGCCATTGATTCCCCTGCAGTGTTGCCTGAACCTGCTGTGGTCGCAGAAAGTGCTAGTCCATCAGCAGTTTTGCCGGCGGTAAGCGACTTAAAAAATCCAGAGGTGGTGACGGCAAGAGTCAATGCCTGGGCGGATGCCTGGCGTAACAAGGATGTTGCTGCCTATTTGCAATTCTATTCAGATAAATTTGTGCCGGATTCGCTACCAAGCAAAAAAGCCTGGGTTGCACAGCGCAAGCAGCGCCTTGCCAAGCCAGGAAAAATTGATCTGGTACTTGATGAAGTTAAAGTCAGTGTGGATGGTGAAACGGCGACTGCTGAATTTACCCAGAAATATAGTGCGCAGGGGTTTAGCGATAATGTTAATAAGGTACTGAAGCTCAATCTGGAGCACACAAAGAGTAATGGCGAGAATAACTGGTTCATCGTCAAGGAAAGTGCAATTGCTGAAGCGACATTGCCGCCGGTTTCGGCGGCCGCCGCTGCTGTCATTCAACAAAAAATGGCCAGCCAGAAAATGCCTGCTGACTCGGTTAGCCCAAGCGAAGATGCAAAGGTGCCAGATGATGAAGCTGTCGCAGCGCAGGTGACTGCCTGGGCAGCTGCCTGGCGTAAAAAAGAGGTGGATAAGTACTTAAGTTTTTATGCGGACAAATTTTCTCCCGATGGCGTGCCGAGTAAAAAGGCCTGGGTAGCACAACGTAAAAGCCGTCTCTCCAAGCCTGGTGAGATTTCGCTGGATCTGGACGGCATCAAGACGAGTATTGATGGTAAGCAGGCTAAGGTCACCTTTGTGCAGCGCTACAGCTCAAACGGCTATAGCGATAATGTCAGCAAAGCTCTGCTGTTACAGCGTATTGGTAGCAACTGGTTAATCGTCAAGGAGTCGGTAGTCAGTAATTTGATCAAGATCGACGCGACTGATGAGGGAGTTGAAGCCAAGGCGCCTAAACTGACGCCCGAACAAAAATCGGATGCCATGCCGGAATATCCCGTAGAAGTGCCTCCAGCGCCGCAGGTAGCGGAACCAGCATTAACGCCAGAACCAGCTCCAGTGGCAGCGACGCCTCAAGTCAGTAAGCCACAGGCCGTCGAGCAAAAAAGTGCTTCTGCTAAAGAAGCTGGGCCAGAGGCAAAAGTGGACGCAGGTACGGAAAGCAAGCCAAGCTTGTTTGAGCGCATGCTTGAAAAGATCGGATTTTGATCTTTCAGTGAAGGCTAACTTTTGTCGTTTAAAGTTATGCCGAAGCTAAAAATTAGTTTTTATTTTTTATCGTAGATTTAAGTGATATTAAGAAAAGATTATTGAAATGTTGAAAGTAGTTATTGCTGGTTGTTCGGGTCGTATGGGCCATGCCTTGCTGGAAGGTGTTTTTGCAGACCCGGAATTATCGCTGCATGCTGCTTTGGATCGGGCTGATAGTGCGCAGATCGGTCGGGATGCCGGTGAGCAGTTTGGGCGGGTGGTCGGTGTAAAAATCAGCCATGATATCTCTGCAGCCCTTTCAGGAGCTGATGTACTGGTGGATTTTACTCGGCCTGAACCCAGCCTTCAATATATGGCTGCCTGTGAGCAGGCCAATGTCAAATTGGTCATTGGCACCACGGGCTTCAATGCGGAGCAAAAGCAGCAGATTGACGCTGCATCAAGCAAGATTGCCATTGTTTTTGCGCCAAACATGAGTGTCGGCGTGACTTTGCTGATTAATCTGGTGCAGGCTGCTGCCAAGGTGCTGGCAGAGGGTTATGACATTGAAGTGATCGAAGCGCATCATCGGCATAAAGTGGACGCGCCATCCGGTACTGCGTTACGTCTGGGTGAGGCGGCTGCTGCAGCTTTGGGGCGCAACCTGGATGAATGTGCGGTCTATGGTCGTGAAGGCGTGACCGGTGAACGTGGCCCCAGCACAATCGGTTTTGCAACCGTGCGCGGTGGTGATGTGGTGGGTGACCATACTGTGCTGTTTGCCGGTATCGGCGAGCGAGTTGAACTTACACACAAAGCCAGTAGTCGCGCCACTTTTGCACTAGGTGCATTGCGTGCAGCCAAGTTTCTCGAGAGTAAATCGAAGGGTCTTTACGATATGCAGGATGTCCTTGGTCTGAAGTAAGCTAACTCAATTTCTAACTGTTATATTAGCTTTGTCGCAAAGTTGGGTTTGATGAAGTGGCGGCTTTAAGCTATAATTGATGGAATTTTAAGCGGGATGAGCTCACACTCTTCCCGCTTTGCATATCCGCTTATATCTGATGCACTCGATCAAAGCATAACACTTAAAAACAAGGGGTTAGAACGTGCCGCAACACACACCAGCCATGTTGGTTCTTGCTGATGGAACAGTGTTTCGTGGTATTTCAATTGGTGCTCCCGGCCATACTGTTGGCGAGGTTGTTTTTAATACCTCGATGACAGGTTATCAAGAAATTCTGACCGATCCATCCTACGCAGAACAGATCGTAACCCTCACTTACCCGCATATTGGCAACACCGGCGTTAATTCAGAAGATGTTGAATCTGGCAGTGTCTATGCCAAAGGCCTAATCATTCGCGATTTACCCCTGATCCATAGTAACTGGCGTAGCGAGCAATCCCTGTCTGAGTACCTCGTTGCCAATCATGTGGTTTCAATTTCCGATATCGATACACGCAAGCTCACCCGTATATTACGTGAAAAGGGTGCGCAAACCGGCTGTATCGTGGCTGGTGAGGCTGATGAAAGCCAGGCGCTTGTAATAGCGCAGCAGGCGATTCAAGGTTTCCCCGGCTTGGCAGGTTTGGACTTGGCAAAAGAAGTCAGCTGCGAAAAATCATATGTTTTTACCGACGGGGAATGGGCCTTAGGTAAGGGTTACAGCCAGCCTGATGCAGCCAAGTATCACGTAGTGGCTTTCGATTATGGCGTTAAGCGAAATATCCTGCGTATGCTGACGACGCGCCATTGCAAAGTGACTGTGTTGCCTGCACAAGCAACGGCTGAAGAGGTTCTTGCCTTGAGTCCGGATGGCGTATTCCTGTCGAATGGTCCGGGTGATCCTGAGCCATGCGATTATGCGATTAGGGCAATTGCCAAGCTTGTAGACGGTGGCATTCCAGTATTCGGTATCTGTCTTGGTCACCAGTTGCTGGCCTTGGCATCTGGCGCCAAAACGCTGAAGATGAAATTTGGCCACCACGGCGCTAATCATCCGGTACAGGATGTGGATGACAAGCGCGTATTCATCACCAGCCAGAACCATGGTTTTGCGGTGGATGCGGCGACGCTTCCTGTGAATTTGCGCACTACCCATGTATCCCTGTTTGACGGCAGCCTGCAAGGGATTGCGCGCATCGACAAGCCGGCCTTCAGCTTTCAAGGCCATCCAGAAGCGAGCCCCGGGCCAACTGAAATGAGTTACCTGTTTGATCGATTCATCGATTTAATGAAACAGCATAAGCAGTAAAAAATTATGGCAAAACGTACAGACATCAAATCCATCCTTATCATTGGCGCTGGTCCGATCGTGATTGGCCAGGCCTGTGAGTTCGATTACTCCGGGGCGCAAGCTTGCAAGGCGCTGCGTGAAGAAGGTTATCGCGTCATCCTGGTGAACTCCAATCCAGCTACCATCATGACTGATCCCGAGATGGCGGATGCGACTTACATTGAGCCGGTGACCTGGCAGGTAGTTGAGAAGATCATTGCTAAAGAGCGCCCCGATGCGCTGCTGCCAACGATGGGTGGCCAGACCGCGCTTAACTGCGCACTGGATCTTGATAAGCATGGCGTGCTCAAGAAATACAATGTCGAATTGATAGGCGCCAGTAAAGAGGCTATCGACAAGGCGGAAGATCGCCAGAAATTCAAGGAGGCCATGACCAAGATTGGTCTGGGTTCCGCGCGTTCCTCCATGGCGCATAGCCTGGAAGAAGCGCTACAGGTACAGGCTTCAATAGGTTACCCCGCTATTATTCGCCCCTCGTTCACCATGGGCGGCAGTGGCGGCGGTATTGCCTATAATCGTGAAGAATTCATCACCATTTGTGAACGTGGCCTGGATGCCTCTCCTACCAAAGAGTTATTGATTGAAGAATCGCTGCTTGGCTGGAAAGAGTTCGAGATGGAGGTGGTGCGCGATACCAAGGATAACTGCATCATCATCTGCTCTATTGAGAATCTTGACCCAATGGGCGTGCATACCGGGGATTCAATCACGGTTGCCCCAGCACAAACGCTGACTGATAAAGAATATCAAATCATGCGTAACGCTTCTTTGGCGGTGTTGCGCGAAATTGGCGTGGATACTGGTGGCTCCAATGTGCAGTTCGCCATTAATCCTGATGATGGCCGCATGATCGTGATCGAGATGAATCCGCGTGTGTCGCGTTCATCTGCACTGGCATCTAAGGCTACTGGCTTCCCTATTGCGAAGGTGGCGGCAAAGCTGGCGGTAGGCTTCACACTGGATGAGCTCAGGAATGAAATCACAGGCGGTGCAACACCTGCCTCATTTGAGCCTTCTATTGACTACGTGGTCACCAAGATTCCACGTTTTGCCTTTGAAAAATTCCCACAGGCTGATTCACGCCTGACTACGCAAATGAAGTCGGTCGGCGAAGTCATGGCTATCGGTCGTACTTTCCAGGAATCATTCCAGAAAGCCTTACGTGGCCTGGAAGTCGGCGTGGATGGACTGGATGAGATCACCACGGATATTGACCTGATCCAGAAGGAGCTGGGAGAGCCTGGCCCTGAGCGCATCTGGTATGTGGGTGATGCATTCCGTTTAGGCATGAGTGTTGAGCAGGTATATAAACACTCCAAAATAGATCCATGGTTCCTGGTGCAGATTGAAGACATTATCAAGCGTGAGCAGTTGCTTGACGGCAAACATCTTGCTGACCTGGATAAAGATACTTTATATCAGCTTAAACGCCGCGGCTTTGCCGATCGTCGTTTGGCCAAGTTGCTCGGCACAGACCAGCATGCAGTTCGCGCTTATCGCCA
Organism: Methylophilaceae bacterium; assembly: GCA_035459965.1. GTDB lineage: Bacteria > Pseudomonadota > Gammaproteobacteria > Burkholderiales > Methylophilaceae > DATHXC01. The sequence continues at coordinate 608,564 of DATHXC010000004.1, forward strand.
GGCCCTGAATGTGCGTCCGGTCTATAAACGCGTAGACACTTGTGCGGCTGAGTTCGCGACCAATACTGCCTATATGTACTCCACTTATGAAGAAGAGTGCGAGGCCAAGCCGACGAATCGCAAGAAGATCATGGTGCTGGGTGGCGGGCCTAACCGCATCGGGCAAGGTATCGAGTTCGACTACTGTTGCGTTCACGCCGCGTTTGCCATGCGTGAAGATGGTTATGAAACCATCATGGTCAACTGTAATCCGGAAACTGTATCTACAGATTACGACACTTCGGACCGCTTGTATTTTGAGCCAGTGACGCTGGAAGATGTGCTTGAAATCGTTGCCCTGGAAAAACCAGTGGGTGTGATTGTGCAGTATGGTGGCCAAACGCCACTGAAGCTGGCGCGTGGCCTGGAAAAAGCGGGTGTTCCCATTATCGGCACTACGCCGAATGCGATTGACCGTGCAGAAGACCGCGAGCGCTTCCAGCAAATGCTGCAGGAGATCGGCCTCAAGCAACCACCAAATAGAACAGCCAGAACCCCAGAAGAAGCTTTACGCTTGGCGTTGGAAATTGGCTATCCGCTGGTAGTGCGTCCTTCCTATGTGCTGGGTGGCCGTGCCATGGAGATTGTGCATGAGCAGGCCCAGCTCGAACGCTATATGCGTGAGGCGGTAAAGGTCTCAAATGAGTCGCCAGTGCTGTTGGATAGATTCCTTAATGATGCCCTGGAAGTGGATGTTGATGCATTATGTGATGGTGAAGATGTCATCATCGGCGGCATCATGGAACATGTTGAACAGGCAGGTGTGCACTCTGGTGATTCCGCTTGTTCATTGCCGCCTTATAGTTTATCTGCTGCATTGCAAGATGAGCTGCGCCTGCAAACCGTACAGATGGCCAAAGCCCTTGGCGTTGTTGGTTTGATGAACGTGCAGTTCGCGATTCAGGGCGAGACCGTCTTCGTGCTGGAAGTTAACCCGCGTGCTTCACGTACCGTACCGTTTGTTTCCAAGGCATGTGGCCTGCAACTGGCAAAGATTGCTGCACGTTGCATGATAGGTACTAAGCTCAAAGCGCAAGGCGTCACCAAGGAAATCGTACCTCCTTACTATTCGGTCAAAGAAGCAGTATTCCCGTTCATTAAATTTCCGGGCGTAGATACCATCCTGGGGCCGGAAATGAAATCCACAGGCGAGGTGATGGGCGTTGGCCGCACATTTGCCGAGGCTTTTGTCAAATCTCAGCTGGGTTCAGGCGATAAGTTACCACGCGGTGGTAAGGCATTTATAAGTGTGCGTCGCGAAGATCGCGAGAAGGTAATTGAAATTGCACAGGCACTGGCAGACCTTGGGTTCAGCCTGGTGGCTACCAAGGGTTCAGCCTCCGCACTGGCGGCTGCTGGTTTGAAAGTGACCCCGGTGAATAAAGTGGCTGAAGGCCGTCCGCATATTGTGGATATGATCAAGAATGGCGAGATCAACTTCATCGTCAATGTGACCGAGGATAAGCGCGCCGTGGCTGATTCCTATGAGATTCGTCGCAGTGCCTTGCAACATAAGGTTACTTATTACACCACGCTTGCAGGCTCCAAGGCCGCATGTATTGGTATGGGACATATGCAGGAGCTGGAAGTTGAATCGTTGCAAAACTTGCATCTGCAGCTCACTAAGTAATAAACTATATCTATCCATCGAAACCACGCCTTTCAGGTGTGGTTTTTGTTTTGTAAAGTTAGCAATTAAGCGATTAATTCAGGTTTAAGGTAAAAATAAAATGAATCAAATTCCAGTGACAGTCACAGGAGCAGAGCTCTTGAAAGCAGAACTACAACGTCTGCGTAGCGTAGATCGCCCTAGCGTGATCCAGGCAATCTCCGAGGCGCGTGCTCAAGGCGATCTTTCAGAGAATGCAGAATACGAAGCCGCGAAAGAAAAGCAAAGCTTTATTGAAGGTCGTATCGCTGAGATCGAAGCTAAGTTGTCGAATGCGATGGTGATTGATCCCAAAACTTTGAATGCAGAAGGCCGTTGTGTATTTGGCGCAACCATTGAAGTCGAAGATATGGACAGCGGCGACGTTACTACTTATCAGATCGTTGGTGATGATGAGGCCGATATCAAGAGCGGCAAGATATCCGTCAGCTCACCTATTTCACGCGCCCTGATTGGCAAGATTGAAGGCGATGTGGCTGAAGTGATGGCGCCAGGTGGCATTCGTTCATATGAAGTACGCACTGTTCAATATATCTAGTACGACGCTGGATCATAAATAAAAATCAGCTATGAATAACTGGTCAGATAAATTTGCCTTAATCATTATCACGCTGTGGGTAGGTGCATTGTGGGCCATTGGCTATCTGGCCGCGCCGACTTTGTTTTATACGCTGCAGGATAACAGGCAGCTGGCAGGCGTGTTGGCCGGCAAGATGTTTGGTTTTGTGGCGTATGTCGGAATGATCAGTGCTTTCTATCTGCTGGTACACCGCCTGGTACGCTTTGGAACGCCAGCCCTCAAGCAGGGATTCTTCTGGGCTACTTTAGTCATGCTGCTATTGGTGCTCGCTGGTCATTTTGGTATCCAGCCTATACTGGCCGGCTTGAAAGCGCAGGCAATGCCAGTAGATGTCATGCAAAGTGTCTTTGCCGATCGTTTCAAAACGTGGCATGGTGTTGCCAGTATTGCCTATATGGTTGAAAGCTTGCTGGGTCTGGTGCTGGTATTTAAAGCCAGATAGAGCGATAGCCAGTAAGCTGGTGTGACGGCTTGTAATCTTGTAATTAGGTGTTATGACTACTATTTGGGTCAGTTACAATTTCGGGATGACGATTTTTGGATTGTCAGCTTTGCGGTAAATTACTAACTGTTTACCGATATGGTGTATGGCAATCGCACCAGATTTTTCGCAAATTTGTTCCAGCATCTGTACCCGTTGCGCACGGTCATCGCCAAACACCTTGATTTTAATCAGTTCATGCGCCTTCAGGCTCACTTCTATTTCCTGTAATACGTTCTCGCTCAGGCCATTATTGCCTATCATGACGACTGGGCTTAAATTGTGAGCCAGTGCACGCAGATAACTAATTTGTTTGGTGTTCATTTAGGGCTTATCTTGTTGATTCGAAAAGGGTGGCATTCTACCACATCACTTACACCATGAAATTAAGCATAATGAATTTGAGTTTATGAAAAGAACCAGAACCAGCAAAAACTGGATGCAGGAGCATGTGAATGATGAGTATGTAAAACGTGCGCAGCGCGAAGGCTATCGCGCGCGCGCGGCTTACAAACTGATCGAGGTAGACGACAAGGATCACCTCATCAAGCCAGGCATGACTATTGTTGACCTGGGCGCCACCCCGGGCAGTTGGTCACAGGTAGCCGTGCAGCGGCTCAAGGGTCATGGGCGCGTGATTGCACTGGATCTTCTGGAAATGGTCGGGATCCCGGGTGTGGACTTTATTCAGGGCGATTTCCGCGAAGCGGCTGTACTGTCACAGCTGGAAAAAATGTTGAATGGCAAGCAAGTAGACCTTGTAATTGCAGATATGGCCCCCAATATAACCGGTATAAGTTCAGTTGATCAGGCGAATGGGGCCTACCTGACTGAGTTAGCATTGGAATTTAGCTTGAAATGGCTGAAACCAGAGGGTAATTTTCTGGTCAAAGTTTTTGTCGGCGAAGGCTTCGATGAAATTGTGCGGCATATGCGCACGGGTTTTGAAAAAGTCGCGAGTCGTAAGCCCAAAGCCTCACGTGATCGTAGCAGTGAAGTCTATTTATTGGGCTTAAAAAGAAAGCTTAATCTAGCTGAGACTAAGGTAAACGAAATAGCGCCAAGCTAGCAAATACTCGGTAAAAGTTGAGTTTAGAGTTAAAAATGAGTTTAGAATGAAGTATAAAAATTTCCTTTTTCACCAAGGATGTAATTTTGAATAACATCGTTAAGAATATCGCTATCTGGCTTATCGTTATACTGGTTTTAGTCACAGTATTTAACCAATTTGCCGTCAAAAGCACAGCAGATGGCCAGCTGGTCTACTCCCAATTCATCGAAGAGGTGAAGCAGGGACGTATTGCCAAAGTCACCATTGACGGCCATGTATTACGTGGCGTTAATAACGAGGGTAAGAAATTCAATACCTATGCACCATCCGACCCATGGATGGTGTCTGACTTGCTCAAGAACAATGTGATCGTTGAAGCCAAGCCTGAGGAAGAGCAATCACTTCTCATGAGCATCTTCGTTTCATGGTTCCCCATGATTCTCTTGATCGGCGTCTGGGTATTCTTCATGCGCCAGATGCAAGGTGGCGGCAAGGGCGGGGCATTCTCTTTCGGTAAAAGCAAAGCCCGCCAACTGGATGAAAATAGCAATCAGACTACATTTGCGGATGTTGCCGGTTGCGATGAAGCCAAGGAAGAAGTGGCTGAATTGGTTGAGTTCCTACGCGACCCCACCAAATTCCAGAAGCTGGGCGGTCGTATTCCAACAGGTATCCTGATGGTTGGCCCTCCTGGAACAGGTAAGACCTTACTTGCCAAGGCAATCGCAGGCGAGGCAAAAGTACCCTTCTTTACCATCTCTGGTTCTGATTTCGTGGAAATGTTTGTCGGCGTGGGTGCAGCCCGCGTACGTGACATGTTTGACCAGGCCAAGAAAACAGCCCCTTGCATCATCTTCATTGATGAAATCGATGCAGTGGGTCGTCACCGTGGCGCTGGTACCGGCGGTGGCAATGATGAGCGCGAACAGACCTTGAATCAGATGCTGGTGGAAATGGATGGTTTTGAGCCTAACTCTGGTGTAATCGTGATTGCGGCGACTAATCGTGCTGATGTTTTAGATAAGGCATTGTTACGCCCAGGCCGTTTTGATCGCCAAGTGATGGTTGGCTTACCTGATATCCGTGGTCGCGAGCAAATTCTGCTGGTGCATATGCGTAAGGTGCCTATTGATGCTGACGTGAAGGCCGATATTATCGCGCGCGGAACACCAGGCTTCTCTGGTGCTGACTTGGCTAACCTGGTTAATGAAGCGGCCTTGTTCGCTGCGCGTCGTAACAAGCGCACGGTGGATATGGCTGACTTTGAAGATGCCAAGGATAAGATATTCATGGGCCCAGAGCGTAAATCCATGGTGATGCGTGAAGATGAGCGCCGCAATACGGCTTATCATGAATCTGGCCATGCTGTAGTTGCCAAGCTATTGCCGAAGGCTGACCCTGTCCATAAGGTCACAATCATGCCACGTGGCTGGGCGTTGGGCCTCACATGGCAATTGCCTGAGCATGACCGTATCAGTAACTACCGTGACAAGATGCTGGAAGAGATCTCTATCCTGTTTGGTGGTCGTATTGCTGAAGAAATATTCATGAACCAGATGTCGACCGGCGCATCGAACGACTTTGAACGTGCCACTAAGTTGGCGCGCGATATGGTGACCAAATACGGTATGTCGGACGCCTTGGGTACCATGGTCTATGCAGGTAGCGATCAGGATTCATACTTTGGTAATATGTCGTCCAAGACTGTGTCAGAAGCAACCCAGCAAAAGGTGGATGCCGAGATACGTCGTATTCTGGATGAGCAGTATGCGGTTGCGCGTAAGTTGCTGGAAGATAACCGTGACAAGGTAGAAGCCATGGTCAAAGCGCTGCTGGAGTGGGAAACGATTGATGCCGAGCAGATCAACGACATCATGGCAGATTTGCCTCCACGGGCACCTAAGCCTACGCAATCGGTGAACAAGCCGGTACGTGACAGTGGCACATCAGGTCCTTCAGCAACTCCTACACCAGCGCCTGCTGCAAAGTCTGAGTAATTTTTGACTAACCGTACTGTATTAACTTAAAGCATATTAACTAACGTAAAAAAGCCATATTCGGCATGGGACATACAAATCCTGTGCTGAGTATGGCTTGATGCATTATATGAACTTCATCTGCGGTCAATATCAACTCGATCTCTCTCGCCCACACGTCATGGGCATCGTCAATGTCACGCCCGATTCATTTTCTGATGGTGGCCAATACGAAACCACGGCAAAAGCCGTGCAACATGCCATGCAGCTTGTCGAGCAAGGTGCGGATATCCTGGATATAGGCGGTGAGTCTACCCGCCCTGGTGCAATTCCAGTGGGCCTTGATCAAGAGCTGGAGCGCGTCATCCCGGTCATTGAGCAGCTTGCAAAAACAGCAGGTGTGCCGCTATCGATTGATACCTATAAACCGGAAGTGATGCGTGCCGCCATTAGAGCCGGAGCAGATATTGTCAATGATGTACGTGCCTTGCAGGAGCCACAGGCACTGGAAATCGTCGCGCAGAGTCAGGCCGGTGTATGCCTGATGCACATGCAAGGTACACCGCAAATCATGCAACTAGACCCGCAATATACAGATGTGGTGGCTGAGGTAGCTGCTTTTCTGCAAGCGCGTCTGTATGCAGCGAATAAGGCAGGAATAGCATCAATGCGTATCGTGCTCGACCCCGGCTTCGGTTTTGGTAAAAGGACAGCGCATAACCTGGCTTTATTAGATGGGTTGCAGCAGCTTGCAGCCTTGGGTTGCCCTTTGTTGGTGGGGTTGTCACGCAAGTCTGTACTTGGCCAGCTTGTGGGCGCTAATGTGGATGAACGGCTACATGCCGGTATTGCTGCCTCAGTGATTTCTGTGATGAAAGGGGCTAATATTGTGCGGGTACATGATGTGAAGGCAACGGTGGATGCACTCAAGGTAGTGGCTGCCGTTATGCAAAATCAATAAAAATCAGATTACAAAACTGAAGATAAAACTATGAGCAGAAAATATTTTGGTACAGATGGTATTCGTGGTCGTGTAGGCGTATCACCGATTACTCCTGAATTTGTCATGCATCTGGGCTATGCCGCAGGACGTGTATTGACGGGCATGGATAGCCACCTGGCGCCAGGGGCACACCCTACCGTATTGATAGGCAAGGACACACGCATTTCAGGCTATATGCTGGAATCTGCCTTGCAGGCCGGTTTATGTGCTGCAGGTGTCAATGTGCTGCTGACCGGCCCACTGCCAACCCCTGCCATTGCCTACCTGACGCGTGCATTGCGCGCGCAGGCGGGGATTGTTATTTCAGCCTCGCACAATCCGTTTGAAGATAACGGTATCAAGTTCTTTTCTGCCGAAGGCACCAAGCTGGATGACGAAATTGAACTGGCAATAGAAGCCGCGCTGGATAAACCCATCCAGGTGATGGAGTCCGCGATTGGTAAGGTCAAGCGTATTGATGATGCAGCGGGGCGCTATATCGAGTTCTGTAAAAGCACGTTCCCCACGGCACTCGATCTGCGTGGATTGAAAATCGTGCTCGATTGCGCGCATGGTGCGACCTATCATGTGGCACCACCGGTATTCCATGAGTTGGGCGCCGAAGTTGTTGCTATCGGCAATCGACCCAACGGTACCAATATCAACGATCAGGCGGGTTCAACCCATCCAGAGGCTTTGTGTAAAGCCGTCATCGAGCAACAGGCCGACCTCGGCATTGCGTTCGATGGTGATGGCGACCGCGTCGTGATGGTCGATGCCAATGGGCAGGTACTGGATGGCGACCAGCTACTCTACATTATCGCCATGCATCGGCAACAACAAGGCAAGCTGGCAGGTGGCGTGGTTGGCACATTGATGACTAATCTTGCACTGGAACATGCTCTGGCGAAAGCCGACATTCCTTTTCTACGTGCCAAGGTGGGTGACCGCTATGTACTGGAACTGCTCAATGAACATGACTGGCAGCTAGGCGGGGAAAACTCCGGCCATATTTTATCCCTGGATAAACACAGCAGCGGCGATGGCATTATTGCCGCACTACAGGTATTGCATGCAGTCGTTGCCAGCAAGAAAACGCTGGCTGAGTTTGGTGCAAGCCTGACTTTATACCCACAAATCCTGATTAACGTCGCGGTTGCCAAACGCATAGACCTGCAGGCAAACCCAGCCATCCAAGCTGCAGTCAGCAATGCAGAAGGCCAGCTCAACGGTAGTGGCCGCGTGTTGCTACGCGCTTCCGGTACCGAGCCCAAGATCCGGGTGATGGTAGAAGGCAGCAATCGCGACCAGGTTCAGCAATTGGCGCAAAACATTGCTGCGGTCGTGCAAGCGTCTGCCATATAACAAGGCTTAGTATTACTAGTTCAGCTTTACAAGTTCTAGCATAGCCCGTCACCGCCTATTCATATAGTTGTCATCAATTTGTCATGCGCGCATGTAATTCTGCGCACATGACGAAGCGTTTAATTAAAGAAATTATTCTTTTAACCTCAGCAGAGTGGAGGTCGTGATGACACAAAGAATGGCCATGTATTTACATCGTTTTAATGAGCTGGACAGCGCACTTTGCGTGCGTGTAAACCGCACTAGCCAATACCGCAGCGTACGCTGGATATTCAGGCTCATCAGCCGCTTGGGCGACGGGATCTTCTGGTACACCGTGATGCTGGCTATCATCCTTACCCAAGGCCATGCTGGTGTTATGCCTGCCTTGCATATGGCGCTGGTCGGGCTTGTTGGCACTGTGCTTTATAAATGGCTGAAGGGTAAGACCTTGCGCCCGCGACCCTATGAAGTGCATTCCGATATCTGGCTCACAGGCCGTCCGCTTGATCGCTTCAGCTTCCCCTCAGGTCACACCTTGCATGCTGTTGGTTTCTGTTCAGTTGCACTGGTGTACTACCCCATGCTGGCATGGTTGCTGGTGCCGTTTACGGTATTGGTAGGCATGTCGCGTGTCATACTGGGCTTGCATTACCCAAGTGATGTATTGGCTGGCGCTGTCATTGGCGCCGTGATAGCTGTAGTTTCCTTCCTGATTTAGCTTCACTTTTCATTTCCAAGTAATATCTCAGGCTGTAATTGTTGGTCTGGTTTTAATCGGCTAAGCCACCGTAGAAAATCCCATCCTCTATATTCTGAATTATCTTGTGAAGTAGTTGATCGGCGCTGGGTGTTGTAAATCCAGGTGGTTCTGGCATTCGCGCCTCCACGAAATCATCTCAGCCGCACTCAAATGGTTCAACTCTGGCTCCCAGTCTGGCTGCCCACCATTCAATACAATGCCTATATCGGCTATCGCAGTCTGTGTCTTCGCAATATAGTAGATAAAGTGCTTGGGCAGGCGCCTGTCTGCAGTTTTTGCACTGTGGTAAATCACATGCGGTATCCTGAAAAAGCGCAATACATTATCCCAGAACGCCAAGTGCTTAAGCGCTTGGCTGGCCCTGGCTTGGGAGCACCTGAAGCGTGGGGCGATAAATAGGCTGAGTGCAACGTGATGCTGCTGGAGCAGTTTGCCTGGTGTGGTATCAACCAGAGGAGCCAGATAGGCATCCATTGCCCATTCACACGCAATATGGGTGGCAATGGTGTTTTCCAGCCACATCGCTTCGTGTGCAGGTACAAAATGGTTATGCGCAATGACATCCACATACAAATGGCTGGCATAGCCGATAGCGATGGCGGCTTCTTCGTCGGTTTTTGCGCTTAACAGCAGTTGATGAGCGTTTTCCCATTGATGGGTATGACGAAACGCCGGCGAGACAATCGCCAGGTCTGGCAGGCAGGCTCCCGCCATGACCAACTCAGGAAAGCGCTTGATAATAGCCTGCAGGCGCGGATCCAGCAGGGGCATCGCCCATAACAGCGAGTGGGCAAAGTATAAGTGGGTCATTAAGCCCCAGGCATTGGCATCCATTGATTGCAGTAGCAGAGGTGCTAGCCAGTACAGCGTATAAAGCTTACGGGATTTTGATTTACAAGTTTTGGGTTCACTTGAGCTCATGATGCGCACTATGCCGGGCAGCGATGAATACATTGTGACAAACGGGTGATATTTCTGTGACACAAGACCACGACAGAAGTAGTTTGCTATACTCCAGTGCTTTTTTGCAGTTTGCTTTTATTGCCGTTCATCAAGGGGAAAGTATGGAAAGCCCATACAAAGGTAAGACTGGTTTACGTCGTTTATTAAATGCGTTTGGCTACTCCATGGCTGGCCTTAAAGCCGCCTACCAGAACGAGGACGCTTTCCGTCAGGAAGTAGTGATGGCGGTTGTATTCATCCCGCTGGCAATCTACCTGGGTGATGGCGGCATCGCACGCGCAGTGATGGTGGCTAGTGTCATCCTTGTGGTGATTGTTGAATTGCTGAACTCATCCATTGAAGCGACCGTAGATCGCATTTCCCTGGAAAACCATATGCTGGCAAAGCGTGCCAAGGATATTGGCAGTGCCGCTGTATTGATCAGTCTGGTTAATATGGCCGTGGTGTGGGCTCTGGTATTGCTTAGTTAGTAGAATTAACTGCCTTAATAAAAGCCGTGACTTAAGCCTAGGGCAGAAATGGCGTCGATAGAAGCCGCAAGCCCACGGTAAACCAGCGCTCTTCTGTGTCATTGGCAAACCGGTTGCCGTAGGTTGTATCGACTTGTACGCGATTTGGTACTAGCCAATACCTTAAGCCCAATTGGTGAAAAGCGCGGGATTGGTTATCCCCATACACTTCCGCAATAAAGTAAGTGTCCTTGTTGATCAAGGTTTCTGAGCCTATGCCCCAGGTCACCTTGTTAATTTTTTCTTCCCTGTCATGAATCACGCCTAGGTTGGTGTGCAGCACGAAGTTGTCATCCAGCATGGAGAGGCTTACCGGTACATACAAGTAAGCGTCGCCTATCATATTGTCATCGTTATTGCGATTGGGATGCCGGGCGTGACCCACCACCAAACCTATGCCATAGTCGTTTGTTTTAAGCGTACGTAGCAGTGTTTTTGCCTGCATGACCATATCGGTGTTAGTACTTTCACCGCTCTCTCGCGTCATTGCACCGCCGTAGGTAATTTCCAGGTTTTGTCCGACATTGCAGCCCGGCAATGCCCAGAATTCGTTGGAGCCCTTATTCAGTTTGACCCATGACTCTACCTGGCAACTTTTTGGGTCTACTACCCGTGCATCGTCTGTCACCATAGGGCGAGCGCAATAACCCTGGCTGGCATAGGTGGTTAAAAATAAAGCGGTAATCAGTCGAATAAAAGTCATGGCTAAATGCTGGCCTAGCACGCTTGTTTGAAGTGCAAGCATGTTAATAGATTTATATGACGAAATCATTGCAGTTCACAAAAATGTCATAAAGGGTCTGTATCTTGGGCAGTGAAAGCCGTAGTTGAGGGCATGAACACTTCAAGACCAGAGGGTTACTTTGAAAATTCTATTTATCTCAGATGTTTATTTTCCACGCATCAATGGTGTTTCGACTTCGATAAACACCTTTGTGGGCCAGCTCAAGGAAATGGGGCACGAGGTCCATTTGATTGCGCCTGAATATGGTGTGCAGGGCCAGAAAATTGAAAATGATGATGAGCGCTGGATCAAGCGTATCCCGTCGCGCAGTATTTATTTTGACCCTGAAGACAAGCTCATGAAATATGGGCTGGCGCTGGATAAACTCGGTGAGTTGCGCCGCGAAGGCTATGACATCGTGCATATCAATACGCCATTCGTCGCCCACTACCTGGGTCTCAAGCTGGCGCATTTGCTTGATGTGCCGTGTGTGGAAACCTACCATACTTTTTTCGAGGATTACCTGCATCACTACCTGCCCTGGCTACCGAAGTCGTTTGCCAAGGGTTTTGCCCGATGGTTGTCGCGTCGCCAGTGTAATGCGGTGGATGCGGTAGTTGCACCTTCGCAGCCTATGCTGGATGTGTTGCGCCGTTATGGCGTGCAATCAAAAGCGGAAGTCATCCCTACCGGCCTGCAACCCAAAAGCTTTGAATTGGGCGATGGTGTGGCATTCAGGCAAAAGTATGGCATCGCTGAGCATCGTCCGGTTGCCTTGTTTGTTGGACGTGTCGCGTTCGAGAAAAACATCGCATTCCTGCTGCGCATGGCGGTAGAGCTTCGAAAGAGCCAGCCTGACATGCTGCTGGTCATTGCTGGAGAAGGCCCTGCAGAGCCCAGCCTCCATGCCCTTAGCGAGCAACTGGGTTTGCAGGACAACATCAAGTTCATTGGCTATCTGGATCGCAACACTGAGCTCAATGCGTGTTATCGCGCAGCGGATGTGTTTGTGTTTTCATCAACCACCGAAACACAAGGTCTGGTGCTGCTGGAAGCCATGGCGCAAGGGGTGCCAGTCGTGGCGATCGCTGAGCTTGGTACTAAGTCCATATTAATTGAAGGCGAGGGCGCATTGATCGCAACAGAGAGTGAGCCCTTATTTGCCGAGAGAGTGTTTAGCTTGTTTAGCGACCCTGCCAAACGTAGCAAGCTTGGCGAGGCCGCCCGCAACTATGCCATGAAGCGTTGGACATCACGCACACAGGCCGAGCGCATGGCAAAGTTTTACGATGACGTTATTTCAGCTAGATCTAACTAACGCTAGATTTAATAGCAACTTGCGCCATTACCAGCCATATCCCACTGTGAACAGTAATATCGAGTCAGCCCTCTTGCGGCCGGGTGAAGGGCTGTTATCCCAGTTGTAGTTGAATTGCGTCGATGCGTTCATGTTGAACAATAATGGGAAACGCAACCCTGTCTTTGAGAAAAATAGCATATGACTGGTATCCTGAAAGCCCACCAACGCTTCGTGCTCATGAAAGAACTTGGCGCGACCTTTATAGACTAGCTGATCGTATTTGATCGCCCACCGGGTGCCCGGGTAATTGTCATCGTCAGATACTTCTTCGTTGCCCTCCGCAGGATAGTACTTCTCACTAATGTAGTTCAAGCCGCCTTCGAGTGACAGATTGCGCTCTGGTGATTCAAATACCTGGTAACCGCTACCAGCACCCACGACTGTACGCAGGCGTAAATCCCTGAACCGGTCATTCTCCATCGAGCCATTCACATAGCCATACCATTGCCTGGTAAAGAATCGGTCATATTTGCCGTAGCCGCGACTGTTGAACTGGGTATTACGCCCCCTGTCCTCAACCCGGTTGAACAGGCCTCCCACCGTATAACGATTATTCAATGTACGCACGATGCTTTCACCATCGAATCTCAGGGCTTTGGTTTCGTTATTACCGTTGGTCAGTGTGCCACCCGCGTTGATATTGCCTGTCCAACGCATGCCTTCTCCCGTCAGGTCGGGAGTGGGGTTGATGTAGCGGGTGTTGGTCAGGTCAAAGTCTTTTTTTTCGTCCTGCTTGGGGAGCTGTATTTTGGCAACGCCCGGTTGTGCTTCCACCAGCTCACCTTTGATATTGGAGCCATCGGTCAGCACTACTTGCACAGGCTTGCTGGACTTAAGCGTTTCTACTTCTGCCCACTGGATGTTGATTTCGCCCGCGTAAGATGTCCTGAATACGATGGTGGATGTTTCTTTCTTGACGATGTCCCCAGTAATGACGTCCCCATTTTTCATACGTATTTCATCTGCCAACGCCAAATGGCTGATGCAGGCAAAAGCCAGAAAAGTGGTGGTCAATATGGCAGCGGGTAATATCGCGCTGATTCTTTTTAATGGCATAAGCGACTCCCTGACAAAATGTCTCCCCGGAATTCAGATCAAATTAGAAGCACATATCGCAGTGCAAGATGGTATTTAGTATTGCCAGCTAATCAAGCTAATAGCTGACAATTTTTTGATGAAGCTCAGTGTGCATCAACTCATGTATCAAGCCATGATGTAAGTCTGACCTTAAGTATACAGAGTGACATTCTTGAAAACTAAAAATTCACTGTTTTTTTAGAATGCGTGTTTTTGCAAATGCCTGTCAAGGCTTACCACAATAAAAGTGGCTTGTTTCAAGCAATAAAAAGGCCGGAATTTCCGGCCTTTTTATTGCTTGAACTGGTTTAAAAACTTAACCAAACTTGCCTGTGATGTAGTCTTCAGTTTCCTTGCGTGACGGGTTGGTAAAAATCCTGTCAGTATCGTCGTACTCAATCAGGTCACCCAGGTACATATAAGCGGTGTAATCAGAGATGCGAGCAGCCTGTTGCATGTTGTGGGTGACTACAAGGATTGTCAGCTTGTTGCGTAACTCAGACATCAGTTCTTCGATGTTGGCGGTAGCGATAGGGTCAAGCGCTGAAGTCGGTTCGTCAAACAACATGATCTCAGGGTCTGTTGCCAGGGCACGCGCAATACACAGGCGTTGTTGCTGGCCGCCAGAAAGGTTAAAGGCCAGATCTTGCAGCCTGTCTTTTACTTCGCCCCAGATCGCAGCGCCTTTGAGTGCTTCTTCTACCTTGTCATCCAGCACGCGCTTGTTGTTCTCCCCACGTACACGCAGGCCGTAAGCCACGTTTTCGTAGATTGACTTGGGAAATGGATTTGGCTTCTGGAACACCATGCTGATGCGCATGCGTACTTCGATAGGGTCCACACCATCGGCCAGGATGTTGGTGTTATCCGGGTGCATGACGATCTGGCCATCGTACTTGTTGCCTGGGTACAGGTCATGCATGCGGTTAAAGCAGCGCAGGAATGTCGATTTACCACAGCCTGATGGTCCGATCAGTGCGGTGATTTTCTTTTCATATAAAGGCATGCTGATGCCTTTAAGCGCTTTATTGCCGCCATTATAAAAGAAGCTCAAGTCACGAGATTCGGCTTTGATGGGGGTTGTTGCAGTAACCATTAGATATTCCCTAATTTTTTAATTTAATATTTACGAGTACTAAATAATTGCTAAAACTGGTTTTCCAGTACTACCACTTAATATTTTTACGAATCTTGTAACGCAGGTAGATCGCAGTGCCATTCATCAGCAGGGTGACCATGATAATGATGGCGCCAGTGGCAGCAGCATTGACATGGAAAGCATGGTCAGGACGTGACAGCCAGCTGAACATCTGGATAGGCAGTACAGTAAAACCTGAGCTCAGCCATTCGAAATTGAGGAATGGCGGTTCCGTTGTAATCGGGCTTGGTGGCAGGAAGGCGATAAAGGTCAGTGCGCCAATGGTAATAATCGGGGCTGTTTCACCCAGCGCACGCGCCATACCAATGATCACGCCAGTCAGGATGCCGCCATATGAATACTTGAGTACATGGTCTGAGCACACTTGCCATTTGGTGGCGCCAACTGCATAAGCCGCTTCGCGAATGGCGACTGGGATGCCACGAATAGCCTCACGGGTCGCTACAATAACAATCGGCAAGATCAGCAGGCCAAGGGTAAGGCCTGCAGTCACAATGCTTTGTCCAAGGTCCAAGGCATATACAAACAGGCCCAATGCCAGCAAACCGTAAACGATTGATGGTACGCCAGCCAGATTGGTGACGTTGATTTCGATAATGTCCGAAAACCAGTTCTTGGGCGCGTACTCTTCCAAGTAAATGCCAGCAGCAACACCCATTGGTACTGCGGAGATAAATGTGACTGCCATCACCAGCAATGAACCCACCCATGCAGATAATAAACCTGCCTGGCCAGCCCGACGTGATGGGAAATTGGTGAGGAACTCGCTATTGAAGCGTGGATAACCATCCATCACCAAGTCTATAAACAGAGTTAGCAGGGTCACCAAGCCAATCATGATCGCCAATAAGCCAAGCAGAGAGAAGAGGTAGTCATTCAGCTTGTGGCGCTTAATCATTGCGCGCACTTCGTCCAGGTTCTTCAGTACCGAAGCCTGACTAGTCATCGCTAGTTCTGCATTATTATTTTCTTGAGTCTGGGCCATTTTAGTAAACCTCACGGAATTTCTTGCGGGCCATATGACCTAGCACGTTAAAGAATAGGGTCATGATCATTAAGACCAGACCAGCGGCAAAGATACTTTGATAACCAATGCTGCCATGTGGCAGGTCGCCCATCGCCACTTGCACGATGTAGGCAGTGATTGTAGCGGCACCTTCCATTGGGTTGAATGTCAGGTTAGGTTGCTGACCCGCAGCCAATGCCACCACCATGGTTTCACCCACAGCACGGGAGATGCCCAGAATGTAGGCGGCAATGATGCCGGAAATCGCCGCTGGTGTGACCACACGCACTGCAGTCTGGAAGCGGGTAGCACCCATGGCATATGAGCCTTCACGCATGCTCATTGGCACGGAGCGCATGGCATCTTCAGATACCGAAGCGATGTAAGGAATAATCATGATACCCATGACAATACCCGGTCCAAGCATGTTGAAACTGGGCAGTTCAGGGAAGATTTTTTGCAGCATTGGTGTGACAAACAGCAAGGCAAAGTATCCAAACACTACGGTTGGCACGCCAACTAACAGCTCTAGTATTGGTTTTACAATTTCACGAGTCTTGTGTGATGCAAATTCTGACAGATAGATAGCACCTACTGTCCCAATCGGGATGGCCACGGCCAGTGCGATAAAGGAGGTAGTCAGGGTGCCGGTCACTAGTGGCAATATGCCGTAGTGAGCGTCTTCAAATAAAGGTGTCCATTGCGTGTCTGTGAGGAACTCGACGATGGAGACATGTTCAAAAAATCCCAGTGACTCATAAATCAAGATACTGACGATCGATAATGTAGTGGCTACCGCAGACAACGCAGCAAGCATCAGGATAAATTCGATAATACGTTCACGAATGTTGCGTTTGACGTTCTTCGCCAAGCGTTTGCTGATAGTCATTTCCATAGGATTTGGTAGCACTTGAGTAGCCGTATTCATGTTTATTTAGACCCCAGCATTGTAGCCGAATTGGTGGGATTAATGCGATAAGGGGAGCCGCAACTGACGGCTCCCCGCTATCACTCTTTACTTAATGCGATTCAATAACTCTTCGATCTTAACGCCGACTTCTGGAACGCCACCAAAGCCTGAACCCGGCTTCAATGCTTTCCAGTGCGCTGTTACCGCGGCATATTCATGCGCTGGTAAAGCTACGTATTTAACTTCCTTAACCAGTTTTGGAGCATTGGCCAGGTAGTAGTCTACGAAGGCCTTGATTTCAGGCTTGAATGCAGCAGAAGTTGCATTCACATAGATGAATAATGGGCGGGCAAGTGGTTGGTAAGTACCATCCTGAACTGTTGCAGGTGAAGGCAGAATGCCAGTGGTTTTCCCTGTGGCAATGATAGGCACAGCTTTCAGCTTGTCCTGGTTTTCTTCGTAATAGGCATAACCGAAGTAGCCCAATGCGCCAGCATCACCAGCTACACCGTTAACCAGTACATTGTCATCTTCAGAGGCAGTAAAGTCGCCACGGCTTGATTTAGCCTTGCCTACGATAGCTTCTGTGAAATAGTCAAAAGTACCAGAGTCAGCACCTGGGCCAAACAGCTTCAAAGGCTTATCAGGGAAAGATGGGTCGATTTGCTTCCATGATTTAACACTGCCTTGCGCAGCAGGAGCCCACATTTTGTTGAGTTGTGCGACTGTCAGGCTTTTTACCCAGTCATTCTTTGGGCTGACAGCGACAGTGAGTGCATCGTAAGCAATCGGTAATTCAATATATTGAATACCGGCTTCTTTACAGATATCGATTTCTTTTTGCAGGATAGGGCGTGACGCATCAGAGATGTCAGTCTCACCACGGCAGAACTTCTTGAAACCACCGCCAGTACCAGAGATACCCACAGTAACCTTGATGCCTTTGGCTTTCTGGAAATCTTCAGCGACTGCTTCAGTAATTGGGTAAACCGTACTTGAACCGTCAATTTTGACGATCTTATCGGCCGCCTGTGCATTCGGCACAGCCAGTGTGGCAGCAACAATTGCTGCCAGACCTAGTGTTTTGACAAACTTGGATTGCATACAACCTCCATCAGTTAAAAAAAGTATTCGTGTGTGCAGCCCAGAGTTTTTCATCTGTTTGCAACGTAATGTGAACTTTAACGTTCAAATATTACAAGTTTGTGACAAACATTGCGAAAGCTATATTTTCTGTCATAAAAGGATCTCAACCATAACTGGCATTAAGCTAAAGTCTTAGCTAGGTGGCGGCCTTACAAGTCCTCATATATATGCTTTGATGTATAATTTCGTTTTTGGATTTTGCATGGTCGGATCGTAGTAATGGAAGCAGAACAACTCAATCAAATCAGTCACCGCTTTGTCGATCTGGCAGAGCGCAACCATGCCCTTCGGGGGTATCTTTGACTTTGAAACCAAGCAGCAACGCCTGGAAGAAGTCAGTCAGCTTTTAGAAGACCCCAGTGTCTGGAACGATAACGAACGCTCACAAAAGCTAGGTAAGGAAAAACGTGAGCTGGAGTTGATCGTCAAATCATTGACGGAAGTCGAAACCGGCTTGCGTGATGGCCGTGAACTGTTTGAAATGGCGCGTGATGAAAATGATGACGATACCTTATTAGGCGTACTGGCTGATAGCGAGGTGCTAGAAAAGCGCGTGGCCGAAATGGAGTTCCGGCGCATGTTTTCAGGGCAGATGGATCCGAATAACTGTTTTATCGAGTTTCAGTCTGGCAGTGGCGGCACTGAAGCGCAGGATTGGGCCGGCATGTTATTCCGCATGTATTTGCGCTACTGCGAGCGCAAAGGCTTTAAGGTGGAAGTGCTGGAAGAATCTGAGGGCGATATTGCAGGCATCAAGGGCGCCTCTATTAAAGTCTCTGGTGATTATGCTTACGGCACATTGCGCACAGAGAGTGGTGTGCACCGGTTAGTTCGCAAATCACCATTCGATTCAAACGCCAAACGCCATACCTCGTTTGCCAGCGTGCAGATATTTCCTGAAGTGGACGATTCCATCGAGATCGACATCAATCCGGCCGATCTGCGGGTGGATACCTATCGCGCCAGTGGTGCTGGCGGACAGCACATCAACAAGACCGATTCTGCCGTGCGCATTACCCACATTCCCACCAATACCGTGGTGCAATGCCAGAACGACCGATCCCAGCACCGTAACCGTGCTGAAGCAATGAATATGCTGAAAGCGCAGCTCTATGCGCTGGAGCTGCGCAAGCGCAATGAAGAAAAGCAGGCACTAGAAGACTCCAAGACCGACATCGGCTGGGGTCACCAGATCCGCAGTTATGTGCTGGACCAGTCGCGTATCAAGGATTTGCGCACCAATGTAGAAATCGGCAATACCCAGGGCGTGCTGGATGGCGACCTTGACCCATTTATATCTGAAAGTTTGAAGCAGGGAGTATGAGCGTGAGTGAGACACAAAACCCAACCGAGAGTTTGCCCGTGGATGAAAACCATGTGATCGCCGAGCGTCGCGAGAAGCTCAAGGCCATTCGTGCCAATGGTGTAGCGTTTCCCAATGACTTCAAGCCCAAGCATCTGGCTGCAGATTTACATGGGCACTATGGCTTGAAAGAGAATGAAGTGCTGGATCCGCTTGCCATCCACGTGCAACTGGCTGGCCGTATGATGCTGAAGCGCGTGATGGGTAAGGCGAGTTTTGCCACAGTGCAGGATCGTACCGGTCGTATCCAGCTGTTCATTTCCAAGGAAGCTATTGGTGAGGAGATCTATGATGCATTCAAGCACTGGGATCTGGGTGACATCGTTGCGGCCAAGGGTGTGCTGTTCAAGACCAAAACCGGTGAATTGTCGGTCAAGGTCAGTGAATTACGCTTGCTGACAAAATCATTGCGTCCGCTTCCTGAGAAATTCCATGGCCTTGCTGACCAGGAAACCAAATATCGCCAGCGCTATGTTGACCTGATTGTGTCGGAAGATACCCGTAAAACCTTTATGGCGCGTAGCCGCATCGTGGCGGCAATTCGTAGCTTCATGCTGCAAAACGAGTTTCTCGAGGTGGAAACGCCCATGTTGCATCCTATCCCGGGCGGCGCATCAGCCAAGCCTTTCAAGACGCACCATAATGCGCTGGATATGGAAATGACATTGCGCATTGCGCCAGAGCTTTATCTTAAGCGCCTAGTGGTAGGTGGTTTCGAGCGTGTGTTCGAAATCAACCGTAATTTCCGTAATGAAGGCTTATCGGTACGCCATAACCCGGAATTCACCATGATGGAGTTTTATGCGGCCTACACTGATTACCAGTGGCTCATGGATTTCACCGAAAACTGTATACGCGCTGCTGCTATTGCCTCATGCGGAACTGCTGTGCTGGAGTATCAAGGCCGTGCACTGGATTTAAGCCGGCCGTTCCAGCGTCTGACCATTGTTGGCGCCATCCAGAAATATGCACCGCAATATAGTTTGGAGCAGCTGAAAGACGATGAATTTATCCGAACAGAGTTGCTGAAATTTGGCGTCAAGGCCTTTGAGCATGTGGGCCTGGGTGCATTGCAACTTTCCCTGTTTGAAGAAACCGCTGAAAGTCAGCTATGGGAACCTACTTATATTATTGATTATCCAGTAGAGACCTCGCCATTGGCGCGGGCTTCCGATGCCAACCCTGAGATCACCGAACGCTTTGAGCTGTTTGTTACAGGCAGGGAAATTGCCAATGGATTCTCTGAGCTGAATGATGCAGAAGACCAATCGGCGCGCTTCCTGGCGCAAGTGGCAGCCAAAGAAGCGGGTGATGATGAAGCCATGTATTACGATGCCGATTTTATTCGCGCGCTGGAATACGGCATGCCCCCTACTGGTGGCTGCGGTATCGGCATTGATCGCCTGGTGATGTTGCTGACAGACAGCGCCAGCATCCGGGATGTCATTCTGTTCCCGCATATGCGCAACGAGTCCTGATCTGTTTATTTAGCTTCCAGCGTTTAATATTTTACAATCTCCAGTCCAACATAATGCCAATATGCTTTTCTTGGTGTTTTGTTGGGTGTGGACGACAGCACATTCCTCCAAGTAATCAAACAGGTATGGCCTTGAGTTAAAAATTCAGTCGTTTTTTGATGACAGTTTGATTACAAATACAACCCTTTCTCATAAGAGTATAATTCCTAACCATTTGATATATATTGATAAATGTGTAACGGCATAGTCGTTGCTAACCAGAGTTAAGCCGATACGAACGCATGCTGTTCGCACTCTTTTCTTATTGTTCTCAACGAGGTTAGCTATGCTCAACAAACAAGGTCTTTTTACCCGCGGCACTTCAACAATCAATCAGCCAGCAAACAATCAATCAGCCGGTAGCCAATCAGCGCAAGGCCGTCCGGCAATCTCACCATCTTCTGTCAGTTCGCTGACAGGCCAAAGCAAATCGGATGACCATTTTGTCATGCCAGGTCATCTGGCCGCCATAGAATCGGCGCATTCAACCTCGACATCTTTAACGCCGCCAGTTGCAGAAACCAAGCCTGTTGTTGAAGTAAAGGCCGCCACCGGTAGTCGCCTGATCGTCGGGCCGGATGTAAAGCTCAAAGGTGCAGAGATTGAAGATTGCGATACCTTGGTAGTAGAAGGGCGCGTGGAAGCGACAATGGATAGCCGGGTAATACAGATTGCCGAAAAGGGCGCATTTTCAGGCAAGGTTGGTATTGATGTCGCCGAGATATATGGCAAGTTTGATGGTGAGCTGACAGCGCGTGGCCAATTAATCATTCACTCTACAGGGCGAGTCAGCGGAAAAATCCGCTACGGGAAAATCTACATAGAAGAGGGCGGTGAGCTCTCTGGGGACATTGCCTCGATTAGTATTGATAGCGTTAAGTCCAACCCTTCACCGTTGCGTTCCAGCAACGCAGGCTCGGCTTAAGAAGGTATTTGATAGCTATATTTTCTAGTTTTTAGTGGTTTTCTTTATATTGTTGGTTAGCCCTGAATTAGGGTTAACCAAACTGGGCTACTAAATCCCCAGTCTGTTTTAACGTATCTTGTGTAGACCGGTCTATATCCCCAAACTCTGAATCCTTAATATATCCCCACAATTTTGTTGTTTTTACACAACACAACCATGACAAAATGATTATTCGTCATGAAACTGTCATATTGCGTCATCAAAATCACTCCCGTGTTGAAGGTTAACCACCGAATTTTTTCTAACTGGGAGTTTGATGATGAAAAGTATTAAATTGCGCTGTATGGTTGCAGCCGTGTCAGGGGCATTGTTGATGGGTTTTGGCGCCAATGCCATGGCCGATTCGACTGACGATATTGTCAACGCATTGATGGCAAAGGGCGTGTTGACTGAAGAAGAAGGCGCTCTGTTACTTAAAGGCCGCTCTGGCGAAAAAGAAGCTGCTGAAGCCAAGAAGAAGACCGCCATTACGCCAAAATTCAATAACGGTATCGTATTTGAGAATGAAGACAAAACTACTTCATTCAAGGTAGGTGGCCGTGTACATGCTGATTACCGTTATTTTGATCGCGATGTTGGTTCTAAATCTACAACAGTTGCTAATGCTGCAAATGAGTCGGACACATTTGATATCCGCCGCGCACGTATCGAATTATCAGGTAAGTTTTATGGTGCTTATGAGTTCCTGATTTCGACTGATTTGGCTGGTACTTCTGCAGGCAATACAAGTTCAGTATTGGATCAAGCCTGGTTGAATATCAACTACTGGAAGCCAGTGCAATTCCGATTTGGTCAATTCAAGGCTCCAATGAATCTTGAAAAAGTGACCAGCTCTAACAATATTGATTTTCAAGAGCGCTCATATGTTAACCAACTCGCAGCCAATGAAGACCGTGGTGCTATGGTTTGGGGTATTCCTAAAGACGGCTTTACCTATGCTTTAGCAGTGACTAATGGTGAAGGTGCAAAGAACCGTAATGACGCTGATCCACGTGTCGATAAGGTAGAGTATATTGGTCGTGGCACTATCAACTTTGCAGAAATTATGGGTAATAAAGATGCTGTTTACCATGTTGGTGCTGCAGGTTCTTATACAGAGTTGGCTAAAGCAACTGGCAACGGATATCTGTCAGGCACTAATGCTTTCAGAACAGAAGCGCGTGGTATTAACTTCCTTACATTACCGACCATTACTGGTGCTGCCAATGTTGATAATGCTATTGAGCGTACGCGCTATGGTGTAGAGGCCGCATTAGCACAAGGTCCATTTAAGGTACAAGGTGAATGGCTTAGAAACAAGTTTGAAGCTGACTTAACGACCACTGCTAAGTTGGATAAAGATGTTGATGCTTGGTATCTTGAGGCGTTATGGCTGATTACTGGTGAAAAGTATGCTGACTCATACAAAGAAGGCGCATTTGGTGGTATCAAACCAAAAAACAACTTTGAATGGGGTAAGGGTACCGGTGCTTGGGAAGCAGGCCTTCGCTACTCAAAACTGGATGCTAGCGATTTCAAGACTCCAGCAGTGGCATTGCCAAATGTAGGTGCAGTCAATCCTTTAAACAACACACTTGAAGCTGATACATGGACTGTTGGCCTGAAGTTCCTGCCTACTGCTAATACTCGCTTCCTGGTTAACTTTATTCAAACCAGCTTCGATACGCCAATTACCATTGCTGGTAAAGAGCGTGACAAGGAACGTGCAATTACTATGCGTGCCCAAATTAATTTCTAATCATTATTTGAGCTAGTGTTAATAATAAAAAAGCCCGCATCTGCGGGCTTTTTTATTACACAAAATTAAATTACTTAACCTGGCCTTCCTTGGCCATATTGATCGAGTATTTTGGTATCTCCACTACTAAATCTTTAGTGCCAATAATTGCCTGGCATGATAGGCGGGAATGAGGCTCCAATCCCCATGCTTTATCCAGCAGGTCTTCTTCGTTTTCTTCAGCAGCAGGTAATGACTGGTAACCTTCACGCACAATCACATGGCAGGTGGTGCAGGCACATACCTGGTCACAGGCATGCTCGATATCAATATGTTGTTCCAACAGGTTGTCGCAAATAGAGGTACCGGGTTTGGCTTCGAAAGCGGCGCCATCTGGGCATAACTCTATGTGAGGTAAAACGATGATTTGGGGCATGGCTTATATATCCAGTGTATTTAAATTTTGTCCGGCAAAAGCCCGTTTTATTGAAGCATCCATGCGGCGTGCGGCGAAGCTTTCAGTGGCATGGTTAAGCGCATCCGCTGCAGCATTAATGGCATGGCTGTCATCGGCCATGGTAGTGGCTATCAGGGCATCCATTTTGGCTATTATTTGCTGTTTCTCATCAATATCCAATAAAGCATCAGCATCCTTATCCATGGCTGCGGTGATCGCTTCCAGCAGACGCTGGCCATCTACTTGCGCCTCGCGTAACGCTCTTGCCTGTTTGTCACTTTCGGCAGAACTGAACGAAGCTTTCAGCATGTCGGTAATCTGGTCTTCAGATAAGCCATAAGATGGCTTCACCACGATATTGGCTTCTATGCCCTTGGTCTGTTCGCGCGCGGTGACAGAGAGCAGCCCATCAGCATCTACCTGGAAGGTTACGCGGATACGTGCTGCACCAGCTGCCATGGGTGGGATGCCGCGTAGTTCAAACTTGGCCAATGAACGGCAATCGGAAACCAGCTCACGTTCGCCCTGAACTACCTGTATGCTCATCGCAGTCTGGCCGTCTTTAAATGTGGTGAAATCCTGTGCGCGCGCGACCGGCAATGTAGAGTTGCGTGGGATTACCTTTTCTACAAGGCCGCCCATGGTTTCGAGGCCGAGTGACAATGGAATGACGTCAAGCAGCAATAAATCCTCATCGCTGCGATTGCCTGCCAGCACATTGGCCTGGATTGCAGCACCCAGCGCGACTACCTTGTCTGGATCCAGATTCGTCAGTGGTTCCTGCATGAAGAACTCAGCCACTGCCTGGCGCACTTGGGGCATACGCGTGGCGCCGCCCACCATCACTACGCCTTTGATTTCATGCAAACCCAGGCCAGTATCGCGGATAGCTTTGCGTGTAGGGCTCAGCGTCTTGGCAACCAGGTGCTGGGTAAGCTCTACGAATTTGTTAGCAGTAAGTTTAACGTTAACAAGCTTATCGTTACTCAGCACCACGGTAATATGTGCCTCGGTATTCTCGCTCAGCCACTCCTTGGCTTCGCGTGCCTTCGTCAGTAGCAGACGGGTGTCTTCCTGATTCAATGGTGGCAGTTTTGCCTGTTCCAGTATCCAGCAAAAAATACGGTGATCGAAATCATCGCCACCTAATGCAGAGTCGCCATTCGTTGCCAATACCTCAAATACGCCTTTAGACAGGCGCAATATGGAAACATCGAAGGTGCCACCGCCCAGGTCATAAATGACATATACGCCCTCAGAGCCGTTATCCAGGCCATAGGCCACAGCTGCGGCTGTTGGCTCATTAAGCAGGCGTAATACGTTTATCCCGGCCAGTCTGGCGGCATCCTTTGTTGCTTGACGCTGGGCATCATCAAAGTAGGCTGGTACGGTAATGACTGCGCCGGAGAGTTCGCCACCCAATGCTTTCTCAGCACGGCTTTTAAGAGACTTGAGAATTTCAGCGGATATCTCAACCGGGCTTTTAATCCCGGCACGGGTTTCGATCTGCACCATGCCTGGCGCATCAATGAAGCGGTAAGGAATATGCGTAGTATCTGGAATGTCATGAATGCCACGGCCCATAAAGCGTTTGACTGAGCTGATGGTATTTTTTGGGTCTACGCTTTGTTCCGCAAGTGCGGCATGGCCAACAGTAATAGATTCGTCATCCAGATAACGTACCACGGAAGGCAGCAGGGCATGGCCTTGCTCATCGTGTAGTACCGTACTCATGCCGCTGCGTATCGTGGCGACCAGCGAGTTGGTCGTACCCAAATCGATGCCCACTGCCAGTTTGTGCTGGTGAGGTGCGGCGCTCATGCCTGGTTCTGCGATTTGAAGTAAAGCCATAGCTGCTTATATCTTTAAGGTTGAAGTCTGTAAGTGTGAAGTGCGGATTAATCTTCCAGTTTTTCGATCGTCTGCTCAACATCTGCGCGCAGTTTATCGATAAAACTGAGTTTACGTACAATTTCTGCCGCCAAGGTTAATTGATTGTCTTCCAGTGCAATTAGCAGTTGCCCATGCAGGCTGGATGTCATCTCTCGCATGGTGCCCAGCAAGCCATCCAGTGCGCCAATATCACGTGCTGCTTCTGCGTCTTCTGCTGTTTCCCGCCACTCCATCTGCAACATGAGGAAATCCGCTGGCATGGCAGTATTGCTTTCCTCCAGGGTTTCTATGCCCTGTAATTGCAAGAGATAACGTGCGCGTGCAGTGGGATTTTTCAGTGTGCGATAAGCTTCATTCGCTTGGGTCGCGATTTGCATGGATTGCATACGGTCACTGGGTGAGCTCGAAACAAAACGATCAGGATGTACTTCGCTTTGTAGTTTGCGATAGTTCAGGTCAAGCAGATTGAGGTCGATAGCAAACCCTGAAGATAAGCCAAACAGCTCAAAATAATTTCGGCTTAATAATTCCATTAGGTGACCAGAACAGTTGTTTCAACAGCGATCAAAGTGCTACTTAAACGGTAAAACTTTCGCCGCAGCCGCACTCATCCTTGACGTTAGGGTTGTTGAACTTGAAGCCTTCGTTCAATCCTTCTTTAGTGAAATCCAGCTCTGTACCGTCAATATAAACCAGGCTTTTCGGGTCAACGATGACCTTCACTCCATGGCTCTCAAATGCTGTATCTTCCGGCAGCATATCATCGACAAACTCAAGCGTATAAGCCATGCCGGAGCAGCCCGTGGTTTTAACACCCAAGCGCAAACCTATTCCCTTGCCACGATTGGCAAGGAATTTTTCAACGCGGCTAGCAGCAGTTTCAGTCAGGGTAATCGCCATTTTTTATACCTTAAGCAGCTTCTTTGGCAGCAGGCTGCTTAGATTTCAAGTCAGCAACTGCTGCCTTGATTGCATCTTCAGCCAATACTGAACAATGGATCTTGACTGGCGGTAAAGCCAACTCTTCTGCAATAGCGGAATTTTTGATCTCCGCTGCCTGATCCAGTGTCTTGCCTTTCAGCCATTCCGTGACCAGCGAGCTAGACGCGATAGCTGAACCGCAGCCATA
Source organism: Methylophilaceae bacterium (assembly GCA_035459965.1). Taxonomy (GTDB): domain Bacteria; phylum Pseudomonadota; class Gammaproteobacteria; order Burkholderiales; family Methylophilaceae; genus DATHXC01. The sequence goes on from DATHXC010000004.1 coordinate 635,346, forward strand.
GGTCTTGAATTTGGCATCTTCAATAATGCCAGCATCATTCACCTTGATCTGCAGCTTCATCACGTCGCCGCAGGCTGGGGCGCCGACCATGCCGGTACCAACGTTAGCGTCGTTCTTGTCCATAGAGCCCACATTACGTGGGTTTTCATAGTGGTCTAGTACTTTGTCTGAATATGCCATTTTGCTTCTCCTTTGTGCATTTGAAATACATCGCAAACTCGTCGTTGCCTGCGCTTCGCCGTACTACACGTACTGTCTTCAGCTGGTCGCCTAGATTTTGCTTCCTATTTCAAACGTTTGCTATACATCATATTTGCTAAAACGATTAATTAATGTGCTGCCCATTCAACCTTACTTAGGTCCACACCTTCCAAGTGCATTTCCCACAACGGTGAAAGCTCGCGCAGTTTACCTATCTTGCTCTTCATCAGGTCAATGGTGTAATCAATATCCTCTTCGGTAGTGAAGCGGCCAATTGAGAAACGGATTGAGCTATGGGCTAACTCATCGGAACGCCCAAGCGCGCGCAACACATAAGATGGTTCAAGGCTGGCAGAGGTACATGCAGAGCCAGAAGAAACTGCAATATCCTTGACGGCCATAATCAGTGATTCACCTTCAACAAAGTTGAAGCTGATGTTCAGGTTATGCGGCACACGGTGTTTTAAATCACCATTGACATAAACTTCATCAATATCCTGCAAGCCATTTAACAGCCTGTCGCGCAGACGGCGAATACGAGCGTTTTCCAGTTCCATTTCCTCACGCGCAATACGGAAGGCTTCACCCATACCCACGATCTGGTGGGTTGCCAGCGTGCCTGAACGCATACCTCGCTCGTGGCCACCGCCATGCATTTGCGCTTCAATGCGGATACGTGGCTTGCGGCGTACATACAGTGCGCCTATGCCTTTCGGGCCGTAAGTTTTGTGTGCAGAGAAGCTCATCAGGTCGACCGGCAGTTTTTCCAGATCGATAACCACTTTACCGGTTGCTTGCGCTGCGTCTACGTGGAAAATCACGCCATTCTCACGGCAGATGTTCCCAATCGCTTCAATATCCTGGATCACTCCAATTTCATTGTTCACCAGCATGACAGAGGCCAGCACAGTATCAGGGCGGATAGCCGCCTTAAATTTTTCCAGATCAATCAGGCCATCTGGCTCAGGTGCCAAGTAGGTCGCTTCAAACCCCACGCGTTCAAGTTCACGCACGGTATCAATCACAGCCTTATGCTCGGTCTGGATAGTGATGATGTGCTTACCTTTGCCGCTGTAAAAGTTGGCTGCACCCTTGATCGCCAGATTGTTGGACTCTGTAGCGCCTGATGTCCACACAATCTCACGCGGGTCTGCATTGACCAGTTTTGCCACTTCTTCGCGTGCATTCTCGACGGCCTTCTCTGCAGTCCAGCCAAATGGATGGCTGCGTGAGGCCGGATTGCCAAAATGCTCGGTCAGGTAAGGGATCATCTTCTCTGCTACGCGTGGGTCTGTCGGCGTGGTCGCAGAGTAGTCAAGGTAAATCGGGGTATGTACGCTCATGGTATTCCTTAATATTAAATTCTTGCCTAGCCTGTATCTATCGCGATACTTAAATCGCCATGGCCGTTAACTGTTTCAAACGGTTTAGCTCACCTTGCAGCGCGACTAAAAACGTCTTGATTTCTTCCAGTGTGTTATTGCTGGATAAGCTCACACGGATCGCGCCTCGCGCTAAATCTTTATCTATGCCCATGGCCAGCAATACATGGCTGGGTTCTGTGCTGTCGCTGGAGCATGCGGAGCCACTTGCCACTGCAAACCCTTTACGGTCCAACGCCATCACCATTGTTTCTCCTTCTATGCCAGGTATGGCAAAGAAGCTGGTGTTGGGCAGGCGATCAACCTTGTTGCCAAAAATTATTGCGCCTAATTGCTTCAGGCCTTGTTCCAGATAGTCGCGCATTTGCCTGATGGCTACTGTATGTTGGAGTAGCTCGCGGCTGATTAATTCGCACGCGATGCCAAATCCCACAATCGCCGCTACATTTTCAGTGCCGCTACGCAGCCCTTTTTCTTGACCGCCACCCAATAGCAACGGTTGTATATCTAAACGCTTATCCAGTATCAATGCCCCGGCACCTTGCGGACCATAGATTTTGTGCGATGAAAGCGTCATTGCGTGCACATTCAAATCACTAAAATCCACTTTTATCTTGCCTAAGGCCTGTACCGCATCGGTATGCATGAATGCATGATGTATCCTTGCAGCCTCAGCGATGTTGGCGATGTCTTGAATCACGCCAGTTTCATTGTTGGCAAGCATGACCGAAACTAGGCTGGTATCCATCTGCAAGCAATGTAGCAATGAGGCATCGTCAATTTTTCCATCGGCATCAACACCAATAGTATTAATGATGCTGCCCCGCTTCTGTAATGCCATTGCAGGCCTTGTCACACAAGGGTGTTCAATGGCACTAATGGCAATCGCACGTCCTTCGTTCATGGCAGCTACACCAGTAATCGCCAGGTTATTACTTTCTGTGCCACTGCCAGTCATTACGACTTGCGAAGGATGCGCACCAACGGCATCGCCAATCTGTTCACGTGCATGCTCTATAGCATGCCTGGCAGAACGACCATAAATATGACGGCTTGTTGCATTGCCATATTGTTGCGACAGGTATGGCAACATGGCTTCAAGTACCCTAGGATCCAGAAGGGTGGTGCCATTGTTGTCAAAGTAGGTAGCAACTGTTGTCATTTAGCACACGCCCTTAGGCGATTGCGGCCAGCTTCTGAAACTCTTTAGGGTTGGGACAGTTGATTACAACCGGCTTGCTTTCCCTCTGTGATGCAACCAGATCGGCGAGTGAAATGCCTGATAGATACTCTAGTATCTTCACGTTCAAGCTCGACCATAAATCATGTGTCATACAACGGCGTTCGTCGCGGCAATTCTCTTGTCCGCCACACTGGGTAGCATCGATCAGTTCATCGACTGCGCTGATGATTTCTGAAACTGAAATATCACTGTGTTTTTTGGCAATACGATATCCGCCACCAGGGCCACGCACACTCTTTACCAGGCCGCCACGGCGCAATCTGCTGAAAAGCTGCTCCAGATAAGATAGTGAGATGCTTTGACGCTCGCTGATGCCAGCCAATGTGACAGGCTTGTCAACCTCATGTAATGCAAGGTCAAGCATGGCAGTAACAGCGAATCTGCCTTTGGTGGTTAATCGCATTGCGTTAGTTTCCTAAAGTATTCGGGGACTTTTAGTCTCGACGTGAAATGCACGTAAGTCGTTGATTCGCGCGCTTCTGTGCCTTTATAGGCAGGCTAAAACTATATAATACCCTAATGGTTTAGTCAACTATTTTATTGAGATAGTTCACATCAAATGCTTTACCCACTTCAGCATCTGTTTCGACGTCGGCACCCAGCTTCGAAAGCTGTTGCATTACATCCTGGAGTTGTTGATCTTGCCTGGCAACATGATCCAGCAGCGCATGAATGGCTTTGGTCATGGGGTCATTCATATTGTCGCTAATGGCATAAGCAGAGAAACCAATCTTCTCCGCCATATCGTCACGCTGCTTAATAACTTCCTGATCCAGTATGCGTGCTGGGATACCAACAGCAGTCGCTCCATTTGGTACATCCTTGACCACAACAGCATTCGATCCGATTTTTGCGTTAGTACCAATAGTGATGGGACCTAGCACTTTTGCACCCGCACCAATTACTACACCATTTTCAAGCGTGGGATGCCGCTTGCCTTTGTTCCATGAGGTGCCGCCAAGAGTGACGCCATGGTAAAGCGTGCAGTCATCGCCGATAACAGCGGTTTCACCAATGACTACGCCCATGCCGTGGTCAATAAATACACGGCGTCCAATCGTAGCGCCTGGGTGTATTTCAATGCCTGTCAGCCAACGAGCGATGTGAGAGTTAAAACGTGCCAGCCAGTAAAAGCGTTGCTGCCATATCCAGTGTGAGACACGATGTATGATCAATGCGTGCACGCCGGGATAGGTGGTGATAATTTCCCATTGCGTTCGAGCAGCCGGGTCACGCTCAAATACAACGTTGATATCTTCTTTTATGTGATCAAACATATTATTTATTCTCTGGTGGGCGAGGAGTCTGCATCAATTTAAATATACCACGCAAAATTCTGACTTCTTCTTTTTCCAATCTGGCTCTTGCATACATCCGGCGCAGCCTTTGCATGATGCGGCCAGGAGTTTTAGGTTTTAGGAAGCCAATTTTTTTCAGGGTACTTTCCATGTGTTGATACATCCCTTCAATCTCATCAATGCTTGCCAGCTCTACTGTTTTATCAGGTTGCGGTTTGATCTGATTATTTGGCAATTGACTAAGCGGAGCATCTGCATCTAATAATGCCATTCTTATTTCATAGCACATGACTTGCACTGCAGCAGCTATATTGAGCGATGAAAAATCCGGGTTGGTGGGGATCATGGCCAGTAATTGGCATAAATCCAGCTCTGCGTTCGAAAGTCCGCTCATCTCGGTGCCGAATAACAAGGCAACCTGATGCTGATTATTAGTAGTCTCCATACTTAATAAATTGACTGCTTCTGACACAGCTTGACGTGAGGACAGCAACTCATGTGAAAGCTGGCGTTTGCGCGCACTAAGGCCGATGACAAGAGTACAGCCGGTCAGAGCCTCTTCCAGCGTTGCACAGACATGAGCGCTCTCCAGCAAATCCGCCGCATTTGTGGCTAGCGAAGTTGCTTCCTTGTCCGGGAACTGTTTTGGTGCCACCAGGTAAAATTGACTTAAGCCCATCGTTTTCATTGCTCTTGCGGCAGCGCCAATATTACCGGGATGGCTAGTCTGGCAGAGCACAATCCGAAAGTTGCTTAGAAGGTGTAGTTTTGATGTCATTAGATTTTGAAGCCTGATTTTAAAATCTTAAATTTTGATTTCAGGGCATAAGCCATTAAAATGCTATTTTAACAGCTCTTTAAATATTGCCTTTACATTCGGTAACGGCAATTCAGCCTGAAAGTGGAAAACTCATACTATGCATCCAATGCTAACTAACGCGGTTAAAGCCGCGCGTCGTGCGGGCAGTATCATTACGCGCGCCTCCCAAGATGTTGGTGCGCTTAAAGTGCGCAGCAAGACTTATAACGATTTTGTTAGCGAAGTTGATCATGCCGCAGAACGGGCAATTATCGAAACCTTGCAAGAGGCCTATCCCGACCATGGCTTTTTAGGCGAAGAAAGCGGCCATGATCGCACCGATGCAGAAAATGTATGGATTATTGATCCGCTAGATGGCACGACAAATTTCCTTCACGGTTTTCCTCAATACTCGGTATCTATCGCGCTTAAACAACAAGGGCAGCTGACACAGGCTGTTGTTTACGACCCAAACAGGAACGATTTATTCACTGCCACACGCGGGCGCGGTGCATTTTTGAATGACAAGCGCATCCGGGTGAGTAATCGTGCCAAGTTGCAAGAGTCGATCATAGGCACCGGATTCCCATTTCGCGACTTTGCGCATCTTGATACTTATATTGGTATGTTCAAGGATATGATCAAAAAGACATCCGGTCTGCGTCGCCCGGGCTCAGCAGCGCTTGATCTGGCTTACGTGGCGGCAGGCTGGTATGACGGTTTCTGGGAGATAGGCTTGTCACAATGGGATATAGCTGCAGGCGCATTGTTGGTTCAGGAGGCTGGCGGTATTGTCGGTGACTTTGAGGGCAATGAGCAGTGGATAGATTCTGGCAATATCGTGGCAGGTAATCCTAAAGTTTTTTCTCAGATGTTACAGACGTTAGCGCCACATCTAACAGAAGTACTCAAGTCGAAGTAATCACTTGGCAGACTAATAATTGAAGTTTGTGTTGGTATTGTAATCGAGCTGTAATGATTGTCCTGTTCAATATAGCTGGTCAGGAAGCGTTTTTAGAGCTATTGAGTGCTTTATTTGCTTAAAATTTAGTCATTTCCTTACAAGTATTGAAATAAGCTAATAAAGCATTAGTCCATTCGGACTATTGTGCCAAAAGTACGTTTGCTATTTAATCGCATCATCAAATATAAAGATTTATAGATAATGATAGTTTTTCTGGAGGAGAACATTAGTTAAGTAAAGCTAATGTAGATTTAGGAAGATTTAATCATTATTAGTTGGTTGTAAATTTAATTTTTTATCTATTTTTTTACTTAGGGGTAATTTTATGAAAACATTAAACATGAAAGCAATCACATTTGCATTCGGCTTATCTATGCTGACAGTCTTCAATGTAAATGCTGCAACACAAGATGCTGGAACGCTCAGTGAAATTCCAGTAGTGACTGATTTTATCCAGTCGCCTGGCGCAATTGCTGATACGTTAACATTCAACCTTGCTGATTTGTCAGACACCTATGGCGATTCTAAGCTTTGGAGGGTTGGTCCAGGTTTTAAAATTACAGGTGGATTAGTGCTTGATTTATATAAGGTAGGTTCTCCAACGCTGATTGGTAGCTATGGTCTGGGTGATGACTTCACTGAAACACTTGCTGCAGGTGACTATTATCTGAGCATTACTGGTATTGCTAATGGCTCGGGTGGCGGTGCTTACAGTGTTGCTTTAGCAGCTTATGCTGTGCCAGTT
>DATHXC010000005.1:0-279130 GCA_035459965.1 Methylophilaceae bacterium
CTGCAATGGTGATCGCTTGACCACCAGTAAGATTAACTGTAACTGGGCTACCAGCAGCACTGGTTAATGTAGCGGTATATACAATGCTGCCACCTTCGGCAACACTCGGGGTCGCACTCAGGCTGACAGTCGTTGTGTCAAGTACAGGATTGACCGTAATCGTGGCTGATGAAGGGGTAGAAACTGCACCTAAATTATCCGTCACAGTGAACGGAATGGTGACATTGCCATTAAAATCAGGTGCTGGCACAAAGTGCAAGCCTGTAGCTTGAGCAGGTGTTAGTGGCACACCAGCAACCACTGGAGTTACGCCATCTGCCAGATACAGGACGCCTTGCGATGCTGGTGGTAGCGTAGTCACAGTAACGAAATCGACTGTGCCATCCACATCCGTACCAGTCAGCGTTACAGGGATGAATGGCGCATCTTCCTGGCCTGTGACAACAGTAGCAGTTGCTACAGGGTCATCATTAGTACCGGTGATAGTGATAGTCAGCGTCGCAGTATCTGTTCCGCCTTTTCCATCACTGACAGTAAAAGGCACAGAAATCGGCGGTAATGTAGTACCAGCAGGGATACTATCGTATGCAGGATCTGAGTAATCAAAAGTAAAGCTACCATCAGGATTAATTGTCAAACCAGGAGGTAATGCTCCGATTGGGGTATATGTAAGGACATCGCCATCTAAATCAGTTGCAGGCAAATTACCACTAAAAGCAGGCGCCCCTTCTATGTCTGCTATAGCAACATTTTGAGCGACAGGCGCATTATTACCAGGCCCTGTGCCAGCTGTATTAGTGGTTTGTTGAAAGACTGGATTCTCAATATCAATGACATTACGGCCAGTACTGTCGAACTCAAAACCCAGCGGGGTAACGCCTTCTGTAATTCTTAGCAGATCAACAAAACTGAAGCCGTAGCTATTACCACCACCAGCACCTAAACCGGCTGCGGTTTCCTCGAGCACTTCACTGAGGTCTTTACCATCGGCAATAGCTTTGATAACAGCCTGAATGGTTGCCTCGTCTACTGAGCTGTCGCCAGAATCAGGAGGAATGGCATCGGCCAGCTCCTGAGTAAACTTGACTGTCTGCTCGGAAACCACCTGAATTTTACGTCCATTGACCATCTCCAGCTCAACGACCACACCACGTGCTGTGATGATGGTATCGCCCGGTTGTACCACATCGCCCAGATGCAGTGGCTTCTTGATGCCCTTTTCATCGATTACGGATGCTTCACCATTGAGCGCTACGACAGTTCCGAGGATGGCCATTTCAGTTTTCCTTAATACGGTTTCAAGTTGTTTAATTGCAAAAACACATCAAACTTTTGCTAGATATCTAGCATTAAACAGATTGTGCAAACTGATTGATATTGTCCTGAAGGACAATATGGAGAATTTGTATCTAAAGGCAGAGCTACAACCCGGATTTAGGGAAGACTTTGTCGCTCTAAAGTTTTATCGTTAAGTGTTTTATCATTAAGCACCAGAGCAAGCTGCAACCTGTCTTTTACACCTAATCGCTCAAAACTGGCAGACAAGTGGGCTTTTACTGTACGCTCGGTAATGTCGAGCTTGCGAGCAATCTCTTTATTGCTGAGGCCGATGGAGGCCTGCTGGGCAACCTCTCTTTCCCGAGGTGTGAGCAACCCCAAGGCATCGGCTACCGCATTAGGCTGTGCGGTTATTAACTGCCTGGTTACACCGATTAAGTAATGCAAGAAATCCTGCCCCAACCAGATACCGCCATGGCTGACTACTGCTTTCACTTCCTGCAGTACAGCCGCCTCACTGTAGGCATGGCAATAACCGAGAGCACCCGCACCGAGCGCAAACCCTGCTTCTGCTTGCTCCGGCACATTGGCCAGCACAATAACGCGACTATTGCCATAGCCTGCGAGTATCTGCGCGACATTTGTGCTTAACCATTGCTGGCTATTGGCATCAACATGTAACCAGAATAAACATGGCTCGTTTTTAGCTACTTTGACTTCAGCCAGTGAGGCATAGATGGACGCATGCTCAAAGGCTGTTGCCCAGTTTTCCAGCAAATTGTTGCGCGGTGATATAAATAAATCGCGCATCATCTCTCAGTAAAGGCGTAAGACCTGGCTTTTAGAACTGGCTTCAATAAATAGGAAAGTACGGTTTTCTTGCCTGTCATGATATCCACCTGCGCCACCATGCCCGGAATAATCGGCAGACCTTTACCCAGACTCGGCTTCAAGGTACGCACACGCACAATATAAAAAGCATTCCCTTTCTCATCTACTACTGAATCGGCAGCAATTCCAGTAACTTTAGCCTCGAGCGTGCCATAAATTGTATAGTCATAGGCAGTAAGCTTAACGGTGGCAGACTGGTTGAGGGTGATAAAGGCAATATCCTTAGGCTGGATCTTGGTTTCTAGCACCAAGGCATCATCGGTAGGCACCACTTCCAGCACCTCTTTACCTGGCTGAATGACCCCACCCACTGTATTAAAAAATAGTCGGCTGACTGTGCCATTGACCGGCGACTTGAGTGTGGATTGGACCACCTTGTCATTGAGGGCAACACTGGTTTCGCTGATGCTATTGAGCTTGGCAGTGGTATCGGACAATTCGGCCCGCACTTTGCTGCGAGAACTCTGCTCTGTTTCGCTGATCTTGCGCGTCGCCTCTTCAATCGAAGCTTCGACCCGGCCTATCTGTGCACGCGCCTGGTCGCGCTCTCCACGCAACCTGGCAACATCGCGCTCAAGTCTGAGTAAATCCACGTCGGAAACAGCGCCGCTGCTTTGCAAGGGCTTGGTCACGGCCAGCTCTCTTGAGCTAAGTTCAAGGCCACGCTCAGCCTGTTCAAGCTTGGCACGTACTTCGGTGAGCTCACGTTGCCGCTGGGTTAGCTGGTCACGCGCAATGCCCACTTGCGATGCCAGCGCATCTTTACTGGAGAGGTAAAGCCCATACTCCTGCGCATACACTTCGGGGGAGTCTTTTTGCACCTGCGGGGGTGGGTTGAATGACTTGCCTTCAGCCAGGGCCTCGAGACGTGCCTGCCTGGCAAGTAAAGAAAGATATTGCGACTGGTTTTCGCGCAGGGATGAAATCGCACGGGTTTCATCAATGCGTATTAATGGATCGCCTATCGCAACAGTTTGCCCTTCGCGCACCAATATCTTGGTCACGATCCCGCCATCCAGTGACTGAATCACCTGCACCTGTTTGGATGGAATCACCCGGCCTTCGCCACGCGTTACCTCATCCACCTTGGTGATGGCAGCCCACACTAACAGCACTAGCAGAACTATCGCCACCCAATATAGTATTTTTTTAGCGCGTAATGGTGCCTGCTCCAACAACTCGTCTTCCGCCTCATCCTCCCAGGCCTGGTCTTCGTGCGTCTTGGTCGGCGCCCATTTTTCCAGCAAGTTATGTACAGGTTTGGTAAGCCAGGCACGACTGTGAAAAAAATTGTGCATCCTGCCCAGTAGATTAAATAGATTCTCGCTCATATCGACTTTCCAACCTTACCGGTGCGCAAAGCATCAATCACCTGTTCTTTATTGCCATCCGCCACGATCTTGCCGCTGTCTATGACAATAATGCGGTTAACTAGGTCAAACAGGGATGAGCGATGCGTGATGACCATCAGCGTCTTGCCTGCCGATGCCTCTATCAGCCGTTTCTTGACTAGTTCCTCACCTGAATGGTCCATGGCACTGGTAGGCTCATCGAGCAAAATAATGGAAGGGTTATTGATCATGGCCCGCGCAATGCCCACGCCCTGGCGTTGTCCGCCAGAAAGCGTTTCGCCGCGCTCGCCCACCGGCATGTCGAAGCCTTTGGGGTGCATATTGATGAATTCGTCTATGCCACCGATTTGCGCGGCATGCAGCACTTGGGAGTCCTCGACGTGATGAGCCGCTATCGTAATGTTTTCGCGCATGGAGCCGAAAAACAAATGTGTGTCCTGCTGCACATAACCGATAGAGCGCCTGAGCTCCGCCGGATCAATCTGGCGCGAGTCAATACCATCAATCAGGATGGCGCCGGAAGTAGGTCGATATAGCCCTAAAATCAATTTATGCAAGGTAGTTTTGCCAGAACCCATACGCCCAAGAATGGCGACGCGCTCACCTGCATTAATCTTGAATGAAACATTTTTCAAGGCATTAACATCGGTGCCTGGGTAGGTAAAACTGACCTCGCGAAATTCAATGTCGCCAGCAAATGCGGGGCGTGAGAGAAAGTTGGAATCTTCCGGACGCTCAACCGGTTTTTTCATGATTTCTTCGAGCGAGGTAAGCGAGGTAGATGCATTGTGGTATTGCGTCATCAAACCTGCAGTTTGCGCAATTGGCGCCAATGCCCTGCCCGCCAGCATAGTGCAGGCGATCAGGCCACCCATGGTCAGATCACCTTCCACCACCAGATATACACCCAGCAATATCAGCACCACATTCACGATCTGCTGGATACCATTGGCACCGTTATTAATGGACTGCGAAAGCAACTTTAATTTACCGCTGACCTCAGTGAGGTAATTGGCGCTTTTTTCCCACTTGCGCTGCATGTGGCCTTCTATGCCTAGCGCTTTTACCGTTTCCAGCCCGACCAGACTTTCTATCAAGGTGGCATTTCTGATGGCACCAGCACGGAACATGGTCTCAGAGAGCTCGTGCATCTTGGTCTGTACGCTGAATGAGTACACCAGCATGATCAGTGCACCAACTACCACCGGAATCAGCATAGGCAATGCTATCCAGGCAATCACGCCGATAAATATCAGGGCAAAAGGAATATCAATAAGCGTAGTTATGGTGGCCGAGGTAATAAAGTCACGTACGGTTTCAAATGATCTCAGGCTGGATGCAAATGACCCAACCGAGCTTGGGCGCTGCTCCAGGCGGGTGCCCAACACCTGCTCCATAATGCGCCCGGAGAGCTTGATATCCACACGATGGCTGGCCCAATCCAGGAAATAGCCGCGCATGGTACGCAAGGTAAAATCGGCGCAGACCACCAGCACTACACCCAGCACCAGCACCCACAAGGTTTCTACCGAGCGATTCGGCAGAATGCGGTCATACACATTCATGGTGAATATAGGCATGGCCAGCGCAAACATATTGATAAGGAATGCCGCCAGCATGATGTCACGGTAAATCAGGGTGTTTTCTGCCAGCGTGCCCCAGAACCAGTGCTTGAGGTGGACTTTGCCAACGGCTGGCGCTCGTTTATCGAAAATGAATTTTGGCTTGGCTACGATGGCATAACCGGCATATCTCTCTGCCAGATCCGCTAGGGGAACATTCACCTCGGCATCGCCCAGTTCAGGGAATATCACACTGGCATTCTTCTTCTCGGCATCCCACCCCAATAGCACGCAGGATTCTTCATTCTTGAGCAAGAGGATGCATGGCATGAATTCGCTACGTATTGCCTGCAGTGGCTTCTTGAGAACATTACTAACGAGGTTAGCGCGGGCAGCAGCGCGCTTGATCAGCGCCGGCGTCATGCGCCCTGCTCCCAATGGCAGCCCCGCAGTAAGCGCATCCTGGGTAATGGCAACACCATGAATACGGCATAACACCAGCAAGGAAGCCAACAATGTGTCGATCTGCGCCTCCTGCGCCATCAGGTTTTTCTGCATGTTTGAATTGCCCTGGGAGTTCGCATTTGGCTCAGCATTTGTATTTGCAGGCACACTATTCGTCGTCTGTTCTGTGGGTGTCAGTTCTGGGTTCATTATTTGGCAACCATTTTCTAATAAGCACCATGTAAAGACGATACATTAATTGATTTTTTTTATTTACTACAACATTTTACATGGGCTAATAAAAGCACTTTCAGCGATTTAACGCCATATTGCCCCTTTATTCAATAGCTGGCTGGCTATCCTCAATGTATTAAGCTGAATGCCAGATTGGGTCGGCCAGCCCATATTTGTCACCGCTTTTTTGCAGCCATCCTTAAAAAACCTGCGCTGGCGTATCGCTCAGAGTACACTAGCAGTGAGAGATTTGAGCCATTTAGCATGACGTCATATGACTTAATATTATCGCGCTCCAATCGACACGTGAAACTCATTAACCAACACCGATACCTGGCCAGAGATTTATCCGGGAACAACATCTGATGAGCATCAAGAACAAGATATCCCTCATCGTTAGCCTGCTGTTTGGTGTGCTTCTGATAGCAGTGGCTGTCCTGTTCGTGTTACTCGCAGAAGAACAAATCCGCCAGACGGCCATTACCCAGCAAACAGCATTAGTCAAAACCCTGGCACAACGGCTGGATGACCAAGTCACCGATCGGCATAACGCCTTAATCACCATAGCCAATGCCCTGCCCCAGCAAATCATTGCCGATCCGGAACATCTACAAATTTTTTTGAGCTCGCAATTGGTATTACCCAAGCTGTTTACCAATACGCTGGTTTACGCGCCAGATGGCACCGTGCTAGCCTCGCACCCGTTCAAACCTAATTACCGCGGCACCAAGTTATTGTCGGCTATGGAATACATCATCCATACGCGCGAAACCGGCAAACCTTATATTTCCAAGCTATTTGTCAGCCCGGTATCCGGTGAGCCGCTTATCGTGATGACCGCACCAGTGCTGGATAGTAGCGGCAAGGTGATTGCCATCATCGGTGGTAGCCAGTACGTACGGAAAGATAATCTTTTTTCCGGCTTCACTGATATCAAAATCGGCAAAACCGGCTACATGTTCCTGCTTACGCAAGACCGCATTGTGGTTGCGCATGCCGACAAAACGCGCCTGATGGATCAACTCAAGGTCAACAGCAACCCCGGGCTGGAAAAAGCGCTGAAATATGCCTCTTTTTCAGGGGAATCCGTCACCAGTAAAGGCGTGCCTGTCCTGAATTCGTTTCAGACCATGAAAACAACCGGCTGGATTGCGGGTGCGGGCATGCCTCTGGAAGAGGCCTACGAACCGATTGCTGCAATGTATAAAAATGCCGCAGTTGCGGTTTCTGCCCTGCTGATCATTCTGCCATTGTTAGTGTGGCTGGCTATGCATCTATTAACAAGGCCTTTACTCAGGCTGCGTGACGAGATTCTTGATATGTCGTCCAATCCACAAAACCAGGAACTGGTAGCCCCGGCCAGGAATGATGAGATTGGCCAACTGGCAGAGGCTTTTAACAAGCTTATTTTTGCACGCCGCCTGGCAGAGCAGAGAGAGTATTCACGTAACCAGATACTGGAAATGGTCGCCCGCGGATCAGCGCTGCCAGAGATCATGGAATCTCTTGTGAGTTCACTGGAGCAGGAGAACCCGAACATGATGTGCAGCATCGTGCTGCTCGATGCCACCGGCAAGCGCATGCAGACGTATGCCGCGCCCAGCCTACCGGATTTTTATAACGTGATCGTTAATGGCCTGGAAGTCGGCATTGGTGTGGGCTCATGTGGAACTGCCATCTACACCGGCGAGCGAGTCATTGTGGAAGATATACGCACACATGAATACTGGGCGCCTTATACAGAAGTTGCAGCGCGCGCCAATCTCCAATCATGCTGGTCCGAGCCTATCAAGAGCGCTAGCGGCAAGGTGCTGGGCAGCTTCGGCATCTATCACCACATCGCTACTGCCCCCACAGATAAAGATATACAACTGATCGAGCAGGCAGCCTACCTGGCAGGTATCGCCATAGAGCAGAGCCAGGCTAACGAAGAACTGCAACTAGCCTCGCTGGTTTACCAGAATAGTAGCGAAGCGATGATGGTGACTGATGACACAGGTAATATCCTAACAGTGAATCCGGCATTCATCGAAGTGACCGGCTATACGCTTGAAGATGTAAAAGGTAACAACCCTAATATCTTCTATTCCGGCCGCCAGTCACAGGCTTTTTTTGAAGAGATGCAAGAGACACTTAATACTACTGGCCACTGGCAGGGAGAGCTGTGGAACCGCCGCAAAAACGGTGAACTGTATGCGCAATGGCTCAGCATTAACACCTCCCACAACCGCGATGGATCAGTCTATCGACGGGTAGCGTTATTCTCCGATATAACGCAGCGTAAGGAGTCAGAAGAGCTGATCTGGAAACAGGCCAATTTTGATACGCTCACCGGCCTGCCCAACCGCCGCATGTTCCATAATCGCCTGGCGCAGGAAATCAAGAAGGCAAATCGCACTAACCAGCCTATTGCGCTGATCTACCTGGATATGGATCGATTCAAGGAAGTAAATGACAGTCTCGGCCATGACATGGGCGACAACCTGTTGATAGAGGCAGCACAGCGCCTTAACAGCTGCGTGCGCCAGACCGACTCGGTGGCAAGACTCGGCGGCGATGAGTTTACTGTCATCATGAGTGAATTGGACGATTTCAAAAGTGTAGAGCGTGTCACCCAGGAGATACTGGAAAAACTATCAAGCCCCTATCAGCTGGGCATAGAGACGGTGTATGTCACCACCAGCATCGGCGTTACCTTATACCCGAATGATGCCAGCAATATAGATGAGCTATTAAGAAACGCTGACCAGGCTATGTATACCGCTAAAAACCTGGGTCGCAATCGTTATAGCTACTTCACGCAATCCATGCAGGATGCCGCACAGGCGCGTATCCGTATCGCCAGGGATTTACGCACCGCAATTACCGAGCAGCAGTTCCTCGTACACTACCAGCCTATCATCGAGCTGGCGACCGGCTGCATCAACAAGGCGGAAGCACTCATCCGCTGGCAACACCCGACTCATGGCCTGATCAGCCCGATCGACTTTATCCCGGTAGCCGAAGAAACCGGGCTGATTATTGATATCGGTGACTGGGTTTTCCACCAGGCTGCAACGCAGGTAGCCAATTGGCGGAAATTACATCACGCCAATTTCCAGATCAGCGTCAACAAGTCTCCCGTGCAGTTCAACAGCCTGAAGCAGAACCATGCAAAATGGCTGGAAGAATTAAAAAGCCTGGGCCTGCCCGGGGATAGCATTTCGGTAGAAATCACCGAGGGCCTGTTGCTGGACGCCAGCAACTCTGTGACCGACAAATTACTCGAGTTTCGTGATGCCGGCATCCATATTTCGCTGGATGATTTTGGTACCGGCTACTCATCACTGTCTTACCTCAAGAAATTCGACATTGATTACATCAAGATAGATAAATCTTTCGTCAGCAATATGCTCCCTGGTTCAGATGATCTGGCACTGTGCGAAGCCATCATCGTGATGGCGCACAAGCTCGGCATGAAGGTGATAGCAGAAGGCGTAGAGACGGCAGAACAGCGTAGTTTGCTGGAGCTGGCTGGTTGTGACTACGGTCAGGGTTACCTCTTTTCCAGGCCAATACCAGCGGCAGCGTTTGACGAGTTCCTGGCAGCAAACAGGGCCGCTTACAGCAGCTAGCAAGGCTGCATTGACTGATTCAGCTGGCTGTTCGATACTGCAACGTATGTCCTGGTACTTATATCTATTGGAATGCAAAAGTGGCGCCTATTACGCTGGCATCACCAATAATCTTGAAGCACGCTTTGAGGCACACCAGCAGGGTCGTGGTGCACGCTATACCAAAGCCAACCCGCCGATACGCATCATCGCTTCCAGACCATACCCCGACCGCTCCACTGCCAGCGTCGCAGAGGCCCAGCTTAAGCGTAAACCCAGACACCAGAAAATCGATTTTTTCAGTAAAGAGTTCCTATGAACAGCGATGAACTAAACGATCTAAAATCTGCAGTCGATGCAGCCCTGCAAGGCAACTGGGAACAAGCACATGAAATCGCCCAGGAGTCTGAAGCGTTAATGGCCAATTGGATACACGCGGTATTGCACAAAATTGAAGGTGATGCAGGCAACAGTCGCTACTGGTATGCCCGTGCCCGCAAAAACTATGGAGATTATCTGGATCCGATTTTAGAGCTCAAAGCGATTGCTGCAGAGCTTAATGAAAAAAACGTGTAGTCGGATAAGTAATCCATAAGTGGATTTTAGCTTAGGCTGCATTGAATGACCGCTATCGACCCATAACAGAATTGATTGCCCCTTATTCATTCATTTGGTTATGCAACTTGATCGAAAGCTAAATTGGTTGAGAGCTCCAACGTGGCCTCGCTTTGTGCCTGCAGATCAGAAGCGACCTGCTTCGCCATCGCAACTGCATCTGTACCGGCAACAAATCGTTTCGGCGGGTTGTCAAGATTAGCGATCTGAAGCAGAGCTTGAGCAAGTTTTACTGGATCCCCAGCTTGTGTACCGCCCATGGCCGCCCAACCCGCCTCATTCTGCTCCCGTTTTGTTTTGTATGCTTCCTGAGGGTTCGAAGCAAAAATCATCGATTTTTTAGAAAGAAGGTCTGTACGGAAGAAACCTGGGTTGACAATAGTAATGTTGATTCCAAACGGAGCTATCTCCGATTGAAGCGATAGCAACCATCCCTCTACCGCAAATTTCGAAGCTGCGTATGCAGATGCAAACTCGAATCCCATGAGGCCGGCGCTTGATGAAATAGTGATGACGTGACCTGAGCCTTGCTCTCGCATAATGGGCAAAATTGCCCTCGTTACGTTCATTGGTCCACATAGGTTGGTTGCCATTTGTTTTTCAATGTCGGTTGGGGAAAGGTCTTCGAAATAACCTGCAACAAAATTTCCTGCGTTATTCACTAAAACGTCAATGCGGCCAAATCGCTCGACCGCTTTTTTTGCCGCGTCTTCGGCATCGGCGAACTGATGCACATTGAGTTTAAGTATCAGCAAGTTCTCGGATGCTCCTAAAACACTTTCAACGGCAGCAATATCTCGCCCTGTGGCTACAACGGCATGTCCTGCATCCAGTGCCGCTTTAGCTATATCAATTCCCATTCCGCGACCCGCACCTGTTACAAGCCAAACTTTTTTGGTATTCATGCAGTCTCCATTTTCTTTTGAATTTCCGTAATATTGTTAGATCGTGTAGTCAATCTGGCTCATAAATATTTCACCCATACGGTCGCCGTAGACCGGGAATTTAGTGATCACAGTTTCTATCTCTTGAACGTCGGCAGGGCTTAGTTGAAGACGATGTGCCCCCAGATTTTCGAGTAAGTGCTCTTCGCTACGAGTGCCTGGTATTGGGACGATATTTGGTCCTTTAGCCAATAGCCATGCCAACGAAAGTTGTGATGGGCTCGCGCCTTTCTTTGCTGCATAGCTTTTGATCCACTCGATGATAGGCATATTCAGCGGCAGGAACTCTTTTGAAAAACGCGGGAAGCCTGAACGGAAGTCAGTTTTCGGATCGAACTGCGTGTTCGTGTCGATCTTGCCTGTGAGAAAACCTTGCCCGATTGGTGACCAGGGCACAAAACCGATGCCGAGTTCCTTGCAAGTTGCAAGCACGCCATTAAGTTCTACATTCCGTGTCCAGAGTGAGTATTCGGACTGCACAGCTGTGACTGGCTGCACAACGTGCGCACGGCGGATCGATTTTGCACTGGCTTCCGAAAGTCCAAAATGCAAAATCTTGCCTTGCTTGATCAGATCTTTAATCGCGCCAGCGACTTCTTCAATAGGCACATTCGGGTCAACGCGGTGTTGGTAATACAAATCAATACGGTCGGTACGCAGTCGTTTTAGAGACTCTTCAACCACTTTACCAATATGCTCAGGTCGGCTATTCAATGCGATGGTGCCATCGATAGCAAAACCAAATTTTGTGGCGATCTTAACTCTGTCGCGGAAGGGTTCGAGTGCTTCACCGACCAATTCCTCATTGATATACGGGCCGTAAACTTCGGCGGTGTCGAAGAATGTCACCCCATTCTCAAAGGCCTTGCGGATAGTTTTTATGCCTTGTTCTTTAGGTACCGGGCCATTGTAATTGGCGCTGAGGTTCATGCATCCGGCACCAAGTTCAGACACTTCCATATCACCCAGCTTGCGTGTTTTCATCAACATCTTGTCTCCAATCTTTTGTATGTCCTTCGTTGCAGGAGTGGCGGCCCATATAGAGGGCGACATCATCACTCCAGCCGTTATACCGACAGCCTTGATTACAAAATCTCTGCGGCTTAAATCCGAGCCTATTTTGGTTTGATTACTTTTATCTTCCATAAGACCTCCAAAAACTGATTCGCCATTTTTTATAACTTGATTGTTGAGCTATAAAAATTCTCTGAGATGCTTTTGTAATCGCTTGATATCGTTTTCAATATCCGGCTGCTTGACAACATCGTGGCAAGAAAACGAAGGCACGATCTCAACACCACAGAACTTGTAGTTGGCTGTGTTGGCTACAAATACATCGTCGACAGTTTTTCCACCAAACAAGAACTGATTTTCATTGCCGAAAGACTCTTCGGGTGCGTTCCATGTCAGGGATAGCATGTACTTTTTCCTTTGCAACTTGCCGCCAGTGCCATATTGCTTGCTTGCGTCGTCACGGCTTCGCCCGTCGCCTTCAAGGAAAGATTGCTGCATCAGGCCAGCCATAAAGACTTCGTCGGCATATTTTTTATAGATCCAGGGATTACCGAACCAAAACACAGGGGATTGCAAAATGATGATGTCCGCCCATAGGTGTTTCTGTACTTCTTCGTTAATTTCGTAGCCTTGATCAATATTGGTCAGCTTTACTTCATGACCAAGACTCTCCATTTCATCCTGGATGACTTTTGCCATCGTCTTATTGAGGTTTCCAGGTGAAATACCTTCATATAACTGATGTGCATTGATTAGCAGAATTTTTTTCATATACGTCTCATAAATTAATTTAAGTGGAATTCCTGGAAATGAAGAGAGCCAATGTTGGCTAATTAATGATTAAGTTTGTAGACTGAACGCAGCATTGAATCAAAGAGTGAAGCAGGCAGAAATCTTCTTAAATTGGTAAATATTTTTGCATCAACACCAACCGTGTATCTAACCTTCGGACAGCGGGTTTTTGAAACACAAAGAACTTTCTTAGCAACAGCAATAGGATCCGGTGATCCTGAAATACCTTTTTCGACGATACCTTCAATACGTTTTCTAGCTGATGTGTATATGGATTTTGGGTTATCAGGAACTGGTTGATGCGCCCCTAACGAAGTCTTCATAAAGCCTGGCTCAATCAAAACACTCCTGATTCCTAGCTTCCTGACTTCGTGATCGAGAGATTCTGAGTATGCTTCCAGTGCATGTTTTGAGGCCGCGTAATAAGCCATGTAAGGTGCGGCCACTAATCCAGCCACTGAGCTTGAATTGATGATAAGCCCGGACTTCTGCCCCCTCATGATCGGCAAGACCGCATTCACCATTCGAACTGCGCCGAAAAAATTAGTCTCGAAGACCGATTTGATCTGCTTCATGGAGCTCTCTTCTGTGGCCCCGAGTAGTGAAAAGCCTGCATTGTTGAACAGGATGTCAATGTGTTCGGCAGACTTTATTACTTCAGAAATAGCAGCCGTTACAGATGCGTCATCATTTACATCGACATTAATTTGATTAAAGGGTGCTCCTTCAATTCTGGTTCGAGAGAGCCCGTAAACTTCATAACCTTTGTCGGCAAACATTTTTGCTGTCGCAAATCCAATTCCCGAAGACGCTCCAGTTACAACCACGACCTTCTTAATCATCACGTTTTCCATCACTATTGTTTAACTTGAAATCAATATAGCACTTGGCAACTATTTAAATTAGCCATCATAATGTGCATGAGCTTATTAGCTGGAGTGATAGATGAAACGTGAAGAGATGGCAGATCTCACTGCATTTCTGGCTGTTGCAGAGGAACGGAGTTTTACAAAGGCAGCTGCCAAATTGGGAATTTCACAATCCGCCTTAAGTCAGATTATGAGGCGCCTTGAAGAGCGCTTAGGCATGCGCCTGTTAACGCGAACTACACGCAGTGTAGCCCCTACAGATGCAGGGGATTTATTACTTCAAACACTGTCGCCCGCCCTGGAAGAGCTTGACGCAAGTATTGCTGCATTAAGTGAACTGAGCAATAAACCTGCTGGACTCATTCGTATTACAACGGTGGAACATGCTGCTGAAACAATACTGTGGCCTGTGTTTCGCGAACTGTTGACCCTGTATCCTGATATCAAAGTCGAGATGCAATTGGATTATGGATTGACGGACATTGTGGCGGAGCGATTTGATGCAGGTGTTCGTCTTGGGGGCGATGTGGATAAAGACATGATAGCTGTCCGTATTTCACCTGACTTTGAAATTGCCATTGTGGGTTCACCTTCCTATTTTGGAAAGCACGAAAAGCCAAAATTACCACAGGAACTCACGCAACATCGATGCATTAATTTACAGTTGTCCACATCTAGGGGCAACTACATCTGGCGATTTAAAAAAGGAAATAACGAAATTCGAGTACGGGTTGATGGTCCAGCGTCTTTCAACACCCTTTCTATGATATTACAAGCAACTCTGGATGGTTTTGGCCTTGGTTTTTTACCAGAAGACGTTGTAGAAGAACATCTTGCAAATGGTCATCTGGTGCGCGTTCTGGAAGATTGGTCTCCAATTTTCCCCGGTTACCACCTGTATTACCCAAGTCGTCGCCAATCGACACAGGCATTCAAACTATTAATCAAGGCACTTCAGGAAAGACTTGATTAAGTGGATGCCAACTTTAAACACTATTTATAAATTATTTACATCATGTTTGCTATTGGCCGAAAGCAGACATCTCAAATTGATGTTCAAAAAGTTAACTAACTAGTATTAACAGGTTGTGATTTCTAGGTTCAGCATAGTGTTATGTATAGACTTTGATTTAAATAGCCTATTAGTTTTGAGATCGTACTCTAACAGGCCATCATTAAACGCATAGGAATTCCTATCATTTACTACCGTTGCTTACGCGGATCATCCACAGGCTTAGTGTAAGTAATGTCCCATGGACCTGTAGCGATAAGCTCAACGATTGTTTCTTCATCAGTTGTCCAGACATAGTGTATATGGCCGGTTGGCAATACGAAGCTGGAACCAGCATTCAGTACCTCACCAGTGTTCTTATCAAATGTTTTACCCATGCCATTGCCCAACTTTCCACTTAGAACCGTGACAACTTCAGTATACGGATGAGTATGGGGTGGGATTGGATAGTTGGGTGGAAATTTCAGCCATGCGATAAAGACTCCGGCCTTGGTGGGATCTCCCACTAAAATGACGCTTTTGGCACCTTTAGGAAGTATCGGCTCATCTTTCCAATTCACTGTAGCAGCGGTAAATGATTCCATCTTGTCTGCACTCATGCGATCAATTTTGTCCTGCGCACATGCAGAACCTGTGAAAGAACAAATCAATGTGACCATCAAAATATACTTCATGAAACTTCTCCTTTTTGGTTGGTTATTTAAACATTTACAAAAGGCATTATTGACAATACCGATCTGTATATGGAGTTCATGATGAACCACAGGGAGACTAAAAAGATGACCTTAATCATTAAATCAAACTCAAGATTTAAATGATTAAGGCTTAAGCGAATTGCTTAAAGATGAGTGGTACTTTGGAATAAACCAGCTAAATAAAACCAGTAGTTACTTGATTGTACGTATCTTGCTGGTAGCCAGTGCTGCTGCTGCAGTTCTGGTTTCTACACCCAGTTTGACGAAGACATGTTCCAGATGCTTGTTGATTGTACGGGGGCTGGTGCCAAGGATATCGCCAATATCACGACTGGTTTTGCCCTTGGTTGCCCAGTACAGCACTTCGGACTCGCGCATGGTGAGTTTGAAAATATTCATCAGCGCTTCAATCTGCGCCGAATCTGACTCTTCCCGCAGCAGGATCACCCACTGTTCATCATGGCTGATATCCGCCGGGACAAAGATCAGGCGGCCTCTGGCCTGCATGACGATGAGCGGCAATATGCCGTCTTGTGAATCGTTGTTGGCAATATGCTTGAGCCATGACAAAAGTTGTGCCGGCGTTTGTGCGGGAGTATCCGCATAGTGCTCAACAAAATAGCGCTGCATCCACTCCCTCGCCAGCGGAGTCTGCCAGACGATGCGGCCAGTACTGGGAATAAGCGCAATAGCAGCCTGCCCGAATGCATCCAGCGCACCCCGCGCCTGGCTCATCATGCGGGAGGTCTGCAAGTGGGCATCGATCCTGGCCAGCACTTCTGCGGCACGGATCGGCTTGGTCACGTAATCAGTGCCCCCTGCCTGGAATGCTGCAACCACATGTTCCGACTCAGTTAACCCTGTCATGAAAATTACCGGAATATGGCGAGTGTTGATATCTGCCTTGAGTTTGCGACACACCTCGAAACCATCCATTCCGGGCATCATGGCATCCAGCAGAATGACATCTGGCTGTGCTTCTGCTGCCGTGATCAAAGCGGCTTCGCCATGATTAGCCACCAACACCACAAAACCGGACTCATCGAGCCCATCATGCAAGACAGCCAGATTATCGGGCACGTCATCCACAATCAACACGATTGTGGCTTCGCTGTTAGAACTGCGTAGATTATTCATGGACGGCAAAGCCTTCCACAAACTGCTTCATGGCCGCCAATTGGAATTGCTGAGCCAGCTTGCGCATGGTACTGACGAAAAGCGCATACTTGGTATCAAGCGCTTCTATCTCATCAATCTTCTTGGAAACGCCACGCACATAGCCGACTTTTATCAGTGCCAGCAACTCATCGAGGTACTGTTGCGGAGGGGCAAGCAGTATGTCCTGCCCAGCATCAGATTCGGCAGCTTGTGCAGGTTGCGGTTCGGTAATCCAGTCAATCTCCAGCCTAGTGCCAACCCAGTCCAGCAACTCAAAAAGATTGACCGGCTTCAGGATAAAATCCTCGGCTCCGATGCCTGCGGTATTCTCCAGGCCCTTATCGAAGGCATTCGCCGAAACAATACCGATAGGCAGCGCGGATTGACGGACCTTGCGGATAATATAACTGGCTTCCCAGCCGTCCATCACCGGCATGGCCAGGTCCATCAGGATCAAATCCGGCTTGAATGAAATATGACGCTCCAGACACTCTAGGCCATTGGCGGCCTGTGCCATTTCAAAGCCAAGCGGTTGCAGGATATTAACCAGCATCTCACGATCAACCTGTTCATTATCTACTACCAGTATCTTGCGCCGTGGTCCCAGGTAAGCAATACGGTTAGCGGTCGAAATCGCTTCCAGTTCATGTGTCATATGGATCTGCGGCAGGAACAGCCTGACCTGAAACACGGTACCTTTACCCATCACACTCTCGACGCGTATCTGCCCACCCATAAGCTGGGTCAACATCTTACTAATGGTCAGCCCCAGCCCTGTTCCCCCTATGCTGCCATTATCGGCAGCGCTACCGCGGGTAAATGGTTCGAATATATTATCCAGCTCTTCCGGCAGTATGCCGGGGCCACTATCCTCAATCTCGATCAGCGCCAGCTCACGTGCATATTGCAGGCGGAAAGTAACACCGCCACTCTGGGTAAATTTAACTGCGTTACCCAGAATGTTGATCAGAATCTGGCTCAGGCGCTTCTGGTCAGCGCGTACCATACGTGGCAGCTCGCCCGTAGGTTCGTAAGCGAAACTGATGCCCTTGTTACGCGCCTGCAGTTCGAACATGCTGACGATCTGCTTGATGAATTCCGGGAATTTCAGCGGCTTGATATCAAAGGTGAGCTTGCCACCTTCTATGCGGGCAATGTCGAGCGTGCCCTCGATGAGGGACAGCAGATGTTCGCCACTACGACGGATAACGCGAATCGCCTGCTGACGACTGTCTGGGATGGATGCATCATTATCCAGCAACTGTGCATACCCCAATATGCTATTAAGCGGTGTGCGTAGTTCATGGCTGATACCCGTGATATAGCGGCTCTTGGCCTGGTTGGCGTGCTCGGCCACCTGGCGGGCCTGTTGCAGCTCAGCATCGGTCTGGCGGTGCAACTCAATTTCGCGTAACAGCAGGCCGGTCTGGCGATTGGACTCCTCTTGCGCTACGCGTCGGCTCTCCCCTGTCAGCACCAGCCACCACGCAATCAGGCCACTGGCAAAGACCAGCGCGGCAAACACCTTGAGATAGCCCAACCGCAATTGTGGTAACAGGCTGGCAGCCGTCTTTTCAAGGATGAGGCTCTCATGGAAATAAATCAGTCCAAGCAATACCCCGAGAAACGAAAGCGTGAAGCCCATCAACAACAGGTAGGTGCTCAAACCGCTCTTTAGATAAGGCCACAATGTTTGCGGTAGAAAACGCTTGAGTGCTGATTCCCATTGATTGGAAAATTTGGCATGCGGCTTGCAAACGTCATTGCAACGCGCATCCAGGCAACAGCACAGTGAGCAGATAAAGCCCTGGTAAGCTGGGCAATGGGCCATGTCTTCCGACTCATATTCACGTTCGCAGATCGAGCACTTGACCACGCGTTTGGCTGGCGTGAACACATAGGGTTTACGTGCAATGTAATATTTCCCGCGCGTGATCCAGGCAATCAGCGGTGAAGCAATCAGCGCAGTAACCAAGGCGATGAAAGCAGAGAATGCCTGTAATTCCTGGCCAAATACCCCCGCGAAAGCAGAGATTGATAAGGCCGAAGCCAGCAACATAGCGCCCACCCCGACCGGATTGATGTCATACAGGTAGGCGCGCCTGAACTCGATGCCCTTGGGGCTTAAACCCAACGGTTTATTGATTACCAGGTCAGCCACCACGGCCGTGATCCATGAAATCGCGATATTGGAATATAGGCCCAATACCTGCTCCAGTGCCTGAAACACATCCAGCTCCATCAGCATCACGGCGATCAAGGCATTGAACACCGCCCACACTACCCGCCCCGGATGGCTATGGGTGAGCCGTGCAAAAAAATTGGACCATGCCAGCGAACCGGCATAAGCGTTGGTCATGTTGATCTTGATCTGCGAGACAATCACGAAAAATGCAGTCACCACCAGCGCCAGCTGTGGCGAGGAGAATACATGCTCGAACCCCACCAAGTACATATGGGTTGGGTTCACCGCTTTTTCGTAGGACATGGCGCCTTCAATTGCCAGGTAGGCCAGCAAGGCGCCACCCAGCATTTTGGCGATTCCCAGGAATATCCAGCCAGGCCCGGCTATCAGCACACCCAGATGCCAGGCCCACTTATTCTCCTTGGTCTTTTCCGGCATAAAGCGCAAGTAATCCACCTGCTCGCCAATCTGTGTAATCAGCGCCACACCAACCGCGGTAGCCGCACCAAACATCAGGAAATTGAATTCACCTCCCTGGCCGGATTTGCCGCCGTAATCAATCAACCTGCCTACAATGGCTGGATCCTGGTGAATCACATACATGAAGGGCAGCGCAAGCAGTATCAACCAGATCGGCTGGGTCAGCATCTGGATGCGGCTGATCAGGGTTACACCATGGGTCACTAGCGGAATCACTATAAGCGCACTGACCATATAGCCTATATACAAGGGCATATGGAACGCCAGCTCCAGGGCATAGGCCATGATGGCGGCTTCCAGCGCGAACAGGATAAAAGTGAACGAGGCATACACGAAGGATGAAATGGTCGAGCCGATATAGCCGAAGCCTGCACCACGCGTGAGCAAATCCATATCCACGCCATATTTAGCGGCGTAATAACTAATTGGGATGCCCGTCATGAAGATAATGACGCCAACGGCCAGGATGGCCCAGAATGCATTGATGAAGCCATAGTTGACGGCAATGGTGCCGCCGATGGCTTCCAGCACCAGGAATGAAATCGCACCGAAAGCGGTATTGGAAACGCGTAGCACTGACCATTTACGGAATGACAGTGGAGTGAAACGCAGCGCGTAGTCTTCCAGCGTTTCGTTGGCAACCCAGGTGTTATAGTCGCGCCGCACCTTGACGATGCGCTGTATCGGCTCTATCGATTCGGTTGCTGCGCTATCAGTCACTGTTGCGGTCAAGCACCACTCCCCCATTGCTATCAAGCTGAAACTGTCTATTAAAAATAGATCAATTAGCGAAACAATTATTTTTAAAATAAAGCCTGAAAATAACAAGCAATTTTCAGGCTACGATTTGCCTCAATATAATTTTATTTAATCGGGTCTTTTGCGTAAGTAAGCAAGATTACGTATATGGCAGCAACCTCATCCCAGGATATTGCTGATAAGAAAACTGATGATTTAGAGGATATGCAGCAGACAATCTTTAGTTATCGAGCTATCGTTTCTGGTAAAACACCTGGTTACGGCCTGCCTGTTTTGCCTGGTACAACGCCTTATCAGCCAACTTGATGATCTCATCAACAGAATCAACACCTTCAACAAGCTCAGCCAGGCCTATTGATACCGTCATATTGAAACTCTGCTCAACATCTGCCTGTATTTGTTGATGGCTGATCAGCTGGCGTATGCGCTCAGCGATTATTGCTGCATTCTGGATGCTCGCTTCTGGCAATAACACCACAAACTCTTCTCCGCCAAAGCGGCCTACCATATCAATATCCCGCAGCGTCTGCTTCAACACTTCCACAAACATCTTCAATGCGCGGTCACCGGCATCGTGCCCATACTGGTCATTAATTGTCTTAAAGTGGTCTATATCCAGGATCATCAGCGCAAAGGTGTTTCCATATCGCTGCGCACGCGAGAGTTCAATGCTGGCCAGCTCATAGAAATAACCCCGGCTATGAGCCCCGGTCAGGAAATCAGTGCGTGCCTGCCGCTCTAGTTTTTCGTTCAACTCTTTAACATCAGTCACATCAAAAAACGATGTCACCGAAGCATAGGGTTTAGTCTCGCCATCCTTGAACAAGGGTTCCGCACTGGTAGAAAGCCAGCGCAAACCTTTATCCGGTATTTCCAGTCCGAGGATACTGCTCCTGATGGCTT
The DNA here is from genome assembly GCA_035459965.1 of Methylophilaceae bacterium. GTDB lineage: Bacteria > Pseudomonadota > Gammaproteobacteria > Burkholderiales > Methylophilaceae > DATHXC01. The sequence continues at coordinate 20,781 of DATHXC010000005.1, forward strand.
TGCCTGTTCGGATGGCAATTCGCGATGGCCGATCTTCGTAGGCAACCGGACTGCAATCTTCCTGCATCAGGTTCCAGCGGGTATCCGTAGCTGAATCGCCCATAATCTGCGCTTCCGATAAGCTCAGGATATCCTGCGCACTCTGATTACAGGCCAGTATTTCGCCGCTATCGGAAACCAGCATCACGCCCTCAGCAAGAGAGCCGACCAGCGAACGATACAGGTTCTCGCTATCAACGATTTTCTGGTTCAGCATTTTTTGCGAGGTGATGTCCTGTAACAAGCCTGTCCACAACACGCCGCCGTTGCTTAGCTTTCTGGGCATGGAACTCAGGCTGGTCCATACCACACGACCATCATGCAATACATGACGGCCCTCCCAATAGCGATAGCTAAGTGTGCGTGAGCATTGCTCGAGGCTTTGCAAATAGCCCACAACATCATCAGGATGTATCAGGCTGTTAGCCGCACTGGTATTGGCTAACAGCGCCTCCGGGCTTATGCCGAGAATATCTGCCACCTTTGGGGAAACATAGGTGAATTTATTATGATCTGCCGAATGCCATTCGAACTGGTACACCATGCCTGGCACATTGGCTGCCAGATCCTGGAACCTAAGCTCGCTTAGCCTGAGCGCCTCGTCAGCCTCGACACGCTCAGTTACATCCCGCACACAGCAATACAGCCTGTCAGCTGAGAAATCGCTGGTATTCCACTCCAGGCAGCGATAATTGCCATCTTTGGTGATATAGCGGTTACAGAACTGTTGCGTGGGTTCTATGCCTTGGTAAATTCGCTCTGCTTCCTGTTGAGTCCTCGTCAGATCATCCGGATGCAGGAATTCGATAAAGGGTTTGGAAGTAAGCTCTTGCGTGGACCAGCCCAGTGTAGCCGTCCAGGCTGGATTCACTTCGATCAGGAAACCTTTTCTATCCGCAATGGCAAGCAGGTCAACAGACTGTGCAAAAAATGCATCGCGCTCTGCCTCCGCTATCTTGCGCGCAGTAATGTCCTGTATCTGCGAGATAAAGAAATCTGGGGTGCCATCTTCCTTACTTACCAATGAAACGCTTAGCAAGCCCCAAATGATATGGCCATTTTTATGAATATAGCGTTTTTCCATCTGATAGCTTTGTTGCCTGCCTGCTAGCAAATCGTTGACATGTTCAAGATCGGCATCCAGATCATCTGCATAGGTCATAGTCTGAAAATCAATTTCCAGCAGTTCGACCTGGGTATAGCCAACCATCTGGCTCAGAGCAGCATTGGTTTTTAGCCAGCGTCCGTCCAGACCGACTAGCGCAATGCCGATAGCCGCGTAGTGGAAGGCACTTTCAAACAGCTTGTCTTGAGGAATGATAGAGTTCAGTTGCGACATAACAGGAAAAATTGGTGGTTACAAGTGTAAGCAACTTATGTAACGAACCATAGCAGGAATCACTAGTAAAACCGAGGGGTTAGCAGATTATTTTTGCAATATTTCACATATACCAATCTGCTAATAACTAAGTGCAAATAAAAACGGAGCCAGAGGCTCCGTTTTTATTTTAATAGCTAAAGCTAGCCAGGAACTGATTAGTCAGCTACTACAATGTCATTCTTCACACTGGTCACACCTTTAGTAGCTTTGGCCAGTTTTACTGCCTGCTCGGCTTCAGCCTTGGATTTTGCTGTACCAGAAAGCTGTACCAGGCCATCGCTATCGGTTTCGACCTTGATGTTAGTAGCACTTACCACCTTGTCTTTAGCAAACGCTGCCTTTACCTTGGTAGTTACAACAGAGTCGCCTACCTTTGTTCCAACAGAGTCGCCATCAGCTGCAAAGCCAGCCGCAGGCATCATTAAAGCACCTACAAGTAAAAGACTTTTAAGATTTGTTTTCATGGTATTTCCTTTTCAGTGATTAAAGTGAATTTGTGTAAAACACGAACCCATTCTAGTGACCTCAAGAAAATACCGAATAAGCGACTGACTGATATTGCTGTAGGAATCTGCTGACGGGAATTTATGAGTATTTAAGTGAGGCTAGATGCTCAAACTCATCGGCAGGTACCGGGCGCGAGAACAAGTATCCCTGACCATAATCGCAACCTGCATTCATCAACAAGTCTAGTTGCTCCTGGGTTTCGATGCCCTCGGCAATGATCTTCATGCCCAGCTTGTGGCCCATCACGATAATCGCCTCGCATAGTGCCAAGTCACTGGATGCAGGCTTGATGTTGGCAACGAAAGACTGGTCTATCTTGAGGAAATCAATATCAAACTTGCGCAGATAGGCCAGCGATGAATAACCGGTACCAAAGTCGTCAATGGCGATCTGTATGCCCGCCATCCTGAACTCATTGAACTGGTCGATGACAGCATCTCTGGCATCCAGCAACAGGCCCTCGGTGATCTCAACCACGATACTTTGTCCCGGCAAACCCAGTGCAGCCAGATGATTGATCCAGTTGCTATGGCTTTTATTGCCGCTCCTGAACTGAACCGGGGATTTATTCACGCTGATCTGGAAGTCGGGATGATGCGACTTCCATTTTGTTACCTGGTTGGCAGCCTGGGTAAATACCCAATCACCGATATCAACGATCAGGCCAGTGTCTTCAGCAGCGGGGATAAACTCCGACGGACTCACCATGCCACGCGTCGGATGTTGCCAGCGAATTAGAGCTTCTGCCTTATGGATATTGCCTGTCGCCAGTTCGACAATAGGCTGGTAAAACAGCCTGAACTGGTTAGCCGCAAGGGCCATGCGCAAATCGCTGATCAGGTGCATGCGGCTCAGCGCAGCCTCCTGCATGGTCGGCGTAAAATAATGGTAACGATTGCGACCATCCTGCTTGGCCACATACATGGCCTGGTCGGCATTTTTCAACAGCACATCAACCTCGCTGCCATCTTCCGGGTAAATGCTGATGCCAATGCTGGTGCTGATATACACCAGCTCATTACCAAGATTAAATGGCTCGGCCATCTTATCCAGGATATCTTGTGCAATGCGTTCGGTGATACTCTGGTTTTCCAGGTTGCCAAGAATCACAATAAATTCGTCACCACCCAGTCGCGCCACAGTATCCATCTCCCGCACGCAGCCCACCAGGCGCTGTGCAGTCTCCTTCAGCAACTGGTCACCTACATCATGCCCCAGCGTATCATTCACTTCCTTGAATCGATCAAGGTCGAGATACATGAGTGTAATGGTCTGCTCGGTACGATGCGCCTGCTTGATATCCTGTCTGAGGCGGTCAATAAACAGGATGCGATTAGGTAGACCGGTAATCGGGTCATAGTGGGCAAGCTTTACCACCTGTGCCTCGGATTCCTTACGCGCAGTAATATCGGTATGCGTACCTATCATGCGCAAAGGCTTGCCATCGGCCGTCCAGCCAACCACCATGCCACGGCTCAGGGTCCACTTCCATGAACCATCTTTGCATCGCAAGCGAAATTCTGAGACATACACTTTGCTTTCGCCTGCCAGATATGACTTAGTTTCATTGACAGCCCGCTGCAAATCCTCCGGGTGCATTAACGTTCTACCGGCTGTTGCAGTAGTCTCTATCTCATTATCCTCATACCCATAAATCTCTTTCCAGCGTGTAGATCGAAACACCTGGTCTGTTTCCAGGTTCCAATCCCATACGCCATCCCCCGCGCCTTCGAGGGCAAATTTCCAGCGCTCTTCACTGGCCTGCAGGGTGTTTTCTATTTGAAATTGCTGCTTAAGCGTTTTACGAACCAGAAAATAAAGCAGTAAGGTAGTGAACAAGATATAGGCCCAGCCCTTGTACAGGCTGTACCGCATGAATTGATCCTGGGAGGATACGACGATAGAAAGTATGGAGTCGCTAAAGAATATCCAGAATGACCCGAACAGGAGGTAAACAAAAACGACACGAAAAACAATCAGGTCAAGGCTGGCGAATTTCTTGCCGGAAAACTGTTTCATCCCACCGCCTTTGCTCAAGCACACTTATCTTTGAAGGCTGATTCTACCTTTTTAGAATTTCAGTGGCTATGATTGCTTTTGCTCAAGACCGGGCAAAGCTACTTAACTCAAGCGCCTGAAATATAAATTTAAAGAACAATTTCTTTTCAGGCCAATACGTTAATACTCGCTTGATAATCAGTGCAGTGTCACTCTTAAGTTGATGGTTAAGCTATCAGCAGGTAACCACCTGCCAGCATAAACCCTAAACCGAATCCGGTATGTATCCACTTAGTCCACTTGAGCTGCTGCGAAGATAGCAGCAAACCTGCTGCATGTAACAAGCCGGTGGCCAGCAACATACCGGCTAACACATGCAGACCACTTTGCCCGGATAACTCGGCGCCATGCGCCAGGCCATGCATCAATGCGAATATTGCGACCAGACCTGTACGCACGACAGCGCTAATCGGCAGGCTGATCACCAGCAGTACACCCATCGCCATGACAGTGGCAGCAATTGCGGTTTCTATTCCGGAAAAACTAATGCCTGTCATGCCAAGGATAGCGCCCAGTGCCATCACCAGCATAAAAGTCAGTGGCAGTTGCCAGCGCGCCTTGCCGCCGAGTTTGCCTGCCCACATACCCACGGCCAGCATTACCAGCAAGTGATCCAAGCCGGTAAGTGGGTGCATAAAGCCAGCGTAGGTGCTTTCCATTCCGTGGCCCGGATGCGCCATGGCTAATGTTGAAGTGCTGGCAAGTAACAAGCCGAATAATATTTGTTTTTTCATCTTTGTACTCCGGTTAAACTTTTCAATCATCATGGTTTTGTATAAAAACTAGCCTTTCATCAGGCCCTGTTTTTCTATAAAACTGACGATGTATTCCAGCCCCTGGCCGATTTTAAGGTTGGTAAACACAAAGGGCCGCTCGCCACGCATGCGTTTGGCATCGCGATCCATGACTTCCAGCGAAGCGCCAACCATAGGGGCCAGGTCGATTTTATTAATCACCAGCAGGTCAGACTTGGTGATGCCAGGGCCACCTTTGCGCGGGATTTTTTCACCTGCCGCCACGTCGATGACGTAGATGGTCAAGTCAGAGAGTTCCGGGCTGAATGTCGCTGCCAGGTTATCGCCGCCGCTTTCCACAAACACGATATCCAGCGTGACAAAGCGCTTGCTGAGCTGCGCCACCGCTTCCAGGTTCATGGAGGCATCTTCACGAATCGCAGTATGCGGGCAGCCACCGGTTTCCACGCCGATAATGCGGTCAGGGGTCAGCGCCTCGTTACGGGTGAGAAACTCGGCATCTTCCTTGGTGTAGATGTCATTGGTCACCACGGCAATGTTGTACACATCGCGCAGTCGCCTGCACAGGGCCAGCGTGAGCGCCGTCTTGCCGGAGCCGACTGGGCCGCCGATGCCGACGCGCAAAGGTTCTGAATAGCTTAGTGGGGCTGATGCTGGAAGTGCATTTGTCATGATCTGAATAACCTGCTGTATTGGGTTTCATGTAAACACCCGGCGATGGTCAGTCCGGGTGCAAAGTTACTTATTTCGTATTCTTCAAGGCGCATGGCCTGTTCTACGATCTGCGGCAATTGCTCGCCTAGCGCAAGCATGATCTTCTGCCCTGCCACCTGTCCCAGTGGGACTGTCTTCATGGCAGCAGCTACCTGGTTTTCCAGCCATGACCACACATAGGCATGAAGCATATCCTGCGCCGAAACTCCCCATGTATAGGCCACGCCAGCATACGCTGCAGGAAAGGCTGGTGCATCAAGGCTGTTAAGTTTATCCATAAAGTCTTGCGGCAGCTCCTGCAGATCATTTAACAGTCGGCATAGCGAATAGCCCATCTGCCGTGTTTCGGCCAGTGATTCGGCGGTATCGCGTCCAGCCTTGTAAAACATATCCCACTCACTCACCTTGGCGTCATCACCCACTTGCCAGGCTTGATAAAGCCGATACAGCACCGGTAGCTCGAAGTTGGCCTGGTAGATTTCCAGCACCTCAGCCACCCAGATTCTGGTGGTCGCGGCATCGTGCACCTGGCCGAACTCTATCGTCCACTCCAGCCCCTGCGAATAGCTGTAGGCCCCCACCGGCAACATGGTGCTGGCCAGTTGCAGCAAGCGGCTCAATGCCAGACGATTTGCGGCTAAAGTCTCAGGCATGCCTGAGCACCCTCAACGGCGGGCGTATGGATGGGCCGTCATCATGGCTATGTCTGTGGCCTCCACCATAAGCGCCTGCCTCGGGCTCGAACGGCGCATTCTTCTCGGTCACTTTCATGCCCAGCCCCAGCAGCATCTCCTTCAATACATGATCCTGCTCCAGCCTTAGCCAACCATCGCCTACCTGCAACGGCACATGGCGGTTGCCGAGGTGGTAAGCAGCGCACATCAGGGCTTGCTGGGTATCAGCTACCACGTCATGCACTGGTTGTTCGGCTGCAATGATTTTTACCACTGTGCCATCCTCGGCCCTGAGCAAATCACCACCGCGGAGTATCGTGCCACGATCAAGCATCAGCGCGGCTTCTAGGCCAGACTTCAAGGTCACGCGCAGACGACTTTTCTGGCGCAGGTCGAATGGCAACTCCAGGCTATCATCAATCTGATCAGCATCGACTTTTTCAGCGAGTGTGATGCGTTCTGTAATATTGAGCATATGGGATCGTTAAAACAAAAAATAGCGCTGTGCCATCGGTAGCACAGAGGCGGGTTCGCACACCAGCAGCATGCCGTCAGCACGCACCGCATAGGTTTCAGGGTCTACGTCTATCTTGGGCAACCAGCCGTTGTGGATCATGTCGGCTTTGCGCACGGTACGTGTGCCATGTACGCTCACCAGCGGTTTGTTCAGGTTTAATTCAGCCAATGCAGGGTTTTGCAGGCCAGCCTGTGAGACAAAAGTGACCGAGGTTTTAAGGCCGCCACCGTATGCGCCAAACATGTGGCGATAGTGCACAGGCTGTGGGGTCGGGATAGAGGCATTCGGGTCGCCCATTGCCGCTGCAGCGATCATGCCACCCTTGAGAATAGTCGACGGCTTGACGCCGAAAAAGGCCGGGCGCCATAGCACCAGGTCAGCCAGCTTGCCGACTTCAATCGAGCCCACGATATGCCCCACGCCATGGGTAAGTGCAGGGTTGATGGTGTATTTGGCGATATAGCGTTTGACGCGGAAATTATCGTTGCGTGCATTATCCTCAGCCAGTGAGCCGCGCTGTACCTTCATTTTGTGCGCCGTCTGCCAGGTGCGGATGATGACTTCCCCTACCCGCCCCATAGCCTGCGAGTCTGACGACATCATGGAGAAAGCGCCCAGGTCATGCAGGATATCCTCGGCAGCGATGGTCTCGCGACGGATGCGGCTCTCGGCAAAAGCAATGTCTTCAGCAATGGCGGGGTCTAGGTGATGGCACACCATGAGCATATCCAGATGCTCGTCGATGGTATTCACGGTGAACGGCCGCGTCGGATTGGTGGACGATGGCAGCACATTGGCATAGCCTGCCGCCTTAATGATGTCCGGCGCATGACCACCGCCAGCCCCCTCGGTATGGAAGGTATGGATGGTGCGGTCCTTGAACGCAGCGATCGTGGTTTCCACAAAGCCCGACTCATTCAGGGTATCCGAGTGGATTGCCACCTGCACATCCATGTCTTCGGCCACACTCAGGCAGTTATCGATAGAAGCAGGCGTAGTGCCCCAATCCTCATGTAGCTTGAGGCCGATGACACCGGCTTCTACCTGTTCGGTCAAAGGTCCTGGCAGGCTGACATTGCCCTTGCCCAGAAAGCCCAGGTTCATGGGGAAAGCATCCGCCGCCTGCAGCATACGGTGGATATGCCACGGGCCCGGCGTGCAGGTGGTGGCGAATGTTCCTGTCGCAGGTCCGGTGCCACCCCCTATCATGGTGGTCACACCAGACATCAGCGCTTCTTCTATCTGCTGCGGACAAATGAAATGGATATGGGTATCGATACCGCCTGCGGTGATAATCATGCCCTCGCCTGCAATGATCTCGGTACCCGCACCGATAGGGATGGTGATACCAGGCTGAATGTCCGGGTTACCAGCTTTGCCGATCGCGGAAATGCGCCCACTCTTGATGCCGATATCAGCCTTGACGATACCCCAGTGATCGATGATCAATGCATTGGTAATGACGGTATCGGCGACATCTGCCGACAGGCGCTGGCTTTGGCCCATGCCATCTCGAATCACCTTGCCGCCACCGAATTTCACTTCCTCGCCATAGATGGTGTAGTCTTTTTCCACCTCTACCCATAGCTCGGTATCAGCCAGGCGCACGCGGTCGCCGACTGTCGGGCCGAACATCTCGGCATAAGCCTGCTTTGCTATCTTCACGCTCACTTTAAGGCTCCCATCACCTTGCCGGCAAAACCATAGACTTTCCTGTCGCCCACCAACTCCACCAGTTGCACAGTGCGTGTCTGGCCCGGCTCGAAGCGCACGGCTGTGCCGGCAGCGATATCCAGCCGGAAACCATAAGCCTCGTCACGCGGAAATGACAGCGCTTCGTTAGTCTCAAAAAAGTGGTAATGCGAACCCACCTGGATCGGCCGGTCACCTGTATTTGCCACCTGCAATACCACCGTTGCACGATTATCGTTAAGGATGATTTCGCCTGCTTCTATATGCATTTCACCTGGAATCATGGTTAATCCTTTTGAATAAATGCAGATGAGGAGTCGCCATAAAAATGACTAGCACTAAGCCAGACAAGGCGCGCGCAAAAAAGGCCGACGCCACATATAGGCAATATGTAAGGAGGATTTTTCTGCGCAACGCCGTATGGCGACGTGGTTGTCATTTTTATATTCATGGAATGGGTTGGTGGACTGTTACTAGCTTGGTCCCGTCAGGAAATGTCGCTTCAATCTGGATATCCGGAATCATCTCTGGAATACCTTCCATCACATCATCACGTGTCAGCAAGGTTGCGCCGTATCCCATCAGGTAGGCTACGCTCTGGCCATCACGTGCGCCTTCCATGATGGCGGCGCTGATGTAGGCAATGGCTTCTGGGTAGTTGAGCTTGAGGCCGCGTGCCTTGCGGCGTTCAGCCAGCAATCCGGCGGTAAAAATCAGCAGCTTGTCTTTTTCGCGCGGGGTTAATTCCATGACTGTTTTATTTCCATCAGCTGTTTATTTGGTTTGAATACGCTATGAGTCTACGAAAAATTCTTCATGTATTCCAGATGCGTGGGCGGATTACCTGTCGCTTGGCATACCAGGGCCGCAGAATATGCCACAATGCCTCAAAGTAATGCCGGGCGGATTGCGATGACTGCCCGATATACCTTGCCGAGAATACCTCCGGCAATGCGGTCACAGCGACTTTTGCACCATCATCTGCCGTGACCTCTCTGCATTCAGCAAGCACCTCATCAGGCAATAAGCCCGCTGCCACCACAAAGCTCCCACTGACTACATTGCCACCCAGCCCAGCCATAGCGCTCATCACTTTGCTAGCTGGTGACAAAAATGCACGCTCCTGCCAGATCATTTTACCGTCACGCCGGATCACGAGCTTTTGTTTCAGTTGCCCTACCTGCCATTGCTCATTACTGGCCTGGCGGCCAAAACAGAGTATCTCCCAGCCGGCATAAGTCGCATCCTGCGCCAGGTTAATCTCTGCTGACAAATCCAGCATGGCACCGTCGAACAGTATATTTTCCTGCGGTAGCCATTCCAGGCTGGCGCCTGATGCCAGGTCGAATTTCAGTAGCTGGCTGGCTTTACGGCCATTGGCCTTGTACCATTTGGCTGCACCCGGTGTAGTCAGCAAGGCATTTGCATCCTCGGCCAGTTGCACAGCCAATGTGAGCGCATCACCACCTGCCACGCCACCCGGCGGGTGCACGATAATGCAATGGCAAACGGCATGACCTTCCGGATACAAGACTTTCTGTATGACCAGTGGACCCTGATGCTGCTTTTTAACCAGAATGGTACGGTCATCTTTCGATGCAAAAGCCAACGCCAACGATGCCTGCCATGGCGCCATTCTGGCAACTTGGCTTAACTTCCCATCGGCAGGGTTTTCAATGGCTAATTGTTGAGGTGAATACGCGTCATCCATGCGCTCATCATGCCATGAAATACATGCCTTAAAATTAAAGCGCTACGAAATTACGGATATTGTCGGCTTGCATATCACTGCCCAGGCCGCTCTTAACTACCTGTCCACGCGACATCACCATATAGTGGTCAGCCAGCGCCTCGGCAAAATCGTAATATTGCTCTACCAGCAGGATCGCCATATCACCGCGCTCGGAGAGCATCTTGATAACACGCTCGATGTCCTTGATGATAGATGGCTGGATGCCCTCGGTGGGCTCATCCAGTATCAGCAATTTTGGCCTGGAGACCAGGGCACGCGCAATCGCAAGCTGCTGCTGCTGACCACCTGAAAGATCACCGCCACGGCGTTGCAACATCTGCTTGAGCACCGGAAACATTTCATACACTTCTTCTGGAATCTGTTTGGAAGCCTTGCCCTTGATATTGGACATGCCCATCAGGATATTTTCTTCCACAGTCAGGCGGGAGAAAATCTCACGCCCTTGCGGCACATAGGCCATACCCAGTTTGGAGCGGATATAGGGTTTGAGCGAAGTGATGTCCTTGCCATCGAGAAAGATTTGCCCGGTCTTCACCGGCAATACCCCCATCAGGCATTTCAGCAATGTGGTTTTGCCCACACCATTACGGCCCAGCAGCACGCTACAAGCCCCCATGGGCGCAGTGAACGAGACATCGCGCAGGATCTGGCTGCCACCGTAGAATTGATTGATATTTTTAACTTCTAGCATAACGTTCCCTGTGTCATCTTTTAGCGGCTACTTTATTTATCGATAGTACTGGGGCTTCTCTGTATTACTTAACGACCTAGATAGACTTCAATCACTTCTTCATTGCTCTGCACCTGGTCCATGGTGCCTTCAGCCAGCACGCTACCCTGATGCAATACAGTCACCTTACGTGCGATGCTGTTCACAAAATCCATATCATGTTCAACCACCATGATGGAATGCTTGCCAGCCAGGCTATTGAGCAGTTCGGCAGTACGCTCGGTTTCATGATCGGTCATACCAGCCACCGGTTCATCGAGCAATAACAGTCGTGGCTCTTGCGCCAGTAGCATGCCGATTTCCAGCCATTGCTTCTGGCCGTGTGATAACAGTCCGGCACGCGATTTATAAAGGTCCTGCAGCTTGATCGTCTCCAGGATCTCGCCTATGCGATCAAGCTGTTCGCCTGACATCTTGCCGAATAGCGAATTCCAGATGCCCTTGTCGGTTTTGATGGCAAGCTCAAGATTTTCGAAAACGGTGTGGTTTTCAAACACAGTAGGCTTCTGGAATTTACGGCCTATGCCTGCCTGTGCAATTTGTGGCTCCGTCATCTTGGAGCAATCCAGCGTTTGCCCGAAGAATACGGTACCGCTGTCCGGTCTGGTCTTACCGGTAATCACGTCCATCATGGTGGTCTTGCCAGCGCCATTGGGGCCGATAATGCAGCGCAGCTCGCCGACATCAATCGAAAGTGACAGCTTGTTAAGCGCCCTGAAGCCATCAAAACTGACCGTGATGTCATCCAGGTAAAGCACCACTCCGTGCGTGGTATCCAGCACACCGGGCTGGCTCACCCGGCTGTCAGACGCACCGGTATTGGTTGGCAGGCCACTTGAGATATTTCCTGCGGTTGTATTTTCAGCCATTATGCTTTCCCTGCTTCGTTTTCTACGCCAGCCTCTGCATCAGAACTTAACTTTAACTCCGAGTTTAGTTTCAATTCTGAGCTTGACTGTATTTCCGGGCTAGACTTTGCAGCCTGTTTTTTCGCCTTGATCTTGTCAATCAGGCCAAGCACGCCTTGTGGCAGGTATAAGGTCGCCAGTACAAACAGCAGGCCGAGAAAATACAGCCAGTATTCCGGGAATGCCTCAGTAAAATAGCTTTTAGCGCCATTAACGATACCTGCACCCACCAATGGTCCGATCAATGTTCCGCGACCACCCACCGCTGCCCAGATGGCGATCTCAATCGAGTTGCCGGGAGACATTTCGCTCGGGTTAATAATGCCGACTTGCGGAACATATAAAGCCCCGGCGATACCGCAGACAATGGCGGAGAATGTCCAGATTGTCAGCTTGTAGTGCAATGGGTTATAGCCAGAGAACATCACACGCGATTCTGCGTCGCGAATCGCGGTGAGCACCCTGCCGAACTTGCTGGTGACGATAGCGCGTGAGACCAAGAGCAAGGCCAGCATGGTCACGCCGGTGATGACAAACAAGGCCATACGCATCTGTGGTGTAGTAATCGGGATATCCAGCAATCGCTTGAAATCGGTAAAGCCGTTATTGCCGCCAAAGCCTGTCTCGTTGCGGAAAAACAGCAGCATAAAGGCGTAGGTCATGGCCTGCGTGATGATGGAGAAATACACACCCTTGATGCGTGAGCGGAATGCAAAATAACCGAAGATAAAAGCCAGTACGCCCGGCACCATGATGACCAGCAGGATGGCATACCAGAAATGATCCGTCATCTGCCAGTACCAGGGATAGGTTTTCCAGTCCAGGAACACCATGAAATCCGGCAGGTTGCTGTGGTAGCTGCCGTCAGTACCGATCTGGCGCATGAGGTACATGCCAAAGGCATAACCACCCAGTGCAAAGAATACGCCATGCCCTAGGCTCAGGATGCCGGTGTAACCCCACACCAGGTCTATCGCCAGCGCCACTATGGCGTAACAGAGTATCTTGCCCGTGAGCGCCACCGTGTAGTCAGACAAATGCAAGATGCTATCTGCGGGTACCAGCAGGTTGAGCACCGGGAAAAGCACGCAGATGACAGCGATTGCTATTGCCAGTGCGCCCCATGCTTTTTCACTGTAGATACGGCGTATCAGCTTGGGTTGTGGAAATTGTTGATGCATATTTTGCTCCATTAATACTTTTAGCTAGTCTGGCAAAAGGTTTTGAATAATTAGCTTTTAGTCTCTAAGATTCTAATTATGGAACCCTAATCTATGGAACGGCCCTTAAAGGCGAACAAGCCCTGTGGCCGTTTCTGGATAAAGATAATTACGATCACCAGTATGAAAATCTTGGCCAGTACTGCGCCTGCCATGCCTTCCAGGAACTTGCTCAGGATGCCGACGCCCATGGCTGCATACACCGCACCGGCCAGCTGGCCGACGCCACCCACCACCACCACCATGAACGAATCAACGATATAACTCTGGCCAAGTGCAGGGCCGACGTTACCGATCTGCGACAACGCTACACCAGCCAAGCCCGCAATGCCCGAGCCCAAGCCAAAAGCCAGCGCATCCACTTTGCTGGTATTCACCCCGGTACAGCTTGCCATGCCACGATTCTGTGTAACGGCGCGGATGAACAGGCCAAGACGGGTCTTGGTCAACATCAGCCAGATCATCACCAGCACCATGACGGCAAACGCGATGATAAAAATACGGTTGTATGGCAACACCAGGTTGGCTGCCACTTCGATACCGCCGGACATCCAGGCTGGGTTTTCCACCGACACGTTCTGTGCACCGAAGATCGTACGCACAGCCTGCATCAGGATCAGGCTGACCCCCCAGGTGGCCAGCAAGGTTTCGAGCGGACGGCCATAGAGAAAGCGCAGCACTGTTTTTTCGAGCACGATGCCCACCAGGCCAGTAATCACAAACGCAGCAGGAACGGCTGCCAGTAAATACCACTGGAAATAGCTCGGCATGTAATGCAGGAAGAAATTCTGCACGAGGAAAGTCACGTAGGCGCCAATCATCATCATTTCGCCGTGCGCCATATTGATCACGCCCATCAGGCCATAGGTAACAGCGAGGCCCAGTGCGGCCAGCAGCAGGATGCTACCCAGGCTGATGCCAGTGAACATCTGGCCGATACGCTCGTACATCGCCAGGTTTCTATCGATATTTTTCAGCGCATCCTGGATCGCAGTTTTCACTTCAGGATCGGTTTCGCCACCCTCAGCTAGACGTGTAGACAGCATCTGCTTGATGCCGGAGTTGGCGCTGGCAGCCAGCGTCTCGGCAGCAGCCAGGCGCATGGCCTTATCTTCGCTGGTAAGCTGGATGCTGGCGCGCACCAGGGCCAGCATATCCTTTACCTTGTCATCCGTTTCGGTCTCTTCCACTTTCTGGATCAGGCTCAGGCGGCTGGCATTAGCCTCAGTTCCCTGCAATGCCTTGGCTGATTCCAGCCGTACTTTTGCATCCTTGGAAAGCAGGTTGAGCGCGGCTACTGATGCATCGAGTTCAGAACCCATGCGATTATTGTTGACGATGTCTTCAGCATCGTCAGATAAAGTCACTTCCTTGCCGGTAAGTGCGTCAGTGGTGGCGTCATCGCCCACAATCACTACGTCCTTACCTTGAATCTTGATGGCATCATCGATGATGAGCTTCAGGAATGGCAGTGCATCCACATCCCCTTTTGCCACGACCTGGTCGAGCACGGCCATGCGCGATTCGTTCTCGCCCGTTGCCAAGCCCACTTTTTCTTCATTAGTTAAAGCACTTGCGTTGATATTGAAGGCCATCAGTGCGAACATCAATAGCGGCGCCAGCATTCTTGGCATTGCCCTCTTAATGGCAACTAAAGCCAGTCCGTGTCTTTTTAGTATCAGCGAATTAAGTAGCATATTGTTTTCTCGAAAGCTCACAGACAAAAAACCGCTATGAATGAATCATCATCCATAGCGGTAGCATTACCTTTTAACAAACATCTGCATTGCGATTACTTAACTTCTGGCTCGTCAGGCTTTTTGTCGTTGCCAACGATGTAAGGACTCCATGGCTGAGCCTTAACTGGGCCAGGTGTCTTCCAGACCACCTTGAACTGGCCGTCAGACTTGATTTCGCCAATGAATACCGGTTTGTGCAGGTGATGGTTTTTTGGATCCATGGTGGAAACAAAACCGCCCGGTGCCGGGAATGTCTGGCCACCCATCGCAGCGATTACCTTGTCAGTATCAGTGCTCTTGGCTTTTTCAACGGCTTGCTTCCACATATTGATACCGATATAAGTCGCTTCCATCGGGTCATTAGTCAAAGGCTTATCAGCTGTGGGCAGTTTTGCAGATTTGGCGTAAGCAGCCCATTTCTTCTTGAACTCAGTGTTAGTCGGGTTCTTGATAGACATGAAGTAATTCCATGCTGCCAGGTGGCCAACCAGCGGCTTGGTATCAACACCGCGCAGCTCTTCTTCACCTACTGAGAATGCAACTACTGGTACATCTTTAGCCTTCAGGCCGGCATTGCCCAGCTCTTTGTAGAACGGCACGTTGGAGTCACCATTGATGGTTGAAACTACAGCTGTCTTACCACCGGTAGAGAACTTCTTGATGTTAGCTACGATAGTCTGGTAATCGCTGTGACCGAACGGTGTGTACTCTTCGATGATGTTGTCATCAGTAATGCCTTTAGAGTGCAGGAAAGCGCGCAGGATTTTGTTGGTCGTACGTGGATACACATAGTCAGTACCCAGCAAGACAAAGCGCTTGGCACCGCCACCTTCTTTACTCAGCAGATATTCAACAGCAGGGATTGCCTGTTGGTTAGGTGCTGCACCAGTGTAGAACACGTTCTTTTCCAGCTCTTCACCTTCGTACTGTACAGGGTAGAACAGCAGGCCATTCAATTCCTTGTAAACCGGCAATACTGATTTACGTGATACTGAAGTCCAGCAGCCGAAAGTCACGGCTACTTTATCCTGGCTCAACAACTGGCGAGCCTTGGTAGCAAACAAAGGCCAGTCAGATGCCGGGTCAACAACAACGGCTTCCAGCTGTTTACCCATCACACCACCGTTTTTGTTGATTTCGGCAATCGTCATCAAAGCAACATCTTTCAATGATGTTTCAGAGATGGCCATGGTGCCTGACAATGAATGCAGGATACCAACCTTGATGGTGTCAGCGGCATTTGCCAACTGCATAGTGCCCATCATGGCGATGCTGGCAGCAATGACCGTCATCGATTTAATAAAATTACGACGTGAATCCATGTGAATTACTCCTGTGTATAGGGGTTAGCAGAATTGACAGCTTAGAACTGGAACTGCATTGCGACCGTAATGGCATCTGTGCTGCTGGAGCCATCAATTTTTCTATTGGAATAGAAGCTGCTCAGTTGCGCACTGTATCCATCAATGATGTATGCAACACCGAGGTCATACTTTCTATCATCGATATCAGTTTTCGGATTGAATTTCTGATAACGCGCGAAAGGCTGGAACTTGCCCCAACCCCATGCGTCGTTGAAGATATAGCCAGCACCTGCAGAGTAGGCTTTACCCTCTTCGCTCAGGAATACCTTGTCTGTATCGTAGTCGTAGTAAGCCGCTTCAACTGACACGGCCCCTGGACCAATGTTTTTCTTTTCCATCAGGAAATCAACGCTGTAAGAAGAGTATGTACCTTGAGCTGCTGCTGAAACTGCGCCGTTATTTTGTGTACGGCCTGAAATACCAACAGTCAGGATATCTTTAGAACCAAGGTAGTTGCCAGTGCCGTAGTAGCCGGGCTCAGCATCCCAGAAAGCATACTGCAAGCGACCGGCATACATCAGGCCATCAGAGCCTCGTACTGGTGCGACCAATCCTGCATTCGGAGCAATCTGGAATGCACGGTTACCTTCGAATGCGCCAAATGAGTAGGAAAGTTTGCTATCCAGCGCATTACCGACAACAGCCACACCGTCATCACGACCAATAAAACCACCGTTAAAACCGTAGCGGGAAGCAATGCCAGACCAGTAGCCACCACCTAGTGAGTAGTATGGGCCAGCCAGGTTGGCGCGGTCACTTGGGGAGAGGAAACGACCTGCCCAGATTGCGATATCAGGTGTGATAGCGATTTGTACGTTAGCATCAATGGCCTGGAAGCCTTCACCGGCAATGCTCTTCTCAGTATTCAACATACCCTTGATATACTTGTTGATGGAACCTGACAAGAAAATACGAGCGCTGTCCAGGCTAAAATCATTTGAACGTGAAGAACCATTTGCTGCGCCATCTTCTGCGCTGGTGAAACTGCCACGCATACCGAAACCAACACTGACGTATTTGTCTTCGCCAAAAGTGATTGTGCCGCCTGCATTGGCATTAAAAGCTGGCATCATGACAGCAGCAGTTACTGCCGTAGCCAGCAGACTTTTCTTGAGTTTAAAGGTCATTACAACTCTCCTTGATTGAGTAATCTAGCCACTGAAAAAATACTGAAATAAAATTAAGTTGGTTACAGTCAATCATTGGGACACGACTAACTTGCTTCTTTACCTGAAGGTGCGACTAGATTAGCGAGAGTGGGGGGATGATTAAATACGTCATATTGCGTAGTTGAATACTTGGCTAAACAGGTGACTCACTCTCTGCATATGTGATAGCTTTGCTTTCGACCAATACGTATTAATGCTGAATAACGGAGCTTTCGCAGACCATCATGACCAATTTTTTTCAGACACAGCCTCATAACAAGCCATATACCAAGCTGAGCATCATGCTGATTTCAATATTGCTGCTTAGTGGTTGCGGGGAATTTGCCTACAAACGTGGTGCCAGCGTGGCTGACTTGGAGAACAGCAAGAAAACCTGCCTGGCGAAAGGTGGCGATGCTGCCACTATTGATAAGTGCCTGGAAGACAACGGCTGGATAGTACAAAAATTCAACGAGCCGGATCCGGTAGCTGATGTTGGCTATACCCCGGATAACCGGGCTGGGGCCAAGCCCATTAACAATACGATCTCCAGCGCTGCCACTGTGAGCACTGTGGCTAAAAGTGATGTGAGCACCAATACCACAGCCGCAGGCAGCGCCCCGCTGAATGGCATCGCCGATGCCAAGTCAACATCGGTTTCAGCGGACAAGAACCTGCCTGCACCAACAGTACAGGTACAAACGGCAACTAAAGCCGCTGAAGTAAAAGTCGCAGACCCTATGGATACCTTCAAGATCAGTTCATGGTGGAAAATGGGCAGTGGCCCGGATGGCCTGAAGATCGCTATTGATGAATGCGTGAGTACGCTAGGGGAAAAGCATAGGCCTGAACTTCAAATGCAGATGCAGAATGTGACAAGAGGCTTATTGGTCTGCATGCGCGAAAAAGGCTGGCGTGGCTTAAGAGCTAAATAACGACTATTGAATGATCAAGGATTAAGTTAACCTTTTTTCATCCAGCCACTGCACCAACCATTCGCTGCCACATGCTTGTCTACGCTGTATAGTCCACATGCTGCATTAGCATCCCCGCTACGCCCTTGAAACCAGTTGCAATTATTGCATCGCTGGCTAGCATCAAATCTGGGATATTTTTCCCTATCAACCCTTGATGAATCAGCGCGATAGCCCAGTGCCTGCGCATCACGATCGGACTCTGAAAGCATGGATGCTGCGTAAGCAAGTTGCGGCATGAGTGCGCTTGTCACTACTGCACTTGTCATCACTGCACTAGCTGCTATCGCCTGAAGCATAAAAATGCGGCGGGATTGATTCATCAAACATCCTAACAAACATACTATTTAAATTGGCTCAAACTTAAATTGGCTCAAACAAATTTCAAGAGCGATATTTCTGATGCGTGACTGCAATAATAGTTCGTTTCTATACGATGTTTGTTAGTTCATGTACACAAATCAGTTTGGTTTAATGTGCAGCAAACTGAAACTCCTGCACCTGACCCCAAAACATCAGGGTAGCAATCAGCACGATACCAAAACCCAGAGATGCTGTAGCGACTACTGTCAGCGTGAGCATGATTCGGGCGCCTCGTCTTTGCAGATCAAATACGTTTTTGAGGCCAAGGTAGATCAAAGCAGCTGCAGCCACTGCGGCGATGCCATGCATCACCAGATTAAAAGTAAAGCTAGGTACCACATAGCCCAATGACACCACCATTACTGGTGTTGCCGCTATGGCGGTTACCAGGAATGCATCCCTGAAATCAGGTTTGATATCGACCATCTCCGCCAGGTTTTTAACGGTCCAAGCCATTAGGGGCACGCTCACAACCTGCATAAAAAAAACCGCCAAGCTGACAATGTACAAACGATCACCCGGCAGTCTGTCTTGAAAGACATCCGGGTATTGGCGGATCACCAAGGAAAGCATGATGGGTGTAATCAGCGCTAATGGAATGACATACCAGAACAGGGTTTGCGACACTTCAGGCTTTACAGCCTGCGATGCACCTGAGCTTTTCGAATTGCCGCTTTTCAAAATGCCTCGCCATGATTGAACAATATTCATGATTGATCTCCTGCAGTAAATTAGCTGTGAGAGTAAGGCGGATTCAAGCACTTTAATATAGGTAATTCTCCTACAACTCCATGACGCTAAACATTAAATTTCGACCAGAAACCTATGCCATGATGCTTGCTGGTCTTGGTTTAATGGGCTTTGTCGCTAAACGTCGCATGGCAAATCGTGCTTAATATTTAGTTGTTCAAGCCATAGCAAAAACGGCGCAGAAGCGCCGTTTTTGTTTGTTATGTCAGTAGCTCAGCTAATTTATAAGCGTCCCATCAACAATAGAACGATGAGAATAATCACAACCAAGCCCAATCCCCCACTCGGGGCGTAACCCCAATTCTTGCTATGCGGCCATGTAGGTACAGCCCCAATAAGTAACAAAATCAGCAGAATTAAAAATATGGTTCCCAAGCCCATGACTATCTCCTCGATTAATGAATGGCAAGCGTGATAACTCAAGAAGCAGTTATATCCAGACTTTATGCCATGCAAGCGCAAAACTCTGTGTGCTAGCGCACAGACGTTCCGTAGCAATTCACAGTAAGTTACCCAGTGTTATCCCATCATAATTTTCTGTGTGGATTGATTTTTATAATCACATCGTAAAATCAAAGCGAAGGAGTAATCATGAAAAAATTAGACAGTGTTTTAGCTTCAGCTGTATTGGATTTCCATGCATTTACTGTATCGGCAGTAAGCACCCCAGAAGATGTCAGCAATATACGCACTGCGGAAATACCACAACAAATGAACCAATCCCAAGCCGCTAACAAAATGAATAACCAGTCTATCGGCATCACTACCGGGAACACCACAATAAATTCAAATGATGCAACTGACGGTACAAAATATTGAATTAGGCTAAACCACTTGATGGCTGTCAGATTCAGGTCACTAGTATTGCAAATACTTGATCCAAACTTGCAGCTGAACTTACTGAAATTTCTGGACTCAGCGAAATTTACTGTGGTTATCTAAATCTCCGGATTTTTCTTTGGCTTTCTTATTAGCAATTCAGTCCCTGGGCACCACCCACGGTTGTTTCTTTCCAGCTTGTTACTTTTCCGCTATTTACCTTACCTTTATGTTCGTTACCGCACATACATTCATCATTGGTCTATACTATATTCACACTCAAATAAATTCACACTCAAATAAATTCACACTCAAATAAGTTTCTGCATATAGCTCAATTAAGACCTGAATGGGGATAGAAAATGAGCAACCACACCCCAACACAAAATCATCTACTAAACGCACTCCCCAAAACTGAATATGATCGCCTGCTAGCTCACCTTGAGCTAGTCAACATGCCACTTGGAGAAGTGCTTTACGAGTCCGGGGGGCACTTAAAGCACGTGTACTTTCCTACTTCAGCCATCATATCGCTGCTGTATGTGATGGAAGATGGCTCTTCAGCCGAAATTGCAGTGGTCGGAAATGAAGGGATATTGGGCATCTCGCTCTTTATGGGTGGCGAAACCACGCCAAGCCGCGCTGTGGTTCAGAGTGCAGGCTATGGTTATCGATTGAAATCACAATTACTTAAAGACGAATTCAATCGTAATGGCCCTGTGTTAAGGCTATTACTGCGCTACACCCAGGCGCTCATCACACAAATGGCGCAAACGGCTGTGTGCAACCGCCATCACTCGGTAGAACAACAATTATGCCGATGGCTGTTGTTAAGTATTGATCGCCTGGCGAAAGATGAGATCATCATGACGCAGGAATTGATTGCCAATATGCTTGGTGTGCGCCGCGAGGGTGTCACCGAAGCCGCTGGTAAACTACAACGCGCTGGTTTAATTGATTACAGTCGCGGCCATATCAAGGTCATCAATCGCCTGGGCTTGGAGGCGCGCAGCTGCGAATGCTATCGGGTAGTAAAAGACGAATTTGACCGACTGCTTCCCTCACTGAAAGAACGTGCTGAGTAATTATCAGCATTAGTCCAACCAGCACCCTCTTTATTCATGGCAAATGTACGCTAATGCACATACACATGCGCCATATCAGAATAATCTAGCTTCCTTCAGCCTAGAATCTTTGTCCAGCTTATCTAGTATCTAGGCTGGACAAATTACTTGACCGGGCTTATCCGGTAGCCACACCGCCTGCACAGAGTAATAGGCAGCAGGAGCGATATGCAAAATAAAATTCTTATTCTCACCGATGACTGCCACGATGCAGATATCCTTAAAGTTGCACTTACTAATAGCATTGATGGCACATTCAAAGTCGAGTGGGCGCGAAAACTTGCGGCAGGCATAAAGCTTATAGACAAGGGTGGCATTGACGCCATTATTGTGGATTCCCTGCTACCTGATAGTTGTGGTATCGCCACCTTCGATCAATTGTATGCCGTTGCTCCGCATATCCCGATCATGATGTTGTGTGAAAAGGCAGAGGAAGAACTGGCAGTAGAAGCCGTAAAACGTGGCGCCCAGGGCTATCTTGCGAAAGGCCATTTTGTCAGCAGCCTGGTGCCGCTTACCATGCGCAACTCCATACAGCGCAAGATGCTTGAGCAAGCTTTTTATAAGGAAAAAACCAGGGCGGAGATTGCGCTAAATTCGATCAGCGATGCTGTGCTTTGCACGGATATATCGGGAAAAGTCGATTATTTGAATATCGCTGCGGAAAAAATCACAGGCTGGTCGAGAGAGGAAGCACAAGGAAAACCGATCGCTGAGATTTTTAACATAATTAATGGCACCACACGCGAACATGATCAAAATCCAGTAAAGATGGTGCTGCAAGAAGATGAACCAAGAGGGCTGAATGCCGACACAGTATTAATTCGTCGCGATGGCATTGAAGTCTCCATAGAAGACTCCGTATCACCCATCCATGATTGGAATGGGAAGCTGACAGGCGCGGTAATCGTCTTCCATGATGTGAGTGAAACGCAAGCCATGACCATGAAAATGGCCCACCTTGCCCAACATGATTTTCTGACCAACTTACCTAACCGTGTATTGCTCAATGACCGTATCGCCCAGGCCATCACACTGGCAAAACGCGAAAATACACAGTTCGCAGTGCTTTTCCTCGATCTGGATAATTTCAAGCACATCAATGACTCTCTTGGCCATGCCACAGGTGATTTGCTGCTGCAGTCCGTGGCAAAAAGCCTCAATGATTGCGTGCGCGGTTCAGACACCGTGAGCCGCCAAGGTGGGGATGAGTTTGTTATCTTGTTGGCTGGCGGCAAATATGGAGAAGATGCCGTATTAACGGCAGACAAGATACTGGCCGAGCTTACCTTGTCGCATTCCATCAGCTTGGCTGACTCAATTGCCAAGAACGAGCTGCATATCACCACCAGCATTGGTATTAGTGTGTACCCGGATGATGGCGAAGATGCTGAAACGCTTATCAAGAATGCAGATACAGCCATGTATTGGGCCAAGGAGAAGGGACGTAACAATTACCAGTTTTTCCGCACCGAGATGAATGTGCGGGCAGTAGAACGGCAATTCGTAGAGGCCA
Organism: Methylophilaceae bacterium; assembly: GCA_035459965.1. GTDB lineage: Bacteria > Pseudomonadota > Gammaproteobacteria > Burkholderiales > Methylophilaceae > DATHXC01. Next base: position 43,526 of record DATHXC010000005.1, read on the forward strand.
ACCTGCGACTGGCATTGGAAAGAGAGGAGTTTTTGTTGTTGTACCAGCCCAAGGTCAATCTGGATACAGGCATGATCACCGGTGCTGAAGTATTACTGCGCTGGCAACACCCGGAATGGGGCTTGGTGTTACCCAAGAGATTCGTCACCATCGCTGAAGATTGCGGGCTGATTGTGCCGATTGGTCGCTGGGTATTGTGTGCAGCTTGCAGGCAGGCTAAAGAATGGCTGGATGCTGGCTTGCTGCCTATTTCCATCGCAGTCAACATCTCCACGGTGGAATTTCATCAAAAGAATTTTGTTGAACGTGTACGTGCCATACTGGAAGATACCGGTTTGGATGCTGGCTATCTGGAGTTGGAAATCACCGAGAGTGTATTGATGCGTGACGGAGAATCCAGCACCGAGATTCTGCAACAACTCAAAGACATGGGCGTGCAGTTGGCGGTTGATGATTTCGGCACAGGCTACTCCAGTTTAAGTTATCTTCAGCGGTTCCCTATTGATGTGCTGAAGATAGACCGCTCATTTGTTCACGCTATAGGCTCAACTAAAGACGATGGCATTATAGTGAGCGCTGTGATCGCGATGGGTAACAGCCTGAAATTGCGAGTCGTTGCTGAAGGTGTGGAAAATCAAGAGCAGCTAGAATTTATAAAAGCGCGCTTCTGTGAAGAAGGCCAGGGCCACATTTTCAGCTTGCCATTAACTGCCAGCAATTTCGCCGCGCTACTGGCAAGCCCTGTGGTGATGAGTACCTCGAACTAGTTAGGATTTGTTACTCTACTATTTGTTACCCTACTATTTGTTACTCTACTGTCAGATCCAGTCATATGCTTTTGGCGCTTTTGCCAATCGGCCAGTTGTCGCTCCGCATCTTCTTTATTGATGCCATATATTTCCTGAATTTTCCCTGCAAGGTGCGCGCGCCTGCCAGCAATCATCACAAACTCATCGTCAGTCAGCTTGCCCCATTGCTGCTGGATATTGCCCTTGAATTGTTTCCAGTTACCTTCAATCCGGTTCCAGTTCATTTCCATCTCCCTGCAAGTGATTTTTAAGACTATGACTGTGAGCAGAATTTTTCAGTGCGCTACCGAACATAGCAGGGAGACTTAAAAAATATCATTAGCCAATCAGCTTAGATAATGCAAAGATGCTCTGGAAGGCTTATAAAATAAGCCTTCCAGAGCATCTTTATTAGCTCGAAAATATAAGCGTGCAAACGCACATACAGCAAAAAATATCTGCGGTAATTTAGTAGTCTAACCAGTTAGCTTTCTTCCCTTGTAAGCTTCGACATGAGGATTTCTATCCTCCTCCTTGTGCCGTGTGTTGGGTTGCCCATGCACTATCGGAGATTTAATATGTCGTCCACCAATGCTCCATCTCCCATCAATACTCTTATCGATTCACTACCTAGCAAGGACAGGCAGCACCTTATAGCTGGTTGCGAACAAGTCGAACTCGTTTTTGGCGAGGTGATTTATCATCCCGGGGAAAAAATACGTCACGTTTATTTCCCCACCGATAGTTTCATTTCATTAGTCATGCCGATCCAGGGCGGGGCAAGTTTAGAGGTTGGCTTGGTGGGTAACGAGGGTATGTATGGGGTACCGATCATACTTGGCGTTGATATTTCCCCTTTTCAATCAGTCATTCAGGGTGCCGGCCCAGCGATGCGCATGGACGTACCTGCGTTTTTACGTGAGCTAGATCAAAATGCGGCGCTATTACGCAAACTAAAGCGTTATACGTATGTAAAGATGCGACAGCTCGCTCAAACAGCCGCCTGTAACCGCTTTCACCTGGTAGAACAACGGCTCGCACGCTGGTTGCTGATGACGCATGATAGAGCGCACTCAGATGAATTCAATATTACGCAGGCATTCCTCTCGCAAATGCTGGGGGTACGCCGCGTTGGTGTTACCAAGGCTGCTGGCTCGCTCCAGAATAAAAAACTCATCAGCTACACCCGTGGCGCTATGAAAATCCACGATGTGATTGGCCTGGAAGCGGAATCGTGCAGCTGCTACCGTGCCGACAAAGAAAATTACGCGCATATCATGCGCCACTAAAAATCCCAAAACTAAATCTGTTGTCGTGATTCAAAGGTAAAATATGACCTAAATGACGATTAAACAGAGATGCCAGCATGCAACAAACGCCAGAAACAGCTTTGCCAGACGCAGCTATACCAAACCAAACCACGCTTGAATATAAGGCTTCGTGCAACCTGCCAACCCCATGGGCCACGTTTCGCCTGCATGGCTTTGTCGACAGTGACAATGGCAAGGAGCACCTGGCGATTACGCTGGGAGAGTTCCCTTCAAATGAAGTCACGCCAAATGAGCCCACGCTGGTAAGAGTGCACTCCGAGTGTTTGACGGGAGACGCGCTTTTCAGCCAGCGCTGTGATTGCGGCGAACAATTGAAAAATGCCCTGAAATATATTGCAAATGCCGGGCAAGGCATGGTGCTGTATATGCGCCAGGAAGGCCGTGGCATAGGCCTCATCAACAAGATTCGTGCTTATGAGTTACAGGAGCTGGGGGCTGATACCGTGGAAGCCAACGAGCAACTGGGGTTTGCTGCCGATATGCGCAACTACGACCATTGTGTGACGATGCTCAAGCACTTCGGCATCCAGAATATCCGCCTGATCACCAACAACCCGCTAAAAATATCGGCGCTGGAAAATGCAGGCATTACCGTGTCAGACAGGATTGCGCTGGTTTCTACCAGCGGTGTTTTTAACCGGCGCTACCTGGATACCAAGGTAACAAAGTTTGGCCACTCCATCCTGCGAGGCCTGACCGAGTAAAATACTGCAATGATATGCCCTGCGAGGCTTATGGGGATTGCCTCCCAGGGCATGCCTAATCGACAATATGCAGCTTGCTCCAGTCATCGTTCACGCTGCTTAACAACTTAATGAGCGCCTTGCTCTTTTTCTGGTACGCATCCACATCCTGCTCCCAGCGCTTCTTAACGGAAGCGTGGATGCTGCCCACCACGTTCCGCACCGATTCATCACGCATCAAATAAACACCTTTTCTCTCGTTGTGCTGTTTATCCAATGGGTTAGGCTTTATTTTCTTAAGTAGGTAATTCTCGAAAACCAGTCCAAATTGACTGGCTTCGCTGATGATCCAGTTAGCAGCGCAATAACTTAACCCGGACTCAGCATAGCCACCGCCGATATCCGCATGCACACCGGCAAACCACACCTGCTGTATATCAGCATCTGGACTGGCATCCCATAACGTTGGCTCAAAGTCGACACGATTTTCGTCTATCGACAAAGCATGCCGGGCATGTTTAATAATCTTGCTGGGCTGGGTGTCATGAAACAGGAATTCACGCTTACCCAGGGTTCCCCAGAACGGCACTGGGATGCCTAATGCACCCACGGTGTCCCATACCCCAACAAACTCTATATCGGTTGTATCGGCAACAGCATATTGCTTACGGAAAGCAACAGAAGCCGGATCATTAGGATGGCTTTTCAACGAGCGGTTGCGATACATCAGAAATGCCTCTGATTCCCGGTTCGCAAACTCCCTTTTCAGAACACCCGCGTTTCTTATGAATCCTGCTAGCGACCTTACTGTATATGCGCCACGACTGAACCCGAAGAAAAAGAGCTGATCACCTGGCTCGTAGTTATGCACGATGAAACGATAGCAATCCATGATGTTTTTATCGATCCCTGCCCCGCTAATACCCCCCATCAGCTTCTGCGTATCAGCACCTACCCCCCAATCGTAAAAGGTAACCTGCTTGGTATTGCCAGCGCTTGGCGCTACCGCCTCTGCCAGCTGCAATACATTGGTTTCAAGTCCATCTTCCGGTGAGTTCCAGGTTCCATCTGCAAAGATAACGATGCGCTTCATGACTTCCCCCAAATATATGCCCAGTTGATTTACCCAATCATCTTACATTCATGAGCTGATTGGGTAAATCAACTGGGCTAGCATCTTCAATAAGACTTTTCGAGGAAATTTTTTAGGTAAAGCGCCCTTATTGACTACCACCATAGATCTTTACGTAATTCTTGAGACATGCGGTTTGGCGTATCGATTAAAAATGCAAATGCTTTTTTGGTGATTGAATTGAGCTTGAAAACCTTTTTCTTTTGATTGCGGTTTCTAAAATTATGTGTGGAAACATACCCAATATTTTGTGACAGATGTGAGATGTTCATGATCTTTCCTTTCAATAGATAATTTGATTGAGAATAAAACTGACAACTACAAATGTAATTATCAAAGATAATCTTAGGACAATCTGTCGGAAATGTCTGATTTTTATGTAGTCCATTTCTTTGATGAGTGATGGATTTAGTGCGAATGGTCTGGCAAACCTGTAATTAATCCATTAGCAATGGCATACTTAAGTCATGAAGCCAGAATTACTGTTAGAACTACTCAAGGAAGTTGAACAGGAAGACCCGATAGATTTTTCCGGGCTACCTTTTGATGAACAAGACCTGCGCCAGCTGGCTTGCCTGAATGTTGCTGAAATTGTGAATAACTGGCCGCAAGATACCGCACAAAACGACAAGGATATGTTGATGGCTGCCACGGTAGTCAGGCTGGTGCTTGAGAATATGGTGTTGCATGCCAGGCTGGCGATCCTGATTCAAGAGCCTGAAGGCTAAGCCTATATACCCCTGCCATATAAATAAAAATGGGAGCCGAGGCTCCCATTTCAAACGCATACTAAAAATCTGAATTTATACTTTACGACGGCGAGCTACAAAGCCCATCAAGCCTAAACCAGCCAGTACCATCGCATACGTGTCTGGCTCGGGGACTGCTGCTACGGTTACGTTATCAAGTAAGGCACCCACATTATCCCCGCCCTGATTCTGAAAACCAAAACCGATGATGCCGGAAGTAACTGCGCTGAAACTTAGAGAATATGTCTGGAAAAGATCATTCTGGTTTAACACCAGTGTGGTTGAAGATGTACCAAAAAACACATCTACAGTTTCACTGCCACTTCGTGCGTTGCCTGCCAAATCAAATGTAAGGGTGTAAGTATTGCCAGCTACCAGCGATACACTATTTGAAAAAAGACCAGCATTGCCTGTAGAGCCATCTAAATCCACATAATTGCCATTACCTGGTAAAAAGTCGAATTGGCCATTGACTGGGATTATGTCCACCGTACCGTCTGATACCATCCAACCACCCGCACCAGGCCAGTTAAGCTGGCCGCTATAGCTATCAAAGTTATCTGAAAATATTGGTGCAGCCTGGGCAAATGTCGAGCCCAAAGCTAGTGACGCCAATAAGGCGATTTGCGAAAGCTTCATGAATTTCTCCTCAAAACATTTATATTAATTTTTTTGACTACCCTGAGGAATTTAGGCCGATTGCCTTTACTCTGCAATAGTCCATTCGGACTAATATTTTTCAATTATTTGGATAAATTTAATTATAAAAATACATATAAAAATCAAATAATTAAATTAAATTTATATGGTGCTACAGCCTATATTGATTCACTTGCCAATGACACAGTTTTTTGAGTAAGCAACACACTTAACAAAGCCCCCGCCAAAGAAAACAAGGCACCCACTGCAAAAGCAAGACGATACCCATTGTTAAGGGCCTCAACCGCAGCCACACCCTCTTGCATTTGCTGACCCGTATGCATCGCAGCCAGGCTGGCAAGTACAGCTAAGCCCAACGCCCCACCCATCATGAAACAGGTATTCACAATGCCGGAAGCAAGGCCTGATTCGTTCGGACTGACATCATCCATGGCGGCCAGCAACATCGGATTGAATGCGATACCAGCACCCAAGCCAAGCAGCAGCATGCCCGGCAAGACATGTAGCATAAAATCTCCCTGTAACGGCGCAAAGGCAAACAGTACAAGTCCAATCGTGGCGAGCAACAGCCCGCCAGCCAGTGGTAATTTGATACCAAAGCGCATCACCAGTTTGGCTGAAATCCCCAGCGAAAAAATAGCCATGATCAGGTTGGCCGGCAAAAATGCAAGGCCTACCTGTAACGCGCTATAGCCGAGTACCAGTTGCATATAGAGTGCGGAGATAAAGAACCACGCAAACATGGAGGCAGCCCACAGCACTGCAATGACATTGGCCGTAGCCAGGTTACGCAGTCGGAACAATTTAAGCGGCATGAGCGGTATTTTTACACGTGCCTCTATGGCGATAAAGACGGCAAACAATAAGGCCGCCACTGCGAGCAACCCTAAAGTATGATTGGAACCCCAGCCTGCCTCATTGCCATTAACAATGGCATAGACTGCCAGCATCAAGGACGTCGTAATCGTTAAAGCCCCTGCGATATCCAGGCGCTCTCGAACAGCCTCTTGCTGACTAGCTGGAATCAAGCCCAGGCACAGGGCAAAGACGCCAATGCCAATCGGCAGGTTAACCAGGAATATCCAGTGCCAGCTTAATGCACTGGTGAGCAAGCCCCCAAGCAACACGCCGATGCTGCCACCACCGGCACAGACGAAGCCATACACCCCCATCGCCTTGGCGCGCTCATCCGGCTTGGTGAATAAATCCATGATCAATGACAATGCCACCGCCGAAACCACGGCGCCACCCATGCCCTGTATTGCCCTGGCTGCGATTAGCAAAGTCTGCGTGTTTGCCAGCCCGCACGCGAGCGATGCCAGCGTAAAAAGGATAAGCCCCAGCAGGAACAGTCTACGATGCCCATAAAGATCGCCCAAGCGACCACCAAGCAGCAGAAAGCCACCAAAAGTCAGCATATAGGCGTTAACCACCCACACCAATGAGGTCTCGCTAAAACCAAGATCCACGCGGATAGATGGCAGCGCTACATTGACGATGGTGGTATCGAGCACAATCATGAGCTCACCCAGACAAAGTACGATCAGCGATAACCAGCGTTTATTGTGCTCTATGACTTGTGACAATTAGAAACTCTCTTGAAGTGGATTTAATCCACCTCATCAGCCAGTGAGTGATCTTGTGAGTTTGAGCATTGATTGTTTTCAAATCCATCTCGCTCTAATTTCACTCGATATTCACATGAAGGCAAGTGGCCCTCTATGCTGCCATTGATTTTAGTGGTGATTTCTTTGCAGGAAACACACCGATAAGTATGTGCTTGCCCCTCAACATGCTCCTGAGGGTAGTCAATATAATAAGTTTTCTTCATAACAAAATTACCTTTGAATTAACCAGTTTTAACGATTACCTGTAGATCACTATCATTTTCGCTTTGTATCACTTAACCGTTCAAGCTTTTACTGACAACTTCGAACACATCGCTGGAAAGATTACCTGAATCCAATATGGATTGAAGCGCAGCTTTCATCTGTACTTGAAGCAAGGGCGTGTAACGTTTCCATTCCCGGAACGGGCTTACCTGGCGTGATGCGATCTGCGGGTTAATCGCATTCAGTTCGATGATGGCATCCCTGATGATGGCGTAGCCCTGGCCGCTTGGGTCGTGGAATTTCACCGGGTTGTTGATGGCGAAGGCCGAGTACAACGAGCGTACCCGGTTGGGGTTCTTGATGTTGAATTCGGCATGCTCGCGCAACCTGGCGAAGTCGTCGAAGATGCCATCGCGGTTGGCGATAGCCTGCAGTGAGAACCACTTGTCGACCACCAACTGATAGCCCTTGAAACGCTGGTAGAAGTCGGCAAACACCTCATCCCGTTGCGGTTGCGTACTGTCTGCCAGGCAGGCCAGGGCCGCGACGCGGTCGGTCATGTTATCGGCCTGTTCATAATGGGCCTTGGCACGTGCGGCACAGCCAGTGCCATTAGTCACGGTCAGCAGTTCCAGCACGGTGTTCTGCAACGCCCGACGCCCCATGGCGGCTGGCGTGATGGAGAAACTGCCAGTGCTACCATTAGTCTCGTAGAGCTGCACCAGAGCATCTTTATGCGCACGCTTGATGGCAGTGAGCAGGTGCGTGCGTGCGAAGTCGATGGCCGCCGGGTCGATCACATCCAAGGTCTGGCCAATAACGGCGATAGCTGGCAACGACAGCGCGCGTGCCAGCAAGGCCTTGTCGCCCTGCCCTGCGCGGCCCTGCTCTATGATGACACCGAAATCCGCCACGAACTGCGAAATATCAGCATCACGATCCGCCATTACCCTGGCGATGGTACGCAAGGCGATGGTCTGGCCAGCCTCCCATTTGTTGAAGCCATCGGTATCGCTGAGTTGCAATAGGCGCAGGTCGTCGTCGCTGAGGTCGGTGGTCAGTTTCACGGGCGCGGAGAAGCCGCGCAAGATTGAAGGCACAGGCCGCGTCTTGACGTCATCGAAGGTGAAGCTCTGTTCACGGTCAGTCATTTCCAGCACTCGCGTGGGATGAGTCTCCCTGCCCTGCTCGTCTAACAAGCCGACCGCAACCGGAATCAGCAATGGCTTCTTGCCGTTCTGCCCCGGCGTATCAGGTTGCGACTGCTTCAGGGTCAGCGTATAGCGGCCCTGCGCCTGGTCATATTGGCCAGAGACCGCCAGTGAAGGCGTACCCGCCTGCTTGTACCAGCGGAAGAACTGCTTCATATCGCGCCCTGAGGCGTCCGCCATGCACTGCACAAAGTCGTCGCATGTAACAGCATGGCCATCATAGCGGTCGAAGTAGAGGTCAGTAGCTTTACGATAGGTGGCCTCGCCCAGCAGGGTGTGCTGCATGCGGATCAGCTCCGAACCTTTCTCATACACTGTCGCAGTATAAAAATTACTAATCTCTATAAAACTATCGGGCTGCACCGAGTGTGCAAGCGGGCCGGCATCTTCCGAAAACTGCAGGCGGCGTAATTGATCCACATCATCGATACGCTGCACAGCTGGCGAATTCATGTCAGAACTGAATTCGTGATCCCGGTATACGGTCAGGCCTTCCTTCAGCGATAGCTGAAACCAGTCACGGCAGGTCACGCGGTTCCCGGTCCAGTTATGGAAATATTCATGCGCAATCACGCCTTCGACGCTCATAAAGTCAGTATCGGTAGCGGTTTCCTGATGCGCAAGTACCAGCTTGGTATTAAAAATATTGAGTGAAGTATTTTCCATCGCACCCATATTGAAATCACTCACCGCCACGATATTGAACAGGTCCAGTTCATACTCGCGGCCATATTTCTCTTCGTCCCATTTCATGGCTTTTTTAAGTGACTCCATGGCGTGACCACACTGCCCCTCGTCACCAGCCCGCACATATATGTGCAAGTCCACCATGCGCCCAGACCTGGTCTGGAAGGTGTCCTCAATACGCACCAAATCGCCCGCTACCAGTGCAAAAAGATAGCAAGGCTTGGGAAAAGGATCGTTCCAAGCGGTGAAGTGGCGCCCGTTATCCAGATCACCAGCATCCACCAGGTTACCGTTGGACAGCAGCACCGGGTATGCGCCCTTGTCTCCCTCAATACGTACCGAGAAGGTGCTGAGTACGTCCGGTCTGTCCTGATAATAGGTGATGCGCCTGAATCCTTCAGCCTCGCACTGGGTGCAGAAAGTGCCTTGGGATTTATACAATCCTTCAAGTGTAGTGTTAGTTTCCGGGTGAATTTCAGATGTGATGGTGAGCATAAACTGCTCGCCCGCATCTTTGATGGTCATTTTGCTTTCATCCACCGTATAGCCGCTAAAGGCTACGCCATCGATCTCAACAGCAAGGATAGTTTGATCCTGCCCGTTTAAAACCAATGTATTGGAACCATCCTGAGATTTTTTGGCGGCAGGGTTTCTGCTATACAAAACCTCTGATTTGACTATCGTCTTGTTTTCGAACAATTGGAAAGTAAGATTTACGTTCAAAGCCTCATAAGCAGCAGGTGTGTAGTCTTTGAGGAAAATCGTTTGTGGGGCAATTGCGATATCTGGAGACATGAGAAAGAATTTCTTTATGTGTGACCAGCCAGTATAAAAGAGATTTTGCGTGCTGATTTACAAATTGTTGTTAAATGCAAATGTTCGTTTTGATTCGAATGAATGTTTGGAGGCGCGAGCCGCCACCGTAAATTATTGAAATACAATAGCTTAAATATTTAATACCTTACATTTGTTGGCTAATACCCTGCCTTTAATTCGATTCCGGCAATTTGATTCCGAGCGCATTGTAGCAGCATCCTTCATTTACTAAACATATCCATTTCAGCCGTCTCCCAATTGGTTATAACCAACTCTCCAGAGGTGCGTGATTCACCTCCATTCTGCAAGTTATATCTGATATCAAGTTCCAGCATAGGCAGTCCAGCGAAAACTTCCCGGATAGCTGGGTGATCGTTGATGCTGATCATGGCTTTGCCTTTCATGGAGCGCAGCTTGGCTGCCATGTCGACGTAGTTGTCGAATTCAAACGGGACGCCGTAGCCCTCAGTTTCCCAATACGGCGGGTCCATGTAAAAGAACGTGTGCGGTCGATCATAGCGATCGACACAATCGCGCCATGCTAGGTTTTCTATGCACGTACCACCCAAGCGCATCCAGGCTGCAGTTAAATTCTGCTCGATACGACAAATGTTGAGTCCTGCCGCCTCTCCCGTCGTAACGGTGCCGAAGTTTTGGCCCGTCACTTTTGCGCCGAATGCGTGGTGCTGCATATAGTAAAAACGTGCGGCACGCTGAATGTCAGTCAGCGTCTCGGGGCGAGTCATCTTTTCCCATTCGAATATCTGCCTGCTACTTAAAGCAAATTCAAACTGGCGGACAAACTCCTGCAGGTGATGTTTAAGCACCTTGTACAGGCGCACCAGGTCACCATTAATGTCGTTAATGATTTCAGTTTCGGCCGGTACAGGCCGGAGAAAGTACAAGGCAGCGCCACCGCAGAATACTTCTACGTAGCAGCTATGAGGGGGGAACAAAGGAATGAGTTGTGCGGCAAGGCGGCGTTTGCCACCGATCCAGGGGATTACGGGAAGTGCTTGCATAATGATGTGAGCTTTCTCATGTTGAGATTATTGTGCTAGGCTCCCACCGCCGCGTCGACGTGGTGAGGGGCCTAGTCCTGGCTCACAGGCTTGATCTGTGTGAAAAGGGGCCTTGTGATGTTAGCGCATCACAAGGTCGCCCTTCTTTTTTTGCTACTTTTTGCACCCATAAATTAGACACGCGCTATCCCAGGAAAGGCGCAGCGCGTTGTAATCTTCGGTAGTTATTTTGCAGGCGATTTCGAGGTTGTCGTAGGCGCGTCTAATAAAGGCTGCGTCACTGTCTCCCCCGCTGCCGGCAAGGTCTTGTCCGGCGCCGGGAAGAGCGCGCAATCTCTGGGTAAAGGCTTCGGTGTCGAGGCGCACCCGCTCACGCCACAAAGCATTGCTAGCATTAGCAGCGAGCAGATCCTGCTGAGCGGTGCCGTTCTTTTTCTGCAGTGCGTCATATTCCAATCTCCATTTGGTTAATTGCTGGCCATGCTTCAGGGCGACTGCAGCGAGGGTGCTTTTGGCGATAGCATCCTTGGTCGTGTTTTCAGCCACCCGTTCAGCAGTTTTATCGGCAATGTACTTACTTAGCGCTGCCAGGCTCCGTTCAGCCTGATCACGCTCGCCACGTAGCTGATAAACATAGAACAGGACAGCTACTGCTATTGCCAGGGGCAAGAAAATGCGCCAGCGCTCGATTACGAAGGTTGCGAAGCCGAAGATAAAATCCTTTAGAGCCAGAAAGAACCTGATCATGAGTGTCTCCTGGTGTAGGTGACCTTACCGCCTGAAAAAAGCGCTGTCATTGTTTCCTGGCGCATCGTGGGTGCAAATGAGATATGCACCCAGCTTCCTTCCATGATCACCTGGTCGAATTTGATATCGCTGCGCTCGATAGCCCGCACAATATCTTCAGGCCTACCAAAACTCCAGCAGGTAAAGTCGGCAGCAAAGCCGCTGATGTGGGCACTAGGAGGCTTCATAGCGCCGCCCACTAGTGAATTTAGTGTGGCGCTGCGATATCCGGATGAGACCATGATCGGTTTGCCGAGTAGTGTCCTAACTTTTTCCAGGCCTTCAGCAAGCACGCGTAGGTTTTGCACCACGACGGGGCTGGGAATGTTAAGGATGCCTTTGCGGACTGCCATGTCGGACCGGCAAAGCTCTTCCAGGAAAAAATGTTCAGTGAGTTGTATCATCGCGGTCGCTTCTAATATTGAGTGAAAGGGATTGCTCGTTTGGCTGCGTTTTCCATTGCCTGAATTTTTCGCAGATCAACCAGCGTTCGCATGCCAGCTTTATGTGCAGCCAAAAGCATTTCATCCACATATGCCGGATGCCGACAAATGCAACGAACATCACCATGATGACTAGCGCCCTGGCATTGCCTGGTGCAAGCACTACAGCGAAGGCAGCAAAACCGAGCATGGAAAACATGATCTTGCCGACGATGCCGTCATTCACCCGTTTAGCGAATACGCAGAACATCGCCCACAGGAATATCGCAGCAGCTGAAAACTGAAGTACTTGCCATAAGAACAGAGTCTCATTGGACATGACTATCCTCTCCGGAGACGTCACTGGCCGGGGGCTCTTTGATCCCTAGCTTTGCCCTGATCAGTGACTTGATGAATGGCCATATATCCATGCTATCGATGGACCGAAGGATGGCCGTTAGTAATGAGCCGCCAATTGCACCGGCCAAGAATGAGATCGTGCCGGCAGAGCTGGCATCGATCCCGAAAGATCGCATCAGCTGTGCAGACGTAAATCCGGAAATAACGCCACCGCTGATGACAAAACTGAAAAACGCCCACACCACTTCCCTGAAAGGAATCGGCTCTGTAATGGTCTTATCTTTGGGCCGCAGTAAAAATGCGATGACGCCCCCGATCCCCCCGATTGCAGCCGTGTCCATGAAAGCCTGGAATCTGTGCCAATAGTCCATTACTACCCCTTAGATGGACGAAAAAAAACCGCCTGCTGGCGGTGCTGGTGTAATATTTATCTATGATAAAAAAATTTAAAGCATATCTATGCGCTTCTGGTATCCACTACCTAGGAAGTCCTTGGTATCTAGTCATTGAGCCAAAAGCAACGCCAATCATCACCCCAACCACTACGCACCATCATTGCCTTTGGTGTGATAAAACAATAGGCATTGAAACCGAGCCTGAGTTTTTATAAGGCGCTAATTGTTTCCTGGCCACAATCCCTGGTCATTAAAATTATTTTTTGATATTAAAATCCCACCTGGTGAGACTGTTGCACCTGAAAGACCTGATCGCATGTAACTTCCCTGCAGCGATACCACACTGTTACCATCAATCGTTAGGTTTGATCCAATTTGCGATCCAGTGATATTAATGCCCTTGCTGTTTATGATCTGGATGGTGCCGGCATTACTCCCCGACTGTCCTGCGACGAAATGACACGCGCTGAAAGTTTCCCCTACCGTCACATCCACGATAACTAAATTGTAATAATTATGGTTGGATTCCAGTCCAGAAAAAATTCCATGCGCATTATTTGCGCCGCTACAGTAACTATTTATAGACCCGCAAATCTTGACACCAATGGAATTGTAAATAGTTTTGGCGTTAACAACCGTGTTGTTACCTGAGTCGATCTGGATGCCGAATACATTATCTGATGCATTAATATCACTCAGTGTGATGTACTCTGCAGAGTCAGTTAGGTAGATCCCTCGATAACTATTCTTAACCGAAACACCACGAATAAATATAGAGTTTTTCCATGACGTTAAGGTCGAATGGGCCTCAATACCGGACCCTCTTATGTTCCTGATCCTTACCCCTTCAATGACAATATTGTCATTGCCTGATAGATAGATGCCTGATTGTCCAGAATCGACCACTTGGGAAGAGGGGTGGCTAGTATAGCCAGCACCATTGCCGACCAATTCCAGGTCACCACGGATGCTGACATTGCTGCAGCCAGCCAAGTTAATAATAGGTGCAGAACTGGAGCTATTGATTGTCACTTTGCCATCTGTTTCGATGGCCATGTTAGACACGCAGGTTAACCCGACAGTGCTATAGGCGCCTGCAGAAAGTATTAGCAGTTGCCCACTCGATACATTCAAATACGATTGAATATTGGCACCGGCTGGCACCCGTACAGACGCCGAAGACAACCCCGAAAATGCAAGCAACGCGGCTAATAACAGTATCCTTTTCATGAATTTGCCCCTTCATTTTTTTTGGTGCGCTTGCCTTTAGTGCTGTAAGTGTATTCCAAACGATCATTCCATTCCTGCTGACTTACGATTTCGACCGCGCCAGCCGGCAGAGTTTTGATCGTGTCATCGTTATGAGAACTTTCAACTTCGCCATTTTCATCAATCATGATAAATAACATTATGATTCCTTCGTGATTTCAATTTGTGTATACACTTCTACTCCGCCGCTATTCACCTGTAGACCAAAACCATTTGTAGCAATGGTAGTGCCAACATAATGTCGTAGCTCGAATACTTTTGGGGCCGCAATTGTGAAGCGGCCTTTCAAAAAGCTTCTGGTAACAACTGCAGTAATGCCATTCTCGCAAGTACCCAAAATCTGTACGGCACCATCAGTGACGTTGTACAGTGATATTCTTGATTCATCCACACTGTGTGTCGGCGCGGAGGCATCAATTCTGTAAGTGCCGGCTGGTAATGTTATTTGGTTAGCGGCCAAAGATGCCCCGCTTATGGTATTGGCTGACACCGTATTAAGTGTGCGGGCTGTAGTTGTGCCGGTTGCAGTGGCGCCGCCAGGGGTGTTTTGCGCTTTTTCATCACGTACTAGCATGTACCCGATATTGGTATAACGGGCATCGGCAATCGCAATAGTCAATCCGGTAATGTTGGCAAACGTCAGGGCTGAAACGCCGACAGTAACGACGCCATCTGTTGTAAGCATCCACAATGTGTCAGCATTTGCGGTACCTACTTCAACTGGGACCAAAGCGCCGGAGTTAATTTCGGCGCCTGCATCTGCATCAAGTGCACGCGTCATGGCTACAGCAGCACCGTTCCATACCCATATGCCATTTTGCGCCGGGGCTGCCTGGTCCTTCAGCAATACGCGATCGCTCGCTACCATGGCGATACCATCAATATTTGCACCTGGTGCAGCAGTGTTTAAAGCGGCAGTTGAAGCTACCCGGCAGGATGGATGATAATCACCGCCTGCTATGAGCAGCTTTATTGCCTGCAGCATCTGCGTGTTGTCAGCACCTGCAGGATCTAAGACAATTCCAGCCCCTTCAATGACGTTAGAAATTTCTTCCTGAGTACGGTCAAACCAACCTGCATCCAAATCGGTAGGGGCAATACCTGCACCTTTATCTCCATCCCTGAAGCCATTTTTTCCTGCGCCAAACTTGTTAGCTTGCGCGGTGGCGGTACTGATTCTTTTCATTCGTGAAACTCCCTATGGATAAGCAAAAATAGCCTTGGTGTGGGCGGGCTTGTAGCGATTAACGCGGCACTCGATGACCTCATCGCCCCAGGCCTGCAATGGAGAATTGCAGGCACTGTTGCAATTCATGATGTAAATGCCAGAGTTGGAAGGCAGAAATAGCGTCCATACGAACCGGTCAAGCTCTGAATACAGCGCGTCATTGCAGTCATCGGTACAATTGAATGGCCTGTATTCTTCGATGCTAGAGCCTATATACCCCAGGCTAAAAGCCAGATCTAAAAAATACTGCCGGCTCTGGCCACCGATACTTGTGAGTTTCGATACCAGGGCAGCCCGCCGCTGATCAACGGATTGATTGACCGTAACACAAGGGTCCGGCAAGCCTACGACCCTTTCCCAATCTGGCAGTAATTCGGAAGTGGTGCGCGGATCTGCTTCGTCGACCAGGTCATCTGCCCTGGCATCGATGCGGGCAAACTCTTCTGCCCAGCCGGTTAATAACTTGGTCAGTAACGAATCGTTATCACGTGGCCAGGCTGGCCCAGGCGGCAGCAACTCACGCAGTTGCGCCAGGTAATCATCCGTCTCTAAAGCCATGTGATAGCACCCATCGTGGTCAACTCGCCCGTTGCCCTCGCTACATCCGCATTCGGCACAGTCATGTTGTAATTGTTTTCGCCGGCAGCAATGGAGATCGCTTCGCGGATATGGCTTAACAGTACCGTTCCACCAGGGATGGACTCCCTGGACAGTAGATCCCGCAGCTCAGCTTCCACGGCAGTTTTCACCGCAACGGTATTAGGGGTGACTCCGATCGTGAAATTCTGAACAACAGCCGTAGGCGCCAGCACCGTAACTTCGGCAGTCACAGGCCGGCGATAATCGATGTAATCCTGCACCGTGGTGACCTCGCCGGCATCAGGTATCAGGTTGGCATCGTTATCTCGCACAAAGCGGACGGTCACCTTGCCCAATCCCAATTCCTGCGGGTACACCCATGCACGTGTCACGCCAGGGACTTCTAGCGCCCAGGCGATATAATCAAAACTAGCGCCGCCCTGGGGAGGCAACTGCAACCTGGTGAGCAAACGTGCCAGTAAGCTGCCGTCATCTTCCTGATCTGCACCCCCGGACAATCCATCGATCCCGACCGTCACGTCACTGTTCACGCCGGCAATCGGGGTGCTGAGCGATAGAACGGTACCCGACAGGGCATTCCCGGCAGCACCTGGCTGCAATGAGGTGATCGCAGCAGTTGCGGTACCGGCAACAATTGTGGCATCCACGTCCGTCTGGTACTCATCGCCAGCGGCGCTTACAATCTGACTGAGAGCCGGAATCAATGAGCCATTGGCACCGGTGAAAGCTACAAACCCAGTTGCCACCACTGCTGCCTTCCTTGGCTGTGTGAGGTACATGCTGGACCAGCGATCCAGGTATTCAGCGGTCGCTGTATCGTAAATAACATTCTGCGAAATAAACTGCAGGTGCGCGTGCAGCTCATGCGATGCACCGGCAAGTTCCCGACCGTACACGTCCGCATCGCTACGGCGCATCTCTTCAGAAGTCAGGCGCGACAGAATGCCGGCACGGATGCGGGTGATCAGGTTGGAGAGGCTAGGTCTGCTAAACGGCACGGATAATCTCCCAGGCTTTATTGAATCGCAGAACGACATCACTGCCGTCTACTCGGTAAATCGTTACTATCAAAGCCAGGCCGTCGACATTGAAGCGCTCAGCATCCACGGTCACTTTTGTGGCCACCCCATCGGCTATCATCCAAAGCAATGCTTCAGTGGCATATTCACGCGCACGATTGAACGTGCTGGGCAATATCTTTTCCCGTGCCAGCAGCCAGAGCCTGGAGCCGATCTTGTCATTCTCGGCAGGCGGCTCAGCAGCATCGCCCCAATACCCCATTTTGGCGCCTTCGGTAACGTCATCCGGGTTTGCTCTGCGCCAGGTAAACAGGCTGATGATCACGGCGCGTATCAAACTGTCGGCCTGGTCCAGGCTGCTGGATTCAACACCGTTGACGAAGATCGTCATGTCATTTGGAATCATATAATCCAGGCGAAAAAAAACCGCCGTGTGGCGGTTAAATGTTGAAGTAATAAAACTTAATGCGGTGGGCAGCCCAGAAGCACAGCCATCTTTATGGCATCATCGTCATTCAAAAAATTCTCCATCCCTGAACTTCTTTCAGCCTCATGAAAATCAAATATACGTCCATCAGGGGCTTCCGCTTCATAAACGTCATATATAAATTCAGCTTCAATAAAAAAAACAAATTCCCAATCCCCGATAACAATCGTGGGTTCGGTAACTCCACGCCAAAACTTTAAATCATGGAAGGTTTCAGGACACGATATTTTACCGTCTAAAAAATCTTTGAAGACGGCAGTTACTTCCGCGTAGGATATTGTCATTGTTTTCATACTTCAATATTACCATTGTTAGCCCGGTATTTCTGGCACGCTGATATTGTTATGGCTGCCGGCAACGGCATTGTCTGTGTACGTGTTCTTGCGATCGGGCAGCCACTTTTCGCCGTGGCCGTTGCATTCAATGATCAGGCTTTCGGTGCCGTGAATCCGCACATTGGCGCCGCGCATCTCAATATCAAACGGTGTATCGATCAGGATGCCTTCACGCTTCAGGTGCACCTTCTGGCCGAGATCGTCATACAAAGCCACCTCGCCCGTTTGGAGCCCTTGGAGCCGATACCGCCTGTCGGCCACCACAACGGTCACCCCATGCGAACGGTCCCCGTTGAAAAACAGGGTGATGCCTTCTGCACCAGGATGCGGGCAGCTGGTTAAGCCGTATGCTTCAAAATGCTCGATGCCGTCTTTAGCCTCGCCACCGCGCAACGTCAGCTGCAGGGCCTGCATTTTGTTCGCTGAGTTAACCAGGGTCACCGTGGCCCGCAAGGCCAGGTTCTGGATCGAACGCACCAGGGGGCTGAGCATCTTTGCTATTAACCGTTCGCTCATTTCGCCGCCTTTACGTCAGACCAACTATCGCCCCCGCTGCCAGATGCGGTTTTTTTCTTTGCCTTGGCTGCTTCAGGCGATGGAATGAAACCACCTTTCGGCGCCACGCTTAAACTTGTCACGGTGCCCTGCTCATCGATCTTGTAGGTGACCTCGACAATAAGCAGCTCTTCGTCGAAACCGATTACAGGGTCTATCACCCGTACCGTCTTATTCGGCACCCACAATGAACCGTCGCCCTGGCGCCACCCTTTGACCGTGTAGGTGGTCTGTACGGCTTTGGCGGCCCGGTATAGTCGCTCGTATTGCACGCGCTGCGAACAGTCCAGTTGCGTTACCTGGCCAGATTGCTGGATGATCAGCTTGCGATTGCGCGGGACCGTAATGTCGGTCATCGATGCCGACATGCCAGAGACTGTTTCAGCGAAATCCTCATCGTTGCCCGAGCGCTGGCCTTTGCAGACATAGGTGCTGAACACGTCTTTGTAATCCAGCTGCGCGTCCGCACTCAGGATATTGCCGTCAGGCTTCCCGTATTTAAGGCTGGTCACACACCGACCGCCGCTGCCGGCGTTGATCAGGATCATCCTGCCTTCCGCATCATCGGTCGACAGCAACTGACGAATCGCCAGCATCCGTCCGATGGATTCGTAAGCGCTCTCCCCCGTATCGATCTGGTGATCGGCAATGGCCGGCCCGGTATCCGCTTCTGCAATCACGGTAATGCCGTAGGCCTTCGCAATGTCCGTGGCTATGCGCTCAATTTTGCGGTTACGCCACTGGCCGCTGCCATAGTCAGCTGCGCAATCCACCATGTCGGCCGTCTTGCTGCGTCCATTAACACCCACGGTCACACTGGTGTCGTTGTAGCTAATGGGGGTTGAATCGACAAAGCCTGTCAGGACCTTATCGGCGCCGATATATACTTCGCACAAGTCGAACGGCTTAACCATGCGCGGAATCTCCGTTGCGCCTGGCCATGTCCTGGTAATGCCGAGTTTGAAATCACGGGATTGACGCTCGATGCCGGCTGTAATTTCAACGGACAGCCAGCCGCCGTAATCCTTGCCGTTCACCCGTAGTTTCACCTCATCTGTCATACACTCAGCACCTTGATGGTTTCAGCAGGGATAAATCCCGGATGCCGCAACTTGTTACGGGCAACGATTTCGCCTTCCCTGTCCACCGACTCATATAAATCGTAGGACAGCACCAGAGCAGGCTGCACGACCTTTGGCGTGAGGTTGACCAACCGGGCCGCGTTCTGCACCTTGACGGTCATATCGGCATGGACCTTCGCACGCAGATCCACAAGCGCCAGGAACAGGCTGTCATTCACCTGGGCGGATTCATTGTCGATGGTGGTCAATAACTCACTCTGCAGCTTTACTGCATCGTCATACACCGGCAGCGCCATCGTGGCGGTCATGCCGGCACTTTGCGCAATCAGCGTCTGCCGCAGCAGCTGGTTGATGGCATTGGTGTTAGTGGCCATCCTGGTGCGCGTAGGCGTATTGCCACTGCTACTGCCGGCAGGAAACAATGCGACCGACCGCAAGGTTTTAAACACCCTTAAAAAATTTAGCGAACTGATATCACTCAAGCCACTGGCCAGGCTGATCACCGCACTTGTTTTGGAGAACAACCCGAAGATCCGGTCCGCCAGTTGGATAGGTGTCCGCACCAGGTCGCCGAGATCTGCCGGCAGCGCACTTACCGGATCGCCGAGTATGCCGCCTACATTGCCCAGGGCACCCTCAAGGCCCGTAATAGCCTTGTTGAATACCGATACTGCATCCTGGACAGCAAAGTCAGGCAGGTTGTCGACTGAAAATACCTTGCTGAAATCCTCTTTTGCAGCGGCTTCCAGCACATCCACCGACCGGGCCGATTGCGCACCTGGTGCGTTGTTCGCAGCCGGAAAAGCCAGCTCGCCGGTTTCAACGAATGCAAGCTGGAACCGGCACATGCCACCTTCGGCATTGCTATGGCTGACACTCACATCCGTTACCGTGACGATCATCCGGCCAAACCAGGGATGCACCAACTCGCCAGGGCCTGCCTTTTCGATCGCTTCCAGCAGATTGTCACGGGCCGCCATGTACTCGGGGCCGATGACAAAGGCGGTCAGGTTGCGCTCACGTGCCTTGCGACCCATGTCTTCCGTGTTCGGTACATCCTTCTGTGGATATTCGAACACCTGGACACGCCGGCCTACCTTAGAATCGTCGGACTCGACAACAAAAGGTACGCCCCGGAATGAAGCGGGCTGTAATTTTTCTTTCCAGCTCATTTAGTGACCTGACAATAGATGTTGCCGATATCCGACATCCGGGTTAAGGCTGAAGCCGGGCTGATTCGTCTTGCCTGCATCTGCACGCGTGCCCGCTGGCGCGTTTTCAAAACGCACCGTCATCTCACCATTGACTTGGGCTCTACCGCTCGACAGCGCGTTAGAAGACTGCAGCGGTGTGGCTGCGCCGCCCGTTACGTTAACGCGCGGTGTCGTGGTAAATAGATTCTTGACCCAATCCGGGATCATGCCGGTGAATGCCTGCGTAATTGCCCTGATCTTGGCAGGCAGCCAGGCGACGAAACTGACAAACCATTGTTTGATCAGGTCCCAATTGGTATAGACCAGGTAAGCGGCAGTTGCCAGCGCCAGGATGATGCCGAGAGGCGTGGCCAATAGAGCGCCGCCGATCGTCAGGATGGCCCGGCCGACCAGGAACAATACCTTTACCAGCGTCCCTGCCCAGCCGATGGCTGTCATGATGCCGGCGCCGATTGCACTCCAGCCCCCCACCAAAACCACCAGGGCAGAACCGAAACGCAGCACAGCACCGACGATCGACAGCACCGCCGCGATCGGCCCGGCAATGAATGCAATGCCCAGGCCAACCACCACACCTTTCAAACCACCCAGCATTTCAACCACCGACGCCACGGCGCGGGCTGTATCACGGATATCCACTGCCACGGCTTTCCAGTCGACGTCGCGCATGGCGGTTGCAATGTCGGTAATCGTGCTGACGATTTCAGCCTGCAGCCATTCCTTATTGACCGCCAACCAGTCGGACATACTACCGATAATCGGTTTGATCACCGGTACCAGCTTTGCCAGGGCATTGCCTATGTTCGCTTTGATCTGAGTTTGCAGGGTGGCATGCGCGTCGCCCAGGTCATCCAGCTGACCGATGGATTCTTTCGTGATAATGGCGCCAAGCCGTTCCTGCTCTTTAATCCATTCCGCGACCGCTGCCTTGCCCTTGATCAGGATCGGTATCATTTTGGTACCACCCTTGCCGAACAGCTCCATGGCCATCCGGGTGCGCTTGGCAGGATCTTCATTTTTCATGAAGGCATCTGCCAGGTCCGGCAATACACCGGTCAGGCTTTGCAAGTTGCCCTTGGCATCTTTCAGCGGGATCTTCAGCCGGCTCATTAAGCCAGCGAAGCCCTTGTCTTTTCCGGCCGCACCTTCTGCGATGCCCTTATTGAATTTGGTGAATGACATCTCGGCATCTTCTACGGTGCCGCCTACCTGGCCCAGCATGTTGACCATGGCCTGGAAATCATCGACCGCAGCCCCGGTCCGTTCGCCGGAATCCTGCACGCTGCCTGCAAAATCAACGGCTGCAGCACTCGCCCTCAAAGCGCCGAACGCGAAAGCACTGAACGATGCGAAGGCAGGCAAGCCCACCTTGCGCATCAATTCACCGCCTGCGGTGCCGATATCTCGGATGGATTTATGGGTCAACCTGGTGGCGCGAGTGATGTTTTTCAGCACAGGGGATATACGATCGACCGCACTCAATATCGCTTTTAACTGGAATTTATCAGCCATCAGGGTTCACCAATTTATGCAGGCGAGTTGCCTGTTCTTCGTGCATTAAAATCTTGCTTAGCGGAAAGTTCATTACGAGGTCGGGCGCGAGACGCCAAAAATAGGCAATCTCGTATACCCGGTTTTCAAATACACCCTCGCCTGTTAAACCGCCGCTTCCACTCCGAAAAAACCCATCACCACACCCATCAGGCTGGATAAATCGGGCCCGCTAAGCTGACCGACAGAACTTGGCGGTATGCCACCCAATACAACGATGTACTTGGCGATCACCTTGGTGCGGATCTCGATAGCGGGTTCATCACCATCACCGGGCAGGATGAGGTAAGGGAAACCGATATCGATGATCTGCTGCCCGGTGGGCTCTTTTAATTCAATCGAAGTGACATCAGTACCATGCGCCTGGATAGGCCTGGTTAAAGGCGTAATCATGACCAGATGCCTTTAGTACCATTGAACTCCAGCTCAACCTCGCCGCTGTCGCTCTTGAACACCGGCTCGCCGATCAGGAATGCACCGGACAAGGTATAGACTTTGCCGTTGATGAATTCGGCAGTGACGGTCATATCGCTGCTTTCATTCAATTTATCCTGGGGAAAGTTCGCCCCATAAATAAAAGTGCCTTTAATCGACGGGGTGCGGGCTGTCTCTTTCAAGCCAGCCACGCCGCTCTGGCCCATGACGGTTTCACGAACAGTGTCCGTCAGGGGTGCCTCAATGCCGCTGTCGCTTTTCAGCTCCAGCTGATCACCGTCAACCTTCACGTAGCAGGTGCCGGCGACTTTTGGTGCTTGTGCCATGGTCTTTCCTTTCAGGAATCAAAAAAGGCCGCTAGGCGGCCGTGGGTTGTTTATGCGGAATACTGCAGGCGGAACTGCGCAAGTGCAGCAAACACACGCAGCTGGTTCACCAGGTCAGGCGGATACAGCACGTTTACCCGGTTAGGATCTGTCGCATCACGTTCCACGATCAGGTTTGCGTTGAATGCTTTCGCGTTCTCAACGATCCCCAGCTCTTCCATGGCGGCATATTCCGCAAGCAGCTCGCCGCGGATAACCTTCGGTGTGACGATCGCCTGGCCAGCAGCAAAGCGTTGACCGTCGTCCCCCAGCTTATGGCGCGGATACTTCTGCGTGATCACATAGCGCATGCGCCGGATGACATAGGCCAGCGTGTGCATGGTTTCACTATCCAGGTAACTCGGGTCGCCCTGGTTGAATGAGTTTTTCTGGTACGTGGTGATCGCACGCTCGATACGCACAGTACCGCCGCCGATCAAGCTTGTTGCAATGCCGGCATTCAACAGGCTTTGACGTTCCGTTAGGATAAATCGGCTATTGATCGGCGCCGGCAGAATGCCTGTCAGCTCGCCGGTCTGTGTCGGTCTGGCTGGATCTGCCTTAATGAATACCGCATTACGTGCACCATATGCAGCTGCATATTCCCAGCATGGGTTCGGTACACCCTTCTCAAAACCAGCGATGGTGTGATGCTGATCGTTGCGGCCCAGGCCAAGCGTGACCAGGTTAGCAAAGGTGTCAGCAGCGGCACTGTACACGTGGCCATAAATCTGGCGGTTATATGCCCAGCGGCCGACCGTGTCATTCATGAACGTCTTGAACGCATCCAGCGAAGTGGCGTCGGTGTACGGGTGAATAATAAAATCGTATTCATTGTCCCCCAGCGCAGCCAGGGCGGTTGCCAGGGTTGGAGTGCCTGCACCCGCTACGCCTGCAGCGACAGCAACTGTAATGCCAGCCGGGGTTTTTTCGCTGCCGGCCGCGCCACGGTAATTGGTCTGGATGCGGATATCGTTGCTGATCACGCCTTTATGCCGAGAGGTGGCAGTGACCACACCAACCGCAGCAGTTGCAGTGATCGGCAAGGAAGTGTCGGCATTGATCGCTGCAGCAATGGCAGCGGCAATGGCAGTGACTGAATCGCCGCTGGCCACTGCGATCTGTAGCTTGGTGGCGCCGACATAAAGTGCCAAGGTGCCCGAGCCTGTCGCTGGCCCTGTAACCGTGATGGTGTAAGTGGCTGCAACGCCCGCGCCGGGATCATCCACTAACAACAAATGGACTTCGCCGATTGAATCATTCAAGCGGTACAGTTCGTGCATTTTGGCAGCGATAGAACCTACGCCGGCAAGTTGACGGGCTTCGTCAGTTTTGGAAACAAGGACCGGTGTATTTGCAACACCCGTTCCCGCTGCCAGTTTGTTGCCGATGATCAGGCCGCGCAATTCCTGGGTGAAATAACCCGCCTGCGAATTGTCCACCTCTGCATAGAACAGCGGGACGCGCAGGTTATTGGGGATGGTGTTGAAAGAAACCATTGCCTTGCTCCTTTATAAAAACAAAAACCCGCCGAAGCGGGTCTGGTAATGCGGTTGATGGATTATTTTTTCGGGGTTTTTTCTTCTGCAGGCGGCTCAGTTATTTCAACATCCTCATCTGCAATGCGGCGCTGCCAGTACACATCATGCTCATCGACAGTATCACCGGTTGCAGCGAGAAAACCGCCGCGCCCGGGATGTGGTATTTGCTTGCCTTCTTTCGGTTTGATAAACATGGTTTTTCCTTAGCTAAGTTTGTGGAACGTCTATAGTCAGGGCGGCATCAATGGTGCCATCCGGGCCGGTACTGCCTAAATTGGTGTTGTGCGGACTGATCATATCGATATCGATATGAAGCGTTTCGAACGGGCCTAGCCCGGCATTCACGATAGCCTGGTAGGTATCGGCCTCCGTGATCTCCGTCTGCGCTGAAAATTCGAACTGGTAGTAGAACCGGGCACGGTCAATATCCAGCGTTTGCCCACCCTCATATTCAATCGGGCCATGATCTTCATCCGGCTGCCAGGACAACAACGCTGCGAACAACTTATTGCGCAGCGGGATTATATTCAAGATACTGGCATTGCCTTTTTCATCGACAGCATTGTCCAGCACCACGACCACGCCAAATGCATCACGTATCAGCTGCTGGTAACCATTGGATGATTCATTGGCTTCTGCCCTGTCATCCAACGGGATCACATAGGCGGCCGGCAGGTCCATCTTGGCAGCGGGATCTAACAGCGCAAATTCAGCGGCGCCGGATATCCGCCCTGCAAATGTTTCAGGGAGGCGTTGCTTTAAAGCATCAATGACTGAAAGTATCAATTATCGCCTCGGTATGATTGAGTCCTGCAGCGAACGCAGGATGGCATTGCGCGAGATATCACGCCGGGCATCCAGCGCCTCAGTCATGTTATTTTTACGCGGCGCCAGGTTGTTTTTGGTGCTGCCGTAGTGCAAAAATGCGGGGTAAAAATCCTTCATGCCTGGTATTTTTTCCGGCGCGATCCGCACCAGAAAGCCAGACCGTGAAACCTTGACCTTGATCGACCGGATCATCATGCCGGTCTGCTTACCTGGAAACTCGCCGGGGCGGGATATAGCCTTTCTACCTATCAGCTTCCGGGCGATCTTTTGTATCGCACGGCCTTCAATACGCAACGTCTTGCGGATCTTCTTTTTATCAAAGTCCGCCCGGGTGAAGCCGGCAATGGTGACATTGGTATCAAGCATTTCCCAGCTGCTCCGTTTCGATCAGCACAAACTTATGCGCACCCTGCCAGTCACTCACTCGGCGTATCCGGTACCGGCTGCCACTAAATTCGATGACATGATTAGCAGTCACTGTCTTGTCCGTGATCTCACTGGAAAATCGCACGGTGAAACGGTCGGTAACTGCAGCATCCACCTGCTGCGTACCAAAAAAGATTGCGCTACCGACTGGCTCATGTTTTGCCCACACCGTTGCAAGGTCCGTATATTGCTGCGCAACACCCCCGCCCATAACGGGATTATCCTTTACAGCGCGGATTTTGATACGGCGCGTAAGCTCGCCAGCGCCCGGCATTGCCATCACATACTCCAGGTTTTGTAGGGATCTAACAAAGACTCATAGAACCGTTCAGGGATAGGAGAGGTGATCGTCCCGTCGATGGTGGATTCTCGGTTTTTATAAAGCGTACCGACAGTCAACAATATCCAGGACTTAATCCCGCCAGGCACTTTCGTCTCATCTCCATATCCAGCCACGTACCGCACGCGGACCGCATTCGCGGCATCAAAGCTCGATGGCCAGGATGTACCGTGGCCAGGAATCACCCAATTTTTAAGCCCAGCGTTATCTAGGTAATAATCAGATCCCGCAATGGTTTGCTCGATGCCATCGCTGTCCAGGTATTTCACACTGGTGATCGATGCCACAGGCACGTGCGGCAACTCGATTTCATTTCCAGGGAAACTGTCCAGTACCAGCTCCAGGGTTTGAGTGACCAGCGCCCGCCCTATTCGGTGTTCCGCAGCTGCACGGGCAGCAGTGATGTAGATACTGATCAGCGAGTCATCATCACCACTATCTGCCTTGCAATGCAATTTCGCTTCAGCCAGCGTGACCGGCTCTGAAGCTGGCGGGGTAATCACAATAATCATCGCTTACTCCGTTGCACATTGGAAGAACGCATTGCCGATACTTGAGGAATGCGCTTGTCTGTTTGTTGGTTGCTGCTGATTAATCGGCGCCCAGGTTTAACGGTAAGCGTAGGGTCGGTTTCGCTATATAGGCACTTGAGTAAAAGTAGAAGCATTAAGCAGGTGTGACTGTGAGAGTTTGAGTCTCAGCTAACTCATCAACAACGAGAACAACGCTTCCAACCGGAACATTCACCATTGGCTGGGCAACAGTGACAATAATATCCTCTGGTAATGCATCAGCAATTCCCGGCAGATATCCCAAACCAAAGGTCAACGTTTTTCCGTCATCATCAGTGTTTGCAAGTGTTGAAAGGCTGTGTGTTCTTTCGTTATTTTCATCTCGGTAGTAAACAATAATGTCCGCTAATTTAATCGTCATATCCTTCGCCTTATTTAAACGTATTGAATCCAGCCAACAACATCCCCAGCGGCGACTGCAGTTGCATCCAACTCAGCGGAACCTTTGGTGATACAAATTCCAATTCCACCGGTGCTGTGATTGAGTCCATAGCCCTGCGGAAGTGTTATTGACCCTCCGGCTGGTATTTGAATTTGATATATGGGCACTGTAGTTCCTGGAACTGGAGTTGAGCCGGTAGCAAAGAACTTTACAAATACCGCGTATGCAGCATTGTTTGTAAGCTGATATCCAGTTACTAATCCGCCTCCAGTTTTCAATAAAGCCGCATTTGTGCTAGCTCCCGCCAAAACCTTAAACAGCGAGGCGGATGTACCAGCGACAATCGGGCTTCCTGTACGCGCCGTTCCTATCACGTTGGCGCCAGTTTGCAACAGGGAATTCTGCGTGCCGGAAGGCAATTGCGCACCAGGTATAGGCTCAGTTGCGTATGTACCTAGCTTAATCAGCCATGCCTGCGTGCCAGACGTTCTGGCAGTAGCGCGAACCCTCACCCTGGCCAATGCATTAACTGATAGCTCCCAGGCGTATGTAGGAGCGGCAGACAACGAGCCTGTAGACGTTTCAATAGTATTGGCGTTTGATCTGATAGCCTGAATCCCGAACCAGTTTTCACCAGTAGCTTCAAGACATCCCTCAAACGTACAATTAATTGCCGAAAATATGCCGGTGCAAAACATCATGACATTGGATGCCCTGCTAACATCAGCGGTAACAGTACCGCCAGCAACGGGAACTCCGATGACCGCCTGTACTGCCGTGATGTTTCCTGAAACATCCGCATAACTAGCTGGCATTGATGAGACTTTTACACGCCCCTTCTCGTCCAGCTTTATAACTGTGTAATCTCCATCATCCGCCGTTGCTGCGTCAGCGTCTGACCGAATGCCGAACATGAGGTTGCCCATTGCTCCAGTAACATGCGCTGTGTCTTCCGCATAGCTGGCACTGGATGAGACTGCAATAGGATTGGCGCGAAGCTCTGAATCCGTTAAACCGCCAGTTAAAACAGATCCATCTACGGTCAATGTCGAACCCAATGCAGCCAGAATCGCATTTAGTGCAAACACTGCGGCAGCGTCGTTAGATGGTAATGGATTGTCCTCAGACAATAATTTCTCGGCACCAGCCCCACCGATATCCAATGCAATGATTTGTGTGTCTACGCCGTTCGTCTTTTCAAGACTCCGGACGATGTAGCTGGCATCTTTATCAACTTGCTGGTTATCGGACATGGGTTATTCCTGGTTAAAACTAAATACAGCAAACCCGCATTGAAGCGGGTTTGTTTGGGCTTTGGTCTTACTCTTTTGGCAGTAACGCCAGCAGTTGCTCTTTAGTGGCAGATTTCGGAAAGCCGATTTTTAGTTTAATTAGTTCCGCTTTAATTTCTTCCACGGTAGGCGCTTTGACTTCGGTCTTTTCAGCCCAACCCTCTTCAGTGGATACGTTGATCAGATCCTCATCATCCGTTTCAATGAGTTCACCTTCTGCGTATTCAACTATCGTGACGCCTTGATGCGCCCATGAAAATGCAATTAATGCTTTTAATGTCTGTTTCATAGTGTTCTCCATAAAAAAGGCCCCGGTGAAGGGGCCTTTTGAGCTTGGGTCAAATTACTCGTTTTATTGCAAATTAAGCTGCAGCGATCTTCAGCAACTTGATCGCTTGTGTGTTGCGCAGCTTGCCACCTACACGCTTGCGGATGTAGAACTTAACGAAGCCTGGTGCTGTGATCTCATCGCGTGTAATGCGCATGCCTACACGGTCAGCGATCAGGTAGCCTTCGCGGAAATCACCGAATGCTAGCGGGAAGCTATTTGCAGCAACCGCAGGCATATCTTCAGCTTCAACTACTGGATAGCCCATGAATACGTCAGGCTGGCCGGCGATTAGTGAAGGCTGCCACAGGTAAGCACCAGTCGTGTCCTTGTACTTGCGTAGTGAAGCCAACAGCAATTTGCTGGACACCCACTTTGCATTAGTGCGATAACGCGCGCGCAATGAATACACCAGGTCATAGAGTGTATCCAGGCTGGTAGGCATCGCAGCCGCCTGGCCAGAAGCCACGTATTGCAGTGTGCCAAAAGCGCGACCAGCATCAGCGGTTGCCAATGGAGCAGGGCCCGCCAGGAAGCCTGTAGGCTTCTTGGTACCATTGCCGCTCACGAATGCTGCACCTTCGCCCTGGGCGATTGCCTCGGCAGCTGACATGATCAACCAGTCTTCCACATTGAAGAACAGGTCATCCAGTGACTCTTCAGACGCTTGTGGCTTAGCCGATCCCATGCCGAAAGTAGGAGCAACTTCAGCCAGGTCCGGTGTATTGGTCTGATTACGTGCGTCGGTTTCACCCACCCATTCAAAGCCTGCACCGTTTACATCGAACAACTCTTTATAGTCGCTGGTACCGACTTGGCGAACTGTCGCAATGCTGCGAATCGGCGAGATATCGACGGACAACCTGGCGATGGATGATTCGATGAATTCCGGCAAGGCAAAGCCGCCTGCAGAACCTGTCGTGGTGACCACCTGGGCAGAACGATTTTCACGGCCAGATGCAGCAGCATCGGAGGTAGCTTTGGCTTCGAGCGCCTTTGCGGCTTCGGCCATTTTCTGAATGCGATCACCGTCTTTCGGGGCACGCATCCAGTCGAAAAACGCATGGCGGTATTCAGCCGCCTCTTTTGTCTCGCCCTCTTCTTTTCCAGATCCACCCAAAGCACCCGGGCGTGACAGCTTGGTTTCCATCAGCTCAAGCTTTTGCTTAACTTCCGTCAAGGCGTCCAAATCCTTGTCGATTTTGGCAAGCTTCGCTTCAAGATCGCCAGTGGGCTGGCCTGACTTAACTGCTTCCAGGCGCTGATCATTGGTCTTTTTGTACTCTTCAAAGGCAGTATTGATCTTATCAATTGCCTCTGTAACGTTTTTCAGGCTGGGCTCTTCGCGCTTTTCATAGGTGGCGCCATACGCCACCGCTGAAAATGCCGCAAAGTGCAGCGCCATCATCATGGAAATTTTTGTCATCTTCATTGCTGTTCCTTTCAGGAATAAAAAAACCCGCCGGAGCGGGTCGTTACAACAGGGTTAAATTAAGAATTAATGGATTCGAGAAGCCTATCTGCAGATTTCAACAACTTACTTATTTCATGAGCATCCCGCTCATCTAATGCCAGGCGCTTGACCAAGGCAATGTGCGCCTTGGCCGCTTCGTCAGAAAACCCTGCATCCCGTAGGGCTCTTTCTGCCTGGCGAATTGTGGTGTAACCCGCGATGTCCGCAGATTTAACATTTGTTACTCGAGCTTTGACATTAGCCGGGAATGTCACCAGGGAAACTTCCCACAGATCTACCTCTGTGAGTGTGCGGATATCTGTTTCCTGATTCCAGTCGGCTTTCCTGGTAATGAACCCTATCGACAAACCATTCAACGCACCCAACTTCAGCAAGCTTTGGGCTTCTTTTCCTTTGACTGTCTCAATGGCCAGCTGACCCTTCAAACGCAAGCCCTTTGCATCCTCGACCATTTCAGTCCAGACGCCGATGGGCTGGTCGGAGTTGTGTTGCCACAACATAGCCGGCAAAGTACCTGCCTCTTTGTGAGCAGTAAGGCTGGCCTGGAATGCACCGGGCGCAATGGTGTCATTGTATTTATCAATGACATTGAAGACCGATCCATACCCCTCGATGGTACCGTCATCATTTGCCTTCATCTCCAGGACAAAGGACCTGACCTCATGTTCAAGGGTTGCGTTTCGCAGCTCAAGTTTTGGCAGGATTTGCATTGTCTTTTCCTTTTTGCATATTCATGGGTGTTAATGGTTCGTCCAGGCCGGGTAGCGGGTCTTTGCCATCTTCTTCCCGGATATCATTTCGGGTGTACACGCCTAATTCGATCATGGCGCGGACCCACATGGCACGGTCGACCATGTTGCCTTCACGCATGTACTTGGTATCGAATCTAGCGTACAAGGGCCCGGCACCATCCAGGATGGTTTCGTCAATGCGATCCGTCCAATTCTTGTGCCAAGGCTTCAATGTATGGATTAAATGCGCAGAGAAGAAAGCCTCAGAACTGGCGAACGTTGCCGATTTGTCGGAATGCATCACCATGATTGGGAACACGTTATACATGCGGCAAATTTCTTCAATCTGCAGCCTGCGCGTTTCAACATGCTGGGCATCCACGCCGGACATGGCGGTCTGCAGCCACTTGGCACTGCGATCCAACACCATCGGGTCGCCCGCTTTCTCTGGACCGGCCATGGTTTTTAAATGCGCCCGCAAGGCTGCGTACTGTGTGGCGTCCAGGTTGCCTTCGACAGAATACACACCGCTGGGCCGGATGCCGTTTTCGTGGAATTTGGTATGCGATTTTTCAGTCGCAGCGGCCAGGCCAATGACATTGCGGGCCAGCCTGATCGCATCCAAAGGCACGCCCATTTCCCACTGCATACCAGAAAGGATAAAAACATCTTCTGGTTTGAATTCGCCGATTACTCCCCATTTGTCCCACACGCGGTACCGGTGGTCATAACGACTTGTTTCCACATGCTCCCAATTGCCCGGAGCGATTGGGATCAGTTCCCGCAGCCGACCATTAAAGCCTTTAACCTTGATCGACAAGCCATAGCCGGTTAGTGCAGCATGCACTGTCATCATGCGGCGCCATTCAAACGAGGTTTGAAACTCGTTTGCACGACTGTTCAATAACCGATACTCGGGAATATTGGTGGCCAGCTCTTTCTTTTTATCTGCTTTGCTACGGTAGATGTGTAGATCCGGCGTCGCACAGCCTTCAGCAATCACCTTCACGCAGGCAAGAACCGTCGCAACCTGCAGCGCGGTCTTGGCATTAACATGCTGGCCAGCAATCATGCCGCCCGATCCGCCATCTATCAGGTTGGCAATCTGCTCATACGAAAGCGAAGCAGACTTGCGCCCGAATATCTTATCCAAAATTTTCATGCGGATTCCGTTTCCCAGAAGGATTTCACTTCGTGCTGGATGCCAAGCATGGCACGCGAATGTCCTACGATCGTGGCGACGGCCGCGTCGATTTTCTTCTCATCGCTATTTTTACGCGGGAAAATGTTGTCGTTGCGATCCGGTTTTATTTCCACGTTACTCATCATCCAGATATATGCCAGATTGCCATCGTGGTGAAAGCGGCCGTCTGCGATTAATGCCTGGATATCCTTCATCGGCTCAGACAAATACTTAGTGATCATCGGTACATCAATGACCGTGTAGCCCAATTCCTGCAGGTTAGGTGCCATTTCACGCGCACCCCAGGCATCCATCGCTATCTCATTGACGACAAAACGCTCAGCTGCGACCGCAGTTTCCTCTTCGATTTGCCGAAGGTTGATCATGTTGCCTTGCGTAACGGTCAGATAACCTTGTGCAACCCAGCCCCGGTAATGGCCGTTTTCCGGTTTGTTGACCATTGCTTCTGGAATGTAATTACGGCTGAAGACGTAGTAATGTTTTTTGCCAGCTATAAATTTGGTAAATTCTAAAATAACGCTGGCGATATCGAGCTTACTGGCCAAGTCATTACCGATTGTGCAGGTCTCCCCCACGAAGTCATCCAAGCTGCCAGCATCACCGCACAGCTGCAATTTCTCCACATCTATCCATGGAGAAGCCGACGCCACCCATATATTCAAATGTTTGGTTTTGAATGTGGCCTGCTTGCGCGGATCTACCAACGCAGCTTGCAGCTGGGCCAGCAGATATTCACCGCTTATCGAGATGTCAAAGTTTGGGTTTGCTTTGCGTAACGCTATTTCGCTTGTCCAGTCATCCTCAATATCTATTGTAAAAATGATGCCGAACCGCTGATCATTAGGCTCTGTGTTTTCCAGCACCTTTTGCAGTTGCACCTGGTGCTGATAGCAGGGACCACTGATGTTCACCCCCGATGTGGTGATCGTCAGCATGATCGGCTGCGACCGTGCACCCATACCAGACTGCATTGTTTCGTATAATTCGTCCGTGGCATGTTCGTGGTATTCATCCACGATGGCACAACTTGGCGATGCACCGTCACCAGGCTTGCCGATGATCGGTTCAAATTTGCTGTTATTACCTTGGATCGCCAGGTTGGAAATATTCGGGATAACACTGTATAGAGACCGATACTCCGGAGTCGCAATCGCCATCAACCTGGCAGGCCTAAACACTTCCATGGCCTGGTCTTTACTGGTAGCACCGCTGTAAACTTCAGCACCGAATTCGCCGTCACAGGCCAACATATACAGGCCAATTACAGCAGCGATCGTGGACTTGGCGTTCTTGCGCGGTACGAATAAGTCAATAATTCTGAATCTACGCTTGCCGGTTGCCTTCACTATCCAGCCAAAGCTAACTGCTAAGACGAATACTTCCCACCTTTCCAGGATTATCAGCTCGCTGCGTTGTGCCCAATCGCCCTTGATGTGCGGCATATGTTCAGCAAATTGGCAAATTCGCTGCCCAGGACGATACGTTTTCCCCTTTACGTCGACTAACTCAGGGTTGAAAACATAGGCATAGTCATCGCCTTTTGATTTTTCCAGGTCATCCAGGTGACGCTTGCATGCCAGCCGGTGCCATTTATTCGAGATAACTTTACCGTCGACAACGTCCTGCGCGTATTCCGTGGCGATCGCGCCGAAGTCTTTGATCATATATTTGCTAATCCACCGCTTGATCCGCGCCCCTCATCTTCGTCAAACAATGGTTTCTGAAGGTGGTTACTTTGGTTTACACGGCCACGTGAGCTTGGCGACATGCCGAAATTGGCCAGCATCCGATCCATTACATATCTGGAGCGGTTTGCCATCGCATAGTAAGGGGAGTAAATCATGTTCCCGTTAGTAGTCATCATGACCATTCCGTCGCCGCCCACGTATTCCAGCCCGGCATCTTCTGCCTCTTTGCGCTTACGCGCCGCGATTTCCATATCGCGCTTCAGTTGTGTTTCGGCATAGACCATCATTGCCCAGGTCTGGCAGTAGGAAGCGAGCGCTGCTCGGTCAAGTTTAGAGATCAAGCCATAACGTTCCAGCTCTGGCGTGATGCGCTTCCACTCTTTTTTAGCCAACGTCAAGAGGTGCGAAGGGCAATCTGGAATTTCAATTTCAGGCTGCAAAGAATCCATCAGCTGGGCCGATGTTTTTTTACTTGGGTTGCCCCGCAGCAAATGCACGTTAGCAGGTAATGGTTTTGGTCCGCGTGAGCTCATGTATGTACCTCGAATAAGTGCAGACGTCTGCACTTTCCAATGAGGGGACACCCCCCCCACCCCCTAAACTCCCGCGCATAAAAATCTGACTAAGCATACGGTCTAGAAAGTAGAAGCTGTAGAGATTTAACCCGCCCCCGGTCTACCGGTGAATCCCCCATCTTCTGCTGCTGTCTTGCGGTCATGGCAAGCCTTAGTCATTGCCTGCCAGTTGTTGTAATCCCAGAACAAAGCCCAGGACTTCGCTATCCGCGAAGGGTCGCCGCTCTTCAATGCTTCATCAACACGATGAGGAATGATGTGATCAACGACCTCGGCAGCGGGCGCTTGTATTGGGTCTTTCTGGCATTCATTGCATTGGCATTGCGGGTGAGAGCGTAAGTAGCCTTTGCTGGTTTGCTGCCATCGATAACCATAACCACGTTGAGTGGCGTTGCCTCGATGTTCGTCTGCCTGCTTGCGCCTCACCTTGGCATGCTGTTCGCACATTGAACCGGATGATACAAGGGCTGCACAACCAGGCGCTTTGCACGGTTTAGGTGGTAATGACGGCATATGGCTACTCGCTGCACAGGGACACCTAGCCTAAGCATGAGGTGTTTGCATCCGCATTGGCCAATAAAAAACCCGCTGAGCAACTAAGCTGAGCGGGTTTATCTTTGTTGAATCGTTAACTCAATCAGTCGCACGAATCAACAGCATGCCCGAATTAAACATTAAATCCGGAATAGGTGTCAAGCAGCAACAGCAACAATTACTAAACTATTTTCTTCCATATCGCCCGAAGCCTCATTGGGCAAGGGTATGCCGCAGGCTAGATCATTTAGAAAGCCAAGGACGTCACGATGCGCCATCGTCAGCCGTAGATTGTAGGTTTTATCTGTTATTCCACACATCTTGGCTTTCTGCACTATGGTTGCTGTCACCGTGTAGCACTTCATGACCACATCCTTACGCTCTGGTATCAATGCACACACTGCACGGTCGACGTCATAACATGATGACTCCATGGCCGGCGTCCAAAAACCACCGCTTGAGGGACCTAAATCAAAGCTGCACTTCTTAGGCCAGCCCAGCCCATTATCTTCACGCTTCGCCCTGTACGCTGCCCAAAGATTCAATTGATTCACCACGTATGTATCTAACATTAAAGCACCCCTAATTTATTATTGATTCGCGCCGGCCGCCGCGCCCCATGACACACCCACAAACTACAAAACCATTACTTTTCTTTTGATGAGGACTTAAACACTTGCGGGGTAATCCACACGCCAGCTTTTTCTGGCAGGTACCGCTTCGATTGAACTGCGCATAGGTTTCCGGTCACTCGGTACTGCATGTCGCCCTGGTGATTGAATAAATCATGCATCGCCTTCAGGAAATCGAATGCTTGCTGCTCACTTTCTTGCATCGAAATCCTGATTGGCTTTCCGCACATCTTCCTTGGTCACTCCAGCCTCTTTGTAGACCCGCACTTTGAAATAGGGAAACTGCTCATCAGGTAGCTTAGTGATGCCCAGCTCCACCGCCTTTGCCTCAATCCCGCTATTGGAAATAAACCATGGCTTGGTATTGCTGGAGCCTTGTGCTGCTCCCTCGAAAATCTCATCGCCCCATCGCCCTTGGCTCAGATACGTCGATGGTGCAGGGTCAAAGCCGTCCAGCCATTGCTTGGTTTTGCTGATAGCCTTCAGGTGTTCCATGATGCGATCGGCTATGCCGTCCAGCTTCTTTGCCCGCCATTTCTTCTCGCAGGATGCCTTGGCAACCTTCCGGGGCGATTTAGGCCATAGCATCCAGAACTCTTCGAACCGACTGGCACTAGACCGCACCATGGTTTTGTTCTTTTCTGTTCCTGCTCCTGTTTCTGCTCCTGGCTTCGAAGGGGCTTCGAAGGGGCTTGAAGATTCTTCGGGCGAAATCAGGCTGAATGCATGCAGGTATTTATCGAAGAATGCCGATTTAATGCGGGTTTCAGAGAGTGCGTCGTACTGCTTGCGTATGTCTTTGACTCGGTTATCTGTAGGCTTTAATGACTCGCCTATCTGGAATTTAGCCATCTCATGCACAAACACCATTTCGCTATCATCATCATAGGTACAAAACCCCTCTTCGGAGAGCCTTGCAAGCCCCTTAGAAGCCCCTTCATGCGTTAAGCCTGTATCAATGGTGATGTACCCGATCGGCAAAAAGAAAACGCCGATCATATTGGCGTGCGAGCAGGTCATCAGGTACATGGCGACAATCTGCGTCTCCATGTCGCGCCGGATATTTTTACCCGTCCTGCCCGTCCAAAACGACCCCGAAACCTTGGAATAATCCCGCATTTAAATACTTCCCCGTAAACAGCTATTCATAAATAATGTTAAAGCGACGCTTCAAGCCATGCATGCGCACCGCTGGGCGATGCCCTGGGCGACTTGCGCAATGGCACCGGATTCCAATTACTCGGTCGATCCAACAGCTCCACAACGCGACCGCCCGGCATTACCTGGTGCCCACTGGAATATCCCGTCAGCGGAAATTGCTTCATGAGTCCGCTGTTATCAGTGACAAATTGCAAATCCAGTGCAGGCACACCCTGGTATTTAATGCGTTTGATATCCCCACGCTCTTCGATTGAGCGCAGGTGCTTATTGATAGCCGTCAGATTGATACCAAGCTCTATGGCGAGGTCAGCTGCTGAATTCATGCCTGCAGCCACGCGATGCATAATCTGGGCTTGTATGACGCGCACGTCGTTGATACGGAAGCGTTTGCTTCTCATGCAAACATCCTATCTTGTGCATGCGAAGCTTTGATGCGAGCGCACGCAGAAAGGAAGTAAACCGGGTCTATTTCACAACCAGCAAATTCGAAACCGAGGTTATTGCACGCAATGGCATGACTACCACTGCCGAGGTGGGTGTCTAGAATCTTTTGTCCAGCAGTTGCGTACCGACTGAGCAGCTCTTCATAGAGCTTCACTGGCTTTTGATTAGGATGGCATCGCTCAATATCACGGCCGGTTGCCCCAAAATAAGGTAGGTCAATCAAATCTGAATGACGATCACGAAAGGATGTCCAGGCCAATTCTATACGTGCATAAGTTTTAACTGGCTGATGCTTATCCCATACCAGCATGCATTTCGTATCACGCAAATCATCAAGGAAATAATTTCCGCCCCATACAATCTGATGCTTTGAAACCCGCATTAACTGTTCAAAATATGCGGGCGAAGGCCGAAGGTCATTGAAAGCAATATCGCCATATTTTTTCAGGCGAGATGTAAATGAATTACCAGAATTCCAGCTATAGGGGGGATCCACAATGGCAAGGTCGAAAGCCAAATCTGGGAGGGAAGCCATATAATCCATGCAATCGACATTAAGCATGGTCGCCCCCCCAAATTACTGGGTCTATGGCATCAACCATTGGCATGTGCCACCTTGTTTTGTGGTGGACGTAACGGCTGGGACTGCTCCCAGGCCATATACGGCTCGCGTATCTCGCGGTTGAAGGTCGCAATGGCATCACCGTTAAACATGAGGTCACGGCGCGAACGGATGCCGCACAGACGGCGAATGAACATAGCGGCGCCTTCGGCCGTGGATACGTCCATATTCACGTAATTCTTGAAGTGCAATTTAAGCCACTCCCTGAATACCGGATCGTCACACCAGAGTACGGATAGCAAAGCCAAACCTCGCATTTTCATGATTACCTCCTATTGAAGTCATCCTTTAACCCTCTCGATTTCAGCCAGGAACGCCAGCAGCTTGCCGATCGCCTGGAACATGGCCGCCTTGATCTCGCGGTATTCACCATCGTTGATATTTCCATCGGCATACGCCTGGCGGAATGAGGCGGACACCTTGCCGATTTCCTCGGTCGCTTGCATGTAGGCATCCAGCAGGCCCATGTCGGATAAGTTGGGGATATCTGGCAGCTTGATAGCCACGTGGTTGAGTTCGGCGCATTCCGCATGCAGCGTGCGAAAATCGCCGCTCATCGCCTGGATGCGCACCGACTCGACCAGCAGCGGTTTATGCGTGTCGTATTTCGGGTCCACTTTCTTATTGAGCACGTTCGCACTCATGTCCAGCCGCTGAGCTAATGCCGGCACACCACCTGGAAAATCATGAGCAGTGAGATAAAGCGCATCAAGAACATCAAGCATAAAAACACCCCGAAATATACGGCTAATTTACTCAAAAATAGCCGTGTTTTATCAATTTAATCAAACACATAATGCAATCTCTTAATGTCGCAAAAGAGGTAGCAAAATGTCATCCACAGTCAAACTTGCCAAAGGTGGCACGCACTTTTCTCTGACGTGCAACCATTGCCAGCACGAACGCAAAGAGGTTGTTAATCCCGATCTGAATCCCCTGCCATACGCCTTCAATCCAAACTGCACCGCATGCAGCGAATCCCTTGAACCGGATTTTTTGTTAATCAGTGAAGTCCAGGCCAGCTTTATCCGCGCCATGCGCAAGCAAAAAAATGCCGCCCAAAGCTTGGAAGCGATGGACGGCACGAGGCGAGGAGATAGAGCAGCAACGGATTCACCGTTATATCTCGCATATAGCCGTGCGAGCGCGGGCATTACGAAGGCTGCCCAAATACATCAGGGCGTAATTCATACCGCGTTACCTGCCCATGAGTAGCATTTTCAATATCTATGCAACGCTCGGCAGGTGCTTGTTTACTCATCCATTTATGTGCGGCTTGCGGGGTAACGCCTATAACATTTGCAAGCTGAGTAATACCGCCCAGAATGCTGGCGGCTTTCTCAATCGGAGATAAATTTATGGTTTCCATGAAAGCAATTAAACCACAGGTTGAATTTGTGGGCAAACTTATTTTAAACCCAGGGTTAGTTCTTGACGAAAGCGGGTTATGCGATATTCAGCAAATGGATAAAACTATAGGAACAATTATTAACAGGCAGCTGGCCTTGCTTAATAAAACCCAGACCTGGCTTGCAGAAGAGGTGCAGGTGTCGAACAACGCAGTTACAAAATGGATAAGATCAGGGAAAATATCCAGAGTTAACGCAAAGAAGACTGCGGCAGCACTGAAAATATCGGTGGATGAACTTTTAGGAAGCACTTCTGCCGAGAAAGATGATGACTATTCTTCTTTGGTACAGATTTATGAATCACTTAGTGATCAAGGCAAGAAAGCCTTATTAGCACACGCTGAATTCCTTCAAAGCCAAAATCAGAAAACAAATCCCATTGATGCTCAAGGGGTAGATAGAGAAAGTTTGCAAGATACTGGACCTGCCGCCACTTCCAGGGCAGCACATAAAAATAAATTCACAGTGTCTGCTGAGGAAATTAATAATGGGGAAACTACAGGAAGTACCGCAATTAAGAAATAAACGCGTTATTGAATGCCTAGAAGATTTATTGAAGCAGGCCAATGAAGGTCATGTCCAAGGCATTTGTTTTATGGTAAAGCATGCACCATATCACCACAGCATCGGCATAATTGGTAGATACGAGGCAAATCCTTTATGTGCAATCCGAGTCGTGGATAAACTCAGCAAAGTCCTGGAACAAAGGGTTCGAGCCATGGAGTCCTGGGGATAAATTCAGACAAAACTCTCTTACTTTAGTACGCCATAAAACCGCTATTCAGCGGTTTTTTTTCGAGCAAATCCATTCAATCCAATTTCAATTAAACCTTGGGTTTAAATAATTCTTGCTGTAATTTTCAACCTGTGGTTTACTTGCTCAACTTTCCGAACCACAAGGTTATGAAAAATGAAATCCAGCAATTACACAGTAATCATTCCAGATACAGCCCAGCTAATTGAAGCAGCACGCATGGCAGTTGCTGAACATCTGCTGCTCATCACCAACGGCAGCAAGACGGTCCTTTCCCCAATGATGCTGCCAGGCTACCGCCGCATGAGCGTATCCGTGAAGCCGCAGGTGGCAGCATGAACCAACAAGAATATTTTTCAGCACTTGATCTGGCGACTGAGGTTGTTAGTGCTTGCGCGGTCCTGGTAAAGCATCAAGTAATTGATAACAGCCAGCAGGCCGAGTTTCTATCTAAATACCTTGCCGATCACCCAGCATTCAAAACCTCCTTGAATGAGCGTGTTGCGCAGATTATGAATAAGGCGGAGGCAGCATGAAGCTCAACCGCTGGGCACTCGCCCTACTCATCATTGTTCTATTCTTTGGCGCTCAAAGCCTGGTGCACGATTATCCGCCACCTGCAGCCGATGAAATCATCAAGCCACTACCCATTCCCCCTTTGTTCATCAGTTGCCCGATCGAGGGCATGTGCCGGCACGAATCCTACGTTTCGAAAGACTGAGCATGAAAATCCAACTTATCGCCCAGCGCCTGATCAATTGGGCAAAATCAAAAGAGCCGGATGTTGTCATCGGCGGACAAGACAGCCCCTATTTGCTGCGCTGGTTCCTTATCCCGCGCAATCGCTTTCTCAATGTGTATGTGCACCAGTTTTTGCGTAGCGATGATGACCGCGCATTGCATGACCATCCATGGGTAAATATGAGCGTGTTGCTCGATGGGCAATAT
Organism: Methylophilaceae bacterium; assembly: GCA_035459965.1. Taxonomy (GTDB): domain Bacteria; phylum Pseudomonadota; class Gammaproteobacteria; order Burkholderiales; family Methylophilaceae; genus DATHXC01. Next base: position 84,425 of record DATHXC010000005.1, read on the forward strand.
ATTGAACACCGCATTGCAGCTGGCGGCATTGAGACACGCAGACAAGCCAAAGCCGGTGATATCACGCTACGGCTTACTGGCAAGATCGCCCACCGCATCGAACTGATCAACCGGCAATCATGCTGGACTCTATTTATCACCGGCCCGCGATACCGCCAGTGGGGTTTTCATTGCACACAGGCCGGATGGATCCACTGGAAGCTATTCACCGCTGCAGATGACCCTGGCGCAGTCGGCAAAGGCTGCGATCAATGAACCGCCAATTACGCCGCCATGCCAATCGTGACGAACGCCGTGGCATCGATCGCACCAAGCGCATCGTACCGCTGCCCGCCCTGCTCGATGAATTCACCATCTTCGATATACCGCAGACCATACTTGACCGCATCCGCGCGGGCTACATAGAAGCAGCCAACAACCTGCCGATATTCCGCGATAACGAAGGCGCCTGGAATGCCGTATGCCCTGCCCTCAGTGGCTGGATTTTCACCTGGCAGCGCATCAGCAATGAGCTAAAGCTGGGTTTGATACTGGAACCATTGCGCCGCATCAATCGCAAGTTGGATTTAGGCATGCCCATCAGCGAGGCGCACGTGCAAGCCGCCCAGGAAGCCCTGGACAAAACACGCCAGGCATTCCGCGGCAACGATCGCAAAGAGATTACCAGCATCGCCAAAACCGCCCAGATCATCCTGTTAAACGGCACCGAGGAAAAACTCAATGATTCGCATATTTAAAGAAAAGCCGATTCTATTTAGCGCACCTATGGTGCGGGCCATCCTTGACGGCAGCAAGACACAGACCAGGCGGATGATTAACCCCCAGCCTTTTATCGATGCTCAAGGTAACTTTTGCTGGAATGGCTTTTGTTTTGGGCAGGATTCTAGCGGCAATCCACGTTCGGATACGCTTGCGTCGCCTCTACCAAATAGCAAAACAGGGAAAATTTCATGCCCATACGGTAAGCAAGACGATCAGCTATGGGTGAAAGAAACTTGGCAAGGTTATCGTCAAGTGAGCATTGAATATGATGAGTGGGAGGAAATGGACTCTCCCAAAGACAGGCACGATTACGATTTTAAGCCTGTTTATCGGGCAGATGGAAAAAGCGACCCTAACAAATGGCTGCCATCTATATTCATGCCGAGGGAATTCAGCCGGATCCAGCTTGAAATAGTCAGCGTCAGGGTTGAGCGCTTAAATGATTGTAGCCCACAAGATGCCATTGACGAAGGTATTCATTGGAGGGGAGATAAGTTTATTGGAGTTTTAGATGTGACACCGGAACGGACTGGCCCTGTCATGGCTTATCAGGATTTATGGGAATCTATCAACGGCGCCGGCAGCTGGGATAAAAACCCCTGGGTGTGGGTAATTGAATTCAAGGTCGTAAAACCATGAAATCCACCATCAACCATTTAACCCAACAGAACCTGGACGTGCACCACGAACTGATCGTGGACCTATTTGCAGGTGGCGGCGGCATGTCGGAAGGCATATTGATGGCTTCGGGCAGGCATCCGGATATCGCCATCAACCATAGTGACGATGCGCTATCCATGCACCGTGCCAACCATCCAGACACACGGCACTTTGTGGCGGATGTGTTTGAGGTGTGCCCGCGTACTGTCACCCAGGGCCGTGCGGTCGGTCATTTACATTTATCGCCAGATTGTACCCACCACAGCCAGGCAGCAGGCGGCCAGCCACGCAATGAAAAGATTCGCGCCCTTTCATGGATCGGCAAACGCTGGGCAGGCCAGGCGCAACCACGGGTCATCACCCTGGAGAACGTCCACCAGGTAGAAAAATGGGGAAGCCTGGTTGCCAAGCGTGACAAAGCCACAGGCCGCGTCATCACCCTGCATATGATCGAAGGGCCGGACGGTAAGAAAGTAAACCGCGTTGCAGATCCGGGCGAACGCGTGCCGCGTGAGTTTCAGTACCTAGTGCCGAATCCGAAAACCAAGGGCCGCACCTGGAAAGCCTTCACCGACCAGCTGCGCGACATGGGATATGACGTGCAGTGGGATCACATGGTGGCCGCAGATTATGGCGCCGGCACCACCAGGGACCGCCTGTTCATGGTGGCACGCAATGACGGCAAACCGATTGCCTTTCCAGCACCCACCCATTTTAAGAAGCCCAAAAAAGGCCAGCTTAAATGGCACGGCGCCCATGAGTACATCGATTTCAGCATCGAATCGCGATCGATATTCGACCGCAAGAAAGACCTGGCGAAAGCCACCATGCGCCGCGTTGCCAAAGGCATTAAACGCTTTGTGCTGGACAGCACCGATCCATTCATTGTGCCAATCACCAATAACAGCTCCAGCGGCGTTCATGGCATTCAGGAGCCGTTAAGGACCATCACGACATCCAAAGGCGGCGAGTTCGCCCTGGTAACACCGGTCCTGACGAAAATGCGAGGCGATAGCACAGGACAGCCATTAACCGACCCGCTGCCGACCATTACTTCAGGCGGCGATGCAAAGCGCGCTGCCGGATCGCCCCACGCGATGGCGCTGGCGAGTGCTGTATTGATGCGTACCGATATGCATAAAAGCAATTCTGAATGCACCTTCAGCCCCGATGACCCGCTGCGCACGACCACCTCGACAGGGGGGCATGCCCTAGCCAGCGCCGTGATGATTCAAGCCGGGCATGGCGATGGCACGGCGGATGGCGTTAAACGTTGGGGATCTGGTGCGAAAGACGCACATGAACCTCTTGGCACCATAACCGCCAGCAACGGCCAGGCGTTGGCGATCGCCTCGATGATACAAATGGGGTATGGCGAAGCCCCAGGGCAAGAACCACGGGTGTTGGATATCGATCAGCCCATCGGCACGGTCACTGCAGGCGGTAAAAAACATGGACTTGTCACCGCGCACCTGGCACAGATGAACGGCGGATTTTACGACGGCGACGGCAAAGCAGCGACCGACCCCCTCTCGACCATCACCAATAGCGGAAGTCAGCAGCAACTTGTGACGGCCCACCTATGCACGCTGCGCAACAACATGACCGGATCATCGGCAGACGCACCCATTGACACCATCACCGCTAGCGGCGGCCACCATGCCTTAGTGGAATGCACCCTTTCCCCGGATGACGAAGCCCGCGCACTGCGTGTATCAGCGTTCATCATGTCTTATTACGGTACCGACAACATGAGCAGCATGCAGGAACCGCTGCCAACCATCACCACCAAAGACCGCTTGGCGCTTGTAACAGTGATTTACCAAGGCACGCCCTACGTCATTGTGGATATTAAGCTGCGCATGCTGGCTCCGAAAGAGCTATATGCCGCCCAGGGGTTCCGCCCCGATTACATCATCACCCACGGACATGACGGCCGAAAATTCAGCGGCAGCAAGCAGGTAAAGATGTGCGGAAATTCCGTTTCACCATACCCCGCAGCAGCATTGTATGCGGCCTGCCACGAAGGGGAAGACATGAGGTTAGTAGCATGAGGGGGCCGAGATGAGTCTAGATTTATTCACTTCAGTAAATTCGTCTTTTGCTGACATCTTAGGAAATAAAAAGGATGTTTTTGACGAAGCAACCAGACGCAAGCGCTGGGCTTCTTTTTTGAAAGCCGCACGGGCTAATGGTGCGGCCGGCAGAGAATGCGCCAAGCATTGGGTTACTCATGAATGCGCCGGATGCAAACATAAAAAGGGAGCGTGGTGCGTCTCTGAAGGCTTGCCGTGCACTGTCAATCCAATACTTAGCTTTCGGCATGGTGTGAGTGGAATGGCTTGCATGGGTGCTGGGTGGGAAAAAGCATGAGATCAATCTGCATATTTTCGCAGGAGTTCGCGGGCCTTGTCGGTCATCATCCAAGAGCCTGTTTCCGCATGGATGAGGTAACCGGTATTAAGCAAGGCCTGCAGCGCCTCATTGGGCAGATCCGGCTGGCTGTTGTATTGGCACTTGCGGATCGACGCAAGCAACTGATGCGGCCAGTCCGCGCGGACGATCGAAATGAATTCGGGGGTGCGTCCGTAGAGCTTCATGAACTGGCGGCCTTTACTGGTGGTATGCCAGTCCGTGCCATGCAAGGTGACGTACCCCAGGTCCATCAAGGTCTTTGCCTTCAGGCTATCAATTACGGCATCGCCACGCTCGTGGATGCTGTCCAGGGTGATAAACAGGCTGGGATGTATAGGGAATGTGGTGGGCATCTATGCATAGAAGTTTTCAGGGGTAATGATGATTATATATCCCTCTTCCGGCCCGTGCTTAATCAGGTCCAGCGCCACCGCGTGGAATTTCTCCACGTAATCCTCAAACACAGCGCCATAGTCCAGCGCTTCGCTGGCCTCTTCGGCGTCGTAATGCGCAATCTCTTCCAGCAGCTCGTTAGGCACCTGGAATTTATACACGCGACCGCCCTGCGTAATCTCAAAATTTGCACTGGCGCTGTCAACTATCAGGTTATTGATCATGGCTTTTTCTCCTGCAGCCATATTGCGCCGGCAGCGCTCGGTAATCAATCAGGTGGATTCTTACACGTCGACGGGGGCCACCATGCAGCGTGAACGTGTCGACGCACTGATATCCCGCATATGCCGCGAACACCTGGGCGAGAGCCAGAAGGCGCAGGCCAAGTACTACCAGGTATTGCATGAACAACTCGCCCCGCTCGCCCGCCTGCTTGAAAAAGACATCCAGGACCATAAGACCAATGCCACGCTGGTATGGAATGAGAAAGTTAAGGCGCTGGAAGTGCAGCAGGCGTTTTACCAGCAGCTGCTGGCCATTACCTACAACAAGGATTTAAAGCCAGCCGAACGGCTGCAGGCGCTGGCCAGGATGATCGAGCCCAAGCTGAAAGAGAAAAACCTGGCGAAGTTCAGGGAAAAATCTGAACCGCTTTTAACACCCAACGAAACACCCTATACACAAAAGGAACTTGTATGACCACTACCGATATTGAAGTACCAGCTGATCTATTCAATCCGGAGCGCATGCCTGGTCGTGATGAATTCGGGTTTGTTGGACATCCGGATGCGGATCTGATTTACCGCCAAATGGCCACAGATGATGAGGGCGAGGCAGCTTGGCGCTTCATTGAAAATTTGGGATATGAATACAAAGTGGTTTCTTTAGAGGGCGATGCTAGTGAAGAAATATGCACCCGATACTTTGAAGGCAACAGCCCAGACTGTTCCTATTGGGTACCAAGTAAGCCAGAGGGTGAAGGATGGCTACTTGCATGGATCACTGACACTGAAGATGGCCCAGCAGCGGTTTATGTAAAGAAGGTATGACCACGGTATTTCTAGATTGCAATCGGCTATTGGCTGCGCTTGATGACGGCAAAGGAATTACTTCAGTCATCCAGCATCACCGACCATGCCCCGTTTGCCCTACAACGATTTTGCACTTAATGCCAGGTGATACAAAAATGTGCGCATATTGGATCTGCGGGTTTTGCAAGACAACTTTTCAACTGATCGGTGAAAACGATGAATAGCCAATACGGACTGTGGGCGAAATTCGAACCGCATCACATTGACCCAGCCAAACCTAACGAAAAGAAAGGTCAATGGCGGGTAACGCACTGCAGCCAGCATCCCAACCCGGACACAAAACCATTTTTTCTGGCCGGCGTTATTCCGGATGAAATATTGGTGACTTCCACCAGGCCATACCCTAAAGGCTGCATCGTTAAGCCGAACCGTATTTTTAGCATAGCCCTTAAATCAATGAGGACCGCATCATGAACGACAAGCCAGTAAAAAACAGTTTCAACCTGAAAGATTTAATGGCGCTGCTCGATGGCAAGAGTCGCACCACTATCTATCGGATGCGGCAAAAAGGGATACTGCCCGAGCCGGATATCGATGACGGTGCCCACCCTATCTGGTTTCGGGCGACCCTGGAAAAGCACCTGCCGAACTTCACCGGGCAGTCCTAAGCATGAGCAGCCTTTACGACCATGTTGATAACCTACTAGGTCCAAGCTTGCTAATTGTTACCGATAGCCAGCTTCGTGAAATAAAAATGAAATGGTGGAATCGACACCGGTGGTCCCATCCCGCAAATTGGGATTGCTTTGGCTTCGGTGCACACAACATGAAGGTTTCACTAATGGGATTCAGGGATCATCTAACCCTGAGTAAAACAAAGATTATAAGGATTGAGACAGAATGAATGGAGCTAAGTATCTAAACGATATTGCAGAAAAACAAAAGCAATGGCTGATAAAAATGGGATGGTGGAAAAATAAAACTCAACTTGAATCGTTGATGTTGATAGTTTCTGAATGTGGAGAAGCTGCAAACGAGGTCCGCAGCGATGCTCCAACAGATCATTTTGGCGAGGAATTGGCAGACATTATTCTAAGAACTTTAGGACTTGCCGCTGAAAATGATGTCGATATCCAAAGCGCTGTAGAAAACAAAATGAAAAAGAATTTACAATTAAAGCCAAATCCATTACGTCTTAAATGATGCAAATATATCTTAATTATTTTTTACTTTTCCAGTTCGCAATTTTAGCAATTGCTTGGCTAATATCCGGGGATCGGATTCAATCTATATATTGGGCCGGCGCATTCTTATGCACCGCAGGTGTGACTTTTAAGGCTTAAACTTCAGTTTGGCTTTTTAGCGATCGCGGCCAATATCCATTCAGCCCACCAGTCCATCAGCTTCACGCGCTCCTCTAAATATTCCGCCCGGTTGTACGCCTTACGCACAGCATCAGTTTCTTGGTGCGCCAGCTGCCGCTCTATCACATCGCGGCTGAATGGTGATTGTTCATTCAGAACGGTCGACGCAAGCGCCCTGAATCCATGCACCGTCATGCGGTTACGGTAGCCAAGGCGATACAATCCAAACAACATAGTATTTTCACTGATCGGGTGCGCCGGCCGCGTCGGTGAATTAAGCACGTATTTATAGTCACCAGTGTGCAGGTTGATTTCATCCAGCAGCTGCAGGGCGAACTTCGACAGCGGCACCACATGGATTTTACCCATTTTCATACGCACTTCAGGAATCACCCAGAACGTCTTATCGCGGATTTCCGATAGCTCCCACCACCTGATCTCGCCGGTGCGCGTCATCGTCAGCGCTGTAAGCATTAACCCTATGCGCGTGATCGGTTCGGTATAGGCCATGATGTCTTTAAACAGCTGCGGGGCTTCCTCGATCGATACGCACGGCATATGCGTGACTTTTGGCGCCTGCAGCACGCGTGAAAGATTGACGGCCGGATGATTTTCCAATTTACCGATGTCCACCGCATAGTCCAGGATCTGCCGCACGTGCATGGCTACCCGGTGCGCGGTCTCTGAAATACCCTTCGCTTGAATTTTCTGCACCATATCCACCAGGTCTGCCCGTTTTATGGTGTCGATGACCTTCTTACCGATCACCGGCGAAACATAGGTGTCGACGCGGCTCATGATGGTTTGTTTATGCTTGATATTTTTCAGGCCAGGCAGCTTGTGCTTATACCAGTCGGCTTTCAAGGCATCGAATGTCGGCATCGATCGCGCCATTCCGGACGCGAGAAAATCCTTAAATTCGGAATTAAGCAGGCGAGCTTTAGCCAGGCTGATCTCGGGATATAAACCAAAGGTTTTAGTCTTGCTTTTACCGTCGATTTTATAGTTGGTGCGCCAGCTTTTAACTGAGCGAGGGGTGACGATCAGATACAGACTGTCAGCGTCATACAGCTTATATTGGCGGTCTTTTGGCTTGGCGCCGTCTATCTGTTTTGAGGTCAGCATAAGGGTATTGAAACCTCGATACCCTTGCCGATACCCTTCGACCACATGCAATAAGACGGAATAGAGTGAAACATGATGAAACACCGCAAGCCCTGAGAAGCCTGAATACTAGCGGGTTTTGATTTGAAATGAAACAGAGTGAAACAGAAAAAAACAAGGTGTTGGAGGCGCGAGCCGGAATCGAACCGGCGTAAACGGCTTTGCAGGCCGCGGCATAACCATTTTGCTATCGCGCCATAACCGCAGTAAACGCTTTAGAAGAAACGTTAGGGTTAGAGCAAAAAAGGGAAAGCAACCTGAACAGTAGCCTTCCCTTTTTTATATTTGGAGCGGGAAACGAGACTCGAACTCGCGACCTATACCTTGGCAAGGTATCGCTCTACCAGCTGAGCTATTCCCGCGTTAAGAAGGCAGCATTTTAGCGATTTTCAGGCAGGTGTCAAGGCTGATTCACGCTTATTATTTAGCACTCATGCGTGGCCATGCGGCCTTGAGGTAGTAAGCCATTGACAGCAATGTTAAAAATGCAGCGATGATGATTAAAACCTGGCCAATAAATTTTATGTCGATGCTGCCAATTGGGTCGTAATACAGCAGAAATAGTATGGCGATCATCTGTGCAGCCGTTTTTACCTTGCCGATAAAGGCGACTGCGACATTGGAACCCTCACCCATGCCGGCCATCCATTCACGCAATGCGCTGATGGCAATTTCGCGACCGATGATAATAAACGCCACCAGCGCGCCTACGCGCTCAAACTCGATGAGCATAACCAAAGCTGCGGCTACCATGAGTTTGTCTGCCACAGGGTCCAGAAACGCGCCGAAGGCAGAGGTTTGATTGAGGACACGTGCCAGATAACCATCCAGCCAGTCGGTAAGTGCAGCCAGGGCAAATACGAGTGTAGCCAACACGTTTTTCTCGTGCCAGCTCAGAAAAGTGTTGGATGTATAGAAGATACCCACAAATACCGGAATCAGCAGGATTCTCAGCATGGTGAGGCTATTGGGTACGTTCCACATTATTTAATGTAACTCCTGATATATTTTTTCTGCCAGTGCCTGGCTGATGCCTTCAACTTTAGTCAACTCGTCCACACTGGCGTTTTTAACGCCTTCCAGCCCGCCAAAACGTACCAGCAGGCTTTTTCGGCGTTTGGCACCGATACCGTCGATATCCTCCAGCGATGAGTGCATACGCGCTTTGCCGCGCCGTGCTCTGTGGCCGGTAATTGCAAAGCGGTGGGCCTCATCGCGTATCTGCTGCAGCAAGTGTAAGCCCGGATGATCTTTTCTCAGGCCAACCGGCTCATCACGATCTGGGAAAAACATCTGTTCCAGCCCGGGCTTACGCTCTTCGCCTTTGGCGATGCCAACCAGAAGAATATCAGGTAAGCCTACTTCATGCATGACTTCAACGGCAATGCCCAGCTGGCCCTTGCCACCATCGATAAACACCAGATCGGGCAGCTTGCCCTCGCCTGCTGCGACTTTCTTGTAGCGGCGAGTCAATACATCGCGCATGGCGGCGTAATCATCACCCGGCGTGATGCCGGTGATGTTGTAGCGGCGATATTCCGAGTTTTGCATGTCGCCTTTGTCGAACACCACACATGACGCCACCGTGGCCTCCCCCATGGTATGGCTGATATCGAAACATTCGATACGCTCCACGTTATCGCCCAGGGTCAATGCCTCACGCAGGGCGACCAGCCGCTCTTTCTGGTTGGCAGACTGTGAAGCGCGTTGCTGCAATGCGAGCTCGGCATTGGTTTGCGCCATTTTGAGCCACACGCGCTTATCGCCTATGGCATTGGTATTGATGCGCACCTTGCGGCCTGCTTGCTCGCTGAAAACCTCTTCCAGTGCAGTTGTATCAATGGGCACGCCAACAATTATCAACGGCGGCATGTTCTGCGCAACGTAATGTTGCTCCAGAAAGGCTTCCATGGTGGTTTCCAAGTCAGCGCCATCCGCATTTTTGGGAAAGAAGCTTTTATCTCCCAGATGCCGCCCGCCTCGTATCATCACCAGATTGACGCAGTGCTGGCCAGATTGCTCGATACAGGCGATCACATCAGCATCGCTGACATTAAAATCACTCACGAACTGCTTGGCCTGCACTTGCCGCAGGCTCTGCATGCGGTCCCGATACACGGCTGCCATTTCGAAGTCTTGGCTTTCAGCTGATTGCATCATCTTGTCTGTGAGCTCATCCATCACCTGCTTTTCGCGGCCTTGCAAAAACATGGTGGCATGGCTGACATCGTGGCGGTAATCTTCTTCCGAGATATAACCAACGCAAGGCGCTGTACAGCGCTCAATCTGGTATTGCAGGCAGGGGCGCGAGCGATTGGCAAACACGGTGTTTTCACAGGTGCGCAGGCGGAATACCTTTTGCAATAGCTGTATGCTCTCGCGCACCGCCACCGAATTGGGGAAAGGGCCAAAATAATTGGCACCCTTGCGCTGTGTGCCGCGATGGAACGCAAGGCGTGGAAACGCATCACCAGTCAGCGCGATGTAAGGATAGGATTTATCATCGCGGAATAGCACGTTGTAACGCGGCATCATGCTCTTGATAAGGTTATTCTCAAGCAGCAGCGCTTCGGCTTCGGTGTGCGTCACTGTAGTTTCAATACGCACAATATTCGATACCATCATGCGCGTTCGTGGGCTGGGCAGATTTTTGTTGAAGTAGGACGACACCCGCTTCTTGAGGTCTTTGGCCTTACCCACATAGATCACCTCATCTGTAGCGTTGATCATGCGATACACGCCGGGCAGATTGGGTAATGATTTCAGTATGCGCTTGGGGTCAAACATTTACGTCTACTCGTCCAGCAGTTTGCCCGCTATCGCCCAGTCTTCGTACTCGACTTCATCGAATGTGATGTAGGTGTAATTGGCAGGCTTGTGCGCCACGCGCTGCATGGTCTCGGTGACTTCCTTGGCGATTTCGGCTTTTTGCTCGCGTGATAATGGGCCTGCGTGCTTGATATTGATATAAGGCATATTGCTCTCCTTCTAAATATTAGCTTCTAGTGATGGGATTTAGTTAGTGCGCAGCCATGCTTGTCACTGCTGCTAACTTCCGGCTGCAAGGTCACATGGTCGATATCAAAGCGTTCATGCAACATGCTTCTCAGACTAAGCAGCACATCGTGCCATTTATTCATATCCTGCAACGCCACATGCGCGGAGAGTGCCGTGACTTCTGACGATAACGCCCAGATATGCACGCTGTGAACCCCATCCACCTGCGGCAACTCAGCCATGGTCGAAGTCACTACAGCAATATCGAGATGGCGCGGTACACCTTCCATCAGCACATGCAGCACTTCACGCAACAACTGGATGGTAGAAAACAGGATCAGTGCGGAAATAAATAATGACAGGATAGGATCTATCGGCATCCAACCCGTAAAATAGATCACGGCACCAGCCGCCAGCGCGGCTACCGAACCCAGCAGATCACCCATCACATGCAGCAACGCGGCACGGCTATTGATATTGTGCTGATGCTGGTGCAGCTGTTTGGCTACGACGATATTGACCACTAAACCCAGAAATGCAATGAGCATGACCTCTGCGCCTTGCACTGGTTGGGGTGTTTGCAGCCGCTGGATCGCTTCATACACAATGGCGGTCACCACTACCAGCATCACCAAGCCATTCACCATGGCCACAATCACCTCGGCCCGCATCAGGCCAAAGCTGTGTATATGGGATGCAGGTTTGCGCGCTATCCACGCCCCAAGCCAGGCCAAGCCAAGCGCGGCAACGTCGGAAAACATATGCCCGGCATCACCCAGCAAAGCCAGCGAGCCGGTATACCAGCCCCCTACCGCCTCAATACACGCAAATGCCGCCGTAAGCAGCAAAGGCCACAGCAATGAGGCTCCTGCTTCATGATGTGTATGGCCATGCTCATGCTTGTCGGAATGATTGTGGTCGTGGGAATGCTGATGTTCGTGCTGGTCGTGTTTCATAAGTTCACAATGCTAGCAGGCTGGCTCTATAAAGCACAATAAAAAAACGGACACTGAAATCAATCAGCATCCGTTACATGTTGAATTTAAAATGAGCTTATTCTGCAGATTGTTTGCGCTTGGCGCGCATGTCACGCATTTTGTCATGCACTGTCTGTCTCTCAGCTTCATCTACAAAGCCATCTCCATTGATGTCCATTCTCTTAAATTGCGCTTCCAGTCTTTTTTCGTGGGATGCCTTAAATTCGTCATAACTTATTTTGCCGTCTTTATTGGTATCAGCTTGTGATTCACGTACTGAGCCAGCGCTATCCGGTGCTGCATCTTCAGCCAGTGCTTGCCCTGTAGCAAGCATTGCAAGCACTATAAACAAACCGGTGATTCTATTATTTTGCATATCTGTTCTCCTTTGTGATTAATTAGGCAGCCATGAACTTAGTCAAACAACTATAGCCATATAGTTGGTCATTAAACGCTGACCAACTGATAAAGTTGACAGCCTGGTTTGGGCTGCAAGCTTTTAATATTAAGCAAACTTATTAATTTCAAGCAAAGCCTGACCCAGAGTTTATAATGATCCATCCAGCATATTTAAGGAATATGACCATGCGAAACCGTCTATTAGTAGCAACGCTATTGCTAATCACCCTGCCCGCTTTTGCTGCAGAAAAAGTGGTCGCCATCAATGCCATCAGCGCAGCTGGTGTAGGCAAGATCATCGGCGTGATCACCTTCACCGATAGTGACCATGGCCTGATTATCAAGCCCGATATTGGCGAGCTGACTCCCGGCCCGCACGGCTTTCATATTCACGAAAAACCCAGCTGCGCTGAAGGTGAAAAAGACGGCAAGATGCAGGCTGGTATAGGTGCTGGCGGCCATTACGATCCAAGCAAAAGTGGCAAGCATGAAGGGCCTGCTGGTCAGGGCCATCAAGGCGACCTGCCAGTGCTTGAAGTCGCCGCCGACAATGGTGCTGAGAAGCCTTTGCTGGCGCCACACCTCAAGCTTGCTGACATCATAGGCCGTAGCATTATGATTCATGAGGGTGCCGATAACTATAGCGATGCGCCTAAACCGTTAGGTGGTGGAGGCGCAAGAATCGCTTGCGGTGTTGTTGAGTAATACTTCATCTTTCATTAAATCGTTTTAATTTTTTCTAGAAGTCATTTTGCTTAGTTACCGCCACGCTTTTCACGCCGGCAATCATGCCGACGTGCTGAAACACTTTGTGCTCATGCAGGTGCTCGCCTACACCGCACAAAAAGATAAGCCCTACTGGTATATCGACACCCATGCGGGTGCCGGAAAATATGCACTGGATAGCGGCTATGCCACGCAGAACGCAGAGTTCAACAGCGGCATCAGCCGCCTGTTGAATGATGAAGGCATGCCAGCGGAATTAAGGGCATTTGTTGATCTGGTGCAAAGCCTTAACCCGCCCAAGCAGCTCAAGCTGTATCCCGGCTCGCCGGTGGTTGCAGAAAGCTTGCTACGTGAAGGCGACCGCATGCGCTTGTTCGAACTGCATTCCACGGACAGCAAGCTGTTACGCCAGACTTTTCCACACGCAGGCCGCAAAGTCATGATAGAAGCCGAAGATGGCTTTGCTGGAATCAAAGCCATGCTACCTCCACCAACTCGTCGCGCGGTAGTGCTGATCGATCCACCGTATGAAGAAAAAGTCGATTATCAGCGCGTGGTAGATTGCATTAAGGATAGCCTGACACGCTTTGCTACTGGCACCTATATTGTCTGGTATCCATTGCTGCAACGGCCTGAGCCATTGCAGATGATAGCCAAGCTCAAACAGCTTAACCTGACTGACTGGCTACATGTAAACCTGACGGTGCAGACGCCTTCACTAGAGGGCTTCGGTATGCATGGCAGTGGCTTGTTTATTGTGAACCCGCCGTGGACATTGCCGAAAATACTGCAAGAGACACTGCCTTATCTGCAAGAAAATCTAGGGCAAGTCGATGGCAGCAAATTCACCCTGGAATGGCAAATTAAATAATCTTTGAATAATGCTCCAAACAACAAGCAGTTAGAATTTGATAACCACAAGCCTGTCTTGCTCTGCCTCACCTGCCAACAATCTAAATCGGTGCGTTGCCACAGTCCGCCCTGACTCAGTTTCCACACTCACTCGCCACTCACCAGGTTGAGGGCCCTGCTTGTAACTATAGCCCCGAAAACCACCGTCTCGTCCGCCTGTCATGTCAAAACCGATACGTCCGGCCTCTTGCCAGCCTACTTTCTGATCATAATATTGCCAGTGGTGATAGAGGCGCGTTTTGAGGCCGCTGGGTGCGAAGACTGATGACACACAATAGAGACGACCATCTGCGGCCAGATGTAGCTCATCATTAAACAGGCGCCATGGCTGCAACCATGAGCTTTTTTCGTAAGTCAGCAGGTATTGATCCGGTGATTTTTCAAGGGCAACCCCCATTTTGAGATCGCGCTTGACCAGTGGCACGGGTGGAATAATATCCAGCGGATAGGCGACTGCCAGCAAGATGGCCACTAGCCATACCGGGCCGACCTTGCCCGGTTGTGCCGGTGTAATACTACGCAGCAACAAGGTGATCCCTACCCCGGCAAAGGTGCTGATATAGAACCAGACAAAATGCACACTGCCGACAATAAAAGGCAGCACAAAATTCAGCAGCAAGATAGTACACAGGCCAAACAGTGTCCATGTCAGCGTAAAGCGGCGATATTTATCATGGATGAATTCATTGGCAATCAATAAGGTGCCAAGGAATATGCAATATAAAAGCGCCAGTAAATGATTGGCGCTCTTGATATAAAAAATAAATAGCGCGCTGAACAAGCCGCCGAACAGGAACTGTAGTAAGAGATAAGGAATGCGCTCAAACCGGCCAGGCACTGCATCCACCGGCTGATTGGTAGGAGCATGCGCATTACGGTAACCCAGCCACCACAAGATAAGCGCGGCGGTTAGCAGATAGCCTGAGAGTATCCATAGATCCGAGGCATGCACTGAGCGCCCGATGGTTAAGGCGTCCCAAAGGAATCCGCCAAAAAAGGCGATGGTAGGAAATGCTACTTTCCAGATTGAGAACTTATTGGGCCCTGAGAACTTAATGGACATGGATCAATCTATTTATTGGTTAATGATGCAGTGCTTTATTTGTTATCATTTGCTTTGTTATTAAGTAGGCAATGTGATTTTCATAGCAACAATCAATTTGAGTGTATGTGCTCATTCTAAACTAATGTTTTACAGGTAACCCTTATGGAAAAAAATCAACCGCAAAAACGCATGGCCGCCATGTCCACTATTTTATTCGGTAGCCGCTGGCTGCAATTGCCGCTTTACCTGGGGCTGATCGTTGCACAGTGTGTATACGTATTTCACTTTATGGTGGAGCTTACGCATCTGGTACAAAAAGTACCGCACCTGGGCGAAGCTGACATCATGCTGATAGTACTTGGCTTGATTGACGTGGTGATGATTTCGAATCTTTTGATTATGGTGATTGTTGGCGGGTATGAGACCTTCGTATCGCGCCTGAATTTGCAGGGCCACCCGGATGAACCGGACTGGCTGTCTCATGTGAATGCCAATCTGCTCAAGGTGAAGCTGGCTACTGCGATTATCGGCATTTCATCGATTCACCTACTGAAATCGTTTATCAATGCACATAACCTGGATGACAAGGTGCTAATCGCGCAGACTGTCATTCATATGGCATTTGTATTGTCAGCGATTTCAATCGCTTATATTGACAAGCTGATGGCAAGCCCAAACGTGAAACACTAAAATTGCATAGCTTGATGTGAAAAACCCGCTGTGACCATGTGGTCGCAGCGGGTTTTTTGTTGCCTTACTGACCTAAAAACTTACGCCTAAAAATTACGACTCTTTGGCATCCTGCTCAGCATAATAGGCACGCACCTCAGTCATATCAAACTCACGTGCCCATTCGATAATCTTGTCTAACGCTGGTGCGCCGATTTCACCGATTTGCGCATGAATGCCGGCCTGCTCACGAATCACCAATATGCCGGGGATTTTTTCTACTTCGAAATACTCCCCGATTTCAGGGTCGGTTTCAGTATTGACCATGCCGAAGGTAATGTCAGGATTCTTCTCGGCAGCAGCCTTGAATACATCGGTAAAAGTCAGGCAGGGATCACACCATGGTGCCCAGAAGTCAACAATCACAAACGGATGGTTAACGATTGTTTCTTTGAAATTGGCTTTGTTCAGTTCAAGTACGGCCATGATGCAATCCTGTAAATTATTGATGCGACATTCTATCAGATGAGCGCTTAATTAATGAGCGTCGTCCTTTAAATGACTGCTTTCCCCCAAGTACCTTTAAAGAACAGCTCACCCAATGGCCGGCGTGTACGTGGTGCGGTTTCGCGCTCCAGCACCTCGCCTGTCAGCGTTGAAACATCTGCCGGATAGCCCACCGAGATCATGGCCATCAGCGCATATTGCTCAGGTATCGCAAAGGTTTCACGGGTTTTAGTAACGTCGAAACCTCCCATCTGGTGTGCCATCAGACCCATGGATTGGGCTTGCAGGCAGAGATTCTCTGATGCAGCACCGGTATCGTACTGACCCCAGCGGTTTTCCTTGCCGTTATGGTTGAACAGGCTATCTGCAAGGGCAACTAACAACACGGGCGAGTCCTTCACCCATGCCTGGTTACCCGGCACCAGGCAATCAAAGGCCTGCTGCCAGCTGACTGGATCAGTCGTTTTATCCCAGACGATGAAACGCCAGGGCTGGTCACCGAAGCATGATGGCGCCCAACGTGCGGCCTCCAGCAAGGCAATAATCTGCTCCTGACTGACAGTTTTGGCTGCATCATAGGCGCGGCCGCTCCAACGCTCGGCCAGTGTTTTATCAATGACTACTTGGGTAATTGCGGGTTTTTGCATGTTTTAAAGCTCCCTTGAGATTCGTAATTTTGATGTGCTTGAAATGATTACAGCGTTGGATAATCAATATAGCCTTTTTCGCTACCGCCATAAAAGGTATTTGAGTCTGCCGTATTGAGCGGCGCGTCTTTCTTATATCTTTCCACCAGGTCTGGATTGGCGATGAACGGCACACCAAAGGCAATCACATCAGCATGACCGCTGGCGATGGCTGCATTACCACGTGCCTTGTCATAACCCAGGTTGGCCATGCATGCACTCTTGATATGCTTGCGCAATTCAACAAAATCAAATGGCTGGTGTTCGCCACCAACATTGCCTTCGATCACATGCACATAAGCCAGGTTAAAAGCATTGAGCGCATCGGCTACATAGTTGAATAATTCCTGCGGATTGCTATCGAACATGTCGTTGAATGGATTGACCGGTGAAAGTCTTATACCGACTTTGTCGCTACCTGCCACATCGACTACCGCCTTGATCACTTCCAACAGCAGGCGTGTGCGATTTTCAAAGCTACCACCGTAATTGTCAGTACGCTTATTACTACCATCGCGCAGGAATTGATCTAACAGATAGCCATTGGCAGCATGAATCTCCACACCGTCAAAACCGGCAGCTAGTGCGCATTTAGTGGCGTGCACATAATCCTGAACAATGCCAGGCAATTCGCTGGCATCCAGAGCACGTGGCTCTACATAATCCACCAGCCCCTGGTAAGTAAATGCCTGGCCTGCTGGCTTGATGGCAGATGGTGCAACTGGCTTTACGCCATCAGGTAACAGGCTGGGATGTGAAATGCGGCCCACATGCCAGAGCTGCAATACGATCTTGCCACCTTTGGCATGCACGGCATCAGTCACCTTTTTCCAACCCGCTACTTGCGCATCGGTATAGATGCCGGGCAATGCAGGATAGCCGTGCCCCATCGGGGAGATAGGTGTAGCTTCGGTCACGATCAGGCCCGCAGTAGCGCGCTGCTCGTAATAGGTAACATTGATCGGCTGCGGGACACCGCCCTCGCCTGCACGATTCCTGGTAAGCGGTGCCATCACCATACGGTTTTTGAGGTCAATGCTACCTAGTTTGACTGGGGTAAAAAGATCATTCGCCATGCTTATTCCTTTATTTTATAGACTATAGATTTTAGAAATGCAAGATTTTACAAACGCGAAATGAGGCTGGAAGCCAAAGCCTCTAAGCCTCATCCGTATAGACATTATTTTTAATTCTACTTCTGCTTGACGCCCTCTATCAGCAAGGTTACTTCGATCTCATCGCCAACCGGTGCGCCAGCTTTCAATGCCCAGCCAAAGCCATAATCAGAGGCTTTTAATGTAGTACGTGCCTCTATGCCGGTACGTTGACCACCCCATGGATCACTGCCAAAACCCAGCACTTTGAACGGGAATGAAATCTCCTTCGTCACGCCATGCATGGTGAAGTTGCCGGTGAGCACACCCTCAGTAGCGCTATTGGCGACCACTTTGGTGCTGACAAATTTCATCTCGCTGAATTTGCCTGCATCCAGATATTCTTCTTTCTGGATGTGCGCATCGCGCTTGGCGTTATTGGTGCTGATGCTCAGCACGTTGATGGTTGCATTCACCGTTGAGCTAGCCAGATTGTCGCGATCAATCACAACGGCGCCCTTGATGTCATTAAAAGTGCCTGAAGTTTTAGACACCACATGGCGAATGGCAAAATTGGCAAAACTGTGTGAAGGGTCGATATTGTAGGTTTCGCTAGCGGCCATAGCGTTGCTGTAAGCTAATACCAGTGCTGCTGCAGTAAAGCCCAAAGTTGTTTTGATTTTATTCATGTTTTTTCCTGTTCTGGTTTCTTGCTAAATTTAAATACTTAATAAAGTAAATGGTTAACCGCGTAATTTCTTAGTCACGGTAGCCACTCTTTCACCCAAGTGTTCTGCTGTCAGCAAATCACTGGCAAGTGGGGCAACATCAGGCCCTTGGTCACTATTGGCCTGGGCAAGGGCGCCCAGGAATCCACCAAGGCGATTCAGGTCATTGACCGAACCAGTGCTGCTATTGTTGCCAGGCATCAGGCCCACACCTACCCAAACCATGGCGTGCTGTGCCGCAAACACTGCCAGCTGAATCAGGGTATTGAGCTTATCCCCACTCTGGCTGGCAGAGGTGGTAAAGCCAGCCGCCACTTTATCTTTCCAGCCTTGGGTGAACCACACCTTGGAACTCGCATCCATAAATGCCTTGAACTGTGCCGAAGCCGAACCCATGTAAGTCGGGCTACCGAAGATGATGGCATCCGCATCATCCAAAAGTTCCAATTTTTGCCCGGCTTCTTCTGCTGTCAGCAACAAAACCTCCACCCCTGCAACTTTGGCAGCGCCTCTGGCGACTGCGTTAGCCTGTGCTGCTGTATGGCCATAACCACTGTGATATACCACTGCGACTGTTGTCATTTTTATTGCTCCTGTCTAATGATTAAAATTAATGTCTGGCTTGGTTTAGTGTCTAGTACTTGCCGAATGAGCGGGCAAATCGAATAACAAGGCTTCGGCATTTTCTATGGCCTCAATTTCAATTGAAGCTGCATCGTCAATTGCTACGGCATCTCCTGCGATAAGCGTTTTACCGTTTACCAGTAAACTGCCTTTAGCCAGCTGCAGATAGAAACTGCGGCCAGCAGCCGCGGCCCGATAAGCCAATGCCTTGCCTTGCTCCAAGTATGTCGCCAGCAGATTGACATCCTGATGAATCTTTAATGACCCTTCGCGGCTGTCAGGTGATGCAATCAATTGCCAGTGATTGGTTTTGCCCTGCTGGTCGAAGTGCTTTTCCTCATAGCCCGGTGTCAGGTTATTGCTTTCTGGCAACAGCCATATCTGCAACAGGTGCGCTGGTTCAGCATCAGAGGCATTGAACTCGCTATGGACTATGCCGGTACCAGCCGTCATGCGCTGTACATCGCCGGCACGGATAACGGAGCCATTACCCAGGCTATCCTTATGCTGCAAGGCACCACTCAGCATATAAGTGACGATCTCCATATCGCGATGCGGATGCATGCCGAAGCCCCTGGCAGGTGCAACGATATCTTCGTTGATCACGCGCAGGACTGAATAGCCCATGAACTCCGGGTCGTAATAGTGGGCGAACGAAAATGAGTGGTAACTATCCAACCAGCCATGATTGGCGTGACCACGTTCCTGTGATTTACGAATGTTAACCATATCCAACTCCTTCATGCCTGACACACCATTTTTGTATCCAGTTAATTCAATATTATTGAATGCGTAAATGCATATTAAATAAGTTAGTTAGCACTGGATAGCGAATAATTTTGCATATATCATTCAAATAATATGAACTCAAAATTAACGCTCGATGCCATAGAGGTTCTGGACGCGATTGCACGCAAAGGCAGCTTTGCCGCAGCGGCTGAATCACTGCATCGCGTGCCATCCGCGATCACCTATGCTGTGCGGCGTCTGGAAGACGATTTAGGCGTCCAGCTGTTTGATCGCACTGGTCACCGGGCAGAACTCACCGAAGCTGGCGCCGAGTTATTACGCGAGGGCCGCAACCTACTGCATGCAGCGGAAGAACTGGAGTCCCGCGTCAAGCGCGTAGCAACTGGCATAGAAACCGAACTCACCATTGCCTTCAGCGACCTGTTCCGTATAGAAGCGCTCTACCCCATCCTGCAGGATTTCTACACCCAGGGCTTTGGTACCCGCATACGGGTACAGCGTGAAGTGTTTGGCGGCAGCTGGGATGCGCTGATAACGGGTCGTGCCGATATTTCGCTGGGTGCGCCGGGCGACCCTCCTTCAGGCGGCGGCTATATGACCAAGTTAATAGGCTCTTTGCAATTCGTGTTTGCCGTTGCGCCGCACCATCCACTCGCCAGCATGCCCGAGCCCCTACAGAATGCAGACATCCAGAAATATCGCTCCATCTCCGCCGCTGATACCTCGCGTAACCTGCCACCGCGCACTTCCGGCATCCTCACCGGGCAGGATACGCTGAGCGTACCGGACATGGAGAGCAAGTTAAGGGCGCAGGTGCGGGGGCTGGGCGTAGGTTACCTGCCGATCAGCCTCGCACAAAAATATGGATCCCGAGGAGAGCTCGTCATCAAGCAGGTACAGGAGCCCAGGCCTGAAGGCCCGACCTTTCTGGCATGGCGCAGCTGTAGCGGCAAGGCCCAGAACTGGCTGATCAAGGAACTGGAAAAACTAACACTGGAACAACTGATGATGTAATGCCAGAATCTGAAATTAGTTAAGCAGGCATTAGTCACTTAAGGACAAAAAATGAACAAAGTAAATATCCCGCGCGAACTTCATATAGTCAATAATTTTGCAGTCAAGGCCATGACATGGCTCAATGGGTTCGCCCATATTGTTATCGGGCTGGCACTGGCGATTGCCGTCATTATGTTCACATGGCTGTTCTTTCAGGATGTACGCGCCGCAGCCAACGCCCATAACCTGGTACATGGATTCCTCAATGCGCTCGGTACACTGATGTTGCTGTGGTCCATCTCCGCGCTCATCACTGCTGAGATTCGCTACCTGCGCGGTAGCCAGCTGGAAGTTGAAGCTTTTATCGAAGTCGCCATGATCGTCGTGTTGCGCAAGCTTATCGTGATGCCGGTGGAAGAGACTGCGCCCCTCGCCAGTGACGTGGGCATGTGGGTAGGTGCAGGCCTGATGCTGGGTATCATGTATGTGCTGGTGCGCTGGTCGCAGAAAAACCATAGCGTGCAATAACTGTCCTTCCAATATTAGACAAGTATTAGAAAACA
The DNA here is from genome assembly GCA_035459965.1 of Methylophilaceae bacterium. Classification (GTDB taxonomy): domain Bacteria; phylum Pseudomonadota; class Gammaproteobacteria; order Burkholderiales; family Methylophilaceae; genus DATHXC01. The sequence goes on from DATHXC010000005.1 coordinate 105,887, forward strand.
AGAGCCCCTGACCCTATGCAAAAAATCACGCAAACCATTATCGCGGCCACCAGCCAGATCATCCTTGGCAAAGACCAGCAAGTCAGGCTGGCACTGGCTTGTATATTGGCTCGTGGCCACCTGCTGATAGAAGACCTGCCGGGTATGGGCAAGACCACGCTCGCCCACACGCTGGCGCAAGTACTGGGCCTGCAATTCAACCGCGTACAATTCACCAGTGATCTGTTGCCAGCTGATATCCTCGGCGTATCGGTGTATGACCGCAACACGGCCGAGTTCAAATTCCATCCCGGCCCGGTTTTCACCAACGTGTTGCTAGCCGACGAAGTCAATCGCGCCACACCAAAAACCCAAAGCGCGCTGCTGGAAGTGATGGAAGAAGGCCAGGTCACGCTGGAAGGCGAAACCCGCAAACTGCCACAGCCATTCTTCGTGATCGCCACCCAGAACCCTACCCACCAGATCGGCACATTTGCGCTACCCGAGTCACAGCTGGATCGCTTCCTGATGCGCATCCAGCTGGGCTACCCCAATGCCAACGCCGAGCGCGACCTGCTCAAAAACACGGGCGGGCGCAGCGCTATCGCCAGCCTAGAGCCGTGTATCAATGGCGCGGAGCTGCTGGCGCTGCAACAGGCTGTAGACAAAATTCATATCTCGGATGCCCTGCTGGATTACCTGCAAGCGCTACTTAATTACACCCGCACTTCATCACGCTATGCCGCAGGTTTGTCCCCTCGCGCCGGGTTGGCACTCAAACAATGCGCGCAAGCCTGGGCCATGATGGATGGCCGCGATTTCGCTTTGCCGGAAGATGTGCAGGCTGTGTTGCCGGGCGTGGCCGGGCACAGGTTGCAACTGGTGAGCGGCATGGAAAGCGTGGGCGATACCGCTACGCACCTGCTCAACGCTGTCGCTATTCCTTAATCCAACTCTCATGGCTAAGGCCTTCAAACTGCCGGACTGGAAACAATGGCTAAGGGTCGCGCAACCCAATAACGCCCCAGCCATCCTTAGCCGAAAACATATATATATCTTGCCCACCCGTTATGGCTGGCTGTTCCTGGTGGTATTACTGGCCATGCTACTGGGCTCCATCAATTACACCTTGAGCCTGGGCTTTGTGCTGACATTCCTGCTTGCAGGCATGGGCAATATGGCCATGCTGCATAGCTGGCGCAACCTGGTGCATTTGAGCGTCGAAAGCGTCCGTGCCGAGCCGGTATTTGCCGGTGAAGATGCTGTCTTCGATATTCGCGTCACCGATAGTAAGCCTCGGCCACGCTATGCGGTGGCAGCCCATTTTGAACCAGAGAAAAAAACAGGCAAAAAAGTGGTTGCTGAACCCATCTATTCCGATATCACTGCTGCAGGGCAAGTCACGCTTAAACTGAAACTACCCACAAAAAAACGCGGCTGGCTGCAAGCTGGGCGGGTAACTTTCTTCACCGAGTTTCCGCTAAGCCTGTTTCATGTATGGGCGTATGTCGGCCTGGGCAACCAGAATAATCGCTGCCTGGTATATCCGCACCCCGCACTGTCCAGCCTGCCCCTGCCTGCTTCGGCCGAACAAGGCGCCGCAGGCGCACTGGACTCTAAAAGTGGTGACGACGATTTTGCCGGACATCGCAATTACCAGTATGGCGACTCGCCACGCCGCGTGGACTGGAAAGCCTCTTCGCGCGAACAAGGCTTGCTCACCAAGCAGTTTCAGGGCGAGGCGCAAAGCACGCTCTGGCTCGACTGGTCACTCACCCCCGGCAATGATGTTGAGCAACGCATACGCCAGCTCACGCGCTGGGTGGTGGATGCCAACACGGACAGGCAGAGCTATGGCCTGCGCCTGCCCAAACTGGAAATAGCACCGGGCACTGGTGAAGGCCACTATCGGCAATGCCTGCAGGCCTTGGCCTTGCTGGAGATTTAATGACCCGCATTCTAGTGGCCAGTATTGATGATTAAAGCCCAGACTTTTATCAAGCCCGGTATGCCTGACCTGCGCTGGTTGCTCGTCTCGCTAGCTGCAGTGATGGCCTTGCATGTCTCGCATCTGGCTATCTGGGTGTCTTTATTTATTGCGGCTTTCGGCGTATGGCGTTACCTCATAGAAAAGAATGGCTGGCAGTTACCCAAGCTGGTCATCCTCATGCCGCTAACCCTGCTGGCGGGCCTCGGCATTATGCTTACCTACAAAGGCCTGTTCGGGCGCGATGCCAGTGTGGCGCTGCTTGCGATTATGCTGTCGCTCAAGCTGATGGAAACCAAAAAACCGAGGGACTATATCCTGCTGGTGTTTGCAGGTTACTTTCTTACTATTACCGCTTTCCTGTTCAACCAGTCTTTGCTGGTAGGCGCTTTTATACTACTCCCTGTTTTCGGGCTCACCTCTACGCTGATTGGTGTCAGCCATCCAAATGGTGATTTGGGCTGGCGCTTTCAGGCCAAGCTGGCAGGCAGCTTGCTGGCACAGGGCATACCTGTGATGCTGGCGCTGTTTTTCCTGTTCCCGCGTGTGCCCGGCCCGCTATGGGGCGTGCCGCAGGATGCCTACAAAAGCATGACTGGGCTATCGGATTCCATGCAGCCTGGCAATATCAGCCAGCTCAGCCTGTCATCGGCGATTGCCTTTCGCGTGCAGTTCAAGGATGAAATGCCGAAAAATAATCAGCTCTACTGGCGTGGCCCAGTGCTCTGGCATTACGACGGGCGTAGCTGGACCATGCGCAGTCAGAATCAGAGAGTTGTAAAAGAGGCGCTGCAAGTACAAGGCTCAGCCACCAATTACACCGTCACGCTGGAGCCCCATAACCGCAACTGGCTGCTAATGCTGGATATGCCCGAATCATCGCCTGCCGACACGCTGATGAGCAGTGATCTGCAAGTGCTGTCGCGCGATCCGGTACGCACTCGTATCCGTTATGTCGGCAGCTCATTTCTCAACTATTCGCTGGCTGCGGAGCTCAACCCAAGAGATCGCGAGCTAGCGCTGCAACTGAATGATGATGAAAATCCACGTACTTTCTCGCTTGCCAAACAATGGGTGGATACCAAGAAAACGCCTGAGCAGATTGTACAAACTGCGCTCACTATGTACCGCGAACAACCTTTCGCCTACACCCTGCGGCCACCATTGCTATCCAGGCTAAGTCCGGTAGATGACTTCCTGTTCAACACACGGCGTGGTTTCTGCGAGCATTACGCCAGCAGCTTCGTATTCCTGATGCGCGCCGCTGGCGTGCCTGCACGCGTAGTCACCGGCTATCAAGGTGGTGAGGTCAATCTGATCGGTAACTATCTCATCGTACGCCAGAACGATGCGCATGCCTGGGCTGAAGTCTGGCTACAAGGCCGCGGCTGGGTGCGCATCGACCCCACTGCCGCCGTGTCGCCCGAGCGCGTAGAATCCGGCATAGAGGCTGCGTTGCCGGAAAACGATGTACTGCCTATGATGTCACGCCGCGATTTCCCGCTGTTGCGCAAGCTCTACTTGAACTGGGATGCAGTGAACAACGGCTGGAACCAGTATGTGCTGGGCTATAACCAGCAACGCCAGATGGATTTGCTTTCGCGCCTGGCTGGCACACAGATATCCTGGCAGGATCTGGTAGTGGCGATGATGGTCAGTGTGGGTAGCATAGGCTTGATATTGAGCTACTTCCTGCTACGTGGCACGCGTATAAAAATAGATCCATTGCAAAGGCTATACGCCGAGTTTTTGCGTAAGCTGGAAAAAGCCGGGCTAAAACGTTATAAACATGAAGGGCCGGTAGACTTCTGCCAACGTGCAACCAAACGACTACCCGCTAAAGCCAGTGAGATCAAGCAACTGACTGAGACCTATACCCGGTTGCGCTATGGCAAACAGTTAAACCCGACGACTCTGGAATCATTCAAGCAATTGGTAAACGCTTTTAAGACATAATGAGCAGCACATGACCGATCAGGATTACATGAAAGTCGCGCTGGAACTCGCCGCGCAAGCCGCTGAGGCAGGTGAAGTACCGGTGGGTGCCATCGTAGTAAAAGACGGTGTCATAATTGGCCGCGGCAGCAACGCGCCCATCAGCCTCAACGACCCCAGCGCCCACGCCGAAATGCTCGCCCTGCGCGACGCCGCCAAAAACATAGGCAACTACCGCTTGCTGGGCTGCAGCTTATACGTGACGCTGGAGCCCTGCGCCATGTGCAGCGGTGCCATCCAGCATGCACGTATTGCCCACTTGGTCTACGGCGCCAGTGACCCCAAGACAGGCGCTTGTGGCAGTGTGATTGATTTGATGGCTGAGGCTAGATTGAACCATCATGCGGTGGTCACTAGCGGTGTGATGGCTGAAGAGTGTGGTGGTATGTTATCTAGGTTTTTTGCAGATCGAAGAAAAAGTAAAGGTAAGATTGTATGTGGTTAACTCTAACATCCTATTCTCTAATACTAATCGCTTTCGTGTTTGTAATTGTAAGGGGTCTGATTCTTTACCCAATAGCCGCATTAATGAATGGATGGAAAGCTGCGTTACCAAACTACTTGTATAGTGTAGTGTTAATTATTCCCTTACTAATCTATGAACTTGGCAACCTTACTGGCTTTTCTTGGACGCGACTTAAATATGTAAGTAAAGATGAAATAGTTGATTCTGCAATACGTCATAGCTATCCAAATATATATTCAAATTTGAAAGACCTGCAACACGATTACTCTAAATTCAAACCCGAAGTTAGGTATTGGGGGAGTTGGTCTTGGCAGGTAGAAAACGGCCTTATAGCAAAATTATTTGGTTTAACGCGATACCAAGTTCGATTGCCAGAAGAAATTGTCATAGTGAATGTTGATGGAAAGGCTGACTTTTCTCGAAGTGATACTGGCTGTTCAGGTGATGGCGGGTGCCCTCTTACTCCTCCAGATAATACAGAGCAAGGGATTGTTGGAACTGTGCAATTGGGAGGCCCAAACTATGAAGTATCGAAAGACTTCTCTGTTGAATGGGATGGTGAAGTAAAGGATGACATGACAACATGGGGGAAAAAGAATGGCGGGGATATTTTCATTTCTAACCATTGTTTTTCAGCATATATAAAATCGTCTAGACTTAACCGCCTTGTAGTATCTCCAAAGGAAGCTAACCCAACCTCTATCAGGCAAGGATATGGGTTTTATTTAGTAGCAATAACCAGCGATGCCTATTCCGCGATGAGAATATCGAAGGCAGAATTTCTAAAATCAAAGTCTTGCAACAAAGAAGTTAGAGAAGCATGGCCAAATATTGGTGGATGGGCATGGAAAAGATGAAAAATTGCCACAGACTTCTGCCCTAGAAAGCTTACGGATATTGCCTCGTAGAGCACTAGTTTTTAGTCCTTTTCAAATATTCAACTACAAATTCATCTAACCATGCCCGTGTATAATTACAACTTAATTTTTCAAGATCATTTCTCATGCGCTTTGTAGTCCAGGGTCCATCCATTAGCTTTCAGCATCTTCTGCATTTACATCAGCTGTGCCACGCGCCACAAGGTCAGCAGTTTGTGCAGATTGCGGAACGCGCATATTACCTGCCAACGCAAGAATCCGTATCGCAGGAAGCCATTGATTTTTGTGCTAGCCAACAACTGGATTGTGCGTTTGTGCCGGATAAGCTCACACTTAAAACCATCGGTCTGGCGGTGATGGATATGGATTCCACGCTGATCAATATTGAGTGTATCGATGAGATTGCCGATATGTGCGGTTTAAAACCACAGGTGGCGGCGATTACTGAGAAAAGCATGCGTGGTGAGATTGAGTTTGCGGAAAGCTTGCGCCAGCGCGTGGCTTTGCTCAAAGGGCTTGACGAATCTGCACTGAAACGCGTCGTGGATGAACGCTTGCAGCTCAACCCCGGCGCGCAGGCCTGGATAGATACTTGCCGTCAGCATGGCATCAAGACCATGTTGGTGTCTGGTGGTTTTGATTTCTTTGCCAGCCGGGTGCAGGCGATTGCCGGGCTGGATTATACCGAGGCCAACTCTCTTGAAATCATCGATGGCAAACTCACAGGCAATCTGCTAGGTGATATTGTGGATGCACAGGCCAAGGCCGATTTATTAGTGCAGAAGCGTGAACAACTGGGCCTGAAAGTTGACCAAGTGATAGCGATAGGCGATGGTGCTAATGATCTGAAGATGATGCAGGTTGCGGCTGCTGGTATTGCTTACCACGCCAAACCTATCGTGCAGCAGCAGGCAACTTATACCTTGAACTATAGCGGGCTGGATGGCCTGATTAACCTGTTTAATACCGGCAACTAACGGCCAATACTAAAGTTAATAACCAGAGGATACTTTCATGTCTTTAAATCGTTTTTTACTCCCTGTTGCTGCATTTGCAATGCTCTCCTCCAGCATTGCCTGGGCTGGGCCGATAGCTGAGATCAAGACCAGCCAGGGCTTGATTGTGGTTGAGCTTAATAGCGAAAAAGCACCCAATACCGTGGCTAATTTTGTGCAGTATGCCAAGGATAATTTTTATGCCGGCACCATATTTCATCGCGTAATTTCCAACTTTATGATCCAGGGCGGTGGCATGGACAAAGACCTGAATGAGAAAAAGACACGCGCACCGATCAAGAACGAAGCGGACAATGGCCTCACAAACTCGCTGGGCACGATTGCCATGGCGCGTACCGGCGACCCGCACTCTGCTACCGGACAATTCTTTATCAACGTAGCAAATAACGGTTTTTTGAACCACACAGAGAAATCAGAACGTGGCTGGGGTTACACCGTATTTGGCAAAGTAGTTAAAGGTATGGACGTGGTACAGAAGATTGCTCGTACGCCAACTGATGGTGGCGATGTTCCTTATCAGACCATCACTATCGAATCAGTGACCATTAAAGAGTAAGCTGAATTTGATTTAATAAAAAAGCCACCGCAGAGGTGGCTTTTTTATTGTCTGGCTAATACTGTTCGTACTGATTACTTTTTGATATGTAGTGGCAGGTAGACCAGCTCGCCTGCTTTCATATCCGGTACCAGCAGGTATTTGCCATCGGCTGTCAATGCGATATCGGCAGAGGCCTTGAAGCCGTCCTTGATCAGCGTAACTTCATCATGAAACACACTGTAAACCTTGCCGTTGTTCCAATCGCTTACATACATAATGCCGCTTGGGTGATGCACCAGGCCATCCCCACCGCCAAAACCTTCTGCCAGCTTGGTCAAGGTGCTGGTCTGCATGTTATAGCTGTATAAAATACCGGAGGCGAAATCCACCACCATCAGCACATGGCCTGTATCGTCGAGCAACAAGCCATTAGGGGCGAGGATGCGCGCATCTTTCACACCATCAATTACGTTGGCCACCTTACCCTGTGGACTAATACGATAGATCGCGCCGCCTTTACCCTTGAGGTCGCCGCTATCACTCACGTACAGATTACCTAGCTGGTCAGCTTCCAGGTCATTCAGGAAGCCCGGAACTACAGGAAAAGCCTCTGTAGGGACAAACACCTGCCACTTACCGTCTGGCGCCACTTTCAGTACCTTGGTTTTATCGGCCACATATAAATCTTTGCCGATGAAAATAAGACCTTTAGGGTCATCCATGCCAGTTGCAAACACCTTGAGCTTGCCGTTCTTATCAATGACGCTGATCTGTCCATCGCCATCTTTGCCGAACTCGCCTATTTCAGAGACGTAAATATTGCCATCTTTGCCTTCAACCACGGACTCTGGTGTTTTCAGACCGGTTACTTTCTTGGCATCGTGCGCCTGTGCCGCTTGTGCACCTAGCATCAGGATAGGAACTAGCAGTGAAGCAAGCAGTGTTTGTGAAAATCTGGAAGTCTTGTGCATATGCATCCTTTTTAAAATGACATGAATTGAATTTTCGGTGCGGGTAGCAAAGTCACCATAGAGCACGGTGTTTTTGCCTCGTTACTGACTTTGGTATCGCTCAATACTGCCTGAAGGTTTGCATCAGCCTTCATTTTACTGGCGACCGCCTGCATGGCCTGTTTGTAAACAGTCATGATCTGCTTCTCTGGATAGACATCTAGGTAGCCCATTTTTTCGGCTTCGCCTTTGTAAGTTGCAATTGGTTTGCCGTTGGCGTTATAGGCGACAGCGGTAATGCTGCCGTAATAGGTTTGTACCTGTGGGTTGTAGAACATTCTTGGGCGCAGCCATACCAAGGCCTTGCCGGCGGTCTGGTTTTCGTCACACATACCAATGTCACCGAACTCGGCACCTAAAGTCTGTTTGGCTTCAGCTTCCACCAGCGGGCCCTGCATATACCAGTAATCTTTGTAATATTGCCAGAGCTTGATGGAGTTGTTGTATTCCTGCGGATGGATATAGACCAGCATATTGGCTGATGGCGCATCTTCTGCCGCATGCGCAAAAGAACCAGCGCTCAGCGTGGCAAGCATGATCATTGCACTCATTAGTTTTTGAATTTTCATCTATTACCTTTCATACATAATCCTTAGCCTCTACTTTTTATTGTTTAACTGCTTATTTTTTATAGGTGATGCGGTAAATCATACCAGCACGGTCGTCAGATACATACAGTGCACCATCCGGGCCGACAATTACATCCACTGGACGACCCCATGCACTTTTATTATTCAGCCAGCCTGTGGCGAAATCTACTACTTCGACAGGCTTATCCTGTTTAAATTTCACGCGTACCAATTTATAGCCTGACGGCTGCTGGCGATTCCATGATCCATGCAGCGCGACGATAGCATCGGTTTTATATTCTGAAGGCCATTTAGTATCGTTTAAAAAAGTAATACCTAATGGTGTTGAGTGAGATGGAAAGGTGATCTCGGGGGCTTGTGCACTATCGCAGAGACCATCAGCACCGGGAAAATTGGGATCTGTTGTATGGCGATATATGCCAGCAGCATCACGCACGCCCCAGCAATGCGGCCAACCGTAGTTTTTGCCGGGCTCAATGCGATTGAGATGCTCAGGGGGAATCTCATCATTGACCTTGCCGCCTTTAGTGTCAGCGCGCATATCCGAGCCATTATTGGTGGCAAACATGGCACCTGTTTGCGGATGCCAGGCAAAGCCCTGCGAATTACGCAAACCTCTAGCCCATACTGGCGACTGTGCATGGCGTCCAAGTGTCTCCAAAGCGCCTGCGGGTTGACCTGCTCGCTGACCATTTAGGCTATAGCGATGGATGGTGGCTCGCATGGCATCGGTTTCATCGCATACATTACAGCTGGAGCCTACATTCAAGTAGAGGTAGCCATCCGGCCCGAGTTTGAGTGTCTTGAGCTTGTGCCCACCGGCGGAAAGTCCGCTAATCAAGGGTTGGCTTGATTTGGCTGGCCATTTTCCATTATTGGGTATGAGTTGGACCACGCCATCCTGATTGGCGACCAGTAACTTATCCTTTACGAAAGCCAGGCCCTGCGGAGCATTCAGATTATCTGCCACCACAACCACCTGGTCAGCAACGCCGTCTTTATTGGCATCTGGCAGCATGAGTACCTGATTATCCATGCCTGTGCTTATATATAAGTTACCATCTGGCCCAAAGGCCATGAATCTTGCACCACGGAAAAAATCGCTATTAGCGGCCTTGAGGTTGGCAAACACATTGAGCTTGAATCCGGCTGGCAAGGCAATTGAGGCAGCAGGATTAACTGGCACTTCGATGAGTTCAGCGGTATCTGCATTACTGGCGATCGGGAACGCAAGGGATGAAATTAAAATAAATCTAGTGAATACACGGGCAAGCATTCAAGCTCCTATGTCAGGACATCCGACCATATATTCTGCGCCCAGGCTTTGGCATAGCTGCCTTCGAGCACAGAAGGCTTATCGGAGACGCCACCGCCTTCGGCTGGCACCATGATTTTTTTGATCTCATCATAGCGATAGACATTCGCGACATGCATGGCCAGGGTATCACTCACATAGCTGTAGCAGGTATTGGCAAACACAGGTGCCGGGTCTGGCGTTTGGTTGGCCATCATAGCCACGATGGCACTTGCACACACCTTGGCCTGTGATGTTGCCATGTGTGCCGATTTAGGCAGGGCTGCAGACACTGCATCGCCTATCACATGAATATTCGGCATCGTTTTTGATTCATACGTGAGGAAGTCCACCTCACACCAGCGTTTATCCACATTCACCACACCTGCCATCTGCGCGGGCTTGCCGGCACGTTGCGACGGAATGATGTTGAGCACATCGGATTGTACCGTTTCAAATTCGGTCTTGACCGTGCGTGTGGTTACATCAACCTCCATCACCGAACTGTTAGGTCGGTAATCAATCATGCCGGGGTAAAGCTCGGCCCAGGCCTTGGTGAACAAGGCCTTTTTCGACACGATTTCCGCATTAGCATCCAGCACAATGATCTTGGATTTTGGCTTGTTATTGGTGAGGTAAAAAGCCACCTGGCACACCCGCTCATAGGGGCCGGGCGGGCAGCGATATGGCGCCTTGGGGATACTCATCACGAATACACCGCCATCCGGCATGGCTTCCAGCTGTTTGTGTAAATTGAGAGTTTGCTGCCCTGCTTTCCATGCATGCGGGATTTGCTGCTGTGCCTCAGCACTTTGCAGCATGGGTAACTGCTCATAGATAAAATCGATACCCGGCGCAATAATCAATCGATCATAAGCAAGCGTGCCATTATTGGTATGCACTTTTCTCAATGCTGCGTCTATGGTGCTGACCTGGGCATGGTGCCAGTTAATGCCATGGTTGCTTTTAAGCAGGTCATAGCCAAAAGTCAGGTCGTTGATACTTTTGCTGCCACCCAGCACAAGATTGCTCACCGGGCATGAGACGAATTGTGCAGCTTGCTCCACCACAGTGACTTCGATACTGCCCGCACTCCATAGTCGCAGGTATTTTGCAGCGGTAGCACCTGCATAGCCGCCACCAATGACCAAGACCCGCCCTGAGTTTGTGGATGCGGCTTTTGCCTGTGGCAATGATGACATTGCAACGCTGGCTGCTGAAAACTTAAGGAAGTCACGACGATTAATGCTCATGCGCCTCCTCCAGCACTTGTGAAGGTGGAACTACCGCCTGCTCACGCTTTTGCTGTGAGAAATAGGCTGCAAGTTGCTCGATCTCTTCTGCAGTCAAGCCTTTGGCATGACGGTGCATCACCGTTGCCTGGCGCTCTCCAGAGCGGAAAGCCAGCATTTGCATAATGAAGTGACTGGAATCAAGGCCAGCCAGCACCGGCGTACCACTAACGCTATTGCCATTGGTGCCGTGGCAGGCTGCACATGAAGCAGCGAGGGTTTGGGTATGAGGGGAAAAACTTGTAACTTGAGGAGTATTTTTGTCTTGAGAAATACTGGGAGATTCTGCATGGGCACCAGATAATGAAAGCAGCAGGATGCTGCTAAGCCAAAATCTGGTGCGCCAAATAAGCATTTTTGATGCTTAGCTTTACAGTGCGATTACGATATGAATAACCAGATCACGCCTAGCTTATTCGCACTTACCTTCAGTACAGCCGTCTTCCACTACGCCTTGTCCCAATAGGTAATTCACCATATCGGTCATGTTCTCATCCTTTAATGCACGAATGATAGATACGTTATTGCGCAGCTTCAGGTTTTTATCAGCACCCTTGGAAATCAGGTAAGCCACCATATCCTTGTTGTTGTTATATGCGGCGAAATGCATTGCGGTCATTTTAGTCATCGGGTGCTGGTAATTAAGATCAGCCCCTTTTTCTACCAGCAGTTTTACTACGGCCATCTGGTTTTTGTTCGCTGCAATCTGCAAGGCTTCCCAGGCAAAAAACTTTTCATTCACATCAACACCGTGATCAAGGAATTTCTTCACCACTTTTACATTACCATCGCGCAATGCTTCGGTGTATTTCACATGCTCATCATCTGTCAAAGCAAAGGCAGATAGTGACATTGTCATGGTTACTGCCAGCAAAAGTACTTTTATCATCTTCATGTTGTTCTCTCTCATGCTTATATTTTTTAAGTTATGTAAATTAACTAGTTAATAAATTAATTAGCCGATAAATTTTCTCGCATTACGGAACATCCGTAACCAAGGACCATCTTCACCCCAACCATCAGGATGCCACGAATGTTGCACGGCGCGGAAAACTCGCTCCGGGTGCGGCATCATAATGCTAAAACGTCCATCTTTGGTAGTTAAGCCCGTAATCCCCTTTGGTGAACCATTCGGGTTGAATGGGTAAACCTCAGTAGCTTCACCAGCATTGTCCACAAAGCGCAAACTGACCAGTTTTTCAGCCAGCACGGTGTTGACAGCGCTTTCATGAGAAAATTCCGCGAAACCTTCACCATGTGCAACGGCAATAGGCATGCGGCTTCCAGCCATGCCATTAAAGAATAGTGATGGCGATTCCAATATCTCCACCATGCCAAAGCGCGCTTCAAACTGCTCCGATTTATTACGCACAAAATGGGGCCAGTGCTCGGCTCCGGGAATGATATTACGCAAATTACTCATCATCTGGCAGCCGTTACACACGCCTAGGGCAAATGAATCTGTGCGCTCAAAGAACGCAGAGAACTCATCGCGTGCGCGTGCATTGAATAGAATCGACTTGGCCCAACCCTCACCAGCACCAAGCACGTCACCATAGGAGAACCCACCACAGGCCACCAATCCGGCAAAATCCTTTAATGACACACGGCCGCTGATAATGTCGCTCATGTGCACATCGTGCGCTTCAAACCCTACACGGTCGAACGCAGCCGCCATTTCTACCTGGCCATTCACGCCCTGCTCGCGCAATATGGCCATCTTGGGCCGTACGCCTGTGACAATGCTGCTCGCAATGAAAGAAGCATCCACATGGTTAGCCATATCAAAGGTCAGGTACTGGTGCAGGCCTTGATCATGCACATCGAGGATACGGTCATATTCCTGCTGCGCACATACCGGATTGTCGCGCAGCTTCTGCATATGGTAAGTCGTCTCCGACCACAAACGATGCAGCGTAGTACGCAGCTCGGCAAAGATCACATCACCATGATGGCGTACGATAAATCCGTGATTATTCAACACGGGTGCGCCAATGATATGCACACAGTCCGTCAGCGTGACATTCAACATCGCCCAGATAGCAGTCGCTTCTTCTGCAGGCACTTGTATCACTGCGCCCAGCTCTTCATTATATAGCACACTTACCGCATCACCAGGCAGGCGGCTTAATTCGACATCAATACCGCAACGTCCCGCAAACGCCATTTCGGCCAGCGTGACAAACAGGCCGCCGTCGGAGCGGTCATGGTAAGCCAGCAGCTTGCCTTCAGCATTAAGGTCCTGGATGGCAACAAAGAAGGCTTTAAGCAATTCCGCGCTATCCACATCAGGCGCCACATTATCAGTTTCACCATAGACCTGTGCCAGTGCCGAGCCACCCATGCGGTTTTTGCCGTTACCCAGGTCAATCAATATCAACTTGGTTTCGCCCAGGTCGGTACGTAATTGCGGGGTCAGGGTTTTGCGGGCATCTGGCGTAGGGGCAAAAGCAGTCACCACCAGCGAGATTGGCGATGTTACTGCCTTCTTTTCACCGGATGTGCTGTCTTCCCATACCGTCTTCATCGACATGGAATCTTTACCCACCGGGATGCTGATGCCCAACGCAGGACATAGCTCCATGCCCACTGCAGCGACGGTATCAAATAAAGCTGCATCTTCACCGGGGTGTCCGGCAGGTGCCATCCAGTTCGCCGATAATTTAAGGTCGCTGATATCCTCTATCTGGCTGGCAACGATATTGGTAATCGCCTCACCTATCGCCATGCGCCCTGAGGCAGGCGCATTGATCAAAGCCAGTGGTGCCTTTTCGCCGATGGCAAACGCTTCACCACGATAGGTTTCATAACCAGCCAGCGTCACGGCAACATCGGCCACCGGTACTTGCCATGGGCCTACCATCTGGTCGCGCGCAATCAGGCCGGTCACGGTACGGTCACCAATAGTAATCAGGAAGGTCTTATCCGCCACGCCTGGGAGGCGCAACACGCGTTCAGCTGCATCCTTCAGGTCAATCTTGTTGGTATTAAAGCTGGGTAATTCGCGCTCTGCATGCATTACTTCGCGCGTCATTTTTGGGGGCTTGCCGAGTAAAACCGAGAGATCCATATCAACCGGTTTATTGTCAAAATGGCTATCTTCAACGGTGAGATGACGCTCAGCGGTCGCTTCACCAACGACGGCAAACGGACAACGCTCACGCTCGCAGATCGCTGCGAACCTCGCCAGGTCTTCTTTAGCGATAGCCATTACATAACGTTCTTGCGCCTCGTTGCTCCAGAGCTCGCGCGGCGCCATGCCAGGCTCTTCGTTATGCACTTTACGTAACTGGAATACAGCGCCGACGCCGGCATCGTTAACCAGCTCAGGGAAGGCATTGGAAATACCACCAGCGCCTACATCATGAATACTCAGGATCGGATTATCCGCGCCCAGCTGCCAGCAACGGTCGATCACTTCCTGTGCACGGCGCTCCAGTTCGGGGTTGCCGCGCTGCACCGAATCAAAATCCAGGTTCTCGGTATTAGCACCAGTATCCATGCTCGAAGCTGCACCGCCACCCAAACCAATCAACATGGCCGGGCCACCCAACTTGATCAGGCATGCGCCAGGTGGAATCGGGTTCTTTTTTGAGTGCCGGGCTGAAATATTGCCCACACCACCAGCCAGCATGATGGGCTTGTGATAGCCACGCACTTCTCCAGCTGAGACGATCTCCAGTGTGCGGAAGTAGCCTGCGATATTGGGGCGCCCAAACTCATTGTTATAAGCCGCACCACCCAGCGGGCCATCCACCATGATCTGCAAGGCAGAAGCAATACGGCTGGGTTTGCCATAGGGTGTTTCACCCAGGCCACTATCTGCAAAACCGCTTTCCCAGGGTTGGGTAAAGCCGGGAATATTGAGGTTGGATACTGAAAATCCAGTCAGACCAGCTTTGGGCTTGGAACCACTGCCCGTTGCACCTTCGTCGCGAATCTCGCCGCCTGCCCCGGTGGCAGCGCCAGCGAATGGAGAGATTGCAGTCGGGTGGTTATGCGTTTCCACCTTCATCAGGTAATGCATTTCCTCCGTTACATAGCCATAGCTACCAT
This sequence comes from Methylophilaceae bacterium, assembly GCA_035459965.1. Lineage (GTDB taxonomy): Bacteria > Pseudomonadota > Gammaproteobacteria > Burkholderiales > Methylophilaceae > DATHXC01. The sequence continues at coordinate 120,988 of DATHXC010000005.1, forward strand.
CGGCTTGCGGGTAGAAACGCTTGGTGGGGATTACATCATGTTCGTGCGCCGTGGAGCTGGCAACGATGGAAGCATTATCGGAATAAGCCACCACGGTTTTGCCGGGGTTAAGCTTGTGCGTATTGCGGATCATCCCGAACAGCGATTGCGCCTGCGCAACACCATCGATCACCCAGTCGGCATTGAAAATCTTGTGACGGCAATGTTCGGAATTAGCCTGTGCAAACATCATCAGCTCAACATCGGTCGGGTTACGACCAATACGCTCGAAGTTTTCCTGCAGGTAATCGACCTCATCCGGCGATAGCGCCAGACCCATATCCATATTTGCTTGTTGCAAGGCATCCTTGCCGCCTACAAGTACATCTACCGAGCTTAAAGGCGCGGGAACAGCATGGTGGTAAAGCTTCTCGGCATCATCCAGGCTGGCGAATACGGCTTCCGTCATGCGGTCATGTGTGAGCGCCTTCACTGCCAGTCTTTCGGCATCAGTCAAGGGGCTGCCATCTGCAGTGGTAGCGTAATAGGCAATGCCACGTTCCAGCCTTTTCAGGCTTTCCAACCCACAGTGATTGGCAATATCAGTAGCGCGTGAAGCCCACGGTGAAATGGTGCCGGGTCTTGGTATCACCAGGAACAGCTCGCCATGCGGTGCTTCTTCCACCATCTTCGGGCCATAGGTGAGTATCTGCTCGAGCACACTTTTCTGTGTGGAATTCAACTCTGGCTCTGCCCAGGCAAAATGCCAGAATTCGGCATACACATGCGACACGCGCGGAGCAGCGACTTTTAAAGCTGCAAGTATTTTTTCAAGACGGAAAGGAGAGAGGGCGGCACTGCCACGAATGCGAAGCATAGGCTTAAATTCAACTTTGATGGGAAAGCTGAATTTTACCCGAAAATGCGTCAATCTTTACTGAAATATGGCCTCAATAAAAAGCCAGCTTGCAAGGCAATTCATTAACTCCTAACAGTAAAAATCTAACCAACCTCCATGAAAAGCCAGGCGATTCATTCTGTGTGGGTGAATGACGTAAAGTAATCTGCCCCGTGCAGACAGGGCGGCTCTTTGGGCTCATCTGACATCAATTTTAAGAAAATGACTGCCCTGCGAGGCAATACCAGAGCCACTCATAGAGGCATAATATGCACTTATGAATGCCCTCCAAGCTTTTGCATTACCTTAACAATTCGAACCAATTTGTCGTCGGCTGCCCAAGTTCCAGTCATAAATAACCAACACCCACCAGCCAAAATCAATAACGGGAATAACAACATTACTTCATCTTTTGGTTCAGGTTGGTTCGGCCAATCGAGAAGCAGAAATACTGAAGTGGCAGAAACCAATAACCCCAAGCAGCTGAATAACCAGCGCCATGCTCTATGCGGTGAATTTAGAAACTGCCTCATGAGGTCTAACGTTTGAATTAAGAGGCTGGCTTTAGCCAGTCCCACTTAAATGATGGGGTATACATTTTAACTAATGGCCCCTTTCAAAAAGTCGACTATGCAGCCATTCCTGACTAGTGCATGGCCGTCGATATAAAAGTGTTTTACGGAATGACTCATAAAATAGATTTTGTCGCCAGATCGAATATTCGATTTAAATTTGAGCCAATCTTCATTTGCATAGCCGAATGGAACTGTCTTATGTGTTTCTGAAATTTCTATCATGTTACTTTTTTCTAACTCCGAAACACTAATGGGCCCTTTAAACTTATATTCAGGGTTTTTAAATAGAGGCTTTATGGATGGTTGCTTGTCAGTACAAGCGTAACTATTAAGGGACATGAGAAGTAAACAGAGTGTAAGAAATAGTCTCATTTTTTTGAATGCATAACGTAAAGTAGGCGTCCTATTTGACGCTTTGTTTTGCGTAAAATAGGACAGGGTTTGGTGATTGTATGAAAATAATTTCAATTTAATTATGACGTTGATTGTTTTTAGTACTGCCTAAAATTTAAATCTATAGTAATAACAAAGCGGCCGACTTCAATTAACGTCTAACGACACGACTAATTGGTCAGCGACCCAAACACCTTCTTGAGCAGATTGCTGGCCTGCCCCATCGGATTTTCGCGGATAGCCTTTTCTTCTTTTGCCATCATCAGGTAAACACCGTCTAGTGTCTTTTGTGTGACGTATTGCTCCACATTGGCTTGCTCTTTTTTGACCATACCGTATTTGCTGCCTAGCTCTGCATACTTGTTGTACTGTTGGGCCAACTGCACATTCTCGGTAATCTTTTTGACGATAGGCAAGAATTTCTCTGCCATCGGGCCTGATGTGGTTTTCTTGAAATATTGCGTTGCTGCGTCATCGCCACCAGTGAGTATGCCTTTGGCATCCTGCACGCTCATCTTCTTCACTGCGTCGACCAGCAAGGCCTTGGCTTCTGGTGCTGCGGCTTCAGCAGCGCGGTTCATCTTTAATACCAGGTCATCCGCCTGCTTGCCCATGCCGAACATACGCATGGTTTTCTCGACTTTTTGCATGCCATCCGGCAACGGGATTTTGACTTGCGGGTTGCCAAGAAAACCATCTGTCGCGCCCAGTTTGCTTACAGCTTTACCCGCGCCAACAATCAAGGCTTCTCTCAGGCCACTGCTAGCCTCTTTGTTACTAAGGTCATTCACATCCAGCGCATAAACGTGTGTAGCAAAGAAAGGGATTGTGAGTACGGTAACTACTAACAATTTATTCAAGTGACGCATAATAATCTCCAAGTTTTTGCCCCTGAAAATTAACAGGGGAGCTGCATACAGCTAGTCTACTTAAAGACTGGCGATATGCAACTCCCCTGCTTTTGGTCGACTGCTTCCGACCTGGAAAATGCCTAGTGCTTTGCCGGTTTTACATTCCAGATTTTAGTGGCGTACTCACTGATGGTGCGATCACTGGAGAACTTGCCCACACGTGCCACGTTGAGGATGGCATGACGAGTCCACTCTTCCTTATCCTTATACAACGTGCCCACGGCATCTTGCGTGGCTACGTAGCTTTCGTAATCTGCCAGTAACAGGTAATTGTCGCCCTTATGCAGCAGGGTATCGAAAATCGCCTGATAGCGATCAGGCTCTTCTACCGAGAAGAAGCCGCCGGCGATCATATCCAGTACCTCGCGCAACTCTGGGTTGGTATGGTAGAAATGCCATGGGTTATAGCCATTCGCTTTAGCCTCAGCCACCTGCGGCGTAGTCAGGCCAAAGATAAAGATATTGTCATCGCCCACTTCTTCCTTGATCTCGACGTTGGCACCATCCAGCGTACCGATGGTCAGCGCACCGTTCAATGCCATCTTCATATTGCCAGTGCCTGATGCTTCGGTACCTGCAGTGGAGATTTGCTCGGATAGATCACTGCCAGGAAACAGGAACTCGGCAGCTGAGACTTCATAGTTAGGATAGAACACCACCTTGAGCTTATCGCCCACGGCCGGGTCTTCATTCACAATCGCAGCCACATCATTAATAAGGCGGATAATCAGCTTGGCCATCCAGTAGCCTGGTGCGGCCTTACCACCGAAAATTACCGTGCGCGGCGTAATATCCTTCGCCTCGCCTTTGCGAATACGGTTGTACAGGGTGATGACGTGCAGCATATTCAGCAGCTGACGTTTGTATTCGTGAATACGCTTGATCTGCACATCAAACAGGCTATCCGGGTTGAGTTTCACGCCCGTCAGTTTTTCTATGCGCTTGGCCAGTCGGGCTTTGTTCTCGTATTTGACAGCACGGAATGCCTTACGGAAATCCTTATCTTCAGCCAATGGCGTAAGCTTGGTGAGCATGCTTAAATCACTCTGGAAGCCATCCCCAATCACACTGGAGATCAACTTGGTCAGCCCCGGATTACACTGGTTAAGCCAGCGGCGTGGGGTGATGCCGTTGGTAACATTAATGAACTTGCCTGGATATATGCGATTGAAGTCATAGAACAATGTAGTCTTTAATAACTCACTGTGCAGCGCTGCAACACCATTGACTGTATGGCTGCCAACAACTGCCAGGTGGGCCATACGCACTCGACGACCATGGGTTTCATCAATAATGGAAACGCGGCCTAATAGCTCTGAATCTCCCGGAAACTGGTGATTCACCATCTGCAGGAATTCATAGTTGATCTTATAGATAATGCTTAAGTGACGTGGCAACAGGTTGCTAAACAGGTCCACGCTCCAGGTTTCAAGCGCTTCCGGCATCAGTGTATGGTTGGTATAGGCAAAAATCTTGACGACCAGTGACCAGGCATGACTCCATTTGAGTCTATGCACATCCACCAGTTGGAACATCATTTCTGCTACAGCGATTGCCGGATGCGTGTCATTGAGCTGGATAGCCACCTGGTCTGGCAACTTATCCCAATCACTGTGCTTGACCAGAAAGCGACGCAAAATATCCTGTATTGAAGCGGACACGAAGAAATATTGTTGCTTCAGACGTAACTCACGACCGGAAGCGGAAGTGTCGTTCGGGTAAAGTACTTTAGAAATACTTTCCGAACCATTGCGCTCTTCAACCGCTTTTTCATAATTACCATCATTAAAGTGACGCAAATCAAAATCACGTGTGGCTTTTGCCGACCATAGCCTTAAGTTGTTGACAGTATTGGTGTTATAGCCAGGAATAGGCACATCATAGGCCATGGCCACAACTTGATCTGCATCTACCCAATGCGACTCCATGCCGTGGTCTGTAGGAAACTCCACCACTTTGCCGTAAAAACCAATGGTGTAAGTAGTTTCAGGACGTTGGAACTCCCAGATATTGCCGTAACGTAGCCAGTTATCCGGATTTTCTATCTGCTGGCCTTTGTTAATCGACTGCTTGAACATGCCGTATTCGTAGCGTATGCCGTAGCCTGTGCCGGGGATATCCATGGTCGCCATCGAATCCAGGAAACAGGCAGCCAGCCTTCCCAAACCGCCATTACCCAGAGCTGCATCCGACTCCATCTCCACCACTTCTTCCATTTGGTGCCCGAGCGCACTCAAACCGTCACGTATTTCAGGCTCTATGCCCAAATTTAGTGCGGCATTGGACAACATGCGCCCGATCAGGAACTCAAGTGACAGGTAATAAATACGTTTGGGATCCTGATCGATGTAAGCCTCAACTGTATTGATCCAGCGCTCAATTACATGGTCGCGCACCACGTGCGCTGTACTGGCATACCAGTCACGCGGGGTGGATACCTGGCTGGTCTTGAACATGGAAAACATCAGGTGGTTTTGTAGCGCCTGGGGGATGGGTGTTTTCTCTGTGATAAGCGCGGATACTGTGGATTGTTTGGGCTTAGGGCTAGTCATAGCTGGCTTCCTTCGTATTTATTCACAATTATTATGCTTTTCCGACAAACCATCGCCATGAAAAGGATTGCATATCTTTATCTGCATTAACTAGCAAAAAACAGTCCCGTAGATATGCAGTAAAGCAAGTTATCGTGCAGACTTTTTAATATGGACTTTTTATTACGTTTTTTTGAGTCAAATTTTAGTATAGCCTAAACTTTAATCAGTGCATCAGCATCAGGAGCAAGAAAAAAGCCCACATATGTGGGCTTTTATTTATTGCAGCAAATCAAACAATCAATTAGTCATGCTTTTTACGTTTGGCAGCAAAGCCCAACAAACCAAGACCAGCCATCATCATGGCATAAGTCTCTGGCTCCGGCACTGGTGTCAGGCTATACAAGGTAGTGGTATTGGAGACTTCATTAGCGATAGAGAGGTAAACCTTGCCGTTAGATTCAAATGCCTTGAGGCCTTCGGGCGCAATATCACCATCAGTCACCAGCATATCGATAAAGCTCGGATGTGCTGGATCCGTCACATCATAGATCGCTACAGCGCCCTTCAACGTTCTTTCCAGGCCGATAAATGCCAGGGTATGCCCACCGATGCTGAATAGATCGACACCTTCCGGCTCTACCCCTTTATCACGGCTTCTACCATCATCATAGATACCGAGTTCTGCTGCTTTTTTATCCAGGAAATCCCCGCTATCAAATACCAGGTTACCGTCTTCATCGCGAATGGAGAAAGAGCGTGCGCCTGCCGCAAACAGGTTGCCAGCAGATGAATCCGTATTGGAAACACGTAAGTTTTTCAATTCTGCGTCATTGGTTAGATTACCTGCGGCTGAACGATCAGCGTCATCTTCACGGAAGTCACCTTCATTCGCCATCACCAGGTATGTTTTACCCTTGGACTCATAAGCATCAATACCATCAGGCATATAGAAGCCTTTTGCGTTGGCAGCAGCAAAGCTGATGGTGCCATTATTAAGCGCATCAATACTATTACCGGGCAGGCTGAAATCCTTTACGCCCAGACCAATGACTTTCTCAACTTGATTGGTACTTAGGTTCAGTACGCCGATTGCGTTGGCTTCCTGCAAGGTCACATAAGCCTTGGTACCCGCTGCATTTACCGCAATGTATTCAGGCTCGAAGTCCATACCTGTATTAGTGCGGATATAAGAGCCAGAAGTTGGCGCCGTGGCGAAACTAGCATTAGCAGTCACTGTACGTGTACTCATATCGACGATGCTGACACTGCCGACTGGATCATTGGTTGCAGCACCGTAGACTCTAGGAGTAGTACTGCCGATACGTGTGCCATAAACTGAAGGCGTACCTTCGTTAGCGACCAGCAGTTTGGAGCCATCAGCAGTGAATGTCACCATATCCGGTAAAGCGCCCACGCTGATGGAGTTAGTGCCGATGGATAGGCTGCGCGTAGTCGTATCAAACAGCTTGATAACACCTGGATCAGTACGCACACTGGATTCGATGGCGAAAGCTGCTACGCCATTATGAATCGCAACACTGTTAATGGCACCATAGATTGAAGTATCAATATGCTGTACCAGCGAACCTGTGCTTGCATTCAACACATCCACGCCGACTACACCTGCTACCCAGATAGTATTGGTTACTTTGTCGTATGCTGAAATTTCAGATGTTAAACCTGTTACACCAGTATTGGCGTGGCTATATGTCCATTCTTTAGTGATGCTGGCAATCGGGCTGGCAGCCAGGGTTAGCGCAGGTAAAAATAGCGCCGTAACTGTTAAGGCAAGTAAAGACTTTTTCATAGATTTATCCTTTTATCGTTTACGCAATTAAATCTGCAATTAGTCTTGGCATATGCAGAATGATGTAAAGGATATAAACCTAATATGACATATAGATGAAATGGGGCTATCGGACTTTGTATAAATGTATAGCAAAAAAATAGCGACTGGCGTTAAGCTCAGTCGCTATTCAGTGAGTTAATTAGGTGTGCTTATTATTTGGGTGTGCTTACAAAACCCAGCTTTTGTATCCCCGCATTTTGCGCATCGGCCATGATTTCAGCCAATATCTGATAGCGAGTCTCTTTATCGGCACGTATATTGAGCTCTGGCTGCGGCTGCTTTTGAGCAGCTTGCTGTAGCTTGATAGCCAGCTCACCCTGCACGATAGGAGCATCGTTCCAATACACTTTCCCAGCATTGTCTATCGAAATGGAAATAATCTCAGGCTTCTCCGGCTGCGGCTGGCTGCTGGCCTGCGGCAGATCAATCTTCACCGCATGCGTCAGCAATGGCGCTGTAATAATGAAGATCACCAGCAGTACCAGCATGACATCTACCAGCGGAGTCGTGTTGATTTCCACCATAGGCGCACTGTGGCTGCCCGAGCTAAATCCATTACTGGAACCTATCATGCTGTCACCTGTTTAAGATGCGCTTGGGATTTGGCATTGCCCACTGCTTGCTTAGGGCTGGTGCCAGCAGGTAATGCGGTACCGGTAATCAGCAGGATATGTAAGTCATGCGCAAAATTTTCCAGTTGATTCATCAGTACGCGGTTGCTACGCACCAGTGCGTTATAGGCAAGTACCGCCGGGATTGCCACTGCCAGGCCAAGCGCTGTCATAATTAATGCCTCACCTACTGGCCCAGCTACTTTATCAAGAGTGGCCTGACCACTGAGACTGATGCTAGCCAACGCATGATAGATGCCCCAAACCGTTCCAAACAAACCCACGAAAGGTGACACACTACCAACAGACGCAAGCACGGTCAGACCATGTTCTATCTGCGCGCCTTCCTGGCTGATGGTGCGACGCATACTGCGAGCGATAAATTCGTCCTGATTACATGCGTCTGCAAGGCGTTGTGTAGCATGACGCTGATGATGCTCGGCTGACTCAATAGCCTGACTTGCCAGACGTGCAACCGGCGTAGATTGGTCATTACCGCGCATCGCGAGATCAATCGAAGATGCGTCCCAGAATTTCTCACTAAATTCGTTTGATGCACGGCGTAAACGCATTGCCTGGTAAGTCTTGGTAATAATCAGGTACCAGCTAGCCACTGACATCACCAACAAAATTGCGGCAACTGTCATGGAAACCACACCGCCATTACTGATAAATCCTAAACCATCAAACTCATATCCACTTTGCATGCTGTTACTCGCTTTCATTAACCACTAAATTATCTGAATCTAAATTATCTGAATCTAAATTAACTGTATCTAAACCAAAAATCGCTAAGGCTGCCTAATCTAAGCGTCATCCAGAGAAAACTTGATAGGCACCAGCACATAAGCACTGATAGGCTGCCTGTTCTTTTTAGCAGGCACGAAGCGCCATTTCTTGACAGCCTCTATCGCTGCTTTATCGAGACGATCAGATCCGCTACTAGTTTCAATCGTAACCGTTTCGGGATCGCCATTAACCGAAACCAGCACTCGCATCAATACACGCCCCTCTTCTCCAATACGACGAGACATTGGCGGATAGTTAGGTGCCGGGTTGTTCAGGTAAGCTACGCCAAACTTGGGTTCTTCAATAATATCTTGCTTGACTGGCGGCTTTTCAGGCTCAGGTTTGACCTCGGGCGCTTTAGCCACGACAGGCTGCGGCGCAGGAGCCACTGGCGCTGATGTTTCTTGCACTACTGGTGCTGGAGCTTCTTGTACAGGCTGAGGGGTGGGTTTGACCTCACGCACAATCGGCTTCTGTTTTTTGATTACTGGCTCGGGTTTTGGTGGAGTCGGCAATAACGGCACCACTTCTGGCTCTGGAGCGGGGGCACTCAGGAGGCTCACCATCATGGGCTTCGGGGGATCAATCTCCAAAGGTTTGCTTTTAGGTGCATTCAATATTGCCAGCAACGCAAGCACATGCGCCAATATCACCAGCCACAAAGCTGTATTGGAAAGCCGGTTAGTATTATTTGAGGCCGTACGTCGCATCGCCGTCGCTGGCTTCAGTGCTTTTAAGTTGTGCTCTGAAAGCTTGATAGCTGGCTCCGTCAACGTCAACACCATGTTTAAATCCGTAGACATTAGTTGCCTTGTGTCATCAATACTTATGGTTTATTTCAACTTTAACCAAGTCATTGAGTGGGTGATAAATTTTCATTCAGGCTCAATCTGACCGAGCTTCTGGACGCCATAACTCAACATAAACAAATTATAATGCTAATAATAATGATTCTCAACAAATGACACTAATAAATTACTGTCATTTGCAAATCAAGCTAATGTAAGTTTCCTACCCTGCCACCAAAATCTTCTTGGGATTTCTTTACTGCACTCAATGCAGCGATCCTGGAGCTTGCCTCCATTAGCAGTTCGCTTAAGGAGCTGAATGCTTCAGCCTCCAGACGCAAACTAAGCGATCCCACCTCGATTTCAGCCACATTACATTCCTGACAAAACCATACGCGGCAACCATCGTTACCGGCCAGAACGATGCGTTTGCAGCTATTCACAGTCTTCATTGAATGCTCCATATCAGAAAAATGGTCAAGAAAAAAAAGGTCGCCGAAGCGACCGAGGAGGAGTTTCTTAAATTACCTTGATATAACTTTAAATTAGAGACGGTTAGCGTAGTACTCGACCACCTGCTGTACATCAACAGGGAAAGGTACGTCTTCTGGTGCTGGCAAATGTGCGATACTCGCAACCAGCTTTTGCTCATCCCAGCTCAGCCATTCAGGGCGAATCAGTGGCAGGTCTTTCAAGGTTTCAACCACCATCGGGATTTTCAAGCTTTCCGGCTTGACGGTAACAACATCCCCAACACGCACGCGGATGGATGGAATATTGACCGACTTGCCATTCAATAATAGATGGCGATGGTTAACCAGCTGACGCGCGGCAGCAATAGTGGGCGCAAATCCGGCACGGAACACCACGTTATCCAGACGACGCTCCAACAGTTGCAACAGGGTCTCGCCAGTAGGCGCAGTACCGCGACGTGCATCTACCATCAGCCGACGTAACTGGGTCTCGGTCAGGCCATAATTGAAACGCAGCTTTTGCTTTTCCATCAACTTGACGCCGAAATCAGACTTCTTGCGGCGCATGCCGCGGCCACCATGCTGACCGGGGGGGTTAGGACGACTTTCAATGCTTTTGCGTGACAGGCCTGGAAGGTCTAATCCCAGTGCGCGCATAATCTTTAATCTTGGTCCGGTAAAACGTGACATTACTTACTCCTACAATTTAATTTTATTAGTGGCTAATGCATAGCCGAGCTGCCAGGAACCACTTTTGCAAGCATATTGTCCTGATCTTTCAATATCGATTCCCATTGGTTGACCAGCCGCTTGGCTACTTCAGTTACCAATTTGGATTCTGCATATTGTGGTGCCGTTAGCTTGTATGCCAGGCTGGTAGCAAGCTCGGCCAGCTCTAAAGATGGCTTGCTTGCATACTGCACGGCAACGCAGCATAAAGATGCCAGAACTGAATTTGCATCTGGCAAATCAGGATCGAATTCCGACGGATATTTTGCTGCGTACGATTGATTCAATTTTAATCCTTTCGTTACCATAACTAAATGATACTTATTCTCATTAACAGTGTCAATCAATTCCAGCTCTTGCCTATTTATAACTTTGAATACATTTAGCGGGCCTGCCGATACCGCACTAGCACTGGCTAATAGATATCTCTTCTATATCGTCCTGAAGTTGCCAGCGCAGCCAAAATATCTTCGCCAAGAATGTTGCCAAGCACATGGTGCACAGCTGGCGCCATGCCCGTAGCACTACCGCAAACTAGGATAGCGGCACCCGCATTTATCCAGTCTTTTAATTCATTAGCGGTGTTGAGAAGAATATCCTGCACATAAACTGCTGCAGCCTGATCACGCGAGTAAGCAATATCCAGCCTGGCTAGGCTTCCCTGCTGCTTAAATTCCTGCAGCTCTTTCATAAAATAAGCATCATAAGCAGCATTACGCTCACCAAAAATCAGCCAATGGCGTTGCTGGCCAGCACGCACACTTGCTTGCAAATGCGCACGCAACCCTGCGATGCCCGTACCATTACCAATTAGGATAAGAGGAATGGCCTGTGCTGGCGGATGAAACATGGGATTAGAGCGTATACGCAAGGCAACTTCGGCGCCTATGCCCACATACTCTGTAAGCCAGCCTGAACCATGCCCAAGCTGCCCATCGGCATTGCGCACCTGGCGAACGACCAGTTCCAGGCCGTCTTCGGGCAAAGACGCGATGGAATATTCACGGTGTGGCAATAACTTTAAATAGGCAGCCAGTTCGGATGGCGGCAATGCTCGTAGCGCATCAATTTCGGCACTAGTATGTGGCAGCAACTTGTCGGTCAGCCATATATTCCAGGGAGTACCTTGCTCATCGGCTACGCCGATATGAGTCAGGTTTAACGCATCCATAAAAGCTACAATCACACCCGGATCATTGCGCGGACCAATCTCAGCAATATCACCAGCCAACCAGCCCTCATGTGCTTGCAAGGCTTCAAGCTTGAGGTGATAAACCGGGCCACCGGCACTTCCGGGGTTCAGCAAGCTACGCTCTACCAGTCGCCAGGGTTGATATTCAGGCGCACTCCAGTCTGCAGTTTCCGTCATGCCGGTAAGCAGCCCCAACTGCGACTGCCAATGGCGCAAAGCCCCGGCATCACTATTATCGACTTCTACCATATCGAAGATCGGTAACGCATGTGAATGCTGAAGCCAGGCATCCAGCGTATGGCCGAAACCACAGAAATAGGAGTAACGCCTGTCGCCTAGCGCAAGCAGGCCATATTCCAGTGATTGAAAATCGGCATCGCTCGCCATTACATTGAGCACAAAATCCGTCGCCGTATCAGGCGGATCACCTTCGCCCGTGGTGCTGACAATAAACAACACGCGTTTATAGCGCTTTAACTCATCTGAAGTTACTTCATTGAGCGCACTAACCCTGACATCCTTTCTGGCAGAACGTATGGTGTCAGCTGTCTGCTGGGCAAGCTGTTCGGCGTGCCCAGTCTGGCTCGCAAATGCTACCAGAATATCCGTCGCTTTTTTCTTGGTGATGGCATCTGGCTGGCGACTCCTGCGAAAACACCATACAGAAAACAGTATATAAGCAGCTACGATAACTAAGGCGAGCAATGACCGACTCAAGCTTCGTCCTCCTCTGCCATCGCCAATAACACTGGCGAGCTATATTGGACGGGCTTGCCAGCCTCCAATACCGTGAATACAGCTGCGAGATTACGGTGCGTTGCATACTCCATACCTGCCTTAACCCCCAATACGGTAAGTGCAGTGGCAAATGCATCTGCCTGCATACAGGATTCATGGAGAACGGTAACAGCATTCGGCGCATGCGATACCGGGTAGCCAGTTCGCGGGTCAATCGTGTGTGAATAACGCACACCGTCATGTTCGAAATATCGGCGGTAGTCGCCGGAGGTAGCCACAGCCAGACCATGCAATGCAGCGATTGTTTGGGCATCATCATCGACCAGCACAGGGCACTCCAGTGCCACCCACCAGGGCTGGCCATCAGGTTTGATGCCATAACCATAGAGCTCGCCACCCACTTCTACCAGAAAATTCCCAATGCCGTTTTTTTGCAGACTACTGGCAATCAGGTCTACGCTATATCCCTTGGCGATACCGGAAAAATCTATGTATAAACCGCCCGGCTGCTGGATGCTGTTGTCTTGCAACACGATGCGCCACCATCCGCAGAGTGCTTTAGACTCTGTGATACTGGACTGGGTTGGGGGAATAGTTCGTTCTTGCTCAGGTCCGAAGCCCCACAGGTTGACCAGCGGGCCAACTGTAGGATCGAAAGCACCCTTTGAATCGGCAGCGATGGCCAGTGCGCAATCAAATACCTTTGCAGCATGCTGCGGTAACTGGTGACTGCTTCCTGTCGGCGCCGAATTAAACCGACTTAACCATGAGTCCGGCTGCCAGGTGCTCATCTCTGCAATGACCAGGGCAATCGCCTCATCTACCAATGCGGCGACTGAATTTCGGCTGGGCTTACCCTCACCAACCCAATTGCCCTCATCCACCCACTTGATTGCCAAGCGGGTGCCCATGGCATGCCCACCAATTTCAAGCACCTCGCCTTGAGGCAGGCGAGTTGGCAGCCCCGCCAATTGCGGTGGTATAAGAATACGACGTTGCAAGGCTTTACTGCGGCTGCACTTCCAGCGTTACGCTGTAGGAAAGGCTACGTTCCGTGGCTTGTTTGTTGCTGACATTCTTGTCTTTAAGCTCAGCATCCATGTAATACATACCAGGTTGGGACCAGCTCACTTTCACCTTACCCTGCTTGTCCGACTTGTAACGTATTTCGCCCAAGGCATTACGGTAACGGCTCTGCCCAGTGACGACTTCGACTTCAACGTCCGCGACAGGCTTACCATCAACCAGCACCTGAAACTCCGCAGGTTCGCCCATGACCAGATCATTAGGATGCGTGATGGACATAACTTCCAGGCCCACGCCGGTAGGCTTGACCGATGAAGGAGCACCCATGGTCACAAAAGTCATGACATGCGCCACCGATTCACCAATTTGTAAGTCTTGGGCATTGGCGGGCACTTCTTTGGCAAAAGCTTCGGCAGTACCCATGAAACGCTTGGTCTTGCCATCTTCCTTCCAGTTAGCGCGCAATCCGCTACGCAGGATATCGAATATATATGTTCCTTTTTTTTCCAGCTTCAGGTCAAACGTTGCACGCAGCTCCCCTTTTGAAACATTGACAGCCTCGGGATGGCTGCCGTCAGGGGCAGTAATGACAAGCGTATCGAGCGCCAAAGGGCGATGCGTGAAATGAAAAATATCATTGGATACAGCAGCGTCGAATGTCACGAACTGAGCAGCTGACAATACAGTACTGGAGGGCAAAAGCCACACGCTATGCGCCTGCGCCGAACCGGCCGTTAACGCAGCTGCAGCCAAACTGATTGATAACAAGGTACGTTTGAAAGTTGGGTACATGGAAATTCTCCGCAAGATGAAATTAAGGCTTAATGTCTACGCTCACAGCACCCAGTTCCTGGGTTCCAGCAGCCTTCTGCGTCTCCGCTTTGGCAACTGGCCAATTAAAAGGAACACGCACCAGCTCGTGGCCGCCTTTTTCTCGTGCAGCTTCTACTACCAGGCGATATTCGCCTTTTTCCAGGGATGCCAGCGCTTTGTCATTAAAGCTAATGGTATGTTCGCCCACAGGACGCGTTGCCCCGGTAATGCCATCAAGTGGCAATTGCACATCACGTCCGCCTTTGCGCCACCACTGGCGTAAATCCTTCATCCATTTGTTGCCCGCACCCTCTGGGCCGGATTTCTGGCTATACCAAAGCGCCAGGTTCTGGGCGATGCTCTGATCAGTACGCTCGATCCATACCGCCACATAAGGGCGATGATATTCCGACGCATTGATCTGAGGCACGTTTATCTTCACACTCAGCTCAGCCGCCACACCTGGGTGTGCGAACAGGGCTGCAACTAGTGAAGGTAGTAAGACAGGAACCCAATTACGCATAAATCAACTCCATTTAAAAAAATAAATTACCGAAAAATTCAGTTAGTGAATAAACAGAATGGCTAACACCAATGGCAACACAATGCCTAATCCAACCAGCGGCCATGTAGACGGCCTGTTCGATGAATGCATATAAAGCAGGCATAAACCGCTTAGACTGAATACAAGGGCTGCCACTGAAAAAACATCCAGAAACCAGCTCCATGCAACACCCGTATTGCGCCCTTTATGCAGGTCGTTTAGGTAAGAAACCCAGCCACGCCTGGTCAATTCGTAATTCAGCTCACCACTTTCCGTATCTATGGTGAGCCAGGCATCGCCGCCAGGACGCGGCAAGGAAACATAGACCTCACCATCCGACCATTCGGCCGACCTATTGGCTGCATCCACATCCGTCGTTTTTGCAATCCACGTTGTAACCGATAAGGGCAATGGTGCTTTACTGCTGGCAGGCTGCACTTGTAAATCTTTCAGCACTACAGCTGGCAGGGTAACCATTTTTTTGCTAACTACTGGCTTGGCTTCAATATGGTCTGCATTATTCAGTGTCAGGCCAGTGATTGCGAAGAGCAACATACCAACCAGGCAAGCTGCAGAGCTTATCCAGTGCCACAAATAAAGCTGACGCAGCCAGAATGCCCGCTTTTGCTGATTAGTTGATGTTTGCATTTACAGTTAGCGCAAGAAATTGCGCTATGCTTTTTATTAGTTAATGAGAATTAATCTCATTATAGCAAATCGATATGCTAACGCTAATAAAAGATTGTTAATGTAGCGTAATGCGCATCACCCTTAAGCTACGAAGCATCTAAATACTGATAGAAAACCCACACATAATGTCGCCCTATAAATACAAACATCAAAAAATTTGAGTAATAAAAAAGCCCATTGCAGAGCAATGGGCTTTTTTAGGTCTGATCAATTTAAAGCGCTAATAAGCTATTCATGCGCCTGACAAAACTAGCCGGGTCCTCCAACTGGCCACCCTCTGCTAATAAAGCCTGATCGAATAGTACCTTGGACCAGTCAGCAAATTTTGACTCATCCTCGACACTATTAAGACGCTGCAATATTGCATGTTGCGGGTTGATTTCCAGCACCGGCTTGGTGGATGGTGTCTTTTGACCGGCGGCCTTGAGCAGTCTTTCCAGATTGCCTGACAGGTCATTTTCGCCACTCACCAAACAAGCAGGGGAGTCGGTCAGACGATGCGTGACGCGCACCTCTTTCACACTTTCACCCAAACTGGTCTGAATACGTTCAATCAACGACTTGAACTCATCTTCCACTTTCTTTTGTTGCTCTTTCTCGACCTCATCTTCCAACTGCCCCAAATCCAGATCGCCTTTGGCAACAGACTGCAGTTTCTTACCCTCAAACTCAGTCAGGCTACCCAGCATCCATTCATCAACCCGATCAGATAACAGCAAGACTTCAATGCCTTTCTTGCGGAATATCTCCAGATGCGGGCTATGCTGTGCTGCAGCGAAGCTATCAGCAGTGATGTAGTAAATCTTGTCCTGCCCTTCTTTCAGGCGAGCAATGTAATCCTTAAATGACACCACTTGTGCATCGGTATCTGCATGCGTACTAGCGAAGCGCAGCAAGCTGGCAATTTTTTCCTTATTGCTAAAATCTTCACCTAGGCCTTCTTTCAACACGCGGCCAAACTCGCTCCAAAATGCGTTGTATTGCTCTGGTTCATTCTCGGCCAAGTCTTCCAATAATCCCAGCACCTTCTTGACTGAACCAGCCTTGATTGCATCGATATCCTTGCTGTGTTGCAATATTTCACGAGATACATTCAATGGCAGGTCTGCACTATCAATTACACCACGCACAAAGCGTAAATATTGTGGCATGAGCTTTTCAGCATCTTCCATAATGAACACGCGCTTCACATAAAGCTTGATGCCATGACGGCGCTCACGGTCATACAAATCAAATGGTGCTTTGCTTGGAACATATAACAGGGAAATATATTCCTGTTTGCCTTCAACCCGGTTATGGCTCCAGGTCAATGGCTCTTCAAAATCATGTGAAACGTGCTTATAGAATTCCTTGTATTCGTCTTCACTAATATCGTTTTTAGCACGCGCCCAAAGTGCAGAGGCTTTATTAACGGCCTCATCTTCCTCCGTAGGCACCTCTTCACCATCCTTCCATTCTGATTTTTTCATCATAATCGGCAAGGTAATATGGTCGGAATATTTGCGGATAATCGACTTCAGCTTCCAGTCGCTAAGAAATTCATCTTCGCCTTCGCGTAAGTGCAAGATGATTTCTGTACCACGAGTTGTCTTGTCAGCAACTTCCAGCGTGTAATCACCCTCTCCTGCCGATTCCCAGCGAATAGCCTCGCTATCACTTGCACGACGCGTGATAAGCGTCACCTTATCGGCAATAATAAATGAAGAGTAAAACCCTACCCCAAACTGGCCAATCAGATTGGCGTCCTTGGCTTGATCACCCGTCAGCGAGTTAAAAAACTCCTTGGTGCCGGACTTGGCAATGGTACCGATATTGGTGATTACTTCTTCGCGCGTCATGCCGATCCCGTTATCGGAGATGGTGACAGTGCGCGCAGCTTTATCAAAAGCGACGCGAATCTTGAGCTCACTATCATCCTCATACAGGCCATTATTGGCTAATGCTTCAAAACGCAGCTTATCTGCCGCATCGCTGGCATTAGAGATCAGTTCACGCAAGACGATCTCCTTATTGCTATAAAGCGAATGGATCATTAATTGCAGCAACTGCTTTACTTCCGCCTGAAAACCTAAGGTTTCTTTCTGAATCGTCTCTGTGGACATTACATTTACTCCCATCTACTAATTAACAATGATCAATTAACACTGTGCTAGATTTGGGGATGATGCGTGTGAATTTCAAGAGCGGCTTTATAAATATAAGCGCTCGAATTGAACCTGGACCAGCACTTTCTACTATTTTTTAAGCATAATATTTGCATTTGAGAATGATAATAATTATCATTGCGAGTGAATTTGTAAAACTGTGTAAAGAAATTATCTCTTTTGAGAGGTAATTCAGCCCGCCAGTAATCAGTAAATTTCAAAGCTAGTCAGATAATCACAAATAGGGGAAAGTTTTATCATGAGTTATATACGTAGTCGCAAACACAAACCCGCTCGCATCACAGCGATGGTTGCCGCCACCTTCTCTTTTGCCGCGATGGCAGCTGATGAAGCCCCGGTATTACCAGAGGTGAAAGTTCAGTCGGCGAAAGAAGTGCCATTTAAAACGGATGTATCGGCAAATCCCAAGTTTACAAAACCGCTGCTTGAAACAACCCAAACAGTGCAAATTATTAAAGAAGAGCTATTGCGTGAACAAGGTGTTTTTTCTTTGACAGATGCACTTCGCAACACACCAGGCATCACCATTCAATTGGGTGAAAATGGTAATACTTCGGCTGGTGACACTTTTTCCATGCGCGGTTTCAATGCTTCAAACCAGTTGTTTGTAGATGGAATCAGAGATTTGGGTGCAGTGACCCGTGATGTGTATAACCTGCAACAAATTGAAGTGATTAAAGGCCCAGCGGGTGCTGATATTGGCCGCGGCGCAGCAGCAGGTTATATTAATTTGATCAGCAAACAACCAAGCTTGCAAAACAAAAACATTGCCACAATTGGCTATGGCACAGCAGATAAAAAGCGTGCCACGATTGATGTGAATCAGGTACTAGGCGAAACAACTGCTATACGCCTTAATGCTCTTGGCTTTGATGGTGATGTGGATAAACGCGATGTAGTAGACAACCAGAACTTCTCTGTTGCGCCATCTATTGCATTTGGCTTGGGAACGTCCACACGCTTTAACTTGTTCTCACAACATGTGCGTCAGGACAATACGCCTGATGGTGGCATTCCTTCTATTGGTTATAGCGGATTCTTTAGAGCCCCAACAATATCGAATGGCCAAACCGTGCCATCAGTAGCACAAATTCGAGAAGCCTCCCGTATTAATGCGCAAGGCGGAAATAAAGTTGACCGTGAGAATTTTTACGGTAGTAAGAATGATTATGAAAAAGTAGATGCGGACATGATCACTGCCAAATTCGAGCATGATATAAACGCCAATACAACAATCCGTAATACTTCGCGTTATGGTAGAACAAGTATTGATCGCGTCACGACAGGTATAAATGGGATAACGACTAACAGTGCTGATCCAGATCTATTCAGGATAGCTAGGTCTCGCCAACGAATTGACCGTGATGACGAGATTTTAATCAATCAAACCAGCATTAATAGTATTTTTGATGTGGCTGGATTTAAAAACTCGTTGGCTGGTGGTCTGGAATTTATTTACGAAAGCCAAAAAAGTAAAGGCTTCGGTACATCGGCACAAACCGTTAACGGTGTTACATATGCAGCTATAAGCAATCCTACTGCGAATTTATTTAATCCTAATTACAATACATTCCTGGGTACGCCTTATCCCATTCCTGCCACAAATGTAGATGGCAGAACCACAACAGCTGCCATTTATGCGTTTGATACTGTAGATTTAACCGACAAGTGGCAAGTCAATGCCGGGTTCCGTTATGAGCACTACAATACCAGAACCAGCGCTGGCACTATTGTTACTGGTCCGCCAACAAATAATCCTAACCAAGCACAATTCCCGGGTTATGCAGTTGGCTCAGTTGCGCCATCAGGAGGAAGTGCTTCTGATAACTTACTAAGCTGGAAAGTGGGTACATTATTTAAGCTCGCACCTAACGGTACTATCTATACCTCTTATGCAACGTCATATACGCCACCGGGCAGTGCTAACTTTGCCCTATCAGCCACTCCCAACAACCAGAATAACGGTGCGCTTGATCCACAAAAAACCGAGAATGTTGAAGTTGGTACCAAATGGAATTTGCTGAATAACCAATTAAACGTTACTGGTGCAGTTTTCCGTACTGAAAACGATAAGCAAACTTCATTTAATGACCTGCTACAACCTCAACAAATTGGTAAAACTCGTGTCACTGGTCTTGAGTTGCTGGCTGTTGGACAGCTAACCAGATTCTGGCAGGTATCAGCAGGCGTGACCAAACTGAATGCTAAAGCCCTAGAACAACAAAGCAATACTGGGCTTGACACTACCGGTGTACGTTGGACGCCTGACTACAGTGCAACAGCATGGACACAATATAGCTTCGGAAAATTAAGTATTGGTGGCGGCGCGAGATACATTTCTGACCAAAAACGCCTGGTAACAACAGCTAATCCGGCAGCAAATAATGTGCCCGAGATTCCGTCTTACTTTGTAGCAGATGCGATGGTGGCATATGCTGTGAATAAAAATCTAAACCTGCGCCTCAATGTGTACAATATATTTGATAAAGAATATATTGAAACATTGAATAACAGTGGTGCTCGTGTACGCTTGGGTCTGCCTCGTTCAGCCATGATGACAGCTGAAATTATGTTTTAGACTCCAAGGAGTTAAGTGACATATGCCCGCCAGTATTTTATGGCGGGTTTTTTATTTGTATTCGAGATATTTATGCTTTTACATATCCCTGAAGTGCTGACTAAAGAACAAGTTGCGGCGTTGCGGCGCACATTAGATTCTGGAACTTGGCTGGATGGTGCTGCAACGGCGGGGCCACTAGCTGCTGAAGCTAAACGCAATATGCAGTTTTCTACGGAATCTGCAGACTACCCTGCCCTTTCCCAGGCAATTATTTCAGCGCTGGAACGCCATCCACTATTTATTTCTGCTGCATTGCCCCACACGATACTTCCACCAATGTTCAATCGTTATGCAGGCGGTGGTTTATATGGGAATCATGTCGATAATGCCATCCAGACTGATAGGCGTAATGGTCAACGTGTACGTACAGATATCTCTGTAACAGTATTTTTATCTGAACCAGAAAGTTATGAAGGCGGGGACTTAATCATAGAAGATACTTATGGGAGCCATGAGGTCAAGCTACCTGCGGGCGATGCCATTATTTATCCATCTTCCAGTTTGCATCGAGTTGAGCCTGTTACGGCAGGTGAGCGTGTTGCCTCATTTACCTGGGTGCAGAGTTTAGTACGCGATGACTGGCAACGCAGCATGTTGTTCAACCTGGATATGACGTTAATCAAATTACGCAGCCAGATTGGCAACACAGATGAAATTGTTGATTTAACAGGGCATTACCATAACCTTTTAAGACAATGGGGAAGCTGATGTCCACTTTGCCTTTAAAGGCGATTCCAGCAGATATTGTTTGCGCAGCAGATTATGAGCGGCATGCGCGTGAACATATCGACGATGCGGCCTGGGCATACTTGCAAGGTGGTGCGGCAGATGAATTAACACTTACTGCCAATATCCACGGATGGCGCAGCCTGGATCTATGGCCGCGTACACTGGTTGATGTTCATGGTGGACACACACGCTGTACACTTTTTGGTGATAACTTAGCGCATCCCATTATTCTTGCGCCAGTGGCTACCCAGCGAGTATTTCATACAGATGGAGAGTCGGCGAGCGTGCTTGCGGCAGGCATTATGGGAGGGTTAGCAGTTGTTTCAACGCAAGCCTCAATTGCTTTGGAAGATATTGCAAAAAATGCGCAAGGGCCGCTGTGGTTTCAGCTGTATTGGCAAGGCAGCCGTGAAGCCACGCTAAATTTAGTAAAGCGTGCAGAACAGGCAGGTTATCGCGCCTTGGTTTTCACCGTTGATGCGCCGATATCTGGCGCACGCAATCGTGAGCAGCGCGCTGGATTTAAAGTGCCTGCGGATATGGGTTCAGCCAATGTTTCAGCAATTACACTTCCTGTTTTACAAGAAAATATGAGTGCTGTGTTTGATGGCTTCATGGCAATTGCTCCAGTTTGGGATGACATCCATTGGCTGGTTAATCAAACTAAATTACCTATCCTGCTTAAAGGGATCCTGCATCCTGATGACGCCATAAAAGCGGTTGCCGTTGGTGCGTCAGGTATTGTGGTATCAAATCATGGTGGACGTGTGCTGGATACTGCTCCATCAACACTGATGGCGCTTTCCAATGTGGTTGCGGCGGTGAATGGTGCAATACCGATATTGGTTGATGGAGGAATACGGCGCGGAACCGATATCGTTAAAGCACGCGCACTAGGTGCAACTGCCGTCATGATTGGCCGCCCATATGCCCACGCCCTTGCTACAGCTGGTGCATTAGGCGTTGCGCATTTAATTCGTCTACTGCGTGAAGAGCTGGAAATCTCTATGGCACTGGCTGGCTGTAAAACCTTGGATAATATTAATAGCAATATTTTAAGTGGCCATTCAATCAAAAACCATCTGATTTAATGGCAGCCTATCTTTTAAAAATCAATTAGTCATAGTAGTTTTTTCTAAAAATCCAATCAGAAATTTCAAGATAGTCTTTCAAGTTTTTTAGTTAAGCTTGGGTTTAACACCCATATATTGCATGGCATTAAGCGCTCAGTGATTGGTCAGTCGTTGCTTGGCATCGCGCAAAAAATTCAATGCCATCGATATGTCGCTCCTCATTCGCAAACTCATTTTCACTGCATCGCATGCATATGCATTGTTCTGACGTTTCAAAAATCCAAAGACCATAAGTTTTACCATAGGCCCTGTATCCGCCTGCCGCGAACAAATTGTGCGCTAACGGTAAGACTCATCCTTACTTATCCACCACTTTAAAATACTTCAATGATGACCGACGGATATTGCTCTCATGCGCGTTTAAGCTTAAAAGAACTGGAAAGTGAATGACTGAACACGACCCTGATGCTGAGTTATTGCCACGTATTGCGCGTGGCGATCAATCGGCTATTCGGGAAATGGTAGCTAGAAAGCTGTCCAGGTTGCTGGCACTTGGGACGCGCATGCTGAATGACCGTGGCGAGGCCGAGGATGTGGCACAGGAAACTTTTCTGCGTGTCTGGAAGCATGCAGCTACATGGCAGAGCCATGTTCAATCAGGTAGTGCAAAGTTTGATACCTGGCTGTATCGGGTCGCCTTGAATTTGTGCTACGACAAATTACGCAGCAGGCCAAATTACAGTAATGAAGATGCGCCTGAATTCATAGACCAAACACTAATTCCAGAAGCGCGCCTGGATCAGTCACAGCAAGGTGATCTAGTGGCAGCAGCACTTGCCATGCTACCAGCCAGGCAACGCGAAGCCTTGGTGCTTCAGTATTATCAGGAGCTTTCCAATATTGAAGCCGCACAGTTGATGGAGATTAGCGTAGAGGCGCTGGAAAGCCTGTTATCAAGGGCACGGCGCAATATGCGCACTGCCTTATTAGAAAAAGGAGTCACTGCATCATGACGCTTGAAGAATTTAAATCACTGTGCGAAATCTATGGCGCGGATTTAAGCCGTTGGCCTGAGGCTTATCACCAACAGGCTGCAGAGCTTTCAACTGAGTCTTCACAGCTACGCCATATTTTGAATGAAGCTGCCATGCTGGATGCATTACTTGCCAGCCACGAGGTTGCGGGTGCTGACCATATACTATTTGAGCGCATTGTTGCCAGCGCCCAAAAACCAACCAGTCTGTGGCAACAGCTCACATCATTAATGGATATACGTTTTGCCGGGTTGGGCTTGGCAAGCGCGATGGCTGGTGCTTTTTGCTTCTCCATGTGGTTGGGTAGCATGCATATGCCATCTGATAATGCGGAAAGTGTAGGCTCCATAACGGAGTATGTCGATTTTGGAAACGATTGGATTTAAGCATGAATAACCAAAAACTCAAGTGGCTGCTAATCGCCTCACTGACATTGAATTTATTTTTAATCGGGGGCATTGCTGGTGGTGCGTATCGATTGCTTTGGTCAGACCATGTAACCTTGGCTGAAAGACCTATACAGCGTGGCCTGCGTTTCGCAGCTGACGATTTAACTATTGAACAACGCATGGCATTTCGTAAAACCTTGCGTGAAACACGCCGTGAGGCAAGACCCTTGATTGAAACCGCCAAAGAAAAACGCGCCGAAGTACGTAAACTGCTGGCAGCCAGCACATTTGATCGTCAGGCAGTGACTAGTGCCATTAACCAAACACGTGAAGCAGATATTGCCTTACGCATGCGCATTGAAGGTGCACTGGTGAACTTTGCTGCAACACTGCCGCAGCAGGAGCGAATAAAGCTGGCCGAAGGACTGGCGAAAAGAGGCCCGTTGCGCCAACAAGCAGAGGCTCAGTCGGTACCAGACTCAAACTAAGGCCGAGCTTAATAGATAGAGAGGCAATATGTCTGACGAAGTAAAAATGAGCACTGCCGCCATCGCCATGAATCGCTTTGGCTTAGGCGCGCGCGCAGATGAAGCTCCGCCGGCAGACCCTAAAAAATGGTTGTTGGCACAACTCGGCCAATACCAGCCCCGCCCCGCACCCTGGGAAAATCAGCGTAAAACATCCGAGCTGATCGCAGAGTATGCACAACAAAAAATGCAGATGCGCAATGCGGATGAAGACGATAAAAAAGAGGCAAGAAAACTATACAGGCGTGAGGCGCGCGATGACTATATGGAAGCGGTTAAAGCCAGGGCTGAAAGCGCGCTCATTACACCCGCACCTTTCGTCGAGCGGCTGGTACATTTCTGGTCCAACCATTTTGCAGTTTCCATTGAAAAACCTGCCATTGCCAATTTAGCTGGCACCTTTGAGCTGGGGGCGATTCGCCCTTATGTACTGGGCAATTTTAAACAACTACTGCTTGCCGTGGAAAAGCACCCTGCCATGTTGATGTACCTCGACCAGGTGAGGTCGATAGTCCCAAACAGCAAAGCCTCTACCCGCATGGCTGAGCGCGATCCTGATAAAAAGCGTGGCCTCAATGAAAACCTGGCGCGTGAAATTATGGAGCTGCACACCTTGGGCGTTCGCAGTGGTTATACGCAGGCCGATGTAACCGAGTTTGCCCGCGCACTCACTGGCTGGAGTATTGCAGGCCAGGACCAGGATAAACGCAAAGATAGAAATAGTGAGCCCGCACAAAATGGTTTTGCGTTTCGCCCGCAGATTCATGAGCCGGGCAATAGAACTATCATGGGCAAAAATTACAGCCAAAGCGGCATGGCCCAAGCGGAGGCTGTTCTTGGTGACTTAGCCGACGCCCAGGCGACAGCAATCCATATCGCGACAAAACTGGCACGACATTTTGTAAGTGACACACCACCATCCAGCTTGGTCGATAAACTGGCGAAAACCTTTATGAGCAGCGGCGGCAACCTCAGCAGTGTTTACCGAGCCCTGATAGAGGCCCCCGAAGCCTGGCAAGCTGCCCCTGCCAAATTCAAAACACCGTGGGAATGGCTGATTTCAAGCCTGCGTGGCCTGGGGCGGAAAAATCTGGATAACATCAATATCGCGCAAATGCTCAATCAATTAGGCCAACCCATATGGAAACCCGGTTCCCCTGCTGGCTATGACGATATTGCCGACACTTGGGCTGCGCCCAACAGCTTGCTCAGGCGCGTGGAAATGGCTCAGCGCATCGCAGCACCATTTGGTGACAAGCTGGATGCACGAAAACTGGATGATCAATTGCTGCTGGGTGCAATTAGCCCGACAACACAAACCGCTATTACCCGCGCTGAATGTGCAACCACAGGGCTGGCTTTATTACTGGTTTCACCGGAGTTCTTAAGGAGATGACCATGAGCCCTATTACTCGCCGTGACTTTTTACGTTTTCTCGCTGCTGGCGCAGGCGTCGCTTTCGCTTCTCCCTACATCAGTTTTGCCAGCGCTGAAACTGACCGCCGCTTTATCTTTATTATCCAGCGCGGTGCGGCAGATGGCTTAAATACTGTCATTCCTTACGCTGACCCCGCTTATGCTAAGCTGCGTGGCGCATTAGCGATAGACCTATCGCAAGCCACCAGACTGGATGGGATGTTTGCATTGCATGGCTCGCTCGCTGAAACCGGAAAAATGTATGCATCAGGTCAGGTGCTGTTGGTACATGCCGTGGCCTCGCCCTACCGTGACCGTTCCCACTTTGATGGACAAAATGTGTTGGAAACAGGCGGCATATCGCCCTATCAAATGAAAGATGGCTGGCTGAACCGCTTGCTCACCTTACTGCCAAAATCGCAAAACGAGGCCATTGCCTTTGCCTCCACCGTGCCCATGGCTTTACGTGGAACGGCAGAAGTGACCTCTTATGCCGCATCAAACTTGCCGCAGGCCCCTGATGACCTGCTCATGCGCGTGACACAACTGTATGCGCAAGATGCGCAACTACATAGTATCTGGGCAGCTGCGATGGATGCCAACAATATGGCGGACAATGCCAGCGCTAAACAAGACCCCGCCAGTTTTGGCAAACTCGCAGCCTCTTTTCTCACGCGTGCAGATGGCCCACGCATCGCCATGATAGAAACTGGCGGCTGGGATACCCATACCGCACAAGAAGGCCGTCTTGCCAGACAACTCAAATCAATGGATACCTTAATTGCTGCCTTGCGCGACGGCTTGGGCCCGGTATGGCAGAAAACCACCATAGTGGTCGCTACCGAATTCGGCCGAACTGCCGCTAGTAATGGTACTGGCGGCACCGATCATGGGACGGCTTCAGCCGCCATGATACTGGGTGGTGATGTCAAAGGGGGCCGGGTAATTGCCGACTGGCCGGGGCTCAACAATAGCGCGCTGTATGAAGGACGTGATTTAAAACCCACAATAAACCTGGATACACTGATTGCATCAATAACGGCCGAAAGCTTTGGTATTGATCCAGCAAAAGTTGCAACGACCTTGTTCCCGCAGAACAACGCAGGGAAAGCGCTTTCGGGTCTGATACGCACCTAGTGTTGTCTGTGCAAATAAAAACCAGCGATGAAGCTGGTTTTTATCAAGCTGAGAATTTAGCTCAGACTGTATGCCTAGTTAGCTTTTGGCCTGTCCTGATCATCATGCTTTTCCTGATAGATTTCTTTGCTCGCTGCATTCTGATCCTGGTGCAATTCCTGGCGTTCATCTTTGCTTAGTTGGCCATCCGACTTGAATTGACGCTCTTCCTGACGGATGTCCCTGCGATCGCCTCGCAAATCCTTGGCTTCTGCTCGTGTCAGCTCACCGGACTTAACGCCCTGAGCAATACGTGCATCCTGTTTATGCTGACGATGGTTTACACGCGGGTCTTTTGTACCAGCCATTGCGGGGGCTGCCAGAATGGCAGAGATTGCGACACTGACAATAGAAACTACAAGCTTATTCATGGATTATTCTCCTGTAAATATTTTAAATGGTGATCTCACCTAAAACGATCATTTGGTGTCGATGTATACCTTAAACGTAACGGTTACTAAAAATCCGTCGTTCCATAGCAATTAAATCCAATAAGGCTAGCCATACTTTATGGGCTTAGCTTTTTGAGATTGCGATGATATATTTGTGATGGAATTTTAAAAAATCGGAGCGTGTAATGAGTAACATACAAGTGGAGAAAATTGATGCGACGACATTCAAGGTTCAGGTCAGCGGTAAATCTGCGACCACGCATATGGTTACCGTTAAGCCTGATTATGCTGAGAAGCTGACTGGCAGAAAACTGGATCTTGCCGGTTTGGCAAGTTTGGTAGAAAAATCGTTTGAATTCCTGCTGGAGCGTGAGCCGAATACCAGCATATTGCGCAGCTTTGAATTATCGGTAATTGGTCAGTATTTTCCTGAATACGAGCGCGTGATCAGAGAGAAAATTAAAAGCTGATTAATCACTCATTAATCAGCGCGCTTTTCTGAATGTCAGGTTAATGCGTTTTCGACCAACTGTAGAATGCAAACCGTCTTTAAGCGGCGCGATACCATGATAATTGAATCGTGCTGGACCGCCCCATACAACGACATCACCATGCTCAAGTAGCAAACATTGCGGCTTATCACTACGCTGCAAACCACCAAACAGAAATACTGCTGGCAAGCCTAAAGAAACCGAGACAATAGGGGCTGCAGCATCCTGCTCATTTTTGTCCTGGTGCAATGACATACGCGCACTCGGCTCATAACAGTTAATAAGGCAGGCATCTGGTAGAAAATCGGCATATCCAGCATGATTTGCCGCATTGGTTGCGAGCTCCATGAACACTTGTGGCATGGCTGGCCAAGTCAATCCGGTCTGCGGGTCTATGGCCTGGTAACGGTAACCTTTTCGGTCCGTCACCCAGCCAACATTTCCGCAATTAGTCATGGCCACTGACATGCGATATCCACCCGGCGTTACCATATGGCGCAATGCAGCTTGATTAAGCACCTGATCCACAGCTTCCAACAGTTGGTGGTCTATATCTCGGGCAAAACCACGCAACAATATTGCGCCATCGGCAATCTGCTGATGTGGCCTATGTTGCCCGCTATCGAATAGATCTGCGCTTAGCATGGATTGAAATTTTTAATACTATTGGGTAAAAATAGCAGAAAGGAAAAAGTGCTTAGCGCTTCAGCAGCAAAGCCAATACCAGACTGGCAGCTGTCATGCCAAAGGGGGCGGTAACACAGACTGAAGAGCCATACCCTGCACAGTTGAGGCCTGTGATTGAGTCGGTGCCATTTGTTCCTACATCACAACTGGTTTCAGGCTTCTGGATAGGTTCATCTGAATACACCGCAGTAATACCGAATTTGGTGGCGGCTTTTTTGCTCCCATCCACACCTTTAGGAAAGCCATGATCACGGCGCAACTGGTTGCGCATTTTGGCCAACAACCTGTCACCAGCAGCGACTGCCAGGTCGGCATACTTGATTCTGGTAGGATCCAGGCGCCCACCAGCGCCGCCAGTGGTAATAAGGGGCAGCTTGTGCGCGCGGCAATAGGCAGCAATAGAAACCTTGGCATGCGTATCATCAATGGCATCGAGCACTGCGTCAAAACCCTGGTCTAGAAGCGCAGAGGTATTATCCATAGTGATGAAGTCTTCAATTTCGTGCACTTTGGCATCCGGGTTGATAGCGCGAATCCGCTCTGCCATCGCAGTTACCTTGGCTTTACCGAATTCGCCCTCCACCGCATGCAATTGGCGATTCACATTGGATTCAGCGATGTTATCAAGGTCTATCAATGTGATTGTACCAACGGCATTGCGGGCTAATGCCTCTGCCGCCCATGAGCCAACACCGCCAATGCCGATAACACACACATGTGCTGCCTGAAGTTTGGCCAGCCCTTGGTCACCATATAAACGGCTGACACCGCCGAAACGACGAACCATATCCGGTTCAATCGCTTGCTTGGATAAAGCAAGTTCATGCCTGGATATAACAGGCTCACTGGCAGTTAGCAGAGAATCAGCCACGCGGTTAAACTTCCAGCACTACAAATGCTGCAGCCAGCATTTTTTCATCGCTGATGGATAAGTGCTGAAAACGGATACCTTTTGCATCCAGATGGGCTTGTAGCACAGGCGCCAAATCCAGCACCGGCTTACCCAAGTCATCATGGGTGACGCCGATATTTTCAAAGGTCGCCGGGCTGCGCACTCCAGTGCCCAGGGCTTTAGCAAAAGCCTCCTTGGCTGCGAAACGTTTTGCCAGAAACCGGGCCTGGGTATTGGATTGCGAAAAATCCTGCATCTCGCGCTCACTCAGTATTCGTCTGGCAAAATCATTGCCAAAACGGGCGAGTGAATCTTCTATACGAGAAACTTCAACGATATCTGTGCCTATGCCGTAAATCATTTCAGATCAGGGTGCCGCCTGCACCATGAGTTGTTTTATTTCTCGAATTGCATAATCCCAGCCCACAAATACTGAGTGCGCGACAATGGCGTGACCGATATTCAGCTCTTCGATGCCGGGAATTGCCGCGATGTGATGGACATTATGGATATTAAGGCCATGCCCGGCGTTCACCACCAGGCCCAGCTTTAAGGCATGGGCGGCGGCTTGCTGGATGTGCGCTAACTCATGCAGTTGCACGCTGCCTTCAGTATCTGCAAATTTGCCGGTATGCAGTTCTATCACTGGCGCACCTGCAGCCTTGGCTGCATCAATCTGTGCAATATCCGGGGCAATGAACAGGGAAACACGTATACCCGCATCTGCCAATTGGTCGCAGACATCAGTGATCCGATCCAGATTACCGACTACGTCCAGACCACCTTCAGTGGTACGCTCTTCACGACGTTCCGGCACCAGGCATACATCCTGTGGCTGGACTTTAAGTGCAATAGCGACCATTTCATCGGTGACTGCCATTTCCAGGTTCATCTTGGTTTGCAGTAAGGGACGTAAGGCATAAACATCGGCATCCTGTATATGTCGCCTGTCTTCACGCAAATGAATCGTGATGCTATCTGCACCCGCCTCTTCGGCACGCAAAGCGGCCTGTACCACGCTAGGATATTGGGTACCACGTGCCTGGCGTAGCGTGGCAATGTGATCTATGTTTACACCGAGTTTGATCATGTTTTATTTTTAAGTTGGTTTACAGATATTACGTTTCATAAGCCTTGCAGATCAATAAGCAATTGCCTGGTGTGCAAAGGCTTATCTCCAAGGTAATGCGCTAACAACATGCGCATCAATTGCTTGCTTTGCAGCTGGGTTTGCGCATCAGAATAATCATCTTTTGCCATATCCAGCAAGGTCTTACCCATTAATTGTACGCCGTTTTCATGCCGATTTTGTGACTGCTGCTGGCTCGCACCACGCTCGGGGAAATAGCTATAGATGGACTCGGCCATAATCCCTATTTCGGTCTCGTCTTCTTCCAGGGGAACCGCATATCCCATTTCCTGCAGCATTTTTAATTCGAAGCGTCTTAAGGTAGTGGCATGCTCGGTGGATGTGGATAAGGTCCTGAGCGTTTGCCCATAATAATCAAATAACGACTCATGCGCGTCTTCACGCGGCAACAGCCGCAATAGCAGCTCATTCAAGTAAAAACCGCACATTAAGGCTTCGCCCTGCAATAACAACAGGCCAGACCCCCACTCCAGGGAATGCAGTGTTTTTAGCTCTAGCTTGCCGGACCATGCTGCTGATAAAGGCTGAAATGCCTGCAACATGCCACGCATGGCTGAACGTGGGCGTCTTGCCCCTTTTGCTACCGCGGCTACTCGACCAAATTCACGGGTAAAGAGCTCAGCAACCAGGCTGGTTTCTTTAAACGAATAGGTATGCAGGACGTATACCGGCTGATTTGATTTGGTTAGGCTATTTGGACGGGGACTAGACACATTCAACAAGAGTTAAGATGCAATCCACCATTTTAACTGAATGGCTAGTGCTACCAAGCAAAACTTAAGGCATCAAATGCTAGGCCTGTGGATTCACAAGCTAGGAATTAATTTAAACCAAGCTTATTTAAGCCAAGCTTAATAGTGACTCTTCTGCTAACTGGACTTGCTCTTCCAGTTTATGAATCAGTACAGGCATTTGCATTTGCCCATCTTTAAAAACCAACATGGCAAATTTGAGGGGCGAGTTAGCATTGTTGGGGGTGAATTTAGCAAAGCCATAATGAGCATTGCGTATTACTTGCCAGGCACCTTTAGGTTCTGCGTATTCAGGTCTGGAAAAATGATGGTTAATCTCTTCAGACCCCATGCTTGCAAGTGAATAATCCGTGCTACCAGCCATGAGATGCCAACTTAGCTGATCTTCTACAGCACTATCTTCCACAGCAGTTTTTTGTAGTCGATAAAGATACCAGTCATCGGCGTATACGAGTTGAAAAACACTGTGTATCTGCCCTGTTTGGTGATGAAGCGTGTAATACACACCCTGGTCATCCAGGCTAATCGCTTTGCCATAGCTAGGGATGGTATAGATATTACGTGTGGCTACGTTTGTGCGATTACTTGGTAGATTTCTTGGCAGATTTGGCATGATCGTGCACTCCATACTCAGTTGAGTTAGGTTAATGCTAGACCATCATGTGTATAAACCAAATGTGGAATAAACAAGATTTAATATGCTATTTCGGTCGACTACTTAGATGAAACGATTGGAATCCTGCCAAGCGCCTTTACAGAAAACTAACGCTCTAGAAGTTAAAACTCTTTTAATAACCAAGACTTTTTAGCGCCCGTTCGTCATCCGCCCAGCCACCTTTGACCTTGACCCAAGTTTCCAGCCACACCTTGCCGCCAAACAGTTTTTCCATATCCTGGCGCGCTTCAGTAGAAATCTGCTTGAGCTTTTCGCCACCCTTGCCTATCAGCATGGGTTTCTGGCTTTCCTTATCCACGATGAATGCGGCATGGATGCGGCGTAGCTTGCCCTCCATTTCGAACTTTTCGATTTCTACCGCAATGCCATAAGGTACTTCTTCACCCAAAAAGCGAAATGCCTTTTCGCGCAATAATTCTGCCGCTAAAAAGCGTTCGTTCTTATCGGTCAGTTCATCCTCGCCATAAATGGCGGCCTGCACTGGCAAATATTGACGTATTGAAAGCAAGAGCTCATCCAGATACAGGTTCTTTTTAGCACTCACTGGCACAATTGCAGAAAACGCAAACTCAGTATCAAAATCTTGGATAAGTGGTAACAAATTGCCTTTATCCCCCATGAGATCAGCCTTATTGACCACAAGCAACACAGGTTTTGAGGTTGGTAGCATTTTCAGCACCAGTCGATCAGCTTCACCAAGATGCATGGGCTCAATCACGAATAGCACCACATCGACCTCGGTCAGTACTTGGGTAACTGTTTTATTTAGACTGCGATTGAGTGCATTGATATGTTTTTGCTGGAATCCAGGCGTATCCACAAACAGGAATTGGGTATCGTCTGTGGTATGGATGCCTAACAGGCGATGCCTTGTAGTCTGCGCTTTGCGTGAGGTGATACTGAGTTTTTGCCCGAGAATATGATTGAGCAATGTGGATTTACCAACATTAGGACGGCCAACAATGGCGATAGTACCGCAGCGAAAATCATTGTCCACTGTTTGTGGACCCGCTGTGTTTGGAGTAGTGCTCATGGATTGTTTTCCTTAACAAGCTGTTTATAGGCTGACTCAGCGGCTTGCTGTTCTGCCGCACGGCGACTGCTACCTTCACCTTGCGTAGTGATTTTTAATTTTGGGATATTGCATTGCACGCGAAAAGTCTGGCAATGCGCTTCGCCTTCGATGACTAGCACCAGATAATCAGGCACATCTATCTTGCGACCCTGCAAATATTCCTGCAACAGCGATTTCGGGTCTTTACCTATAACCTTGGGATCTATCTGCTCAAGCAACCCCGAGAAAAGACGCACCACTACGGCCTCAGCTGCGTCAAACCCCGCATCCAGAAAAACCGCACCCACAATGGCTTCCATGGCATCAGCCAGCACTGATGGACGTCGCCAGCCAGCACTTTTGAGTTCTCCTTCTCCTAACCGGAGCGAATCCCCAATGTTTAACGATTGGGCGATCTCGCTAAGGGTTGGCTCTTTTACCAGATGGGCACGCAGTCTACTGAGGTCACCTTCGGCTAGCTTGGGAAATCGCTTATAGAGCTGGTTAGCAATGATGAAATTGAGGACACCATCACCCAAGAACTCCAGTCGCTCATTATTGGCACCGCTATGACTGCGATGCGTGAGCGCCTGAGTCAACAAGGATTCATTTTTAAAATTGTGGCCTATCAGCCGTACAAGTCCACTTTGTGCCATTCGCTAATTAGAAACATGCCTTACTTGGCAGTACTTGCCTTAAAGTCCATTAATGCGCTGAGATTGCCTGCCAAGGGCTTAACCACTTGGTATTCGACGGAAACAATTTTCTGTCCAGAGTTTCCGGCACTAATGACTAAATCCGACCCTTTCACAACTTCAATGTTATCTATAACTGCACTTCTATCAAACTCATCAATAATTTCTTTTTTACTCATTTCGGGAAACGAACTCTCATTTCCTATCTTTTTCAGCGCCTTTTTTACCGAAATATATTCGATATAAGCTGGCGTAATTTTTATGCCTGCTAATAGAACTGATAACACCAGGGATAAAACAATGATCAAGCCAAGAAATGTCATACCTTGCTGTTTACGCATATTGCTCTCCTAGTTGATTGTAGTGCCAATTCTGCCGAAATCATCGAAATTAAACCAGATAAAAAATGCCTTGCCCACCAGGTTGCCCTCCGGTACAAAGCCCCAGTAACGACTATCCTTACTGTTATCACGATTATCACCCATGGCAAAATAGCTGCCTGGTGGAACAACCAGATCAACATCACGTGTTCCACTTGCCTCGTCTATCAGGATGTCATGTTTTTTATCTACCAGTTGCTCATGATAACGCTTGGCATAGATCATGTTCAGGCCTGACGCCGCATAATCGTAATTTGCATCAAAAGTTGTCTCTATCTTTTGCCCATTCACCGTGAGTACCTTGTCACGATAGACGATTTTGTCACCAGGCACACCAACCACCCGCTTGATATAGTCGATAGATGGATCTGGTGGGAAATGGAATACAAATACGTCCCCACGCTTTGGATGGCTGATATCAAGGAAGGTATTATTGATGATAGGCACACGCAAGCCATAAGTGAATTTGTTAACCAGGATGAAATCTCCAGCTAACAAAGTCGGCATCATTGAGCCGGAGGGTATCTTGAATGGCTCGACGACAAATGAGCGTATCATGAATACCACCAGAATCACCGGGAAGAAGCTTTTTGAATACTCCACAAGAATTGGATCAGGGCTGCCGCTAGCACGCCTTTTGCGTAGCACCATAATATCAAGCAGCCAGATTGCACCTGTGATTACCAGCACAACCAACATAAATAACGCGAACATCATTTGAACATATCCTTATTTAGCTTCAGCTCTATTTGTCTTTAAATCTATTTATCTTCGACTCTCAGAATCGCTAGGAAGGCCTCTTGTGGGATCTCGACATTCCCCACCTGCTTCATGCGCTTCTTACCTTCTTTTTGTTTCTCCAGCAGTTTTTTCTTACGCGTAATGTCGCCACCATAACATTTTGCCAGCACATTCTTACGCATTGCTTTCACTGTTTCACGCGCAATAATATTGGCGCCAATCGATGCCTGAATAGCCACATCGAACATCTGGCGCGGAATCAACTCGCGCATTTTGGAAGCGACTTCGCGTCCACGATAAACACTATTGGCACGGTGCACAATCAAGGATAAGGCATCTACCCGATCACCATTCACCATAATATCCAACTTTACCAAATCGGCAGCACGGAATTCCAGAAACTCATAATCCATTGAGGCATAGCCACGCGATACTGATTTGAGCTTATCAAAGAAGTCCAACACCACTTCATTGAGCGGCATTTCATAACTCAACATCACCTGGCGACCCATATATTGCATATTCTTCTGGATGCCACGCTTGCCATTACACAAGGTCATCACCGGCCCAACATAGTCTTGCGGCATAAGTAGGTTGATCGTAATCACAGGTTCGCGAATTTCTTCAATACGCGATGGCTCGGGCAAACGTGATGGGTTTTCTATCTGCACCACTTCGCCGCTTTTGAGCAACAATTCGTAGACTACCGTAGGTGCAGTAGTAATCAGGTCCATATCGTACTCACGCTCCAGGCGCTCCTGTACGATTTCCATGTGTAATAGCCCCAGGAATCCACAGCGGAAACCAAAGCCAAGAGCAGTAGAGTTTTCCGGCTCGAACATCAGTGAAGCATCGTTCAATTGCAGCTTTTCTAGCGCATTACGCAGGCCTTCAAACTGGTTGGACTCTACAGGGTAAAGTCCGGCGAACACCTGCGGCTTGACCTCCTTGAATCCCGGCAAAGCTTCAGCCACAGGCTTATCAAACAGCGTGACCGTGTCGCCCACCTTGGCACTGGTAAGCTCTTTAATACCCGCAATGATGAAGCCCACTTCACCGGCAGACAGGGATGTTTTTTGCAATGACTTGGGGGTGAATACGCCCACTTGCTCACATAGATGTATTGCACCGGTTGCCATCAGGCGGATTTTATCCTTGGGCTTCAGTACACCATCGACCACACGCACCAACATCACAACACCGACATAATTATCGAACCATGAGTCGATAATCAGTGCTTTGAGTGGCTTAGCTACATCGCCCCTCGGCGGCGGCACTCGGGCGACAACCGCTTCCAGCACATCGCGCACGCCCTCACCAGTCTTGGCGGAGCAACGCACGGCATCGGTTGCTTCAACCCCAATCACATCCTCAATTTCCTGTATCACACGCTCAGGATCAGCAGATGGCAAGTCAATCTTGTTCAATACCGCAGTGACTTCCACACCAAGATCCAAGGCGGTGTAGCAGTTAGCTACACTTTGCGCCTCAACGCCCTGACTGGCATCTACCACCAGCAATGCGCCCTCACAGGCCGACAAAGAGCGGCTCACCTCATAGGAAAAGTCTACGTGGCCCGGGGTGTCAATCAGGTTCAGCTGATACAGCTGACCATCAAGCGCCTTATAGGTCAAAGCTGCAGTTTGCGCCTTGATGGTAATGCCGCGCTCGCGCTCGAGATCCATCGAATCCAATACTTGAGATTCCATTTCACGATCGGATAAACCGCCACAAAGCTGGATAATCCGGTCAGCCAGGGTCGATTTACCGTGGTCAATGTGGGCGATAATTGAGAAATTACGAATATTTTTCATAGTTGATATCTGTGGTGTAGCCAACAAGAAGGGCGCCGAAGCGCCCTTATGTATTTCAAACTAGAGTAGTTCGAGCTAGTTCATTCCAAATTAGTGCAATTCAATCTAGTAAAATTACTAGCAATACCTGATTTTACAGCAATTACGCACTGTTAACATGCGGATATTTTTAAGCACTTATCCCCGCGCTATTTATTGCCGTTGACCTTCACTGGTACGTACAGCGTATTGTCGCCACGCAATACCAGCAATGCGACCGTTTTGCCGCCTGCTACTGCGGCAAGCTGCTTGTTAAACTGGTCTACATTCAGGGCTTCGGTATTATTCATACCCAAGACAACATCACCGCGACGTATACCCGCCTGAGCAGCTGGACCTTGAGCATCCACCACTAACAAGCCATTCTTGCCATTGAGTTTTTTCTTTTGCTGCGGAGTCAAATCCTTGAGCATCAGGCCAATGCGGTTAGCTTCAGGTTTAGGCGCCCCTTTGTTGGCCGCAGCCTCGTCTTTATCTGCAGGCATTTCACCGATGGTGATATTCAACATGCGATTAGCACCTTTACGCAGAATTTCCACCGCCATTTCCTTACCCGGCCTGGTTGCTGCTACGGCACGCGGCAAATCAGAAGATGTCATGATAGGTTTACCATCAAATTTCAAGATCACATCCCCGGCTTCCAGGCCACCTTTATCTGCCGGACCGCCCTTTTCTACACCAGCGACCAGTGCGCCGTTGGTATTCTTCATACCAAAAGATTCAGCCAGCTCCTTGGTCAGCTCCTGAATGCCGATGCCGAGCCATCCCCGCGTGATTTTTCCTGATGACTTGAGCTGATTGGCAATATCCAGTGCCACATCAATCGGGATAGCAAATGACAAGCCCATATAACCGCCACTGCGACTGTAAATTTGCGAGTTGATACCAACCACTTCACCCTTCAGGTTAAACAATGGTCCACCTGAATTGCCAGGATTGATCGCCACATCAGTCTGGATGAATGGCACAAAATTTTCCTGAGGCAAAGCGCGACCCTTGGCGCTGACAATACCGGCAGTCATCGTGTTCTCAAGCCCAAAAGGCGAACCTATGGCTGCTACCCACTCCCCTACTTTTAGTTGGCTGGGGTCACCTGTTGTGACTTTAGGCAGGCCGCTAGCTTCGATCTTGATCAATGCCACATCAGTACGGCGATCAAAACCGATCATTTTTGCCTTGAATTCACGCTTGTCATAAAGCTTCACAATCACTTCATCAGCGTCTTTAACGACGTGCGCATTAGTCAGAATGTAGCCATCTGCGCTAATGATGAATCCTGAGCCCAAAGACTGGGATTTGAACTCCTGCTGAGGCGCCTGGCCGCCTGGGGCACCGGGCATATTAGGAATACCAAAACGGCGAAATAGCTCCCCTAACGCCTCATCATCCTGCATGCCAGGGAAAGGCGACCCATTCGGATTACCCTGTACCACTTGCGTCACACTGATATTCACCACAGATGCACCCTGCTTTTCTGCAAGCTCTGTAAAGTCAGGAAGATCCTTTGAGAAGGCAGTTCCAGCAAATGACACCAGCAATGCTGAGACAGCGACAAGCTTTTTAATCATTTATTCACCTCATTCACACTTCAATATAATCGTGTTTATCCTCGGCATATAAACCACCGATAGATCACACGCATCCTAAACACACACTATGATCTATTTTTCCTACTATCTACTTCCATCCCAACCTTAACTGAGCATGACCCCAGAGTATGAATAGTGCGCACGAATAGCAGACCTGCAGCCTCGTTATTGGTGGCAATGGCACATGGATACATCATGGGGGAATTATTTCTTGAAAGTAACGGCTGTAGCAAATTGCGAAACTGTAGCTTCTGGTACTTCACCGACCACCACGATTTGATGTCCATCGGTAACTGCGGCATAAAAATTGGTAGCGCCCATCGCGGTATGTCCGGTCTTGGGGCGGGCGCCTTTGGTCAAAGGTTCTATAAATAATGAAACAGAAGCCAGCCCATCAGAATAGATGATATGCGTCACTGGCACTGTCTTTCCCGGGACTGTACGTTGTACCTGATCAACCTTGCGATAACCAGCAGGAATCTGGGCCACAGTCCAGGTTTCGGCTTCAGCTGGCGCACCAGCTAATGCAGCCTCTTCCATGACATAGGCTTTACGCGGATCAACCTTGGGCTGAAACCAATCCATATTCTGATTATTCAACAAAGTAAGCTGGCTGAAAGCCATTTGTTCCATGGGCTCATTACGCTCATTGGTAGTGGTTGCCTTGAGCAACATGCCATATTCGCGATCAGCCCAAAGTTTGTAGCCATAGCGGTAACGATCCCTAGGATCAAGAAACACAATCTGCCCCTCTCGACCGCCTATTCGCTCGAAGCCGCCCAAACGCACTTGATAGCTACTTTTAATAGAATCCATGTTGGCTGGTAACAATGCAGGAAACATATTTTGTCCGCGCCGTTTTTCAATTACTACCTTTTCATTTTGAGAATTGAAAATGACAACATCATTACCCTGGCTCAATACCTCACGTGGCATTCCATCCAGCACCACCATGCGCGCATATTCGCCCTGGCCGTAATTCATGTGGGTGATCTGTACTGATTTAGCGACTGCGCCGGACTGATAGATAAAAACGCCCTGATAACTTAGTTCCCGTGCAGCCTGTGAGGCTTTTTGCAAAACTAGCCAGGGCTCGTCTGAAGCAGCATATGCATGAGTAAATGGGGTTGCTAACAGACACGCTAGCAAAAAAAATCGCATTACTTACTGCTCTCCGTATAGGCTGCAGGCTGGATATAGTACGCCGAAGGGCTGGGGGCATAGGATTGATGTGCGACTAAATATTCTGAAGGTACGTTGTTTTGTGCGATTTCAACAGTAGCAGGTGCAGCACCCGTTTGTACTTGCTGATGCAACACCATCCAGCCAACGAACATCACGGCCGCAAATGAAGCTGCGATCGACCACATTGGTGATGTTCTGATAAATGATTTTTTGATACTTTTCTGAGCTTGAGGTACTAATACAGTAGGTTCATTTTCGAGCATCTGCATAAGACGGTCATTAAACCCCGGCTTGAACATCGGGCTTCCTCGCATCGCATCACCTATCAAATGATAGGTTGCCCAACACTGGCCCAGCTCACTGCCCGATTTTATTACCTTAAACAGATGCTCTGAGCCTTCGATAGACAACTCATTGTCTACCAGTGCGGATATTTGATCTTTCATTTCTATCTCCTAATACTCTGCTGCGCTAGATACTTTGATGCGCTAGGTTACCAATGGTTACTTACCAACGCTTATCTTCCGGGGTATCCAATAAAGGCCGCAGCTTTTGCGCAATGGTCTCACGCGCACGAAATATGCGCGAACGTACCGTACCTATTGGACAGTTCATGAATGTCGCGATTTCTTCGTAGCTAAGCCCTTCAATTTCACGCAGGGTAATCGCTGTGCGCAACTCTTCTGGCAATGATGCGACCGTATCATTGACCGTTTGCGCAATTTCTTTCGTCATCAATTCGGTTTCAGGCGTCTCCATGGTACGGAGCTCATTGCCATCCTCGAAATTTTCGGCATCTTCAATTTCTATATCATTACTGACCTGTGGCCTGCGCCCCATAGCGACCAGATAATTTTTAGCGGTATTGATACCAATACGATACAGCCATGTGTAAAACGCACTATCGCCACGGAAGTTTGGAAGCGCCCGGTAAGCCTTGATAAAAGACTCTTGAACTACATCTTCAACTTCTGCCTGATCACGAATCAACCGCGACAATAGACGACCTAATTTACGCTGATATTTTTCTACCAGCATGCCAAAGGCCTGCTTATCGCCGCGTTGTGCGCGCTCTACTAATTCCTGGTCTATCTCGCGGTTGCCCGCAACAGCGCTACCACCGCCAGAGTTCCCGCCGCCAGAGTTCCCACTTATAGCGTTGCCACTCATAGAGGCTTTGCTCCCTGTCTGCACATTATTTAGTATCGGAGTATACCCCTGCATCGTTGTATCCACGAAGGTCAGGCGCGAAAACTCACCGATTTTTTTAGCATTAATCATTACGCATCCCCTTGCATTAACTTGACTAGCTTAGTGTTGCAGACAGCGCTAAACTGACTAAAGTTCACCCGAATGGATCGTTATGCAGCAATTTGATGTACTTATTATCGGCAGTGGACTCGCAGGCCTCACAGTCGCACTCAAAGTAGCCGCCGACAAGAAAGTGTGCCTAGTTAGTAAACGTAATATCAACGATAGTTCCAGCAACTGGGCACAGGGTGGAATCGCCGCTGTACTCACCGATGACGACTCTATAGAGGCCCACATACAGGACACATTAGTCGCGGGCGCTGGCTTGTGCGATGGCGAAGTAACCAGATTGGTTGCCACGCATGCGCGTGAAACCGTAGAGTGGCTGATAGAGCAAGGCGTGCCATTTACACGTGAGGAAGATGACAGCGGCTATCACCTGACACGTGAAGGTGGCCATAGTCATCGACGCATCATCCATGCCGCAGATGCTACTGGGCATGCCGTGCAAAAAACATTGGCCGATAAAGTGCGCGAGCACAGCAATATCACCCTGCTCGAAAATCACATTGCGGTCGACCTGATTACTTCACGCAAGGCTGGCATCAGCCATGAGCAATTACCAACCAGCGGAGAATGCCTGGGCGCCTACGTGCTGGATAACACCAGCGGCAAGGTGCTCACCCTAGGTGCGCAGCAAACCGTGCTCGCTACAGGTGGCGCTGGCAAGGTATATCTTTACACTACAAACCCCGATGTAAGCACAGGCGATGGCGTAGCCATGGCATGGCGAGCAGGTTGCCGTGTTGCCAATATGGAGTTCGTACAATTCCACCCGACCTGCTTATATCACCCACTTGCCAAGTCCTTTCTGATCAGCGAAGCCGTACGTGGTGAAGGTGGAATACTAAAATTGCCTGACGGAACCAGGTTCATGCCGGAGCATGACAGCCGTGCAGAACTGGCGCCACGTGACGTCGTGGCGCGCGCCATCGACTTTGAAATGAAAAAGCGTGGCCTCGACTGTGTTTACCTGGATATTTCGCATAAACCAGCCGACTTCATCTTGTCGCATTTCCCCACCATTTACCGGCGTTGTATGGAGCTGGGCATAGACATTACGCGTGAACCTATCCCGGTCGTCCCCGCTGCCCATTACACCTGTGGCGGCGTGATGACCGACCACATTGGCCGCAGTGACCTGCCAGGCTTATATGCCATTGGCGAAACCGCCTGTACGGGCTTGCATGGTGCGAACCGACTTGCCAGCAACTCCTTGCTGGAGTGCATGGTGTTCGGCCAGGCCGCCGCGCAGGACATTCTTGCGCAAGCAACCAAGCCTGAAATTAAACTGCCGTATTGGGATGAAAGCCGGGTGACTGATGCTGATGAGGAAGTCATCATTACCCATAACTGGAACGAGCTGCGTCGTTTTATGTGGAATTATGTTGGCATCGTGCGCACCAACAAACGCCTTACCCGCGCCATGCATCGTATCCAGCTGCTCAGGAACGAAGTACATGAGTTCTATAGCAATTTCCGTATCAGCAACAATCTGATCGAACTAAGAAATCTATTGCAAGTGGCAGAGCTCATCGTCAAAAGCGCCATGGAACGCCACGAAAGTCGCGGTCTGCATTACAGCAAGGATTACCCAGATATGCTTGATGATGCAGTACCAACGGTACTGGAACCTTCTAATTACTATAGCCTGCTGGATAGGGATCACGGGCAAAATGGCATTGAAACAAGTGAGCATAGCCTCGAAAAAATAAGTTAAAAGTCTTGAAGCTAACTCCACGGGACCGCATCAATAATATCTATAATTTTTGCACTTTTTGCATCCAGTATCACCGCCATTTCCGCATGCAAAGTGCGGATGGGCAGAAATACAAAATCCTGCTCTGGGCGCGATTGACTCTTGAGAAATGCATCAACTGCCGCGGGATTGGTTTTTGCTATTTTTCGCAACTCCAGCAAAGGCCTGGCTTTACGTAAGATGCTCGCCCGCTGATCTTCATATTTCACATAGAGTTCTGGCAGTTGTTGCCAATCCACACCTGCTGCCCCCAAAAATATGATGTCCTGTTTTTCTTTTTCATCTTTTGGCTCTGCTGCACCCACTAACACCGGCCCAGAAAGAGAAAAGTGCTTCCACTCCTCGCGAGAGGCTTTAGCTAAGTATTTAGGCTCAATATCAGCAGGAATGGCTACCTGAAACTGATCATTGGTAAACACCGTAAAAACCGGGCGGGCCTGAAACATGATATGGGCGCCATAGCTCAGCGCTGCAATTTGCAGCAAGCCAATCACCGTCAAATCAAACTTCAGTGTTTTCTTGCCCGATTTGAATACAATCAATGTAAGTAGCGGTCCCAAGCAGACATCCACACCGGCCATGATAAAAATCAAACCACCACCGCCCATGAGCTTGAAATATGCACCCGGATACCACACGCCAAGCATCAATCCCAACACAGTGATAACGATAAAAACACTTATCAACAAATGTATACCAGCCGCACGAAACCTACTCATAG
Source organism: Methylophilaceae bacterium (assembly GCA_035459965.1). Taxonomy (GTDB): domain Bacteria; phylum Pseudomonadota; class Gammaproteobacteria; order Burkholderiales; family Methylophilaceae; genus DATHXC01. The sequence continues at coordinate 163,977 of DATHXC010000005.1, forward strand.
CCACCTCTTGTAATGAAAAAACATAACGACTCATCATATTTTAATCCCTAACGCCAAACAGTCCAGTATCAAACTACCATTCCGCACTTTTCAATCTCGGCACCATCTTCACCATGATAAAATAATGTTTTAAATACGCGCACCATCATGCCTACAGACAAACTGCATCGCTTCATTTTCGACAATACCCCTATCCGTGGCAATCTCGTTCGTCTTGACCAAACCTTTAATACAGCATTGCAACATCAGGACTGCCCGCCGGTTTTACGCAAGGCCCTGGGAGAGTTAATGGCAGCCAGCGCCTTGCTTGCCGCCACGCTCAAGCTGCAGGATGGCGCTATTGTGCTGCAAATCCAGGGCAAGGGTGCACTTAAACTGCTGGTGGTGGAATGTACGGCAAGCCTGGGCATGAGAGCAACGGCCAAATGGTCAGGTGACGTGAGCCAAGAGTCACTGCCTGACTTGATCGGCGATGGTCACTTTGTCATTACGCTGGACCCCAAAAATGGCGAGCAGGCTTATCAAGGCATCGTGCCATTGGAAGGCGAAAATATCGCTGAAGTATTACAAAATTACATGCAACGCTCGGAACAGATAGAAACCAGGATATGGCTGGCTTGTGACGAGCAGGTATCCGCTGGCATGCTACTACAGAAATTGCCTGACCTGCCCGAGCAGGATGCAGATGCATGGCCCAGGACCTGTTACCTGGCAGATACCGTAAAGCCGAACGAACTGCTCACCCTGCCTGCCACTACCTTGCTGCAAAGATTATTCAGTGAAGAAGATGTACGCCTGTTTGACCCGCAGGCTGTGCAATTTCACTGCAGTTGCTCGCGCAGCAGTGTAGGTAACATGTTGCGTATGCTCGGTAACGAAGAAGTGGGCAGCATTATCGAAGAACTCGGCAATATTGAGGTGCATTGCGACTTTTGCAATAAGGCTTACAGCTTTGACCAGGTAGATGCCGAGCAGTTATTCACTTCAGAGATCATCATTCCCGCTAGCAAAGCCAAACATTGAGCAATCGGCATTGCCAGTGATTATCGGCAGATGAATGGCAAGTAGGTATCTGCCACATTTGTTTTATTCTCGCCTTTGACTACCATTTTCTCCGGCGCCTTGGCATTACCGCACACCCAGGCTACCGGCACCACTTGAGACTCTTCAATAACCGCGGGCCTGAAAGACAGTATCTTGCCCTTGAGCTGCGCGTGCGCCTTGTTGCCGAAGGTCATATTAATCACGCCACCCCTCACTTCCAGGGCACTTACAAAGTTACTTACGACTAGCTCAGGTACTGGCAAACCCGCCTCCTTATTGCCTGCTGGCAGCACCTTGAGCGCAGCCCAGGATACCGCAATTGGCGCTTTGGCGCTATCGGCCAGTGGCATCGCGGCATTCACCTGTTCCTTGATGATCTTGCCCATGCTGGAAGGTATCGCAATCATCGCTAGAATTCCGATGACTGCAATCACAACCATCATTTCTACTGCTGTAAAGCCAGCTTGTGCCACTCTCATATCATTCGCTTTCTATCCCAAAAATCGCCAACTAGCTTTTTAGCAATCCTATTTGGCGTGACCGCTCAAACAGGCAGATCGAAGCTGCGGCCGCCGCATTCAAGGATTCGACTTTACTACTGATAGGGATCGTCACCTGGTGCGTGGCCGCGCGCAGCATACCATCGCTCAGGCCAGCGCCCTCATTTCCAATCACGAATGCCACGGGTTTTCTCAGGTCGAATGAGTATAGAGATTCGCCTTGCAAGCTGGTTGCAAGCGTCTCACCCTCAAAATCAGCCGCCATTTCCAGCAAATTTGCGCGCTCTATTATCGGCAGCACAAACTGTGCGCCTTGTCCGCCGCGCAAGGCTTTGGGTGACCAGGCCTCGGTACAACCCTCAGATAAATACACAGCATCCACCCCGGCAGCGGCGGCCGTCCGCAGCATGCTGCCCAGATTACCCGGGTCCTGAATATCTTCCAGCATCAATACCAAGCCTGGCGTTTCAGGCGCGGCAATTAGCGGCGTTTTCACCAGCGCCAGGATACCTGTCGGGCTTGCAACCGGGGCCAGCTCGGCAAACATGAGGGTGGTGAACATCACCGTAGGAATATCAGCAAGCTGCTGGATCAGGTGCGAAACCTCTGTCGTACTTTGGCCTTCCGCAATAATCAGTAGCTCGGGCATGCCAAAATTATCAATATAGGCATTGAGCAAGTGCGCGCCATCCAGCAGTGTCTGGTTGAGCTTGCGACGCTCACGGGATGAATCCGCCAGCTTCTTGAGCTGCTTGAAAAGGCTATTGTCGCGCGAGGTAATGTGTTTGAATGTCATGTACAAATTCACCAGCAATTAGTTTTACAATCACTCAGGCTAAGTGCTAGCGCCAAGAAAATTTTTATAAGCAAAATTTTATATAAGGCAGATTTTAACCCAGTATGAAAACCGAATTTATTTTATTAGCCGCACAAGCCATCAATACGGCGATCCTCGCCAATGAATCAACACTGGAGTCGCTGGATCGTGACATCGGGGATGGTGATCATTTCATCAACATGAAACGCGGTTGCGCCAGCATCATAGCTATGCAGGATGAACTGGCCCCTTTGCCGCCGGATGTCGCACTGCAGAAAATAGGCATGAAGCTATTGTCTGTCATTGGTGGTGCTGCCGGGCCGCTGTTCGCCAGCTTTTTTATGAGCATGGCGAAAATACTCAAGGAGAACGGCGACGATTCCATCCCGCATATTGCCGCCGCGTTTGCGGCAGGCGTGCAAGCCGTGAGCACACGCGGCAAAGCCGATGTCGGCGAGAAAACCATGGTGGATGTGCTTATCCCGGTTTCCCGCGCATTTATTACACTCAGCGTCCAGGATACGGCATTACCGCAACTGGTCGAGGCGCTTAAAGCCGAAGCAGAAAAAGGCATGCTGGCGACCAAGGACATGATCGCCACCAAAGGCCGCGCATCTTTCCTCGGCGAGCGCGCCATTGGGCATCTCGACCCAGGTGCGAAAAGCTGCCAACTCATGATTTGGGCAGTCTGTGACCTTGCCCTTAAGCAAGGCTAGGATTGCAAATCAGTACAATAATAAATATATGAAATATTGAGGAGAATCCATGAAGAAATTCATCAACGATGTTGACAATATGTTGGTGGAAAGCCTTTCCGGCTTTGCCGCGGCGCACCATGACCTGGTCAGCCTGCATCTTGAGCCCAACTTCCTGACCCGTGCATCCAGCGCAACCAACAAGGTCGCCATTATTTCCGGTGGTGGCTCAGGTCACGAACCCTTGCACAGCGGCTTCATAGGCTATGGCATGCTGGATGCTGCCTGTCCCGGCTATGTCTTCACCTCCCCTTCGCCGGACCAGATGCTGGCCGCAGCCGAGGCGGTGGAAAATGGCAAGGGCGTGCTATTCATCGTCAAGAATTACGCAGGTGACGTGATGAATTTTGAAATGGCAGCGGAAATGCTCACCTGTGAAAATGCCACCGTGCTCACCAACGACGATGTCGCCGTGATCAACTCCACCTATACCACTGGCCGCCGTGGCGTAGCAGGTACCGTCATTGTCGAGAAAACCGTCGGTAGCCTGGCAGAAACCGGTGCCGACCTCGCGGCCTGCAAAGCACTCGGCGACAAGGTAAATAGCCATTGCGCCAGCATAGGCGTGGCACTGACCAGTTGCACCGTACCCGCCGCTGGCCGACCTACTTTCGATATCGACGATACCGAGCTGGAAATGGGTGTAGGTATCCATGGCGAACCGGGCCGCCGCCGCGAGCCCATGCGTGCTGCCGACAGCATCGTCGCTGATATGGTCAAGGCTATCCTGGATGACTATGATGCCAAGGCTATAAAGTTGGGAAAAGGCAGCGAGATATTGCTATTCGTTAATGGCTTCGGCGCCACACCGCTGATGGAGCTTTACCTTATATACAACACCGCCTCGCGACTGCTGGCCGAGAAAGGCATCACCATCAGCCGCTCACTGGTCGGCAACTACATCACCGCACTGGATATGGCAGGCGCCTCAATCACGGCTTGCCTGCTGGATGACGAGATTAAACAACATTGGGATAGCCCGGTGCATACCGCAGGATTACGCTGGGGCAGATAATGGAGAAAACATTATGAATGATAAAGAATTAGTCGCAATCCATGCGTCAAAACTGCTTAAAAACGGTATGGTGGTCGGGCTGGGCACTGGCTCCACCGCCAACTACTTTATTGAAGCGCTGGCCCGTCGCCAGGCCGAAGAAGGTTTACAGGTCACGACAGTATCAAGCTCGGCTATAAGCGCCATCAAGGCACAGTCCAGCGGGTTGACGGTGTTGTCCATCGCCCAGCTAAGCAAGATAGACCTGTATGTAGATGGCGCCGATGAAATCAGCCCGAACCTGACCCTGCTCAAAGGCCGCGGGCAGGACCTGGTCATGGAGAAGCTGCTGGCTAAGGCCGCAGACCAGTTTATCGTGGTGGCCGACAATAGCAAGCTGGTAAGTCGCATAGGCGAAAAATTCGTGATTCCGATTGAAGTCATCCCCGCTGCGTGGCAGATGGTAAAATACAGCCTGCAGCAACTTGGCGGCCAAGGCGATATCCGCCTGAATGCAGGCAAGGACAATGTCGCAGTCACTGCTCATGGCAGTTATGTGCTGGACATGACATTCCCGCAGGAACTTGCCGAAGAAGCCTTGAACGGCGCACTCAGCAACACCCCTGGCGTTGTCGAACACGGTATTTTTTACCAGCTTGCCAGCACCATCCTGATCGCCGATAACGGTAGCATTGAAACCAGATCCGCTTAATCACCTAAAGGAGTATCAAGCATGCACCTCTACCAGCCAATAATGACGGGCCTCACAGCGATGCTCTTGCTAAGCGGCATCAACAATGCACTGGCAGCCGATAGCCTGAAACCGGGCCAGTGGGAAACCAGCATGAAAATGAAAATGGCCAACATGCCGCAGATTCCGCCTGAGCAATTAGCGCAAATGAAGCAGATGGGCATCGAGATGCCGTTTGGCGACAAGCCCATGGTCGTGCAGCAATGCATCACTCCAGAACAGGCCAAGCTGGACAAGCCCTTCATTCCACAAGACCAGCAAGACTGTACGATGAAGAACTACAAGCATGCCGGTAACAAGGTAAGCGGCGATGTGGTCTGCACCGGCGACATGACCGCCACCGGTAAATTCGAAATGACGCTGGATAGCGATACCGCCTATAAAGGCAAATGGTCGCTCAAGGGCACCAGCAAAGATGTCGGCCCGATAGACCAGACTTCGGAAATGAGCGGTAAATGGCTTAAAGCAAAATGCGACCCTGGTGTTGCTACTTATGGAAAACAATAACTGAATATGCATTTAGAACGCGTACTACACTCGCAGGGCTTCGGCTCGCGTAAAACCTGCCGCATCATGATTCGCCACGGTGAGGTCGCCGTGAATGGCGTAACCATCGAGGATCCATTCGCCGATTTCGATACTGACAATCTGCAATTCATCTGGCGCAACGAGCCCTGGCAATATCGCCAGCAGGCTTACCTGATGCTGCACAAACCTGCCAACTATGAGTGCTCGCACAAGCCACAGCACCACCCCAGCATCTTCAGCCTGCTACCGCCGCAATTGCTGGAACGTGGCGTGCAATGTATCGGCCGCCTGGATGAAGACACTACTGGCCTGATGCTGCTGTCCGACGACGGCCAGTTCATACACAAGATGAGCTCACCCAAGTGGAAAGTACCCAAGGTGTATGAAGTCACCACCAAACACGCAGTCGATGCCGAGCAGATCACCGCGCTGATGGAAGGCGTGCAACTGGTGGACGAACCCGCGCCGATTGCAGCCCTTGCCGTCAAAAAGATCAGTGACAACATCATCCACATGACGTTAGCGGAAGGCAAATACCACCAGGTCAAACGCATGGTCGCCGCCTCCAGCAACCGTGTGGAAGGCCTAAAGCGCATTAGTATCGGCGGACTGGATTTACCGGAAGACCTGGCCGTAGGCGAATGGCGCTGGCTGAGTGAAAGTGAAATGAACATGCTCACCGCCTCGGAAAGAAACCTCACTAAATAAGCACGGCAATATCCAGCATGGCGCCACAAATCAGGTGCGACGGATTATGATGCGATAAGCGTTTAATACTATTTCCGTCTAAGGTTGCCGCCATGAAATTGCTGAGCATTTGTTGTGCCCTCTTTGTATTCATTTCCCTTAGCCCAACTGCATCCGCAGGCCCCTTGCGCGACCGTATCAAGGAGCGCATTGCCGAACGTCAACAGGCGAATGAAGGCAACGATGTCGAAGAAGCTGGCATGGGTAAACGTCAGAAATTTGACCTGCCTGCCGGGGCAATACTCAAAAGCGACATCGCCTACGGCAGCGACGAAGACCAGCGCATGGATGTCTATATCCCAGCCAATGCGCGAAACGCACCGGTCATTTTCATGGTGCATGGCGGCGGCTGGAAGCGCGGTGACAAGGCCATGAACCGCGTGGTAGAAAACAAGGCCAAGCGCTGGCTACCAAAGGGCATCATCTTTGTCTCTACGAACTACCGCATGGTGCCCAAAGCCGACCCACTGGTGCAAGCCAATGATGTAGCACTTGCCCTGGCCAAAGCGCAAAGCCTCGCGCCAAGCTGGGGTGGCGACAGCAAACGCTTTGTCATCATGGGTCACTCAGCAGGCGCGCACCTGGTCGCGCTCATCACCGTCACACCCGGCATCGTCAAGCAGCAAGGCACTCAACCCTGGCTAGGCACAGTAATGCTTGATAGCGGCGGCTACGACATCGAAAAAACCATGACAGGCCGCCACATGGGCCTGTATGACAACGCCTTTGGCAAAGATCCCAAATTCTGGCAAAGCGTGTCGCCCACCTACCAGCTCACGCAGAAAACCGTGCCCATGCTTGCCATCTGCTCAACCGAAAGAAAAGACAAGCCCTGCATTCAGGCACAGGCCTTCGTGGATAAGGCCGTCCTGCTTGGCTCGCAGGCCAGCACCTTGCCAGAGGCTATGTCGCATGGAGAGATTAATGGGGAGTTGGGATTAGAAAGTACACATACAGATAAGGTAGAGGTTTTTATGCATCAGCTAGGTTTTTCACTTTAAGAAATGGTCCAGGCTATTGTGAACTCTGAAGTCAATTGTGCTCTCTGTCTAGAAACAAAAGAACTTAAGAGGTCGCATATCATCCCTGAGTTTCTTTACAAATCTCTTTATGATGAAAAACATCGTTTACATGTATTGTCGATTATTCCCGAACAAGAAAATTCAATTGAGCAAAAAGGACTTCGTGAACCTCTGCTATGCAAAGATTGTGAAGAAAAGTTTTCAAAATGGGAGCGATATGCAAGCCTCATTCTGAAGGGTGGAATAGAGCTAACATATCGCCGTGAGGGAAATATTGTTTTTATTGGCGGTCTAGATTTCGTTCAATTTAGACTTTTCCAGCTTTCGATACTTTGGCGAGCCGGAGTTTCTAATCTTCAATTCTTCGAAAATGTGCAACTAGGGAAACATTCTGAGATCATTCGAAAATTGCTTTTATCATCCAACCCTGGCTCTTACGATAAATACGGTTGTCTTATGTTCGGAATTCACTACGAAGGTGATGCATTTACAAGCATCATTATGCAACCTGGTAAAGTTCGATTATTCGGCCATGCAGGATATCGCTTTGTTTTTGGTGGATTCATGTGGGCTTTTTTTGCCTCATCACATGCAATAGAAGCACCATATAACATGGCCCTACTTCAGCCTAACGGAGATGGGCTTTTTTTAATTAAAGATGTAATGAGCATGGAGAATTTAGAAAGCTTTTCCAAAGAACTCATTTACATGAATCGTGTGCCTAAACCAAGTTAGTACTTTGCCTTAAATGCATTTTATTAATTCCTAGCTTTAATCCCATTCTTACGTATAATCCAGTTTCCCTGCGCCAACCAATCAGCGCAGCGGTCATTAAAACCTGATCTTCCTGATTTTCTCAAATCAATCATGAATGATTAAACATTCGCCCGCCTCGATTGGTGTTGCCTCATAAGTAATTGGCTGGTCTAAAGAAGTTTTGATTCTTGAACAGCAGCGCACAACGCGCTACCCACCCAGTTTCATTGCTTCGCTAAATTCAGGGAAACCCGAAAACCGTAGCGAGCGGTTCATATGCACCCGCAAGGGGCGTGCCCGTCAATACGGCTGCTAAAGCAGCTCGGATTGACGTCAAAGGCACCCGGAGCGCAGCAGATGAATTGCGTAGTAGGTTTATCGAGTTTGCCTATAGCTGGAGTATTACCTTGTCTACAGAACAAACAACTACCCTTAACTTTAACGAGTTAGGCCTTTCCGAACCCATTTTGCGTGCAATTAACGACGCGGGTTACACCACCCCAACCCCTATCCAGGCCAAAGCCATCCCGCAAGTACTCAGTGGTGGCGACCTGTTGGCAGGGGCACAAACCGGCACTGGCAAGACTGCTGGTTTTACCCTGCCGATTTTACAGTTACTAAGCACTAAGCCTAGTGAGCCTGCCAAAGGCCGCCCGCGCTGTTTGATGCTGACACCGACGCGTGAGCTGGCTGCGCAGATCGAAGAGTCTGTTAAAACTTACGGCAAATACCTGCCGTTGAAATCCATGGTGGTATTTGGTGGCGTGAGCATCAACCCGCAAATCAACCGCCTTGGTCGTCACCTGGATATCCTGGTGGCAACACCGGGCCGCCTGCTGGACCTGGCCAACCAGAAAGTGGTCGACCTTTCCGGCGTAGAAATCCTGGTACTGGACGAAGCCGACCGTATGCTGGACATGGGCTTTATCCGCGATATCAAGAAAATACTGGCCATGTTGCCTAAACAGCGCCAGAACCTGCTGTTCTCCGCGACATTCTCGGATGAGATCAAGACGCTGGCCGATGGCCTGCTGCATAACCCCGGCTTTGTCGAAGTGGCACGCCGTAACACCGCCTCCGAGATGGTGGAGCAGACCGTACATATGGTGAGCCAGGCGCATAAACGTGACCTGATGAGCCACCTGATCAAGCATCACGACTGGAAACAAGTATTAGTATTTACCCGCACCAAGCATGGCGCTAACCGCCTGACTGAAAAACTGGTAAAAGACGGCATTGAAGCCGCCGCGATTCACGGCAACAAGAGCCAGGGTGCACGCACCAAGGCATTGGCCCAGTTTAAGGATGGCACCATGCGCGTGCTGGTTGCCACCGACATCGCCGCACGTGGCCTGGATATTGACCAGTTGCCCCAAGTGGTGAATTTCGAGTTACCGAACATTCCTGAAGATTACGTGCATCGCATTGGCCGTACCGGCCGTGCTGGTGCTAGCGGTGCTGCAATCTCGCTGGTGGATAGCGAAGAAACCAAGTACCTGCGCGATATTGAAAAGCTGATCAAGCGTGAAATCCCTCGCGTTGCAGTAGAAAGCTTTGTGCCGCCGACCAAGGTAGAGCCAGAAGCACCACGCCCGCCGCGCCCTGCCAACAACGCGCAACGCCAGAATCGCTCTGAAAAGACGAAAGAAGCCAATGCCCGCAGATCGCAAGGTCAACGCGCTGACAATAATGGCCGCATTAACCTAGAAGGTCGCAGCAATGAACGCGCTGCAGGTGAAGGCCGTGCGAACACTGGCCCATCTGGCGGTCGTAATAACCCAAATGGTCAACGTAATGGCAGGCCGGGCAATCCGCAAGGCAACCCTAACCAACGCCCCCGTTCACCGCATGCAGCCAATGGCCATGTTGTAAAAGAGCATGTGCACGTCAGGACAGCGACCGAAAGAACGCCAGTTGAAGGTAATGTGAGCACCAAAATTGACAAGAACATGTCAGAAGCGGCACGCCACCAATCCATGCCACAAGCGGCTTTATTCTCACCCAAGAGCACATATCGTGGAAATGGTGGAGGAAACCGTGGTGGCAATGGCGGCGGCTCTAACAGTGGTGGCCAGCGCAATGGCGGTGGTAGAGGCAGGTAATAGCAATAGTTAAAAATTCATATTTTTAAGTAAGACAAGGCGCGAACTAAAAAACTTGACGCCGCATATAACTGATATGTAAGGAGAGTTTTTTAGTGAGCAACGCGGTATTACGACGAAAGATGAGTTTTTAATGAATATCTGGGTCGATGCAGACGCCTGCCCCGTCGTCATCAAGGAAATTCTGTTCCGGGCGGCGGAGCGCACCAAGTTAACGACGACTTTTGTTGCCAATAAACTACTGCGCGTGCCACCTTCACCTTACATCAAAGCCCTGCAAGTACCCGCAGGCTTTGATGTGGCGGATAACAAAATTGTGCAGGATTTATCCGCGGGGGATCTGGTGATTACTGCGGATATTCCTCTTGCTGCACAAGTAATTGCAAAAAATGCTCACGCGCTGAATCCACGCGGCGAGTTCTATTCCACAGCGAATATCAATGAGCGCCTTGCCATGCGTAACTTTATGGAGGAACTGCGCGGAAGTGGTGTAGATATCTCCGGCCCTTCCGCTTTCAGCCAATCCGACCGTCAGGCGTTTGCTGCCGAGCTGGACCGGTTTCTGGCAAAACTCCCGTTATAGAACCACCTGTGCACCGAGCTCCACTACCCGGTTATGCGGTAACTTGAAATAGCTGGCAGCACTACCTGCATTGCGGAACATACTGATGAACAGCTTTTCACGCCACAATGACATTTCCGAACCCACCTTGGGAATCAGCGTCTCGCGGCCGAGGAAATAGGAAGTATCCATCTCATCCAATTCCAGGCCGAATTGACGACATTGATTCAATGCTTCCGGGATATCCGGCTTTTCGGTAAAGCCGTAATTCACGGTGACGCGGAAGAATTCCCCACCCAGCGCCTCTACTTGGATACGATCTGCAGGCTCAGCCACTGGCGTATCCAGCGTGTTCATGCTCATCAGCACAATGCGCTCATGCAAAGCCTTGTAATGCTTGAGACTATGCAGCAAGGCATGCGGCACCACATCAAGGTTCTGCGTGAGGAATACCGCCGCGCCCTGTACGCGCTGCACCGCGCCACCCATAGAGGACTGCGCTGGTTTTGCACTCATGCTTTGTACGAATGGCAGTAGTTGCATAGACTCATCTACCATGCGTGCTGCAAGTAGCTGGCGGCCGCGTTTCCAGGTGGTCATCACCACAAACAGGCCCAGGCCGAATGCCAGCGGGAACCAGCCGCCATCAGGAATCTTGGTCAGGTTAGCGCTAAAGAATGCGAGGTCTATGATTAAAAACACACCGACCATAGTCATTACCAGCCCCTTGTTCCAACCCCAGGATTTTGAGGCGACGACATACGCCAGAATAGTAGTGATGATCATAGTGCCAGTCACCGCGATGCCATAAGCTGCCGCCAGGCTGGAGGATGAGCCGAAACCCACCACCAGCAAGATCACCGCAATCATCAATGACCAGTTCACTGCCGGCATATAGATCTGCCCTTTTTCGCTGCTGGAGGTGTACTGAATCTCCATGCGTGGGCAGTAACCCAGTTGAATGGCTTGCTGGGTGATGGAGTAAGCGCCGGAAATCACGGCCTGCGAGGCAATCACCGTGGCTGCTGTGGCCAGGCCGACCATGGGGTATAGCGCCCATGCTGGCGCCAGCAGGTAGAACGGGTTCTCGATCGCCGCAGGGTTGACCAGCAGCAAGGCACCTTGCCCAAAGTAATTCAGCACCAGCGCAGGCAACACCAGCCCGAACCAGGCAAGCTGCACAGGTTTACGCCCAAAATGGCCCATGTCTGCATATAGCGCTTCTGTACCCGTCACCGTGAGTACTACCGCAGCCAGCGCGAAGAAACCAAGTGCACCGTGCGAGCTGACAAAGCCCAGCGCATACAAGGGGCTCATGGCATGCAGCACCTCTGGTGCGCGCAAAATACCCGAAATACCTAAAGCCGCCAGTGCGGCAAACCAGGCCACCACAATGGGCCCAAACAGTTTACCCACCCTGGCTGTGCCGAATTTCTGGAACAGGAATAACATCACCAGCACCACGATAGTGACAGGCAATATATAAGCTTTCATGCCGGGTGCGGCGATCTGCAACCCTTCGACTGCCGACAGCACAGAAATGGCAGGCGTAATGACGGCATCGCCATAAAACAGGGCGGCACCAAGCAAGCCCAGCAACATCAGCCAACCAGCCTGCTGCTTACTAGCGACATTGCGCACCAGTGCCATCAGCGCCATGATGCCGCCCTCGCCACGATTGTCTGCACGCATGATGAACAGCACATACTTGATGGATACCACCATCATCAGTGACCAGAACATCAGGGACAGGATACCCAGTACATTGTCATGTGTTAGCGGTACCGGGTGATGCGCTCCGGCAAAGACTTCATGCAGGGTATATAAAGGGCTGGTGCCTATGTCGCCATACACCACACCAAGTGCGGCCAGGGCCAACATAGCTGTGGAGCTTTTGGTCACACGTCCGCTTGAATTGGATTCAATTTTCATAGAATGTCCGTTCAGGTTAAAAGTAATTAGAGAGTAGTTTGGTAAGGCGTTAGATATGGAACCGGTAACCCACACCAGTTTCGGTGAGGATATGCTTGGGCTGTGCAGGGTCTGCCTCTATCTTTTGGCGCAGGTGGCCGACAAAAATACGCAGGTAATGGTTGCTCTCGGCATGGCCTGGACCCCAGACTTCGCGCAATATCTGGCGCTGGGTCAATACCCGCCCTGCGCTCGCGTACAGCACGCATAGCAGGCGATATTCAATCGGGGTTAAATGGATAGCTTCGCCAGCGCGGGTCACGCTGCGCCGTGCAAAATCCAGCTGCAGATCACCTACGTTTGCCACTGGCTCAGACTCCGCGCCTTGCATTCTGCGACGTAGCAGTGCACGCACACGCGCCAGCAATTCACCTACACCGAACGGCTTGGTCAGGTAGTCATCAGCGCCGGCATCCAGCGCGGCTATCTTGTCCTGCTCGGACGAGCGGGCAGAGAGGATCAATATTGGTACGCTGGACCAGGTACGCAGACTTTCCACCACCTGGATACCATCACCATCCGGCAGTCCAAGATCGAGTAATATCAGGTCAGGCTTGCGATTCGCCGCATCGATCAGACCTTGTGCCGAAGTAGCGGCCTCGTGCACCTGACAACCTTCGTCCTCAAGGGCGGCACGCACAAAGCGGCTGATCTGGATTTCATCCTCGATCAATACAATCACCGGCGCCAGGGTGCTCAAGTGAGATCCCCTTCCAGCATGGCTGCATTGAAATCAGGCGGATTGCCCAAGGGCAAGGTGAAAGTGATGCAGGCACCGCCAATGTCTTGGTTATCGGCTTTGATAGTGCCTACATGCGCACTGATAATGGCGTGGCAGATGGCAAGCCCAATGCCTGTGCCTGCGATTTGGTTCGCTGTTTCAGCTGCATGACCGCGCACAAACATGCCGAAAATATCTTCTAGCTTGGGGGCGGGTATGCCACAGCCATGGTCTCTGACTGCAATATGGGCATGCGCGCCTTCCACATACGCTGATATTTCTATAAGCGTCTGGGCCGGCGAATACTTGGCGGCATTTTCCAGCAGGTTGCAGAACACCCGCTCCATCAATACCGCATCAAACTCAAGCATGGGGAAATCAGGCGGCAAACTTACTTTTATCTCATGCTGCTTCAATGCATCTCCCAACATCTGGATGCTGGCCCCTATGACTTCTTCGACGGGTTGCCATTCTTTACGCAGGATAACTTCACCGGCATGCAGGCGTGCCATATCCAGCAAGTTAGTGACCATGGCGCTCAACCTGAGCGACTGATCACGCAGGGTTTGTGCTGTTTCCTGCTGACGGGAGGAGAGTGGCGGCTTGCTCAGCGCGAGTGAATCCGCCATGCCCACCAGCACGGTCAGTGGAGTGCGCAGGTCATGAGACAGTGCGGAAAGTATAGAACTGCGTAAGCGCTCAGTAGCAACTTGGGTTTCAGTGTTGCGGGCGACATCGACATAATGCAAGCGCTCGATGGCAATCGCCACCAGCGAGGCTACTGCCAGCAATAACTCGCGGCTTTCACTTGCCAATGCAGGCACGTCTTGTGGCAATGCCAGTACCAATACGCCACGCATGCGGGTCGAACCTTTCAGGGGGAGGTAATACAGGCCATCCGGCTCGGTTAGCATACTGGCACTGTCGCCCTGGTGAGCGGCACTTTGATATGCCGCCCAAGCCATGTGCGGCTCATACCATACCTGGTGCGGAGCCGCAGGCATGAGCGCATCATCTCCTTTGGGAATCAATATCAGGCTTTGCATGTCAGCTGTATTACGTAAAAACGCTGCCGTAATCTCACAAACCTGGTTGAGTTGTAATGCCGCGGATAATTGGCGCGCCATCTCATAAAGAGCCTGCGTGGTTTGCTCGCGTTGCCGGGCCAGTTCGGCCTGCGCTCGAAGTTTGGCCGCTAGCTGGCCGGTAATCAGCGCTACCGTAAGCATGACGGCGAAGGTCAATAAGTATTGGGCATCGTTAACGGCAAAAGTAAACCTGGGTTGTACGCAAAAATAATCGAACAACCCCACGCTTAAGAAAGCTGACAGTATCCCGGCGCCACGCCCAAGGTAGATGGAAATGAGGAACACCGCCAACAGAAACAGCATGACAATATTGGCGAGATCCACATAAGGCAACAAGGTGGTAGCCAGTGCTACCAGTGCGATGCAGGTAAAAATGCTGAGTGCATATGCACGTAGTGAAGAATAAAAGATGAAATTGGTCGTCTTGAATAACATGCGGTGAATTGTCGCCCAAGCCATATAAAAAAAGTGTAAAAATTTAGGTCCCGATATCGTTTTGCACAACTTTAAATTTCTGCAAAAAGACATGCCAACTTGTAAGCGCTTTACCGACATACAATAGCTAACTTTTGGGCTACATTCGCTACCACATGAATACAATCAAATACCTAGGGGCAACATTTACACTTTCGCTCAGCCTGCTGCTCAGCGCCTGCATGGGGGTGCCTGACGATGTACAAGTAGTAAAAAGTGTTGATGCGAACCAGTACCTTGGCACTTGGTACGAAATTGCACGTCTAGACCATTCGTTTGAAAGTGGCCTGGATAAAGTGACTGCGACTTACAGCCTGCGTGAAGATGGCGGCATCAAAGTCATTAATAAGGGTTTTGATACGAAGAAAAATGAATGGAAACAGGCAGAAGGCAAAGCCTATTTTGTTGACCCTCCCAATGCTGACAAGACGAATACCGGCAAACTCAAGGTGTCGTTCTTTGGGCCGTTTTATGGGGCTTACAACATCATCGAGCTGGATAAGCCTTACTATAATTATGTGATGGTGTGCGGGCCAGATAAATCCTACTTCTGGATACTGTCACGCACACCGCAACTACCTTACCCCATCAAACAGCATCTGACTGCCAAGGCTAAAGAGCTCGGCTTTGAGACTGATAAACTGATTTATGTGTCGCAATAATGGGAAGCTACCTATTGGACTCTAAAAAAATCATAGCGCTATTGTGGCACCGTGCAATATTGGCGGCATTGTTGGCGCCCATATTGCTGGCTAGTTGCGGCACTCTGCCTACTATCAATCCTGATATGGCAGTGCCAAGGCATGTAGTTCAGCTTGAAGGCGCCAAAGGTCCGCTGAGTGCAAAGCGCAGCAAGGAGATTCTGGAAAAACTTAAACGCGGCGCTGATGAAACCAATATTTTTGATCGGCATCTGGCACTCGAAGAATCCATTGATGGCAGCCCGCTGATGGTGGGTAATAGAGTGGAGTTACTGGTAGATGGACCACCCACCTACGACTCTATGTTTGCAGCTATCAAGGAAGCTAAGGACAACATCAATATGGAGACCTTTATCCTGGAGGATGATGAGATCGGCCATCGCTTTGCAGCGGCGTTGCTGGAGAAACAGCAGAGTGGTGTACAGGTGAATCTGATGTATGACAGCGTGGGCTCGATCAACACGCCTAAAGAGTTTTTTCAGCCACTGATAGATAGCGGCATGAATGTGCTTGAATTCAACCCGATTAACCCGCTGAAAGCCCGTAAGGGCTGGAACGTGAATAACCGTGACCACCGCAAGCTGCTGGTAGTCGATGGCAAAGTTGCGTATGTGGGCGGCATTAATATCAGCAGTGTCTATTCGGCCGGTTCATTCGGTAGTTCGACAGGTAGCGCCGGTGAACGTAAAAAAGCCAAGCACAAAGATAGCGATGGTATTTCCTGGCGTGATACTCATTTACGTATGGAAGGGCCAGTGGTAGGCGAGTTTCAGAAGCTATTTATGGAAACATGGGACAAACAACATGGCCAGCCTTTGGCTGCTCGCGATTATTACCCTCAGGCAATCAGCTCCGGGCGCGATATAGTGCGCGCTATCGGTAGCTCGCCCGATGATGAATACAGCCTGATGTATATGACCCTGATTTCAGCCATCAATAGTGCTGAAACACAGGTCTACATTACTAATGCCTACTTTGTCCCTGACCCACAGTTACTCACAGCACTGAAAGATGCTGTAGCGCGCGGCGTGGATGTGCGATTGCTGCTACCCAGCAAAACAGATTCGAGCCTGGTATTTTATGCATCACGTTCTTATTACAACGAATTGCTAAGTGCTGGCGTGAAAATCTATGAACGACAGGATGCAATACTGCATGCCAAGACTGCATTAATCGACGGCGTATGGTCAACCGTGGGCTCAACCAATCTGGATTGGCGCAGCTTTCTGCATAACCAGGAAATCAATGCTGTAATGCTAGGCCAGGACTTCGGCGCACAAATGCAAACCATGTTTGAGAATGACCTACAGTCATCCAAGGCTATCACCCTTGATGAGTGGAAAAAACGCCCGCTCAGCATGCGTATCAAGGAATCTGCATCCAGGCTTTGGGCAAGGTGGCTATGATGAATTTAATCAGGTTGATAGCGTTACGACTGATTGCTGTTGGGGTAGTGCTTTTCAGCCCGATGGCAGATGCAGCGACAGAAACAGCCGCTGCATCGGACTTACGTGACAAATACGCCTCGCTCAATCAGCAGTTACAAAACAACCAGTTCAAGCGCCCGCTTTATCTGGATTCGACAGAGTCGAGCTCCAGCCTCGCTGGTGATATCTACGCCGTGGTCGACCATCCGTTCGCCACGGTCAATGCTGCGCTCAATGACCCGCTGAAAGGCCCTGCCAACTGGTGCGATGTGCTTATCCTGCACCTCAACACAAAATACTGTTATGCGGCAGCGGCTAAATCTGGAAGCGTACTCAAAGTGAATATTGGCAAGAAAGTTGAACAATCCCTGAGCGATGCCTATCGTGTGGAATTCAACTACCGCGCAGTGGCGACGACGCCAGACTATTTTCAGGTTGAGCTTTATGCAGACAAGGGGCCGCTGAGCACCAGTGATTACCGCATTGTGGTGGAAGCTGTCACCATAGATGCCACACATACTTTTCTCCATCTGACCTACTCATATGCTTACGGTATGGCTGGGCGGCTGGCGATGAAAACCTATCTGGCGACTATAGGTAGCGACAAAGTTGGGTTTACAACGACTGGCAGTGGCAATAAACAGGAATATATTGGTGGTGTGCGCGGCGTAGTAGAACGCAATACCATGCGCTACTATTTAGCCATTGATACCTACCTGGACGCCGTGGACATCCACCCCGCCAACCAGCTAGAACGCCGCCTGCAAGGCTGGTTCTCCTCCACCGAGCAATATGCCCGTCAGCTCCACGAAGTCGAACGCCGCGACTATCTGGAAATGAAACATAAAGAATATCAGCGACAACAGATTGCGCAGTAATGCTGTTCTATTTCAAGTCTCATTAGTACTGTTGTAACAGAATAATAGACTCTGTTCCCCATTAAACCCGCTTTCAAAGTGGGCATAGCTTGAAACCATAAACAAGTGTAGATAAGCGCGCTTTCATTTTGATTAATATTGCAATTTCTCTGTAATAATAGAACCATCAATCTTTAATCTTCTCAAATAATGACTGATGATTTAGTTATCAAAAGAAATTATTAAAATATGAAACACCCTCTATTCAAGCATCTTGGCGACGACTACCCATTTAGTCTCGAGGAAAGTTACGACCGCATTCTTTGCAGGATTGAAGAGTTATGGGATTCCGCAACCATTAATGATTACTTCAGTGACCTGCTCATTGATAAACGTGGTGGGCGCAAGGGTTTCCCCGCCAGGGTTCTGGAAGATATTATTAAGTTAAGGGAGTTTCGGGAACTGGAGACTCTGCGTAAAGCAGAAGACAAGCATGACGCGATCAATGAATTGAAGTTACGCGGTATAGATTTTAATAAAGAACAGTTTTTTCAATCACTTAACATGGGGGACAAGGCCAAAATTGACCTGTTTGTCCGGGCCAGCTTTAATATTAATATCACCGATGAAGATGGAGTTCCGCCAATTCTTATCGCGCTAAAAAAAGGATATACGGTCGTTACGCAGATTCTTTTGAATGCTGGCGCGGATGTTAATGCCAAGGGCAAAGACGGCCTGACCCCTTTGTTAATAGCTTGTGGCAAACCTACTTATGGTTATAAGGCCATTGCTGAAACTTTGATTAAAAAGGGAGCCCTAATTAATACGCGTGACATGCTTGGTTACACACCACTGCTGCTATCCCTTTCTGGTGGCACTGTCGAGATTGCCGAGTTACTCATCGAAAGAGGAGCAGACATCACAGCAACTACAAGAAATGGTGAATCAGCCATGTCTCTCGCAACTCAATTAGAGAACCATAAAATCATTGATTTGCTTGCAAGAAAAGCAGCTCAAAAACTATAAATGAAAGCCCGGTAGTTGATGAACTGGAAACTTGCAGGGCGTATTTTCATCTTCCTGTGGTTCTTCATCGGTGGCATTGCCCACTTTGTCATACCTGCGCAGTTTCTGCACATCATGCCGCCGGCCATACCTTACCCGTTAGCGATCGTGTACATCAGTGGTGGCTTTGAGCTACTGGGTGCGTTTGGTTTATGGGTAATATCATTACGTAATTGGGCAGGCTATGGTTTGATACTGCTGACCATTTGCGTAACTCCAGCCAATATTTATATGTGGATGCATCCTGAACTTTTCCCCACAATTCCAGAATGGGCCCTGCTGCTACGTCTCCCGGTTCAAGCCATGCTGATCTGGGTCATCTGGCATTCAACACGAAGAATAAATAACCTGCCCCCGAGTAAGTTTTCTGCTTAATTAAAGTTGGCCCTCAATCACTCCGATAAAGATTTATAAATAATCAGCGACCGGCTTGGTATTGTTAGCAGGTCGTTAATAAAAATCTGTTATAGGGGGAAGAGAAAATGGCACAAGACTTTCAATCAGCTGGTAGGGAAACCCTGAAGCTTCTGCATGACAGGCTGGGATTCGACTTGTGGATGCTGACGCGTACTGCTGGGGATGACTGGATCGTGCTAAGTACCGAAGACCACGGCTATGGCATTAACGAAGGCACTGTGATGGAGTGGCGTGATTCACTTTGCTCAAGGATGGTAGATGGCCTGGGGCCCCGCATTGCGCCCGAGATCGGATTGATTCCGGCTTATGTGCAATCGCCCATGGGGCAACAAATAAATGTGGGCGCCTATATCGGTGTGCCGCTGTTGAAGCAGGATGGCTCACTCTTTGGCACTATTTGCGCCCTAGATCCCTCGCCACAGGCAGAAGACCTGATCCGCGAACAGCCACTGATTGAATTAATGGCCAGCCTGTTGAGTTCATTGCTTGATGCCGAATTGAAAACTACCGATGCAGTACGTCGCGCTGAACGCGCTGAAGCTGAAGCCACTCGCGATGGGCTAACCCGTTTATACAACCGTCTGGGCTGGACGCAACTGATTTCCAAGGAAGAAAACCGCTGCCATCGTTATGGTCACCCCGCTTGCGTGGTCAATATTGACTTGGATGGGTTAAAAGAGGTTAACGATAGTCATGGTCACCGCGCAGGTGACGAGCTTTTGATCAAGGCGAGTGCAGCCTTGCTGGAAGCCACACGCACTTCCGATGTAGTTGCAAGGTTGGGTGGTGATGAGTTTTGCGTGCTGGGCATCGAGTGCGACTTGGTATCGTCTAAAATCATGGAAAACAGAATTCGTGAATGCCTGGCTGCTGCTGGTGTTCAAGCATCAATAGGCTTAGCTATGCGCAGGCCGGAAGAAGGCTTGCCGATGGCCTGTGCTGAAGCCGATGAAAAAATGTATATCGAGAAACACAGCAAGAAACGCATGACCATGAAAGTCGCCGGACTTCAGGAGGCTCAAGCCTGGGCTGCCCTACTTTGGCTGAGCTGAGCTTATCTTAGACTGAACTTATTTTAGTTGGCTTTTAACCGGGCTCACTTTGTAGCCAGCAGCTTTAAGGTTGGCAATCAGGCCATTGTCGCCTGGCAGGTGCGATGCACCTACGGCAATAAATGCCGAGCGCTCACTGGCGATGCTGGCAATCCGCTCAGTCATGCGTACATTACGTTCATCCAGCAACCTGGTACGCATTCTTGCCCATAATTCTTTTGGCAGTATGCTTCCAGTGATCTTGTCATCCAATGCGGCTATTTTTGCCAGATCACCTTTAATATAAGCCTTGATCAGGCTTTCGAAATCACGTTCCTTTTCTTTCTGGCTGCGCTTCAACACCGCGCGCAACATCACCAGTTGCTCCTCAAGCGTAAAACTATCCAGCGCAGCAAAATGCTCGCTGGCATCCTCCAGCCCCAACACATCCTTGCCTTTGTCCTGTGCCAATGTATTCAGTTGTACATCCTGCGCATAAGGCGTTTGTGGCTTGGGCAGATCGAATACCACAGCCAGTAACCATGGCTTCATGCGCATGGCAGCTTCAATATGCATGGAGTGAAAATCCGCCAGCTCGCGCACCTTATCAAATTCTTTTTCCGTTAGCATCTCCGCCAGGCTCTTGCCCTCTGGCATCAGGAATATGGATGGATCTCTGGGTGGCAAAGCCTCCATCATAAATACATCAGAATCGCTTAATGCCTGAGTAATTTCAGGAGAAAAATTGTTGATGCGCCTGTCATCAGAATGCATGGTGCCGAACAGGTAGCTGACCTTGCCGTTTGGCGCTTCCAGTTTCCATAGCAAGCCAGTCTCAGCAGACGTGCTATTGGCTGCAAACCCTGAGCTGACAAATCCAAACAGCAAGATAGAAAAAAAGCCTCGCGTGAGGCTTTTAAGATTGAGTGTATGCATGTCTGTCCTCTTGTATGTATTTTAGTTATATTTACGAGCACCACGCAATGCATTTAACGGCCTATCTTTGCCGTGATGGACGAACTGTTCTTTTCGACACAGTCACTGGCGTTCTGGTTCGATCACCCTTGCTGATTTTTGCGGGAATCACCGGTTTCACAGCAAGAGGTTGCCACGCCGGAATCAGGTGTTTCTTGCCAGTGCCTATCAAATCTTCCCGCCCCATTTTCTTCAGCGCTTCGCGCAGCATTGGCCAGTTATTAGGGTCATGATAGCGAATAAAGGCTTTGTGTAGCCTGCGCACGCCACCTGCCTTGGGGATAGGTACTTCATCACTGTCAGCGGTGACTTTACGCAGCGGATTTTTACCAGAGTGGTACATCGCCGTTGCCATCGCCATTGGCGTTGGCGTAAAGGTCTGCACCTGGTCCAGCCTGAAATCGTTTTTCTTCAGCCAGAGCGCAAGATTGAGCATGTCTTCATCGGTAGTACCGGGATGCGCCGCGATGAAATACGGGATCAGGTATTGCTCCTTGCCAGCCTCTTTGGAGAAGCGCTCGAACATTTCCTTGAATTTGTCGTAAGCACCCATGCCCGGTTTCATCATCTTGGAAAGCACGTTTTCTTCACTATGCTCCGGGGCTATCTTCAAATAGCCGCCCACGTGATGCTGCACCAGCTCTTTCACATACTCCGGTGAAGTCACGGCCAAGTCGTAACGCAAGCCGGAGCTGACCAGTATCTTCTTCACGCCCTTGATATTACGGGCTTTGCGGTAAAGCTGGATCAGGTCGGAATGATCGGTATTCAGGTTTTCGCAGATACCAGGGTACACACAAGAAAGTTTGCGGCAGCTTTTCTCGATCTTTTCCGATTTGCAGGCCATGCGGTACATATTGGCAGTCGGACCACCCAGGTCGGAAATCACGCCGGTAAAGCCTTCGACCTTGTCGCGGATTTCGACGATTTCATTGAGGATGGATTCTTCCGAACGGCTCTGAATGATACGGCCTTCATGCTCGGTAATGGAGCAGAAGGTACAGCCGCCAAAGCAACCGCGCATGATGTTGACCGAGAAGCGGATCATGTCCCAGGCTGGAATTTTGGCGTCTTTATAAACGGGGTGGGGCTTGCGCGCGTAAGGCAAGTCGTAGACGTAATCCATTTCCTTGGTGGACAGCGGAATCGGCGGCGGATTCAGCCAGACTTCGCGGTCACCATGACGCTGTACCAGCGCCCGTGCATTACCGGGGTTAGCTTCCAGGTGTAACACTCGCGAAGCATGCGCATACAAGACTGGATCTTTGGCAACTTCTTCATAGGCAGGCAAGCGCACCACCTGCATGGCGCGGTCAGCCTTAGGTTTGCGCACGATCTGGATAGGCTGCACACCTTCCGGTAATTGCGGCACCCCCAAGGTGGCCGCATCTACGCCTGCTGCATTCAGTTTGGCTTCTGTGGCCTTGGCCTCAGTCTCGCAACTGCTACCCGCCCCCATTTTCATTTCATAGGGATCCACTGGCGCTTCGACCTTGCCTGGCCTATCCAGATTAGTAGAGGCCACTTCCTGCCAGCCTTGCGGTAAGTGCTTGCGGAGATAAGCGGTGCCGCGTATATCAGTAATATCAGCGATTTTCTCACCACGGCCAAGACGATGGCTCAGATCAACTAAGGCACGCTCAGCATTGCCATACAGCAGGATATCAGCCTTGGAATCGACCAGCACGGAGCGGCGCACTTTGTCAGACCAGTAATCATAGTGAGCGATACGGCGCAAACTTGCTTCGATACTGCCTATCACTAGCGGCGCATCCGGATAGGCTTCGCGGCAACGCTGCGAATACACCAGCACAGCGCGATCAGGTCGTTTACCGGCTTCTGCATTGGGGGTGTAGGCGTCATCCGACCGGATCTTACGGTCTGCGGTATAGCGATTGACCAATGAATCCATATTGCCAGCTGTCACGCCAAAGTAGAGGTTAGGCTTGCCCAGCGCCTTGAAAGCATCTGCGGTCTGCCAGTCAGGCTGGGCAATAATGCCCACACGGAACCCTTGCGACTCGAGCAAACGCCCCACCAGTGCCATACCGAAGCTGGGGTGGTCAATATAGGCGTCACCTGTCACCAGGATAATGTCGCAACTATCCCAACCCAGCGCGTCCATTTCTGCGCGACTCATGGGTAAAACCGGGGAGGTACCGAAGCGTTTGGCCCAATAAGGACGATACTGGTTAATTGGCCTTGCTATTTCCATCAAAAAAATCCAGAGCGATTGCTATAACTTGACTATTTTACTCTGGAAATGGTTGATTAAGAAGAATTTTCTGGTTTCTAATTGATATGTATTGTGTTAAAAAGTCATCATATCCATTAAAAATATAAAGAATATTCGGCCAAGCATCGAAATCAAGGCCCTGCATATATATAGGGCCAAGCTTAACCATACTAAGCTTCATGGAGAAAATATCTACACTGCAACGCCTGTTACTGCCACTTGCCCTGGCAGTAATTGTGCTCGCACTCGTTTTGGCGTCCCTGCAATCCGGTAAAGAAATCCAGGTAATAGAGCACAATGCACAAACCATGGCCCAGGCCCAGTCTCGCCTGCTCAAGCTCACGCAATCACTGGTTGGTGACAAGGTCAAAACCTCAATGCGGCTATTGCGCCGCGAAGCCGACGCAATTGGCAGCCCAAACATACAGGGCACCACCACGTTGAATGGCAAAGTCATTCCCAATCTATACCTGGGTAAAACCCCACAAACCAATAGTGTCGAACTGGTAGACAGAGTCACTAGCATTGTCGATGGCACTGCCACCTTGTTTGTTAAGTCCGGTGACGATTACATCCGCATTGCCACCAACATCAAGAAACCTCATCGCGAACGAGCAACAGGAACGGAGTTGGATCCCGACGGCAAAGCCATTAAGGCAATACATTCCGGAGGCGCCTTCTATGGTGTGGTTGATATTTTAGGCAACCCTTACATTACCGGGTATGAGCCCATGTACGATGAGTCAGGCGAAATCATCGGTCTATGGTATGTCGGCTACGAAGCCGATATACAGGCGCTGCGTGAGACAGTGGAAAGTACACGTTTTCTTGAATCTGGCTTTGCCGTCATTATCGATGAACACAATGTCATACGTTTCATTTCATCCCACATATCGAAACAAACCGCAAAAAAGTTATTACATGATCGTCCCAAAACATGGAATTTTGTCAGCGAAGACATGCCCAGCTGGGGATACAAGATTATCCTTGCCTACCCTGCCCACGAGGCACTTTCTGCCGGCCTGATCAAAGGACTGTATATCATAGGCGGCGGGGTCTTCATTTTACTGTTGGTCGCCGCGCTCATCCGATCGCAGTTAAGACGTCTTGTCATTACACCGATAGGAGGAGACCCGGCAGATGCGGTAGCTTTAGTCAGGCGGATTTCTCGAGGAGACCTTGCTGAAGACGGATTGACAGCCAAATCCGGCACGCTAATGGCAGACATGCTGAAAATGCGCGTTAATCTACGTGAGTTAATTGAGACCTTACATGAAAACAGCGAAGGACTAAGCCTTGCGGCGAGTGTTTTCGAGCATACCCATGATGGCATTTTCATTACGGATGCCAAGGTCAACATCATTCAGGTAAATCCTGCCTTCGAGCGATTAACCGGCTTTTCCAGGCAGGAGGCAGTAGGCAAACATCCGCGCCAGCTCAATTTTGCCAAAATCAACAATGGCAAAGCCTCGCTTTTAAGCAAAGCAGTTAAAAACAAAGGGGAATGGCATGGCGAAATCAAGAACAAGCACAAGAACGGCAAGGGGTATATCGCCTCACTCGACATCTCCACTGTGCATGATGAGCATGGCGATGTCCGTTACTATGTAGGCGTGTTTTCTGATATCACGCTGATGAAGCAGCAGCAGCAGAGTCTGGAACATATGGCTTACCACGACGCCCTGACCAAACTGCCCAATCGCGCCTTATTTTCTGATCGCCTGCATCATGCATTAGCCAAGGCCAAGCGAAGCAAAGAGATGCTGGCTGTATGCTATATTGATCTGGATGGTTTCAAGCCAGTGAATGATGAGTTGGGACATGACGCAGGCGATGATCTGCTAGTGCAATTATCAGAACGCATTCGAGATAGCCTGAGGCCAGGAGACACCATTGCCCGCATGGGAGGTGATGAGTTTTCCTTACTGTTATGTGACTTAAAATCGGAACAAGAGGCGCATCTCACCTTGCAGCGCATCTTGGATAGCATCAAAGCGCCTTACACCATCAAGCGCAAGAAAGTGACAGTAAGCGCCAGTGCAGGCATGGTCATCAATATCAGTCCGGAAGAAAAACCGGAAATGATCCTGCGCCAGGCAGACCAGGCGATGTATCAGGCCAAGCTGGGGCAAGGCAACACTTATCATGTATACACAGAAACCAAATAGGCGTGCCCTGCCCACTAACTGTTTAATGCCCGCTATGTCCCTTTGGCTTAATCACAATGAGTTCAACTGCAGGCATGGCAGGTTCTGATTTAGCCCGCTCTGCCTCAGGTAATGTGCCATTGAACTCATAGGCCACTGTGCCCGCAGGGTTAGCATAACTGCCCGGATCCTTGTAATCACCATTCGCCAAACCCTTTCGTATCTTCACCGTCGTAAACATGCCACCCATATCAATAGCGCCGAATTGACCTTGCCCTGTCATCATCGGCAAGGTGTTCTCGGGTAACGGCATCTGCATTTCATTCATCGCCGCCATACCTGTTTCGCCCATTGCCATGTAGTCCGGTACCAGATTGCTGATCTTATCCATAGCCGCACGCTGGTCTACACCAATCATGGTAGGCACCTGGTGCCCCATCGCATTCATGGTGTGGTGACTCTTATGGCAATGGAATGACCAGTCCCCAGGCGCATTAGCCACAAACTCGATGGCCCGCATCTGGCCAACTGCAACATCGGTGGTCACCTCCGGCCAACGCGCAGACTTTGGTACCCAGCCACCATCGGTACCAGTGACTTCGAACTCATGGCCATGCAGATGCATGGGGTGATTAGTCATGGTCAGGTTACCGATACGGATACGGACACGATCACCCAGCCCGGCCACGATGGGCGCGATACCAGGAAAAGCGCGGCTATTCCATGTCCACAAGTTAAAGTCGAGCATGGTATTCACTTTAGGCGTATAGCTACCTGGGTCTATGTCATAACTATTGAGCAGGAACACATAATCACGGTCCACCGGCATGAACCTGGGGTTTTTAGGGTGCGTCACCCAGAATCCCATCATGCCCATCGCCATCTGCACCATTTCATCGGCATGCGGGTGATACATAAAAGTACCGGGCCGCATTGCCTGAAACTCATAGACATAGGTTTTACCCGGCTCGATAGGCGGTTGCGTTAAACCCGCGACACCATCCATACCATTCGGCAGGCGTTGTCCGTGCCAGTGGATAGTGGTTCTCTCAGGTAGTCGATTGGTGACAAAAATGCGCACCCTGTCACCCTCCACCACCTCTATGGTGGGGCCGGGGCTCTGACCGTTGTAGCCCCACAGATGCGCTTTCATGCCAGGTGCGATTTCACGCACTACCGGTTCAGCTACCAGATGGAACTCCTTGACGCCTTTATTCATGCGCCATGGCAGGCTCCAGCCATTCAGTGTCACCACCGGGTTATAGGGCCGCCCGTTTGTTGGGCTAAGCGGCGCATGGGTATCTGGTTTATCGGTAGAAACTATTTCCGGCAAGGCAGCCATGGCGACCTTGCTGACTGTGCCAGCAGCGACTGCGGCCCCTGCCCATTTGAAAAAATCACGTCTGTTCGTCATTAAAATTCTCCTTTTGCTGGCACTGTGCCGCCTATCATGGCCATCTGCAGATCGCTTTCGCTCAGCCAGAAATCCCTAAGCGCTTCGATATAGCTGTTTACGCTGCCGATCTGTGCGCGTGCATCGGCCAGCAACTCGAATACACTTGCCAACATGCCGTTGTAGCGCAGCTGGTTTTCCTCCGCGATACGCTTGCGCAAGGGAATGATCTCGTCACGATAATGTTTGGCCACTTCGTAATTAGCCCGATAACTGGCATATGACTGCCGCACCTCAGAACGCGCATTTACTGCTGCCTGCGCTGCCAGGTTAACGGCTTGCATATAACGCGCCTCTGCACGCGCCACGCGGGCATCACCCCAGTCAAACAAGGGCAGCTCAAAGGAGATATCCACGCCTTTCTTGTAAGGCTCACTGCGGCGCCCTTCCAGCACGCGCGCCGGGCCGATCTCCAGCACATTGATAAACCGCGTGGTTTTGGTCAGCCCAAGCTGCTTGGCCAACGACTCGGTATCAGCATGGATAATTTGCAGGTCCAGCCGCTGCTGCATGGCCGTCTGCTCTGCATCCGGCAACTCTTGTGGTGTGTTTGGCAATTCTGGCAGACGCTCAGAAAGCGTCACTGCGCCTTGCTCTCCCGTCAGGCTAAGCAAGCGCATCAGATGTTCATGAGTGGCTGTCTGCTGGTTCTTGGCACGCGTGTACTCGAGCATGGCATCTGCATAAAAGCCTTGTTCCCGCGCCTGCTCCAGCTTGCTCCAGTTACCGGCTTTGGCCATGCCTTGTGCCAGATCGCTGCCGGCTTGCGCAGCATCTTTCACCTGCTCCATATAGCGCACTGCCTCATCCGCCGCAACTGCCCTGAAATAGGCATTGCGCGTTTCCCGGGCCAGCCGGAAGACTTCCTGCGACACCATGCGCTGTGTGAGCTCAAAGCGCTGGCGTTCGATCTCCCTGGCCTTGGGCATAATCAGCAAGGAAAATACATTGAATGTCAGCGCCTGCTCGATCTTGTAATCGCCATCATTACGGGCGTATAACATGCGAAAACGCGGGTTGGGCAAACGCCCGGCTTGTACCAGGTCAGCCTCTGAAATGCCCAGTGAATAGAAAGATGCTTGCAGACCCTTATTGTTGAGCAGGGCTATTTGTACCGCCGCCTCAACATCCAGTGGAACCTTGATTAACTCATTCACATGCTGCTGGAGCCGGGTGGCTTCATCCTCAGTTTGGGGCCACGCAAGCTCTTTACCAAGGTGTTGCTGTGCGGCTTGCTGTACCGGTGTAAATCCCCGATCAGCGCTGAAACTGGAACATGCGCCCAGAGACAGGCCTAGCAGGCATGGCAGCCCGTATCTTTTTAATACTATTAATATAGTCATTAAAGCCTCAATTCGATGATGTGCTTAGATGTATTACTGCAAAGCAGCAGGCTACACTGTACAATCAGTGAAACAGAATCTGAGCACGTCAGGCAAGCCGACGCACTCGTGCTAAAGAAATAGCGAGACTAAAGCAGGATGGGTGGGCGTTGTAAAAGATCGCTGCCGGGGGAGTGATAGATGACCAGCTCAGCAGATAGCATCACCGGACGTGGTATATCAGCAGGAAAAAGAGTGAGCTCTATCGTCATCATGGGCAGGCAAGCCAGGCAGTGATGGCAATTGCTACAAGGTGACGGTGAACCATGCGAGTCATGCTGACCTTGATGCATGTGATTATCCGCGCCAACAATATCCATCGAATGATGGTGATGTTCAACTTGATTTGTCTGCGGCAACTCCTGCATCATGGCACTTGTATACACGCCGCCAGCATAGACGCTGTCGGCCATCAAGGCAGTGATGAGGATGAATATGATGGTACGCATTAATCGCATGGATGGATTGAAGCATAAAGCGTAAGCTGGGTAAAGCTAGGAAAACGAATCACCGTAATAATTCAGTGCCAGCCGCAAAACTTTTAAGGTCATTAGCCCTCAATCCTTAATAAAGCATAACAGCAGAAAAATCACTATCCAGTCAACACCATGCTAGATCAATACTACCAATTACCTACTGGACGCGTTGCTGCATTGGATCTTGATACGCCTTTCCCAGCGCTGGATTATGCTTTAGCTGAACCCAATGGCTTGCTGGCAATCGGCGGCGACCTGTCCGAGCAACGCCTGCTCTCAGCTTATCAGCAAGGCATATTTCCCTGGTTTAGCGCTGGCGAACCAATACTCTGGTGGAGTCCGGATCCGCGCATGGTGATGTTTCCAGATGAGCTCAAGATATCGCGCTCGCTCAGCAAACGCCTGAAGCAACCCGATTATGAAGTGCGCATTGATACGGCTTTTCGTGAAGTGATGCTGGCTTGCGCCCAATCCGGTCGGCCCGGGCAGGATGGCACATGGATTACCGATGACATTATTGAAGGCTACTGCGGCCTGCATGCGCTGGGCTATGCGCACAGCGCCGAAACCTGGATTGATGGTGAGCTGGTTGGCGGCTTATATGGCGTGGCGATCGGCAGGATGTTTTATGGTGAATCCATGTTCCACCGCGTCACCGATGCCTCCAAGATCGCCTTTGTGCACTGGGTGCAGCATCTGCAAAAACAGGGTTATGACATGATCGATTGCCAGATGAAAACTGCGCATCTCGCATCTTTAGGTGCACGGGAAATTACGCGCAGGGAATTCTCACAACGGCTGACAGAATTGGTAAACTTAAGCCCATGACATTGCCCGGCGACCCACCGCTACAAAAGCTGCAGTTCTATGCCACGACCTCTTATGCCTGCGGCTATATAGAAGGCCGCCAGGCGCAGTCGCTGATCGCAGCACCACATCATCTGATCAATGCGGACACCTACAGCGGCCTTATCCAGCTTGGCTTCCGGCGTAGCGGAAAATTCACTTACCGACCGCACTGCGAGAAATGCAATGCCTGCATCCCGATACGCCTGCCGGTCGCTGATTTTCAGCCGAATCGCAGCCAGCAGCGCGCATTCAAGCATCACAAAGCACTTGCTGCCACCATCATCCCGCTCAATTTTCATCAAGAGCATTACCAGCTGTATGGGGCATATCAGGCTGCCCGACACCAGGGCGCCGACGAACAGGAAACTGCAGAGCAATATCGTAATTTTCTAGTGCAGAGCAATGTCGAGAGTGTGATGGTCGAATTCAGGTTGGAGGGCGTACTGAAAATTGTCAGTGTGGTGGATATCGTACGGGATGGCATTTCCGCGGTGTACACGTTTTATGACACCACCGATTACGGCAGTAGCTATGGTACATACAACATCATGTGGCTACTGGAATGGTGCCGCAGCCTTGGACTGCCCTACTTATATCTGGGTTACTGGATAAAGGAGAGCCGGAAAATGGCCTATAAGCAGAACTTCGGCCCGCAGGAAGCCTTGATAGACGGCGAGTGGCAGGCACTCAAGCATTTACATAGTAAATAGCTGAATCAATTTTGAACTAATTGCATAAGTATTGTTCTTATTCAATGTCATCTCCATGGCAACCGGCGTTTTAGTGTGGAATGAGCCCTGCACTAAAATGCCGCTCTTGCTTTCAATAGCAAACCGCTTTACCTCTTTCATCAAAAAACTCACGAATTACCCAATCCAGAAACAACGTTTTGCCCATGTTACAATTCGCGCTGATTAAATTATCAGTTCTGCTAGCGAATAGTGACTAAAAAGTGAATAAACTCGTAATCTTTGGCGTGGGCCTGATAGGCGGCTCGGTAGCACTGGCATTGAAACGCAGTGACCCGGCCCTGCATATTGTCGGCGTAGGCCGCACTGGGGATAACCTGCAAGCTGCACTTGACCTGGGCGTGATAGATCAGATTGAATCCAGCCCGGCCATTGCACTTAAAAAGGCAGATATGGTGATCATTGCAGTGCCTGTGGCACAGACAGCCAATATCCTCAGCGCCATAGCACCACACCTTGAAGCACAAACCATCATTACTGATGTCGGTAGCACCAAGTCCGATGTATTGGCACATGCACAAAACCTGCTTGGCGATAAAGCCGCCCGTTTTGTACCAGGCCACCCCATTGCAGGCGCCGAAAAGAGTGGTGTCACCGCGGCAAAAGTAGATTTGTACGACGGCAAGAATGTCGTATTGACACCAGCCGAGAATACTTCTGAACTTGCACTTCAGGCAGTCACAAAACTATGGCAAGCAACAGGCGCCAATGTGAGCCAAATGACCGCACAACAGCACGATGGCATCTTTGCTGCAGTTAGTCATTTACCACATTTGCTGGCATTTGCACTGGTGGATGACTTGGCTGGTCGCGCTAATGCAAAGCAGTTGTTTGACTTTGCTGCCAGCGGCTTCCGTGATTTCACGCGCATCGCAGGCAGCTCGCCTGAAATGTGGCGAGACATCAGCCTAGCCAATCGGACTGCCCTGCTCACTGAACTTGCAGCCTACCAGGATGAACTGGCTCGCATGCAATCACTATTAGAAAATAATGACGGTGTTGGCTTGCAGGCCTTGTTTGAGCAAGCCAGTCAGGCTCGTAACAAATGGGCACATGATAGAGAAAAGTTGCAAAAATAATGGAATCACTAGCCCTTAAACCAGCCAGCGTGGCCTGTGGACATGTTGTACTCCCAGGCTCAAAAAGTATTTCCAACCGCACCCTGCTGCTCGCAGCGTTAGCCAATGGCACGACAGAGATACGTGACTTGCTGACCTCGGATGATACCGAGCGCATGCTGGAAGCGCTGGCTACACTGGGCGTCAAACTGGAAAAAACCGGTGAGCATGACTATCGTGTCATTGGTACAGGCGGTACGTTCAGCAACAAGCAGGCGGATTTATTCCTGGGCAATGCAGGCACCGCATTTCGGCCACTGACAGCTGCACTAGCCTTGTCCGGCGGGTACTACAAACTATCTGGCGTACCACGCATGCATGAACGTCCGATAGGCGACCTGGTGGATGCATTACGCCTGGCAGGCGCTGATATCAGCTATCTTGAAAATCCAGGCTTCCCGCCACTTGCGATTGCACCTGCAGGCGTCAATGGCCAGGCAGCCATCCAGATTCGCGGCGATGTATCCAGCCAGTTCCTGACAGCTCTGCTTATGGCTTTACCGTTAACTGGTAAAGAATTCGTGATAGAAGTGGTAGGCGAGTTGATCTCCAAGCCTTATATCGAGATCACACTCAACCTGATGGCACGATTTGGCGTCACGGTTCAGCGTGAAGGCTGGCAACGCTTTATCGTACCTGCCAACAGCAGCTATCAGAGTCCGGGGACTATTTTTGTTGAGGGCGATGCCTCATCTGCCTCGTATTTCCTGGCTGCTGGTGCGATTGGCAAGGGGCCGGTGCGTGTGGAAGGCGTGGGCAAAAACAGTATCCAGGGAGATATAAAATTTGCCGAAGCGCTGGCGTTGATGGGCGCCAACATCAGCTATGGCGAAAACTGGGTAGAGGCCAATACACCAAACGCAAAACTCAAGGCTATTGACCTAGACTGCAACCATATCCCAGATGCCGCTATGACCTTGGCCATTGCGGCACTATTTGCCGATGGCACAACTACACTGCGCAATATCGCAAGCTGGCGCGTCAAGGAAACTGACCGGTTGGCCGCGATGGCAATAGAGCTGCGCAAAGTTGGTGCTATTGTGAAAGAAGGTGCCGACTACATCACTATTACACCACCTGAAAAACTCACGCCAAACGCAGTGATCGACACCTATGATGACCACCGCATGGCTATGTGCTTTTCACTGATTTCATTAGGTGGTGTGCCAATCACTATTAATGACCCAGGCTGTGTTGCAAAGACATTCCCTGATTACTTCGAGCGTTTTGCTTCGATTTTAACCATTATGACGAACATCACATCTATTCCGGTCATTGCCATAGACGGCCCTTCAGCCTCTGGCAAAGGGACTGTTGCACAGCTGGTTGCCGATAAACTTGGTTACCACTACCTTGATTCAGGTGCGCTGTATCGTATAGTCGCCCTGGCCGCATTGAATCAAGGCATTTCCTGGCAAGACGAGCCAGCATTGGCAAGCCTCACGGCGAAACTAAGCATTCGTTTTGCAAACGGCGAAATTTACCTGGACAATGGCAATGTCAGCGAACAAATCCGAACCGAGCAGATAGGCAGGGGGGCATCAGAAGTCGCTGTACACCCTGCTGTGAGGTCCGCCCTGCTTGACCTGCAGCGTAGCTTTCGTAAAGCACCAGGCCTGGTGGCAGATGGGCGCGACATTGCGACCGTGATTTTCCCTGATGCTACAACCAAAATATTCCTCACGGCGAGCGCTGAAGTACGGGCGGAACGTCGATATAAGCAGTTGATGTCAAAAGGAATCCATGCTAATCTATTCGACATCTTAAAAGATTTGCAGCAGCGCGATGCTCGGGACCAACAAAGATTGGTTGCGCCTTTGCAGCAAGCGGAAGATGCAACATTGCTTGAGACCAGCCAGCTATCTATCGATGCGGCAGTTCAAACAGTGATGCTTTTAAGCAAAAATAAAAGCTAGCATCTTCAGCAAAACAACTCGGTCGAATAGATTTTGTAACAATTTTGGTAGTTTGGCGCCGTGAACTCCACCGGTTCATGGCTTTTTTAATTTGCCCCGCTGCTCGGCGGGATTATATTAGGTAACTTTTTTAATGGCTAACGTTTCAACCTCAACCCCCTCATCTTTCGGCGAAAGCTTCGCAGCACTGTTTGAGGAAAGCCTGGCACGCCAGGAAATGCGCTCCGGTGAAGTGATCACCGCAGAAGTAGTATCCATCGATTCAGATTTTGTTGTTGTTAATGCTGGACTGAAGTCCGAGAGCATTATTGATGCGGCTGAATTCCGCAACGATCGCGGCGAAATGGAAGTCAATGTTGGTGACTTCGTTAAAGTCTGTATCGAATCACTGGAAGATGGCTATGGCTCTACCAAGCTGTCTCGTGAAAAGGCCAAGCGTCTGGCTGCATGGCTGGATCTGGAAGAGGCAATGAACGAAGCCCGTATCATCAAGGGTCAAGTGAATGGTCGCGTTAAGGGTGGCCTGACCGTTATGGTTAACGGCATCCGCGCTTTCCTACCTGGTTCACTGGTTGACCTGCGCCCGGTTAAAGATACGACTCCATTCGAAAACAAGGAATGGGATTTCAAGGTTATTAAGTTGGATCGCAAGCGTAATAACGTAGTGGTTTCACGCCGTGCAGTGCTCGAAGAGAACATGGGTGCAGACCGCGAAGCGTTGATGGGCTCACTGAAAGAAGGCGCAGTGGTTAAGGGTATTGTCAAGAATATTACCGATTACGGCGCATTCGTTGATCTGGGTGGTATTGATGGCCTGTTGCACATTACCGATCTGGCATGGCGCCGCGTTAAGCACCCATCTGAGGTATTGACTGTTGGTGAAGAAGTTGAAGCCAAGATCCTCAAGTTCGATCAAGAGAAAAACCGTGTTTCACTAGGCATCAAGCAACTGGGCGATGACCCATGGGTTGCATTGACACGCCGCTATCCAGTTAGCACGCGCCTGTTCGGCAAGGTATCTAACCTGACTGACTATGGTGCATTCGTAGAAATCGAGCCGGGTATTGAAGGCCTGGTACACGTTTCTGAAATGGATTGGACCAACAAGAACGTACACCCTGCCAAGATCGCCCAACTGGGTGACGAAGTTGAAGTCATGATCCTTGAAATTGATGAAGACCGTCGTCGCCTGTCACTGGGCATGAAGCAATGCCAGGCTAATCCTTGGGATGATTTTGCTGCCAGCCATAAGAAGGGCGACAAAGTTAGCGGCCAGATCAAGTCTATCACTGACTTCGGCGTATTCATCGGCTTGCCAGGCGGTATTGATGGCCTGGTTCACCTGTCTGACCTGTCATGGAACCAGACTGGAGAAGAAGCGATCCGCAATTTCAAGAAGGGTGACGAAATCTCTGCCCTAGTACTCAGCATTGATGTTGAGAAAGAGCGTATCTCTCTTGGCGTTAAACAAATGGATAACGACCCATTCGGCGCTTACACTACAGTGAACGACAAGGGTGCAATCGTTAAGGGTATCGTGAAGACGATCGAAGAAAAGGGTGCAGTGATTACCCTGGATGGCGAAGTTGAAGGTTACCTGCGTGCTTCTGACATCTCCAAGGAAAAAGTGACTGACGTTGCTTCTGTACTTAAAGAAGGTCAGGAAATCGAAGCGCGCATTACTAACGTTGACCGCAAGACTCGCAGCATCACGCTTTCTATCAAGGCTAAAGATATCGCTGAAGAAGCTGATGCTATGCAGAAGTTCAGCAATGATAATGCTGGCGCTGCAGGTACTACTAGCTTGGGTGCACTACTTAAAGCCAAACTTGACAGCAAAAACAACGAATAAGGCGATTGCGGCATGACAAAATCAGAGCTAATTGCTAATCTCGCTGCGCGCTTTCCACAATTGGTGGTTAAGGATGCTGAACTTTCAGTAAAAGCTATCCTTGACTCAATGTCGGACAACCTTGCAACTGGTGAACGTATTGAAATCAGGGGGTTCGGTAGCTTCAGCCTGAACTATCGCCCTCCTCGTCTCGGTCGTAACCCAAAAACAGGTTCAAAAGTGCAAGTACCAGAAAAACATGTACCGCACTTTAAGGCCGGTAAAGAACTGCGCGAACGAGTAGATTTGGCTGAGTAAGCAAACGTCGCACTAAAGGTGATGATAACGACGGCAGTACCTGAAACAGGGTGCTGCCGTTTTTTTATATTCAATCACACGTAAGCAGGCAGGAATGGCTGCATTTTATAGTTAGTTTTAGGTTTTTTAGATGGGCTTAGGTAAAATCTGATTATGCGATTTATCTACATTACTTTCGGCACATTATTTTTCATTTTGTTGCTAGGCTTTGCCTTGAAAAACGTCGAGCCGGTAGCACTGCATTACTACCTCGGATACGCCTGGCAAGCGCCATTATCGCTCATGCTACTGATCACTTTCTTTTTTGGAATCGTGGTGGGCGTGGTGGCATGTTTGCCTTCGGTTATTCGCCAGCGACGAGATCTGCTTGCTTTAAAGCGTGAATTAAAAACACTTAAGCCAACTGAATAACTAAAGAATCCTAAAAGGCTTAATCCTATGATGGAATTTGAATACTGGTGGCTGTTAGCGCTCCCCTTGTTTTTTACACTGGGCTGGATTGCAGCACGCGTTGATATTAATCAGCTACTTTCTGAATCCAGCACCCTGCCTGCCGCCTACTTCAAGGGCCTCAATTTTCTCATTACCGACCAGCACGATAAAGCTATTGAGGCTTTTATCGAAGCGGTACAGGCGAATGCAGATTCAATGGAGCTGCATTTTGCTTTGGGCAGCCTGTTTCGCCGCAGCGGCGAAGTGGATCGTGCCATTAACCTGCATTTGAATCTGCTGGACAGGAAAGAGCTGCCTACCGCGCAAAGACAAGCCGTCAAAGCCGAACTTGCCCAGGATTACTTAAAAGCTGGTCTATTTGATCGTGCAGAGGAGCTTTTCAGCTCACTGGATGATAGCCGTTATCAGCAGCCTGCTTTGCGGGCATTACTGGAAATTTACATTCGTGAGCGCGAATGGGAACGCGCCATCAAAAGCGCGACTGAACTGGAGCGGATCTCTGGCGTCACATTCCGCAAGGAAATCGCCCAGTTCTATTGTGAAATGGCGATGAAATCCATCCTGGAAAGCGATACACATACCGCGCGCCATGAGCTTGAAAGCGCCCTAGATGCAAACAAAAGCTGCGTCCGCGCCAATGTGATGCTGGGTGATATGGAAACCAGCACCACTGCGCACAAGGTGGCCATCTCATTCTGGAAGCGCATTGAGTTTCAGCAACCTGACTATCTCGGCTTGGTTGCCACCAAGCTTTTAGGCAGCTACCGTGCACTTGGAAAGGTTGATGAGGGTGTAGAGTTAATCAAGTATTACTTCCAGACCTACAAGTTGCCTTCATTGTTAAGTGTGGTCTATGAAATAACCCTGGCTGAACAAGGCGCTGACAGTGCAAGTAAGCTGGCTAGAGATGAGCTCGAAAGAAAACCTAGCCTACAGACACTCGAACACCTGCTAAAAGCGCGTGCCGCATCTAGTACAGATGACAAAGACGACACACGACTAATGCAACAAACGGTACGTAATGCTATCGGTAATCGCAATGCCTATGGCTGCGATCAGTGCGGCTTCAAAGCACGGAACTTTCATTGGCAATGCCCCGCTTGTAATGCATGGGAATCGATTTCACCAGAGCCAAAAGAATCTGCAACATGACTACAGACACAAAAATAACTGAACACGATATTTCTGACCCGAGAATAATAGTCGCACTTGATTATGCTGATGCTAGCAGTGCGTTGAAACTTGTTGATGAACTTGACCCTTCGCTTTGTCGCGTTAAGGTCGGTAAAGAGCTATTTACTGCTGCGGGTCCAAACCTTGTCGAAACTTTAGTCAAAAAAGACTTTGGGGTATTTCTAGACCTCAAATTCCATGACATCCCCAATACTGTCGCCAAGGCCTGCGAAACGGCCAGCCGCTTAGGTGTGTGGATGTTGAATGTACATGCTTCCGGCGGTCTTGCCATGATGGAGTCGGCAAAAGAAGGGGTGGCGAAATCAGGCCACAAGCCACTGCTCATCGCAGTTACTGTACTCACCAGCATGGATCAAACCACGCTAAATCAAGTAGGTGTGACTGGGAAACTGCATGATCAGGTGCTAAATCTGGCAACACTGACACAGCAGGCAGGCCTTGATGGTGTTGTTTGCTCCGCGCTCGAGGCAATCGATCTAAGGAACGCACTGGGTAATGAATTCCTGTTGGTGACACCAGGCATACGCCCTGCCAATACAGAGCTGAACGACCAAACACGGGTAATGACGCCAGCTTTGGCATTATCTTTCGGCGCCAGCTATCTGGTGATTGGTCGCCCTATCACCCAAGCATCAAAGCCTTTGGCAGCGCTCGAGAAGATTCATCAGGAAATCCATCCAAGTTAACTTTAGGCTAAGCAGTTGTACTGCTTGCACATCCAATATAGCAATATTAGCGTCAGTGCAAAAGCATGTGATATGCTTTTGAAACGCATTTAATGTGCGTTTCCCTTTCAATAAAAACGTAATAACATCAGGAGGATTACCATGAAAAAACTATTTTATGTTGTTCTTGCCGTACTCAGCATTTCACTCGGAAGCTTCTCATTAATCGCTTCTGCAGCAGTTAACCTCAACACAGCAACCCAAGCCGAGCTGGAAACCCTTAAAGGGGTTGGCCCTGCCAAGGCTGCTGCGATTCTTGATTACCGTAAGAAAAATGGCGGCTTTAAATCAATAGATGATCTGAATAAAGTACCTGGTTTTGGTGATAAAACTGTTGCAAGCCTTAAGGGACAAATAGCAGTTAGCGGAAGTGCAGATGCTGCTCCAGCTACAGATGTCATGGCTAAGGCCAGAGCCGCCAAGGCAGAAAAAGCAGCTGCCGCGAAAGCAGCTGCCGAAAAGAAATAATTTAAGTATCCAGCAGAAAATCAATGCTACAAATAAAAAGGCCCCGCTAGTTTTAGCGGGGCCTTTTTATTTCTTAACTTCACTTATTTAACGCGCATTCCCGGCTGTGCACCGGCATCAGGAGACAAGATAAACGGCCCTCCACGCTCATCGCTGGCTGCCAGCACCATGCCCTCACTCATGCCGAACTTCATCTTACGCGGTGCCAGATTTGCCACCATCACGGTCAAACGACCAACTAGCGTCGCAGGATCGTATGCTGACTTAATCCCGGCAAAGACCTGGCGTAGTTTTTCTTCACCAATGTCCAATGTCAGTTTGAGCAGCTTCTCGGCACCTTCCACATGCTCGGCATTGACGATTTTGGCAATACGCAAATCGACTTTGGTAAAGTCATCAATACTGATGTAGTTGGTCTCTTCAGCAGGCGCAGCAACTGGTTGCACAATCGCTGGCGCTGCCTGTGTGGTGGCTTGAAGATTTTCTTTATTGGCTTCGGTCATGGCTTCAATCTGTTTTGGGTCGATGCGGGTCATCAGGTGCTGATAGTTCGATATGGTCGTGCTGCTGGATAGCTTGTTAGCGACGTGTTGCCATTCGAGAGGTGCAATATTAAGGAATGCTTCTACATTACCAACCAACGCTGGCAGTACCGGCTTAAGGTACAGAGAAAGCAACCTGAAGATTTCCAGGCTCAGGCTACACACCCATTGCAACACCTCATTCGCCAGCGCGTTATCAAGCTTGGATAGCTCCCACGGCTTACACTCATTGACGAAGATATTAGCGGCATCGGCAGCGGCCATGATCTGGCGTATGGCTTTGCCGTAGTTCAGTGATTCATAGTCGGTACGAATAGTCTCCGAGTAATTCTGTATCAGCAGTACGACCTGCGACAGGATTTCCCTTGATGTTTCGTAATCCTCACCATGATGCGCCTTATTGTTCTGTGAGATTAATGCAAGGTAAGCATCCAGCCGCTCATTGCTGATTTCGATATCTGTCAATCTGCCATCGAAACGCTTGCTGATAAAACCTGCGCAACGGCTGGCAATGTTGATGTACTTACCTATCAGGTCGCTATTAACCCGTGCAACAAAGTCCTCCAGATTTAGGTCGATGTCTTCCATGGTGCCATTGATTTTGGCTGCATAGTAATAGCGGAGGTATTCAGGATTCTTGACGTGCTTCAGAAAGCTACGCGCTGTCACGAATGTGCCACGCGACTTGGACATTTT
The DNA here is from genome assembly GCA_035459965.1 of Methylophilaceae bacterium. Classification (GTDB taxonomy): domain Bacteria; phylum Pseudomonadota; class Gammaproteobacteria; order Burkholderiales; family Methylophilaceae; genus DATHXC01. The sequence goes on from DATHXC010000005.1 coordinate 203,835, forward strand.
TTCGCCATTGACTGTCAGAAAACCATGCGCAAATACATTTGTCGGCGTGCGGTAACCTGAATATTCAAGCGTCGCAGGCCAGAACAAGGCATGGAAATAAAGAATGTCTTTACCGATAAAGTGATACAACTCAGTGGTTGAATCCTTTTTCCAGTACTCGTCGAAATTCAGCCCTTGTCTCGTACACAGATTCTTGAAGCTGGCCATATAACCGATTGGCGCATCCAGCCATACATAAAAATATTTGCCTGGCGCATCGGGGATTTCAAAGCCGAAATATGGTGCATCACGCGAAATATCCCAGTCCGATAACTTGTTTTCGCTGTCATCACCCAGCCATTCATTCATCTTATTGGCGGCTTCTGGCTGTAAGGTGCCTGAACGTGTCCAATCCTTTAGGAAGTGGGCACACTCCGAGAGCTTGAAGAAATAGTGCTCGGTTTCCTTGCGCACAGGCACCGCGCCGGAGACGGCAGAATACGGATTGATCAGCTCGGTCGGGTTGTAGGTAGCACCGCAGACTTCACAGGAATCACCATACTGATCCTTAGCGTGGCACTTGGGGCATTCACCTTTAATGAAGCGATCCGGCAGGAACATGCTTTTGACCGGGTCATAAAACTGCTCGATGGTTTTAGTGGCTATTTTGCCATTGGCCTTGAGCGTTTTGTAGATGCTACTCGCCAGCTCACGGTTCTCTTCAGAGTTAGTAGAGTAATAGTTATCGAACTGCACCAGGAAGTCAGCGAAATCTACGCTATGTTCGGCGTGTACCCGCTCTATCAGTGCCTCCGGGGTAATGCCCTCTTTCTCGGCACGCAGCATAATGGGCGTACCATGCGTGTCATCGGCACACACGTAATGCACGGTATGGCCCTGCATCTTCTGGAAACGCACCCAGATATCGGTCTGGATATACTCCACCAGATGGCCGAGGTGGATACTGCCGTTGGCATAAGGTAGCGCCGAAGTAACGAGGATTTTGCGAGCCATGAATCGAATCTGCAGACATAATGATTAAAGTAAGCGTGCATTTTAGCAAATGACGCCAGCTTTCACATGCGTTAAAATCAGTCTGATTATTTATCCCAGTTTTTTACTCAACAATATCCGAAAATCATAGCTAGAAGCTAGCAGCAGGAATACTTCATGACCATTGCAGAATCCGACATCCAGAACGCACTACGAGAAATCACCGACCCCAATACCGGCAAGGATTTCATCAGCAGCAAGTCTGCCAAGAACATCAAGATTGATGGCAACAATATCTCGCTGGATATCGCACTGGGCTACCCTGCCAACAGCCAGTTGGCAAGCATTCAAGCTATGGTTGAAACCAAGCTGAAAAGCATCCCCGGGATTGGCAGCGTATTCATCAACATCGGTAGCCGCATTGTTTCACACAGCGTACAACGCGGCGTACCACTGCTGCCGAATGTAAAAAATATCATCGCCGTTGCTTCCGGCAAGGGTGGCGTCGGCAAATCAACCACAGCGGTCAACCTGGCACTGGCACTATCTGCCGAAGGTGCTTCTGTCGGAATACTGGATGCCGACATCTATGGCCCTTCCCAGCCGCAGATGCTGGGTATTTCCGGCCGACCTGATAGTGCGGATGGCAAGAGCATAGAACCGATGGAAAGCCACGGCATACAAGCCATGTCCATCGGCTTTCTGGTCGATATAGATACGCCCATGGTATGGCGCGGCCCAATGGTGACTGGTGCGCTGGAACAACTGTTACGCGATACACGCTGGAGAGACCTTGACTACCTGGTGATTGATCTGCCGCCAGGCACTGGTGATATCCAGCTTACCCTGTCACAAAAAGTCCCCGTGACAGGCGCTGTAATTGTTACTACGCCGCAGGACATTGCATTGCTGGACGCACGCAAAGGCCTAAAGATGTTTGAAAAGGTCGGTATACCAATTTTAGGCATTGTCGAGAACATGAGCACGCACATTTGCAGTAACTGCGGACATGAAGAGCATATCTTTGGTGCTGGTGGCGGCGCATCGATGTGTAAGGATTACAACGTAGACCTGCTAGGCTCTTTACCACTGGATATCAAGATACGCGAGCAAGCAGACAGCGGAACGCCAACAGTAATTGCAGACCCGGACGGTAAAATCGCCGCTATTTATAAACAGATTGCACGGACTACAGCCATCAAACTGGCGGACTTAGCACTGGATCACAGCAGTAAGTTTCCGAATATTGTGATCCAGAATACTTAACTCCGATTTCTAATCGATTACTTTATCAACCTTCATTTTCTCAACCGTTGCGCGTGCCACCTCTTGCGCAACTCCCGAGTAGCGAAGGAGCATGGTTGGAGAGGGAGCAAAAATCTCAGCCCTCCATACCGGTGTTGGGGTTTTTGAGGTCGTATCTAGGAGCTCGATTCTTACATTAAAGTCAGTGACGCACTGCTTATATCGACAGGAAGTTTTTGCGATTGGCTTTACTACGAGAATAGGTCCTTCATATTTATCTGAAAAAAGCTTTTGAAAACCTTCTGAATTTGCTTGCTTCACTCTCCCTTCGATTTTTATGACATCTGACGAAATTCCTACTTTTTCGAATGCCTCAGGAATCTTATCTAAACTGTAATCGGCTAACATCTTATGTGCCCTGTAAGATTCACCTTCTACCCTAGTGACACGCTCATCTCCAAATTGATCTACTTCTGCCTGTAATTTAGGATGCACATAAAGGACGTGTATATGTTTCAAATGATAAGGCTGGGCTAATTTATTGGTAGATTGAGTTACATTGGCCGTGGCACAAGCGCCGAGCAAAAATGTAGCTAAGATTGCTAAAACTACATTTTTGGAGTTCATTTTTTTATTCGCGCTCTGTAAAGTATTTATGAATAAGCTTCAAACTTTTTACGTTCTAGGTTGTTTTAAAGTGCATTGTAGAAATAATTTAGAACTATTTCGCTTGCAATCCAAAATAGTAAACATCCACGCCATTCTTAGGAGCAATGAGCGTTGCAGGGATATTCACACCGTTGCGCCAATTATCTACTGCTTCCTGCTTACCTGCTCCAGTGACCAGAAACATCACTTCATGCGTATTATTTAGACGATCCTGGCTAATGGTAATGCGCTCTGGCGGCGGCTTGGGGGCATCGAACACGGGCACAGCATCGGCGCTATTATCGACTACCTGACCGGGGAACAGGCTTGCAGTATGTCCATCTTCACCCAGTCCTAACAGAACCAGGTCAAATGTCCTGACACCGGCTAGGGTTTGTGTATAGGCTTCTGCACCAGCAACATTACCGAGTTCGGCTGGAATGTCATGTATTTGTGCGGCGGGAATTGATACGTGATTCAGCCAGGCCTGGCGTGCCATCAGGCTGTTGCGCTCTGCGTGTTCAACGGGCAGACAGCGGTCATCATTGTGATAGATGTGCCATTTGGCCCAGTCTGCCTGCTCTTTACTCAGCAACTCATACACGCTTTTGGGTGTACTGCCGCCAGCCAGTACGATTAAAAAGCTGCCATACTTGGCAATTGCTTCGTCTGCGGCGGCTAAAATACGCTTCACAGCTGCGCTGTTAATAGCGTCCTGACTATCGAAGCTATGCCAGCGACTATGCTGATTTGTCGTCTGGTTTGTCTTCTGATCAAGCAAGTTTGAATTTTGCATCCGATAAAGCCTTCACGTTATAATTGCTGGCGGCACGCAGATTACTCTGCCTAAATTTTGTGCCCTCTTTTTTAATTAGCTATCTTACCCAAAAGGATGATGGCGCACTATCCTCATCAAGGAAAAATAATGAAACTTGCAATGGTAGGCCTAGGCAAAATGGGCGGCAACATGACTACACGTCTGTTACGAAGTGGTATTGAAGTCGTTGGCTACGATAGAAGTGTAGATGTTGTGAACCAACTCGTCACCAAGGAAGGCATGATCGGCGCTAGCTCTGTGCCTGACGCTATCTCCAAGCTGACTGAGGGTAACGCTGAAGGCAAGCGTGTTGTATGGTTAATGCTGCCAAGCGGCGCACCCACAGAAATCCAGATCCAGGATCTGGCACCGATGTTATCCAAAGGCGATATCATCATCGATGGTGGCAATTCAAATTACAAAGACAGCCAGCGTCGTGGCGCATGGCTGGCTGAACGCGGCATCGGGTTTATGGATGCTGGTACCTCCGGCGGTATATGGGGTCTGGACAATGGTTACTGCCTGATGGTTGGCGCTACGCCTGAAGTAGCCAAGGCCGTGGAAGATATCCTGATTGCACTGGCTCCATCTAAAGAGCATGGCTGGGCACATGTTGGCCCGATAGGCTCAGGCCACTTTACCAAGATGATCCATAACGGCATTGAATACGGCATGATGCAGGCTATGGCAGAAGGCCTGGACTTAATCAAAGGCAAGGAATCGTTTAATCTCGACTTGGCACAGATTACCGAATTATGGCGTCATGGTTCAGTCGTCCGTAGCTGGTTGCTCGACCTGACAGCCGACGCACTGAAAGAAGACCAGGAACTGACTGCAGTTGCCCCTTATGTAGCTGACTCAGGCGAAGGCCGCTGGACAGTGATGGAGTCAGTAGAACAAGGGGTTGCAGCACCAGTGCTGACGCTTGCCTTGCAGGCACGCTTTAGAAGCCAGGATGCCAATGGCTATAGCTATAAACTGCTATCCATGATGCGCAATGGCTTTGGCGGCCACTTTGTTAAGTCAGTCAGCGATAAATAAATAGGTAAATCAGCCCGCGCTGCAAAACATATCCGTGTTTTGCAGCCATTAACAATTAGAAGCTCACTCATCAGAAAGCATGGAAATGACTAAAAAAATCGATGAATCTACGCTGGTTCTTTTCGGTGCTAGTGGCAACCTCTCCCGCGTAAAATTGATGCCGGGTCTTTTCAGGCTTGATTTGCTGGGCCGCTTGCCTGCCAAGATGGCGATTCTTTCTGTGGGTCGCGGCGAGATATCTCGTGAAGCCTGGCAGGCAGACATCAAGGGCATGCTGGATGCCAAATTCAAAAAAGGCTATGATCAGGAAGTATTCAAGCGCTTTATTGCGCGTAACCACTACCACAGCAATCCTCCGGAAGATGCCACTGCGTTTGACCGTTTGAAGGCAACACTCTCGAATGAGGCTGTTTTCCCGCAGAACCTGGCTTATTTCCTTTCTGTGCGCCCTTCAGATTTCGCAACCATTGTTGAGCAGCTTTACAATGTTGGCTTGGTAGATGACTCCAAATACTCACGCCGCGTAGTCATCGAAAAACCATTCGGTACTGACCTGAAATCCGCGCAGGCCCTGCAAGCCTCGCTCTCCAAGCATCTGAAAGAGAGCCAGATTTACCGTATCGACCACTACCTTGGTAAATCTGCTTTGCAGAACATCATGCTGCAACGATTTGCCAACGCAGTGCTGGACCCGATTTGGAACAATGAATATATCGACCACGTACAGATCACTAATACTGAAATGTTGGGCGTAGGCGAGCGTACACAGTTTTACGATTCCACTGGCGCATTACGCGACATGATCCAGAGCCACATTTTGCAAACCCTGGCGCTCACCGCGATGGAAATGCCCAAGGAACTATCGCCAGATGCTATACGTGCCGAAAAAATCAAAGTGCTGGAAGCCATGCGCCCTATTCCGATTGATCAACTGGAGAAGTATGCTTTCCGCGCCCAATACTCCGCCGGCGAGATTAATGGTGAAAAAGTGCCGGGCTATCTAGAAGAGCTCGGCGATACCAGCAGCGTAGTCGAGACTTATGCCGCGCTGAAGCTGTTTATCGACAACCCGCGCTGGAAAGGCGTGCCATTCTACATCCGCACCGCCAAGCGCCTGCATGAGGCGGATACACGTATTTCTATCCGATTCAAGAAGGCCCCGCTGCAAATCGGCACAGGCCAGCACCAAAACTGGCTGATGCTGGGCATACAGCCACGCGAATGTATCAAGCTGGAAATCCAGTCCAAGATTCCAGGCCTGGATATCAACACACGTACCATCCAGCTGGATGCTGCAAATCGCCTGCCTGACGATGAGTCTATCGACGCTTATGAAACCCTGCTATTGAACCTGATGGAAGGCGACAATTCGTTGTACCTGCACATCAGCGAAGTAGAAGCACAATGGCGTCTGGTGGACCCTGTCATCGAAGCCTGGGCAAAGGATCGTAAACCTGTGCATCAGTACCCTGCCGGCAGCCAGGATCCGCAAGCGTCTAAAGTGATTTTTGAGCATGAAGACCAGTTCTGGCGCTATTCCATCGAACTGGGCGGCGACGCTTAATTCATTGGTATTTTGCTAATATTTATCCTCATTTCGGGGCGTACCGGAGTGGGGATTTTTTATTTATCATTCCATGAATTTTCATCACAAACATCATATAAGCGCCTTATAATGCGTTCTCTTTTAACGCCTTCACGGCTTAATTTTCAATAACCAGCATCAATACACTAAACGACTAATCATATGAGCATAAAATCGGACAAATGGATACGCCGCATGGCTGAACAGCACGGCATGATTGAGCCTTTTGAACCTAACCAGGTCAAGCACGCCAATGGCCAGCGCCTGGTATCGTATGGCACATCCAGTTATGGCTATGATATTCGTTGTTCGAGTGAATTCAAGCTGTTTACCAATATCAACAGCACCATCGTTGACCCCAAGAATTTTGATCCGAATTCGTTCGTAGAGGTTGATGCCGATTACTGCATCATTCCACCAAATTCATTTGCTCTGGCACGTACGGTCGAGTATTTCCGCATCCCACGCAATGTGTTGACGATCTGCCTCGGCAAGTCCACTTACGCGCGTTGCGGCATCATCGTTAACGTCACCCCATTTGAACCAGAGTGGGAAGGCTATGTCACACTTGAGTTCAGCAATACCACACCGCTACCAGCCAAGATCTACGCTAACGAAGGCTGCGCGCAAGTGCTGTTCTTCGAGGCGGACGATGACGACGTATGCGAAACCTCTTACAAAGACCGCGGCGGTAAGTATCAAGGCCAGGTTGGCGTTACCCTTCCCAAGATTTAGGTAGTCAGGATTTAAGGTATTTAGATGAAATTTAGATTTCCCATTGTCATTATCGATGAAGACTTCCGCTCCGAAAACTCTTCTGGTCTAGGCATACGCGTACTCGCCAAAGCCATTGAAGAAGAAGGCTTTGAAGTGCTGGGCGTTACCAGCTATGGTGACCTGACCTCGTTTGCCCAGCAACAGAGTCGTGCCTCAGCCTTTATCCTGTCGATAGACGATGAGGAATTCATCGAGGAAAAGCCGGAGGCACTGCAAAACCTGCGCAAGTTTGTGGACGAGATCCGTTACCGTAATGAAGAAATCCCTATCTTCCTGCATGGTGAAACCCGCACATCACGCCATATCCCGAATGAGATCCTGCGTGAGCTGAATGGCTTTATCCATATGTATGAAGATACGCCGGAATTCGTGGCGCGCTACATCCTGCGTGAGGCACGTACTTACCTGGATAGTCTGCCACCACCATTTTTCCGTGCATTGGTGCACTATGCGGCTGACGGCTCTTACTCTTGGCATTGCCCCGGCCACTCCGGCGGCGTGGCATTCCTGAAGTCTCCTGTTGGCCAGATGTTCCACCAGTTCTTTGGCGAGAATATGCTGCGTGCCGACGTATGTAACGCCGTGGATGAGCTTGGTCAATTACTTGACCATACCGGCCCGATAGCGGCTTCTGAGCGTAATGCTGCACGTATTTATAATTGTGATCACCTGTATTTCGTGACCAATGGCACTTCTACCTCAAACAAGATCGTTTGGAACTCAACTGTTGCTCCTGGCGATATCGTAGTCGTAGACCGTAACTGCCATAAATCAGTATTGCACTCGATCATCATGACCGGGGCTATCCCGGTATTCTTGATGCCGACACGCAATCACTTCGGTATTATCGGCCCGATTCCCAAAGAAGAATTCGAGTGGGAAAACATCAAGAAGAAAATTGAGCGTAACCCTTTCGCTACTGATAAGAACGCCAAACCGCGTGTGCTGACTATCACACAATCGACCTATGACGGCGTGCTATATAACGTAGAAGAAATTAAGGAAATGCTGGATGGCAAGATCGACACACTGCACTTCGATGAAGCCTGGTTGCCACATGCGACTTTCCATGATTTCTACGGTGACTACCATGCGATAGGCGCAGACCGCCCGCGTTGCAAAGAATCTATGATATTTTCTACGCAATCTACCCACAAATTGCTAGCAGGCCTGAGTCAGGCCTCGCAGATCCTGGTGCAGAATGCAGAAGACATCCAGCTGGATCGCGATGTCTTCAATGAAGCTTACCTGATGCACACCTCGACCAGCCCGCAATATTCGATTATTGCCAGCTGCGACGTTGCTGCAGCCATGATGGAAGCGCCAGGCGGCACAGCTTTGGTGGAAGAATCCATCATGGAAGCGCTGGATTTCCGCCGTGCCATGCGCAAGGTGGACGAAGAATGGGGCGCAGACTGGTGGTTCAAGGTATGGGGTCCCACTGATCTGTCTGAAGAAGGCATAGAAGATCGTGCTGCATGGATGCTAAAAGCTGGTGAGCGCTGGCATGGTTTCGGCAATCTGGCCGAAGGCTTCAATATGCTGGACCCGATCAAGGCTACTATCATCACGCCCGGCTTGAATGTAGATGGTGATTTCTCTGAGGTGTTCGGCATACCCGCAGCCATCGTCACAAAATACCTGGCAGAGCACGGTGTGGTCGTAGAAAAAACCGGTTTGTATTCATTCTTCATCATGTTCACCATCGGCATCACCAAGGGCCGCTGGAATACCATGGTAGCTGCGTTGCAACAGTTCAAGGATGACTACGACAAGAACCAGCCGCTATGGAAGGTATTGCCTGAGTTTGTTGCGAAATTTCCGCGCTATGAACATACCGGCCTGAAAGAGCTATCTACGCAGATTCATGAAATATACAAAGCCAACGATGTGGCGCGCCTGACCACGGAAATGTACCTATCTGACATGGTGCCTGCCATGAAACCTACCGATGCATTCGCCAGAATGGCGCATCGCAAGATAGACCGCGTAAAGATTGATGAACTGGAAGGCCGTATCACTGCAGTGCTGCTGACGCCCTACCCGCCTGGCATTCCACTTTTGATTCCCGGCGAGCGCTTTAACAAGATCATCGTCAATTACCTGAGATTTGCACGCGAATTTAATGAGCGTTTCCCCGGATTTGAAACCGATGTGCATGGTCTGGTGAAGCAGATGGTGGATGGAAAATCGATTTACTACGTTGACTGTGTGGCGCAGTAAATAAACCAGTGACTAAAGGCTGTTGAGAGCTATTGACTAAGGGGTTGATTCAGATCAACCCCTTATTTTTTATGCCTTGTTGTAGATAAGGTAGCTGAAAGCCAAGCCGTTGGCGCTCACATATTGCTCGCGCGAGATTTTCAGCCAGGCATGGCTATCAAATTCAGGAAAGAATGCATCACCCTCATACTCGGCATCAATCGTAGTCAGGTAAAGCTTGTTGGCGAGTTTGAGGCCATCTTGATATAGCTCTGCACCACCGATTAAAAACACTTCCGGGTCAGCCCTGCATAGCTTGATGGCGTCCTGCAGGGAGTGTGCTACAAGCGCGCCTTCAACTTGATAACCCGCATTCCGGGTCACAATCACGGTAGTGCGCCCAGGCAGCAAACGCCCCAAGGATTCATAGGTTTTGCGGCCCATGATGATATGATGACCCATGGTTAAGGCGCGAAATCGTTTTAAATCTTCGGGTAAATGCCAAGGTAGGGTGTTGTTAACGCCAATCACACGGTTGCGCGCAACGGCCACAATAAGAGATAAACAAGTCATTGGCGTATTATACTTTGTGGTTTTTAATATCGGGGCTGTAAATTAAAATGGGCGTCTAAAAACGAAACCGATAAAGAATTACGACCATGTATCCCAAATCCTTTCTTAAATTACTGCTGTTTGGTTTCGCGCTGGCCATGTTGCCTTTGCTGTTTGCATTTGGCAATGCTGCCGTATATGTAGACCAGCTTGCCGAACAAAGCCGCAGTACCGTTGCCCAAGCCGTGCAGGCAACCCGTTCCAGCCGTGTGCTGGTTGAGCAACTCAATCTCATGGAACGTAGCGCACGCCAGTATTTTGTGTTGCGTGAGTCTCTGCTGCTAGATAACTATGCCCTGGCACACGAAAAATTCACTTTTAGCATTAATGAACTAGCTGCATTACCTTTAAGCCAGGAACAGCGCTCTGCATTATCAAGCCTGAGCAAAGAGGAAACTGAATTATTTGGTGAGCTCAAAAACAAAGGCCTCGAAACCACTGATACTGAATCCGGTGACACTGAAAACAACCTGCCAAGCACTGCCATTACACGATTCAGGGATTTATCAATTCAGGCACAGAATATCCTGGCCGAAAACAATCGGCTGATAGATCGGGAATCTGCCTCCCTTGCTGAAAATGCAGAACGTACGCAAAAAGTATTGTTCTGGCAAACCCTGACTTTGGTTCCTGTTGGCCTGTTTGTCGCCATGGTGATTACCTATCTGGTGGCGCGACCCATCCGCCGTATGGATGAGGCCATCAAGCATCTTGGTGAAGGCAACTATGATGACCCTATCAGCATAGACGGCCCAGGTGATATGCGCATCCTTGGCGAGCGACTGGATTGGTTACGCAGTCAGTTACAGGCGGTAGAGCAGGAAAAACAACGCTTCCTGCGGCATATTTCACATGAGCTGAAAACACCACTCACCGCTATCAGGCAGGGGAGCGAACTGCTTAGCGACGAAGTCGGCGGCACGCTCTCTCCACAGCAAAAGGAGATTGCCGGTATCTTGCGCGAGAGTAGTTTGCGCTTGCAGAAAATGATAGAAAACCTCTTGCACTACACTGCAGTGCAATTCAAGAAACCACAGCTCAGACTCAGCAATGTACTGCTATCTGAATTAATGCAAAAAATTCTGTCCAGCTATGCCCTGACCCTGGATAGCAAAAAAGTAGAAATTCAATCCACTTTACAGGCGATTCACCTCATTTGTGATGAAGATAAAGTTCATACCGTAATTGATAACCTTATTTCCAATGCCATCAAATACACGCCGCAAAGTGGCATCATTAACCTGCGGATATACCGCCAGCATGAGAATGCGATTATAGAAATCTATGACAATGGCCCTGGCGTCATGGCTTCGGATAAAGCGCGCCTGTTTGACCCGTTTTATCGCGGTAGCGCCGTATACGAGAGCCTGGTCAGCGGGAGTGGGCTTGGCCTTTCCATTGCCAAAGAATATGTAGATGCGCATGGTGGTGAAATCTCCTTGATTCCATCAGACTTTGGCGCGCACTTTCGGGTAAGACTACCCTTTGTATCTAGCAAGAGAGATGAAAATGCTCACGAATAAACTAAAAACCATCGCTGTTATTGCAATTTCACTCAGCCTCAGTGCATGCCTGACAGCTAGGACAAAGCAAGAAGGCAAGGAGGAAATTAAGCAGGAGCTCAAGCAAACTGCTATTACTGTCAATGAAACTTTAGAGCAACGTAAGCAGTCGACTCTAGAGTATGCCGCCAACATGATGGCAGCGCCGGCCGATGCACAGAAAAAAGAACTGGCTGAACTAAACCAGTCTTATGCGACTAATAAACAGTTTGTTGATACCCGGATGAAGCTCGCCTTGCTATACGCACTACCTGCTAGCAAAGTGAAAGATACGATTAAAGCGCAAGCCCTGCTTGATGACCTGATACGCGAACCATCACTGGATATCGAGCGTAAAACCCTCGCCAGCATATTGCGCGACTATATTGCTGATACCGGAAAACTAGCGCAAAAAGCGCGCGACGAACAAAAGCGCAGTGACGGCTTGCAGACTAAGGCCGATCTCGCCCAGCAAAAAGCGGATAGCCTGCAAAGAAAACTTGATGACCTTAAGAACATTGAAAAAACCATGACAGACCGCGATCAAGGAAGTAAATAATGAGCTCTGTGCTGACTTCAACAGCATCCGCACCTAGGGTGCTGACAGTGGATGACGATCCAGACATTTTAAGGTTGCTGGAAATGCGCCTGCACGCGGCTGGCTATCAGGTCACGTCTGCTGCCAGCGGTGAAGAAGCGCTCACACAGATTGCAGTTAATCGCCCGGCGCTGGTCATTAGCGATCTACGCATGCCAGGCATGGATGGGCTGGCGTTGTTTGATGCTATCCACAAAGATGACCCTGCCCTGCCAGTGATTATGCTCACCGCGCACGGCTCCATTCCCGAAGCGGTAGAAGCCACGCAGCGAGGCGTTTTTGGTTTTTTAACCAAGCCTTTTGATAGCAAATCGTTACTGCAGCAAGTTGAAGCCGCCTTGCGTATGGGCTCCAGCAATAGCTCACTTAGTAATTCCAACGAAGATGATGCCTGGCGTGTTGAAATCATTACGCGTAGCCCGCAAATGGAGAACCTGCTAGGCCAGGCCAAGCTGATGGCCATCTCCGATGCCAGTGTGTTCATCCAGGGCGAAAGTGGCTCTGGCAAAGAGTTATTAGCCCGGGCCATACACAGGGCAAGCCCGCGCGGAGATTACCCTTTTGTTGCCATCAATTGCGGGGCAATTCCTGAGGCACTGCTTGAATCCGAGCTGTTTGGCCATGTCAAAGGTGCATTTACCGGTGCCATACGCGACCATAAAGGCCTGTTTCAAAGCGCACATGGCGGAACACTGTTCCTGGATGAAATAGGCGATATGCCCATGCCGCTTCAGGTCAAGCTATTACGCGCCTTACAGGAGAGGGCAATTCGCCCGGTAGGCTCCAATAACAATATAGAAATTGATGTACGCGTCATTTCCGCAACCCACCGTAACCTTGCAGATGAAATGAAAGCGGGCCGCTTCCGCGAAGACCTCTACTACCGGATTAATGTGGTCGGCCTGGCAATTCCATCTCTGGCCGAGAGGCGTGAAGACATCCCTTTGCTCGCCAAGAATTTCTTGCACTATCTAAGCGAGAAATATAATAAAAATCTGAATGGCTTTGCGCCAGATGCAATGGAACTATTGATATCTGCACCTTGGCCAGGCAATGTCCGGCAGCTACAGAATATTGTCGAGCAAACCGTAGTGCTTTCCACTACCCCCTTGGTTTCGGTATCTCAGGTACAAAAAGCCTTGCAGGATGATATTGGGGGAATCGTACCCTTTGAGATTGCCCGTAAAAACTTTGAAAGAGACTATCTAGTCAAGCTTCTGAAAGCGACGAATGGTAGCGTAACCCAAGCTGCACGCCTTGCGCAGCGTAATCGGACTGAGTTCTACAAGCTGTTGCAACGCCATCAACTCACCCCTGCATTATTCAAGGAAGACACACCTGCGGTTTGACGTCTTCAAATTGAGACTGTAAAAACATTTACAAATCAATAAGTTAATATATACAAGCCATAGCATGTCTCCTGGAAGAGACAAAATTTTGTATATAAAACCTCGTAAATACCCCTAAGTAATTGTTTTAAATTGGTTAAATATGGTTGGCACGCTGTTTGCAATGTATCTATCGAAGCATTTAATTTGGATACACAGCATGCTAAAACTACCTGACAATAACTCTCTCCTGCATAAACATGCCTTCGCGGCATTGCTCGCATCTGCTGCGGTTTTTTCACACTTCAATGCAATGGCATATGGTGTTTCCGATTCCCCTGCGCATTCACTGGCTGTCTATCAATTCATGGATCTCGACGCAGACCATGACAATAAATTATCGAAAGCAGAAGCAATCAGGGACTGGGATGTTTCAGCCAGCTTTAATAAAGCTGACTTCAATGGCGATGGCTTGCTTGCCTTGAATGAGTATACAAATTTTAAAGCTGCATTAAAAAATGCAAAGAATGCTCGAAATGCACAAGCTCCCGGAAATGGTTTGGTCATTAACAACCTGGTCATAAAAAGCTAGGTGCTTTGACTCATACAATTGAAAAGGATACATCAATGAACACAATCTCAGAATATAAACTAGCCGCCATACAACCACGTAAAACTCATCCTATGGTGCTTGTTGCGGCTACCGGGCTGACAATTTTCAGTATTCTGGGAAGTGCTGCCATCACCGGGCTAATCCCGACGACACACTATGAACGGTCAGATATGACTGCAGATAAAACCATGATACTGACTCTGCCTGAACCAAGTGTTATGCCATTTACAGAGCCGACTCCATCTGTACAGCATAGCAATCAAGATCATCTCAATACACAGAGACTTAATAGCAAAAGCAAGCATCGCCAGCCTGAGCGCATCATGAGTGATGACCGCGATTACAGTAATTCAGAAAGAGCCATCGCTTAGCGATACCTGGCTAATCCAGTTCAATCTCTTACAGCGGGCCTTCATCTCCCCGAGAAGGTTCGCTTTTTTTTGCCTGCAATATTTGAAATGCTTATAGCTTAAACAGCTACTTGTGCCTTGATGGCTGGATGTGGATCGTAATTTTGCAAATCGAAGTCTTCAAATTTGAAACTGAAGATATCTGATACATTTGGATTGATATGCATGGTTGGTAAGCCACGAATGTCGCGTGATAGCTGCTCCTGCACCTGATCGAGATGATTCAGGTAAATGTGGGCATCACCCAATGTATGCACGAAATCACCCAGCTTGAGACCGCATACTTGCGCCACCATCATAGTAAGCAAGGCGTAGGAAGCGATATTGAATGGCACACCAAGGAATATATCCGCGCTACGCTGATACAGTTGGCAGGACAAACACCCATCAGCCACGTAGAACTGGAAAAACGCATGGCAAGGCGGCAGTTTCATCTGGTCCACATCGGCCACGTTCCAGGCAGATACGATTAATCGGCGTGAATCCGGATTTTTCTTGATGGCATTCACTACCTGGCTGATCTGGTCGATATGCGTGCCATCAGGCTTAGGCCAGTTGCGCCATTGGTAGCCATAGACTGGGCCCAGGTTACCGTTCTCATCGGCCCACTCATCCCATATCCTGACGCCATTTTCCTTGAGATAGGCAATATTGGTACTGCCCTGCAGAAACCATAGCAGCTCGTGGATGATGGATTTGAGGTGGACTTTCTTGGTAGTGAGAAGCGGGAATCCCTCTTCCAGATTGAAGCGCATCTGGTAACCAAATACCGAAATGGTGCCTGTGCCCGTACGATCTTCCTTCCTGTTTCCATGTTCCAGCACATGTTTCAACAAGTCGTGATAGACCTTCATCGGTTCAGCTCCTAGCGGGTTTTATTGATGATGTATTGTTTGATGGCTGCGACGTCAAATTCCATCACATCTGAACGCTGCGGCAAATCTTCCAGCCCATTCAAAGGTGCCGGGCGCTCAGGCGCATGCCCTAACGCTTCTACGATCGCATCTTCGAACTTGGCAGCCAGGGCGGTTTCCAGCACAACCATGGGGATGCCCGGTTCCCGGTATTCCAGCGCCACCTTCAAACCATCTGCGGTATGCGTATCGATGGTTACACCGTACTTTTCAAAAGTCTCACGGATCGTCTGCATGCGATTCTCATGATTGCTGCTACCGGAGACCATGCCATAGTCAGCCACCTTGGCAAAATAGCCGTCGGCATTCAGATCAAAGGCTCCACCGCTATCGACCTTGTCCCATAACTCACGCATTTTTGCACTGTCACGGCCAACGAGGTCGAATACAAAGCGCTCGAAGTTGGAGGCCTTGCTGATATCCATGGAGGGACTGGAAGTATGGTAAGTATTGGCAGAACCGCGTGGACGATAAACGCCGGTCTTGAAGAACTCATCCAGCACATCATTCTCATTAGTAGCCACCACTAGCTTGGCGATGGGCAAGCCCATCATGCGCGCGATATGGCCTGCACATACGTTGCCAAAGTTACCGGACGGTACTGAGAAACTGACTTTCTGCTGGTTATTCTGCGTCACGGCAAAATAGCCCTTGAAGTAATAGACCACCTGCGCCGCTACCCGGGCCCAGTTGATGGAATTGACAGCGCCTATCCTGTGTTCGGCCTTGAAAGCATGATCGTTAGAGACGGCCTTGACCATGTCCTGGCAATCATCGAATACGCCTTTAACGGCGATATTGTGGATATTCTCATCCTGCAGGCTGAACATCTGTGCAGTCTGGAAGCGGCTCATCTTTTTATAGGGCGACAGCATGAATACGCTAATGCCTTTTTTTCCGCGCATGGCATATTCAGCAGCGGAACCGGTATCACCAGAAGTCGCGCCAAGAATATTAGTAGTTTGCCCAACCTTGCCCAGTACATACTCGAACAGGTTGCCCAGCAACTGCATGGCCATATCTTTAAAGGCTAGCGTAGGGCCATTGGAAAGCGATAATAGGTAGAAGTTATCCTCCAGCTTTACCGTAGGCGTAATGTCTTCTGCATTCTGCCCTTTGCGTGTGTAGCAATAGACTTCGGCACGATAAGTCTTATCAATCAGTGCCTTGAGCTCTGCGGCAGGAATATCATCCACCAGGCGAGACAGGATAGTAAAAGCCAAGTCACGATAATTCATGCTGCGCATCGCATCCAGATCGGCATCGGTGAAGTGCGGATACACTTCCGGCAGGTAGAGGCCACCATCCGGTGCTAAACCACCAAGCAGGATTTCGCTAAAACTTAGTGCAGGCGAATTGCCGCGGGTACTGATGTATTTCATTTATTTACCTAGTTCTTCCATGCGTAGACGCGTGACCGAGCCAGCAATAGCAGGCAGCGCTTCGATAGCAGCAATCGCTGCATTCATATTCTTTTCAACCGTGATATGGGTGAGGATAATGATATCGGCCTCAGTCTCGTTGTCCTGTGGTTCTTTCTGCATCATGGCATCGATTGAAATCTCGCGATCACCCAGTATCCTGGTGACTTCAGCCAGCACACCCGGCTTATCCAGCGCGCGCATGCGCAGGTAATAGGCACTGCTGATTTCAGTGATCGGCAGGATAGGCAGATTACTGATCTGGTCAGGCTGAAACGCCAGATAAGGTACGCGCTGCTCAACACTTGCAGACTGCATACGTGCCACATCGATCAGGTCAGCCACTACCGCACTCGCGGTTGGCTCAGCACCGGCACCGGCACCGTAATACAGCGTTGGGCCGACAGCATCACCCTTCACCACGACGGCATTCATGGCACCGTTTACATTGGCGATCAGGCGTTTTTCAGGAATCAAGGTCGGGTGCACACGCAACTCCACACCCTTGTCACTACGCTTGGTAATACCCAGCAGCTTGACGCGATAGCCCAACTCTTCGGCATAACGAATATCCTTGGCATCCAGCTTGGTAATACCCTCTGTATATGCCTGGTCAAACTGCATGGTGCTACCAAAAGCAATCGCCGACATGATGGTCAGTTTATGTGCAGCATCGATCCCTTCCACGTCAAAAGTAGGGTCAGCTTCGGCATAACCCAGGCGTTGTGCCTCACCCAGGACATCGGCAAACGCCAGGCCTTTTTCACGCATTTCAGTCAGGATGAAATTAGTAGTACCGTTGATGATGCCGGCAATCCATTCAATACGGTTGGCAGCCAGGCCTTCACGCAAGGCCTTGATGATAGGGATGCCACCAGCCACCGCTGCTTCAAAGGCAACGATAACGCCCTTCGCTTGGGCTGCGGCAAAAATCTCGTTGCCATGCAGTGCAATCAGCGCCTTGTTGGCGGTGACCACATGCTTGCCATTGGCGATGGCTTTGAGTACCAGGTCTTTGGCTAATGTATAGCCGCCGATCAACTCTACTACCACATCAACATTGGGGTCGTTCACCACGGCAAATGCATCATCCGTGACTTCCACCTTGCCACCAGTGATCTCTTTAGCTCGCGCCACATCACGATCTGCAACCTTGACGACCTGGATGGTACGACCAGAGCGACGAGTGATTTCCTGCTGATTTCGGGTGAGCACGCTGAATGTGCCACCGCCTACAGTGCCTATGCCTAACAAACCTACATTTACTGGTTTCATTACAGTTTTTCCTAAAGCTTTTTCTTGAAACAAAACGAGGTGATATGCATGCCCTCGCGGAAATAAAAATGATGTGCCGATGCGCGTTGTACACCGGAATCCAGGGTCAACGCGCTACAGCCTGAATCTTGTGCCTGCTGCTCCAGGCGTTGCAATAACAGCTTGCCAATTCCTTTGGAGCGCTGGGCTTCGTCGGTGACCAAGTCATCCACATACAAGCGCTGGCCTTCAGCGGTGTTTTCTATTAACCGCCAGAGGGCAACACCCAAAACCTGCTCGCTCTCTATCGCAATAAGCAAACGCGCGCCACTGGCAAAAATCTCGCGCATACGGCCTGCGTAATCTGCTGGCAACTGCGGTCTCAACTGGCGGTGCACTGGCTCGGCTCTTGCAAGCCAGTCTGGCTCTACAACACCGCCACTATCGTCAGTGACTGCAATAACCCTCATGTGCCATGACGCTTGCGATAACCTTCCAAGAAACGCGCAATGCGGGTAATCGCTTCGGTCAGATCATCGACATTCGGCAGGAACACCACGCGGAAGTGATCGGTGGCTTTCCAGTTAAAACCGGTGCCTTGTACCAGCAACACTTTTTCTTCTAGTAGCAGGTCGAGGATAAATTGCTGGTCATCCTTGATGGGATAGACTTCCGGATCCAGTTTCGGGAACAGGTACATTGCCGCAGCTGGCTTGTAGCAGCTCACGCCTGGAATAGCCGTCAGCATGTCATAAGCCAGGTCACGCTGCTTGCACAGGCGTCCACCGGGGGCTACCAAGTCATTGATGCTCTGGTAGCCACCTAAAGCGGTCTGAATAGCCAGTTGCCCCGGCACATTGGCACAGAGACGCATGGAGGCCAGCATATTGAGGCCTTCAATATAGTCAGTAGCGTGGCGTTTCTCGCCAGAGACAACCAGCCAGCCAGCACGGTAACCACAGGTACGGTAGTTCTTGGACAGCCCGTTAAAAGTCACGAATAGCACATCTTCTGCCAGCGAGGCTACCGAAGTATGCGTATTACCGTCATACAGCACCTTGTCATAAATCTCATCGGCAAAAATGATGAGTTTGTGATGACGGGCCACCTCAATGACTTTTTCCAGAAATTCGGCCGGATATAAAGCGCCTGTCGGGTTATTGGGGTTGATCAGCACGATGCCGCGCGTATTGGCGGTGATCTTGGCTTCCATGTCCTGGATATCCGGTAACCAGCCGGAAGCTTCATCGCAGCGATAATGCCGTGGCGAACCGCCAGCCAGCGTCACTGCAGCTGTCCATAAAGGATAATCAGGCATCGGCACCAGAATCTGATCGCCATTGTTGAGTAAGGCCTGCATCGCCATCACGATCAGCTCGGAAACACCATTGCCGATGATGATGTCGTCAATATGCACATTCGCAATCTTCTTTTGCTGCGTGTAATGCATGATCGCCTTGCGAGCGGCGAATAGGCCCTTGGAGTCGGTATAGCCGGAAGCCGCACCCATGTTGAGGATCACATCCTGCAATATTTCCTCTGGCGCTTCAAAACCGAATGGCGCGGGATTGCCGATATTGAGCTTGATGATGCGGTGACCCTCTTCTTCCATCTGCTTGGCGCGCGCCAATACCGGGCCGCGAATGTCGTAGCACACGTTATTGAGTTTAGAAGATTTGAGTATGGGTTCCACAGCTAAAAACCTGACAGAAAAAATGTGGTATCTTACCCTGTCAGGGCCTATTCAGGCAATGTAAGTCCGTCATTAGCAAGAGAATCCAACATGAAATTACATTTAACCCAAGCCGCTGGTAATCAGCTCATTACTGGCTACACACATGAATGGGTGAGCATCAATCACCAGCGTTTTGAACATAGTGTGATTGTGTTGCCGACAGAAGTCAGATCAGACTGGCCAGTGAGTAATTTTGATGATTTAAAGGCGGAAGACTTTGCCCTACTTCTTACGCTAAAACCGGAAGTAGTTTTACTCGGCACCGGCCAGAAACACCGTTTTATCCATCCGCGCCTGATCGCAGGCCTGACAGAGAACAATATTGCTGTCGAGTGCATGACGACAGATGCAGCCTGCCGAACTTACAATATATTGATGGCAGAAGGCAGGATGGTAGCAGCCGCCTTAATCCTGGAAAACTAGGCCCTAGAAAACCCGGTTACAGCAAAGTAATTACAAGCCTTTGCGAGAAAACGTCAGCGTCGCATTCGTGCCACCAAAGCCAAAGCTGTTAGATAGCGCGGTCTGAATATTGGCGTTATCAATGCGTTGACGCACAATATTCAAGCCTTCTGCAGCCGGATCTAGCGTCTCGATATTGGCCGAAGCTGCAATGAAGTTGTTTTCCATCATCAGCAAGGTATAGATCGCTTCGTTCACGCCTGCCGCGCCTAGCGCATGACCTGACAGTGACTTGGTTGATGCAATCGCAGTATCACTTTCACCAAACACTGCACGTATCGCTTCCAGCTCTTTGGTGTCACCAACCGGGGTACTGGTACCGTGGGTGTTGATGTAATCCACCCCACCCTCAACTCCTTGCAAGGCTAACTGCATGCACCTTACGGCACCTTCACCAGAAGGTGCGACCATGTCGTAACCATCTGAAGTCGCGCCATAGCCAACTACTTCTGCATAAATCTTTGCACCACGCGCTTTGGCATGTTCATACTCCTCCAACACCACAATGCCACCACCACCGGAAATCACAAAACCATCACGGTCAGCATCGTAAGTACGTGAGGCTTTATCCGGAGTATCGTTATATTTGCTGGACATCGCACCCATGGCATCGAACAGGTAGGACAAGCTCCAATGCTCCTCCTCACCGCCACCAGCAAACACAATGTCCTGCTTGCCTAACTGAATCTGCTCCACACCGGCACCTATACAATGAGCGCTTGTGGAGCAGGCTGAGCTGATACCGTAATTGACGCCCTTGATCTTGGCACCAGTAGCCAAGGTAGCAACAATACCGCTACACATCGCCTTGGTAACCATATAAGGCCCAACACGGCGTATGCCTTTTTCGGCAAGTATTTGATTACTTTCTTCTATGCTTTCGGTCGAAGGGCCACCGCCACCGACAATAATACCGGTGCGTACATTGGAAACGAGCTCTTCGGGTAAGCTGGCATCAGCAATCGCTTCCTGCAGAGCTATCCATGCATAAGCATGGCCATTGGCCATGAAACGCAATAACTTGCGATCTATCAATTCAGTGATATCAAGATTTTTAATTGAGCCTGCTACTTGCGAACGTAATCCATGGTCAGCATATTCTTGCTGAAACGTAATACCAGAACGGCCTTCACGCAAGCTATCCAATACTTCAGACTTATTGTTTCCCAAACTGGAAACAATACCCATACCTGTTACCACCACACGACGCATCATCGTGTTCTCCTAAAAATTGTGCTCATCAAACTCTTCTTAAACACTTTTATAACAGCTGAATATGAACTAAAAGTTATCTGTTCTTGTAAATAAGCCTACACGTAAATCATTAGCCACATAAATTTCACGGCCATCTAGCTCCATACGCGCATCAGCGATGCCCATCACCAGCTTACGCATCATCACGCGCTTGAGATCAATGTAGTAAGTCACTTTTTTACCAGTCGGCAATACCTGGCCGCTAAACTTAACCTCGCCTGCGCCCAATGCGCGACCACGACCTGGGCCACCCATCCAGCCCAAGAAGAAGCCTACCAGCTGCCACATCGCATCCAGTCCCAGGCAACCTGGCATGACAGGGTCACCAGTGAAATGACATTGAAAGAACCACAGGTCAGGCTTCACATCCAGTTCAGCAATAATTTGACCATGGCCGTATTTGCCGCCATCGGCAGTAATCGACACGATGCGATCAAACATTAGCATGGGTGGTAATGGTAACTGGGCATTGCCTGCGCCGAACATTTCGCCGCGTCCACAGCTTAAAAGCTCTTCGTAGCTAAAACTGTTTTGTTTTTGTGCCGAGGTTTCTTCTTGCCCCAGGGTTTCTTTTTGTACGTTTTCTTCAGTTTGCATTAGATAGTAACCAAGCCCAAATGAATTGAAAGTGAATTTACCGCTATTTTCGCCGGAAATGCCAATTAACGAAAGTATTATCAAAAAGTCTGGTCAAAATAAGTTATTTTTAGCAGGGGTATACAGATCTGTTTACACCCAGCCAAAATATCGTTACCATTGTTTACAAATGAGTTACATTTTCTGAAACCTTCCCATCATTTTAATTACAGGATACGTCAATGAGTGATCGCCAACTGGCCGACTGGCGCCAACATGCGCAAAAACTAGAATCGGAAATCAATAAAGTTGTGGTGGGTCAGCAATCCCCTATCCGGGCGATTACTACAGCAATTTTCTCCCGTGGCCACGTATTGCTCGAGGGTGATGTGGGGGTGGGTAAAACTACGCTGTTACGCGCTTTTACGCGCTGCATTGGCGGTGGCTACCAGCGTATTGAAGGCACCATAGACTTGATGCCTAACGATCTGGTCTACCACACTTATCTTGGTGAAGACGGTAAACCGCACGTGAGCCCTGGCCCGTTGTTGATGTCCGGCGAAAATTTATCGGTATTTTTCTTCAATGAAATCAACCGCGCACGCCCACAAGTGCACTCACTGCTGTTGCGCGTCATGGCAGAACGCACACTGACTGCATTCAATAAAGAGCATTATTTCCCGCACATGCTGGTATTTGCTGACCGCAACCAGGTAGAAAAAGAAGAAACTTTTGAGATTCCCTCAGCAGCACGTGACCGCTTCATGATGGAAATCCCGATTGTGGTGCCTGATGATGCAGCAATCATGGAGTCGTTGGTATTCGATACCAAGTTCCACAACGTCGACGCATTGGTTGATACGCTTGAACCAAACATATTGCAGTTTGACCAGATCAATGCTTTCTCTGCCTTGTTGCAGTCTTCCGTTGAGGCTAGCGAGAGATTGCGTCAATATGCGCTCGATTTATGGCGCGCGACTAAATCGCCAACGGCTTATGGCATTAAGGTTAGCGGAGTAGATATGCAACGCTTGGTGTTGGCCGGTGCCAGCCCCCGCGGTATGAGTATGATGTTGCGTGCAGCCAAGGTGAATGCCTGGCTGAACAACCGTGAAGCAGTATTACCGGAAGATATTCATGCGGTATTCCATGAGACAGTCGCTCACCGCCTGGTGTTTAGTCCGGTCTACGAAATGCGCCGTACCGAAATCGCGCGTGAGTTGCTGTCCGGCATCACCAACGCTATTTCCGCACCTTAATATCGGCTCAGTATGACACCTGATATCAAAGAGTTTGGTTACCACATCGGCTGGCGCTCACGCGGCCGCCATTCGGGTCGACACGCCAGTACGCAACGTGGCATGGGCATGGAGTTCCGTGGACACACTACATTGCTGTCCTATCCGGACCCGCGTCGTATTGACATCCGCCAGACCATACGTGATCCACTGGAGCAAGTCTATGTACGTATATTCAACCAGAAAAGCTCGACGCCCGTATTTGTGATTGCTGACCTTTCAGGCTCCATGAACTTTGGTAGCAAGCAACGTAAAGTGGCGCAGGTTGCCGAGATTGCACAGTCTGTTGCCATGTCGGCAACGCATAATAGCGACCCCTTCGGGTTTATCGGGTTTGATGATGTGGTGCGTGAAGACTGGCTGGCCACTTCTTCATTCAGGCCGCATACAGCGCTGGAGTTGATCTCTCAGTTGAAGGACTTTCATCCTGAGCATGTCGGTAGCCATGGGCTCGCCGATGTGAATCGCTACCTGCCGCGTGAACGCTCATTGATATTCCTGATCTCGGATTTCCATATGCCACTCAGCGAGCTGCAGGATTCGCTCTCGCTGATGATGCGCCACCATATAGTACCGATGGTGTTATGGGACAGTGCCGAGTACAAGACCATGCCGGAATTCGGCATCACCAGTGTCACGGATTGTGAAACAGGCGAAAGACGTACCCTGTTCCTGCGCAAACCCTTACGCGAACGTATCGTGCGCAGTTTTGAAGAAAGACGTGCCGCTATTCAAGCGCTTTTTATGCGCTATGACATGCCCCCTTTCTTTATTGAGGGTGACTTTGATGCAGACGCATTAACCGATTATTTTTACCAATTTGTGGCTGCCTAAGCATGAAACAAAGTATGAAATTAAGATCAGTTTTCCCTCATTTGATAGCCGCATGTTTAATGCTGCTATTGAGCTCAATGTCCAATGTGCAGGCTTCTCCTGACGATGGCTCATCGCCCGAGATTCAGGATGGAATTGTCAAAATCAGCATCATAGAACCTGATCGCGCTGTGGGTTACACCGTGGGCGATATACTGGAGCGCACCGTCACGCTGGAGGTGAAAAAGCCTTATAAGCTGCTGGATACCTCATTGCCGATCGTCGGCTACGAACACCGTTACAAAGGCCAGGTATCCGGCATTGAGTTGAGCCATATCCGCCATGAAACGCTGGAGAATGATGACAACACCATTTACACCCTGTATCTGGCCTACCAGGTATTTACCAATAACGTTGTAGCAAAACCAGCGGTGTTGCCCGCTGAAGTTGTTAAATTTAAAGGCCCGGCCAAGGCATCTGCAACGAGTATCGCAGCTAAAACTGGCATTGTGCAATACACCATCCCCAGCTGGAATTTCCGCATCTCGCCACTGGCCGTATTTGGGTCAGTAAAAGTTGAACAGGATATGAGCCCTTTGCGTGGACCGTTATTACTTGATCCCACACCGCAAAAACTGCACTTGAAAATATTACTCGTTATTCTCGGTTTAAGCCTGCTCGGCCTGCTTTATATATTGGGTATGCGTGCATGGTTGCCGTTGATGGGCAGGCCATTCGGCAAGGCCTATCGCGATATCCGCAAACTACCTGCTACACCGGAAGCTTTGCAGCAAGCGGTAGCCCGTATGCATCTAGCCATCAATGCAACTGCCGGTAGCAGCATATTCACGGATAACTTGGATACCTTGATTGCGAGTAAACCTGCATTTGCACCAGTCAAGACTGATATGGAGCGGTTCCTGGGGCTTTCACGCCAGGTATTCTTCGAACCTCAGGCAAAGCATGATGCGGGCAGCGAGCCTCTGGTTTGGCTCAAAGGCTTCTGCCGCCGCTGCCGCGATTGCGAGCGCGGGCTGACTCCCGACACAGCTTCAACGGCAAAGGCTTAAGCAATGAGTTTTAGCACGCCTTGGGTATTATGGTTATTACCCCTAGCATTTTTACCGCTGGTGCTTAATCGCACGCACAGCCGCACTTATTCGTGGATCGCAATGCTGCCGCGAGATCCCCTTTCGGATCTGATAGGCCTGCTGCTGAAGATACTGGCAGTATTGGCATTGATATTCATCCTGTTTGGTCTGGCTGGCCCACACAGTGCGCAACAACACATAGAGCGCATTGGCGTTGGTGCACAAATCACGTTGGTACTGGATCGCAGCGCCAGTATGGATGACCCGTTTTCAGGCGGTAACGACGGTCGCGTAGGCGAAACCAAATCAGTTGCCGCTAGCCGCCTTATTACCGAGTTCGTCAAATCTCGAAAAAATGACATGTTCGGTATGATCACCTTCAGCAACTCGGCCATGTATGTATTGCCACTCAGTGAGAACCGCGAGGCCATCCTTGCTGCCATTCAGGCCACTGCTGGCAGCGCGCTGTTCCAGACCAACATTGGCAGCGGCCTCACCAGCGGTGCCGGCCTGTTTGAAAATGTTCCCGACTCAGGTTCACGCGCCATCATCCTGCTATCGGATGGCGGTGGTCGCATGAGTGCCGATGTACAACAGAAGCTACGTGACTGGCTGGACCGACTGAATATAGGGTTGTACTGGATTGTCTTGCGCCAGCCCGGCGGCCTGAGTATTTTTGATACCACTTATGTTCCGCGTGAGGATGCTGCACTACCGCCTCAAATCGAACTCAACGAATATTTCAAGACTTTAAAGACGCCTTTCCATGCCTACGAGGCGGAAGACCCGAAATCGCTGGCTGCTGCCATAGACGATATCAATCAGAAGGAAAAAAAGCCGATACGCTATCTTGAGCAGATTCCCGGGCGCAACTTTACCCAGCTGTGTTATCTGCTGGCCGCCGCCATGATCGCGTTATTGCTATGTGTAAAATATTTGGAGGTTAGAACATGGCAATCAGCCTGAAGAAAATTACCGCGTTCAGACTAAGTAGCACCAAGCTAACTTGGCTACTGGGCATCACCGCATTAGTATGCGCGGCCGGAGCTTTACACCAGAACAATCGTATTCGCCAGATCGAAGCATTCAATACTGCAGTTAGCCATGCGAGATCGCCAAAAACTGATACGCAAAGCTTCGAGGCCAAGTTTTCCACGGCTTACTGGCTGGCAAAAAACGAGCGCTACAAGGAATCTTCATTGCTGTTCGTACATTTGCTGGATAAGGCCAATAAGAGCCAGAAATCTGCAATACAGCATAATCTGGGTAATATTTTCTTTTTACGTGGCCTGGCTATCAATGGTAGCAATATGACAGTCCGTGACGAGACCGAATACCTGTTGAGACAGGCGAAAAGTGCCTACCAGCTTTCTTTGCGTTTAGAAAACAATCACTGGGATACCCGGCATAACCTGGATCGCGTGTTGACTATGCTTCCGGGCACTCCTACTCCAGGTGCTGGTGAATCCGATACACCAGGGCTGATTATGGGCAATATCCCTGTCGGCCTGCCTTAAGCAACGGCACTCACAAAACCAAGCTAATAAAGCTATAAGCAGACCGACCATATGCAAACATTTTTTAATTACTTAAGCCACCGACGCGATGCGGCATTGCTCTCAGCCGCCCTGGTATTGTTGCTTATTGCTATTCTTAAGCCTGCTGTGCCTTTACAGCGCAACATCTACAGCTACATTTTTGTGGCCGATATTTCACAAAGCATGAATGTTGTCGATGCGACACTCAATGGCAAGCTGGTCTCGCGTCTTGCTTATAGTCAATACTTGATGCACCGCGTAGTGTCGTCGCTGCCTTGCGGCACACGAGTAAGTATCAGTGTTTTCGCCGGTGTCAGTGTTGCAGCGATGTATACCCCTATTGAAGTCTGTGCAAATTATGCCTCTATTCAGGATACGATAGACCACCTTGAATGGCGCATGGCCTGGTCTGGCAATAGTCGTCTGCGTGACAGCCTGTTTGCTCTCGCGCGCGTGATACGTGGCTTCCCTGCGCCAGCACAGGTCGTTTACTTTACCGACGGTGAAGAAGCCCCCAAGCTGCATGTATTCAACACCAAGGATCTGACTAATTTTCAAGGTGGCAGCGATTGGCTATTTGTAGGCATAGGCAGTGACGTAGGTACACCTATACCCAAACTGGACGAGAAAAATCAGTTGATTGGGTATTGGTCTGGTGAAAGCTTCGCGCTTCAGCCTGGCATCGCACAAATCTCAGAAGCGAATATCGGTACACGCGACGATAACGTAGCTGGCGAGAATGATCGTTATCTTTCCAAACTGGACGAAGAATACCTAAAGAGTATCTCCAAAGAAATCAGCGCAAATTATGTGCGCGGAGACAGCGTACAAAGCGTGTTATCTGCCATGAAAAAACAGAAACCAGCCAGGCGTGATATAGCGCCATTTGAAGTGGACTGGATACTGGCTGGTCTGGCTGGATTATTACTGATAGCAGCCTATATACCACGCCATATTGGCAAGGCCCTAGGTTTGCTTTGGCGCCAAGTAACTTTCAGGTTCAACAAAAAAACGCAGGTCAAGAAAGTCCAGGTATTTTCTCAGGGGTTATAGCTCACCTGACTGGGTTTCTTGCTGGCCCAATTGATGATTCGGCAATCCCCATAGCAGCCACACTCTTAATCGACGTAAGCTCTCATGACCGGAGCTATCCGGCAGCAATAACACATGGCGTGCCCTGTGACTATTCACAGCCCTGATATTGAGCACCATGAGGTAGCTTGCAACAAAGCTGCTGGGCAGAATCAGCACCTCGCTTTCAGTACCATCACGACTGGTGAGTGTCATCTCCCCTGCCACATTTAGCTTGAGCTGCATCCAAGAACGGGGGAGTCGCAAGAGTGCATGCTGATAAATAGTGTAAATTGCAGTCAGTACTATCAGTCCAAACCCTGTCAGCCTCAGCCAAAAAGCTAACGGTGCCATCAGTATGATAAGGCCTGAACTCAGTGCGGCAAAAGTAATCAAACCAGCCAGTCGATACGAAGGCTGCAAAACTATCAGTAGAGGCTTCGCGTTATAATGAGGCACATCCACTCCCAAACTAAAACGAGAAGATAGAACAAGCGCAATGATGACACAATGGCATGATTTTTTGGCAACACAAGGCGCCACCATCGAGAACCGCACGACGGGTAGTGCCACGATTGTGGATTTCGGTAATGCACATGCTGAGCTAGAGGCAACAGCCGAGGGCCATGTGTTATGTGACCTGTCGCATTTAGGTTTATTGCAAGTTGCTGGCGACGATGCGGTGACCTTTTTACAAGGCCAGGTGACCAACGACATCAAGCAACTCGATGGCGCTAATAATCAATTCACTGGCAGCCAGTACACAGGTTATTGCAATCCCAAAGGTCGCCTGCTGGCATTATTCCTGGCCTTTGCACATCTGGATCATATCCATTTGCAGTTGGATTCAGCCTTGGTCGAACCTATCCTCAAGCGCCTGAAGATGTATGTCATGCGCTCCAAGGTTGTGATTACCGATGTTTCAGAACAGCTTCTGCGCCTCGGTGTCAGTGGCGCTAATAGCGAAGCCTTGTTGCAGCAGCTGTTTGGCGCAGCCCCGCAACAGCCTCACCAGATACTCACGCTGGAAAAAGCTACGCTGATTCGTCTGCCTGGCCCTGTGCCGCGTTACCAGATCTATACCCACAAGGATAATGCACCTGCACTATGGCAGCAGTTAGTACAGCACTTCACACCCGCAGGTAAAACCTGCTGGGATTACCTGGAAATCCAAGCAGGGATTCCCGAAATTGTCCCGGCGACCCAGGAAGCCTTCGTGCCGCAAATGATTAACCTGGATGCGCTAGGTGGTATCAACTTCAAGAAAGGCTGCTACACCGGGCAGGAAATCGTGGCCCGCACGCATTATCTTGGCAAGGTGAAGCGCCGTACCCAACTCGCGCACATTGCATCGTCTGGCATTGAGCCACCCAAGCCTGCTGATGCGATCCATGCGCACGGCACAGATGATGTAGTTGGTCAGGTTGTGCGCAGTGCGGCAGCACCAGATGGTGGCTTTGATGTACTGGCAGAAATACGCTTGGAAAGCCTGGAGAACGGGAAGGTGCAATGGCAGGGGCAGGATTTAACCTTACTGCAGCTGCCTTACAGCATTGCCGCTGAGTAATTAAGCTAACAGCTATGGCAAAGCAGCTTTATTTGTTACGGTTGCTGGCGCTTAATATGCTCTGGTTACGGCCCACTTGTTTGGCTTGATACATCGCTGCATCGGCGCGCTCAATCACCTGCTGTACCTTATCATAGGTCTCGGCGTCAAAGCTTTTGGCAGAATAGCTTTCAACCTCATCCTGCTCCGCCATACTCGCCCCCAGACTTGCCGTGATATGAATCAGCGCACCCTTATAAGAGATGGCTTTGCTTTCTATGCCGATACGAATTTTCTCGGCAAGCAACATCACCCCGTGTGCGTCGCTATCTTTAACCACAATCAGAAATTCCTCACCGCCCCAGCGACAGATAAAATCTGAGGCACGCATACATGATTTTATGGTCATGGCCACCTCGGATAACACATGGTCACCACCCAGATGGCCGTAGCGATCATTGACAAGCTTGAAATGATCGATATCCAGCAGAAGTATCGCAATCTGTGTTTTCTTGCGTGTGCTTTCGTTAAATAACACCTCAACCACAATATCAAAGGCACGCCTGTTAGGCAGGCCTGTCAGCGCATCCGTAGTCGCCATCATCTCGACCTGCGTCTGGTAACGCTTAAGCGCTAAATGCGTGAGCAGGATGACGATAGTCGTCACCACCAAACAAAGCA
Organism: Methylophilaceae bacterium; assembly: GCA_035459965.1. GTDB lineage: Bacteria > Pseudomonadota > Gammaproteobacteria > Burkholderiales > Methylophilaceae > DATHXC01. The sequence goes on from DATHXC010000005.1 coordinate 233,878, forward strand.
GCAGGTTGAGATAAAGTGTGTAGCGGATATCTGAAGTGGCTTCGCTCTCACTCTTCTCCACAAAGAGATACCATTTCAGTTCGGGGATATATCTGGCATTGATCAGGTGGGTTGCACCTGCATGCTCATATTCGTAAGTACCACTTTCACGCTTGAAAATTTCCGGGAAAAGCTTGCCCAGGCCTTTAATCTGCCTGATATCGGTTCCAGGTAAGTAACTCTGGTTACCGGACAAGATAATGATGCCTTTAGGGTCTATAAAGTAAACATTGCGGTGAAATCTTTGTTGATAGTTATCAATCAGTTTCTGCACTGAGTCAACGGTTACCCCCACGCCAGTAGCGCCTATGTATTGATGGGAAAAATCATATACGCGGTAATTAACAAAAATAGTCAGTGCATCTGCGTGTGCCAGATCTTTATCTACATTAAGCTCATAAGGCTGGTCGATCTGGCGCACACGGAAATACCACGCATCGCGCGGCTCTTCCTGCTTAACCGATTTAAGGATGCCTTCACCATAGTAATAATGGCGGGATTTTTCTGATACCAGGAAACTGGAAAACGCTCCGTATTTTTCCTGCACCTCCTGCAGATAGCGACTGATGCGCTCTGTACCCACTTCACCGTCAATGATCCAGTCCCTGAGAAAAGTATCCGTAGCCATCATGGAGGCAATAAACACGGTACGCACCAGGTCTTTTTGAATCTCCGAATAGATGTTGTCGGCAGTCAGCGGCAATTCATTATCGACAATCGCATCATGGATGGAATGCTTGGAGACCTGATAGCTGACCAACGAGGTCGCTAAAAACCCGATAGCGAGTACCAGGGTTAATAAGAATATGAGTTTATGTCTATTCATCAGGGAGGCATCTGTTGAAGACAGATACTAGTCTTTAGAAGGCTGTTTGATCGCTTCTGTATTAGGTTTTTTAGGTGGAAGGGAGTCTATTTGAGGGGGTTTTGGCTCTGATATAACAGCTTGCTCTGCTTTGGCAGCTTGTTCTTTTTTATTAGTGGCAGGCAGATTGGCCTGCTCTATGACCTGGTAAAACACTTCGTCCTGCTTGATCATGCCCAGTTCGCTGCGCGCGCGCTCCTCAATAGCAGCAAAGCCCTGCTTGAGGTCACGCACTTCCGCATCCAGCGTATCGTTGCGCGCCTTCAGGGTAATGTTTTTATCTTTTTGCTCGTTGATCTGGCGATTGAGGTCCCACACCCTTAGCCAACTGCCTTTGCCCAGCCACAGCGGATACTGTAGCGAGGCAATGAGCACCACAAAAATAAGAGTGAGGGCTTTCAATGAAGCAGTAGTTTAAGGGCAGTGATTAACGCGCAATATTATAAAAAGCACTCATGCCGGCATAGCTCGTTGCATCGCCAAGCTCTTCTTCAATGCGCAACAGCTGATTGTATTTGGCGATACGTTCAGAACGTGACAGTGAACCAGTCTTGATTTGCAATGCGTTGGTAGCAACCGAGATGTCAGCAATCGTAGTATCTTCCGTTTCACCGGAGCGATGCGATACCACAGAGGTATAGCCAGCGCGCTTGGCAGTCTCGATAGTCTGGAATGTCTCAGTCAAAGTGCCAATCTGGTTAACCTTGATCAACACTGAGTTGGCCACACCACGCTTGATACCTTCACGCAGGATCTTGGCATTGGTGACGAACAGGTCATCACCCACCAGTTGCACATTCTTGCCCAAGCGGTCGGTCAGTACTTTCCAGCCATCCCAGTCATGCTCGCTCATGCCGTCTTCAATGCTGATAATGGGATATTTATCCACCCACGCAGCTAAGTAATCAGTAAATTGCTCGGAGGACAATTGCACACCTTCTGACTCCAGGTGGTATTTACCATCCTTGTAGAACTCAGAACTGGCGCAATCCAGGCCCAGCAGGATATCGCGGCCCGGCTCATAGCCCGCAGCAGAAATCGCTTCCAGGATGTACTGAATCGCCGCTTCATTGGATGGCAGGTCTGGTGCAAAACCGCCTTCGTCACCCACTGTGGTGGCGAGGCCTTTTTTATGCAGAATCTTTTTGAGCGCATGGAATACTTCGGCACCTGCACGCAAAGCCTCACGGAATGTTGGCAGGCCAGCCGGGATAATCATGAACTCCTGCATATCCACGCTATTTTCAGCATGAGCACCGCCATTGACAATATTCATCATCGGTGTCGGCAATTGCATGAAACCAGAACCACCAAGGTAGCGATACAAGGGCAAACCAGACTCTTCAGCCGCTGCACGCGCACAGGCCATGGAAACCGCCAGAATAGCATTAGCACCCAAGCGGGTCTTGTTCTCAGTGCCATCAAGCTCAATGAGAGTGCTATCGATAAAGCTCTGCTCTTCTGCATCCACACCAACGATGGCTTCTGCAATCTCGGTATTCACGTTCTCGACTGCCTGCAATACACCTTTGCCCAAGTAGCGCGAGGTGTCGCCATCACGCAGTTCCATCGCTTCCTTGGTTCCGGTAGAGGCGCCTGACGGTACGGCAGCACGGCCTATAATGCCGGATTCCAGCAGCACATCGGCTTCAACAGTGGGATTGCCGCGAGAATCAAGAATTTCACGGGCGATGATATCGACAATTGCACTCATGTTATTTCCTTAAATTTAAGAATTGCATCAGTTATTTAGTTAAAGTATTTGTACTGTCTTAAAACAATATTTACAACGTTTGCTCGATAAAACCAGCTTTTTTTACCAGTCTATCCATATCCACCAGCACTTCCAGCAATGCCTTCATTTTATGTAATGGCCAAGCATTGGGGCCATCTGATAATGCTTTTGCCGGATCAGGATGCGTTTCCATGAATATACCGGCAATACCGCTGGCCACTGCTGCACGCGCAAGCACCGGCACATGTTCGCGCTGACCGCCACTCTTGTCGCCCTGCCCGCCGGGCTGCTGGACGGAATGGGTAGCATCGAACACTACCGGGCAATTGGTTTCACGCATGATGGCCAGGCCACGCATGTCTGATACCAGCGTGTTATAACCAAACGATACACCACGTTCGCACACCATAATAGTATCCTGGCCTCCATTGGCTTCCTTGGCTTTCTGTACCACCTGCTTCATGTCGCCGGGCGCCAGGAACTGGCCTTTCTTGATATTCACCGGCTTGCCACAGGTCGCCACGGCGGTGATGAAATCAGTCTGGCGGCAAAGGAAAGCCGGGGTTTGCAGTACATCCACCACAGAGGCCACTTCCGGCACCTGCTCTTCGGTATGCACATCAGTCAGGATAGGCACCCCTATCTGGCGACGTACTTCATCGAGTATCTTCAGACCTTCCGTGATGCCAAAGCCACGGAAAGTCTTGTTGGAACTACGATTGGCTTTGTCGTAAGAAGACTTGTATATGAAGGGGATACCAACAGCCGCACATATCTCTTTGAGCTGGCCTGCGGTATCAATCGCCATCTGCTGTGACTCAATCACGCAGGGGCCGGCAATCAGGAACAGTGGTTGATCCAGGCCAACCTCAAAACCGCATAACTGCATTATTGGATTCCTTTGTTGTTAAGTGCTGCCTGTACATAAGACTTGAATAAAGGGTGGCCAGTACGCGGATTGGAAGTGAATTCCGGGTGGAATTGGCAGGCTACAAACCATGGGTGCACGGCTTTGGGAAGCTCAATCATTTCACACAAGTTCTCGGTAGGCGTACGTGCCGAAATTACCAAGCCTGCAGCTTTAAGCTGCTCCACATAATGGTTGTTAACTTCATAACGGTGGCGGTGACGCTCATTCACTTCAGTCCCATAGATAAGCGCTGCCATGGTATCGGCTACCGTAGGGCAAGGTTGTGCGCCCAGGCGCATGGTACCGCCCAGGTCTGAATCTTCGCTACGGACTTCCAGCTTGCCATCAGCATCCTGCCATTCGGTGATCAGCCCCACTAATGGATGCGGGCCATCAGGGTTGAATTCAGTACTGTTTGCATCTTTTAAATGCGCAACGTTGCGCGCGAATTCAATCACAGCTAGTTGCATGCCCAAGCAAATGCCAAGATAGGGTTTCTTATTTTCACGCGCAAACTGGATTGCAGCAATCTTGCCTTCAGTGCCGCGTTTACCGAAACCACCTGGCACCAGAATCGCATCCATGTCTTTCAAGCCCGAAGCACCATCGCGTTCGATATCTTCCGAATCCATGTAATGAATACGTACTTTAGACTGGGTATGGATACCGGCGTGTATCAGTGCTTCAGTGAGGGATTTGTAAGACTCAGTAAGGTCTACATATTTACCCACAAAAGCGATATTCACTTCGTATTTAGGATGCGCCAGCGCATCGACTATCTTGTTCCAGCTTGATAGGTCGGCAGCTTTAGCCAAGATGTTCAATTTATGGCAGACGATCTCGTCCAGCATCTGGTCATGCAACAAGCCAGGGATTTCATAGATAGAGTTGGCATCGACAGCGGATATAACCGCCTCTGTTGGCACATTGGTGAATAGCGCTATTTTCCTGCGCTCGTCATCCGGCAAACTGCGGTCAGCACGGCACAACAAGATATCAGGTTGGATACCGATTTCACGCAGCTCTTTTACCGAGTGCTGTGTAGGCTTGGTTTTTAGCTCACCTGCAGTGGGTATCCATGGCAGCAAGGTTAAATGAATATAACAGGCATTGTTGCGGCCTTCTTCAAAGCCCATCTGGCGAATGGCTTCGAGGAAAGGCAGTGATTCAATATCGCCCACTGTGCCGCCTACTTCTACGATGGCCACATCCGCGCCTTCGGCACCGCGCTTGATATGGGTCTTGATCTCATCGGTAATATGCGGGATGACCTGGACTGTTTTACCGAGATATTCGCCGCGACGTTCTTTCTTGATCACGGTCTCGTAGATCTGGCCGGTAGTGAAGTTGTTACGCTTGCCCATACGTGCGCTGATAAAGCGCTCATAATGGCCAAGGTCAAGATCGGTCTCGGCACCATCATCCGTGACGAATACCTCACCATGCTGGAACGGGCTCATGGTGCCTGGATCTACGTTGATATAAGGGTCTAGCTTGAGCATGGTCACCTTGATGCCACGCGATTCGAGGATAGCGCCGAGAGATGCGGCTGCAATACCTTTACCCAGGGAAGAAACTACACCGCCGGTGACGAACACATATTTAGTCATTGGGAACACTTTTTGGACATTGCGGACGGGAGATCATTTTACTGGAAACGCCCCCAAGCCACAATTAAAGAGCTCAACTTTCGGCCCTTAAATTTCGGGGCTTGGCTTTTAAGTTTCAAATCCTGAAATTAATCAGTATTGCCCGTCTACTCGCCGGATTCAGCTTCATCTTCCCCATCCATAGGCAGCAGACTGTAGTTATTGATAGGCTTGAGGCGATCTGCATCTACCTGAGCCTTGAGTTTTCCCGCATCGTCAATAAATTGCGCAACAGGCTGGTTAGCGCTCTGCCTGATAGCCGGAGGCAGCAGATGGCTCATATACAGCTCATCCCCAAGGCGGCCATCGCGCTGGTAATTATTAAGCAATATCAACCCGGAACCCAGGAATGCCAGGATCACACACAGGCTGGCGAAACGTTTGGGATGGTGCGAATTAATGGTCATCAGATGGAAAAACACCATGCCAGCAGAAATCGCCATCATCATCAGGCTGCCATAGCGCGTGAGAAACTCGAGCGAATAGGCATAAGCGATGGTGACGCTCAATATATCCCATACATCCATTAACAGCAGTGCGCTTGCTACGATGAACAGATGGCGGCCGAACCGGGCATGGCTGCCTATCACGCGATTAGCAAAAGACCAGCACCCGCACCAGACCACTACTATGCTGAATATAAGGGCGGTTGCCAGCAGGTAACGCACAGCAGAGAATTTATCGGTATCAGTGATCCACACGCTAACCAGGCTCAATAAGGTAATAATTGCGATACCCGCCAATGCTGGCGGCCAACCTTCCCAGCCATAGGCTGTGTTATCGGCGACTTCCTGCTCGACCTGGAAGTCTGCGCTACGTAGCCGCAGATTGGTATGCCCCAGCCTGATGATGCTATTGCCGTCTATTGCCGCCCGCTTTACACGCTTGCCTTGATGTACCAGCCCGTTGCGGCTGCCGGTATCGCGCATAATCACTGCACCTGTAGCATCACGCTCAATAATGGCGTGATGTGCGGCAATATAACGGTCATCCACGATCAGGTCATTGTCATAGGCACGCCCTATGCTGACAGGCAGGTCGTTAAACGGATGGCGCGATTTTACTTCTTCATTGTGGGTCAGCAGCTCCACATAAAAGGGCGCGTTCATGGCTTGCCCCCCTTCACTGCAGGGCTTGGGATCATAGGTTTGGCAGCTATTGATTTAGCCGCTGCGGGCTTACGCGCGATCGATTCCAGGAAAATGCGCGAGATACGCATGCCATTTTCGAAAGAAACGCCATTGGCATCTATGCGGCTTTGCAGATTAATGAGGCTTTTATCGGTTGTCGCCGTAAGCAGCGAAAAATTATACAAGCCCTCAAACTTGCGGTAGGCTCGTACACATAGCACTGCGCGCATGGGCAAACCTTTGTTGGTCACAAAATGCTCGTTACACTCTGGGCCAGTGAGGTTGATATCCTTGTAGCTGCCGAAGCCCTCGTTCTTGAAAGAAGCACTCATCAGCGCAGAAAAGCGAATCGCATCCAGGTCAGTCGCCTTGGTGAATTCATGGCGTATCGCTACATGGCCGATCTGCAACTGGTCGGAAACATAGACTGCTGACTCCATCGCACAATCAATATTATTGAGGATGAACGGGTTATCCTGGCGGTTGTTGGAACGTCCCCAGCAGCGCATCTGGTCTGACTCACGCACCGGCACCTGATATGGGCCCAGCGCCTTGAGCGACAATGGCGTCGCCAGCACACGGTCTATCATGACATTTTGATGGGCCAGCAATTGCTGGCCAACGATTTTCTTGAAATCTTGCAGATCTGAGCTCTGGGTAGTGCCTTTAGTCAAAGCTTCCTGTGTTTGTGTCGAGACTTTTTTCAATAAATCACGCACATATTCGACCGGCACAAGAAAACTCACCAGCTCTCCATCGAGTCGCTTGGATACATTGACCCCCGCTACCTGACCGTCTTCAGTGATATTAGGCCCGCCACTCATACCCGCGTTGATCGGCCCGGTAAACATCAACTGGTTATAAAAGCCACGCCCAATCACCCCGTTATAGGCCCCCTCGGAAATAGCAAAACCAAGATCGAGCGGATTACCGAGTGAATACAGGTACTGGCCCTGAGTCAGCTGCGGCAGCTGGCCGGAGAGATTAAAGTAGCCCGTACCCTGCCGGCCAACACTCACTATGGCAAGGTCGTGCAAGGCATCTACTGCCAGAAGCTTGACTGAGCCACGTGCCCCATTGGTATCCACATACTCGCCAAAGTAAATTTGTGGCTCCAGTGCAATTTGCGATACCACATGGTAATTAGTCACCACCAGATTGCTATTGCCAATCAGAAACCCTGAGCCTACGGAAGACTGGGTGCGGCCATTTTTGAGAAGTACCCGGATTTGCAGTAGGTCATCACGTGCCGCCGCATATAAGGTTTGTGCCCGGGAGGAAGGGATCGGCAATGCTTTTTGATCGAGCTTTTGGCCGGGGATCGCACTGTCATTCAAGGGTGTGGCAACTGCCCGGGGTGTAGCAACGCTGGCTGCAATAGCCAACATCAGGGCCAAGTAAAAACGGTTCATACCAGTCATTTTCATTAAGGTTATTTATTATTGTTCAATAGGCGATGTCTAGCCATTTTCAAACCGCGTTTGTAAAAACGGTCAAATATCATGTCTAAATTATAGTGGTTTAGCAGGCATAAATACTGCTAATAAAAACTTGATAATTTAGCCTAAGCTACATAGTATAGGACTACTGTCCGCAGTCTATTGATTTGTCTATTGATTTAAAAAAATCATCATAACAAAGCGTCATATGAATACTGAATCAGAAAACGCTCACAACCAAGGAAACAATCAGCACATGGATGCTGATTTGTTTTACCGCCAGGTTCTCAATTTTACCCCTGAGCCCTCCCTGATTGTCGACTTGCATTGCAAGGTGATCGACATTTCGGAGCACAGCCTGGCCCTGCTCGGTTATAGCAATAGTGACGCATTAATAGGCAAAAGCTTTTTTGATGCATTAGTGCCTGATGACGTCACGCGCGCCCGTGAACATTTCGCCCATATTCTCGAAGGCAAAGTAACGGGTAGCCAGGAATACGCTGCTTATCATCAGAACGATGGGGTGTTCTGGCTGGAAATTAATGGCATGGTGATACGCGATGACCAAGGCAAATCACAAGCCGCCTTTCTGGTGTGTCGTGACATTAGCAAACGCAAGAAAACCGAGTTTGCGCTCAAGAAAAGTGAAACGCACTACCGTACGCTCATCGAAAGTGCACGCAGTCTTATCCTGCATATGAGCCCGGACGGCCATATCCTGTTTATGAATACCTTCGCAGAAAATTTCTTTGGTTATGCCCCTGGCGAGCTGATAGGCCAGCATGTGGTCGGGACTATCGTGCCAGAGGTTGAAAGCATGACCAACCGTGACCTGCGCCAGATGATTAAGGACATTTTTCATGACCTTAAAAACTACCGCATCAACATCAATGAAAACATATGCAAAAACGGTGACCGGGTCTGGATCGCCTGGTCTAACGGCGCTATTTTCGATGGCGAAGGCAATCTGGTAGAAGTATGTAGCGTAGGCAATGATGTCACCGAGCAACGCAATGCGCGGGAGGAGCTGGAGGCGGCGCATCATCAGCTGAAACTACAATATGCCGAAATCCAGACCTTGCAAGCGCAGTTGCAGGAGCAGGTAACGCGTGATCCGCTCACCAACCTGTTTAACCGACGCTACCTGGACGACACCCTGGAGCGTGAATTGGCACGCTGTAATCGTGAACACCTGCCTATGGCCATCGTCATCATGGACATCGATTTTTTCAAGAAGATCAATGACAACTATGGACATGAAGCCGGCGATGTCGTCCTGCAGTCAACAGCCATATTGCTGCAGGAACTCACCAGAAGCGAGGATATCGTCTGCCGCTATGGGGGGGAAGAGTTCTTAGCAGTATTGCCGGGCGCATCACTGCAACATGCCATGGAAAGAGCTGAGAACTGGCGCATTGCATTTGAAGCGATTGATTTTGAATATAAAGGCCAAGTGATCAAATGCACCTTATCTTGCGGCGTTTCGGCATTCCCCACACATGCCAATGATCCGGACATATTGATACGCATGGCCGATGATGCATTGTATGTAGCAAAAACCGGTGGTCGCAATTTGGTGCGTGCCGCGATTACCATGCAGGATTAAAGAGAAAAGCAGCTACTCAGGCAAACCTGTTCTTTATGCCGGTTTGGCCCATTTGCTGTAACCCTTGAACTGCTCGAATACTTCGGCCATCTCCTGTGCATTGAGCAAATAAGGCTCACTTACCTGTAAAGCCCGCAAATACTGCTCGCATAAGGTTTCAACTTCCACCGCCACATCCAGCGCCTGCTTAAGGTTTTCGCCAATCGCGATCATGCCGTGATTCGCCAGAAGGCAGGCGCGACGGCTCTGCAATGCGCCCAGCGCTGCATCAGACAACGCCTGTGAGCCGAACAAGGCATAAGGCGCGCAACGGACATTATCACCACCGGCCACGGCGATCATGTAATGGAATGGCGGAATATCGCGGCGCAGGCACGCTAGTGTCGTAGCAAACATAGAATGGGTATGCACCACCGCACCCACTTCCGGCCTGGCCTGCAGGATGTCGCGATGAAAACGCCACTCGGATGAGGGCTTGAGTTTACTGACAGAAGATTGCCCATGTGTCTGTGGACTACCATCAAAATCCATGGCGACCATATCGTGGGGATTCATGGCCTCGATATCCATGCCCGAAGGGGTAATCAGGAAGCCATCGCCATCACGCACACTGACATTACCTGAAGTGCCACGGTTAAGGCCCAGCTCTGACAATTTGCGTGTAGTTTCCAGCAGGGATTCCCTCATCAGCATGGGAACAGGCTCCTTAACTCACCTGGTGCGCATACGCCACACTCACTGATGATGCCCGTCACCAATCTGGCTGGCGTCACATCAAAAGCAGGATTTACCGCGTGGCTACCAGTCGGTAGCACATTAACCCGTGCAATCTCACCATTTGCAAGCTGACCTTGTATCCATGCCACTTCATCAGCGCTACGCACTTCTATGGGTATCTGGCTGAGTCCATCTTCTATCGTCCAGTCTATGGTAGGCGAAGGCACTGCGGCATAAAACGGTATCCGGTTATCAAACGCAGCCAGCGCCTTCAGGTAAGTGCCGATCTTGTTGCAGACATCACCGCGGCTGGTAACACGATCAGCACCGACAATCACCATATCCACCCGTCCATGCTGCATGAGGTGGCCACCCGCGTTATCCGTAATCACCGTGTGCGGCACGCCGTGCTTACCCAGTTCCCATGCGGTCAGGCTGGCACCCTGGTTACGTGGCCGGGTTTCATCTACCCACACATGCACCGCAATACCAGCATCGTGCGCAGCATAGATCGGCGCCAGCGCAGTACCCCAATCCACCGCAGCCAGCCAGCCCGCATTGCAGTGGGTCAGGATGTTGACCGGATCCTGCGCAGCTTTGGTTTTCACGATGGCCTGTATTAATCCCAGGCCCTGCTGCCCGATAGCCTGGTTGATTTTCACATCTTCGTCACAAATGGCCGCCGCCTCTTTCCAGGCAGCTAAGTTGCGTTTGGCAGGCGGCAAGGGCTGTAGACAGGCTAACATACGTTGTACCGCCCAATGCAGGTTAACCGCAGTTGGGCGACTAGCCAGTAATGCGCTGGCGGCATTGGCAAGATACTCATCGCTCTCGGCCTGGCTCTCAGAGTTATCTTCAAGCATGGCCAGCGCCATGCCATAAGCCGCCGCCGCGCCTATCAATGGTGCCCCGCGCACCTGCATGGTCTTGATGGCAGTCACCATCGTATCGAGTGTATGGATACGCACTACCGCAAAATCATGCGGCAAGCGCGTCTGGTCAATAATCTCCACCGCCTTGCAGCGGGGGTCTGGCCAGATAGTCCTGAATTGTTGCCCTGCTATATTCATAATTAGTTCATTTTATAAAAAATTCACTTGCATTTTCTGCCAAGCTGAATAAGAAAAATTCCTATCCACAAAATCTGTGGATAGTTTTGTGGATAGCTGTGACTTAAAAATGTAACTTAGCATTCTGTAACGACTTTTTTAAAACGCTTAATTTTTAATCTGATATTTTTGTTAATAAAATCAATTGCTTAACGTATGTCATTGGATTGTTAACATTTTTTAACAATTGTTAAAGTAGCACATGAGGTGGTGTGCATAACTGCGCTATTTTTGGCAGCGATTCCCGTGCATTCTTCGTTGATATTTCAGCTACTTGCATCACTTTCAAGCCACGCAAATCTGCCAATACTTGTGCAATTGCTGGCAGTTGATCTGGCGAATTTCTGCCTTGATGTCCAATCCATTCCGGTGGAATATCAGGGGCATCCGTCTCCAGCACGATAGCATCCAAAGGCAATGTGGCAGCCAGTTCGCGGATTTTTAAGGCGCGCGAATACGTCATCGCGCCACCAAATCCCAACTTGAACCCCATATCGATGAATATCTCGGCTTGCTGTCGACTACCATTAAACGCATGCGCAATGCCACCCCTGACCTTGATTCGGCGCAGGTGTTTAAGTATTTCATCTACAGACTTGCGTACATGCAGGATGACCGGCAGATCAAAGCGCTGCGCCAGTTTAAGTTGCTCGGTGAAAAAGTAGGTCTGTCTTTCACGATCGTAACCCTCGACGAAGAAATCCAGGCCTATCTCGCCGATCGCCACCGGGCCTTTGGGGTCTGCTGCATGCTGGTCCAGCAGTTCGGCCAGCAACAATAAATCGGCAGGGTCAGCACCATCCACAAATAGCGGGTGGATGCCGAGTGCATAAGCGCAGTGATGATGGGTTTGTGCCAGCTGGCGCACAATATCAAAATTGGCACGGTGCACCGAGGGCACAACGATGGCGGACACTCCAGCATTCAGGGCGGATATCACCACTGCGTCACGGTCTGCATCAAACTCGGCAGCATCCAGGTGACAGTGCGTATCGATCAGCATTAGCTGCCAGCTTTTGTAGCTACGGGCTTTGCCCTGATGCGGATGTCGTTACCGATTTGCCTGAGCTCTGTCATCTCCAGTTGCGAGCGCAACTGCATATCGGTCAGGCTGGGAATGCCAAACATGCCTTTGGCAGCATTGCCCATCAACACAGGCGCATAGTAGAACAGGAACTCATCTATCAAGCAATGTTCCAGCAGCGCCCCATTGATACCCTGCCCTGCCTCGACCATCAGCTCATTGATTTCGCGTGCTGCCAGCGCCTCTAACAGGCTTTTAAGGCATACATTGCCCTGGTCATTGGGCATCTCCAGTAAGGTAGCACCTGTTTTTTGCAGCGCTGCCAATTTGTTATGCGGGTTACTCGAATACACAATCAGCGCATGACCGTCATGCAAAATTTTAGCGTCGGGTGAAATACGCAAGCTGCTGTCCACAACGACCCTTAGTGGCTGGCGGCCATCACTGGCCTTAAGGCAAGCCAAGTCGCGTACATTCATGCGGGGATCATCTGCCAGCACAGTGCCCACGCCAGTCAGGATGGCGCACGAAAGCGCGCGCCAGTACTGCACATCCTGCCGCGCGGCGTCACCGGTGATCCACTTGCTATCGCCATTCGCCAGCGCAGTGCGTCCATCCAGGCTGGCAGCAATCTTGGTGCGCACAAATGGCATGCCGCGCGTCATGCGCGAGATAAAGCCTGCATTTAATTCTTCAGCCTGAGTTTTCATCAACCCGGATGCTGTTTCAATACCATTGGCCTGCAGCTGTGCAAGGCCCCTGCCAGCTACTTTGGGGTTAGGATCCTGCATGGCAGCGATTACGCGCTTCACGCCGGCTTTGACCAAGGCATCAGCGCATGGCGGGGTGCGGCCATGGTGGCTGCATGGCTCCAGCGTGACATAAGCATCGGCACCGCGCGCTTGCTCACCTGCCTGGCGCAAGGCATACACCTCGGCGTGTGGTTCACCCGCTTTGAGGTGAGCCCCTTCGCCAACCACCACGCCATCTTTCACGATCACGCAGCCCACACGCGGGTTCGGTGTGGTCGTATATAAGCCCTGCTCTGCAAGGCGCAGGGCCTGGGTCATGTAGCGATGATCAGCGGAAGTGAACATGGTTTGGGGGGTTAATGCTGCGAAATACGGGTGTGGGTGAGTTGGCCGTTAGCATTGAAGAACAGGCGCAGGCCGTGCTCCACCTGCATACACTGACCCAGGTCATACTCGATCTGTTGCGGATCATCCCAAGTAGGGCGACCCAGCAACACCGTGACATTTTCGCGCGACATGCCAGGCTTGAGTATATTCTGCTGCAGGTCATAAGCCATATCGCCACGATGGCAGGTTTTGTCGGTGGTAGCGCTGGCAGTGATCCATTCGGTCTGGTTAAACTTCTCGTTACCGAACACGATACGGTCTTTCAAAGCCCACCAGCCAAAAAACACGATAGTGATAATCACGGCAAGTACACCTGCAGCGATAGACACCTGCTTGATGAGATTCAGTGATGCTGCGCTGCTGGCTTCAGTATTCATGTCAGCTATCCTTGTGTAGGGGGCTTAGATTACCCGGGCTATCTGGGCTTAGGTTTATCAAGATCGCGGATCACATCGTGGAAATCATCCACATCCTGGAAGCTACGATAGACAGAGGCAAAACGAATATACGCCACCTTGTCCATCAGGCGCAGCTCCTGCATCACGATCTCACCCAGGTCACGCGCCATGATCTCGCGCTCACCCTGGCCCAGTATCTTCTGCACAATATGGTCAAGTGCTCGGTCTACATATTCGGTAGGCACGGGGCGCTTATGCAGGGCACGGGTAAACGACAGGCGCAGCTTGTCGCGGTTGAATTCCTCGCGAGTGCCGTTCTGCTTGACCACCTGCGGCATATGCAGCTCGGCAGTCTCATAGGTGGTAAAGCGCTTGTCACACGCTGCACAACGACGACGACGACGGATGCTGTCACCTTCATCATTGACGCGGGAATCAATCACCTGCGTATCGTCGGTACCGCAAAAAGGGCATTTCATGTTGCAACTAACTCCCGTGCTGCGTGCAGCGACATCAACAATTCTGTGCCACGTTGCCTTTTGATTTCAAGCCAGTGCGCGCCTTTGATTGCGGCTTCCAGTGCATAAAGCAGGTTAACACCGGGCTTAACGCCCAAAGCCTCCACGCGTAAATAAGCCTGCACGGCACTCAACGTAGTCAACTCCGCCACGGTATTGATGCCGGCCTGTTTTAACCAGGCTATGCTGTCTGGCCCCAGTGTATGCAGTTGCTCCACACCATCATCACCAGTGGGATGGTCATGGGCAACGCCGCAACCGGGGCAGGTTTGCATTAAGCACCATAGACCGGGAAGCGGCTGGTCAAGGCATGCACCTTGGCCTTGGTCGCTGCGATTACAGCTTCATCCGTCGGGTTATCCAGCACATCAGCAATCAGGTGTGCAACCAGCTTGGCTTCTTCTTCCTTGAAACCACGCGTGGTAATCGCTGGTGAACCAATACGGATACCGGAAGTAACAAATGGACTCTCAGGGTCATTCGGGATCGCGTTCTTGTTCACGGTGATGTGTGCCAAGCCAAGCGCTGCGTCAGCGGCCTTACCGGTTAAGCCCTTAGGACGTAAATCGACCATAAACATATGCGATTCGGTACGGCCGGAAATAATACGCAAGCCACGTGCGGCCAATGTTTCTGCCAGCACTACTGCATTCTTGAGCACCTGTTCCTGATAAGCCTTGAACTCTGGCTGCGCGGCCTCAAGGAAAGCCGTCGCCTTACCAGCAATCACGTGCATCAACGGGCCACCTTGCAGACTGGGGAATACATTGGAATTGATGGACTTCTCAAACTCGGCCTTGGCCAAAATAATACCGCCGCGTGGGCCGCGCAATGTCTTGTGGGTGGTTGAAGTCACAAAGTCTGCATGCGGCACCGGGTTAGGGTAAACACCAGCAGCGATCAGGCCGGAATAATGTGCCATATCTACCATGAAATAGGCGCCAACCTTCTTGGCGATTTCAGCCATGCGCGCCCAGTCAAAACGCAATGCATAAGCCGATGCACCACCAATCAATAGCTTCGGCTTGGCTTCAATGGCGATGCGCTCCATTTCGTCATAATCGATCTCTTCTTTATCATTCAGGCCATAAGCCACGATGTTAAACAGCTTGCCGGACAGGTTGGCTGGGGAGCCGTGTGTAAGATGGCCGCCGTGACCAAGGTTCATCCCCATCACGGTATCACCCGGCTTGAGGATAGAGAAATACACAGCCTGGTTAGCCTGCGAACCAGAATGCGGCTGTACGTTGGCGTATTCAGCGCCATAAAGCTTCTTGAGGCGATCAATCGCCAATTGCTCTATCTGATCCACAAACTCACAGCCACCGTAAAAACGCTTGCCCGGATAGCCTTCAGCATACTTATTGGTGAGCTGCGAGCCCTGTGCCTGCATCACAGCCGGGCTGGTATAGTTTTCGGAGGCGATCAGCTCAATGTGCTCATCCTGACGATGACGCTCTGCTTCAACCTGTTGCCAAAGCTCTGGATCTGAGACGCTTAGTGTTTTTGCCGTGCTAAACATAATTAACTTTCTAAAGGCTAAATAAAATAATAGGTAAGTGAATAACGAGATTTTAACATATCAGGCCCAACAAGGCAGGGTGGCTAAAAACAACCAGTTGGTTGCTTGAAGCCACTACAACCAAACCAAAAAAATTCACAAGTGATTGATATTAAATTAATTTAAATCTGGCATGCACATTGCTATTCACTATGTGTAGTGCGTATCTCCATTCGCTCCCTTAAGCCCGCTTGCTTGTTGATTAAGATGTACAACAAGGCAGCGGGTTCCTTTTTTGTGTTAATCCCATTATTTATATTCTGGTTCTGTAGATTTCCATTGCAGCAACCGTCTTCCTGCAGCAGGTTATAATTCATCTATCAATTGCCTAGGAAAACATCATGAAATGGACTGATACACAACAGATAGCCGAAGAGCTCTACGACAAGCACCCGGAAATCGACCCCAAGACCATCCGATTTACCGACTTGCACAGCTGGGTGCTGGGGCTGGATGGCTTTAATGACGACCCCAACAAATCGGGCGAGAAAATACTGGAAGCGATACAACTGGCCTGGATAGACGAGGCAGAATGATTCGGTAAAGCAAATCCTAGATGCAAGCCCAATATCGACCGCCGTTCTGGCTGTTCGGTCGCCACCTGCAGACCATCTACCCGGCAGCCTGGTTGCCATTACCGGACGTTACCTATCGCCGCGAAGAATGGAGTACACCCGATGGCGACTTTATTGAGCTGGACTGGTTAACTAGCGAAAATACTGATGACAAAGCCAAGCCACCCAATACCCAACCAATAGTGGTGATGTTCCATGGTCTGGAAGGCAACTCGAAATCCCATTACGCCTTACGGCTAATGGCAGCGCTTAGAGAAAAAAACTGGCGTGGCGTGGTGGTACATTTCCGAGGTTGTGGTGGCAAGCCGAATCAATTGCCGCGTGGTTATCATTGCGGCGACTCCGCCGAGATCGACTGGATATTGCGACGGTTGCGTAGCAATGAAACCGGGCCTATCTACGCTGTGGGTGTGTCGCTTGGCGGCAATGCTTTGCTGAAATGGCTGGGCGAGCAACAGGAAAATGCACAGGCCATCATAGCCAAAGCCATTGCGGTTTCCGCACCACTGGCCTTGCCTACCACCGGCCATGTGCTTGGCAGTGGCTTCAATAAAATCTACGCACGTTTATTCCTGAAAACTCTACGGCCCAAAGCGCTGGCAATGATAGAAAAATACCAACTGGGTTTCGACACCGCAGCCCTACAGACAGTCGACAACCTCTGGCATTATGACGACCTGTTCACCGCGCCTTTACACGGCTTTGCCAGTGCGGATGATTACTGGGAAAAGTCCAACAGCCGCCCTTACCTAAAATCCATCCAGTTGCCTACCCTGCTCATCAATGCACGCAATGACCCGTTTCTGCCAGAGCGGGATCTGCCAACAGCTGGCGAAGTATCTTCATCCGTCATACGCGATTTCCCTGCACAGGGCGGCCATGCAGGCTTTGTCAGCAATCTTGCGGGTAAAGGGCATGACTGGCTGCCGCAACGTATGCTATGTTTCCTCAATACTGGCACCTAGTCGCCACCCTTAACCATCGGAATTGATCCATTTATGCAAACCCCCAAAGAAATATTCAAGGCCTACGACATCCGCGGCATCGTAGGCAAAACGTTGACGCCGGAAATCGTACAGGCCATCGGCCATGCCATCGGCAGTGAAGCGGTAGCGAGTCAGCAGAAGCAGATCTGTGTAGGTTATGATGGCCGCTTATCAGGGCCTGAGCTGGCCGCTGCTTTATCACGTGGCATCCGTCAGGCGGGCATTGACGTGATCAACCTGGGCTTGGTCGCCACGCCTATGGTTTACTTTGCGGCCTACCATTTGAAGACACATTGCGGTGTGATGGTCACGGGAAGCCACAACCCGCCGGACTACAATGGCCTGAAGATGGTACTGGCAGACGAAACCCTTTCTGGCGCCACCATACAAAGCCTGCGCACACGTATTGAACAAGGCGACCTGGCCCAAGGTAGCGGTACTGAATCCAGCTATGACATTACGGAGGAGTACATCACCCGCATCACCTCTGATGTCAAACTGGCGCGCCCGATGAAGATTGCTGTTGATTGCGGCAATGGCGTACCGGGCGCATTTGCCGCACCGCTATATCGCGGTCTGGGTTGCCAGGTAGAAGAATTGTTCTGCGAAGTAGATGGCCATTTCCCCAACCATCACCCCGACCCATCTGTGCCAGAAAATCTGCAAGACCTGATTCAGGCGCTTAAAAATGGTGATGCCGAGATCGGCTTGGCGTTTGATGGCGATGGCGACCGCCTGGGTGTGGTCACCAAGCAAGGCCATATCATTTACCCGGATCGCCAGCTGCTGTTGTTCGCGGAAGATGTGCTTAAGCGTGAAGCTGGCGCCACCATCATCTATGACGTAAAATCTACGCGTAATCTGGCGCCATGGATCAAGGCGCGCGGCGGTGTGCCGTTGATGTGGAAAACCGGGCACTCGCTGGTGAAATCCAAGATGAAGGAAACCGGATCTGCGCTTGCAGGTGAGATGAGCGGTCACGTCTTCTTCAAGGAAAGATGGTATGGCTTTGACGATGGCCTCTACGCTGGCGCTCGCCTGTTGGAAATCCTCAGCCGTTTTGAGAACCCATCGGCAGTACTGGATGCGCTGCCAGATAGCGTGAGTACGCCAGAACAACATATCAATATGAAAGAAGGCGAGCCGCATGCGCTGATTGCCCAGTTGCAGCAGACTGCGACTTTCCCCGGCGCTACAGAAGTCGTGACTATCGATGGCTTGCGTGTGGAATACCCCGATGGCTTTGGCCTGATGCGCCCATCCAACACTACACCAGTCATCGTGCTGCGCTTTGAGGCAGATAACGAAGTGGCGCTCAAGCGCATCCAGGAGGCGTTCCGCAAGGTTATCCTGGGCACTGCACCACATGTAGAGCTGCCATTCTAATGTCCCGAAATACCATCCTGGTCAGCATCATCTGGGTAATATTGGCAGGCGCCATTTATTACCTGGCCGATAGCGTACTCAACCCCAACAAGATTGCAGTGCTGGGCGAGAATCGCACCGTAGTGCTCAAGCGCGGCACCGACGGCCATTACCGGGCGGAAGCGCTGATCAACGGCACCAAGGTGGACGTGCTGGTAGATACCGGCGCCACCGGCGTAGCAATCTCGCAGCGGGTGGCCGACCAACTCGGCCTGAGTAGCCGCACCGCCATCCGCACCAGCACAGCCAATGGCGATACCGTTGCCTATATGGCGCGGTTGGAGACGGTAAAGCTAGGCGGCGTCGAAGCCAAAGATGTTGCAGCAGTCATTGCGCCGGGCCTAGGTGGCGATGTACTGCTGGGTATGTCCTTTCTTGGCCGCATGGATGTACGGCTGTTCAAAGGTGAAATGACCATCAAGCAGGTCGAAGAGTAAGTATTCAAGCCAGCACCTCTCAAACGCTTTAACCACGTACCACTCAAATATCACCGGACTGCGAGGTCCGTCCTGATTGCCTCGCAGGGCATCTCCTAAGGAATCGCTGATTAATTCCGAATTCTAAGCTAGGCAAGGCACGAACAAAAAATTTTGACGCCGCATATATCTAATATGTAAGGAGAAATTTTTTGTGAGCAACGAAGCATAGCGACGAAATCGGGAGTTAATCAGCGTTTCCTTAAAACTAATTGTAAGTAATTCCAATTCCCTCTGACTAAGGTTTGCTAGCAGCGATACCACGTGGTAACGAATTTACTGAGTTAATTTTTTTGAATTTATTTTAGGAGATTGTTATGAAGATTCAACTGAAAAGTATCGCAATTATCGCTGGCGTATTAGTCACTAGCGCACTCTGCTCTGCCCCTGCGTTTGCGGCGGACCCTATGCTGAGCACCGGTGGCTATGCCCGCCAGATGCACAAAATGGACATGATGAAAATGCTGGATGCCGATGGCAACCACATGGTCACCAGTGCAGAGTTCGATAGCTACTATGGCAAAGTGTTTGATGAACTGAATACCGATGCCGATGACTCACTCGATGCAAAAGAGTGGGTAGGCACCAAGGGCGAAGAAAAAGTCAGTATCGCCACCGGTGGTTATAGCCGTGAACTGCGCTCCATGAAGATGATGGGCAAGATCGACGCCGACGGCGACCATCTGGTAACCAAAAGCGAGTTTATTGCCTACCACCAGAAGTTGTTTACTGCGATGGATAAATCCGGTGACAAGCAGATTGATGGTCAGGAATGGTTGGCAAAGCAGACTGGCAACTAAGCCCGCTTAGATTTAGTATTTTGAATAAATCAGGCCAGCAATGCTGGCCTGATTTATTTGCATGACTGCCGCCGCCATGACGCGGCATCAACCCTTCCCATTTCGTATTCTCAACAGCAAAATATATATTTGCCAACCTGCTTAAAGTTATTCCCCAAGCTGCCGAAAAATATCTGAGCGACACAGGATGAAGCTCATAACATGACGCCAGCTAACACTGGCCGAACACCAACCATCAGCAATATAAAAAGATAATATGCGGAGTATATGGAATGGGAATTTTAAGAGTAGGGGTTGCAGGGCTGGGTCGCGTGGGGCGCGGAATAGTCAGGGCAAATCATAGTAAAGTCGCTTCCGGGCGATTCGACATCAAAGTAGTGTGCGATGTGATGCCGATAGACCAGGTGGCTTATCTGCTGGCACATGACAGTACTTATGGCAGGCCGCCATTCAGTGTCGATTTTCAGGGTAATGAACTGGTTTTCGGCAAGAAGAAGGTGCATTATGAACGCGTAGACCGTCGCCGCAGACCCGATGAAGATGGGCTGGGCGAGCTTCGCAAGTTTGATCTGGATGTATTTATTGATGCCACTGGCACCGCCACCATAGAAAGTATGCGTGCCATTATCAATAACAAAATTGCCAGGAAAGTCGTCTGCACTTCCAACATTGCAGGATGCGACATTAGCCTGGTCTATGGCGTCAATAACGATGCCTATGACCCGGAGCTTCACGATGTGATTGCCTCCAGCACCTGTACCGGCAACGGGTTTGTCCCCATCGCCTACATCCTCAACAAGCACTTTGGCATTGATTACGGACGCGTGGTCACCATACATCCGGCATTATCCGACCAGCGCGCACTGGATAGCTTCCACCCCACCTCCCACTTGGGCCGCTCCTGCGCCGCATCGATTATCCCGACAGGCACCAACATAGGAGCCTCCACCACACTGGTATTGCCGGAACTGGAAGGCAAACTGGATTCATTGTCATACAGGGTACCGACAGAAGTAGTATCGGTGATTGATCTTACGGCGACGTTGTCACGTGACACATCACGCGATGAATGCATTGCACTGTTTGAAAAATATGCCCGCACCGAACTCGCGGGCGTGATCAGCTGCGACTACGGCGCCTGGGGTCACCAGCGCGCCAGTATTGACTATCTGGGCACCGAGTTCTCTTCCATCCTGCTCATGAAGCATCTCAGCGTAAGCAATGGCCGTCATCTGGGCTTATCGCTCATGCATGACAATGAGGCCGCCTACTGCTGCCGCGTGCTGGATGTGCTGGGTGTGATACAACGTGCCCATAAAGTAAAACCGGAGCTGACGCTAGTCGAGCCAGTTGCTGCATTTGCCTAGGGAAGGTTAATTTTCTCTATTCCGTCATTCCCGCGAAAGCGGGAATCCATTTTAATTGCTCACTTGGATCCCCGCTTTCGCGAGGATGACAAATAACTAACATTTCATTAATGCGTGTAACTAACCATCAGTTTGCACGACCATAGACTAATCAGGTAATCACCGTCGGCGTATCGCGACCGGTTCTCTCTTTCAACTCAGAAATCTGCAAGGCAATCTGTATCATCTCTGCCAATGCCACCTGCGCATCCATGTGGTGATGGGTCGCATCCGGTTCGTAGGATTCAAGATAAATACGTATCGTCGCGCCTTCCGTGCCCGTGCCAGAAAGGCGGAACACAATGCGCGAGCCATCTGTAAACAGGATACGCACGCCCTGGTTATTGCTCACGCTGCCATCCACGGGGTCGGTATAGCTGAAATCATCACAGGTTGCCACGGTGTAGCGCCCGAACTGCACGCCCGGCAGGTCCGCAAAGCGCGCATGGATATGCGCCATTACGCTATTCGCCGCCTCGGTGGGAATAGCCTCATAGTCATGGCGTGAATACACGTTACGCCCAAACTGGCGCCAGTGGCGCATTACCAAAGTCTCGACCGACTGACGCTTGATGGCAAGTATGTTGAGCCAGAACAATACTGCCCACAGGCCATCCTTCTCGCGCACATGGTCTGAGCCGGTGCCAAAGCTCTCTTCACCACACAGGGTAACCTTGCCCGCATCCATCAGGTTGCCAAAGAATTTCCAGCCGGTCGGCGTCTCGTAGCAGGGGATATCCAGCTCCTGCGCCACCCTGTCCACCGCCGCACTGGTGGGCATAGAGCGCGCCACCCCGGCGATGCCTTTGACATAGCCGGGGGCCAGCTTGGCACTAGCCGCGATAATGGCGAGACTGTCGGATGGTGTCACGAAAAAATGGTTGCCCAATATCATGTTGCGGTCGCCATCGCCATCCGATGCCGCGCCGAACTCAGGTGCGTTGTCGCCATACATGATCTCCACCAGGTCATGCGCGTAAGTCAGGTTAGGGTCCGGGTGACCACCGCCAAAGTCTTCTAGCGGCACGGCATTCATGATGCTATCGGCTGGCGCACCAAGATGGTTGAGGAAAATGTCGCGCGCATATGGCCCGGTGACCGCGTGCATGGCATCAAACTTTATGCGGAAGCCGCTGGCAAACAGGCCACGTATTGCCTCAAAATCGAATAGCGAAGCCATCAGCTCGGCATAATCCGTCACCGCATCAATCACTTCTACCTGCATGCCGCCCAGATCGGTCACGCCAATTACATCCAACGCTACATCCGGTGCTTCTAATATGCTGTAGGCACTGATCTTTTTACTGTAGTCAAAAATCGCTTCGGTGACCTTTTCTGGCGCAGGCCCGCCGTTAGCGGTGTTGTACTTAATCCCAAAATCGCCATCCGGCCCGCCCGGGTTATGGCTGGCAGAAAGGATAATGCCGCCATAAGTCGCATATTTGCGTATCACCGCAGAGGCAGCTGGCGTGGAAAGTATGCCGCCCTGCCCCACCAGCACACGACCAAAGCCATTGGCCGCGGCCATCTTCAAGATAATCTGTATCGCCTCACGGTTGTAATAGCGCCCATCGCCGCCAAGCGTCAACGTTGCACCCTTTGGTGCTTCAATGGTGTCAAAAATACTCTGTACGAAATTTTCCAGGTAATGTGGCTGTTTAAACACAGGCACACGCTTGCGCAGGCCCGAGGTACCTGGCTTCTGGTCAGTAAATGGCTGGGTGTAAATCACTTGAATAGACATCTTGAGGGCTTTCGAAATGGCTGGGGGATAAGAGCGAGTTTACCATTTTATATGTGGCTGCAAGTTGACACAAAGCCGCTTTATCACCATAATGCGCGGCTCAAAAGACACTCTGTGTCGTCCGAATTGGGGGAATAGCTCAGCTGGTAGAGCAGCGGACTCTTAATCCGTTTGTCCGGGGTTCGATCCCCCGTTCCCCCACCAAACCCCATCAGTACAATACGCTCCCGGATTTTTTACATCTCTACAGCACCTAACAAATGACTGAATTCAGGATTCAATATTCAAATCAATTAAAAAGCCCCAAAAAATGGGGCTTTTTAATTTACAAAAATGATTGCGCGCGCAGCTAGTCTTAAGGTGCAAAAAATTAAAAGTGAATAAGCTCTACGTTTTGTGTGAGCGCCTTGCTGAGCAGCTTGTAAGTATCGAGATCAAAACTATACTCGGCTCTTGCCTGTAAGGCTTCGTTCAACTGTATGTCGTCCTCTACCGTGCCGAGGTGGCACCATTGGTCGAACACATGGACTTGGATGAAGTGGTTATCTTGAGATTTTTCCCGAATACCTATTCTGCCAGCGTAAGGCCAGCTTTTGAGCCTGAGCCCTACCAGTGCTTGCTTGACTCTCAGGTAATGAATCTCGGAGCTTTCCTTACCCACACATACGCCGGTACAACGCTTGAGCTGGTAGCCGAAGCAGGCGCCCTTGCCACTCTCCAAACCTAGCAACTTGCCGCATAGGTGGTGCTCTGTAGCCAAGTTACGCAAGGTATCCATGGCGGTCTTTTTCGTTCTGAAAGTACCGTATAGATGCTCGAAGTAACTGGGCTGAAAATCATCTCCACTAACAAAACTTACCCACGGCGAATCACTTAGTTTCTCCGATAGCCGTAACGAGCACATTTGCCGGTTGGACCTTAACATACGGTTGTAAATGGGCTTCTTTTCCTTTATGAGTTTGGACTCAAGCAGCAAAGCGCCCAACTCGCCCGCGGTTTCTATCCACTCTACCCGCTTCACCTCCTGCGCAATCTTCATCTCCTTGGATGAGGCATGGTCGCTGTTGAAATGGGATAGCACACGGGAGCGCATAGTGACGCTTTTGCCTATATAAATAGGGAGCTCATTCTCTCCATAAAACAGATATACACCAGCAGTATCGGGGATTTCATCCAGCAAAGAAGCATCGAGGCCAGAAGGCAGGCTTTGAGCCTTGGAGAGCTTGCTGATCTCTTGCAGCACACGTACCGACCCAAGTTCATGTTTGGCTGCTTCAAGGTAATCAATCATCAGCTGAACGTCACCCATGGCTCTGTGGCGGGCTTTGGTAGCCAGGCCGTGTCTATTGATTATGGAATCGAGACTATGGCTTTTATACTCAGGGAATAAGCGACGGGATAGCTTGACGGTGCAAAGAACGCGCTGGCGCAGGGTTGCCCCTATGCGCTTGTACTCGGCTTTTAGAAAGCCATGGTCAAAGCGTACATTGTGAGCGGCCATCACCATGCCATCGAGATAATTGTAGAGCATGGGGGCGACCTCTTTAAAGGTGGGGGCATTTTTGACCATCTCATTGGTGATACCTGTAAGCTGGGTAATAAATGGCGAGATAGGAATTTCAGGATTCACCAGCGTCTGCCATCTATCGACAATCTCGCCCTTTTCTACACGCACCAATGCTATCTCAGTAATACGGTCATGTAGTGGCGTGCCGCCTGTGGTTTCAAGGTCGAGGAAGACCAGATCAGGTAGCCAATTCATAGAGTGATTTTACCTAAATAGAGGCCAGATATTTTGTAACAAAGAGTAGACAAAACCCCAGCAGATTTATCGGTATTTTCAACCACTCAAAAGCTATAAACGAATCGTAACGCCATAAGTTTCTCTACTTTTTTGTCATCCGCTAGCCTTGATGGCCCAACCCCAAACTGAACCGCTTTGTTGTCATCAAAACTGTAATGAACTTGGGGCGTTAACCTGTAATGCCAATTATTGTGTTTGTGGATTTCATTGTTAACCTCGACTCCGAGTATCAGTTGGCTAGACAGGTGATAAAACCAGGCTGAGTTAAGCAGCCCATGAATCTCACCATCACCATTGAATGCAGTCTTTCTGGCGCCTACCATATTCATGGTGCTCCACATTTCAGAGAAACGAATGCCGTTGAGGTAAAGTACATCGGCTGAATGTGCATTGCTATGACGGGTTTTACGAGCTATGCCTTGCAGGCCTTGAACCATTCTGCCTTCTATCAATGCTGGTAAGGTTGCCTGCATGGCGACCTGATATTCACCTAAGCGTGAATTTTCATAAGGCAGCTGTAATTCAATGGCATAGCCATCTGCAAGCGAATACTCAATCTCAGGTGACCACTGCATTGGCACACTAGAGCTAGATTGATTGAGGAATGCATTGACCTCAACCTCGCCTTTAGGCGACCCCAAAGGTCTCACCATATCAAACACAAGCGGTTCAGGAATGCCGAATTCTTCGCTTGAAGATGCAGCATCACTGGTTTCCGATACCTTTTCATTGGCATGGGCAGTATTAATGGCGAGTAAAGACAAGACTACCAGAGCGTAATTTTTCATTTCTGCTAACTTGATAAGAGTTTTTAAACTTTAGCAGAAGATTAATGCTGAAATTGTTTTGAAATGTAATGTGAGCGAACTGCGATTGGAAATTTAGCAATCTCATTACGCAAGCAATGATGACGCGTGTAGCTACACTTTTAAAGTGTAAAAGACAAAATAAGCAGACGTTTGGGTTTACTTCTTTCGATGTTTGTTTGAATAAGCTCGCGCAGTATTAATATGAAGTTCATGGATTAAGCTATCCACTTGACCCACAAAACCTCGCCGTTCACGCTTTACGGCTGACTTTGCTTCAGATGCCTTTTGCCGCCTATCAAACTCGCTGAAATCTACTTCGCTGACTTCAATACCAGAGATTACTTCATCAGCCTCATTTGTATCTTGCTCTCTATTCTCTCCAGCGTTCATTACTGCACTCCTAGCCTAACTCTTATAGTGAATAATATTCCGCTTTACACCATATGTGGCGCTTATTCCTCATAACTTTTATCAAGGCTTCGGGATACCTGTACTTCAATGTTGCCCAAGTCAATTGCTGGATATAAATCTCCGATCTTAATTAGGGCCATGTTCCATGCAGCATGTTCAGTTTTAGCAAGAATGATAAGAGGATCAATCTGATCAAATAAAGTCGTATTGTCTTTAACAATGAACGAAACCTTAAACGGGACAATAGGTTTATGGCTAGTATCCAAGCGATTATTTAATATTTTTCTAGAATTAATTGGCATGGCGACGGCTCCTCACCACTCTGCCGTATGATTTTCAGGAGACTCTTTACTCTGCTCTTTTTCACTAAACGGTAAGTCTGGCCTGAATGGATTTACTTTTGGCGTAAGTGCGCTATCTTTGTCTTTTGGTTGATTCGCCGTGTTGTCAGCCAGTGGGTTATTTTTTGAATCAGGGGTATTGCCAATACTGTTAGCGCTCATCACAAACTCCTAGCTGTAAAATTTTTGGATGAAAGAGGCCTATATCTATGCCCTTCATCGCTTTCTTTAACCATCAACTTTCAATTGGCTTCGGAACCGTAGTCTCCCTTGATCGGTAAATACTGAATCAATGGCAAACACTCTTTAGTGATGTATTCATTGGGTTTGATCGGCACTACTTCACCCATACCGTTTTTCACGTAAACCAAGTGTATGGTTCCGTCATCAAAGCGTTCGACATATAGACCTACGTATGCTGTCATCTAAGTTCCTTAGCCCTTGACGATAATCTTAATAGGCTGAAGGATCAGTGTAGGTAGGAGAATTCCTAAATTGTTGTAGGCGTAGTCTGATTCAATCAAGCAAATCTCAAGCCTTGTAGGATGCGTGTCAAACTTCTCCTACACCAATATCAGCCAATGCCGATAAGAACTAAACCCTCTTTGAATTAACATTAACTAAGCTTTCTCAAAACGGCGCTGAAATGTCGTATTTGAATCAGTAAAAATTAATACAAATCATTTTTGTATTAATCCATTCGTATCCATACAAGGAGAAGCACGATGATTAATGCTGAAGAAATTAAGAACGATATGGTCGTACTTTCAAATCAAGCAGAGCAATTTGCAGTAGTGGATCATTTAGATGGCAGAGATACCATAAAATTGAAAAAGGACTCTCAGGGGAATCATCACTATATTCCACTGAGTTGGATAATTTCTAGCGGTGATGGCCAGTTAAAGGTGAACAAGACTGTGGAGCAAGCAATGCAGGATTGGTCAAATTCCCCATTAAAAAGCACCAGCACAAACTAGGCTAGGTGATAATAATGATGCGGAAAACTGTTTGATGTTTTCACAAAGAATCGAATTAGCGCTTTAGCCAGCTCGAGCTGCTTCGATCATTGCTATATCGATCTTACTCATCTGCATCATAGCCTCGAACGCACGCTTTGCTGCGTCAGGATCAGGATCGGTGATTGCTGCCAAGAGCGCACGCGGCGTAATCTGCCATGACAAACCCCACTTATCTTTACACCATCCGCAGGCGCTTTCCTGACCGCCATTACCTACAATTGCATTCCACAAGCGGTCAGTTTCAGCTTGATCGTCAGTGGCAATCTGGAACGAAAAAGCCTCGTTGTGCTTGAACTCTGGGCCACCATTCAGACCGAGGCAAGAAATGCCGATGACGGTGAACTCTACGGTTAAGATATCGCCCTGCTTGCCTGCTGGATAATCGCCTGGAGCGTGATATACCGTTCCTACTGCACTGTTAGGGAACGTCTCGGCATAAAAATTTGCAGCCTCCAAGGCAGTACCGTTATACCAAATGCAGATCGTATTTTTAGGGGCCATAATCCTTCTCCCTCATAATATTATTTTTCTAACGTGTATTGCGGCCAATCAAGATTTTGAATCTCCATGTCTCCAGATGCAAAACCGATGGTGACAGGGCCAAAAAGTATGAGGGCGAGAAGTAAATAAAAAATCTTGTCCATGATGAATTCCGCATATTTAGTAATTACGTTAAAAAAATAAAGAATCAATGCAGGACAAGAATATGTGACTGGCTTTGAAGCTCATATCAGATTTAATCTGATAATGATGTAGGAATTGATGAAGGCGCGCTTGAAGGAATTTAAGTGCTACGAAGAGATAATTTTCAGTGCTTTTTTTCAAGGCCTTATTGAGTAATTGGCAGGCATCTATACCGAAGCCGGATTACAGACTAAGTCTGCAACGCTTTATCCAACTAACTTTATCTCGCCTTCCAATATTGTCATTCAATATTAGTTCACCCTGGTTTTGCTATCAGTAGTGCCTGCGTAGACATACCAGCCAATCTTAAACTCTTCGCGCGTCAGTTTTCCATCGTGATCTGCATCGACTTTGGCAAATACTCTCTTATTGAATTCTGGCAGCACCTTCACGTCTTCCGGAGACACGAACCCTTTCTGACCTCGATCTAGCTTGGTAAAAGCCGACTCTGCAATTTCGTGTTTGCTTGGTACAACATTAGGCAGCTCTGTAGTGTCAGATGGCGGTATCTCGGTCATATCGGCAGCAGTGGCTAGACAGCTAAAAGTGATTAGACTGGCGATAAGCAAAGCCTTGCTTTTGGTTTTATATACTGGACTCATGATTAATCCTCCTAATTACTGAACAAGAGGATTATGTTTTCGCAACAACTATGCCACTATTTTTTATATTTAACAATCATATAGTTAACACATAAATATGTATTATCAATAACAGAAAATCGCGATTTTGTGTCTGGCTGGGGCGACACTTACTGGACCCTGGTATGGAGATAATTGGATTTATTAACTGTAATGCCAGTATTGGCATGGCTTGAGGGCGATCAGGAGATATTAGTTAACCTAAATATGCTGTCGTCAGATGGCAACCTAGCGCAAGCCTAGCCGCCTGGATTTGCGATACATGGTAGCTCGACTAATGCCTAACTGGCTGGCTGCAGCACTCATATTGCCCTGGTGGGCATCGAGGGCATGCCTGATCATTGTGGCTTCGTTGCTTGCGATATCTTTGCTGGCCAGAACAGTAATTCCTGCAGCAGGATGTGTTCCTTCCGCAGCAACTGTTAGCCCGATATCTTCCATGAAATCTTCCGGCAGGTGCTGAACATGCAACTCATGATTCTGCATAAAAATCATGGCTGAGCGCAGCACATGCGACAACTGGCGAATATTACCGGGCCAGGGGTGCTGCTGCATCAGGGCCATGGCCTGCGGATGGATAGTCACTTCCGGCTTGGCCAGATTCTCCTTGAGGATATGCTGCACCAGCGCAGGAAAATCGTCTCGACTGCGCAGGGCTGGAAGGCTCAAACGCAGGCCATTCAGGCGGTAATAGAGATCTTCACGGAACTGGTGATTGGCAACCCGCTCCTTGAGGCGAGAGTTGGTAGCAGAAATAATCGCGATATCGACGCGGATGGATTTACTGCCACCCAGCGGCACTATCTCGCGCTCCTGAATCACACGCAGCAAACTGGCCTGTAATGGCATGGGCATTTCACCGATTTCATCCAGAAACAGCGTGCCACCATGCGCTTGCTGTATGCGGCCCATGGCGCCACGGCGACGCGAGCCGGTAAAAGCGCCCTCTTCGTGACCAAACAGTTCAGACTCGATCAGGCCTTCCGGAATTGCAGCGCAATTGATGGCGATAAACGGACCCTGGCGCCTTGTGCCGGACTGGTGGATAGCTTTTGCCAATAGCTCTTTGCCGGTACCGGTTTCGCCTTCTATGAGTATGGGGATGTCATGCCCGATGGCCAGCTTGGCTTTTTCTATGGTGTGCTGCATCGCGACATCGCCATGATTGAGGTTATCCAGCGCCAGGGTGTCACTGACTTTTGGCTGAGAGCGGGTATTTAGCGCCGACTTGTCTGAGGACTTGTTATAAAACAAGGGGACCGTGACCGGATCTACCTTGACGTAAAGCTGCAAACCATTCTTGAGGGGTAACGTTGTGCTGGCGGCAGAGGTTCTTTTCCGAACCGTATCTAGGAACAGGTTAAGTGAAACCCCAAATAATGCCTCAAACTCGTCGCCCAACTGCACATGCTCGCCCAGCCCCATCTGCAGCGCGCCGCTGCGGTTGGTGGCAGTAAGTTTGCCTTCTGGCGAAAACACGGCAATGCCCTCCCACAAGGTGCCAATGAATTCCGGCCGGGTATGGAACCGAATAATGATGTCAGTAGTGAAATTGACATTGAACAAGCGGTTCTCAATCATCTGCGCAGACATCCTGACCAGCACCATGGTGTGCTCTTGCGGTTGACGATGGTCACCAGAGACATCCAGTACGCCAATCACGCTGCCATGCGGATCAGCAATCGGCACGGCTGAGCAGTTAAGGAAGCCGTTACGCTCAGCGAAATGTTCGGCACCTTTCACGAACACGGGGCTTTTTTCTACAAGTGCGGTACCGATGGCGTTGGTACCTGTAATTGCCTCATTCCATGACACCCCTGGTTGCAAGGCGACACGTTGGGCCTTGCTCATAAAGTCGGGGTCACCCATGGCATGCAAAATTGTGCCGCCGGAATCACTGAGTATCACCATGCTTTGTGTGCCGATGATATGGGAATACAAATTCTCCATTTCCGGCTGGGACTGCTTGATAAGCTGGGTGTTTTGCTCGCGCAGCTCGGTAAGTTGATGTGCGTCAGCCGGTTCAATGTCATGACCAAAATCCAGTGCAAGGCCTGTCCTGACGCAACGCTCCCAGGAGCGCTGGATTGGGTCTGGCAACAAGCCATTAGGCAATTCGCCATTGCCTAGCAGTTGCTCGCGTGCACTACGTATCTGATTGCTGTAACTGGCTTTATTCAAGGTCGGCTTTGCTTGCTCATTTGCTGTCTCATGATTATGTCTCATTTTGCAAAATAAGTGTTTCAAATTGAATGTATTGTATCTTTCAATTTGAAACACTTTGTCAGGCTCTTTTCAATTTTCCTTTGCATTTCATAGCATAAGTTAATAAATTGTAACTGGGCATGTAATCTGCTTTATGGCTTTGTTACTACACGCTGTGGTGTTAGCTGTAACAACTTGCCTGCAAGTATGTGGATTAAATGCAGTAAATAAAAAACGAATCATCACAAATGAAAAACCAGGAGAAGTGAATCATGAGTTTGGACTTATTAAAAAACATGGGCGTCAAAATCCCCTACAAAGCAAAATACGATAACTTTATTGGTGGTAAATGGGTGGCCCCGGTTAAGGGTGAGTACTTTGACGTGATCTCCCCAATTACCGGCAAGCCTTACACCAAAGCTGCCCGCTCCAGTGCTGAAGATGTTGAGCTTGCCTTAGATGCAGCGCATGCAGCAGCTGACAAATGGGGCCGTACCGCACCAGCCGAGCGCTCCAATATCCTGCTTAAAATTGCAGACCGCATGGAAGCCAATCTGGAGCTGATCGCTACTGCTGAAACCATCGACAATGGCAAGCCGATTCGTGAAACCATCAATGCTGACATTCCATTGGCGATTGATCACTTTCGTTACTTTGCAGGTTGTCTGCGCGCGCAGGAAGGTAGCATCAGCGAACTGGATGAAACCACTGTTGCTTATCACTTCCACGAGCCGCTAGGCGTCGTTGGTCAAATCATCCCCTGGAACTTCCCTATCCTGATGGCGGCATGGAAACTCGCACCAGCGGTTGCTGCAGGTAACTGTGTGGTGATGAAGCCTGCAGAATTTACGCCTATTAGCCTGCTAATCGTGATGGAGCTGATTGCTGACATCGTGCCACCAGGCGTGATGAATATTGTGAATGGCTATGGCCGTGAAGTAGGCGCCCCCCTAGCTAACAGCCGCCGTATTGCCAAAATTGCATTTACCGGCTCGACAGCTACTGGCCGTGTGATTGCACAAGCTGCCGCTTCTAACCTGATTCCAGCAACACTGGAGCTTGGTGGCAAATCCCCTAATATTTTCTTTGAAGATATTGCAGATGCCGATGATGACTTCTTCGATAAGGCTGTAGAAGGTTTGGTGCTGTTTGCATTCAACCAGGGTGAAGTCTGTACCAGCCCATCACGCGCGCTGATCCAGGCATCTATCTACGACAAGTTTATGGAGCGCGTATTACCACGTGTTGCTGCCATCAAGCAAGGCAACCCGCTCGACCCTAACACCATGATAGGTGCGCAGGCTTCTGTGGACCAGGTTAACAAGATTATGTCTTACATGGATATCGGCAAACAGGAAGGTGCAAAAATCCTGATCGGTGGTGAGCGCAATGTGCTGAGTGGAGATTTGGCTGATGGTTACTACATCCAACCAACGCTGTTCAAGGGCGATAACAAAATGCGCGTTTTCCAGGAAGAAATTTTTGGACCAGTGCTGGCAGTCACGACCTTTAAAGACGAAGCTGATGCGCTGGCAATCGCCAATGACACCATCTTTGGTCTTGGCTCTGGCGTATGGACTCGTGATGGCAGCCGTGCTTACCGCATGGGCCGTGGCATAAAGGCTGGTCGTGTATGGACCAACTGCTACCATGCCTACCCTGCGCATGCAGCATTTGGTGGCTATAAGGAATCTGGTATCGGCCGTGAAACCCACAAGATGATGCTTGATCACTACCAACAGACCAAGAACCTGCTGGTGAGCTACAGCCCTAAGAAACTTGGTTTCTTCTAAGCTTTTTCTGGGCTTTTCCTAAAACGAAAAGACTTAATATCAAGAGGCGGCTAGTCCGCCTCTTGCCTTTTAGTAAGCGTACTTTTGTTTGTGCTTTTACAGTTTGTATTTGGAGATTGAGTCATGACTGAACGCGTTTCTGCAACGCCTGCGGCAATAGAATTAATCAACAAGCTTTCGACGCAATTCGGCCCTATCATCTTCTTCCAGTCTGGCGGGTGTTGTGAGGGTAGCGGGCCGTTATGCATGCCTGTTAATGAATTCAAACCCAGCCCCTCTGATGTGAGGCTGGGCGAAATTGCAGGTGCGATCTTTTATATGGGCCACAGTCATTTCCAGTTTTCGGAAAACACCCATACTATCCTGGATGCAGTGCCTGGCTCCAGCGGGTCATTCTCTCTGGATTGTGGCACTGGGATGGCTTTTATTACCAGGGGGCGCTTGTTCAGCGATGATGAGTTACAGCAGTTGGCACCTGCGGATGTGTACGGTTTTAATTAGCTAAAAACACTATAAATTCGACTATCTGGACTCAGAATCAAAAGCCTAAACTATCCAGCAAGTCATCAACCTGTTCCTGACTGGCAACAACATCAACTGCACCCGGATCGATCTGCGGGCCATTCATAAGGCTAGCACTAGGAGCAGCTTCTTTCTTGGCAACAGCAGGTGAGAAATCAATTAACACCTGAACTAGTTGCTGCTCAAGTTCTTGTGCCAGCGTAGTAATTTTCTTGATGACCTGACCGGTCAGATCCTGAAAATCCTGCGCCATCATGATGTCCATCAATAGCGCTTTAGTTTCTGTCGTATGTTTGCCGGTCATGGTTAAAAATGCCAGCGTTTCATCAGCTGCCAGATTGTATTCAGTCTTTAAGGAAGGTTGTGCCAGGACTTGCTTCCATCGCTGTTCCAGCGCAGTTGCACTTGTTGCCAATTCAGTTTGTAGTGGAATCGCGGCATCAGTAGCGTTAAGTACACGCTCTGCCGCCTGCTCCGTCATGCGCGCCACATAATTGAGGCGGTCGCGTGCATCTGGAATATCCTGCGCGACCTGTTCCAGAATTTTATCCAGACCAAGGCCGCTCAAGTTATCGTGCAGCGCACGCGTTACTTGGCCAATGCGATTCAGCATTTCGTCATTATGGGTCATCGCCGACATCATTTCCGGCTGCGCAGCCTGCTGCTGCAAAAGCTCGCTATTCATTTTCAAGCCCCTGCTTTCTCAAGCTTCTCGAATATTTTAGATAGCTTTTCATCCAGCGTAGCTGCAGTAAATGGTTTAACCACATAGCCATTAGCTCCAGCCTGGGCTGCAGCGATGATATTTTCTTTCTTGGCTTCGGCAGTCACCATGAGCACTGGCAGCGAAGCCAGCTTGGGGTCAGCGCGAATATGTTGCAGCATGGTCAAACCATCCATATTGGGCATGTTCCAGTCCGACACCACAAAATCGAAGTCGCCTTCTTTTAGCTTACTCAGGCCAATTGCGCCGTCCTCAGCTTCATCAACATTGTTATACCCCAGCTCTTTAAGCAGGTTGCGGACGATCCGGCGCATGGTTGAAAAGTCATCCACGACAAGAAATTTGGTATTTGGGTTAGCCATACTTTACTCCGTTAACAATCTTCATTCTTAAACTTGCAAGTAAGCATCGAGTACGTTGAATACTGATTCTGTACTTTTCTAAATTAGCTTTCTTTAATTCATTATCGGCTAGCTTTGCATAAGCTTTAGCTGAGAGTAACGATACAAAAGCTGCGCTTATTAAAACTCTGCATCATTAGCAGATTAAAGCGGCTACGCCGCATGCATTTAAAGCTATACACGCAGAGCGCGGGCGCTGTTATTCATCAAATAATTAAGTACAAGTTTTGGTAAATCATTTAAATGTGCAACTTCATCAACCCCGCCATGTGCCACGGCTTCCTTGGGCATGCCATAAACCACACAGCTTTCTTCATTTTGCGCAAAGTTGTGGGCGCCTGCATTTTTCATCTGCAGCATGCCCACAGCACCATCTTTACCCATACCTGTCAGGATTACGCCGATGACATTTCTGCCTGCTGACTCAGCAGCAGAATCAAACAACACATCGACAGAAGGCTTATGGCGATTGACTGGTGGAGCATCACTCAGCTGGGTGACATAATTGGCGCCACTTCTGGCCAGCATCAGGTGTTTATCACCAGGTGCAATATAGGCATGACCAGGCAAAATGCGCTCACCGCCCTCGGCCTCCTTAACTGAAATTTGGCAAAGTGAATCCAGGCGGTTTGCAAACGATTTTGTAAAGCCAGCAGGCATATGTTGAGTGATCAGTATCCCTGGGCAATCAGAAGGCATTTGCAGCAGGAATGATTTAATGGCCTCAGTGCCGCCGGTAGAAGCGCCGATAATGAGCAGCTTTTCGCTACTGATGAGCGGATTCCGCAACGCGACGGGAGCGGCATGGCCATTTACAGATGGCGACTGACGGGGCAATGAGGCAATTCTCGCTTGTGAAGCGGCACGAATTTTATCTGCGATTAAATCGGTATATTCACGCATGCCATCCGAGATGGAAATTTTTGGCTTGGTGACAAAATCCGTCGCTCCCAGCTCAAGCGCGCGCATGGTGATTTCTGAGCCACGCTCGGTCAAGGTTGAAACCATGACCACCGGCATCGGGCGCAAGCGCATCAACTTCTCCAAGAACTCCAGGCCATCCATCTTGGGCATTTCAACATCCAGCGTAAGCACATCTGGGTTCAGTTGCTTGATCATGTCGCGCGCAATCAGTGGATCAGGCGCAGCGCCCACTACTGTCATATCAGGCTGGCTGTTGATGATTTCGGTCAACAGGCTACGGATCAATGCAGAATCATCAACTATCAGCACTTTTATTTTCATTTTGCTTGGTCTCAGCTCAATTTTTACTCATCAAAATAGGATCAAAACAACTCAATTGCGCCGCCCACATCATTAGTTTTAAGCTTGCTGGCATAGGCTTCTTCGCGCTTGACCAAGGTGTAGTTATTGAGTTGTTTCAGCTTTTTGACTAAAACTCTCCCTGTTTTGGGGAAGTAATATACTTTTCGTGGGTAAATATCCAGCAGGTCCTCGCCAGTCACGCGGATACGCTCATCTTTAAGAAATTTACGCACAAATGATGCGTTACGATCGCCAACATTAGTCGTCGTAAAGCTTCTCAACACATTGCCGCCACCAAAAATCTTGGCCTCCAGATTCTCGCGGCGTGCACCGTTACGCAGTAGCTGATTAATCAGCACCTCCATGGCATAGGTGCCATAGCGCATGGATTCAGAAACGGGACTGTCTTTGTCGGCACTCGCGCAATCCGGCAACATGAAGTGATTCATGCCGCCGATGCCACTGACGCTATCGCGTATGCAGGCAGAAACGCAGGAGCCGAGCACCGTGACAATCACCATATCCTTATCGGTAAAATAGTATTCGCCTGGTGAAATCTTTGCTGCTTCACAATCAAAAGTACGGTCAAAATAGAGTGTCGTGGAGACCTCTTCCTCCAGCATGCTCATAAAGTTCTTTCTTTGGCCTGATTAGCAGCCGCGCGCTTGGCATCATGACCATCGCTTAACTCGTATACTGTCTTGCCACGCAGGTGAAAAGCATTTGAAACATATAGAAAATTCTCTGAGTGCCCGGCAAACAGCAAGGCATGCGGCTTCATCAGCGGAACGAATTGGCCCAAAATTTTAGATTGCGTGGGCTTATCAAAGTAAATCATCACATTCCTGCAGAAAATGGCATCAAACGGCTCTTTGAGTGCCCATTTATCGTCAAGCAGGTTAAGTTGATTGAAGGTAATCAAGCTGCGCAATTCATTACGTACCCGTACTGAGCCTTCCTGCGCGCCAGTGCCTTTGAGGAAAAACTGTTTACGACGCTGATCGGACAACTTACTCACCCGCTCATAGGGATATACACCACGGGCTGCTGTTGCCAGCACATTCGTATCAATGTCTGTAGCAATAATTTCTACGGGGGGCGTCATGGTGCGAAAGGCCTCACAGGCTGTCATCGCGATGGTATATGGCTCTTCGCCGGTAGAAGCTGCAGAGCACCAGATACGGATAGGCTTTTTCAAGTGCACCAGATGCTCGGCCAGGATGGGGAAATGATGATCCTCGCGAAAAAATGAAGTGAGATTGGTGGTCAGTGCGTTGGTAAACGCCTCCCACTCATCAGGGTTATTCTGACTTTCGAGATTATCAAGATACAGCTTGAATGAGTCATAGCCAACAGTGCGCAGACGCCGACCGATGCGGCTATACACCATATCGGTTTTAGCTTCTGATAACGAAATACCCGCATGCTGGTAAATAAGCTTACGAACCCTGGCAAAATCGTTTGCTGTAAATTCGAATTCACGTTCATCTGGGTGTTTTTCTCTAAGCATCATGAATTCTCTTTTTGTACCGCACAAATAACATCCTTAAAGCTCACATCCATATTGGCAGCATCTTCACACCAGCATATGAACAATCTCGCGCTGCATATTAATAACCGTTGCTCACCAGGCGCTGACTGGCATAAGCCACATCATTGTCGTCGAGCATGAATACACTGACTGCATTAAACAACTGTTCAGATTGCTCCATGAGGGATTCAGCAGCAGCGGCGGCTTCTTCCACCAAGGCGGTATTTTGCTGTGTCACGTCATCCATCTTCATGACTGACTCATTCACCTGGGCAATACCTGCACTTTGCTCGCTTGAAGCAGCGGCGATCTCACCGATAATGTCTGATACCCGTTTAACCGATGTCACGATCTCTTCCATGGTCTTGCCTGCAGTCTCAACTTGTCTGGTGCCTTCTGATGTCTTGCCAACCGAATCAGAGATAAGCTCCTTGATCTCTTTGGCGGCACTGGCAGAACGTTGTGCCAGATTGCGCACTTCACCTGCGACCACTGCAAAGCCACGACCCTGCTCACCAGCACGTGCAGCCTCAACCGCGGCATTGAGTGCCAGGATATTGGTCTGGAAGGCAATGCCATCAATCACCGAGATAATGTCTTCAATCTTGCGGGCACTTTCATTGATGGATGTCATGGTCGATACCACGTTGGCCACCATCTCACCACCTCTGACAGCAACACCAGATGCAGCAAGAGCTAACTGATTAGCTTGTTTGGCATTATCAGCATTCTGTTTCACGGTAGAGGCCAGCTCATCCATGCTGGACGCTGTCCTTTCCAGTGAAGCTGCCTGCTCTTCAGTCCGGCGTGACAGATCAGCATTACCTTGAGCAATTTCCTTGGAAGCAGTGTTGATGGTCTCGGCAGATATTTTGACTGTCACGATCGGCCCAACAATCATTTCCAGCGTTTCATTCACGCCTTCTACAATCTTGCGGAAATCCCCATGATGCTTACTAGCGTCTGCACGCACAGATACACGGCCTTCGCGCGCAGCATTGGCAAGCATTTGCGCATCTTCATTCAGCGTCTTGAGGTTTTTACGCACCTGCTCAATTGTTTCGTTGATGAATGCTTTTTTGCCTGCAAACTGCTCAAGCTCGGCATCGAAGTTGCCTTCACCGAACTCGCTGACGCAAGTCATGGCTTTTTCAGTCAGCTCAATCTGACCAGCCACGATTGTGTTCACCGCAGTTGCCAGTTCATTAAAGCCACCTTTGAACATATGGGCATGCAATGTCATGTCGATATTGCCTTTTTGATGCTCTTCGGTGACCCATTTCACAGAGTCCACAATGCCTTGTAGCTTGCCTTTTAGGCGCTCAAGGTTTTTATTGATTTCGGCTTTTTTGCCTGGATATTGCGGCAGTGTTACTGCAAATTCACCATCACCCAATGCGCGCATCATGACAATGATCTGTTCTTTTTCAGTCACATGGCCGCTCACCATGGTATTCACTCCACGCGCCACTTCAGCATAGGCACCGTGGTATTTGTCAGCATCAATAAACACATCAATTTCCCCGGCATCATGCTCTTTGGACATGTGTTCCATATCCGCAATCAGGGTCTTGATATTGCTGCGTAACACTTCCACGCCTTCATTGATAAATGCACGCTTACCTGGGAAGCGCTCCAGTGGCGCATCAAAGTTACCTTTGGAGAACTCAGAGATACAGCCTGTGACCTTCCTCATCACTTCGGCCTGGTTGGCTGCCATGAAATTCACATTGTCAGCCATGGTTTTGTAGGTGCCCTGGAACTTGGCAGTGTTGATTACTGCATCAATATTGCCGGCTTTGTTCTCGCTGGACATCTCGCTCTGTTCGTTAATGACAGACTTGAGTGTTTCCTGCATCGCATACATGGAGGCCATCAAGCTACTGGTATCACCAGCTTTCAATACGATGGCAGTTGTCAGGTCACCTTGGGCAATTTTTTGTGCCACTTGATTGGCCAAGCCAGGCTCACCACCAAATTTGCGTAACAAGTTGCGGACCAGTAAGAAGGCAACAGCACTGATGAGGATAAGGCTCAACAAGGTAACGATAATAGAAATTCGGCTGGCATTTTGAAAAACCTGCTCAGCAGTCACTACGCTCTGTTTAGACAAATCAGCGTTGTACTGAATGTGTTCGGATATGGCATCGTTGGCTTTTAATGCAACAGGTGCCAAAGTAAGATACATATCACTGGCTTTATCGCGCTTGTTTTGCGCATAAAGTGCAAAGACCTCATCCATGATCGGATAGTACTCGGCAAGCGCTGAACGGTCTTGAGCCAGGAGGGATTTGTTTTTCTCATCGGGGTTTAATGCTTCAAATTCTTTAAGTGAAGCCTCGAGGCCGGCCTTTGCCTTGTCGATGTTAGCGCTGATTTCTGAAGTTTTTTCAGGATTGGTATTGAGTACATATCTGGCCAGTTGGATACGCAGCATACTGAAAGAGTGCCTGGCATCACTTAGCGCATTGACGCTAGGCAGTGTATTGATTTGCGCATAGTTGGCGCTGTCATACACTTTCTGCATCTGGTAATGACTTAACCCTGTCAAGCTCAGCATTCCTGCCAGTGCAACAAATACCAGTAGTATTATTTGTTTGCTCACTGTCAATTCACCTTTTATTTTCATGACGATTTACTCCAAAATCTTAATTTGACCTGTAAGAACTTCATCCCATATTTCTTGTTATCAACTTGTTTTCTGCATGGCGTTTTTGTGTGAGGTTTTCCAGATACTGCCTTCAAACAGTCCTGAAGCCGATCAGGAAAGGGAAAATTAAATATGATTGAAAACCAGATTTAATCAGCATGACACCCCCCTCAATTTCCATACACATCATCTGTATTCTTCACTCATATTATTCAATGAATGACTCAGATTTAATGCTTGAAACTGCTCTACAAAACCCCTCTAATTCTTTAATCAGGAAACGATTAACTGATAAGCATCTTCCTGATAGTCTTAACGGCCAGCAGCCGACGTTTCTGAAGGGTGATTTGAAAAAATAATAATGAAAAAGGCCGCGAATGCGGCCTTAGTCGTGCTTTTAACAGGTTTTGTATGATGGTCTTGCAGCCGACTGGTTAAAACTCCTCCCAGTCACTATCATCAGTCCCCGTCTTGGTGGCTATTTTAGGTGCACTGGTTACAGACTTAGCGACACCCTTGGGCTTGGGTCGACTATGCACTTGTGGCGCCGCAGCCTTTGGCCGTGAAGTGGTTTCATTCATGCTGGTCTTGAAGCCATTAACAGACTCTACTAGGTTACCCGCTTGCTCCATCAGAGACTCGGCAGCAGCAGCAGCTTGTTCTACCAGCGCAGCATTTTGCTGGGTCACTTCATCCATCTGGGTAATGGCACTGTTGACCTGATCAATACCTGAGCTTTGTTCTACCGAGGCAGCAGCAATCTCTCCGATGATATCGGTCACTCGTTTGACCGAGCTCACGATTTCTTCCATGGTCTTGCCAGCAGTCTCAACTTGCTTGGTACCTTCTGAAGTCTTGCCTACAGAATCTGCAATCAGCTCCTTAATTTCCTTAGCAGCAGTGGCTGAACGTTGTGCCAGGTTACGTACTTCAGCTGCGACTACAGCAAAGCCACGGCCTTGCTCACCAGCACGCGCGGCCTCAACCGCGGCATTAAGTGCCAGGATATTGGTCTGGAAGGCAATGCCGTCAATCACCGAGATAATGTCTTCTATCTTCTGCGAGCTGGCATTGATGGCAGCCATGGTAGTGACTACCTCGGACACCGCTTCACCGCCGCGTACCGCGATGGTGGAGGCTGCCAGTGCAAGCTGATTGGCTTGCTTGGCGTTCTCGGCATTCTGTTTCACGGTAGAAGCGAGCTCTTCCATGCTGGAGGCTGTTTCTTCCAGTGATGAAGCCTGTTCTTCTGTGCGTTGTGATAGATCAGTATTACCCTTGGATATTTCTCGGGCAGCCGTATTAATGGTCTCGGCAGACTCCTTAACGACAACAATCGGGCCGGCAATCATTTCCAGCGTTTCATTTACGCCCTCAACAATCTTGCGGAAGTCGCCCTGATGCTTGCTTGCATCCGCACGTACATAAATACGGCCATCACGCGCCGCATCTGCCAGCATGGCAGCATCCTGCACAAGTTCGGTGACCGATTTAATGCAGGTATTAAGGTTGCTCTTGATCGCATTGAAATCACCATGATATTGCTCAGTGATTTCGGGAGGCAAGTCGCCTTTGGAGATACGCTCAACGCATTCGGCAGCCACATTCAATGGGCTGATCACTGCATCCAGGGTGTTATTCACACCCTCAACAATCTTGCGGAAGTCACCTTGATGTTTGCCCGCATCAGCACGGCTCGACAACTGGCCTTGTGCAGCCGCATTTGCCAGCATGGCAGCATCGGCAACCAGCGCATGTACAGCATCAATACACTGGTTAAGGTTGTCTTTGATATTGTTGAAATCACCTTGGTACTGATCAGTAATCTTGGCTGGAATATTGCCTTTGGAAATATTGTCCACGTACTGAGCTGCCACATTCAATGGGCCAATGACTGCATCCAGCGTAGCGTTAACACCTTCCACGATCTTGCGGAAATCGCCATGGTGACGGCTGGCGTCAGCACGTGTTGATAGTTCACCAGCGATCGCTGCATGCGACAACATATCCGCATCAGCAATCAGGCTCTTAAGATTCGATCTAACCTGCTCGATGATGGTATTAATTTCAGCTTTCTTGCCTGGGAACTGCTCAAGAGGCGCTTCAAAATCTCCTTCTCCGAAGGCCTGAACCACTGACATCGCCTTACGATTCAGGGCTACATGCCCGGCAACCATCTTGTTAAGGCCAGTAGCCACTTCTGCATATGCGCCCTTGAAACGGCTTGCGTCTACATCAACATCAATATCACCAGCATCATGTTGTGCACTGACATACTGCAGTGAATCGATCAAACCCTTGATTGTTTTTTGCAGTACGCGCATTGAGTAAAGCACGCTGGATTTATCATTTTCAGCCACCTTGATTGTCGCGGATAAATCACCGCTAGCGAACTGGCCTGCCATTGCTGCAAGCTTAGCCGGCTCATCGCCCAACTGCTTGAGCAGGTTGCGTGTAATAAAAAGCCCTAACAAAAGAATAATCAAGACAATACCGACTGAAGATCCAGCAGATATAATGGCCGCATTTTTTTTGATGCTGGCGGCGACAAGTGCGCTATCAGCACCTAGTTTGACATTGTATGCGCGGTGCTCATCCAGCACTTTTTGCATTTTTTTAATGACATCGACACCCGCTAGCAATGCATCGCGCGCATCGTTCTTCTTACCGCCCAATGATGCTGTCAGCACTTTCTCACCTAGCTGGTCATATTCAGCTAATACTGCTCGATCAACCTCCAGCATCTCAAGGTCTTTTTTGTCTGTGATATTGATTTCTTGGTATTTTTTAAAGCTATCTGTGAGCAGCTGATGTGTTGTTGCCACTTCGGTTTCAATAGCATGCATCTTGGCATTATCTGTAGTGGCCATATGCTGCCAGATCAGGGCATTGAGCTTTTCAAAGTGGGCCAGTGCTTCATTAAGATTCTCAGCACTCGGAACTGAGCTGACGTTTGAGACGTTAGTAGCGTCATACACCCTATTCATCTGGTATTGACTGAATCCGGCCAGAGATATCAAACCCACCGCGGCCGCCAATATCAACAAATACATACGCTTTGCTACAGTCATCTTATCTCTCCTAACAATTCTATTATTGATATCACGTTATTTTGCTTATAGGTTTAATGCGAAATACTATCGACTCTAAGTCCATGCCTTACTGCGAAAACAATCAGTCCCATAAGGTTTACGACAGGCTTTTGAAAATCTTTATAGAGTTACATATTTTTATTTTAGTCATTGCTTAAGTAATAGAATGTCTAGAACAAGCATGGATATCCACTTC
The DNA here is from genome assembly GCA_035459965.1 of Methylophilaceae bacterium. Taxonomy (GTDB): domain Bacteria; phylum Pseudomonadota; class Gammaproteobacteria; order Burkholderiales; family Methylophilaceae; genus DATHXC01. Next base: position 277,218 of record DATHXC010000005.1, read on the forward strand.
ATTTGCCAAAACGGAATGCGCTATCAGGGAAATTCAAGCAAAAAAGCCTGCCAGTTCTACACTGGCAGGCTTTTGTAAGCGCTGATACTAAATAAACAGTGATTATTTGCTATTGTCAGCAAGCTTCTTGGAGCCTGCATCTTCAACGGATTTATCAGCCACTTTTTTCTTGGCAGCCAATTCGGCAACAGCATCGCCCTTCATGTGAGCGGCAGTAGCTTCTGGGCTACCCTCTTCGAAGCATACACGGCCCATCATGGAAACTTTGCATACTTCTACAGCAAATACATTGAAGGAAGAAAAAGTCAGAGTAGCGGCCAATACAGTCATCAAGAGTTTGTTCATTTTAGTTTCCATTTCTTTAAATTTAATAGTTGTTAAAAAGCTATACATATCCACAATCAAAAAACACGGGCTTAAGGCTGATATTGCAATCGCTCGCATGGGCAACCTCATGAACCATTAACGCCAGGCATTTTGATATCTTTAGAAGCTTTACAAATCACTTACAATTGTTACGTTTCATTAAATAATTTCATCTAAATTAAGACTTAAAAGAAATAAAAAAAGGCCGCATGAGCGGCCTGAGTGTTATTGCTAGGAGATTGGTGGTGCGTTAAAACTCTTCCCACTCCGCATCATTGGTACCAGTTTTGGCGCTCGCAGCTTGTGGTTTAGAAACTGGGCTGACTAAAGCGGGTTTCCTTGCGGTGATATGTTGATGTGTTGCTCGACTAATGGGCTTAGATTGATTCGTAGTAGTGCCACTGAGTCTGTAGTTACTTACAGACTCCAAGAGATTTACAGCCTGCTCTACCAGCGACTCAGATGCAGCCGCAGCCTCTTCCACTAGCGCTGCATTTTGTTGGGTCACTTCATCCATCTGCGTGATGGCATTATTGACCTGATCAATACCAGTGCTTTGTTCTACAGACGCAGCAGTGATTTCACCCATAATATCAGTCACACGCTGTACTGATGACACAATCTCTTCCATCGTTTTTCCAGCATCTTCCACCAGTTTGCTGCCATCCTGCACTTTAGAAACTGAATCGGCAATCAGCTGTTTGATCTCCTTGGCGGCTCCGGCAGAGCGCTGTGCCAGATTACGTACTTCGGCTGCTACTACTGCAAAACCACGCCCCTGTTCACCTGCACGCGCCGCTTCAACTGCTGCATTCAGGGCCAAGATATTAGTCTGGAAGGCAATGCCATCAATGACTGAAATAATGTCTTCTATCTTGCGCGAGCTACTATTAATATCACTCATAGTAGTTATAACCTGTTGCACCACATTCCCGCCCTTAACAGCCACACTGGAGGCTGCACCTGCAAGTTGATTTGCTTGCTTGGCATTTTCAGCGTTCTGTTTGACGGTACTGGCCAGCTCTTCCATGCTGGATGCAGTTTCTTCCAGTGAAGAAGCCTGTTGCTCCGTGCGACTAGACAAATCATTATTACCTGTAGAGATTTCGGTGGCAGCAGTGTTAATTGTTTCACCAGCTTCCCTTACATGCATGATGACATCGGCCATTTTGTCGATAAGCGAATTGACTCCTTCACATAGAGCAGCGATTTGGTCCTCTTTACCATCCATTGGGATACGTTGGATTAAATCACCATTTTGGGCGGCCATTACTGCTGCTTGCGTTTGCTCAACGGCATGGGATAAATCTTCTCTCACTTTTACCTGAGCAGTGATGTCGCTTGCATACTTAACCACTTTGAATGGCTTGCCATTTAAATCAAAAATAGGATTGTAGGTGGCTCGTAGCCAGATTTCCTTACCGCCCTTGCCTATCCGCTTGTATTGCCCTGCGTCAAACTCGCCACGGCCCAGCTTTTCCCAGAACGCTTTATATTCAGCACTGCTACGATAGGCAGGTTCAACAAAAATACTGTGATGCTGACCA
>DATHXC010000006.1:0-35009 GCA_035459965.1 Methylophilaceae bacterium
CAGTATCAGCGGCCCTGCAACTGTTGAAGTAAAAAATGGCAAAGGCCCTGGTGGTAACTGGGACTTCCAGTTTGACTTGGGCAATAGTGGCGCAGCTCGATTAACCGCTAATGAGTCTTTAACCTGGACTGCGACTTTTTCCAAGCCTATAAATTTTGCAGATATTGGTTTTGCATTCCATGTGCAAGGTTTGACTGATGCGCAAGGTGGCAGTGCCTGGTATGTTGGTGGTGTGCCAAGTGTTACACCAGTGCCTGAGCCTGAGGCTTATGCGATGATGCTGGCAGGTCTTGGTTTAATGGGCTTTGTTGCGAGACGCAGAACTAATTAATTAAGAGTTAACTAAGACTAATGGCCAAACAAAAACCCGGACTTGACCGGGTTTTTGTTTTTAGCACCTGCCTTTTTTGGCCTGACCAGGTGGGCAGTGCCCGTTATGGTCGACAATCACACAGCCACTAAGCATGAAAGTGATTGCGGTAAGTAGAGCTAAAAGTTTTTTCATGTTGCGCCTCGTATTTATATTGTGAATGTAACGTACTATTTCATACTGCCCTGTGAGCCAATATCCATAAGCCTCTCAGGCCATCTCTTTCAAAGACGATTTAGGCGATATTCCGCTTAAACTCAATCTTCACGCCATCACTACTGGCTAGACTCAGCGCCGGCGCTTCCTTCTCTGCTATATCCCCAAACAACGGGTCTTCATCTTCAGGCAAGGCTTGCGTCAAACCCTTGAAGTCATAGAGCTTAGTATCGGCTAAATGCGATGGCTCGACATTGGTGATGGCGCGGAATATGTTGTTGATACGGCCGGGTTGTTCGCGCTCCCAGGCATGCAGCATGTCTTTGACTTTCTGGCGTTGAAGGTTTTCCTGCGAGCCACACAGGTCGCAAGGAATAATCGGGAACTCCATGCCACGGGCGTAGCTGGCGATGTCTTTTTCGCTACAGTACGCCAGCGGGCGGATGACGATGTTCTGTTTGTCGTTGGTAGCGAGTTTGGGTGGCATGGATTTCAGCTTGGCCCCGAAGAACATATTGAGGAACAGGGTTTCTACGATGTCGTCACGGTGATGGCCAAGTGCAATCTTGTTGGCGCCCAGCTCTTTGGCAGTGGTATAGATTACGCCACGGCGTAGCCTGCTGCAGAGTGAGCAAGTGGTTTTGCCTTCGGGGATTTTTTCCTTGACGATGGAGTAGGTGTCCGCTTCCACGATGCGGTAATCCACGCCTAGGTTCTTCAGGTATTCCGGCAGGATATGCTCGGGGAAATTGGGTTGTTTCTGGTCCAGGTTCATGGCGATGAGCTTGAAATCTATCGGCGCGCGCTCCTGCAACGCCAGCAACATCATGAGCATGGTGTAAGAATCCTTGCCGCCGCTCATGCAAACGAGTACGGTGTCGCCATCTTCTATCATGTTGTAATCGCCGATGGCCTTGCCTGTGGCGCTGATAAGGCTGTTGCGCAACTTAAGGAAGTTGGCGGAGACGCTGTCGGGGTAGTGTTTGGTGCGGGTCGTGTTCATGCTGGCATTATAACTGGCATTATCAGGGAAGCGCGGCGGATATTTACCTGTTAAAACAGAGGTAAGAGATGCTTACAGATTGAGTGACCTGCCGCCATCCACTGCAATGATCTGCCCGGTGATGAATGGCGCGTCGTGGATCAGGAAGCGTACCGCCTTGGCAACATCACTGGCTTCGCCGATGCGCTTGAGCAAGGTCTGCGAGATCACGCGCTGGCGATAGACTTCATCGAACTGCGGATTGTCTTCCGGCCACATCACGGGGCCGGGCGCGACTGCATTTACACGTACCTCGGGCGACAGCTCATGTGCCAGTGACTTGGTAAGCGTGACAAGACCAGCCTTGGCTACGCTATAGACGATATAGCCTTTCTTTGGGCGTTCTACATGCATGTCGGTAATGTTGACGATGCAACCACGTTGTTTGCGCAACTCCGGCGCTGCGGCTTGAGACAGGAACATCGGCGCTTTGAGGTTGGAGCCAACCAGGTCTTCCCACTGGTCATCGCTGATTTCACCCAGCTCGGTTGCGTAATAGCTGGATGCGTTATTGATTAACACATCTAGGCGGCCAAAATGGTTGATGGTTTCCTGCACCAGGCTCGGTAGCACGGCCAGGTTGAGCAGGTCGCCCTGGATAATTGCTGCGGAATTGGGGCGTTTGAGGTTCAGTTCTGCCTGCAATGCGCGCGCCTCAGAGGTGGAGCTGCGATAATGGATCATCAGGTTGGCGCCATCGTCATGCAACAAACGACAAATCGCCGCGCCTACGCGCTTGGCACCACCGGTAATGAGTATGACTTTATCCTGCAAGCTAGAATTCACCTGGGTTTCCATTTTTTAGCGGTTATTTAAGTGAAATGTGGGACGGGTTAAAACTTATGCGAACCATTATAATCTATCCAATATGACATTATTACCGACACCCGGCCTGCCGGAACCCACGCCAGAAGCGCTATCCCATAGTAAGCAACTGACTCAGCTGATACACGAAAAAATCGATGCAGTTGGCGGCTGGATCAGTTTTGCCGATTACATGCACATGGCCCTTTATCAACCCGGCCTTGGTTATTACAGCGGCGGCGCCAAAAAGTTCGGCGCTGGCGGCGATTTTGTGACCGCGCCGGAAATCTCATCTCTGTTTGCCCAGTCGCTTGCCACCCAGGCAGCGCAGATATTAGGGCTAACTCACGGCAGCATACTCGAGCTGGGAGCTGGCACTGGCCGGCTGGCGTTGGAACTATTGCTAGAGCTTCAATCATTGAATCAGCTACCCGCACAGTACCTGATTCTCGAGGTCAGCGCTCAACTGCATCAGCAACAGCAGCAGACATTGCAAAAATATCTGCCGCCTGAGTTATTGGAGCGTGTGGTATGGCTGGATGCGCTGCCGGAGAAATTCAGCGGCTTGATACTGGCCAATGAGGTGCTGGATGCATTGCCCGTGCATATCGTTAAGCGCCAGCCAGCCTGGCTTGTAGAAGTGGGTGTCGGTGTCAATTCGCATGGGTTTGTATGGAGTGAACAGGTGCTCGCCTCCGGCCAACTCTATGAAGCTGCAAGTGTTCTGGATTTACCCCCGGACTACACCACCGAGCAGTGTCCGCAAGCAGGCGCATTGATTGCAAGCCTGGCTAATATGCTGGAGCTTGGTGCGATCGTGCTCATCGATTATGGATTCCCGCGCCGCGAGTATTATCATCCACAACGGAGTGAGGGAACATTGATGTGCCATTATCAGCATTACGCGCATGGCGACCCGTTTCTGCACCCTGGGCTACAGGACATCACTGCCCATGTTGATTTTACGAGTGTTGCCGAAGCTGGCCTGGCGGAAGGGCTGCAATTGATGGGGTATTGCGGGCAGGCGCAGTTCCTGATTAATTGCGGCATTACCGAGATACTTGCCCGTGTTTCGCCACAGGATATGGCCAGTTACGCGCCACTTGCATCACAGGCGCAAAAACTGTTATCACCTGCCGAGATGGGTGAACTATTCAAAGTGATCGCGTTTGGTAAAGGCCTGGTGGATGATCTGGCTGGCTTCAGCCGGGGCGACAGACGGCATACGCTATAAGAGCATCTCTAAAATTCCAATTTGCGTTGCCATACTGCGTTACTCGCAAAAAATCACTCCTTACATATCAGCATATGTGGCGTCGCGATTTTTTACTCGCGCCTTGTCTAGCTTAGCAACTTGGAATTTTAGAGACACCCTTAGAGTATAATTAATAGATAAAAACTTAGACTGTCATCTCACATGCAAGACCAAGATCGCAACCATGCTCAATCAGAGCAAAATCTACCAGAGCCTTCTAAAGACGATTTAAAGCACCGTCCCATCCGCAGCTTTGTGTTACGCCAGGGACGGTTAACGGTTGCCCAACAAAAAGCGCTGGATCAATTGTTACCAGTGTTCGGCGTGCCGTATGCTCCGGAGAAAATCGACCTGGACAAGGTGTTTGGGCGAAAAGACAGCCTTAAGATACTGGAGATCGGTTTTGGCATGGGCGAAACCACGGCGCATATCGCCAGGAGCATGCCGGAGCGAGATTTTCTGGGAGCAGAGGTGCATACGCCCGGCGTAGGCAGCCTGCTCAAGCAGATCGGCGAGTCAGGGCTGACTAACCTGCGCATTATCCAGCACGATGTGGTCGACGTAATCAATCATATGCTGGCAGATGGCAGCCTGGATGGGGTGCACATTTTCTTCCCTGACCCCTGGCACAAAAAGCGCCACCATAAACGTCGCCTGATACAGGCTGGTTTTGTTAAATTACTCTGTAGCAAGCTGAAGCCGGGCGGCTACCTGCATGTGGCTACGGACTGGCAGGAGTATGCGGAGTGGGTACTGGAAATATTACAGGCAGAGCCGCTATTGAAAAACACCGCTACTAACTATGCTGAAAAGCCTGCCTACAGGCCCCTGACCAAGTTCGAGAACCGGGGCATCAAGCTAGGCCATGGAGTTTGGGATCTGATCTTCATCAGGAAGTAGGGTCGGGAACAGCCACGCGCCGATGACTTTCTCGGCCTCTTCCACGCCCTGCTTTTTCAAGCTGGAAAATAGCTGGATGCTGCAATTACCATCGCTGTAATGTCCCCAGGTTTCTAGCAATTCTTTTTTCACCTGCTGCAACACAATACTGGAAGCGCTACGCGAAAGCTTGTCTGACTTGGTCAGCAATACATGCACCGGGCGGCCGCTGGGGCAGAACCAGTCCAGCATCTGGCGATCCAGCGGGGTCAGTGGATGACGGCAATCCATCACTAGCACCAGGCCATTAAGCGTAGGGCGCTGGCTCAGGTAAGTCGACAGGGTCATTTGCCAGTGTTTGCGCAATGCTTCCGGCACTTTGGCATAGCCGTAACCCGGCAAATCCACCAGAAAACGTTCATTACCCAGGCTGAAAAAGTTGATGAGTTGCGTACGGCCGGGCTGCTTACTCACGTATGCCAGACGATTGTGATTGGCTAATGTGTTCAGCGCACTGGATTTGCCCGCGTTGGAGCGACCGGCAAAAGCAACCTCGATGCCCAAGGGAGTCGGTAGGTCGCGCAGATGGTGTGCGGAGATATGGTAAACAGCATTTTGAAATAATGGCATAAGCTCAGCCTTGTTCAGGCAAAAGAACGGACGAAAATGCTATCACGATAACCCGATTTTCGATAAAATGATTCGATAAATTTATAACCATTAAATATAGTCAGTTTTGCTTTAAGGAAAATCTAGAATGAGTTTGCGTATCTTATCTGCCTTATTTTTAGTTATGTTGGGCACTAGTTCTGCGTATGCTGCTGGCGACGCATCCAAAGCAACGGCTGCAGCTGCAGTCTGTGCAGCCTGTCATGGCGCTGATGGTAATAGCGCGGTATCAATGTATCCAAAGCTGGCTGGCCAGCATCCTGAATACATCACGAAGCAACTTAAGAATTTTAAGGCTGGTGAGCGTAATAACGCCATCATGTCTGGCATGGCAGCAGGATTAACACCGGAAGATATGGAAAACCTGGGTGCTTATTTCGGTGGTCAAGCACCCAAGACTGATGTTGCTAAGAGTAATGGCCCGGGTTCGGTAGGCGAGAAGATATACAAAGGTGGCATTCCTGGAGTGGGCGTTCCAGCCTGTGCATCCTGCCATGGCCCAGCTGGCGCTGGTATCCCAGTACAGTTTCCACGTCTGGCGGGTCAGCATTCTGACTATATTGTCACTCAAATGAAAGCCTGGCGTTCTGGTGAGCGTGCCAATGATGCCGCCAAGATGATGCGTATGGTTTCAGCCAAACTGTCTGATGCTGATATCGCTGCAGTTGCAGATTACATTCAAGGCCTACGTTAAGATTTTTTGATTCAAGGTTATTAAATTAGGGGTGGCTTTGGCCACCCCTAATTTTTAGCAACTCAGCTAGACTTTTAGCAACTCAAGTGGTGCCTTAATGTCCTAATGCAGGCTTAATTGCTAACTATTTCCTGAATTATTCATCAAACTCTCGAAACCCCACTATTGAAACCATCACAATCCAATTCTAAAAGAGCGTATGAGCTGCTGAGCTCCATGCGCTTTGCCGTCAGCGTGCTAACGGTGCTGGGCATTGCCTCTATCATCGGTACTGTTCTCAAGCAGAATGAACCGTATGAAAATTACATCATCCAGTTTGGTCAGTTCTGGTTTGATTTTTTTGAAGGCCTTGGGCTTTACGATGTGTATCACAGCGTTTGGTTTCTGCTGATTCTTGTATTCCTGGTGACTTCCACGAGCTTGTGTATTTACCGTAATACCCCGCTCATGCTGAGAGAGCTGCGTGCCTTTCGTGAAGGTGCTACCGAAAAATCGTTGAGCAGCTTCAGCCATCAGGCTACCTATCAATCCAGATACGATACAGCGCAAACCAGTGAGCGCCTGGGCAAGTTTCTTGGCGCGCGCGGATTTCGTTTCAAGACAGTGCATCATCATGACGGTAGCCAGCTCATTGCAGCTAAGGCTGGCAGCTACCAGCGCCTGGGTTATATTTTTACCCATGTGGCTATTGTCATTATCTGCATAGGTGGCCTGCTGGATGGCAATGTGCCTTTCAAGGTGCAGGAGCTGCTGGGCTATAAAAAAGTCGAGACGCTGGATATTCCCGAAAATGAAGTGCCGAAAATAAGCCGCATGACGGTTGCCAACCTATCATTCCGTGCCAATATGACATTGCCGGAAGGTAGCGACTCCAATGTCTCCTTCATGCGCATGCGCGATGGTTATTTGATACAGGAATTGCCGTTCAGGATTGCATTGAAGGATTTCCGTATTGAACACTACGCGACTGGTCAGCCCAAATCGTTCGAGAGTGATCTGGAAATTATCGACGCTGATCTCAAAGAGCCGCTCAAGCATACGATCAGTGTGAATCATCCGCTGATCTATAAAGGCATTGCCATTTACCAGTCAGATTTCCAGGACGGTGGCTCCAAGCTCAAGTTTGATGTGTGGGGTTTATTCACCGATAAGTTCAAGCCGATCAGCCTCGACGGCGTTATCTTCAAGAAAAAGACCTTGGGCGAAGGTGCAGATGCGCTTACCGTGGAATTCAATGATTTCCGCAAATTCAACATCCTTAACCTATCACCAGATGGCAAAGGCAAGCCTCACAACGTAGGTGCCAACGTGACTTTTAAAGTGCGCGATGCAGAAGGCCAGGCACGCGAATATGTGAGTTATATGCAGCCTTTGCAACTGGGTGGCAGGCATTATTTTGTTTCCGGTATGCGCGAGACGCAGCGTGAAGAGTTCAAGTACCTGCGTATTCCGGCGGATGATGACTTCACTATCAACGGGTTTATGCAGTTGCGTGCCGTGATGTTTGATCAGGCCGTATATAGCGAGATTGCCAAGCGCCTCGCCAATAAGGCAATGTCATCCAGTACGGATAGTGCTGATATGCATGCCAAGTTTGAAACCAGTATCGTGCAATTACTTAAGGCTTACAGCGAAGGCGGCTATACCCGTATTGCCAAGCTGATAGAAGCCGCTGTGCCTGCGCCGGAGCGCGAAAAGGCTGCACAAACCTATATCAAGATTATCGGTGGTGCGGCATTTGAGGCATACAATATCAGTCGTGAGCGTGCCGGATTGAAACCTGCTGAAGCTGACCAGTCCAGCCAGGTATTTGTGCAAGACAGCTTGGGTGCGATGAGCGACCTCTTCTTTTACGGTGCGCCGTTCTATATGCAGATGACGCAGTTCGAGCAACGTGAAGCCAGCGGTTTGCAACTGACGCGCTCTCCAGGTAAAAATCTGGTGTACTCGGGCTCGGTGCTGCTGGTACTGGGTATTTTCGCCATGATTTATATCCGCGAACGCCGTATCTGGTTACTGGTCAAATCGCAGCAAGTGTTGTTTGCGATGTCGGCGAACCGTAAAAACCGTGATCTTGATATCGAGTTTGAGAAGCTAAGCGGTCAACTGAATCGACTGCTACAGAGTTAAATGCCAGAGATGAATGCCAGTCACAGAATTAATTAGGACAAAGCCATGACCACTGAACATATGAATGCCGCATTGATGAACGACGACCCTATCCCCTTGCTCAAGCAGCTTAAGTGGCAGGACTGGGCCTATGCAGTATTGCTGCTGGTCGGTGCTGTATTTGCCTATTCACAATATGGCGGCTATATGGATGCCTACGAAACCGGATTCCTGTTCGGTGCGGCTGCGGTGTTCAGCATATTGGGATGGTACTGGAAGCCAGTGCGCCTGCTGATCATTGGTGTGGCAGCAGTCAGTGTGTTCTCGATCAGCCTTTATCACGCTGACTTGGCACGCGCCAATCAGGCCTTCCTGCTCAAATACCTGATATCCAGCCAGACTGCCATTATGTGGATGAACGTGCTGTTCGTGCTAGCCATGCTTACATATTGGTTCGCCATGTTCAAACGCTCTGTATTCAGTGGAAAAGTGGCTACTAGCCTGACCTGGAGCGCAGTATTAATGGGCTTTGTGGGCCTGATGGTGCGCTGGTATGAGTCTTACCTGATCGCGCCGGATGTCGGGCATATACCCATTAGTAACCTGTATGAAGTGTTTATCCTGTTTTGCCTGATTACTTCGCTGATGTATCTGTACTACGAGCAAAAATATGCCACCAAGCAATTGGGTGGTTTTGTGCTGGTGGTGGTGAATGCGGCGGTAGGTTTTATCTTATGGTATACCTTTGACCGCCAGGCTAACGGCATTCAGCCATTGGTGCCAGCCCTGCAATCGTACTGGATGAAAATCCATGTCCCCGCCAACTTTATCGGTTATGGCTCATTCTCGCTGGCAGCAATGGTGGCTAGTGCCTACTTGTTGTCGGAGCGTGGCATTCTGGCTTCACGCCTGCCAGCTTTATCAGTGCTGGAAGATGTTATGTACAAAGCCATTGCCGTCGGCTTTGCCTTCTTTACTATCGCTACTATCCTCGGTGCGATGTGGGCAGCTGAAGCGTGGGGCGGCTACTGGTCATGGGATCCGAAGGAAACCTGGGCGCTGATCGTGTGGCTCAACTATGCAGCCTGGTTGCATTTGCGTTTAGTCAAAGGCTTGCGTGGCCCGATGCTGGCATGGTGGGCTTTAATAGGCTTGCTGGTCACTACCTTTGCATTTCTAGGCGTGAATATGTTTTTATCAGGCTTGCATTCCTACGGCGCGCTTTAATCAATGACATCAGTATTATTAAGGCTTAGCCGCAATTAGCGTTTGTTCTAATTTACTAAGCCTGAATCGCACAGCGCCATCTTTGTTCTCAACTAGGCTTAGCTGAAACCCAGATTGCAGTGCCTGCTTTCCGGCATGGTACAAGCCAATTCCCAAGCCATTCTCCGAGCTGATCTGCTTTTTGAATAGTTGTTCTGCAGTACCCTGTGGCATGGCCTTGCCGGTGTCACGTACCTCAATCAGATACTCATCTGTAGCATTAAGCACCGCCATAATATGAATGCCACGGTCGTTCTTTCTTTTCTCAATAGCATTCTGCAATAAGTTATCGACGATGCTATCTAGGAAATCCGGGTCGATATCGAGGCTAGGTATATCTTTAGCCACAAATTCAATATTGCTCTGGGTGTGATGTTGCTTGATACGCTTCCACCAAGTGGTCAGTTTTAACTGCCGGTTTTTCTCGATACGTGGGGCCTCAAGCTTTTCCAAGGTGCGTGCCAGGCGTTGGTTCAATAATGGTAATTGGCGCCGTATCAATGCCACCAGGCGCTCACTATCTTCTTCCGCCGTCTGCTCGGCTGCGCTGCATAGTGCGCTCATCGATTGCACCAGGTTCTTGATGTCATGCGTCAGTCGGGAGCCTGTCTCGTAAACCGCCTGCATGTAGATATTCTGGCTAAGCGTTTCTTCACGACGTTTTGCTTCATAAAACTCACCCAGAATCTGCGTAAGCAACTTGAGGTGGATAGTGATGGCGGGCGTAAGCGGCCATTTGGTGTAAATGGATAAATTGAAGTCGTTAAAGTCAAAGTTGGCGAAGTGCTTGGTCTTGGTGCCAGCTTCTCCCTGGGTTTCAGTGGTGCTCCATTGAATGCCGCTTACCCAGGGTAATGCTGATACTTCCTGTACTGCAGACACGGTGAAATCTTTAGCGCTGCTTTTTCTTTCGGCTAGCTCTGCAATGTTTTTTACCCATATCTCAAACGGCAGTCCTATGCTCAACAAATAGCGTGACAATATCTGGCCAATGCCCGCAAAGCCTGCACGTGGATCCCACAACCAGCTAATCGTTATCAGGGTAATCGCCGCGCTAAATACTACTGTCAGGATCACTTCCAGATAATTAGTGCCACTGGATGCCTGAATGGCAAAGCTGCCCAGTACCAGAATGACTGCGAGAAACAACAGCAACAAGGTGTAGAAGAAATCCAGAACCGGGGGGTGCCCGCGCTCTTCCTTGGCGACGCGGGTAAAGACAATAGTTACCGGTAACAAGGCCAATACATACTCAATCAGAAAAGTGGGGATTGCAAAAGCCGTGGCATTGTACTGCTCTGAACCTATGAATAACTTAGGTACTATCCACATCAGCAACATCGCAATCAAATAGCCAGCCGCCAGCAAATAACCAATACTTGCACTTCTGGCCTGTGTAGTGAAAATGCGGCCACCAAGCAGGGCAAAAAGAATAGATAGCCAAAACGCCAGTAGCCACCAGTTGAGGAACAAAATCATCACAATGCCGGCAGCCAGGAAAAGTGCCAGGGCCTGTAATGAGATTTTTTCCTTGGTACGCCATACCGGTTGCCAGAGCAGGAAGAATCCATAGTGACAAATGATCAGCGCTTTTTGAAATGGCGTATTAAACCCCCACACCAATACAGCATGTAGCGACAGCAACATGAGCCCCAGCTCCCACTGCTGCTGCATAAAAGCTTTAAATTTAATTGGGAATTTCATGGGCATATTAAGCATTGTTCAGTGTTTAAATTTTTGGAAAAGTGTCATTTATTGGTCAAGTGTGATGATTTTTTGACAGCTTGGTAGGCTGTATCCAACGGATTAACCCCTGTAATCACTAATAACCATGCATTTTTTACCGGATTGCGGCTGGCATATAATTTGCGCATTAAAATCCACAAACATAATAATATTTGTTTAAGTCTTTAAGATTTAATCAAATAAAGCCTAAAAGCTAAGGATAACATAATGAAAAAGCAATCTGGATTTACGCTGATAGAACTGGCAATTGTGCTGGTGATTATCGGGCTATTACTCGGGGGAGTATTAAAAGGCCAGGAGTTGATTAATAGCGCCAGGGTTAAAAACCTGGCTTCAGATTTTCGCAATACCCAGGTTTATGTATATGGGTATCAAGACAGGTTTAGAGTGATTCCTGGGGATGATCGTGGTGCTGGTCCCCGTTTTGCTAGTCCTGCACAGGTGGCTAGCAATGGAACACAGAATGGCGTGATTGAAGGTTCGTGGTTTGAACCTGCCAACACGGCAGAGTCGTGCGTGTTCTGGCAACATGTCCGTTTGGCTGGGTTTGCCGCTGGGAAATCAGCCATTGCTGATATTAATTGCTCGAACGGTAATGAATATATGCCAAGGAATGCAGAGGGTGGGGTTGTTGGTATACAAGGTGTTACTGATTTTAATTCTACTTTAGCACTCACAGGTGCAAATGCCATGATAGGATCTTTCGTCGTTTGCTCTGCATTAATTCGTGGTAGTTTGGCCAAGCAATTGGATACATTACTTGATGATGGTGATACCGCCGCAGGAAGTGTCAGGGTATATAGGTCAGGGTCGAGCACGTGGGCGACAACTTTAAGTATTACTGGCCCAGAGGACTCGGCACAATATAATGTGTGCATGGCGTTCTAGGTTGTTTGTTCAGAAAAAGCCCGCTTCGGCGGGCTTTTTCTTTTGTGTTAGCTTTAAAGTCGCAATTTGCTTTAAAATGCTTATCTTATTCATTTAGCTTCTACCATGACTGACAACATCGTCGAAATAGATAATCTCTCGTTTGGCTATAAAGGCCGCTTGCTTCACAAAGGCATCAATATGTCTTTTGCACGTGGCAAGGTGGTGGCTATTATGGGTGGCAGTGGTAGCGGCAAAACTACGCTGCTGCGCCTGATTGGCGGGCAGCTAAAGCCTGTGCACGGCCAGGTCCGCGTAGATGGCGCAGTCGTGCATAAACAGAATCGTGACGGCCTGTATCAGTTACGACGCAAAATGGGCATGTTGTTCCAGATGGGTGCGCTGTTCACGGATTTGTCCGTATTCGAGAATGTCGCTTTCCCTATCCGCGAGCATACCAACCTGCCTGAATCCATGATTCGTGATCTGGTAATGATGAAGCTCCATGCCGTTGGCCTGCGTGGTGCGCATAAACTCAAGCCTACGGAATTATCTGGCGGAATGGCGCGACGTGTGGCTTTGGCGCGCGCTGTGGCGCTTGATCCTGCAATTATTATGTATGACGAGCCATTCGCTGGCCTTGATCCGATTTCCATGGGTGTGATCTGTAACCTGATTCGTAGCCTGAATGATGCATTGGGGGCGACCTCTATTGTGGTAACCCATGATGTCAATGAAACATTCTCTTTTGTGGATTATGTCTATTTCGTTTCCCAAGGCGTAGTGGTGGCAGAAGGCACTCCGGACGAACTGAGGAAATCCGATATGCCGTTTGTGCATCAGTTTGTTCATGGCGAAGCCGATGGCCCTGTGCCTTTCCATTATCCTGCCCCCGACTATAAGCGTGACATGCTGAGGGGCCATGATGTTTAGTTCACTGGCTGGGTCTGTTGGCGGCTTGTTGAGAGGTGTTGGTCATCGCCTAGTGGATCGCATATGGCGCCTGGGTGGTGGAGCGCGCTTTTTCTTCTATGTACTGATTTATTCTGGCGAAAGTTTTCGTCGTCTACACCTGACTATCCGCGAAATTTATTTCACTGGCGTGATGTCGCTAATCATTATTCTAGTATCGGCATTTTTTGTGGGGATGGTGCTTGCGCTGCAAGGTTATAACACGTTGCAGAAGTATGGCTCATCTGAAGCAATAGGCGTGCTGGTTGCGCTTTCGCTGGTGCGTGAATTGGGCCCGGTAGTCACTGCGCTGTTATTTGCTGGCCGTGCTGGCACGGCGATCACTGCAGAAATTGGTTTGATGAAAGCGACCGAGCAACTCTCAGCCATGGAGATGATGGCGGTTAGCCCGATTGCACGTGTGGTGGCGCCGCGATTCTGGGCTGGTGTTATTTCCATGCCTTTGCTTGCGGCATTGTTTTCCATGGTGGGTATATTGGGTGGTTACCTTGTGGCCGTGCCACTGATAGGCGTGGACAATGGTGCATTCTGGTCGCAAATGCAGGCCAATGTGGATTTCAGGGCTGATATTGTGAATGGCATTATCAAGAGTGTTGTATTTGGTATTGCATGTACCATGATCGCCCTGTTTGAAGGGTACGATGCCCCGCCCACTGCCGAAGGGGTGAGCCGTGCTACTACTCGTACTGTAGTGAACTCATCGCTGGCTGTGCTGGGGCTGGATTTTGTAATGACTTCTTTTATGATTAGCTGAAAGACTTTGTTGAAGTCGTTGATCGTGATTGTTGGCGACGCTGGTAGTTTTGACGACATGATGAAGTATGGGGAGACATGATGGAACGCACGACAATAGATTTATGGGTAGGTATATTCGCGGCAGCGGGCGCTGCCGCTATTTTTGGTCTCGCGATGAAAGTGGGCAACCTGACTACTACAAACATAGGTGAAACCTATGCCGTAACAGCTGCCTTTGAAAACATAGGTGGACTTAAGCCGCGCGCTCCGGTCAAAAGTGCGGGTGTAGTGGTTGGCCGTGTAGACGGCATCCAGTTCGATAGTACAAACTATGAGGCAGTAGTGACGCTTAAGTTGGATAAGCGGTATCCATTCCCTAAAGACACTTTCGCCAGTATTTTTACCGCTGGCTTGTTGGGTGAGCAGTATGTCGGCCTTGAGGCTGGCGGCGATACGGCCTCCCTGGCAAATGGTGATAAAATTACCCATACGCAAGATGCTGTGGTGCTGGAAAAGATGATTAGCCAGTTCCTCTACAATAAAGCCTCGGAAAACAAATCTTCAGAAACTAATTCTGCCGAAGAGACTCCTAAGTAGTTGTGGTAAAGCCTCCGAATAATTCTTGAAAAGAAAATATATGAAAAATGTAGTTAAATTTTTATTGAGCATGACATTTGTTGCCTTTGCAGGCAGTGCGCTGGCAGAGATTGCACCGGATGCCTTGGTCAAGAGTACGGCAGAAGAAGTGCTGGAAATTGTCAAGAAAGATAAAGACATTCAGGCCGGAGATCAGAAGAAGATATTTGCCTTGGCAGAAGAAAAGATTTTGCCTAACTTCAATTTTGACCGTGTCTCCCAATTGGTGTTGGGTAGAAGCTGGACTAAGGCCACTAAAGACCAGCAGGATGCTTTTCAAAAAGAATTCCGCAGCCTGATGTTGCGTACTTATGCTACTGCGCTATCAAAGTATCGTAATCAAACCATTGAATACAAGCCATTGCGCGCGCAGCCGACTGATAAAGAAGTGACGGTCAAGACATTGATTCTGCAACCTGGTGGTCAGCCAGTTGCGGTTGATTACACGCTGGAAAAGTCAGGCGAAAGCTGGAAAGTTTTTGATATCGTGATCGAGGGTGTGAGCCTGGTAACAAATTATCGTGGTCAGTTCTCAACTGAAGTACGTCAATCTGGTCTGGATGGTTTGATCCAGAAATTGGCTGACAAGAACAAGCAAGCTGGCACTAAGTAACCCCATTAGGTATTAAAAAATAATTTAGTAATCAGAGTTTTATAAATTGGCTGAGATCACAAAAGAAGAGCATCGGTGGTTAGTGACTGGGGATATGACTATTTCTCAGGTCGAGGCTTTGCTCGCTCAGAGTTCTGATCTGGCAACAGCGAAATCTCTGGAAATTGATTTGGCCGCAGTGACCGAAGTGGATACAGCTTCCATCAGCTTGCTGTTTGAGTGGCTTAGAAATGCTCATGCCAGCAAAGTTAAACTCACCTTTGCTAATTTCCCGCAAAACCTGATAAGTCTCGCCACGCTTTACGGCGTGGTCGAGCTCATCCCACAATCCTCGCATTGAGCTTTTAGGCTTTCTGCCTAAGCATCTTCAAATCAAATGACTCCCGCGATTAAAATCGAGCAGGTTCACAAGTATTTCGGCCCATTGCATGTGCTGAAAGGTATTGATTTGACTATTGAGCAGGGTGAGTTTTTTGCCTTGCTTGGCCCAAATGGCGCCGGTAAATCTACACTGATCAACTTGCTGGCAGGCCTCATGCGGCCAAGTAGCGGCCATTTATCAATCATGGGCCATGATGTGCTGGGTGATTACCGTCAAGCCAGATTGGCGCTCGGCGTGGTGCCACAAGAACTGGTATTCGACCCGTTCTTTAATGTGCGCGAGATGCTGCGCTTCCAGGCTGGTTATTTTGGGCGCGGTAAGGAAAACGATGCCTGGGTAGATGAGGTGATCGAAGCGCTCGGGCTTACTGACAAAGCGCACACCAATATGCGTCGCCTTTCAGGTGGTATGAAGCGTCGTGCGCTGATTGCGCAGGCGCTAGCCCACAAGCCGCCGGTGATTGTGCTGGATGAACCAACAGCGGGTGTAGACGTTGAGCTACGCCAGAGCATGTGGGAATTCATCAAGCGCCTCAATCGCGAGGGTCATACCATTATATTGACTACGCATTACCTGGAAGAGGCGGAAGTGCTGTGTAACCGCATCGCCATGATGAAGCAGGGTGAGATTATTGCGCTGGATAGCACGGCCAACCTGCTTAACCGCATCCCGGGTAAAAATCTCCGCCTCAAATTGCGTGGTGGTAGTTTGCCTGTTAGTTTGACTGACCTGGTGCGTAGCCAGGATGGAGATACTTACAACCTGTCGTTAAGCGACATCACCCAGATTGAACCGATTCTATCCGCGATCAGGAGCGCGCAGCTCATGGTTGACGATATGCAGTTGCAGGTAGCAGATCTTGAAGATGTATTCGTGGATTTGGTAGGCAGGCCATGAAGCCAGATCTAACGCCCACCCAAGCGGCTAGCATGAATTATCGCGGTGTCTGGACCTTGTTCAAGAAGGAGTTGCTGCGTTTCTGGCGCGTGGCTTTCCAGACGGTGGCGGCACCTGTGATGACGGCTTTGCTATACCTGCTGATCTTTTCGCATGTGCTACAAGCCCATGTTGAGGTTTACCCGGGGGTGGAGTACAGCGCATTCCTGATTCCCGGCCTGATCATGATGTCGGTGCTGCAAAACGCTTTTGCCAATAGCTCTTCCAGCCTGGTGCAATCCAAGGTGATGGGCAATATTATTTTTGTACTGCTGACGCCACTTTCTTATCTGGAGTTTTTCCTGGCATTTCTTGGTGCAGCGATTGTCCGCGGATTGGTAGTCGGGCTCTGTATTCTGCTTGTAGCCAGTTTCTTCGTGTCTTTGCCGGTCAAGCATCCATTTATTATTCTGGCATTTACCTTTCTGGGCAGTGCTTTACTGGGAACCTTTGGTATCATTGCGGGCATATGGGCAGAGAAGTTTGACCAGATGGCCACTTTCCAGAATTTTATCATCATGCCGTTGTCATTTTTATCCGGGGTGTTTTACTCGATACATTCACTGCCCCCGTTCTGGCAGAAGGTATCGCACCTCAATCCATTTTTTTACATGATAGATGGCTTCAGGCATGGATTTTTCGGCGTCAGTGATATTTCACCATGGGTGAGTTTGAGTGTCGTGGGTGCCAGCTTTTTTGTCCTGTCATTAGTAGCATTGCATATGTTGAAGTCGGGCTATAAGCTGCGCGGTTAAGTAATTGTTCCCTTAAATTTTTTGAGTAAATGTATTGAGGTAGTCCTGAATGTTGAGTGCATCAGATTTAAAAACCTATATCACCCAAGGCCTGGCCTGTGACCACGTGCAGGTATTGGGCGACGACGGCCAGCATTTTGAGGCGATTGTCGTCAGCCCACTATTTGTCGGAAAAAACATGGTGCAACAACACCAGCTGGTCTATCAGGCTTTAGGAGACCGCATGCGCCAAGAAATACACGCGCTTTCCATGCGCACATTTACCCCGGAAGCATGGGCAAAATTGAGCGCCGCATAAGGCTACTCTTACAAGCCGCAAGCCTGACTAAAAACTTGCCAGACAACAAAAATAGTCAGCAAAGAATTTTAATTTAAATGTATGGAGAACGACCATGGATACACAAGAGATTATCAAGAGCCAAGTGACATCAAACCCGGTTGTGCTATATATGAAGGGCAGCCCGAAATTCCCGCAATGTGGTTTTTCCGGCCTGGCAATTCAGATACTGCAAGCATGCGGTGTAACTAACCTCACCACTATCGATGTATTGGCTGACCCTGCTATTCGTGAGGGCATCAAGAGCTACGCCAACTGGCCTACTATTCCACAACTGTATATCAACGGCGAGTTCGTTGGCGGCTCAGATATCATGCGCGATTTGTACCAGCAAGGTGAGTTGCAAAAAATGGTGCAGGAAGCGACTGCCTAATTGGATAAACTTGTTATAGAAGGCGGTTTCAAGCTTAACGGCGAAGTACGTATTTCAGGGGCAAAGAATGCGGCTTTGCCCATCATCTGCGCGGCTTTGCTGGCGGAAACACCACTCAAGCTATCCAGTGTGCCTAACCTGAAGGATGTGAATACGACTTACACATTGTTGCGGCATATGGGTGTAAAGGTTGATCTGACAGCAGATAACTGCGTGACGCTGGATGCAAGTGATGTGACTTCGCAAGAAGCGCCGTACGAGATGGTGAAAACCATGCGTGCTTCCATACTGGTGTTAGGCCCTTTGCTGGCACGCTTCGGCCATGCCCGTGTTTCCTTGCCGGGTGGCTGTGCCATCGGCTCACGCCCGGTAGATCTGCACATCAAGGGTTTGCAGGCGATGGGTGCCGAGATACATATTGAGCATGGCTATATTGAGGCAACAACTGCACACCTGCCAAACAAGCGCCTGCAGGGCGCACGTATTTTCATGGATCTGGTGACCGTCACTGGTACCGAAAACCTGATGATGGCCGCTGCGCTGGCAACCGGTACTACGGTGCTGGAAAATGCCGCACGGGAACCTGAAGTGGTCGATATGGCAGAATGCCTGATCAAGATGGGCGCGCGAATTGAGGGTGCCGGCACTGATGTGATTACCGTGCATGGCGTGGAGCGACTCAATGGTGCCGAGCATGCCGTGGTCTGTGATCGCATAGAAGCGGGTACTTATCTGGTAGCTGCTGCCATGACGGGCGGCAGCATCAAGCTGACCAATGCGCGTGCTGACTTGCTGGATGCCGTGATTGAAAAGTTGCGCGAAGCCGGTGCCACCATAGAGCATGATGCGAATACCATCTCCATTACCAGCACCGGCAAGTTGAAATCGGTTAATTTGCGCACTGCGCCGCATCCGGCTTTTCCTACCGACATGCAGGCACAACTGATGGCATTGAATACCGTGGCAGATGGTGTGGCCACCGTGACGGAAACCATCTTTGAGAACCGCTTTATGCATGTGCAGGAAATGCAGCGCCTGGGTGCGCATATCGAAGTGGAAGGTAACACTGCAATCGTACGCGGAGTGGAGTATTTGGATGGTGCCACCGTGATGGCAACCGATTTGCGCGCTTCTGCCAGCTTGGTACTTGCTGGCTTGGTAGCACGCGGTGAGACCACTATAGAGCGTATTTATCATCTGGATCGTGGTTATGAATTGCTGGAAGCAAAGTTGACTGCACTGGGTGCGAGAGTAAAAAGAGTAAATTAACCATGATTACTATTGCATTATCCAAAGGCCGGATATTTGAAGAAACCACGCCACTACTGGCTGCGGCAGGCATCACTGCGCTGGAAGATCCGGAATCCTCGCGCAAACTCATACTGGAAACCAATCGCCCGGATGTGCGGTTGATCATAGTGCGTGCAACCGATGTGCCGACTTATGTGCAATATGGCGCAGCCGATCTGGGCATTGCCGGTAAGGATGTGCTGAATGAGCATGGTGGCGAGGGTTTATATCAGCCACTGGACCTGAAAATTGCCCGTTGTAAGATGATGGTGGCGGTACGCGAAGATTTCGATTATTTCGGTTCCATCCGCCGTGGTGCACGCCTTAAAGTCGTCACCAAATATGTCAAGGCAGCACGTGAACACTTTGCAGATAAAGGCATGCACGTGGACTTGATCAAGCTGTATGGCTCCATGGAGCTGGGTCCGCTGGTTGGCTTGGCGGATGTAATTGTGGATTTGGTGAGCACAGGCGGCACACTGCGTGCCAATAACCTGAAAGCCGTTGAAGAAATCAGCGAGATCAGCTCGCGCCTGGTAGTCAATCAGGCCTCATTGAAATTGAAGCGTGCCATGCTGCAACCTATCATGGACAGCATTGCACTAGCTGTTAAATAAACCAGCTGTTAAGTAATCAAGAAGCACAATTAGGATATTGAAATGAAGGTAAGACGTTTTTCTACCAAAGATGCCAGTTTCGACAGTGATTTAAAACAGTTGCTGGCATTCGAGACTGCACAGGACGATGAAATCGACCTGGTGGTAGCAAATATTCTGCGCGACGTGAAGAAGCGCGGTGATGAAGCGGTGCTGGAATATACTAGGCGCTTTGATCGCCTGGATGTGGCTGGCCTGAGCCAGCTGGAAATCTCTAAAGTTGAATTACATCAGGCGTTGGAGAGTCTGCCTGCCGAACAGCGCAAAGCTTTGCAGCAAGCAGCTAACCGCGTGCGCAGCTACCATGAGAAGCAATTGATGTCTTCCTGGACCTATACTGAGAATGATGGCACCTTGCTGGGCCAGCAAGTCACTTCGCTTGATCGGGTCGGCTTATACGTCCCTGGCGGCAAGGCTGCATATCCTTCATCGGTATTGATGAACGCAATCCCGGCCAAGGTGGCTGGTGTGAGTGAGCTCATCATGGTGGTGCCAACGCCGAATGGCGAGAAGAATGCGCTGGTGCTGGCTGCGGCTGCGATCTGCGATGTCGACCGTGTATTCTGTATCGGCGGCGCGCAAGCCGTGGCGGCGCTGGCTTATGGTACGCAAACCGTGCCGCAGGTCGACAAGATAGTCGGCCCCGGCAATGCCTATGTGGCTGCGGCAAAGCGTCGTGTCTTCGGCGTAGTCGGCATCGATATGGTGGCCGGGCCTTCCGAGATACTGGTCATTTGTGATGGCAAGACTAATCCCGACTGGGTGGCGATGGACTTGTTCTCACAGGCCGAGCACGATGAATTGGCACAGGCGATATTGTTATCACCCGATGCCGAGTTCCTGGATAAAGTGGCAGCCAGTATGGACAGGCTGGTAGAAGAAATGCCACGCAAGGAAATCATCCTGACTTCATTGCAGGATAGAGGTGCACTGATCCATGTGCGTGATCTTGAGGAAGCGGCACAAATCGCCAACTACATCGCCCCTGAGCACTTGGAATTGTCGCTAGATGAGCCATTAGCCTTCAGCAAGAAAATCAAGCATGCCGGCGCCATTTTCATGGGGCGTGATACCTGTGAAGCATTAGGAGATTACTGTGCGGGCCCTAACCATGTGTTGCCCACATCACGTACTGCGCGTTTTTCCTCGCCATTGGGCGTTTACGACTTCCAAAAACGCAGTAGCCTGATCATGGTGTCTGCTGAAGGTGCGCAGGTGTTGGGTAAAGTCGCTTCTACGTTAGCCCGCGGTGAAGGCTTGCAGGCGCACGCCAGAAGCGCAGAGTTCCGCCTTAAATCATAATGAGTAAATTCTGGAGCAAGGTGGTGCACGGCCTGACACCCTATGTACCGGGTGAGCAGCCGAAAATTGCTAACCTGATCAAGCTCAATACCAACGAGAATCCTTATGGGCCAAGCCCCAAGGTGCTGGCTGCTTTGCAGGCCGAAGCTGCAGACAGTTTGCGCCTTTATCCTGACCCTAACTCCGATAAGCTGAAATTAGCCATCGCTGAATTTCATGGCATCCAGACTAGTCAGGTATTTGTTGGCAATGGTTCAGATGAGGTGCTGGCGCATGTGTTTAATGCCTTGTTAAAGCATGATGCGCCGCTGTTATTCCCGGATATCACCTACAGCTTTTACCCTGTGTATTGCGGGCTTTATGATATTGAATATCAGACCATTCCGCTTACAGCCTCATTTGAAATCAATGTGGATGATTATCTGCAGCCTAACGGTGGCATTGTTTTCCCCAATCCCAATGCCCCTACCGGGCGTCAGCTGGCATTGGCTGACATTAAGCGTTTACTCAAAGCGAATACTGAATCCGTTGTGGTGATCGATGAAGCGTATGTGGATTTTGGTTGCGAGTCTGCTATTCAGCTAATCGATCAATACCCACAGTTGCTCATCACACATACCCTGTCCAAAGGCCGTTCCTTGGCTGGTTTGCGTGTGGGTTACGCCGTTGGCCATGTGGATTTGATTGATGCCTTGCATCGGGTAAAGGATAGTTTCAACTCCTATCCGCTGGATCGGTTTGCTACAGCCGGTGCCGCCGCCGCAATGCAGGATAAAGCCTACTTTGATGAGGCACGCAACAAGGTAATAGCCAGCCGTGAGCGATTAGTGAGTGAGTTGCAGGCCCTGGGTTTCGAAGTGCTTCCATCTGCCGCCAATTTTATTTTTGTAAAGCATGCGCAGCGCGATGCCGTAGAGCTCGCTATGCATTTGCGTGAACGTAGCATCATCGTGCGTCACTTCAAGAGCCCTGAGCGTATTGCCCAGTACATGCGTATTACCATAGGTACAGATGGCGAATGTGCAGCGCTGGTGAAGGCGCTTAAAG
Organism: Methylophilaceae bacterium; assembly: GCA_035459965.1. GTDB lineage: Bacteria > Pseudomonadota > Gammaproteobacteria > Burkholderiales > Methylophilaceae > DATHXC01. The sequence continues at coordinate 21,892 of DATHXC010000006.1, forward strand.
AGATACTGTAGGACGGTATTAACGCCCTATTTAATAAAGTATTTTTGACCAAAACGCAAAATCGTTATATAACGTCAACTTGAGAAAAAATCTCGCAAGTTTATTTCCAATGTCAGAACGCTGTTCTATTAACACATTGGAAAAAATGTATTATATTTTTTGTAGCTAAATCATAACCTTGTAATTAAGCGGAGGAAGTATCGTGGCACTAACCCAAATGGCATTAGACTCATTAGATTTCGACGCAACCGTAGCACTTGCTACTACAGTTGCCCCACACGTAGACATCCTTGAAATTGGTACACCTTGCATCAAGCACAATGGCATCAAACTGCTTGAAGTATTGCGCGCCAAGTTCCCAAACAACAAGATCCTGGTTGACTTGAAGACTATGGATGCTGGTTACTACGAAGCTGAGCCATTCTATAAGGCTGGTGCTGATATTTGTACAGTTCTGGGTACTGCTGATCTTGGCACTATCAAAGGCGTAATCGACGTTGCTAACAAGTATGGCAAAGAAGCTCAAGTTGACTTGATCAATGTTGAAGACAAAGCTACACGTACTAAAGAAGCTGTAAAAATGGGCGCACACATCATTGGCGTGCATACTGGTCTGGATCAACAAGCTGCTGGTCAAACACCATTTGCCGATTTGGCGCTGGTAAACGGCCTTGGCCTTGGTGTTAAAGTTTCTGTAGCTGGTGGTGTTAAAGCTGCAACCGTACGTCAAGTGGTTGATGCTGGTGCAACGATCGTTGTAGCTGGCGCTGCTATCTACGGTGCTGCTGATCCTGCTGCTTCTGCTGCTGAAATCACTGGCCTGGCACGTGGCACGACTTCAGGTGGTGGTTTGTTCGGCTGGTTAAAAGGCCTGTTTAGCTAAAAATTTTAGTTAGGCAACAGCTCATCAAGTATCAAAACCGCTGCAAAACAATCAAATAAAGTTTTGTGGCGGTTTTGCTTTGTAAGGCCATAGTTTTGTAAAGCCCGAGTTAGGTAAAGTAGTTATAATTGTATTGCTGTTAAATTGTACAGCCGTCAAAGTTTAAAATAGGAAAGTAAGAACTCCCTCATGCGTATCGCTGAAGTTAGCCGTAATACTCTTGAAACTCAGATTTCAGTCTCAATCAATCTAGATGGTACAGGTGTATCCAAGCTTGCAAGCGGCCTGGCATTTCTGGATCACATGATTGATCAAATCGCACGTCACGGCATGATGGATATCACCGTGCAGGCAACCGGCGATTTGCATATCGATGCGCACCACACAGTTGAAGACATAGGCATTACCCTGGGTCAGGTGTTTGCCAAAGCAGTCGGTGATAAAAAAGGACTTTGTCGTTACGGCCACGCTTACGTGCCTTTGGACGAGGCGTTATCACGCGTAGTGCTCGACCTCTCAGGACGTCCCGGTATGGAATTTGGCGTGGAGTTCACGCGTGCCCGTATCGGTGATTTTGACGTTGATCTAATCCACGAATTTTTTCAGGGCTTTGTGAATCATGCCCTGGTGACCTTGCACATTGATAATCTGCGAGGTGACAATGCTCACCATCAGGCAGAAACCATATTTAAAGCTTTTGGCCGTGCCTTACGCATGGCGGTAGCGCATGATGATCGCATGGCAGGCATCATGCCTTCGACCAAGGGTTCTTTGTAATTTATAAGCCTTGTTAATCGATTAAAGTATAACGCTGCTCTAATTTCTTTAGCCTTTTGTATAGCCTGTAGTATTTTCAGAAAAATATCATGATTGATATAGCAGTAGTGGATTACGGTATGGGCAATCTGCGCTCCGTTTCTAAAGCGCTAGAGCATGTAGCACCCAACAAGAATGTAATCGTCACCAACGATCCTGCACAAATCAATGCGGCTGAAAGAGTCGTGTTCCCAGGGCAGGGCGCGATGCCTGACTGTATGCGCGAGCTGGAGAGCCGTGGTTTGCGTGATGCCGTGATCAGCGCAGCGGCGAATAAACCTTTCCTAGGTATTTGTATCGGGCTGCAATTGCTGTTTGATCATTCCGAAGAAGGGGATGCTGCAGGCTTGGGTATCTTGGCTGGGAATGTTAAACGCTTTGCCGCCACTGATATGCATGATGCTGAGGGCAACAAACTCAAGGTGCCGCACATGGGCTGGAACCAGGTTTACCAGGCTAAATCTCACCCTTTATGGGCCGATATAGAAAACGGTGCCCGTTTTTACTATGTACACAGCTATTATGTGGCGCCTGAAGATCAGAGCTTGATTGCTGGGTATACTGATTACCCGGCGAGATTTACTGGTGTCGTCGCCCGCGATAATATTTTCGCTGTGCAGTTCCACCCGGAGAAGAGCCAGCATGCTGGCTTGCAGCTTTTATCCAACTTTGTCCAATGGAATGGGCATTCTTGAATCTTAATTACTTAACCTATAACTTAACTCGCCCTTACTGACATTATGCTGATTATTCCCGCTATCGATTTAAAAGACGGTCATTGTGTACGTTTGAAACAAGGCTTGATGGAAGATGCCACGGTGTTTTCCGAAGACCCCGGCGCCATGGCGCGTCACTGGGTGGACCAGGGCGGTCAGCGTTTGCATCTGGTGGACTTGAATGGCGCCTTTGCCGGCAAGCCGGTGAATGAAGGCGCCATCAAGGCCATCGTCAAGGCTGCGGCTGGCGAGATCCCGATCCAGCTGGGTGGCGGTATCCGGGATCTGGAAACCATAGAGCGCTATCTGGATAACGGTATCGATTACGTGATTATCGGCACAGCTGCGGTGAAGAATCCGGGCTTCCTGCACGAGGCTTGCTATGCCTTTCCTGGCCAGATTATTGTTGGCCTCGATGCTAAGGATGGCAAGGTGGCAGTCGATGGCTGGTCTAAACTGACCGGGCATGATGTGGTCGACCTGGCCAAAAAGTTTGAGGACTATGGGGTTGAAGCTGTGGTCTATACCGACATTGGCCGTGATGGCATGTTGAGTGGCGTGAATATCGAAGCTACGGTTGCGCTGGCACAAGCACTCAAGATTCCCGTGATTGCTAGCGGTGGCATCACCAATCTGGACGATGTGCGTAAATTATGTGCAGTAGAGTCTGAAGGCATCATGGGTGCTATCACTGGCCGTGCCATTTACGAAGGCACGCTGGATTTCGCCGCGGCACAAGCGCTGGCGGATGAGCTTAACGGCTAATGCCGGGCTTACTCATAAAAGTCTTCTTCATGGAAAATGTTTAATGGGCTTGGCGAAACGCATTATCCCCTGCCTTGATGTTACCGATGGTCGTGTCGTTAAAGGCGTCAACTTTCTCGAGCTGCGCGATGCCGGTGACCCGGTTGAGATTGCACGACGCTATGATGAGCAGGGTGCAGATGAACTGACTTTCCTCGACATCACTGCAAGCTCCGATAATCGTGGTCTGATATTGCATATCATTGAGCAGGTTGCCTCGCAGGTATTTATCCCGCTAACGGTAGGCGGTGGTGTACGTGAGGTTGCAGATGTCAGGCGCTTGTTGAATGCTGGTGCAGATAAGGTCAGTATCAATACTTCTGCCGTAGTAAATCCGCAACTGGTTGCAGATGCCGCAGATAGATATGGTTCGCAATGCATCGTGGTGGCGATTGATGCCAAGCAGGTCAACGAGGCCAATTCACCTAATCCGCGTTGGGAAGTGTTTACGCATGGCGGCCGCAAGCCGACAGGCTTGGACGCCGTGGAATGGGCGCGTAAGATGGTAGGCTTGGGTGCCGGTGAACTGCTGGTGACCAGCATGGACAGAGATGGTACCAAAATTGGTTTTAACCTGGCCCTGAACAAGGCTATCAGTGATGCGGTCGATGTGCCTATCATCGCCTCAGGTGGCGTGGGCAACCTGCAGCATCTGGTCGATGGCGTGAAGTTGGGCGGTGCCGATGCGGTGCTGGCCGCCAGTATTTTCCATTACGGTGAATATACGGTACGTGAGGCTAAGGAATACATGCGCGACAGGGATATAGAGGTCAGGCTGTGAACGATTGGCTGGATAAAGTGAACTGGACTGATGGACTGTTGCCGGTGATTGCTCAGGAGGCAGGTACCGGCCAGGTCCTGATGTTCGCCTTCATGAACCGCGAAGCATTGCAACTGACGGTAGAGACCGGTCATGCAGTGTATTGGTCACGCTCACGCAACAAGCTCTGGCATAAGGGCGAGGAATCCGGTCATGTGCAGAAAGTACATGAGCTGCATCTGGATTGTGATGAAGATGTGCTACTGATGACAGTTGAACAAGTCGGCGGCATTGCCTGTCACACAGGCAGGCATGACTGTTTTTTCCAGAAGCTGGAAAATGGCGAGTGGGTGATTGACCAGCCAGTACTTAAAAATCCTGAGGATATTTACCATCATGAGTGATGTGCTTGACCGTTTGGCTGAGTTGCTGGAAGAGCGCAAAAGCGCAGATCCACAGTCATCCTATGTGGCAAAACTCTATGCCAAAGGCATGGACAGCATCCTCAAAAAAGTGGGCGAAGAGGCGACGGAGACAATTATCGCTGCCAAAGATGGCGATAAATCGCAGATCATCTACGAGACCGCCGATTTATGGTTTCATACCCTGGTGATGCTGGCGCAAGCCGGACTGAAGCCGCAGGATGTGCTGGATGAACTGGCACGTCGCGAAGGGCTTTCCGGCATAGATGAAAAAGCCCAAAGGGAGCATAAAGCATGAGTGCCGACTGCATCTTCTGCAAGATCGTAAAAGGTGATATACCCTCCACGCGTATTTATGAAGATGATGATGTCATCGTCTTCAAAGATATCCACCCGATTGCACCAGTGCATGTGCTGATTGTGCCTAGAGAGCACATCGAGAGTCTTGCCAGCTGTGAGCCCCGTCATGAGGCTTTGCTGGGAAAGATGCTGCTGCTGGCACCCAAGCTTGCTAAAGAGCAAGGACTGCCTGGATTCCGCACTATGATCAATACCGGTCGCGAAGGCGGACAGGAAGTGTTTCATATACACATGCATGTGTTCGGTGGCGGCGCAACTTTACCTAAAACCTAACTTAATATTTATTACAAATTTAACAAAACATCAGGAGAACCATCATGGGTTCATTTAGCATCTGGCATTGGTTGATCGTATTGTTGATAGTAGTTCTGGTGTTCGGTACCAAGAAGCTGCGTAATATCGGTAGTGATGTTGGCGGCGCCGTGAAAAACTTCAAGGATGCCGTGAATGAGGAAAAGCAAAAACCAAAACTTGATGACACGACTACCGGTAGCACGGTAGAGGGCGAAGTAACACAAAAGACCAAATCAGAGTAATGGGTCAAACAAGTGTTTGATGTTGCATTCTCAGAGTTGATCGTGATCGCCGTTGTGGCGCTATTGGTGATTGGCCCGGAGAAGCTACCCAAGGTTGCACGAACGCTGGGTTTGCTGGCTGGTCGTATGCAACGCTATGTTGCAAACGTGAAATCTGACATTGAGCGTGAAATGCAGTTTGAGGATTTGCACAAAATCCAGCAGGAAATCAGGGAAGGTGTGATGCAAGCCAAGAGCAATGTGGATCAGGCCGGTGCTGCCGTATCCAATGAAGTGGCTGCCTTGGAGCGCGATATGACTGCGCTTGCTGAGGCTAATGTAGCAGCAGAGCAACAGTCCGCTATCCTGACGCAAGCCCCTCCAGCCATTAACACCGATCATCCCCAAGAAGTTTTACCGCCTAAAAGCTCGCAGTGAATCCCTCCGAAACATTCATCTCACACCTGATTGAACTGCGCGATCGCTTGCTGCGCATCGTAGTTGGGTTTCTTGTGGTGTTTATAGCCTTACTCCCCTTAGCCAATAAAATATACACCTTGCTTGCACACCCGTTGCTGAGCAAGTTGCCTGCCGGCGGGCAGATGATCGCTACCGCGGTCACTACGCCATTTTTCGTACCAATGAAAGTGGCCATGCTAACTGCGTTTATCATTTCCCTGCCGCATACGCTGTATCAAGTCTGGTCATTTGTCGCCCCCGGCCTGTATGTCCACGAGCGGCGCTTTATGGGCCCGGTAGTGGTGGCCAGCACTTTATTATTTTTGCTGGGCATGACCTTTGCCTATTTTGCCGTGTTCCCAGTCGTGTTTGGTTTTATCGCAGGTTCTGCGCCAGAGGGCGTGGCAGTCATGACAGACATAGGCAATTACCTGGATTTCGTGATTACGCTGTTCATGGCGTTTGGTTTTGCGTTTGAGGTGCCTATTGCAGTGGTGTTGTTAGTCAGATTTGGTCTGGTGAATATCAAAACATTGAAAGAAGTGCGCTCTTACGTAATTGTCGGCGCGTTCGTGATTGGCGCAATATTCACTCCGCCAGATGTCATCTCGCAGGTGATGCTGGCAGTGCCACTATGGTTGCTATACGAGGCAGGAATATTTGTGGCCGGTTTTGTTCAGCCCAAGCCAGACCCAAGCATAGGCATTGCGCCATAAAGTTCTGAGGCTTAGCTCTAGTCCTGATCTGATTGGGACTGGATCTGCGGGATGGGCTTGGGCCGCTTGCCAATAACGACCGTGATTTCGATAAGTCGCTGATTGCGCGAAATCTTGAGCATGGCTTTTTTGCCGGGTTTCAGACCGGAAATCAAAGTGAGCATGCTGGCGCTATCCACCACTTCTGTCCCATCAATCTCCAACAGAATATCACCCGGCTTAAGTCCGCCACGTTCGGCTGGGCTGTTGCCAACGATACCTGCTATTAATGAGCCATTGGTTTGCTTGAGCTTGAATGATTCAGCCAGCTCCGGCGTTATATCCTGCGCCTCAATACCAATCCAACCGCGAGTGACGCTACCTTGACGTATGATCTGTTCCATCACCTGTTTAGCCAGGCTGACCGGGATGGCAAAGCCGATGCCCATGGAGCCGCCACTGCGTGAGTAAATTGCGCTGTTCACGCCAACCAGGTTGCCTTCAGTATCGATCAGCGCCCCACCGGAATTGCCGGGATTGATGGGCGCATCAGTCTGGATGAAATTTTCAAAAGTGTTGATCCCGAGGTGATTACGTCCCAAGGCGCTGATAATGCCCTGAGTGACCGTCTGACCCACACCAAATGGATTGCCTATGGCGAGCACTACATCGCCTACGCTGATATTTTCAGGGTTGGCGAACGTGATAGCGGGTAAGTCTTTAAGATCTACTTTAAGTACTGCCAGATCGGTTTCAGGGTCTGTGCCTACAACACGGGCCGGAATAGTGCGGCCATCAGCCAGTGCTACTTCAATTTCATCTGCAGCTTCAACTACATGGTGGTTGGTTAAAATCAGCCCCTGAGCACTAACGATGACGCCTGAGCCAAGACTGTTCTCGCGTTGAGGTTGGTCATCCGACTGGTCACCAAAGAAATGGCGGAATAGTGGATCATCAAGAAACTGCTGGTGCGGATTAACAGCGGCTTTTTTGCTGGTAAATATATTGACTACAGTCGGCATGGCTTTTTTGGCAGCGCTGCTGTAAGAGCCTGCATTGGTAGTCGCAGGCAATGATTCGGCTTGCTGGACGACGACTGCTTTTTCCTGTTTATGCAGTAACTCGGGGTAAAACATCTGCACAACAAAAAGTGCAGCAAGACTTACAGTGACGGTTTGTGCAAAAATGAGCCAAAGTTTTCTCATGGGATAGCAATACTCAGTGTGTTAGTGAAGGAAAGTTAAGGAATAAAAGCAAATGAAAACAAACCAGTTGGTTGATTATACCCGACAAATTCTACAGCCTGAGCGCTTCCGTGATTATTGCCCTAATGGATTGCAGGTGGAAGGGCGCAGCGATGTCTTCAAGATCGTCACAGGGGTTACTGCAAGTATGGCATTGCTCGAAGTAGCACATGCAAAAAGTGCTGATCTGGTACTTGTCCATCACGGCTATTTCTGGCGTGGTGAGGATGAGCGTATTGTCGGCATCAAGCGTTCGCGCTTGAAGTTCCTGCTCGACCACAATATCAACTTGTTGGCTTATCACTTGCCGCTGGATGCCCATGCTGAATATGGCAACAATGTGCAGCTTGGCCGGGTGATGGGCATCGCTGTTGAGGGCTGGGCAGGAGAGCAGAATATGGTCGCCTATGGCTCACTGCCAGTGTCTATTCGGCTGGATGCGTTTTGCGAACAGTTGGGTGCACAACTAAGCCGTCCGCCTATGTCTATTGGCGATGCGGGTAAGCAGGTCAAGCGTGTTGCCTGGTGTACGGGTGGAGCTCAAGATTATATTGAAACTGCGATTAGTCTTGGTGTTGATGTTTTTATCAGTGGTGAAATTTCCGAGCAAACGGTACATCTGGCAAGAGAGTCTGGAGTGGCCTATATTGCTGCCGGCCATCATGCTACTGAGCGTTATGGAGTTCAGGCATTAGGGCGGCATCTGGCCAGCCATTTTTCGCTACAACATGAATTCATTGATATTGATAACCCTGTATAACTATTAAATCTAAAATTTAGAATTAAGACAGATAAATAGCACATTCTTAGTTTAAGTTTTACGCTGAAAGCTGTAAAATGCACCGTTGTTTACAAAGCATCAATACAGTCGCGAATTAAATTTAAGGGCATGTAATGGCGAATCAGGAAGTGGATAAAAGTAAGCGGCGTTTTTTAATTGCTGCGACTGGTGTGGCTGGTGCGGCCGGAGCTGGTGTTGCTGGTACTGCATTTGTTCTGAGCATGCTGCCAAGTGAGCGTGCGAAAGCCGCTGGCGCTCCCGTCGAGGCGGATGTCAGCAAGATTGAGCCAGGTGCGATGATTACTATTGAATGGCGCAGCAAGCCGGTGTGGGTAATTAATCGCACCAAGGAAATGCTGGATCAGTTAGATAAGCATAATGACCGGCTGTCTGACCCGATGCTGGATGTTGTGACTCAGCAACCCGACTACTGTAATAATCCAGGCCGCTCGATTAAATCCAATCTGATGGTGATCGTCGGCATCTGTACTCACCTGGGCTGTTCGCCATCTCCAAAATTGCAGGCAGCTGGTGACATGGGGGTGGATTGGCCGGGCGGCTTTTTCTGTCCTTGTCACGGCTCCAAGTTTGATCTGGCAGGCCGTGTATTCAAGGGCTCGCCAGCGCCTATTAATCTAGTGGTTCCGCCACACAAATATATTAGCGATAGCGTATTGCTGGTAGGTGAAGATGCTAAGGGAGCGGCGGCTTAATATGCAAAAATATCTGACTGATGTACTGGGCTGGGTAGACGATCGCTTTCCGCTGACCTCTAATCTGAAGGCACATTTAACCGAATATTACGCGCCTAAGAATTTCAATTTCTGGTATTTCTTTGGGTCGTTGGCTTTGATGGTGTTGGTGCTGCAAATTGTTACCGGCATTTTCCTCACGATGAACTACAAGCCAGATGCTGAGCTGGCATTTGCTTCTGTCGAATACATCATGCGCGATGTTTCTTGGGGCTGGCTGATACGCTATATGCACTCCACAGGCGCCTCCATGTTTTTCGTGGTGGTGTACCTGCATATGTTCCGTGGGCTGATTTACGGTTCCTACCGTACTCCGCGTGAGCTGATCTGGCTGTTTGGCGTCGGTATTTTCCTTGCGTTGATGGGCGAGGCTTTCTTTGGGTACCTCTTGCCATGGGGTCAGATGTCGTTCTGGGGTGCACAGGTAATTATCAATCTGTTCAGTTCTATCCCCTTTATCGGCCCCGATATTTCATTGTGGTTGCGTGGTGATTTCATGGTGTCGGATGCTACGCTGAATCGCTTCTTTGCTTTTCACGTCATTGCCTTGCCGCTGGTATTGCTAGGCCTGGTTGCTGCTCACTTGATTGCCTTGCATGAAGTGGGATCGAATAATCCAGACGGTGTTGAAATTAAAAAACACAAGGATCCAGTGACGCATATTCCGTTGGATGGCATCCCGTTTCACCCCTATTACACTGTGAAAGATTTGGTTGGTGTTTCGGTGTTCCTGATAGTGTTCTCGGCGATTATTTTCTTTGCGCCGGAGATGGGTGGCTATTTCCTGGAGGCAAACAACTTCATACCCGCTAACCCATTTAAGACGCCACCGCATATTGCGCCTGTTTGGTACTTTACCCCTTACTACTCAATCTTGCGTGCTGTGCCGCCAATTTTGAATTCGCAATTCCCGGGCGTTGCTGCGATGGGTTTGTCGGTGGTGATCTTTGCCCTGCTGCCATGGCTTGATCGTAGTCCGGTAAAGTCCATCCGCTATCGTGGTGCATTGTATAAAAAATGGCTGGCTGCGTTTGTGATTAGTTTCCTGATCCTGGGTTATCTCGGCACAGAGCCTTCTAATCTCTGGGGTCAGTTTGATCCTGGAACCTTTATCTTGGGTGGTGCTGATCGTGCCACGGTAGTCGCACGGATATTTACTGCTATCTACTTCGCGTTCTTTGTTCTGATGCCGTGGTACAGCAAAAAAGACAAAACCAAGCCAGTGCCAGAAAGGGTGACAGGATAATGAGGAAGTTACTATTAGTGCTGGGCTTGTCACTGTCTTCATTAGTTTGGGCTAACGAGGGTGTCAAGCTGGATCATGCCCCCATAGACCCGAATAATCAGGCCAGCTTGCAACGTGGCGCCAAGATGTTTGTAAATTACTGCCTGAGCTGTCATAGCGCTGCATACATGCGTTACAACCGTCTTGCGGATATCGGTCTGACTGAGGCGCAGATCAAGGGTAACCTGATGTTTGCGGGCGAGAAGGTTGGCGACACCATGACCATCGCCATGAATAAGAAAGACGCGAAGGCCTGGTTTGGTGCTGCTCCTCCTGATTTATCAGTGCAGGCACGCGCCTATGCAAATGGCGGTGACTGGCTGTATACCTATCTGCGTGGTTTCTATCGCGATGATACGCGCCCAACAGGCTGGAATAACACCGTCTACGATAAGGTAGCCATGCCACATGCGCTCTGGCAGCTGCAAGGCCAGCAAATCCTGAAGGTGGATGAAAAGACTGAGACGCATACGCTGGTTCTGGATAAACCTGGCAGTATGTCGCCGGCTCAATATGATGAGGCAGTGGCCGACCTAGTGAATTATCTCGTATACATGGGAGAGCCTGCCAAAAACAAGCGCATGCATTTAGGGCTTATTGTCTTATTGTTTTTAGGATTGATGTTTGTGTTGACGTATTACCTCAAAAAAGAATACTGGAAAGACATCCATTAAAATCACACCTTAGCGGGAGGCATTGCTTTCAGCATGCCTCCCGCTTTGTTTTTTAGCTAGCAGGGAAACAAATTATTATGATGACACTATATTCAGGCACCACCGATCCTTACAGCCATCGCTGCCGCATTGTTCTTTTTGAAAAGGGCATGGATTTTCAGGTGATTGATGTAGATCTTGCCAATAAGCCAGAAGATCTGGCAGTTATCAATCCGCATAACGAAGTGCCAGTGCTTGTAGAGCGTGATTTAGTGCTGCAGCAAGCCAATATCATCAATGAGTATATTGATGAGCGCTTTCCGCATCCACAGCTGATGCCTGCTGATCCGGTAATGCGTGCCCGTGCCCGTTTGTTTCTGTACAACTTTGAGGAGCAGTTGTTTTCTCAAATCAAGGATGTTGAGTCAGACAATCAAAAAGTAGCAGATAAAGCGCGTGCCATCATCCGTGATAATTTGACGCAAATTGTGCCGCTTTTTAGTAAGCAACAATATATTTTAGGTGATGAATTTTCTATGCTGGATGTAGCAATAGCGCCCCTTCTGTGGAGATTGGGTCACTACGGCATCGAGTTGCCTAAGCAAGCTGCCCCTTTACTCAAGTACGCAGAACGTATATTCTCTCGCCCGGCTTACATTGAAGCGATGACGCCATCAGAAAAAGCGATGCGCAGGTAGTTTGATAGCGGCCAAGCTGAACACAAGGACGCGTTTGCATGAGTGAATTGCTCTCCACAAAGCCGTATATGATTCGCGCAATCCATGAGTGGTGCGTGGATAATGGCCTGACACCACATTTGCTGGTGGCGGTAAATGCGCAAACGCGAGTGCCGGCTGGATATGTAAAAGATGGCGAAATTGTGCTAAATCTTAATTATTCCGCAACAAAAGATTTGCATATTGGCGCAGAAGCGATTACATTCTCGGCGCGCTTCAGCGGTGTATCGAATAATTTGTATGTGCCGATAGAAGCGGTACGCGGTGTATATGCCCGTGAAAACGGACAAGGCATGTTTTTTGAGGTTGAAGCTACAACTTCTGAAAAAGTTGGCGAAAGAAGCAGCACTCAGGAAATTGCGGGCGAAACAGAAGGCTCAGCGGTTGAGTCTGAAGAAAAGCAAAAGGCAGTGAAAAAACCAACGTTAAAATTGGTAAAATAATAAAAGCAGTACTTGTTTCATTTTAAGTTTGTTTTCAAACCTGCCGGATTAGCTCAGTTGGTAGAGCAGCGCACTTGTAATGCGAAGGTCGTCAGTTCGATTCCGACATCCGGCACCATCTATTTAGTTCTCAGTAATAGCCACGATTACGTTTGACACCCGGTCAAAAAATCAGCATAATCTTGGGTTCGGTTTGGAGGGGTGGCCGAGTGGTTAAAGGCGACGGACTGTAAATCCGTTCTCTCAGAGTACGAAGGTTCGAATCCTTCCCCCTCCACCAAAAAGTGATTTTGTAGTGTTTGGAGCCAGGTGAGGGCTATACGCTGGCCAAGCTGGCTACCTGGATTCTAGGGCTAGCTCGATGCGGGTGTAGCTCAATGGTAGAGCAGAAGTTTTCCAAACTTATGACGAGGGTTCGATTCCCTTCACCCGCTCCATATCAAGAATTTGTAAGTCAGTAGTTGGGCAGTTGGTGTTAATAAATTTAGTAAGCGCCCATGTGGCTCAGTGGTAGAGCACTCCCTTGGTAAGGGAGAGGTCGCGGGTCCGATTCCCGCCATGGGCACCATGAGATTGGTGCAGGGTTTGAAGAGTGCACCACCACTTAACTTGATAGGGCCTTAATTTTAAGGCTAGGTTAAAGGATACGGTTATGGCAAAAGGTAAATTTGAACGGACGAAGCCACACGTTAACGTGGGGACTATTGGTCACGTGGATCATGGTAAGACGACATTAACGGCAGCGATCACCACCATTCTGTCAAAGAAGTTTGGTGGCGAAGCTAAAGCTTAC